>NZ_CP047242.1:3755000-5210000 GCF_009856605.1 Trichormus variabilis 0441 | reverse complement strand
CTCGCCTTAGGTCCCGACTAACCCAGAGTGGACGAACCTGGCTCTGGAACCCTTAGGGTTTCGGGGCATTGGATTCTCACCAATGTTTGCGCTACTCAAGCCGACATTCTCACTTCCGTCTCGTCCACAGCTGCTTGCCGCTACTGCTTCTTCCTACTACGGAACGCTCCCCTACCGATTAATGTTTAGTTAATCCCACAGCTTCGGTACATCGCTTAGCCCCGTTCATTTTCGGCGCAAGATCGCTTGACTAGTGAGCTATTACGCACTCTTTCAAGGGTGGCTGCTTCTAGGCAAACCTCCTAGTTGTCTAGGCAATCTCACCTCCTTTATCACTTAGCGATGATTTGGGGACCTTAGCTGGTGGTCTGGGCTGTTTCCCTCTTGACGATGAAGCTTATCCCCCACCGTCTCACTGGCAATGTGTCCATCGGGTATTCTGAGTTTGTCTCGATTTGGTACCGGTCTCCCAGCCCGCACCGAAACAGTGCTTTACCCCCCGACTATAATCATTACCGCTGCGCCTCAACACATTTCGGGGAGAACCAGCTAGCTCCTGGTTCGATTGGCATTTCACCCCTAACCACAACTCATCCGCCGATTTTTCAACATCGGTCGGTTCGGACCTCCACTTGGTGTTACCCAAGCTTCATCCTGGCCATGGTTAGATCACCAGGGTTCGGGTCTATAAACACTGATTATCGCCCTTTTCAGACTCGGTTTCCCTTTGGCTCCGACATTCTCGTCTTAACCTACCAGTGCCTATAAGTCGCCGGCTCATTCTTCAACAGGCACGCGGTCATCCGTTTAATCGGACTCCCACTGCTTGTAAGCTAATGGTTTCATGTTCTATTTCACTCCCCTTGCGGGGTTCTTTTCACCTTTCCCTCGCGGTACTGGTTCACTATCGGTCACACAGTAGTATTTAGCCTTACGAGATGGTCCTCGCTGATTCACATGGGATTCCTCGTGCCCCATGCTACTCGGGATTCAGCTACTATCCTTCAATTTTCGACTACAAGACTTTCACTTTCTCTGGTGCAGTATTTAGCTGCTTCGTCTAATCTCTAGATTCGATATCGCTGTCCCACTACCCCAGTCAGTAAACCAACTGGTTTAGGCTCTTCCCCTTTCGCTCACCACTACTCAGGGAATCTCTTTTGATTTCTCTTCCTCCAGCTACTAAGATGTTTCAGTTCGCTGGGTTGGCTCTTTCCTGTCTATATATTCAACAGGTAGTATTTAGGGTTGCCCCATTCGGACATCTCCGGCTCATAGTTTGCTTCCAACTCCCCGGAGTATTTCGTCGGTAACCACGTCCTTCTTCGCCTCTGTGTGCCTAGGTATCCACCATTAGCCCTTATTAGCTTGACCACTTTTTCATTGGCTTATCCTGCATTCACAGTTTGTCTGTGTCTGCCTGCTAATCTAATCGCGTTTTTATGCAGTTTTCAAGGTTCTGGCTAGGTTTTACCCAGCAGTCTAACTTCCGTTAGTTGCTGAATTCTTCCTTTCTGGCTTTTCGCTTTTTCATGTGGAGGTTAGCGGACTCGAACCGCTGACATCCTGCTTGCAAAGCAGGCGCTCTACCAACTGAGCTAAACCCCCCCAACACAATTCAAAATTCAAAATTCAAAATTAATTAGTTTATTGCTTTTGACTTTTGACTTTTGACTTGCTTCAGGTGGGCCATCCTGGACTCGAACCAGGGACCTCACCCTTATCAGGGGTGCGCTCTAACCACCTGAGCTAATAGCCCATTATCGAACCAAATCATAGTTTGAAAGCTTCGACACTATCTGCGACCGACCTAGAGTAGACCATCTGTTCATCTATTTGCTCTGTGCTTTCGATTCTCAGTTGGGTAGGTCTCCCTAAAAGGAGGTGATCCAGCCACACCTTCCGGTACGGCTACCTTGTTACGACTTCACCCCAGTCACCAGCACTGCCTTAGGCATCCTCCCCCACGAATGGTTGGAGTAATGACTTCGGGCGTTGCCAGCTTCCATGGTGTGACGGGCGGTGTGTACAAGGCCCGGGAACGAATTCACTGCAGTATGCTGACCTGCAATTACTAGCGATTCCTCCTTCACGCAGGCGAGTTGCAGCCTGCGATCTGAACTGAGCTACGGTTTACGGGATTTGCTTGCTATCGCTAGCTTGCTGCCCTCTGTCCGTAGCATTGTAGTACGTGTGTAGCCCAAGACGTAAGGGGCATGCTGACTTGACGTCATCCCCACCTTCCTCCGGTTTGTCACCGGCAGTCTCTCTAGAGTGCCCAACTTAATGCTGGCAACTAAAAACGAGGGTTGCGCTCGTTGCGGGACTTAACCCAACATCTCACGACACGAGCTGACGACAGCCATGCACCACCTGTGTTCGCGCTCCCTAAGGCACTCTTCCCTTTCAAGAAGATTCGCGACATGTCAAGTCTTGGTAAGGTTCTTCGCGTTGCATCGAATTAAACCACATACTCCACCGCTTGTGCGGGCCCCCGTCAATTCCTTTGAGTTTCACACTTGCGTGCGTACTCCCCAGGCGGGATACTTAACGCGTTGGCTCCGGCACGGCTCGGGTCGATACAAGCCACGCCTAGTATCCATCGTTTACGGCTAGGACTACTGGGGTATCTAATCCCATTCGCTCCCCTAGCTTTCGTCCCTCAGTGTCAGTTACGGCCTAGCAGAGCGCTTTCGCCACCGGTGTTCTTCCTGATCTCTACGCATTTCACCGCTACACCAGGAATTCCCTCTGCCCCGAACGTACTCTAGCTCTGTAGTTTCCACTGCCTTTACAAGGTTGAGCCTTGCTCTTTAACAGCAGACTTACAGTGCCACCTGCGGACGCTTTACGCCCAATCATTCCGGATAACGCTTGCATCCTCCGTATTACCGCGGCTGCTGGCACGGAGTTAGCCGATGCTTATTCCTCAGGTACCTTCACTTTCTTATTCCCTGAGAAAAGAGGTTTACAACCCAAGAGCCTTCCTCCCTCACGCGGTATTGCTCCGTCAGGCTTTCGCCCATTGCGGAAAATTCCCCACTGCTGCCTCCCGTAGGAGTCTGGGCCGTGTCTCAGTCCCAGTGTGGCTGATCATCCTCTCAGACCAGCTACTGATCGTCGCCTTGGTGCGCTCTTACCACACCAACTAGCTAATCAGACGCGAGCTCATCTCTAGGCAATAAATCTTTCACCTTTCGGCACATCCGGTATTAGCCACCGTTTCCAGTGGTTGTCCCCGACCTAGAGCTAGATTCTCACGCGTTACTCACCCGTCCGCCACTAAATCCGAAGATTCCGTTCGACTTGCATGTGTTAAGCATACCGCCAGCGTTCATCCTGAGCCAGGATCAAACTCTCCGTTTTGAATCGTTTGTTTTTAGCTCATTTTGACTGCTCTTTATCCACCTCAGCCTGGTGTTTTTTATTTTCTTGACGCAGGCTATTGTCGTATACTAGCTTTCAAACTATAATATTTTCAAGGTTCGGACACCCTCCGAGCGGCGCTTCGTCGCGCCCCTCTCTCAGGCACTTATCCAATATATCCAACCTACTCTCCCTTGTCAACTCTTTTCTCGAAAATTTTTTCGCCTTTTATTTGCTGTCGCTACAAAGCTTATGGGGTGGGGATTTTAGGCTATAGTATTCCTGAAAGTTGTTAGTAAAGTAATAGAGTCGTGAGTAAAGCTGGTGTTTTGCCGCCTTGGCTGGTGTTAGATCCGTTATTGCGTGGGTGGTTGTTGGAGGATGTTGGTAGGGGCGATCGCACTACGAATGGTCTGTTAGCCGCAGATGTTACTTTAGGATCAGCGAAGTGGATAGCGAAAGCACCAGGGGTAATAGCTGGCTTACCAGTTGCAGCAAGAGTATTTCAGCTTTTAAATGAAAAAGTTAGCTTTGTAACTACTATTGATGAAGGTGCGTTCTGTAAACCGGGACAGGTTGTGGCAGAAATTCATGGTTCGCTGGATGCCTTGTTGATGGGGGAACGGGTGGCTCTTAACTTGGCTATGGGATTGAGTGGCATTGCAACGCTAACCAATACATATGTAGAAAAAATTGCAGATTTACCTGCCCGCTTAGTCGATACGCGCAAAACTACACCGGGACTAAGACTTTTAGAAAAGTACGCGACTGCTGTGGGTGGGGCGACTAATCATCGGATGGGTTTGGATGATGCGGTGATGATTAAAGACAACCATATTGCGGCGGCTGGAGGAATTGGTGAAGCTATTACCCGTATCCGCGCTCAGATTCCTTATACGTTAACCATAGAAGTAGAGACGGAAACTATTGAGCAGGTAAAAGAGGCTTTGGAATATAAAGCTGACATTATTATGCTGGACAATATGCCTGTGGATTTGATGCGTCAGGCGGTGCAGTTGATTCGTCAGCAGGATAATGGTGTGAAAATTGAGGCTTCTGGGAATGTAACCTTGGAAACTATTCGCGCTGTGGCTGAGACTGGTGTTGATTATATTTCTAGTAGTGCGCCGATTACTCAGTCAAAGTGGTTGGACTTGAGTATGAAGATTGAATAATTATTGGGGCGATCGCCATAATTCCAATTTCGATAAGAAGGGTTGGGATTCTGACTAGATAAAAACAAGCTGAGAAGCCCAACCTTAGAAATCAACTTACAAACTAACCATTTACGATATAAGGCGAGTTAATCGCCGCTACACGATCAGCATCCACTAAAGCCTGATAAACTATCGCCACTACCTCTGCGCGTGTAGCGTCGCGGGTGGGGTTGAGTTGTTTGATGTTTGGGTAATTAACAATTATGCCTTTTTCTATAGCTTTTGCTACTTCGTCTTTGGCATAGTCAGGAATTTTAGCTTGATCATCAAATGCTCTGATGGTATTTGCAACGTTATTAGATAAGCCAAGTCCTAGTCCATTTACTAATGAGACTACCACTTGTACTCGTTGAATGTTGTCGTTGGGACGGAAGGTGTTATCAGGAAAACCAGCAAGAAATAGACCTTGATAGGCCTGCTGGATTACTTTAAATGCCCAGAAGTTATCTGCTACATCTTTAAATCTAATTACAGCCCGATTTGGTGATGGGTTGAAGGCTTTGACTAACAAGGCTGCATATTGCGCCCTTGTCATTGTCGCATCTGGTTTAAACGTGCCATCAGGAAAACCACTCACTATACCTTGTTGTACTAACTCTCGAATAAATGGTGCTGCCCAATGATTACCAATATCTTTTAAATTTATAGGTTTGGGTGTTGGAGTTGGGATTGGAGTTGGGGTTGGAGTTGGGGTTGGTGTCGGGGTTGGGGTTGGTGTCGGGGTTGGTGTTGGAGTTGGGGTTGGTGTTGGGATTGGTGTCGGGGTTGGTGTTGGGGTTGGGGTTGGGATTGGAGTTGGTGTTGGTGTCGGGGTTGGTGTTGGTGTCGGGGTTGGTGTTGGTGTCGGGGTTGGTGTCGGGGTTGGTGTTGGTGTTGGAACCTGACTGACTATGAACTCTACATTGCCTGAGACTTTAGTTGTGTCTATTTGATTACCTGTAGAAATCAACTTATTGGAACTAGCATTTTGCAAATCAAATTTGGCGTTATTGCGTAGGATATTACCTCCAGGGTTACTGGTATTACCAATATCCGGTATGGCATTACCAATGACTGTCAAACCATCATCAGTATTATTTTCAACGAGATTATTACGCAATATGGGACGGGAAGTACCAGAAACCACTATCCCTGAACGATTTTCGTAAATCTTGTTATCTATCAGCGTGGGTGATGCGGTATCGCTGACTGCGATGCCAAAGCCAGTTTTAAAGCAGATATTACCTTGAATTTGTCCTTTGGAGTTTTTAGCGATCGCTATTCCATTAGCGGCATTCTCTGTAAATACATTACCAATAATTACTGGGTTGGCATCACCTGTAGCAAACACTCCCTCACGTTTGCAGTTGATGAAGGTGGAATTAGCAACGGTAGGTGTAGTTGATTCTATCCAAGCACCACTGCCACGACTAGCCGGATTTGTGACAGTTACGCCTCGCAGTTCGGCGTTGTTCAGAAGTACAAAAGTGACATTTTGTCCCGCAAAAGTACGGCTGAGGTAGTTTCCACTACCTTCTATTAAAATATTGCTGCCTTTGCTGGTTTCGTTACCTACCACTTTGACGCTAGAGGGGATTGTGAGAGGAAAAACTTCACCACTTGCAGCATTGTAACTACCGTTTGCCAGTTGAATAGTTGTATCAGGAGAGGCAACTTTGAGGGCTTGGGTAATCGTCTTGAGTGGAGCTGTTTGGCTACCAGGATTTGCATCATTGCCTGTAGCTGGATTTACGTAAAAAGTTTGCGCCATATTTATACCGTTTAAAAATACATAGCCATCCTAGCGCTAACCTTGGAAATAGGTGGCGATCGCTAAAATTTGCAACAATGACTACTAAATAAGCCTGAGATATTCCAGAAAAGTCTTCATAAAACTAAGCGCCGCATGAGAATATCCACATAGGGTAATGGACGGAATAAACATTTGCATTCAACCTAGTTAATTAGTTAGGCTATTGATAATCCTGTTACTTGTTTAGGCGTGATATGGATTTTGAAAACAAAGCCACCGCCCCAACTCCTGATAATGTAGAATTTGCGCGATCGGATACAATTCGTAAGCCATTAGAAATTTTGTGCAGTACAGAGGCTTTACTGCGTCGCCCTACTGTTGCTACCCTGGCTCCACTATTACCTCCAAAACTGGGTAATGGTTTGCAAGTAGCATCTACAGTTGCAGACGAATCTTTAAAGGAACTGGCAGAAATTGATTTAGAAGAAATTAGCGATTTTGAATTGCGACCTGCCAGGATTTTTATTGGGTTAAGTTTCGTAGGTTTTGGTGCGTTGATAGTACTAGTACTGGTACTTTATTTGAATACTTTGCACCCAGAACTAAACACTGTTGAGCAGATTCGGCAATACTGGTATCAATACATTTGGTTTGTCAGCTTGGGTATAGCGGGGATGTTTCTTCTAGGTCGAGAAGCAATGCGTCCTCACCATGAAGGACAAAAAGTTAAGAAATAAGAAAAGTATCAGAGTAATTGCTGTCTTTGATATTACATAACAAAGATAATTTAGATTGGTAACTTGATTTTGATGAATCAGGATGCTTTTATTGTCACCCCAGGGTCAAAAATTTCTCTGCGAAAGGATTATGATCCTGCTTATCAAGACGGATATCACGAAAAAGCTGAAGCAGCCCAAAAATTACAGGCAAATATTCAACAATTAGCTCAGTATCAAGATATTCTCTATGCTCAAAATACCTATGCTGTGTTGATTATCTTTCAAGCAATGGATGCAGCTGGTAAAGATAGTACAATTAAACACGTAATGTCTGGTGTGAATCCCCAGGGGTTTCAGGTATTTAGTTTTAAAGCTCCTAGTGATGAAGAATTAGATCATGATTATCTGTGGCGTTCATCGAAATCGCTACCAGAACGGGGACGAATTGGCATATTCAACCGTTCTTATTATGAGGAATTACTAGTAGTTCGGGTACATCCAGAAATTCTGAACAAGCAACAACTTCCTCATAATCACAAAGAGAATCAGATATGGAAACAGCGTTTTGAGGAAATTAATAATTTTGAAAAATATTTAGTCAATAATGGAGTGATCATTCTTAAATTCTTTTTGAATGTTTCCAAATCTGAGCAAAAAAGGCGGTTTTTAGAACGAATTAAATATCCAGAAAAGAATTGGAAGTTTTCTGTAAATGATGTGCGGGAAAGGGCCTTCTGGGATGATTATATGCAGGCTTATGAAGAGGTTTTTCAGCATACGAGTACTGACTGGGCCCCTTGGTATATCGTCCCAGCCGATCGCAAATGGTTTACACGTCTTGTAGTGGCTGATATTATCTGTGCTAAGTTAAAGCAGCTGAATCTTAAGTATCCTACAGTTAGTGAAGAACATCGGCAAGAACTTTTAAAAGCTAAGTATATTTTAGAAAAGGAAGCTTAAATTAATTCAAAATTCCCAATAAGAAAGCTCAAGCATTTCTGCCTGAGCCATTATTAATTGCAATGAATGTGCTAAATCAATGTGTTAAGCTTCAAGCATCACATCAATCAAGCTTAGTAGCGATTGCGTCCACCGCCGCCACCATAGCCACCACGATTACCACCACCAAAAGAACCTCTATCTTCTTTTGGTTTAGCCTTGTTCACTTTGAGGTCACGTCCCATCCACTCAGCACCATCAAGTGCTTCAATGGCTGCTGTTTCTTCAGCATCTGAACCCATTTCCACAAAACCAAAGCCGCGCATCCGGCCTGTTTCACGATCAGTAGGTAGCTGAACACGTTTTACAGAACCATATTCTGCAAAAACCGCATTCAAACTATCTTCTGTAACGTCGTAAGAAAGATTGCCTACATAAACTGACATAGATTGTCTCCGAAATCATAGGTACGTAGAGATTTAGGTTTCGGAGAAAAGTCTGTAAATACCAAAAGGAAAAGCCCGTCAATACTAAAAACAAACGCGGTCGCCGAATTAACTCTCACTTTCTAGTATGGCACAGCAACCAACTATCGGGGGAGAGTTACAAAAACCGTTACATAAGTTTATAAAGGCGATCGATACTTAAATACCTGTGATTATTTATGGTTAATCTCATCTTAACTTCATAAACGGCCTTTAGTTCCTTTTTTACCGTTGTATATTTGCGGGGTAACTTGGCAACGCCCAAAATGTTATTCTTTCCTCCTTAGGTTCTTTTTGTATCATTTACGGATTCGAGCTTGATACTTTTGAAGTACTTTTTGGACACTTTAATTACTTATTGTTAGCAAATTGCTAATTTTTACACATAAATTCTAAAAAATGCTGATGAATTGGGAACAATTCCGGAAGGTCTACAGTACCCTTAGTGACTATTTAAGCGAAAGAGGATTAAACAATGCCAGAAACTAAATCAAAACTTCTAATTCCTGTTGTTGGCGCAGCTGTAGTCGTAGCGGGAAGTGTAGCTGCCTATATGTATCTTAAAGGGCCTTCTGGGGATAGTTCTGGTGCTTTAGGTAGCGCTAAACTAGTGCCTTCGACAGCATTAATGGCTACCTACATTACCACTGATCCACAAGCCTGGGAAAAGTTACAACAATTCGGCACACCTGAAGCACAAAAGTTAGTCGCTAAGGGGTTGGAAGATTTTAATAAAGAAATGTCGAAGGATGGCAACATTTCCTACGAAAAAGATATCAAACCTTGGGTTGGTGGGGTGATGCTGGCTGTGTTACCTCCCAATGCAGCGAAACCTGCTCAATTTAATGAACCTGCACCTGGAGCAAATCCACCGATCGCTCTACGCCAGGAACCACAGATTTTAATGGTAGTTGGGATTAAAGATAAACTGAGCGCGTTAAATTTTGCTAATAAATTAAAATCCCAAAAAGGGGTCAAATCCCAGGAAACTGACTATAAAGGTGAAAAAATTACACAAACTCAGGCTGAGACTGGAGCGTCAACATATAGTGCTGTTTTGAATAATAGCTACTTAGTGTTTTCTCCAGAAAGACCAATTGTAGAAAAAGCTATAGATACCTATAAAGGTCAACCATCCTTTGCGGCTAAAGAAGGAGCTAATAGTATTCTCAGCAAGGGTGTGGATGTAAAAAATTCCCTGGCTCAAGTCTACATTCCTGATTATCCGGGAATGGTGAGACAACTGATAGCCGCAAGTCCCCAAGGAAATCAGGTAAATCCCCAAACCTTGAAACAACTAGATCAAGTAAAATCGATGGCTGCGGGTGTGGGGGTGGATGATGCAGGGTTACGATTAAAAGCGATCGCTAATTTAGATCCCCAACTGAATAAATTCCAATATGAAAACTCTGAATCGAAAATATTAGGCCAATTTCCGGCTGAGACTTTTGCCCTCATCAGTGGACAAGGGATTAGTAAAGGGTGGTCAACAGTTGTTGAACAATCGAAAGATTATCCAGAATTTAAGCAAGCGCTCGAACAAGTACGCGCACAGACCAAACTAGTTAATCTCGACCTGGATAAAGACATTTTTGGCTGGATGGATCAAGAATTTGCTTTTGGTGCAATTCCCTCGAACCAAGGTGTATTAGCTAGTATTGGTTTTGGTGGCGCGTGGGTATTTGATACGAGCGATCGCAAAACCGCAGAAGCCACTTTGACAAAGCTGGATACTCTCGCTAAAACCCAACAAATCAACATCACTACCAGAAATATTGGTGGTAAAGACGTTACCGAATGGCAAATTCCCCAACAAGGAGCTTTATTCGCCCACGGTTGGTTGGACCAAGATACCGTATTTTTAGCAGTTGGCGGCCCTGTTGCGGAAGCTTTGGCAAGCGCCAAGAGTCAAACCCTAGACAACAGCGACAATTTTAAAGCCATTGCAGGTTCTTTACAAAAGCCTAACGGGGGTTACTTCTATTTAGATATGGACAGAACGATGACCTTATTCAATCGTTTTGCAACCCAAACACAGCAACCTATCCCTCCAGAAGCTAACGCGGTTCTCACTTCCATTCGTGGTTTGGGTATCACTGCTAATAGCCCCAATAAATCCCTGAGTCAAGTGGAGATGTTGTTAGCCCTCAAACCTAGTACAGCAAAGTAGCGATTTAAGATACCCGACTTCTTAGAGAAGTCGGGTATCTGGCGGTGATGTCAACTTTTAAGTTTTACCTTGGTTGAGTAGATTTGCATCCCGCAAGTATGTCATAAGTAAAAAAGGCTGTTCAATGCAAAGTGACTTATGACTGTTGCTGTAAACAAAGCTCCCGGTATAGCTTCTCGCTTGGTGAATGGCATACTGGCCATTAAGCCTCTAGCCAACCTCGCCAAGCACCAAGCTAGGCAAATGATGATTAAACGGGCCCAGAGAATTGGCGTACCTTGGATCAATGAAGTCAAGACATTACAAGCCCGTGACTGGACAGAAGATTTAGCTCAAGTACAAAATCCGCAAATCACCTACCCAGATTACTACCTGACTTCATTCCACGGCTACGATGAAGGAGATTTAAGTTGGCAAGCAGCTTTTGAACTGGAAGTTGCGGCGCGTACTGTCCATGCAGGAATTTGGCAGGATGGGAAAGCCGACGGTGACGCAAAACTGCGCCAAAGTTATCACGACATTCTCAAAGTCCGAGTTCCTCAACCGAGAGACATCCTCGACTTGGGTTGTAGCGTGGGTTTAAGTACATTTACCCTACAAGAAACTTATCCTCATGCTCAAGTTACAGGTTTGGATTTGTCTCCTTATTTTTTGGCTGTAGCTAAATATCGCGCCCAACAAAGTCAGGCTCAAATCAATTGGATTCATGCTACAGCTGAGTCTACAGGATTACCAGATAGAGCTTTTGATTTAGTTTCGCTTTTCTTGATTTGCCATGAATTACCCCAGTTAGCAACCCAAAAGATTTTCGCAGAGGTGCGGCGTATATTGCGTCCTGGTGGTCACATATCTATCATGGATATGAATCCGCAAGCAGAAGCTTACAAGAAAATGCCGCCCTACATTTTGACACTGCTCAAAAGCACTGAACCATACATGGATCAATATTTCGCTTTGGATATTGAGCAGACTTTAGTAGAGGCTGGTTTCCAAACTCCGACAATCACTAAAAATAGCCCTCGTCATCGCACAGTTATTGCTCAAGTGCGTGACTGATTTATTCCTGTTGCTGTGGGCGGTGATTCCACCATTAGTATTTTTGGGGTATTACTATTATCGTGTACCCCATGCCCCGCCTTTATCTCTGCTGTTGTGGTTATTTCTGTTGGGGGCAATATCCGGTTTTCTGGCCTTGGGCTTAGAATATGTTTTTGATTCTGTCGCCAACTGGGTATTAAACTGGCAAAGAATACAGCGATCGCTTTTTGGTATCGCTTTACGTCAACTGATAGCGATCGGCCCTATTGAGGAAGGTTGCAAGTTATTGACTGTAGTATTGGCAAACTATTATTTTCAACGTCGTTATCATCTCCCATCTAGTAGCATTTTTCTCTTTACCATTGCGGCCGCGTTAGGATTCACAGCAGAAGAAAACTGGATTTATCTTTATCATGGCACAGCAACCATTCTTGACCGGAGTATTGGCACACCAGTACACGCGATGTTTTCTGCTCCTTGGGGATACGCCTTAGGGCAATATCTTCATGCAACTGAGCGATTCAATCACTACAAAAATTTGTTAGTACGAGCCGGGATTAACTCGGTGATTTTTCACGCTCTCGTCAATGTACTTTCTAGTGCTTGGCGTTATTCACCACCTCTACGTTTCCTCAGCTATGGTTTCTTTCCGTTACTGGTGTGGATGTTTTGGCGTATGGAACAATTACTACGTCAAGTTACATCCCAGCGTCCCGTTCATTTAATATCTGGTCATACTTCCCTCCATCGTTACTGGCAAAGGGGTTTAGTATTATTTGCCCTGATGCTGGGCGGTAATGCTATTTTCGGGTTATTTATTTTAGCTAGAGCTATTAGTCCCTTGAGTCCAGCACAGATTTTTTCACCCGATTTTTTTTGGCTGATTATTAGCCGGTTTTTAACTAATTTAGCTTTCGGACTCCTGGCTTGGTTAATTTATTTATACTTAAGACATGGATCTAGCGATCGCCATTTCTAATAATATCTGCGGTAATTGGTGATGGTATAGCTGGGAACTGGGGATTGGGGATTGGGTGAAAAGTCTTGTTGTGTCTAGGTTGTACTGGCAACAGCCATAAAACACAACTACTACCCATGAGTCTAACTCCAGATAAATGGCAGAAAAAAGTAAAGTAGACTACCTGGCAATTCGTGGATTATTTTTTACCTTTAATAACCAACTAATTCCACCGCATCTCTGCCATCCCAATCTTGTAAATAAACTTTGACCACTTCTTCTTTCGCTGTGGGTAACTGCTTACCAACAAAATCTGGATGGATGGGGACTTCCCTATGACCCCTGTCAACCAACACCGCTAGACGAATTACTTCTGGCCTACCGTACTCGTTAACGGCATTTAAAGCTGCACGAATTGTCCGTCCTTTAAAGATGACATCATCTACCAAAACAACTGTTTTTCCAGTCAAGTCGAGCGTAATGCTGGTTTTAGCTGGCGTTCGTAAACCAATTTGGTCAAGGTCGTCCCGATAGAAGGTAATGTCTAAAGCTCCTACACCGACATTAATACCTTCTAGGGTTTCAATTTGACGTGCTAGTAGTTCCGCTAGTGGCACGCCCCTAGTGTAAATACCTAGTAGGACTAATTGAGATAAATCCCGTGTTCTTTCAACAATTTGAGATGCCAATCGCGTTAAAGTACGGCGGAGGTCTTCGGCGGAAAGAATTTCAACCACTTTGACAGGCGTAGCCATAGAACGATACCCCTGGGAATGAGTTAATAGGGAGTGGGGGAAGTTAGGAGTTGAGGTAGGGGGAAAGGGGGAAAATGTTTGAGCAAGTTTTCCTTTTGCTTCCCCTACTTCTTCTCCCGCATACCTTTAGCGTATCAGGAGTATAGCGATCGCCACACCTAGCCAGAGCAAAAAGCTATATCTAGTTAGTTGCAAAGCTGTTTGAATGTGTTGGGGGTTGATGGGAGAAGTGGGATCTCCTAAAAGCGGTTTTTGCTTGGCTATTCCACGATACCAATTTGTTCCCCCCATCTGCACACCCAAAATGGCTGCATAGGCGCATTCACTCCACCCTGAGTTGGGACTAGGATCATTAATTGCATCACGGCGGCAAATTCGCCACACATCCCCAGGCTTCCCTGATAATAATCCTAAAGTTATCACTGTCAAGCGACAAGGTACCCAAGTTAAGTAATCTTCTAGTCGCGCGCTGAACCATCCTAAATATGTATATGGTGCTTCTTTGTAACCCACCATCGAATCGAGGGTGCTGCTGGCTTTATATGCCAAAGCCAGAGGAACTGGCCCCACATGGGGAATGCAGATACCGACAATAGCGTAAAACAATGGAGCCATCACCCCATCTGTAGCATTCTCTGTAACTGTTTCTAAAACTGCTCGGAGGATTTCTGATTCTGGTAGGTTGTCTGTATCTCGACCAACATAATTACTCAAAATCCGCCGAGCTAGTGTTAAATCCCCTGCTTTTAAAGGTCGTAAAACATCAATAGCTGCTTTGCCTAGACTTTTTAAAGCAAAACAACTAGCTAACATGATACTTTCTAGTGCGATCGCCAAAACAGGATTTAGCCATCTCGTCATTTGCACGATTAACCAACCAACCCCACCGCTACCAACAATCAAAATTATTGCGAGAACAATCCCAGCTAGGCGTTGTGTTAGAGATTTTTGACACAGTTGCAGAAAAATTTTGCTCAACCACGAAATTACCCATCCCATAATTTGCACCGGATGAGGCCAACCCCAAGGATCACCTATTAAATAATCTAAAATTACAGCAACGATTAAGACATAGATGTTGTTGGTCATGAATGAAAGCAAATGTCAACCGACAACTGACGATTGTTAAACCACAAAATTTGCTTCTTCTCCAAGAGAAGCTTGCCAGCTACGAGCATCGTAATACAAATCTGCCAAAGTAATACTGTATAAAGCCTCTTTTAGTTTTTGGTTGAGTCTTTGCCAAAGGCTAAATGTTACCCAATCTTCTGTTTGTGCTGGGGTCGGAGTATGGCGGGGTAAATTAGTGATAGTTTCATCAACTGCCTCTAAAATTTGTCCTATGGATATTTTTGCTGGTTCTCGTGCTAGTTGATAGCCACCAATGCTACCTCGAATTGATTTGACTAAGCCAGCACGACGCATTTCTATTAGTAATTTTTCCAGGTATGGAGCTGGGATATCTTGACGTTTAGCGATCGCTTTCACAGATGCAGGGCCATAGCTAGGTTGCAAACTCAAGTCCAGCAAAGCCTTTACACTATAGTGTCCTCTGGTTGTTAGTTTCATTTTGTTAGTTGTCAGTTGTCAGTTGTCAGTTGTTTTTTCATCGCCAATGACCAATGACTAATGACTAAGGATCAGTTTTACTTATCATTTTTCTCCTTAACAATCAAGCCGACTAAGGAGACAACTTTTTACTCGACTTTAGAAAACTTAAATAAATATAGTTTAGCAGTGATTGATTAACTATATATAGTTATCCCGATTATCAAAATTAAATTGTCTTGCAAATATTGGTAATTGTGCAACAATTTTGCTTATGAGTGTAATATACTTGGCTAGGCTGAGATAAAAACTAAAGGATATTGTTCCTATTAGCTCAACGTCAGCTAAAATAAAATCGATTCAACTACTTAAACCCCTGATTTTTGACCTAAGTTGATGCCTAAACAGAAAAAAATAGAACCCCTAGTCGGTGAAGAACTGCTCAAAAAAGTCAAAGAGCTAGAGAACCTAAGCAAAGAAGAAAAAGCTAAACAGTGTGGCTACTATACCGTTACCAAAAATGGTATAGAGCGTGTCAATATGATGAAATTCTTGAACGCCCTAATTGATGCGGAAGGCATTCAGTTAGATAGCGCTCCTAATGCCAACGGACGTGGTGGACGGAGTGCTAGTTATAGAATTAGTGTGCAATCGAATGGCAACTTGTTGATTGGTTCAGCTTATACAAAACAGATGAACCTCAAGCCAGGAGATGAGTTTGTCATCACTTTAGGGAAAAAGCACATCCGTCTTAGACAAGTAGATGGCGAAGAAAGAGAAATCCTGGAAATCGCAGAAGCTACAGCATAATTAATAGTTAGTTGTCAGTTGTCAGTTGTCAGTTGTTGATTTTTTCACTGACCAATGACTGGTGACTACTAACCAAACGGTAAAGTGTCTGGCGTGTGACTGCCAAGTTACACGTTAATGCGATTTGCTCCTTATCTAGCAACCCTAGAATATGGTCATGGTTATCTCGTGCTACCACAGGTAACTGATGTAAACCTCTAACCTCCATGCGGTCTAAAGCCTCAGACAAAGGTTCATCACGCCAAGCATAGAGGATCTCTTTTGTACAGATATCGATGATGCTTTGATTGGTTAAATTACTTTGGATTTCACTTGCAGAATTCGGGTAATTTTGCCATAGAGAAAGGGTACGGTTGAGGTCTTCTAGGGAGATAATCCCAACTAGTTGTTCTGCGTCATCAATAACTAGAGCGCTGCGTGTGCGATCGCTGATCATTTCCCTAGCAGCTTCTAAAATGCCCAAAGTTGCAGGTAGCTTTTTTGGGCAAGCAAGCATAGCATCCTCTACTAAAATTTGCTGCAAAATTTCTACTTTTTGGTCTTTCGGAATTGAAAGACCAATTTGCTGTAAATTAGTATGAGAATTAGTATTGGGTTTAATCCTTTCTACTAGCCATACACTTAAGCCCACAGCCGCCATTAAAGGTAAAACAATTCGGTAATCACGGGTAAGTTCAAATAACATTAAAATTGAGGTTAATGGTGCTCTCACACTTCCAGCTAAAACAGCAGCCATACCCACCATTGCGTAAGCCGGAGGTGCTGCCATATATTCGCCAATTCCTGGCGCTATAAGGGTGAGAACCTTAGCATAAGCTGAACCCAATGAAGCACCTAAAAACATCGCCGGCGCAAACAAACCGCCAACAAAACCACTACCCGCACTAATGGCTGTCATCAGCAACTTTAAAACCAATAATATCAATAACAAATCCAGAGAAAATTTGACATCTTGCAGCATCGCTTGTACTGTGCCATAACCGATGCCCAAAATTTGCGGGAACTTTAAAGCTACTATGCCGATCATGAAACCCCCAATGATAGGGTGAATTGGCTGAGGAATTTTACCTAAAAATTGAAACCCAGGAATCGAACCGACAAAACAAGCTTTTCCCCAATTAATAGATTGTTTATAAGCTACAGAAACCAAACTAGCACCCAACCCCAACCCCAGATAAAGAGGCAGTTCCAAAGGGCTACGGACTTGGTAAACTGGTAAAGCAAAGGCAGGTTGCGCCCCTAAACCAATTTGTGCAATTAAAGCTGCTACGACCGCCGCCAACAGCACTACACTCACGGCGGAAGTGGCAAAAGATGTAGCCCCCATGACTACTTCTAAGGCAAAAAATACCCCAGCAATTGGCGCATTAAATCCGGCTGCCAAGCCAGCTGCCGCACCAGCACCTAAAAGTAAACGCTGACGTTCTTGTGAGACTTGTAATATTAAGGACAACAGCATTCCGAAATTAGCGCCAATTTCCACACTTGGGCCCTCTGGGCCCAAAGAAGCACCACTCCCCAAGGAAACGGCAGCCGCTAACATTTTCGTGACAGGACGCAATTGTCCTTTGATTTCGCTACCCTCAGAAGCGGCAATGAGTGAGGACAATCCAGGGCCAAAGTCTTGTGTGCGCCAGCGCATTAATCCAACTATTAGCCCTCCTAAAATGGGGACAAGAGCTAATGTCCAAGCGCCCCAAACACCTATTGCACCCATCAGATTTTCTAGCATCAGGTGGTGAATCAGCTCAATCAAATAGTGAAAAGTTACCACCCCCATACCGGTGCCACCGCCGATGAGTACGGCTAAAAACAACACGATAGTTTCTGGGGAAAGTTGAAATCGGTTAATGAGATGTGTGACTTGGGCGGAAGGTGTAGGAAAAGCAGATGGTTCTGTTACCTTCCTCAGCTCAGTGGGAGGCAGTAGAGTCATTGAAAGGCGAGGTAAATGTAAGAAAAAATGTAAATTTTTATTTGCTATTTCTTATTGTCAGTCATTATTTATCAACCAGACAAGTAAATTTGGTTTACCAAATTTACAATCTGTAGCTAAAAAAAATTTTGCTAAACCATATTTTTCTAGAGATAATGGTTAAATGAGAAAAGATGGATCAGAAAGTAACAATGGCAAATTACAAAGTGTAAGTAGCTGTCATGTAGTGCGTACACAAATCCAAGACGAAAGAGGGGTTACAGGTTTAGAGATTTTTACTTAGCAGGGACTAAATGCTTCGCTACCGTTAATAGGACTCAGTATGGGCTTAAGCCACGTTTGACTCACACAACTTTTTCAAGCTAGACGGTCATTTGATAGAGAACCTAAGGACGGAATGATGATAGACGTTGGACATTTATCCTTCTTATTCTCTCTCCCCTGGCTTCTATGGGATTTACCCTGACCCCTATTTTCCAGATGGTAATCCTCTTTCTTAAACGCAAGAGTATGATATGTACGCACTGAGTAGACGAGTGACAAATCAGCAAAAAACAAGAGACATATTTCCTTAAATCTAGCTATACTCGTGTTGCAACCATTAAGTCGTCCTTAGTAGAAATACAACCGTGTGAGTGGTTAAAGGATACTTTTATACTACACTGGCGTGTCTACTAAGTATTGCTGGGGAACTTAATATGGGTATTCTTAATATAGCGAGTAAATGGACTAGCGGACGAGGTAGATGAATACACACACCTTTGATAATCATTACGTTACTTGCCCAATTTGCCAAAGATACGCTAAGGCAAAACCAATCAAAAGTTATATAGGTTTATTTACTTGTCCGCATTGTCAGGAACGAGTCGTGGTCTGTCAAAGCGGCCATTATGTTCGTGACCCCTTCACGCTAAATCAGATCATGATCTGTTCCGCTCTACGTCGTCAAAGTAGTCCCATAGCTAGAATTATAAGAGATTTTATCCTTTTTAAGCGTCCTTTGGTAGCTTTAGCTGTGGGAAGTGCTATTTTCTTGGGGATGATGACTATCACTCAACAAGAGACAAATTATAATCAGCAATTACTGCCAGGAACTGAGGAGGTTAAGTAGGGACTTTTAAGAGGCAGGGCAGCAGGGGGCAAAGGGCAGGGAGAAATAAGTTTGGTAGGGTGCGTCAGTATGAATAATTTATGATTATATTTAGGTTCTATCGCACTGACGCACACTACATTTTGCATATTTTTTTACCTGGAAGTCCTTAACTCTAACATCACTTAGCACTTTTTTTACAATCGATTGGTTTCTTTGGTAATTAATTGCCAGCCTTCAGTTTTATCGAGTATCTGAACGGAGTCTAATTGCAGGCGTTGGAAATCTGATGAACTGATGAGTAGATATGGTTGTCTGTCGTAGTGCCAATGATGTTTTAGTTCTTCGGCAGAGGCGGGAATAATATGGCGATCGCTATAAAAATCCAATGATGGGCGATGATAGGGAAAAGATGTATAAATCTTTTTTGCAGCTGGATTTACTTTCTCTATCATTGCCGCTACAGGTTTTACTGGGTAAGCTTGCCATAATTCCCAAACCCAGTAGTTAGATTTCATCAACAGCAGCAGGGAAATATAACTACCCCAAAACAATATTTTGAGAAATTGTCCGTCGCCTCGTTCTGCTAAAATCGCTCCCATAATCATCGTCAAAGCGACTGCGGCAAAAATTAGCTGTAAGTCAGTTTTGGCAGCTATTCCCCAACTAAAGTGAATGCTAGCAGCTGAAGCTACCACGGCTAAGATTGACAAACCAGCGACCCAAGCGCGGGGATAGGATGATAATAAAGGTAAGTTTTCTATTTCTGCTAACTGTGCGCCAAAAGCTAAGGCTAGGCTTGGGTAAATGGGGAATATGTACCAAGCAAGTTTCACGCTCATGAGAGAAATGAGTAGCAAATAAACTATGCTCCATACAAGTATGAGTCTTGCCCAGCTAAGATTGCGATTTTCCCAAAGTAACTTGGTTGTTTGTGGTAAGAAGATTAACCAAGGCCAAGTCCACTTGAGGAGTTCAACTATGTAAAACCAAGATGGTTGAGCATTCTTGTGGTTAACTATACCCGCTTGTTGTAGGGATTGAAGAAGTAAGCCATTCTGGACAAAATCATTGCCATAGTGTAGTAGTTGAGCGCTATACCAACCAGCTACAGGCAAAATTCCAATGGCGATCGCTATCCATAGATAATAACTGGTAAGTAGTCTTGGTGTATCCCAAAACAAAAACACAAGGACGACTGCACCTAATAAAAAGCCGGATAGTCCTTGGGTGAGACAAATTAATCCTAAACTTAAACCTATGCCGAGACAGTAACGTAAATCTCGACGCGATCGCAACACACACAGCATCATCACCAACAAGAAACTCACCACAGCCCCTTCTAACATTGCCAAGCGCCCATAACGGACTACTGGCAACATTGTTAAGTAGATTAAGGCACTATAAATCGCTGCCCAGCGTTGACGAAATATCTCTCTACCAAGACAATATAGTAATGGTACTGATAAGGCAGTTAAAATTGCCCCAGGTAAGCGTGTCGTCCATTCATTCACACCTCCTAAATGGTAAGCCCCTGCAATCACTATGTGCATGAGAGGCGGTGTATCGTGATAAGGTTGCCCTCTGAGGGTGGGATATAGCCAACGTATGGAATTGGCCGATTCTTGTGTTATTTCCCTAGCAATTTGGGCTATAGTTCCCTCGTCCCAATCTTGCAGGGGTAATCCTCCTAAGTTAACGCTGAATAATAGTAATGCTGCAATTAACAACACTACCAGCCATAAGCGATCAATCCATTTATCAACTGCACGGTGCTGTCTTTCCAGATGACCCCAAATAAAGCTTCCTTCCTGCATATTCTATGATAATCATTTTACTTGTTGGTTTGATTACATAGAGATCAAAGTGAATCTCTAATGTGCCACCCAGTAACAACTTGTTTACTGAATAAATACTAAATTCCCAGGTTAGCTCAATTTTCTCTGAGCAGCGATAATTTTTTTGGGAAATTTCCCTAAATTTTGCTTCAATTTATTTAATAATTTCTGTCATTTTAAAATGATACAAACTTTTGGTAAAAATGGTGACTAGAGTCAGGGTATAGGAAAGAAAAACTCTTGAGTGTTGAGTGTTGACTGACTAAAAAATAAAAATTACTTGTAAATCCCAGTGTTGATTTTGACGAATAATTTCAATTTGCCGGATAAATTCTCGCAAGTAAAATCTGCGCTCGGATTCTGATAAATCTAACCAAAATTGAGGTATAGAAACTGCCTGAGCAACAGATAGCAAATTTACCGGAGGAAGGGTTGCTAATTTTGCTTGTAGTGTAGAAATTTCTGTACGGAGTTTGTAAGTTCTTAACTTGGCTGTTTCTGTGTCTAAAATACCAGTTTCTACCAGATTAGGTAATTGTTGCAGTATATTTTGTTGATGAGCGATCGCTGCTTTTAAACTATTCTTAACATTATCCAATTGGGGAAAATTCATCCCTGCTACCGCCAAAGGTAATTCACTGCAAACCTTGGTAATTGTCTGTGCCAAAATCTCTTGGTAAGGAATAGCCCGACACTTGGGGCTTTGGGGACACTTGATGGGACGTAAATAAAGATACTCTTTATCTTGATGGCGTTGGGTGACACGGGTAACTGTCATGTGTGACTGACACTGCTGACAAACAACCAACCCAGCTAGAGAACGGGGGGCGCTAGCACTGCGGGAAGGTAAGCGGCTATTGCGGCGTAGAAGTCGGTCAACTTGGGCAGCTTCGTCTCTAGAAATAATGGGAATATGAGTATCAGAGATAATTTCCCGATTTTGATAAGCGGTGTCCCCACGATAAACAGGATTAGTTAACCAACGCTTACCAGTGGTGACTGAGATTTTCTTGCCGTATTTTTTAGCTAAATAACGAACTGCACCACGCAGAGAACTATAGAGTAAAAAGTTATCAAAAAAATCCTTCACGACTGGGGAAGTACTGCGGTCGAGAATATATTTATCTTTACCTCTGCGATAGCCATAAGGTGCTTTACCGGGAGGTGGTGCAGCATCCAGACGATTACGGGCGTGTCCTTGACGAATGCGACGACTACGATGTTGGCGTTGAATTTCCTGTAACAATCTCAGCAAATCAGCCCGCAGATGAGAAGTTTCTGAATTGTAGGCTTGTTCTATAGCGATGATGCCTATACTCATCGCTTCTAACTGATTAAGGCGATCGCTTACCTCCTCTAAATTATCCCCCAATTCTTCCAAACGCCTCACAATTAAATAATCACAAGATTCAGCTTGACAATCAGTAAATAATTGCTGCAATTCTGAGCGCTGTCCTAAATCCGCATACACCCGTTCCACCTCCCACTCCCAATTAATCTGCACAGGAGAGGTTTCTAGTAGAGGGTCAGTGTAAGTGTAGGCGATAATTTTCATTAGTTAGTTGTCAGTTGTCAGTTGTCAGTTGTCAATTGTCAGTTGTCAGTTGACCGTTAACAATCACTGCTGACTCAATTCGATAATATTCCCATCTGGGTCTTGGGTGAAAAGGGCGGGACGACCGGAGGCGCTTGGTTGAATGGGGTAGTTTTTGTTAATTAACTCTTGCTTGGCTGCTTCTAAATCGGTGACAGAAAAAGCAATATGGGGATTACGTCCCCATTTTTCGTTGGGGTTGTCTGTGGGTACATCTGACGCAACGATGAGATGAATTTGATAGTTACCGACTTGATACCATATACCTGTATATTTTAATAAGCGGTCAATTTTGGACAATCCCAACACTTGACTATAGAACTGTTCCGAGCGTTCTAAGTCAGTCACGAGAATAGCTGTATGAAGACCTTGGGTAATCTGCATTATTGGTAATGAGCGATGGCGTTCTGTCCACCGTAAGTAATGGCTTTTCATCTTCTATCCTACAGACAATTACCCAATCCCCAATCCAAGGCAAAAGTCAAAAGAAAAAATATTGTACCTTTTTACTTTTTAGATCAATTCATGATTGCAATACATCATTGGGTGAAGACGCGATTAATCGCGTCTCTACAGATGGTTTATTTGTCGCATTCTGTTTTCAAATTGGTATGACTTTTTTCTCCCCAACCCTAAGTTGTATACTCAGCATTAATCTTCACGTAGTCGTAACTTAAATCGCATCCCCAAGCTTTGCCAGTGCCGTGACCATTACCCACATTGACGGAAATTAAGACGGTATCTTGTTGAAGATAAGCACCTGTAGCAGCTTGTTTTAAATACGCACTGGCGGCGGCGCGGTCAAAGGGGAGGGGTTGACCATTGTCTAAGAGTAAAAAATCTCCTAGCTGAATTTGCAGGTTTTCCTGCTCGAAGGGAACACCTGCGCGTCCGGCGGCGGCGGCGATGCGCCCCCAATTTGGGTCACGACCGAAGATTGCAGACTTCACTAATGATGAACCAGCAATAGTTTTGGCGATTTGTCTAGCTGCTTGTTCATCATGCGCGCCTGTAACTTGCACTTCTATAAGACAAGTTGCACCTTCACCATCACGAGTGATCGCCTTGGCTAAATGCTGGCATACTGCTGTTAGCATGGCCTCTAATTTTTCTGATTCTGCACCTACTTCAGTAATTGCTGGGGTGCGAGATTGTCCATTGGCTAGGGCAATTAAACTATCATTGGTGCTGGTATCTCCATCTACTGTAATGGAATTGAAGCTTCTATCGGCTGCCCTAGTTAACATCTGTTGCCAAAGATGAGGGGAAACTGCGGCATCACAGGTAACAAAAGCCAACATTGTCGCCATGTTGGGATGAATCATCCCTGAACCTTTGGCGATACCACCAATGCGGACTGGGCGATCTCCTATAGTGGTTTCTAAGGCAATAGATTTTGTGACCAAATCTGTAGTGATAATTGCCCCGGCGGCTGCATCTGAGCCTGCATCAGTAAGGGATGCTACAAGTTTAGGAATACCGTTGCGTAAGGCATCCATTTTAATTCGTTGACCAATTACCCCAGTGGAAGCCAACAGAATTGATTCGGGGGAAATATTTAACTCTTTTGCTAACAAATCGGCGCTTTCTTCTGCATCCTTAATACCTTGACTACCTGTAGCGGCGTTGGCTTGTCCAGCATTGCAGAGGATGGCGCGGGCGCTTTGCTTGGCTTGTAAACGTTGGCGACAGTAGTCTACACAAGCAGCTTTTACTTGACTGGTTGTGAATACACCAGCTGCGATCGCTTCTACGTCTGATACTATCAAAGCTAAATCTGGCAACCCCGAAGGTTTGAGTCCTGCTGTAATTCCCGCCGCCCGATAACCTTTTGGTGCTGTAATTCCACCAGTAATTTCCTGCCAGTCTGCCATCTTTATTTTTACCCTTACAACTAAACTTAGTGGCTTGACTGGCGATTATATCAATTCGCAATTTGTAATTTGTAATTCGTAATTCCTAATTTGTAATTCTTGACATGAGGTAAGCTGATACGCACCTAGATCAAATTTTCTTGCGTCAGGGCTGTCCATAGTCAAGAGTCCAGAGTCAAAGGCTAGCTTGGACTTTGGACTTTTGACAACCTGAGTGCGAAATATACAATTTAAATGCGTAACAGCTTATTACTTCTTTTCCCTGCTTCCCAATCAAGTAAAAAAGGAGAGCCACTTGGGCAGCTCTCCAGATCATCAGGGTGCATCTACTTAGCACAGTATATCACTTTTGCCCTGAGGAGTAATACCCATTATTTATTTTTTGTATAAAGATTATTAAGAAATTTCACGGACAGTATTGAACTTAAAAAATCATACAAAGTTCCCGAAAAGGCAGGGGAGGCAGGGGGAGAAATTACTTTAAGATTTTCGCCCAATCCCCAATCCCCACTTTGAGATAAACTGACATTTATACAATGGGCAGTAGAAGACTTTTACAAAAAGAGATAATATTAATCTTCTGGAAGGAAAAGTCGCAAAAAGAGGGACTAAAGTTTAAACACATTCCTTCTTTAACTTTCCCACTTATGAAAATCTTCAATATCCAATCCTTAGCGAAAAACTTTTAAATCCTGTGACTTTGAGCTTGTCTGTTGCTAAATCTCATCGCCAACCCTGGCCCGGACTGATAGAAGCCTATCGTGAGTACTTACCTGTCAGTGAACAAACGCCAGTTGTAACTTTGTTGGAAGGTAACACTCCTTTAATTCCGGTGCCAGCGATCGCAGAACGTATCGGTAGACAAGTAAGTGTGTTCGTGAAATACGATGGTCTCAACCCCACTGGCAGCTTCAAGGACAGGGGGATGACTATGGCGATTTCCAAAGCGAAGGAAGCTGGAGCCAAAGCGGTTATTTGTGCGAGTACAGGCAATACCTCAGCCGCAGCCGCAGCCTATGCCCGTCGTGGCGGAATGAAGGCTTTTGTACTGATTCCCGATGGTTATGTGGCTTTGGGTAAGCTGGCGCAAGCACTTCTTTATGGTGCAGAAGTATTGGCAATTAAAGGCAACTTTGATAGAGCCTTAGAAATTGTCCGCGAGATGGCGGAAACCTATCCCATCACCCTGGTGAATTCAGTCAATCCCTATCGCTTGGAAGGTCAAAAAACAGGAGCCTTTGAGGTTGTCGATGCTTTGGGTAATGCCCCAGACTGGTTGTGCATCCCAGTTGGTAACGCGGGAAATATCACAGCATATTGGATGGGTTTTTGTCAATATCATCAAGCAGGGAAATGCGATCGCCTACCCCAGATGATGGGCTTTCAAGCCGCAGGTGCAGCTCCCTTGGTAAATGGCCAGCCTGTATCCCATCCCGAAACCATCGCTACCGCCATTCGCATCGGTAACCCCGCGAGTTGGGATAAAGCGATCGCCGCCCAATCAGCCAGTCAAGGAAGTTTTAACGCCGTTACTGATGAAGAAATTCTCGACGCATACCGATTATTGGCATCATCAGAAGGCATTTTCTGCGAACCCGCCAGCGCTGCTTCCGTCGCCGGCTTATTAAAAGTCAAAGACCAAGTACCCACAGGCGCAACAGTAGTATGTGTCCTCACAGGTAACGGTCTTAAAGACCCGGACACAGCAATTAAACACAGTCACAGCCAATTTAAACAAGGCCTTGAGGCAGATTTAAAAGATGTAGCCAAGGCAATGGGATTTTAAGAGTTTTGAGACGCGATTAATCGCGTCTGTACAATTGTCATTACTCATTCTCGTTACTTCCCCTGCTCCTCTGCTCCCCTGCTCCCTCTGCTCCCCTACACCCCTACTCTCCACCCCGTCCTCGTTCCTTTGCCAAACTATCAATTGCATCACCCAAAGCAGTAGTTAAACTTTTGCGGGTTTGGGCGTGGTTTTCTTGTTCTGTTTTCAAGGCTTGGCGTAGGCGATCGCGTTCTTTGATCACTTCAACTAGTTTGGCTTTCAAATCCTCCACAGTGCGGATTTGTGCCAACTCCTGCTGTACGCCGACGCTAGTTGTCGCATCGGGTAATGTTTGCCCGTCAATTCCCTTGAGTTGTTGAATCTCGGCTTTGAGGGAGGTGATCGTTTGGCGAAAGAAATCCGTATCTGTGCGGCGTTGTTCTGCTTCTGTGTTGTAGAGTTTACGCCACTTTTCAGCACTTTCCCAAGCAGCATCGCGTTCTTGCTGCTGTTCTATTAGCTGCTGCTTGAGTGTTTGGATTTCTGTTAGCCACTGTTGTGTTAGGTGTGGGCCAATTTCACTACTTTCAGCCATTTATTTACCTGCTTCTCCTATTTTTGGACTGTATAAAGGCAATTATTCTTTAAATAAGCAGTTTTAGTTAGTACATTCATAAAACAAACAAAGTATAACTGCTTCTCTGTATAAAACAAGTGTGAGCCGAAATGCACAACTTCCGCGTTGCACATTTTGGCTCAGTACTGTGTCAATACAACGTAAAGACAGATAAGGCAGTTAAGCAACTTAGCATAACCAGTTTTACGGTAGATGCGATCGCCAGTCAAATCTGGCACATTATTTAAGGAAACTTATCTGCCATCACTAAAAATCATGGTTCAGTCTCGTTTTGTTCGCTTCTTTCGTCACCTGAATTGGCGCACCCTCAAGAAAACGTTTACTAGGACAACGGAAAGACGACTGTTGGGACTGGGTTCCGAAATTGCCTTCAATGCGATGTTATCTTTATTTCCGGCAATTCTCGCCGTACTCACTGCCATTGGTTTCTTTGCAGACTCTTTGCAAGACACCTTTAGACAACTAGCGGCGCAATTAAGCCAAGTCGCACCAGAAGAAGCGATGGTATTAATTCGAGAGTTTGCTGGTAGAGAAATTGCTAACTCTCGAAACAGTGGCTTGTTTTCTCTGAGTTTTGTCATTGCTATTTGGACAGCTTCCGGTGCTGTAAGTACTGCTATGACTGCCTTTGATCAAATCCATCAAATCCCTCAAGAAAAGATACGCCCCTTTTGGCAGTCTAAACTTGTGTCCTTAGGCTTAACAGTCGGTACTATCTTGCTGTTGGTACTGGCTTCTTTTTTAGTTTTTATCAGTGATTTATTATTAGGAATGGTGGTAAACAAAAATGGTGCTTTAATTTTCTTACTGCATCTTTGGCAATTATTGCGCTGGCCTTTAGCCTTGGGAATTGTGGCTACAGCCTTTAGTTTTATTTATCGTTATGGGACTAGTGTTTGGAAACCAGGCACACCCATAATGCCAGGAGCAATTATCGCCGCAATTTTCTGGGCAATTCTATCTGCTCTATTTCGGCTGTATGTAGCAAATTTTGGTAACTATAACAAAGTCTATGGTGCTGTGGGGACAGTGATAGTTTTAATGCTGTGGCTGTGGATGAGTGCTGCTGTTTTGCTAATCGGCGATCAATTAAACGTAACTGTCGGTGAAGATATGCGCTCAAAAGCATCCCAGGATCTAGCACAAGAGGTTGGTTAATAAGTCTCGTGACAAATATTGTAAATTTTACAAATAGCAGTAGAATATTGAACAATTTTATTGCGAACAATGAGCGATCGCCTGAATGCCTAATTCTTCTCCCAAATTTCCTTATATTGACTATAATGCTCAAGCAGTTACCATCAAGCGCCTACGTAAATTAAGCCGCTTGTTAGATACAGTAATCACTATTCCTGGTACACCAATAGCTATTGGTATAGATCCTCTCATCGGATTTATACCCATTGGTGGTGATGCTTTAGGCTTAATACTTTCCAGTTACATCGTCTTTGAAGCAAGGCGGCTAGGTGTGCCTAAAAAGATATTGAGTAGAATGATATTTAATATCATCATTGATAGTTTATTAGGTAGTTTCCCCATCATCGGTGACCTATTCGACTTTGCGTGGACAGCAAACGAATATAACATCAAGCTAATAGAACAACACTTAAATAGTCATTAGTCAACAGTCAACAGTCACCCTCCCCCATCTCCCCATTCTCCAATTTCTGCTGTAGAATGCCTTAACGAGTGTTGAGATCACTCATTGAGCAAAGACATGAAAGATTGGTGGCAAGAAACTTTCCCCAAGGGGCGGCAAAGTCTGATAATTAGTGATGTTCATGGGTATCCTGTACAAATTGCATACGGTGAAAAAGGTACAGGTAGACCATTATTTCTAATACACGGTATGGGTAGTTGGAGCTATAATTGGCGTTATAGTGTAGGTCCATTATCTAAGTTTTTTCGAGTCATTTGTGTAGATGCTAAAGGCTTCGGTTTTTCTGATAAACCTTGTTTGCGTCAAGAAAAGAATGGGCATCAAGTCATTGAATTAGAACGCATTATTCAATGTTTATGTGATGAACCAGCTATTGTTGTGGCTGAATCCTTAGGTGCATTAGTTGCCCTGGCCTTGGCACAAAGAAATGCCGAATTAATCGGGCGGTTAGTAGTAATTAATGCACCAATTTTTACCGAAAGTCTGCCCCATTGGGCAATGTCCATACTCGCCCAAACACCAATAGAAATATTACAAACAATCGATGATTTGCGTTTAGCTTATTTATTTGCGCCAATAGTTCGAGAAGTTATGGCGATAGAAAGGCGGAAGGTGCTGTTTGATCCGTCAATTTTGACTCAAGAAGATGTTTATTGGATTACTTACCCATTTATTGAAATTCCCGGTACTTTAGTGAAGGTTGCCGAAGAGTTACAAATAGCGGCAAGAGAAATCGAGAATTGGCAAGCAAATAAACCGAATATGCTCAGTGAAATTCAAAATAAGTTAAATACAATTGAGGCTCCCACATTAATTTTATGGGGCGATAAAGATAGCTGGTTTCCTGCCAGTCACGGGAAAAAATTGCATCAACATTTGCCTAATTCCAAGTTGCAAATTTTGGATAACTGCTATCATGACGCTTCCACTGGTTCCGCAAAAGTGGTCAACAAAGAAATTTTGCAATTTCTCAAGGAGACAGATTTTTTGTAACCATGTTTATTTAATTAAAAAACATAAATTATAGGACTTACGCAAGTGTCATAATCAAACTAACTGTAGGGTGCGTCAGCCCCAATAATTTCGTACACATTAAAGGATTTTCCACATCTGACGCACCCTACTGTCCCAATAGTAGGGTGCGTCAGTGTGAATGATTTCTTGGTACAGCTAGGTTTTCTCGCACTGACACATCCTACATTTTGAATATTTTTTTATCTGGAAGTCCCTAGCCTGAACCAGTGCGGTATTTCTTCCCGCCTTTCTCATCCCTTTCACAGTCCTAAATCTACGGCGATGCGATGGGCGCAGGCGAAGCCGGAAAAGGCGACTGCATTTAAACCCTGTCCGGGAAATGTGCTGTCTCCCACACAATACAGTCCCTTGATAGCGGTGCGATTAAAGGGCATGGACAATAACCCCCGCAGTTTACGTCTGGGGATGGGGCCATAAGTGCCGTCTTCTCGTCCTAAAAAGCGGCGATGGGTGCGGGGTGTGCCTACTTCTAAATAATCTAAACCCGCATCTAAACCAGGAAAAATCTTCTCTAGTCGGTCAATAATTCGCCAGGCTGTCTCTTCTTTCTTCGCTTCGTAGTCACTCACAGAAAACCCTTGCCAATCATTTATCCAATGAGGCGTAAAGGCATGAATTATATGGCATCCCTCTGGGGCTAATTCTGGATCAAGTAATGTGGGTATGGAGACAAACAGTGTACCTTCTGCTTGGGTCATGTTTTGCCAATCTTCCAAGATAATGTGATGGCATTCTGTCCCTTGAGGTAAGACGGACTCTTTCACCCCCATGTGTAAACTCAGAAAACTGGGCGATTTTTTATAGCTGTGTTGCCAATCTTTCTCATTAGATGGCATTTTATCTACAGGTAGCAATTTTTCAAATGTGTCCCACCGTGTAGCATTAGAAACTATCCGTTTGCTTCGATAAATTTCACCATTAGTTAGTTGTACACCGACAGCACGGTATTTTTCAGTAATGATTTTTGCTACTTTGGCTTGATATCGAATCTCACCACCGACTTTTTCTAAGCCCTCTGCAAGTTTTTGGGCAATTTGACCTACTCCACCTTTGGGGTAGTTAACACCGCCATAATGCCTGTCAGAAAAGACCATACCTGCATTAATCATCGGTGTCATCGCTGCTGGCACTACAGACCAGCAGTAACATTCTATATCGATAAATTTCAATAATTCTGGGTCTCTGATGTAGCGACGGGCGATATCTCCGACATTTTGAGGTAGATACTTAAGTAAACCTAGACACGCTAAAGGATGCTGTAAAAACGTTCGCAGCAAATACCGAGGTTCTTCTAATGACAACAAATCCATGCGGTTGAGACACTTAAACACTTGCCAACATTCGTCATAAAAGCGACGAATCCCTTTTGTTTCATGAGGAAAGTAAGCAGCAAGATTTTGCAAAAACTTATCATAAACCCGGTCAACTTTCAGGTTTAAGTTGCTGGGTAAGTGGTAATGGATTTGTACGGGATCAGCGATCGCCTCTACACTACTATTTACAGCTTGTAAAGCACGGGTGAGTAAGTTTGTAGTCCCTCTGTTCCCTAAGCCGAAAATCATGGAAGCCCCAACGTCAAATCGATAGCCTTGACGCTCAAAGTAGCCAGCACTCCCACCAGGAATGATATAGCTTTCTAGTACCAGAACTTTCGCTCCCTTGGCGGCGAGTTGGGTTGCTGTCACTAGTCCGCCAATGCCAGACCCAATCACGATGACATCAAACAAAGAATTTTGGGAAGTAGTTGAGGTTACGGACATAAAAGCTGCACTTACATGGAATTAACCAGCCAAACCGTATTTCATAATACATCTATAATCAGGTAAAGCTTAGGCAATTTCCTCAAATTTATCGTAAATAAAAACTCGACCCACAAGGGGATAGAGTTTTGTCAGTTGTCAGTTGTCAGTGGCAAAGATATGTAAAAACTTAATTTTGAATTTTGTAGCTTGCTTCCCGTAGGGTATTTTGAATTGTTAAGTGTTTACCAATACAAAAAAGAGGGATGAGCCTGCTACCGCCGACTAATCCCGTCTGCCGATCCTTAAAGAGAGGAGAACACTGACAAATAATATAACTCGGATTGAGAATACCTGTCAACTATTAATGAAAATCTTTTGCATTAAATTCTGATATCTCAGATTTAGCTCACAAATGCCCACCCACCAAGCCAAATTAATTACGAATTACGAATTACGAATTACAAATTACGAGACAGAGTATGATGATGTTTCAGTTCTCACAGAATTAAAATTGGCAATTTCCGGCTATGACGGTACAACTGCGTGTTTACGTTCCTCCCCATCCTCTAATTAAGCACTGGCTGGCAGTTGCCCGTGATGCTGCCACACCTTCAGTCTTATTTCGTAGTGCCATCACCGAATTGGGTAGATGGCTAACTTATGAAGCAGCGCGGGAATGGTTGCCTACAGACGAGACGACTGTACAAACTCCCTTAGAGATATGCCCAGCAACTGTAATTAATCCCCAAGTACCCGTGGCAGTTGTGCCGATTTTGCGAGCAGGATTAGGCTTGTTAGAAGGGGCGCAAACTGTCTTACCTTTGGCTTCAATTTACCACCTGGGTTTGGTGCGTAATGAGGAGACATTGGAAGCTTCATGTTACCTCAACAAATTGCCAGAAAAATTTGACCCCCAAACTAGAGTGTTAATTACCGATCCGATGTTAGCTACAGGTGGGTCTATCATGAAGGCAATGTCAGAACTAACAGAACGTGGCGTTGACCCGTCTTTAGTGAGAATTGTCTCTGTAGTGGCAGCACCACCAGCTTTACAAAAATTGAATGCAGCTTATTCTGGTTTGATAGTTTACACTGCAACAATTGATGAAACGGTGAATGATCAAGGGTTTATTGTCCCAGGATTAGGCGATGCAGGCGATCGCATTTTTGGGACATGAGCTAGTATGCAGCTAGGGAAGGAAAATAGCTTAACTAATGTAAAAGTTGCTTCAAGGCGGTATTATGAGTCAGCGTGATGGTTTTGCTAGCGGTTTTTTCGCAGGGGCAGTATTCGGCGGCGTAGTCGGCGGTATTCTGGGTGCTGTGATTGCTTCTCGACAAAGTGAAGAATTAATCGACGAAGGGAAAGAGTTAATTAATGGCTCAGGAGAAAGCAGGAAAGTACCAAGCAAACGTCGTCAAATGATATCCCCAGACGGCGATAACCTAGAAATGGAATCAGCACGGCGATCGCTAGAAGATAAAATTGCCCAGCTAAATGCCACAATTGACGAAGTGAGGAAGCATCTGGGAAACGTTAATGGTAGTCCGGAACAATCTACAGGCGATCGCTCCCTTCACAAAGATTCTTAAATTATTATTGTTGGGAGCAGGCAGGGGCAGTACTCCTTGTTTCCCTTCCTCTTCCCAATCCCCAATCCCCATTACCCATTTCTAAGATAATGGCGGTTAATGCGGCAACCATCCACATACGTCATAACTTAGAGTAAATTAAAATCAATAATAAGACCGCTTTAACACTTAGTAGGAAACTGAACCATCCATGAATTTACTGATTACTACATTAGTTACATTCGTTACTATTTACAGCTATTTACTGATTATCCGGGTTCTTCTAACCTGGTTCCCTCAGATTGACTGGTATAACCAACCATTCGCAGCTTTAAGCCAAATAACCGACCCTTATCTCAATCTGTTCCGTTCCATTATTCCCCCCTTGGGTGGTATGGATTTTTCCCCTATCCTCGCCTTTTTAGTGTTGAATTTAACTGGCGACTTACTGAGAACTTTAACTAGATTGCCATTCGTACAGGGATTTTAATCAACCTGAGCCATAAACTTGTAGAGACGTAAGGTAAACAAGTCTCTACAAGTCTCCTCATTTCCAACTTACTTACGGACTTGGGCGCTAAAACCAGACGCTTTAAACTGCTTCAGCTTGAGAGGTAAAGGCTGATTTGCAGGTACAGTAATTCTCAATTCAAAATCACTAATTCCTGGTGGAACTTCAGTAATAGAACCTAGACGGGTGCGGTTTTGCAATATCGGGTCATTGTTAGCATCATAAATGCGCCCGTAGATATCTGCATCGTAGACTGTCTTATAAGTGCCATTTTCCGCTTTACCAGTGACAATAAAGCAATTAGCGGATGTACTGCTGTTACTGGCTACAGTCCCCTGTGCTAGTTCTGCTGGACACTCCTGATAAGACAAATCAGATAGTTTAATTTGAGTCAAGGCCATAGCAGATGGAGTCCATACCCAGGAAATCAACACCACCAGACAGGAAATAACGATGGTCGTGATGAGTTTAGCTAAAGGCTGAAAATTGAATATTAGTGCCGTACTGTTTTTCTTTTTCATATCTGTATAAGGTAGCAAGGAAACATACATAAACTTTATAACGGGGACTGGGGACTGGGGACTGGGGAATGGGGGAGAATAACACAATTAACAACTGACAACCGACTACTGACAACCGACTAATGAATTTTATTTACTTTTGTAATAATTATTAGATTAGGCCCTTGATCGCAATTCAGTTATGACTCCAGATGAGATTGCCACAGTCTTGCAAACAGCTTTTCATCGTTGTGATGCAGCTAGCTGTCCTCTCAGTGCTAGGCAGAAGGAGATTTTATTGCAAGTTTTGGAGGAAATTCAAAGGCAATCTTTATCTGGTGGGTCAGATACTCCTAATCCTTTAGATGAACTCACCCCAGAAGAATTAGAAATATTTTTAGCCTTCGTTAAGACTGAAGAAGAACAAGACCGCACTTGGAAGGTGCAGTTACTCAACGACTGGCTGCATAACCAAGACTCAGGAAATGTGCAGTTTGTGAGAGAACGGTATGGGTTGCAGTGGTTAAACCGAGTTGAGTCATATCATTTTGACAAGTATGCTTATTTTGAGGATGCACTAAAACTCAGAATAGGCGATCGCATCGAAGTTTCCAATGCCCTCTGGGAATGGGTGCAAGACGATGGGCCTTGCAAACGAGAATGGTTTGGTGCGATCGTGATTCAGATTGACGAAACTAGCAATGTTTCTACTAATTGCGTTGTGCGCTTCTACAATGGGGCTGAGTACGAAATTGCGGGTATCTATGAATGGAATCGCTATAATTGGCGCTGGCCGAAGAAGTGAAAAAGCAGAAGAGTAGGGAGTATTGATTCATTACTCATTACTCATTACTTCTACTGAACTATTAAACCAAACCAAGATGCTTTTGTAATGCTTGACGCATCACATCTACAGGGATATCGTCTTGCTGCAACCAAATTTTTAAGGCGGCGACTCCTTGCTGAACTAACATTTCTAAACCATCAATAGCAATTGCGCCTTGTTGTTGTGCTTTTTGGAGAAATTGCGTTGGTTTGGGAATATATATCAAATCATAAGCAATAGCACCAGTTTGTAAATTCGCCAGTTCTTCGGTACTCAAAGGCGACTCATCAACCTGCGGATACATTCCTATCGGGGTTGTGTTCACCAGTAGGTTAGCTTGAGGGACGAGCTTTGCTAAATAATCCCAGGTATGTACTTGTAAATTCTCAGCGATGGGGGAATTGTCCCAACTGTGGCGAAATTCCTCTAGGCGTTGCACATTGCGCCCCACTACATGAATTTCCGCAAAACCCAGTTGATAACAACCTGCGACAACAGCTCTCGCTGCGCCACCATTACCCAAGATTACGGCGATTTGCTGACTCCAATCTCGTTTATATGTTGTCTGCAAAGGGGCAATAAACCCTTCTATATCTGTGTTTGTCCCCACCCATTGATTATTTTGACGGGTGACAGTATTTACTGCGCCTATAGCTTGAGCAACGGGGCTAATTTCAGCCAGCAGGGGGATGATTGCCTGTTTGTGAGGAATCGTCACACTAAATCCCACTACACCAATAGTAGCCAAAAGAGCGATCGCTGCTTCTAAATTATCTGGTGCTATAGGAAAAGGTAGATATACATAATCTAATCCCAATTGGGCGATCGCTGCATTGTGCATCACCGGTGACAGTGAATGTTCCACCGGATGTCCAATTACCCCTAATAGTTTAGTTTTGCCTGTAATCATTGTTTTTGTCAGTTGTCAACACCTTGTCCCAGCCAAGTCTTGACTCTTGAAATAACCACCTCTGAGATTCTGGTGGGAAAAATCTTGGGACATAGCAGGGCTACTGATAGCAGGGTTAAAGCTAGATATTTTTTAAGTATGCGCTTTTAGGGGCTTTTGCACAAGTTTTGTCAATGCCAGGATTAGCCTGGACAAATTAAACAACCAACGCCAGTCCTTGAAGTGTGGTAGTTGAGAAAACTGGAAATTCCGTAAGTTAAAGCACATAGCTTCACGCCTGAATTCCTCTTATTCGTGCTTAAGCCCATTTATTCATCTACCCTACGGGTTCGGCAGTCGCACCCTTACGGGAAGGCTTACGCCAACATGGGGGAAACCCCCTACGTACCCGTCGCTGCCTCACCAGTCGCACAGAATTCATACTGAATTCTGGCTCCTGACTCCTGAATTCTTTTCGATAAAAGGATGTAGGGCTTTACCTCTACATTCTTTTCCTACTGGCATATGTGTTGTACATAATGAACTACCATTCTTCGTCCTTCAAAGTAAATTATTCAATTATCTATTGGTAGCCAATGAGCTAATACTCTTAATTTATTCAGTCTCAATACTAAACGTTGAGCTTGTTGTTTATATAAAGCTTGTGGTAACCTTCCTGGTAAAGTTTTCATCAATTCTCTAGCTGTGCTAATACTGCATCCAGCAATAATACTAATTTCATTTGCACCATCAAAGATAGCATCTTGACTTAAAGCTCTTTCGATTTGTACCTGCCAATTTCGAGGAGTTAATTCACCACGTTCAATTCTTTGTAGACTAGTGCTTGTCGCTAAAACAACTATGCGATCGCCTACTGCTAATTTAGTTTCATCAACAGGCATGAATTTGGCAGAAGATGGTGATGACTTTTGATGAAGAATTGGTACAACACCATAACCATAAGCAATATCAGTGAGCATCAATCCATTAAGTGTATCACCAGACTCAATCATATATTCCACAACTTGGATAGTTTGATTATTTAAGTGAAATAATCCAAGAATATTTTCTCCGAAAGCCGCAGCAGCAAATACTTCTGCCGATAGAGCCGATGTACATAAAACCTGAGCATAAGGAAATAACTGTGCTACCCTATCACTAAAATTTCGGTTATAAGTACGGATGATTAAATTACTATTAGGGCTGAGGCTATGAGCCATCAAACCGATTTCTAAGTTTTCCATTTCATCATCGGTTACCACAACAACGCTTTTAGCACAGCTAATATTAGCATTAGTGATATTATTAACTAAATTACCAATAATTAAAGGTAGTTTAGGAATACTATTATGCTCAATAGGTGTACTGTTAATCCCTACTAAAGGTTCCTGTAGTTGTTGTAATAAAGTAATAATTTGTAAACCAACTTTATTTAAACCTATCAAGACTACATGGTCTTGTTGAGGTATTGCTGAATAATGGCTCGTAAAGAAAAATCCAAACCGAGAAGAGAGAAGTTTTTCTGTTAACAGTGCGTATAATACTCCTACAAAAGCTGTACCAGCTAATGTTAATCCCAAGCTAAATAAACGTAGTAATGCAGGAATAGGTTTTTCAAATTCTACACCTCCATATACGTCACCATATCCACCTAAAAGTAAAACAGCAGTAGTGTAGAATGCTTCGACAAAACCGATATTAGGGTAGTACTGATTATAAAAAATAATACCACTTCCCCACAAAATAAATACTGTAATGCCGCAAATGAATGCAACTCGCGTAATTTGACCCTGCTCACCAGTGTGCCACAATTGGATAATTTTCTGTTTAATGTTAGACCATGAAATTGTGCGGATAATCTCTTGCCAAAAGAGTCGTTTCTTTGTTTGAAATTTAATAGCAGGCTTTTGAGCCAGGGGAAGCATATTTGCAATCTCTATATAAACAATTGTATCCCCAGGTTGTAATTTTGTTTCTAACTCCCAATCACCGTAATTAGGAGGCATTTGAGATGAGTTATTAGCATAATATAAGATACGGCGAAAAGATGTATTTAATTGATGTAACTGTCGTTTATGACACCATAAATCATCTGCTTTGATTTCATATTTTCCCACCCTTAACTTTTGCCCTTCTAAGTTAAAATAACCTAAATTTTCATTACCCAATGCAGCAAATGCAAAAGCAGAAGCAGTGAGTTGATCTGGTTCAAACGCAATAAAATTACCAAGATTTTGACTTAAAAGTTTATTAAGATTTTCTTTGTCAGAACGGACAACAAGGCGAACTTGAGGATTCAACAGCCGCGCTGCAAATGCTGCTTCTATATTTGCACGTTCATCATTAGTAACTAACAGTACAGTCCGGCATTTATCAATGTGTGCTTGTTCTAGCACGCTGGTTTGGCGGCAATCTCCTATCAAGAAATTTTCTAATAGATTTTGTAAATTAGTAACTTCCCAGTTTTTAGGTTCTACTTGATCAATGGCGCTAACACTTGCACCATATTCTTTGAGAGCGGCTACACAATGTTGACCTAAACTTCCCAACCCACAAACCAAAAATCGATCTAGCTTTGATTGACAACTACTACTAGCTTGATAGGTATTATCTGAAGAGCGTAGCATTTCATTACTTTGATACTATACATTCTCAGTGTATTGCTCGTTTTACCAGTATTCACCAAGACTGTATTTAAATGTTATGTATGCAGCAAAATCCATATATTTTAGCGATCACCTACATTTATGATAATCTATGGGCAAAAATTTAAAATAAAACCAGGCAGGTAGCCAGGAAATCAGGGCAAAACCCGTAAAAGATTCGGCAGAGTATATCGTTCTTTATGACATCTTACGCCCTGGTGATTGTGTCTATTGTTGGCAAATTATTAGTTTGAAAACTGCTCTAATTTCCGACTCCAATACATATTTTTCAAATCGAGTATATAGGAGTTTTTATTGTCTATATAATCTGTTTTATCTCCTACTTTAGAAAAGCGCTTACCACCAGTAATATATATATGAAATGGCTCTTTATAACAAGCCTTATGTCGGCTAATCCATCCAGGTTTTTCTCCATTTGTTTCAATTTTTTCTATTTTAAATGTGTGACAATTTAGCCGATAAACAGGTGTTTCATCATAAATCACTTGATTGTCATACCCCAAATTGCCAATTATATAAATATATTCCCCAACTAAAGTTGCTGAATGAAAATCAGTAGGAGGAAAAATTTCTTGGGGATAACCAAAAATTGTAAATTTACCATCATTTTGGAAAACTACGACATCATTATATATACAAAAATCAGGGTCATAGTAATCTTCATGTTCCCCTGCTATTTGAATAATTCTCCCATCAGGTAACTGAGTAATTGTCCGACCAAGTCTTTGAAAACACCAGACTGCTTTATCTCCAAAAGCATTATCAGCATCGTTAAAAGTATTGCGTGCAGTCCACGCTGTTGCAATGCTTCTGACCATTGCGTGCCAAAATTCGACTGCCATTATTTCTGGATTCGCTTTTCCAAATCGCCGATATTTTCCACTTAAATATTGTTCTTGATCAATATTTGAAATCTCTTTATCGTTGCTCAACCCCGTTAATAACTGCTGCATATCATCATGGATGTCGCTTAAATCTTCACCCGCATCGATGAGCATTTTGAGAATTTCCAAATTACTTACACAATTAATCGGCTTTTGACCGTAATTTCCACTTTTACTAGGATCTGCTCCAGCTTCCAATAATATTCTCACACAATCAGTCGCACCTCGTTCAACTGCGGCAATTAAGGGAGTTGTACCATAATGGTCAGTAGCTTCTACATCAAAACCTTGTGCAATCAGCCATTTGAGAAGTTCAGTATGATTATTTTTGATGGCATACATTAATTCAGGTTCTTCAGAAGTGAGATATTTATTTCGATCAGCTGCTGATGGTAAAAGTAATTGCGCTTTTTCTATTTCACCTATTTGCACACTCAAAATCCACGGTGTGCGATTACAGAAATCCCACACTTCTAAATCTGCACCCGCATCGATTAATTGCTTTACTTCTTCAACGCTGCCAAATACAATTGCATACATTAATTCCGTCCATTGCAATTGTTCTCTGTCTGCACCTACTGCTAATAAAAACTCCACCACATCAAAGCGGCATTCCGAAGCAGCAGCAGTCAACGCAGATTTTCCATATTGATTCTTTCCTAAATCTGCACCTTTAGCAATTAATAAACGAAGAATCGAGATTAAATTTTCACCTGATGGAATATTTTGGCTGTATATCGCATCAATTAAAATATCACAGCTATCTGCACCTGGAGCGTGAATATTGACTCCTACTTCTAAAAGATATTTAATTATCTCAATATTTCCCGATTGGATGGCAAGTTCCAGCACGGTACGGTTGAAAGTTGTTCCTCCAATTGCGTTAATATCTGCACCTATTTCTACTAAAAATTGCACCATCTCCAAACTCGCATTAGGGCTACTTACGGCGCACATTAATAGTGTTTGTGATGATTCATCGAGGCAATTGATATCAACTCCCTTAGCTAATTGTTGTCTTACACCTGCAATATTTCCTTGGATTGCAAAATCGTGAATTTTCATATTTATTAGTAAATATTTATTCGTTTGAAAACAATATCGTACAGTGACAGCAGAATTTCCACCACAATCAAAATCACGACATACCATTCTACTCGCTGGCTACTACTATGTTGCATGAACTCTAGTACTGTTTGTGCAGTTTGAGAAATTAGCTTTAGTTTGCGTTCCAAAGGATTGTGACGCTCCCGGATTTCGTATTCATCCCCCAAGCGCAGATAAAAAACAGTCAGAATTTGCTTAAGTCAGTCAATTTTCACCCTTCAAACCTGTTTTTCTTTAACTCAGCCCTCCTGGGTCATTTCTTGTTGTCTTGTTAACCAGAAAAGATGAATATTAAGAATGACCACGAATTAGCCCTACTCTGCCCCTCTACTCCCCACTCATAGCTCTACAATTATTAAAAGCTACTTAACATTTCTTTGTAATATGCAGGCAACTACAGTCCCTTCTACAACTCCAATTCCTGGACAATATTGGCAGTGGCGAGGGCATAAGATTTACTACGTTCGTGCAGGAGAAAAGCGCCCACAGCGTCCACCATTGTTATTGGTACATGGCTTTGGTGCTTCTACAGACCACTGGCGTAAGAATATTACAGGACTGTGTGATGATTTTGAAGTATTTGCCATCGACCTTTTGGGGTTTGGGCGTTCCGCTAAACCTAAATTACAATATGGCGGCGACTTGTGGCGTGACCAACTCCATGATTTCATCAGTGAAGTCATTGGTCAAAAAACAGTATTAGCAGGTAATTCCCTTGGTGGCTATGCTTGCTTGTGTGTTGCTGCTCAACGTCCGGAGAGTGCAGCTGGTGTAGTTTTACTCAATAGCGCTGGGCCATTTAGCGAAACTCAAACCACACCAGAGCCAGAGGCTTTACAATCACAAATTCAGCCGCCCAAACAATCCTCACCTTTACAGAAAATATTTGGTGATAGTGTTAAGTGGATTTTTCAACAACCTTTAGCCCAATTTTTATTATTTCAATACGTGCGCCAAGGTTGGGTAATTCGGCAAACTTTAGAAAAGGTTTATCTTGATAAAAGTGCAATTACAAACCAATTAGTTGAAGAAATTGCTCGTCCTGCTTACGATGTTGGTGCGCTGGATGTATTTGTCTCAGTTTTTAGCAGTCCTCAAGGCGAAAAAGTTGATGTGCTATTAAAGCAATTAACTTGTCCTTTATTAATGTTATGGGGTGAAGCTGATCCTTGGATAAATGCTAGAGAACGTTCTCAAAAGTTTCGTCTATATTATCCAGAACTCACAGAATATTTTCTCAAGGCTGGTCATTGCCCTCATGATGAAGTACCCAATCAAGTAAACCCACTTTTACAAGAATGGGTTCTGTCAATTGCTCGATAAATTACATTTATGCAGTGGCATGGCAAGGCTAAAATAGTGCAATAATAGAAGTTATATCCGCATACTCTGCGGGAAGAATTCTTCAATATCTGCGTGCATCTGCGTTTAATTACATCCAAGTCTATTGCATCATTTTAGTCGTGCCAGTCTACTACTTAAGATTTATTGTTTTATAATGATTGATTTAATTTCTTGCTCTATTTGTCCACTAATAATTTCTTGACCTATGCTAGGTTGGGCAATATTAACCTTCACAAAATTTATCTGATCTCCTGTAGAGAATTTATTATCTTTATTAGAATCTTTGATAATTTTGATAAATATTTCTTTCTGTCCTGGCACGACCACCCAATTAATAATTTTAGAATTATTAGGTGTTACTTGTTGGAGATTTTTTCCCGATAAATCGGACATATAACCAATAACAGAATCTTCTTGATTAAACTTTTTATCTTTATTAGTGTCTTTATCAATAATTTGATAAAGCCAAACTCTTGTAGATGGCTGACCAGTAGTTTTTATTTCTACTAAATCAAAAGCCTGGATAATTGCTTTCTTATTTAATAAAAGGTGACTTGCACCATCTTGTTTACGATAAAATATGAAGTTATGGAGTAACACATTATATCCTTTAGGAGAACGAGAATAATCTAAACTAGCTTCTTTTTCCACCTCCCTATTTGTGGAATTAACTGGAATCATTAAATAATCTGTCGGCTCTTTAATAACTAAGTCGCCATAGTTAATTTGAGGTTGTGTTTGCTGCTGTCCAACAGCCTGTGATGATTCTGTTTTTTGGGAAATATTGGTGTTACAAGATAAAGAAAGACTTGCTGCGAATATTGTGACTACAACATTCTTGACGAAATAATTCTTTTTCATTATCTGTTCCTATAAGAAAATATTCTGTCTTATTATATTGGTTGCTAAAAGATTAACCATATTTATCAGTCTTACTCTGTCGAGTTAGTTCTTATAGTCTTTCGAGAGGTAAGGGACTTCCAACTAAAAAAATATACAATCACTGTGGTAAGCAGGGGAGGCAGGGGGAGCAGGGAAAGCAAGGGAGGAAGAATACAATGATCATATTTGCTCTGACCCATTGAATAATTTATTTTCTGGAAGTCCCTAACACCGGAAAATAAATTATCCCAAATTGACCGTTAGTAGGGTGCGTCAGTATGAATAATTTCTTGCTACCGCTAGGTTCTCTCACACTGACCGAACAAAAAAAGGATTTAAGCCCCCGGATAAATCCGCGAGGTCTTTAATTTTGTTGGCGTAGCCTTACCGCAGGGTATTTTGAATTTTGAATTTTGAATTGGAGCGAAGCGACTTGACGCACTCTGCATTTTGGATATTTTTCATCTGGAAGTCCCTAAGCACTAGTATCAAAAATTCGACTTTCCCAAGTGAATAAAAAAAATAGCCCACAAATGTGGGCTTGTCTATACTATTTAAAGTGCATAAAATACCCCAAATAAAGTATTTCGGTTGCTTGAGTACCTGTCTGAAACTGGTAGTCTTACCCTAGTCTTTTTACTAGGTTTTCAAGCGTAAATTATGACACTCCTTGCATTATGTATAATACATTATCATCTCTTTATGTTGAAAAGCATTAAAATATTGAAAAACCTGGTGCAGGTTGACCAGGTTTTTCAATATTCACAGGTTTCAAAATTGTTAAATTTAATAAGAAAACAGTTGAGAAAGTTTACAACTAGGGTGGACATAACAACTAGCAAATTCAGCATTCTTTGTTTTTCCGCTTTGGGATTTGGTTTTGCCTGCTTCGGGCTTGTTACCACATCACATAAAATATGCTGGGATTTGCTTGGGCTGATGACGGGAGACACCGAGTCATTACCCATTAAGTTTGGTTTTTGGTGTCTTGATATTTAAGTTAGCACCTAGTTCATGATGATCAATTGTTAGTTTACTAAAGTTGATATTTTGTAGATTTTTGCAATAAATACTTAAAGCTTTGATCCCCAACTATCTTTCGTGAATAATTGGGGTGATATTCAAGAAATCTTTTACCAGTTCCACATCACAGCACTATCATCATGATGCTCGGTAACAATACGACCGATCGCATCAATTTCGCTAATTTCCTCAGGAGAGAGTTGAATATTGGCAGCTTGGGCATTATCTTTTGCTTGTTCAGGATAACGCGCACCAGCGATCGCATTCGTTTGGGGTTGAGCAATTAACCAAGCTAGTGCCAACTGCGCCAAAGTAGCGTTATGGCTTTCGGCGATGGGACGCAGTTTATCTAAAGCTTGTTGGGCGCGTTCAAAGTTTTCGCCTTGAAACAGTTTATTTTTAGCTCGGTTATCGGCTGGATCAAATTGCTGTCCGCGAGTAAATTTCCCTGTCAGTAATCCCTGAGCTAAGGGTGAATAAGCCAAGATAGAAATATGATTTTCCACACAGTAAGGTGCTGCATCTTTTTCTACTTGTCGCCAAAATAGAGAATAGGGAGGCTGTAAGCTGTCAATTCTGCCATATTGTGAGGCCTCTGCTAATTGGGCGCGGGAAAAGTTAGAAACACCGATGGCGCGGATTTTACCCTGTTCTTTCAGATGGTTCAGGGCGTTCATAGTTTCCTCAATTGGTACTATTTCACTATTGAAAGCACCAGCAGGCCAATGAATTTGGTATAAGTCTATGTAATCAGTCTGGAGATTTTTCAGGGAGCGATCGCAAGCTTGAATTACTTGATCATACTTGAGATGGTTGGCGAAAACTTTTGTGGCATACTCAACTTGGTTACGCACATCAGACAAAGCTTCAGCCACAATCTGTTCGGAATGTCCTTCACCATAAACTTCGGCTGTGTCAACTGTGGTAATTCCTGCCTCAAAAGCTGCACGAATGGTTTTAATCGAGTCAGCATCTTCAATTCCCACCCACATTTTCTTCCCGGCTTGCCAAGTCCCCATCAGAATGGGTGAAATTTTGACATCGGATGTGCCTAGTGTGCGCTTTTCCATAAAGGTTCCCTAATTCACTTCCCTGGATAGTTTTATACTTTAACGGTCTTCGCTGTAAATTAAATCAGAGTTACAGTAGATGGCGATGCTAACAGAATTGACTACAACGGTGCATACCCTCAAAGAATGGGCAGTGGCGATAAATGCCTTGGAAGCCGGCAAAACAATTATGTTGTTGCGGAAAGGCGGTATTCATGAAAACAAAGGACGCTTCCAAGTAGCTCATGAACAAGTTCTGCTCTATCCTACCTATGAACATCAACAGCCTTCCTTACTCAAGACTGAATATGCAGGTCTTGTTCGCCCAGTAACATCTGGTTGGCATCCAGAAACGGTGAGGATAGGAAGTTGGGCGCAAATTACCGATATTCTGCCAATAAGTGATGAGGTAACTGTCAACGCCCTATTACCTTTCCATATTTGGAACGAGAAGTTTATTAGCGATCGCCTAAAATGGAAGCCACAACAGCCAATATTTATTCTCCTCCTGCGGACTTACAAACTACCCCAAGAGCAGGAAATTTCTTATCGTGCAGAATATGGCGGCTGCAAGTCATGGATTGATATTACCTCACCCATACAACTACAAGATTCTCAGCCAGTTTTGTCCGATTGTGATTATGGGCAGATTGCACAAACAATTCGGGCGATCGTTCAGTAATTGGTAATTGCTCATGCCGTCAAAACTCTTTTTTTGAAATAAAACTTTAAATATTTTCTAAAAAAGTAACTGTTGATACATACGATTATGAAAGCCGCGTATACTATTGAAAAAATCTTAATCCTAGATTAAAGGCAGGTATGAAGCTTATTCGGCTTATTTCTCTAATTAGCTGATGATAAGCAATCTAAATATCTCATATTTATTTACGTAATTGTACGATTTTAGATTGTACATAAGTTGACATACCCTAAGAACACTCAAATTATCCCACAAGGGTGATGTGACCGTTGACAAAATTCTGTCAATATGCAACATATGCTTAATGCAAAGGAGTCTGCCATGTCTCGACAAATGTGCTGGATATCTAAGACTAGCGGAGATGGTGACAAAATTTTATATCTGCAAACTGCGCCCAGCCAACCCTGGCGACCATACACAGCTTTTCCCCAATATTCAGTACCAGATTATCAGATACCAGGTGGCTCCAAAGGTTGGGCAACTTATCAGAAGTTACTAAAAGCAGGCTGGACATTAGTTCCCAGCGCCCGTGCCAACGAATTCGGTAGCAGTGTTCATGCAGAGTCTATTGTTAATGGACAGTAGTCATTAGTCATTCATCATTCGTCATTAGTTTCATATCTCCTCTGGGAGAACCTTCGCCGCGTGGGTCGGCTGCGCCTTCTAAGTCGCCTTCTTTGGTGACAACAAGGTTCTAAAACTAAGGTATTACAGCAATTTGTCTCAGTTAGTTTCATGACACAACAATAGCCTACCAATAGCCAGACGATAATGTCTACCTATTGTTGCTCACTATGTTTTAACATCTGTCGTAATTCCTCTAATAACAGTAATGCCTTGTCATACGTGCGTGGGGTTGTACCAGTCTTACTGACCTGTGCAGCCTCATCAGCTTGCGACTGCCACGTCTCTACTAACACGCGCAATTGTTCAATGTTAGAGACTGCTGCTACCTCATCGAAACCAACAGGTACACGTACCACCTTAGTTTCAGCTTCGGTTGCATACTTCCTGTTGCTGGCTGGTGTACCCTTCTTGCGTCCGGCTCCTGGTCTGTAACCACCTGTAGACATAGACCCTACCTCTATTTGAATTGCTGTTACAGCATATCATAATATAGGCTACGTTATTAACCCAAATAATAGAGGAATGGTTAGCTGAGAATGGGACAGTTGAAGTAAACGCGGGTGACAATAACAGTTAAACGTTAAGGTACAGTGAGGCACAGTCATCTGGGTTAGCTTCCAAATACCAGTTTGTTGTAGAGATATTGGCATGACCCAACGTTTCCTTTACCAGTTGGATAGATGCACCGTTGGCTAAACTGTGGGACGCACAGGCATGACGTAGGAAGTGAGCCGACACTGACTCAGGCAACCCAACAGCAACGGCACAGGCTTTAACTATCTTGGATGCGTTGCAACGGTCGAGTTGTTTACCTGACTGCTTACGATGACGGTTGCTATATGACTGAAACACGTAGTCATTCTGTCCGTTGTGCTGTTGGTTTGTTCGCAACTCGGTTAACTCCAACCAAACTGACTGAGGTACAACCAGCGTTCGATATTTACCACCTTTACCCAATACACTGACGGTTGTCTTGGTGGGGTTGACCTCAGTAAAGTCTGACCAACGTAAACCAACAGCTTCACTTACACGCAACCCCAGACTGTACAACACCTTTAACAAACACCTGTTGCGGTGGTCATCTGTTCTATCTAGCATCCTGAACACCTGTTGTTGTGTTAAAGACTTACCCGCTAATGTGGTCGATGCTTTTGGCTTACGGACAGCAGCCATTGGGTTTGCAGCCAGAAACCCCAGACGGACAGCGAACGAACAGAAACTAGACAACGATGCTAACTTACGTCGAGTAGTGGCAACAGCATACGTCTGTTCTAGGTGTTGGGCGTAGGCGATGAACGTCATCGGTGAGATGATACGAATGTCGTCCAACTTGACGAACGCTCTAAACTGCCTCATGTCACGGCTGTATTGTTCTCGTGTCGTTCGACTTAACCCAACCAACCACAACTCTATGACTCGTTCTGTTGTGGTAGTGTCTTCACTGTAGGTTATAGGTAGGCTATTAGGTATAACTACCTGTGGTTCATGGATGGTGAGAGTGGTTGTCATGGCTTTGTGTACGTGTCTCGAAACTACTGTTTTGTGATGTGTAGATCGTTAGAGAGAGCCAACCTATAAATGATGGTTGGCTGTGAGTATTATTCGTTTTTACCAGTTGACGTAATACAAAAACAAAATGATAAAGAACAACGGTATGAGAATGTGACCCATATATTTATCCCTCCCTTGTTTGTGGTTGGTGGTTGGGGTAGGGTATCGGCGTTGTCGCCACGTCTTGACACCTATTTGCTACCCACTCTTTTCAGTATGTTGTGAAATACTTACGTTGTCATGAGTTGGCGCAACTCGTTGTACCACTGCTGTCTACGTCGATGCTCATCACGTCTACGTGCGATGGCTGACCGTACCTGTTTATATAGGTAGGTGACTATCGGGTTAGCAATGGCTATGACCTGTCCAAGCAACACCATAATGGCGACTACCAACACAACAGCGAACGGTGGTGTATGGGTTGAATGTGTAGGGGTTGTGGTTGTGGTTGGGATAGGTACAACGTCAGGTTCGACGGCGTAGGGTAAACACAACTGATAGCTGTGATACTCGACAACGTTGGACGGTTCGACGGTAGGACACTCGGTGGTCGGTTCAGATAACCAAGGGTCGTCAATGGCGACTGAGGGCGTAGGTTCGATGACGGGTTCTGTTGTGGTGGCTTTGAGATGTGCATCGATAGCAGACTGCCAGGTTGCTTTGGCTGATAGTTTACCGAATGTCTTAACGTATTCACTGGTTAAACCGAGGTCAGAAGCTTGTTGTTTCAGGTCTTTAATAGTCATGGTTGCATTCCCTTTGGGTCAGGTGGTGAAGAGTGGTTGCCTGTTCCCGATGCAATTAATATGACAAATTATTTGGAGTTGGTAAAGGCAGATATACCCAGCAACAGAGGGGCAACCGGATGGTTATGTAGTGGTGGGCTGATGGTAGTTGTTGTAGTTGTTCCGTTGGGTGTGGGTGGGCGGTGACGGGGGGAATGGCTACCACTCACTCACTCTAGATACACCAAAATATTACGTACCAAATTTCACAGTAGAAACTAGACGTGGTAAGGGTTTCAAGCATCGACCAGATGAGCGTTATACCAACGGTTTCAGCCAATGAGCCTATACAGCCAACTGGTTGACCCTTAATGGTTGTAATGTGATGCTGACTAATATCAGTCAAGTCTAGGACGGCAACTAGTTAGATGGTTGTTTATCTAGATGGTTGATATTGTGTACCGGGATGGTTGGTATGGTTGTATTAGTGAGTCGCCCTGAGTGTGGGTGTACCTAGCTATTCTCACCCCAGTTGTGGTATAATGATACTACAGAATTTAACCAAGCATACACCTTACTAACACCGATAAAGACGTTGGGGCATAGTCTCAGCGTCCTTTGTCGTTTTTTGGGGAAATTCGAGGATGGGATATTATGTGTAGGTAAATGATGTGACAACCACATGAGTAATAAAATACGTACAATACTTGACCACTACCTTGACGAGTTAATACGTTACAACTGTCGTCAACCACTAGACAGTAGAGAATACAAACTAGTGGACACTGTGATACTCACGTTAGCTAGAGCAATAGAATTATATGAGCATACCGACCACTACAGACAACGACAACCTAAGCCTGATGTTATTGAGTGAGTAGATGATGATGGGTTGGTGTTTATAAAAACAGGGTATACTCTGTTGCAGGTAGATATTACTAGCAACACTATGTCACCTCGGAACCCTGCTGAACACCTCGATAAATACATTGAGTTGTTAACAGAATACCAACAGTGTTTATCAGAAGGCACGGTTGAGTATAGACGAGTGACTAACTCATTACTTGCAGCTAAACGTTCACTTGTATACTGGCAAACCACAAAGGCGTACAACTGTTTCTTTGACAAACACCAACCATATAAATACCCTATTGATGAATTCTAGTGTCGTGACATTTATAAAGCCAGGGACGCTGTTTATTACAACGCTCTGGCTTATGTTTACTATAAGAGGTATTCATTCTCAGTGATAATACAACCCACTCACTGAGCCACTGGTGTAGGTTGTTAACCATAATGTAGCCGACACGTCATCGTACAACCACAACACTACTGTCCACACCCCCCATTACCTGTGGACACCCCTGTGGACACATTGAAACCCTTACCCAGTAAGCAATGTCCACACTGTCCACACTGTCCACACCTATTCTAAGAGTTATAGCTACTGCATAAGCGTACAAGAGGTGGGTAGTAGAGCGTTTAGAAAACACGCCAAAGTCTTGTTTACCCTGTGGACACCTGTGGACAGCGTGGACAACCCATACACAGCAAGGGTTTTAGCCTGTGGACACCTGTGGACATGGGGTGTGGACACTCCCCTATCTGTGGACACCGTACAACAACAACAACAAAAACACCACGCCCTACTTAGAGAGTCATGGTGTATTGTTGGGTTAACAGGCTTGTGGTTTTAGAAGTATTCAGACGTTGGGATGTCCTTTGTTGTCACTCTGACATCATCAGTTGTGACATTATCAAGGGTAGGTTTGTGCCAATAAATAGCTTTAACACCGTTTAACCGTTGTTGTTTTTTGGTACACCCCAGTTTATCTAGAATGTCGCTCACTTCCCTTTGTGCCTTCTTGTCATTTAGTCGGCTCGTTTCAAACCCTAGAGCATTCTTCATAATGTCGGCTAATGTACATGGGTTGTGGTGGGTCATGTACGCTGAAACTTCTGCAAACCAAGGGTGAGTTTGTTCATACTGGCTGGTGTCTTCTGCTGACTCTACTACCTCAGTTTCATTAAGGAAGCTTGGCTCACCGTCGAGGTACAACTTAAGAACGGCTGACCAGACATCATCACGCATCTCTTTAACAGCCGCAGTATCGATACGGTTCTCAGCATTAACAACCCAGAAACGACGGTTTCCTGTCGAGTCAGTTAGAAACTCAGACTGGTTGGTTGTGCCACAGATAATAAAATGACGTGGGTAGTTGTCAGGTTCAGCCGCATAAGGTCGCCTATAAACGTCGTGAGTTGTGGACATAAAACTCTTAATGGCTGAAACAGCTTTGCGACTAAACGCATTCTCTATTTCACCCCACTCGATACACCAACTACGAGCCATCGATAGCAGTTGGTCTACGTCACTCTTATGCTCCCCTAGTGTTTGGAAAAACTCACCAAACAAACTATTAAAGAAAGTAGTCTTACCTATACCTTGTTTACCTTGCAACACCAATGCACAGTCAGCCTTACAACCTGGGGTCATGGCACGACCAACAGCAGCAATAAGCCAACGTCGAATGTAAAGCCTATGTAGTTTGTTGGTGATACCCATTGCTTGATAGAGAGCAGACAAGACAGGCTCAGGGTTATCAACTGTGGGTAAGCTTTGGAGATATTCACGAACAGCATGATACGGGTTGTCGCTTGCTTTAACAGATGCCATACGTTTAAAGCTTTCAAATGGTAGGTCAATGTCTAACTCACGCTCACAAATGTCGTGTAGTTTTTCAGCAGTGACATTCTGCCCACGAAACCTAAGCTTATTCTTCATCTCATCCCATTGCAACTCGTCACCGAAGAATTGCTCTAACACTTCCCTTACCATGTTGCTCTTACTTCTCTTACCACTACCTACAAGTTTAATAGGACGCTGTGCGCCTACGTCACCACTGTTTAAAGTTGGTTTTATTTCACCGATGGTTAAACCATTCTCTAACGCAACTTCAGTCAGACGTTGGTCTATCTCTGGTAGTTTGTTTGGGTATGCTCCAGCTAGTGTATATTTTGCTGTGTTTAATGTGTCATTTCTCGTACCTTCCGGTGCATTTTTAACCTTGTTAGCAAAGCTTTCTAGTTGTTGTATAAAGTCATTAGAAACTAAACCATCAGTGATAGATGCCATCGACTCATAAGGCTTTCCAGTTTGTATGAATGTGACCAATGTAGGCTCACCTTTCATGTGGTTAAACCCTGGCAACCTCATTATTCTAGGTAAGTCTTTAACGGCTGGGTCACTACCATAATGTTTGATAAGTTGTTGCTGATGTTGGGTGAAGTTAGCAACATCATTAGATGCTTTATCCAATAACCAATAAGCATGACCTTTGTTGTTGCTGCTATTAACAACGACGGTAGGTGTTAGGTGAAACTCGTTAGGTAACTCGTTGTCACAGTCGATGAATAACGCACGAACAGCAGTTATATTCTCAGCTTTACGTTTGTTTCCACTGGTCATATTAACAGTTACAAAGATACCCGCGCCCCTATTATTAAACTCGACAAGCTTATCCCAATGCTCATCAAGTGAGCCATAGAATTGACGGGTTAAACTTCTATCTTTGTGTTTGCTATCATCGAACGTTTGGAACAAGTAAGGTGGTTCACCTACCAATTTAAGAAAGTTGTTGGCAGATGAAAACTGTTGTGTTACTCTGAATGTAGTTGACATATCTAACCTATGAATAAATTACTAATGGGTTGGTTGTGTTGTGTTTTGGTATCTTTGGTCTGGGGTAGTTTGGTCGCTTCCCAGACCTATTTTGTTTATCGTCCAAACTCTGTTTCATGTGTTGGATAAAGCCATTCCTGTAGCTGTGTAAATGTCTTCCAACAACTGAGATGTGAACGATAAGCTAAATAGTTTCGCCGGTGTTTTGTAGAGAAGACTTCCCATTTATCGATGGTGCTATCTGGTATTACAACCATTGGATACTCACCACTGTCAGCCTGAGAACCAACGACAACGGTACACAGTGGTATATACCCAAAGCTTTTTGCTGTTTTGCATTTTGCTTTATAGTCGTCGCAGTTATCTACCAGCGTTGCGGTGTAAGGTCGTAATAACTTGTCGTTAGTTTTAACTTCGATGGCATACGTGCAACCGTTTTTAGTTGCGAACACGTCCCTACTCTTTGTTGGGTTATATCCATGTTGGGAAAATGGGGGCAACCAAACACGCTCACTGTGTTGTTTAGCAGCTTCGTTTAATTTAAATACAACCTGACGTTCAGCGAACCTACCTAGTCTGAGTTTGTCTCTAAACTCTGTGGCTCGTTCTTCATAGGGGTCATCTGTGGAAACATCCAGTACATCGTTTGTTGCAAACGTTGTAAAGCCGGGCATCAGAAAACAAGAAGAGATGTAAAACTGCGAGTGTTTCATTAAACTACCTCTCTCTTTAAACTTTCTATCTGGTTGGAATACTGAGAGGTGAGACTAATACGGAATAAGTCAGCTAGTGTTGTGCCTAAAACAGTTGCTAGTCTGGTGTAAGTTTCGTGTTCATCTGTTGTTAGTCTCACGGTTAGTTGTATGTTTCGTTTGGTCATAGTTGCTGGGTTTATTGTGTTGGTATTTATTTCTGTAGCCAGCCACCTTTGCGATGTCGTATTAGTTGATAAAAACTTGTATGGCTAAAACACAGGAACCTCTAAAACCTGCGAACCTGCATAGTGAGCGAGTATTATTTTTGGAGTGTTACCTACAAGCTTTGCAACCTGTGACACAGTTAAACCCGCACCAAGGGCAAGTGTGACGAATGTATGCCTTGTGTTGTAAGGTGGGCGGTATCGCTTGACCTTACCCTCATCGACTAACCCAGTTAGAATAAGCTTCCAGCCAACTGCTGTTGGTAAAGCATCACTGTTTATTTGTTTGTTGTGGTGATGGGTGACAAAGACCAAGCCATTAGGGTCGTATTTATTTGTTGGTTTAATACTGTCAAGCAAACCTCTTAACTGGTTGTTGCATGGAAACCGTCGAGGTTTATGAGTCTTGGTGTCCTTTACTAACCTATACCTGCCTGAATACGACTCACAAAATAAAACGTACTCTTGGTGTACGTTTGCCCAATGTAACGCCGTCGCTTCCCCTGGACGGCATCCTGTCAGAAACAGAAACCGAACGAGACTATGGTAGTGGCTATACTTTGGGTGGTCTTTATAGGCGTTTAAAATAGCTTCGCGTTCATCGACACTGAAGGGGTCAATAGCTTCACTATTCCACGAACGCCGCAACCCATCAGCCATACCTGCAAACGGGTTGTGAGGTATTAAACCTGCTGTTACTGCCCATCTACAGCAAGCATTTATATGAGTTAATACCCGCTTTGCAGCATCATTAGATAGGTTGTTAATAAGGTATTGCCTGATACCTTCAGCATCGGCTAGGTTATGTGTTGGTAGTTTGTGGATGTGGTTAGCGAAATAGCTGCAATACTTCTGTCTGTATGTAGTAATGCTAACCAATGGTTTCCGATACTCACAGTAAGCATCCCATAACTCAGTTAGGTTTGGTACATCCTTGGTAGCTTTAGTAACAACTACACTACTAAACCCATTATTAAAGGCATACCGAGATAGTGTAGGGTCTAGCCTGTTGTTTTGTATATCTTCTTCTATCTCCCAGGCTGTTCTCTGTACCCTACGTCTGTTCTCAGGAGTGTCATCTAACCCAGTCGAGATGTACCGAGCATTGACTTCAGCTATTGTTCGAGGTAGTCTCAGCCGCAACTTATTGTTTGGTGTTGTCTCTATTCCAACTGTCCCGCGTTTGCTACGTCCCATTGTTTCCATTCGTTAGTGAATAGCCATCCGATAGCCAATTCACTAACTGAGACGTGTTGCCAAACCCTACAAACGGTCATTTGCTATAGGAGAACCTTCACCGCGTGGGTCGGCTGCGCCTTCTAAGTCGCCTTCTTTGGTGACAACGATCGCATTAATATTGCCCCAAGGATTAGTTTCTTTGATGTTATGTCCGCGTCGGCGTAAGTCTTGTAGGGTAAGCGCATCTAATCCCCAAGTTTCTACTCGTAACTCATCGGGTAGCCACTGGTGATGTATGCGTGGGACAGATACGGCTGCACCAACATCCATATCGTATTCTAAAACATTGAGAATAATTTGCAAAACTTGAGTGATGATGGTGCTACCACCAGGCGCACCTACTACCATGCGGAGGCGTTCGTTCTCGGTGATGATAGTCGGTGTCATACTCGATAAGGGAGTTTTGCGGGGTGCGATCGCATTGGCTTCGCTTCCTACTAACCCGAATACATTGGGAACTCCTGGCGCAGCAGCAAAATCGTCCATTTCATCGTTGAGCAAAATACCAGTCCCCGATGCCACCACTCCAGAACCAAAACCATAATTAACTGTAAAAGTGAGGCTGACTGCATTACGTTCTTTATCGACGACACTTATATGGCTGGTTTCGGGAGATTCATAGCGATTTGCATATATTCTTTGGGGAATCTCGGCTTTTCCGAACCGTTGTAAAATTTGTGGGGCGATGGGTTTGACTTGGGTTGAGGGTATGGCTCTGTGTAAATCAATTTCTGCACGGCGCTTTTTGCCGTAGGCAGGACTAAGCAGCGCTTGTAGAGGAATTTTGACAAAATCGGGGTCGCCTAAATATTGTGAGCGATCGCTGTAGGCAATTTTCATTGCTTCTGTGAATAAATGCAGAGCCTTGGGATGATGCCAACCCCAAGATTTTAAATCTGTGTCACCAATAATATTTAACATCTGCAATAGCAACACACCCCCCGATGAAGGTGGTGGCATTGAGCAGATTTTAGCTTGACGGAAATTGCCACAGACAGGATTACGCCAGATGGGTTTGTAGGCCTTCAGGTCTGCTAAGGTAACTAAACCGCCATTTTTCGCCATATCAGCCGCGATCGCACGGGCAATATCACCAGTGTAAAAGCTTTGAGGATTTTGGGCGATCTCTGCTAAAGTACGTGCCAAATCGCGCTGTACCAACCTTTCTCCAGGCTGATAAAATTCGCCGTTGCGAGTAAAAATTTCCCGTGCTGCTTGGTTGCTGAGAATTGCTTGTTTGCGGGTTCCATAAACTTGGATTGATCGCCAAGTTGGTTTTTGAGCAAGAACGAAACCATCCTTAGCTAGAGCGATCGCAGGTTTTACCACCTCATACCAGGGTAATTTACCATAACGACGATGCACTTCATACATCCCGGCGATCGTTCCTGGTGTAGCTACCGCCAAATAACCGTTGATACTTGCATTTGGGCGTACCTTCCCTGCATCATCCAAATACATCTTTCTCGTGGCTTTGAGGGGTGCGCGTTCCCGAAAATCTAACGCTTTGATTTCTCCTGTTTTCTGGGAACGCATCAGCAAAAATCCCCCGCCACCAATTCCGGCAGAAAAAGGCTCAACAACAGAAATGGCAAAGGTTGTGGCTACTGCTGCATCGACTGCATTACCACCTTTGCGTAACATTGCCACACCAGTCTCACTTGCCAAAGGATGGGCAGATACTACCATACCTTTTTTACTGCGTAGAGGTAAGGTAATAGTGGCTGAGGCTATTTGGTTGTAGCAAAGAACCCCCAGAGAAAAGACTGTAAATACAACCAGCTTGGACTTAGCAAGAATAGGCATTTTTATACCTTTAACGGAGATTATTTTGTGCGACTTAAGTTTTACTATGCTCGCCAGTTGCTTTCAATTTTTTGGAGATTTTAGTAGCTAAATACACCGATATTCGCTATATTCCCGTAAGTACTATTTTAGGAAATATTCTTATGGGAATCACTGGGAAAAGTATAAAACTTTTTGCTGGTCTTGTCTGCACATTTAGCCTCACACAGTTTTTGGCTACAAATACTCCTGTACAAGCAGCTGAAACAGTCGTAGTGCGATTTGGGTTATTTGCCGAATCTATACCTGTGGCTGACTTACAAAAAGCGGCGGAGACTGGCGAATTTCCCAGCAGTTTAAACCTATTCACAAGACGATTATCAGAACAACAACGCCGTACCCTCATCGGAGCGCTGAGGATGAGAGTACCGTTGAATGTTGTTACCATCAGCAGGTTACTAAATACTCAAATTGGGACAACTATTCTCAATGACTTATCCAGGGCTGTGGTTCGCAAAGATCAATCTGGTGCAAAAGCCTTAAGAGCTAGTTTGGTATTGGGTTCTACAGCACCACAGGGTCTTTCAATTCTCAGTTTTATTACTGCTTACCCCAGTCGCAGCCTAGAAATTAACCTACCCCAAGCCTTCCAAGTCGCGGGGAGTTTAAACAATGCTTTCTGGCGTACACAACAATTTATGCTGGCGATTAGTCCTCAACTTGATCCCGCCAAACCTCAGATTTCCATACCTTTTGACCCCAGCCAACCAGGAAACGCTCAAGTGCAAGTACTGAAATTGAACTTGAATGATCAAAAACGCAACCGCCAAATTCCGGCGGATATATACTGGTCAACTTCTGCAACTCAGGAAAAACCCGTAATTATCTACTCCCACGGGATGGGATCAGTCCGCACAGATTTACACTATCTAGCCGAACATCTAGCCTCCCACGGTTATATATTTGTCGCTTTAGAACATCCGGGAAGTAATCAGGCCAATACAGATTTAGCAACCAAAGGTAAAGTGCGACTTTTAGAACCCCAAGAGTTTTTAAATCGTCCTCAAGATGTCAGTTTTGTTTTGGATGTATTAGAAAAACTCAACCAAACAACAGGTAATCCCTTACAAGGGAAATTGGCAACTAATAACACGATGGTGATTGGCTATTCTTTTGGCGGTGGTACAGCTTTATCCTTGGCTGGAGCCGAGTTACAAATAGCAGGAATCAGAGAACGCTGTCAGAATAAATTAACTATTTTAAGCCTGGGAGAAACTATCCAATGTGTTGCTCAAGAATTGCCAGAAAAAACTTATCAACTGCGGGATAACAGAATTAAACAAGCAATAGCTTTAACTCCCACAACTTCATTAATGTTTGGCGAAACTGGTTTAACAAAGGTGCAAATCCCGACTTTAATTGTCGCGGCTTCCGCAGATAAAACCACCCCTGCTTTAACCGAACAAATTTTGGGATTTAGCAAAATTCCATCGCCGAAATGGTTGGTGGGTATCATTGGTGGTACACATTTGAGTGTGAAAGACCCCAGCACCACATTAGATCAGGTGGACAAACCCAACACACCCCTGACTGGTGGTGAAATAGTCGGAGAGCAAGCTACCGATGTTCGCCAATTTGTCAAGGCGATCGCTCTAGCAATGGTGGCACAACTCACGCCAGAAGCCGAAAAATATGCGGTCTTCCTCACCCCAGATTACGCTCAGTTAGCTTCAACCGAGTCATTTCCTTTTCGCATAGTTACAGAAATCCCTCCACAAGCTATTCCTATAGGTAAACAATAGCAGTACAGACGGGATTAATCGCATCTCTAACAACTGTACAGACGCGATTAATCACGTCTCTGGCTAATGACTATTCGTCCCATTTTCTAATACGGAACTTCCTATGAGCTTGAGAATTTCTGCTACGAGAATATTAGGGTCTAAAGGTTTATTAACATAGCCTTGGAATCCAGACATGAAAGCCATGTTCAAAGCGTCTTCTGAGCCTAAAGCCGTGAGAGCGATCGCCGGAATGTTCCTGTTCTCTAATAGGGCATTGTTTCTAATTTCTTGTACTAATGTATATCCATCCATATTGGGCATGGCAATGTCAAAAATCAAAATATCAAACTTTAATTGTTTGGTTGTTTCTAGTGCTTCCAATGCTGATGTAGCTGTTGTTACTTGAACACCATAGCTTTCTAAAACGCAGGTAGTTAAAAATAGACTGTCAGCATTATCATCTACTGCTAAAATGTGCAACCCATCTAAAGACTGAAAGTAATTTGTAACGTTTTGTGGATGCAGTTCTTCCGAGTTATTTGCCATGCTAATATAGCCTCCCTAGTTGCCCAAACCAATTACGGAGGAAGTTATACCAAAGAGCTAGTGGTGACTAGCTCTTTGGTATACATCTGTAAATCAAACTACCACAACCTGAGGTTTGTTGATTTAGTTATGAGTTAGGACTGACGCACCCAGATTTTCTGTTGAGACCGGGTGTAGGGGTGTAAAACATTTATGAGTGGTCTTTCAACTCAGCACCCAGGATTTTTGCTCACAGTTTACCTGTGAATACCCTATCAGCTGGGCCGGTCATATAAATTCTTTGGTCTACTTCTGACCATTCAATTTCCAAAGGGCCACCAGGCAATTCTACAGTAGCGAGGCGATCGCTTCTTCCAGTCAATACCGCCGCTACCAAGGAAGCACAAGCACCTGTACCACAAGCTAAAGTAATTCCTGCACCGCGTTCCCAGACACGCATCTTCAAGTAATCACGGCTGACAACTTGAATAAATTCGGTGTTTGTCCGTTGAGGAAAAGCTGGGTGATGTTCAAATTTAGGGCCGATGGTTTCTAAAGGAATCGCTGCCACGTCTTCCACGAAAGTAATACAGTGGGGATTCCCCATGCTGACACAAGTAACTTCCCAAGTTTTCCCTTCTACTTCTAGGGGTTGGTTAATTACTTTCTGATCAGCAGCAGCAATATTTGTCGGAATTTCCCCAGCTAGTAACCGAGGTAAACCCATATCCACCTTGATTTGTCCATCAGGGGTGAGTTGGGGGGTAATCACACCAGCTAAAGTATGAATACGATAGGTATCCTTATTACGAGAAAGCCCTTCCAAATCAGCCAGAAATGCAGCGAGACAGCGAATACCATTACCACACATTTCCGGTTCTGAACCATCGGAATTAAAAATCCGCATGGTGTAATCAGTACCGTTTTCTCCAGGTAAGGCAAAAATTACACCATCAGCACCGATACCAAAGTGGCGATCGCACATCTCCACCGCTTTCTCTGGAGTGATTGCCGGCGTTTTAGAAGCGCGATTATCGATGAGAATAAAATCGTTGCCTAGACCGTGATACTTAGTAAATTCGATTGCCATTTTTCCCATGATGAATTATCAATGATTAGGTATTGAGGATTGGTAATTACCCATTACTCATCACCCATTACCTAATCCCTCAATTATTCCATCATTATCAAAAATGGCTATAACTGAATTTGACACTTCACTACCGAGTATTCGTCAACTACAAAACCTGATTAAACAAGCAGCACCAGTAGAAATCAAACTGGTGACAGGAGATGCAATTATAGGTAGAGTTTTATGGCAAGATCCTGCCTGTGTGTGTATCGCCGACGAAAACAGCCGCCAAACGACTATTTGGAAACAAGCGATCGCCTATTTACAACCCAAAGGCTAGGGATTGGGGACTGGGGATTAGGAAACAAGAGAAATCTTTCTCTAAGTTTTTCCTCGTACCTCTTCATCCCCGCATTTCTTTCACTACTTCCGTTTCCTTGGCTTTTACTAGGGGAATCGCTAGAGGTATTTCGCTAACTACGGCAAATAGAGGCTGTATTTGATTCAGACTTGAGAGGCTACCGCATAGTAGAACTTGGTCGCCAGTCCGCAGATCAATGTTGTCATGGGGAGAGCGAATAAATTTACCGTCTCGTCGCATCGCTTGTACTTTGATACCGCTTTGTAAATCCAGTGGCAAATCCTTGAGGGTTTTACCCAAAACGGCAGAGTTACCATCGACGGCGACCCACTGACAGGCGCTGTTTTGTCCGGGAACAGCTACCTTACCTTGGGCAAATTCCTCTAATGCTGCTAGTTCTTCATTAGCGCCGACAATCAATAAGCGATCGCCTGCTGCTAATTTGGTTTGATTGTTGGGATAATCGATTTCTTCACCGTTGGCGCGGCGGATTGCCATTAAGCTTACACCTGTTAAGTAGCGCATATCCGCTTCTTCTAAATTCATCCCAATTAGGGGAGAATCGACTGGTAGGTCATACCAACGGCGATTTAAATCTTGAGTAGCTTGCTGTAAGTGGCGGGAAACTTCATCAGCGTTCCGTTCTGGGCGAAAATCTAAGTAATGATCGCTACGGATTTGCTGCATTTCTTGTTGTAATAAACCTGATGTCCAGCCTACATCGGTTAATAAGTGAGTCGCCATTTCGATACTGGCTTCAAACTCTGGTTGCACCACTTCCCGCGCCCCCAATTGATACAGCAACTCAATGTTTTTGTCCTGGGTAGCGCGAACCACCAAATCTAATTCAGGACAGAGTTCCAGGGCGCGTTTCACACACAAACGGGTACTCATGGGGTCAGGTAGAGCGATCGCCATACCTTTGGCATGACTAACTCCTGCTGTTTCTAGAACATGGAGGCTGACGCAATTACCGTATACATAAGGTATTTCCCCATCTCGTAGCTGTTGAATCCGGCTTTCTGATTGGTCGATAACGACTACAGGCACATTGTGTTGCTGCAACAACTTCACCAAATTCTTACCTACTCGCCCATAACCGCACACCACTATATGATCTTGAAATGGTAGGTCTTCTGAAATATCTAATGCTTGACCTTCTCCAGAGATGTAGGGTTTGAGCCAGGGTATAGATTCGGCAAAGTTAAATAAAGATGGTAGTAAACGTAACACAAATGGAGTGAGCATAAGTGTAACGGCTGTAGTTCCCAGAATCAGTAAATATATCCGCCGGGACACCAAACCCAGCGCCTGTCCTTCACTGGCTAACACAAAGGAGAACTCCCCAATCTGCGCCAATCCCAAGCCAGCAATTAAGGCTGTTTTTAATGGGTAGCGGAATAGTTTGACTAAGGGAGTGATAATTAAGAACTTGCCGAGGAAAACTAAAGCTACCAACCCCAGAATTAGTTCTATATTTTGCAACAAAAACACTGGGTCAATGAGCATCCCAATCGCTGCAAAGAATAAACTAGCAAATATATCTCGTAGAGGTTCTACATAGGTCAGGGTTTGGTCAGCATACTCCACCTCAGATATCATTAACCCAGCGACGAAAGCCCCCATTTCAATTGACAGGCCTAAAGATTCTGTCAGTAGGGCAATACCCAAACACAGCGCCACCACACCTAATAAAAATAGTTCTCGGCTTTCTGTGCGGGCTAACAGTCGCAATAAAGGCGGTATGACCCAAATCCCAGCCGCCACCGCCCCAGCCGCAAATAAACCAATCCTGACCAAAGCTGTGAGGACGGCCATACCAATGACTTCCCCTGGTTCATGCAAAGCAGGTAACACCGCCAGCATTAATCCCAGCGCCAAGTCCTGAACAACCAAAATCCCCAGCATCACTTGACCGTGGGGCGTTTCCGTTTCGTTACGCTCCATCAAGCATTTGAGGACAACGGCTGTAGATGATAGGGAGAGAATCGACCCTAGAAACACGCCCTTAGCAGGTAAGGCTCCCCAGGCTCCCGTTAACCCACAAACCAGCACTGTAGTTAAGATTGTCAGGGCAATTTGCAGCCCACCACCACCAAGGGCGATCGCCTTTACTTTTTTCAATTCAGCAAAGGAAAATTCTACACCCAAGGCAAACAACAAGAAAGCAACGCCAAACTGTGCCAGAGTCTCTACTTGAATAACTTCTTTAATCAGCCCCAGCCCAGCCGGCCCCACCACCATCCCGCCGATGAGATAGCCCAGCAGCACAGGTTGTTTGAGCAACGCCGCAAACAATCCACCACAGGCAGCAACGGCGAGAACTGACACTAAATCAACAATTAATCTAAAATCTTCTTGCACCAGTTTTTCTAAGAACCATTAAGACCTATTAACTTTAGAATACAAATTTTTAACTATCTGGGGGAAGGGAACTGTACCAAAACAACAAAATTTATGTATTTTTTTTAAGTTATACCCATTCTCTATGAAGTTGCACCCAATAAATGATGTAGAGACTTTGCATACAACGTCTCTACAGTCCAAAATAAAGCACATCTTCATGAAGAAACGGTATTAGGACTGACGCAAGCAGATTTTCTGGTGAAAATGGGTGTAGGGGTTTAGGGTTTTAAACATTCATGCGTAAGTTCTATAAGTTTTAGCCCTAGAAATTTACGAACTCTTATCCAAATTATTTCATTTACATAATATTAACGCGAGTCTCCAACGGAGGCGCACCTACAGGAAGAGCAAAAGAAAACTTGCTGTTTTCTTAGGAGTTTGATGGAACTAAAAAATGGCAGGAGGTAGTGCAGGTAAATCTTTTGGGTAAATATCAACAAAGCAGAATACATGCGTCAGTCGCCAGAATTCTCCAATTGAATTCTGTGCGATCGCCGTCAGGCGTGCCGCAGGTCTCGCTGCCATGAATGCCACTTGAGAAAATTCTTACACAGCAAGCTTTTTGCCCCTTCCTACCAGTCTAACTCACGTTAATTTATTCCAAATTGACGGTTAGTAGGGTGCGTCAGTATGAATAATTCTTGAGTATATAGGAATCCGATTTGATTTCTGTTCGCGTAGCCTGCACTTGTGCATAAAATTCTCAGTATCTGTAGGGTGGGCATTGCCCATCAAAACCATAAGCCGGTGGGCAATGCCCAACGCCACTTGCTCTAAGCCGGGAAACCCTTTCGGCAGTTCCTTCTGGGGGAAACCCCCAGAAGGAACTGCCTCACCAACGCAGTGGCTCCCCTACGTATATTTCAAAAATCAAGTATGAGCCCTATAGTTAGGTTCTATCGCAAGTAGCGCACTCTACATTTTGAATATTTTTCTATTTGGAAGTCCCTTGTGTATGTATTTCCCAGCAGAAATAACTGAGTTTGTTGTATGAAATAAACATTATACAGAGAATATTTTTCATTGAATAAATAAAAATACTTATAACAGAGATAACTTATAAATCATGCGTACAAACACTGAACGGCAGAGTCAGCGCCCCAGTAAGTTCAGTGAAACGACGATGGTTTATTCAGGCTCTACTAAGGAAAATAATGACAGCTTTGAAGAACATATTACGCAACTCCAATTTGGTGAAAAAAGGAGTTACCACAAGGGAATTTTTATATGGCAGCAAGTGAGTCCTCTATGCAAACTGACGGTATGGAGTTATTGCGCTCATACCACCATAATCCTTCTATTAAACTTCGTAACAAACTGGTTCAATTACACACTGGCTTAGTAAGAAAAATGGCTCATAAATTTAGCCATCAATGTAATGAACCTTATGAAGATTTGGAACAAATTGGTTATTTTGGTTTAATTAGAGCTATAGAACGCTTTGATCCTAGCCAAGGATATGCTTTTAGTTCCTTTGCTGTGCCATATATCAGAGGTGAAATGCTGCATTTTCTCCGCGATCGCAGTACGCTATTAAAAATTCCTCGTCGTTGGCAAGAATTATATAACGAAGGACAAAAAATCCGTAAAGAATTATCAATATCTCTAGGTCGTCCACCAAAGGATGCTGAAATTGCCAAGCACCTCAAGGTATCTGTGCAAGAATGGCAAGAAACTAAGTTGGCTGCCCAAAATCGGATGCCTTTAAGTTTAGATGCTACGGCAGTACACTATGTAGATTGCCAAATCACCTTAGGTGAAGCCCTACCCTGTCCCCGAACAATTGCCCAACAACAACAAGATGAAGAACGGCAACAACTCCAAGGGGCAATTAGTATGCTAGAAGAAAAGCCCCGCCAAGCAGTGGAAATGGTCTTCTTGAAAGAGCTTTCTCGCAAAGATGCTGCTAAAAACATCGGTACTAGTCCTATGACAGTAACGCGATATTTGCAAAAAGGTATTCAAGATTTAATTTGTTATTTACAACCACAAGTAATGCCTACTGGTTCATAGTCAATAGTCAAAAGTCCATAGTCCATAGTCCATAGTGTATTTACCAATGACTAATGACCACCATTGACCAGTGACTATCTACCGAGATTTTAAATCAGCGATCGCTCCTTTAGTCATAGCAGCAATGGCTTTATCGGTGGCTTTAGGTAGATGATAATATTTACCTCCTGAGGTTTTCGCTAATTCCTTAGCAAAGCCGGTAGAGACAAATTTACTTTCGGTATCGATAACGAGTAACTGCATCCCCAAAGCCCGGATTCTCGCGGCGATGTCTAATAGTTCCGCTTTGATATCTGGTTTTTCTCCTGATTCTTGTGGTTCACCCAAAGAACGTGATAGGGGAATATTACCCCGGCCGTCGGTGATAGCTACAATGACAACTTGTCCAACATCTCCACCCATTTGGGCATTGACACCGACGCGTACAGCTTGGGTTAAACCATGAGCTAGGGGCGAACCACCACCACAGGGTAATCTTTCCAGTCGGTTCCGTGCTAAGGCAATAGAACGAGTTGGTGGTAGTAATACCTCTGCTTGTTCTCCCCGGAAGGGAATCAAAGCTACTTGGTCACGGTTTTGATAAGCTTCGGTGAGTAGTTGCATCACTGCGCCTTTAGCTGACTGCATCCGATTTAAGGCCATTGAGCCAGAAGCATCTACCACAAAAACAACCAACGCCCCAGCTTTGCGTACCAAGCGTTTTGAGCGAATGTCACCTTGCTCAACAATAACTTTTTTATCAGGCTGTCTTTCTCGTCGTGCTTTTTGATAGGGTGCAGCTGCCCTGAGAGTGGCATCTACTGCAATACGTCGCACTTTCCCCTTAGGCAACATAGGCTTAATATAGCGCCCCCGGTCGTCGGAAAAGATGATACTCCGACTACCAGATTTACCTTGGCGTTGTGCCATCTGAGCAAAATACAGAACACTGTTATCTAAAATTACCCCTTCTGGGTCGAAGATAAATTCTTCGGGAATATCAGGGGGTTCTGGCTGTTCTTGTTCCTCTGGTTTATCTTCGTTGTTTTCCTGTTCTTCTTCTTGTTCTTCCTCTGACTCGTCCTGGCTTTGTGGTGGTGGTGGCGGGGGTGGTGGCGGTGGCTGGTCTGGTGGTGGTGTCTGGATAACTGTTGCCCGTGGTACAATTACCAACTCCACAGCCCGCCGCAAATCTTCAGCGTTGACGGTTGTCCGCCCTTCTAAAGCCGCCGCCGCTTTGGCAACCCGTACGGCAAATAACTCGGCACGATGACCTTGGACAACGCCGCGAATGGCTTCGTCTACTAAGTAGGCTATTTGTTCTTGAGTGATTGTGACTTCCTTCAACCATTCCCGCGCCAAGATGATTTGGGTTTTGAGTGAGTCTAAATCTTCGTTGTATTGCTGGAGGAAATCTTGGGGGGATTTGGAATAGGCGATCGCCTGCTCAACAGCTGTTACTCTTTGATCTAGACCGAGAACACCGTCAGCCGAAAGAGCGATCGCAATTCTATCTAGTAAATGTTCCCGTAATGCGCCTTCTTCTGGGTTGTAGGTGGCGATAAACAGAGATTTGCAAGGATGCTGAAAACTAATCCCCTCACGCTCAATTTGGTTACGACCTTCCGAGAGGACTGTTAATAGCTGATTTGATATTTGGTCATCTAATAAATTGATTTCATCCACATACAGCACACCCCGGTTAGCTGTGGCGAGTAACCCTGGCTGAAATATGGTGTCTCCTTGCTTCACCGACTGTTCCACATCCACAGAACCCAGGAGGCGGTCTTCTGTCACGCCAAGGGGAATCTGCACAAAAGGCGAGGGAATAATTTCCGTGGGGACATCTTGAAGATTTTTGTCAGCGTACTCCGCCAATAGATAATCATCCCATTCTTCTGGGTGGTTGGGATCGCAATTGCTCAATGAGCCTTTAACAACTTCAATGGGTGGGAGTAGGGCGTGGATAGCACGAGCCATTACAGATTTTGCCGTACCACGACGACCTGCGATCGCTACTCCCCCCAAACCAGGATCGACTGCTGCTAACAGCAACGCTAATTTGATGGCTTCTTGACCGACTACGGCTGTCAAGGGAAAAGCAGTAATTGTGGGATTAATAGTAGGCGCAGGCATTGGTTTGCAAAATAGCTAGTCTCGGCTTTTAGCATATCAATTTCTGGCACATTTAGAATAAGGGTTATGAGGATAAAGGCTTTGTATTACCCTGGAGAGAAAAATCTATGAGTATCGCTCAAGCTAAACGCTTCACCCTCGATGAGTACCAAAAACTCACGGAATTGGGCTTTTTCCACGAAGATGACCACATTGAGTTAATTAACGGAGAGCTTATACAAATGGTATCCAAGGGTAAAGCCCATGAGACTTGCTTACGCAAATTATTACGAGAATTACCTAAATTAGTCGGTGATAGGGCTACTTTACAATCCCAAGCCCCAATTACTTTACCGCCTAACAGCGAACCAGAACCGGATTTTGCCATTGTGAAAAACCGAGACGACAATTATCTATCTGCTCACCCTAGTCCTAGTGATGTGTTGCTAGTGATAGAAGTTGCTGATTCTTCCTTGAGTTATGACCAAGATATCAAAATACCTCTCTATGCTAAAGCAGGTATTGTGGATTATTGGATATTCAATTTATTTGATAATTATTTGGAATCTTACAGTCAACATTATCAAGACAGCCAGGGAAAATACGGTTATCTTAATAAGAGAATTGTCTTACCTAATCAGGTAATATCCCTACCATGTTTCCCCCATTTATCTCTGGATGTAAGTAGAATATTGCCTATAAAACTAAATCTTTAAAGTTTGTATAAATTGTGTTGACAAGCTTTTGGTACTGTGTAATTGTGGTTTTAGACAGCAATTATAACTGCCTGAAGTTACTGGTTTTTGATGTTGTCTCAGCAGCAGAATTCCTAGTTTCCTTCCCAGTTTTGTGACATCCTTTCCCTTAAGTATTAATTTAATTAACTCCATTTCCAACAAGATGATGAGCTAATCGGGAACAATATTTAGGGGAGAAGATGATACAAAGCTCCGCAGCAAGCTAGGAATTCTACGGCTGAGACATGAATCAAAAAGAAGTAAGAAAAAGATTGTGGCTGGTAAGGAAACGCTTTTTGAGTATACTTCCTTACACAAAGCCATGCTTTTACTAGATGTGTGATTGTAATGCTGTCCAGTAAACCAAACAATACTGGATAACTCCAAATGTCAGATATTCTTTCCATCTCAAACAAACAAAAAACCAAGAGCAAAAATATAGTTGCGCTTGCGTGTGATTATCAGAATGTTCCATTAACACCAGATACAGCTAAGTTATTGCTGGAATTTGCTACATCAAAAGGACGACTAATTCACAAAAATGTCTATTACAATTCTAAATTTAAAAACCAGGCTGATGCAAAGCGCAATCTAGCCAACCTGAGTTTTAACTGGATTGATGTTCCTTGTCTTTTAAAGAATAGTGCTGATAATCAATTGATAGTGGATTGCCTACAAGTTAATAACAATCTATCTCCAGATATATTCATTATTGTCTCAGGTGATGGAGACTTTACAACATTGATTAATCCTTTACAAAAACTTGGCAAACAAGTCATTGTGATTGCTGAAGCAGGTAACGTAAAACAAAAACTGAAAGAGCTTGCTGATGAGTTTTACTTTATAGAGGAGTTAAGCCAGAAAATTCAGCAAGAGACTCAACATCAAAACACTCCGGTCAAATCTCCAATTGCTTATAATGAAGCTATAAAGCATCTAATTGAGGCAATCAGGCTTGCATCAGTTCAAGGTACAGCCACAACCTTTTCATCTATTGACAAATTAATGCGTCAGCGTTGTCATCAATATCAGGGATTTTCATCTATCTGCAAAAATGATGGCAAGAAATTTAAAAACTTTAGTCAATTCGTTGATACTACTGTCAAAGATGGTAAAGTACAAAAGCGCAATGAAAAATTGTTTTTAATTGAGTTAGACAGAATACCTGCTTAAATTCAATTATAAAAACCTAGTTCATTTGCTTAACTGAGTTTATCTAAAACCGCCACTATTGCGGTTTTTTTATGTTTAAACATACTAGACTTTTTCTATTTCCCAATTTTCCTACTAGTTAATTATTCCAACAGTCAAAAAACAAAAATGCACAAAATTCTAATATTTCGTGATGAAAAACTTTTACGCCGCGCCCTTACCCATCGTTCTTATGTAAATGAAAATCCAGAAGAAGGTGAACATAATGAACGCTTAGAATTTCTTGGTGATGCGATATTAAATTTCTTAAGTGGTGAGTATCTCTATCGGAGTCACCCTGACAGGGGAGAAGATGAATTAACGCGACGGCGTTCGGCTTTGGTAGATGAAAAACAACTAGCAAAATTTGCCATTGAGGTAGGCTTAGATTTTCGGATGCGCCTGGGGAAAGGTGCTATTCGAGATGGCGGTTATCAAAATCCTAATTTACTTAGCAGCACTTTTGAAGCGGTGATTGGTGCTTATTATTTAGATAATAATTCCAATATTGAAGCCGTACGCGTAATTATAGAACCTTTATTTGAATCTGTACCCGAACAAATTGTAGTGGTGCGTTCTAATGTAGATTCAAAAAATCGGTTTCAGGAATGGGTACAACGAAACATCGGCCCAACTCCTCCCAAATACTTAACAAAACAAATAAGTGGCCCTTCTCATGCCCCAGAGTTTCAAGCTAAAGTTTTGGTAGGAGAAAAAGAGTATGGGGAAGGTATAGGTAAAAATAAAAAAGAGGCTGAGAAAGCAGCCGCCGAAAATGCTTTAGCTAATTTGAATAAACAAGAATTATTGCCATAAATAGGGTATTATGCTTTTAAATTATATGGTCACTTGCATGATTCGTTGATATTTACAGTAATACCGTTTCTTAATGAAGATGTGTTTTATTCTGGACTGTAGAGACGTTGCATGAAACGTCTCTACATCATTTATTGGGTGCAACTTCATAGAGAATTGCTATCAGGGCAGCTTATACTCAAAGATATCTACTAATTTTTACTAAACAAAACACCGTCGAATTAACTCCACCTGGAAGCGATAACTATCTGCAACTTCTTCAATTAACTCTTGTTGTAATAATAGGGCGATCGTTCTTTCCCAAACATCGGGAAATTGTTCTGATAAAGTGAACTTGCTAACAATTTCCCCTTCCCCCTGAGCTGCAATTAAACGTAAAACCTCCCGTCCATTTGCATCTACTTGGTTGTTTTGAATATCAGCAAAGAAAAAGCCACCACTCTGTAAAGCCTCTGGTATGGCTGCTTCCACATCTTCTAAACTTGTTAAGCGCCGGATAGAGGGGTCTTGTTCATTTTTCAAGACGATAATTTCTCCGCAGAGTAGCTGTATTAAGAATGGGTGACAACGGGTAAGTTGCAAAACTCGCTCAACTGCCTCTGGTTCATAGCGGAGAGTAAAATATTTGACGGGATGTTCAATTAATTGTCGTGCTTCTTCTTCCTTTAAATAAGAGATATGCACTACTTGGACGTTAATTAAATAACTAGCCCAACGCTGATATTCTTCAATAGTATGAGAGCCAGCTAATAACATCTTGAAGCGGGGACGATGTTGGATTAAGTGGCGCAGCATTCCTAAAACATCTTCTTCATCAAAGCGCCCCCTATTTATAGCGCTGTCTAATGCCTCAAACTCGTCTAACATTAGCAAAGCGGTATTTTGTTCCAGCACTTGTTCTACTTGGTCTAGCCATTCATCAAACCGCGGAAAGGGGTCATCGGCTAATATTTCGCGTGTAATGTTTGGCACTGACATCATTCCAAATTAATTCTGACATATGGGGCGATCGCCTGCACTCACATTGCTATTATGCTGGAGATAATCGGTGATGCGATCGCATCCTTGCTGCATTAAGTCATCTAAATCTAGATTCCACACCATTACCCCAGCATCTTCACCACCACTGAGCAACGTTTTACCGTCGGGACTGAAAGCAAGGGTGTTGATTTTACCTGGATGTCCTAAGAGGGTTTTGAGTAATGTGGCGTGGGGAAGATTCCACAGTTTGATGGTGTTGTCTGCACTACCGGAGGCTAAAATTTCACCGTCGGGACTAAAGCTGAGGCTAGTTACGCCGTCTGTGTGTGCGCTTAGGTTATTGATGAGTTTTCCGTCTGTTACTTGCCACAGTTTGATGGTATTATCCCAACTGGCAGAGGCGAGGGTTTGGCTATCGGGGCTAAATTTTACAGAGGCGATCGCTAAACCGTGACCTGTTAAATTTTTAATTAATGTGCCGTCTGTCTGCCAAATTTTGACTGTATTATCAGCGCTACCTGATGCGAGGAATTGACCATCAGGACTATAATCGATGCTTATCACTTCGTCATTATGTCCTGTGAGGGTGCGTAATAATTGACCATTATTTATCTGCCATATTTTAATAGTTTTGTCGGCACTTCCAGAGGCAATTGTTTGATTATCGGGATGGAAACTCAGGCTTGTAACTCTATCTTTATGACCAGTTAATGTTTTAATTAACTGCTGAGTTTTACTATTCCAAAGTTTAATAGTGTTATCAGCGCTAGCTGTGGCTATAGTTTTACCATCATGGCTATAACTAATGGTTGTAATAATATTTTGATTTGTTTGAATTTTAGACAATGATGAACGAGCTAATTTTTCTCTCTGCCAAATCGTTATATTGCCATCCCAACCCGCCGAGGCGAATGTTGTACCATCAGGATTAAAGCTGATACTATTAACATTAGATGTTTTTGATTCCTGATAATTCAATTGCCAGATTCTCACAGTTTTATCGTTACTGGCTGAGGCGATGAATTTATTATCAGGACTAAATGTTACATCTCTGATTTGTTCGCCACGTCCGGGAATTGTTTTAATTAGCGTACCGTCTATTTTCCAAACTTTTATAGTGCTATCAGCACCAGCCGAAACTAGAATTTTACTATCAGAACTAAAGTTAATGCTGTTAACTTGTTGATTGTGTGCTGCTATCGTTTTTAAAAATTTACCTTCTGTATGCCAGAATTTGATAGTTTTGTCGCCACTGGCTGAAGCAAGAATTTTACTATCAGGACTAAATTTAACACTGGTAATACGTTCCTTATGTCCTGCCAGAGTTTTTATTAACTGACCGTTTGTTACTTGCCAGAGTTGGACTAAATTATCTTCGCCACCGGAAACTATTATTTTACCATCGGGGCGAAAATCAATAGAGTTTACCCAGCTATTATGAGCGTTCCATGTATTAATGATGCTGCCATCAAAGCGCCATATTTTTATAGTTTTATCTAAGCTACTAGAAGCGATAGTTTTACTATCTGGACTGAAGACTACATCGGTAACAATATTTGTGTGTCCAGGGAAAGTTTTGATTAATTGTATACATTTTTGTAGACTTTTTAAGGTTAGACATGAAGTGTCAAAGGCATAAAGTTTAATGGTATAATCGGCGTTAGCAATAGCAAAATATTTACCATTTCGGCTAACAGCGATCGCTGTTACTCTTTTTTGGGATGCTGCGATAGTCGTGATTAATTGACCATGTATATCCCAGAGTTTTACCGTCCTGTCGTCACTAGCAGATGCTAAAACTTTGCCGTCTGGACTAAAACTCACGGCGTTGACTTGTTGAGCGTGACTTTGCAAGCGGTTAATTTCTTGAGTGTTGGCAATGGCTTGTTGAAAAGTGGCAACTGTGGCTATTTGTACATCTTTTTCTGGTGCAAAAACTTGTTTTAGTTCTTTTCCTGCTTTCACACTAGCAATAATAGCTTCTAACTGTTGATTCGATAATAGCAGCGCCTCCGATGAAGCATTTAAAGCGGCTATTTCCCGCAACTGGGCGGCGCGTTTCTGCACATACGCGAAACCACCAAAACTAGTAGCGGCGATACCTAAAATACTGATGATAGCTACAGCCCTTTGGGCTTGGCGGAGTCGCTTTTTTTGTTCTAATTGTTGTTGTTGTCTGGCGGCTAAACAAGCGGCGATGAAATTCTGGACATCTTGAGATAATTCATCGGTGTATTTGATGTAAATTTCTTCGGCTTCCGCTAGGCGGATACCCTGTAATAAAAAATCTGGTTGGGCGTGATGATGTTTCCACAATGCCGCAGCTTGTTCAATTTGACGCTGCGATCGCAGTCTACTACGATTTTCCTCCAACCACCAGCGCAAGGTTGACCAGTGGCGGATAAGGATTTCGTGGGCGACTTCTATTGTGATTGGGGAAGGTGGGGTTCCCTCTAGAGATAAAGGGTAATAAGGAGTAGAGAGAGATGAGGAAGTTCTACTTTGTCCTGCTTCTACCTTGCTTTCTTCTTCTAAATTCACTACTACCAACTTCGCAGATGTTAACGCTAAGAGGGTGCGTTCAATTAAGTCATCAGCATATTTCTTGACTACCAACTCAGATTTCAACACCCTGCGTCTGGTGTCTTCTGTTCCTTCGCCTAACTGTGTGAGTGAGAGAAAAATCCACCGAGCGCATTCTTGGGCTTGTGAGTCTAAGCTTTCGTAAACTTCCTGGGCTTTGCGTTCTAACGCGCCTTTGATACCACCGATTTGCTGTTGATAGGCTGACAAAGTTAACTCACCAGCTTGGCGATGTTCCCACAATTGTTCTAAGACAAACTCTAATAGTGGTAAATCGCCAGCTGAGTGGTTTAACTCCCGTAAAAGAACTTCTACTAACCCTGCTTCTACTTTTAAACCCACTTGTTCGGCTGGTTCAACGATGACACGGCGATAGTCGTCATCACTCAAGTTGGGGGGAACTAATATATTGGATTGCTGCAATAAGTGAGCTAGTGCTGGTACTTCCAAGCAGGCGCTGATAAAATCTGCTCGCACAGTTATCACTACTTTAAACTTATCAGAGGCATATTCCACTGCCCCCAGTAGCAGTTCTAAAAATCGCTGTCTGTCTTCACTGGGTGCAAGGGTAAATAATTCCTCAAATTGGTCAACCACTAACACCACCATCGGTTCTGGTCGGCTACGTAACCAGTAGACAAAGCCTTCTACACCCTGGTAGAGCATGGCTTCTAGGTGGAGGATTGGGGACTGGGGATTGGGGACTGGTGAGCCAGCGCGGTCTTGGGGGTTTCCCCCATAAGCGACTGGCGAACCCCGAAGGGGGGACTGGGGGACTAGGTAAATTTTTTCTCCCGGCGAGTGCTGCTCCTCTACTCCCCCTGCTTTCACTTCTCCCAAGCGCCGTGCTAAGGCTTCTAAGGGTCTTACGCCAGGACGGATGGTTTTAATTAGCCAGGAATCACTACCGGGTAATTGTTTTCCGGGGCGGAGTTGAGCAATTAACCCTGCTTGAACGACGGAAGATTTACCGCTACCGGATGCACCGACGACGGCTAAGAATGATTTGTGAGCTAGTTGGGAAATTAACTGTTGAGTTAGAGATTCTCTACCATAGAAATATTGAGCATCTTCTTCGCTAAAGGCTCTTAAACCGCGATAGGGGCAAATTTTTAAATCTAAGATGGTTGGTTTTTGATTGTTGTAGGCGCTATTGCTTGATGGGATGATTTCCATTACACCTTGCGTACCCGACAGCCATATATGCAGTGGGATAGAAGGGTTAATTGGTGTTTGTGCTGCTAGATGGATTTGTAATTGGTTTATCCAGGCGGCTACTGATAAACCAACGGGTGCAGAAGCAGTTTTTAAAGTGGCGATGAGTGCTTGGGCAAAGATTTCTGGGTTATTTTGGGGACAAGCCGCAGCAATGATACATTGTCCTGTATCTGAGCTAAGTTGTAAGTCTTCTACCCAATCTTGCAGAGATAGACTGTGGGTTCTGACTGGACAATCTAGGATAATGATTTGTTGGGTAACACAAGAACGGCGTAATTGTTGCCTTAACCAAGAACGACTTAACCAAATATCATGGAATAAAACTAATGCAGCTTCTCCTGTAGGGGTTTCTTCTAGTCGTCCACGCAGATATAACAGGACGGTAGCTGGTGCTTCGGATGTGTATTGCTTTAGTTGATTTTGAGAACGTAGAAAATCTTTAATAGTTTCACGGATATTTTGGGCAGTTGTTGTTGCAGAATGAGTTAGATATTCTAACTCAAATGTTCCGGCTTGACCCAAGACTTTACTAAAATCTAATGCTGTTTGTGAACCGATAATCCCCTCAATGACTAAGGCTTTTCTTGGGGGAATTAATTCAGCGATCGCCTGCATTCTCCCAATAATTATTTCCCCAATTCCTTCGACAATTCGCTTTGGTGTTTGTAGAGGATATTCACTATAAAGTTCGGTATCTCCTTTGCCTCGCTTCTGTTGATTAATCAACCTTAATTGTTGATTTATTTTATCTATATATTGTAGTGTTTGGTAATAAACATAACGATATAAACCATCAGCCGAAATTATCCCTTGATTATCAGCCGCATTACCACGCAAACCCCGCATCAAATAATATGTAAATACCCCATGACCCAGTTCGGGAAACTCCCATGATTGCTGGTCTGTATCGCAAGAAAGCAAAGCATAGAAGCCTTTAATTTTGGCTGCTCTTTGTTGTAAGATATCTAATAAATGGGGTGTAGAATTCAAGCTACGTAGTGTCATGCCGCCACTATGGCAAGCATCAAGCCAAATTAATTGATTCTGGACACCACTATTACTTAGATATTGCAATAATTCTTGAACGCTTAAACCTGTATTTTCTAAGTCATCATTTTGTGTATCTGCCAAACATAAATATGCTTGCTGTGTATTTGCTTGCAGCATTCCATGACCGGAAAAATAGAATAAGATAGTGTCTGTATGTTGAGCCGATGCAGTGATTTGTTGTAAGCTATGACGAATATGCGATAAGATTGGTAATTCCGCAGCGAAATCATGAAAAATATTAACTTCTTGTTGTGAAAATTGCTCTTGAGTTGCACAAATTAAAGCTTCTGCTAATACCTGACAATCAACTGCTGAATAACGCAAAGAGGGTAGTTGCTTATCATGGTATTGATTAACTCCTACCAGCAGCAACCACAATTTCGAGACAACCGCTTTTTTGCTTTGATTTAAACTACTAGTAGCAACAGCACGAGGCATATTTTTAATTGGTCATTGGTCAATAGTCAATAGTCAACAGTCCATAGTTATTCTTCTTTGCTTCCCCTGCTTCCCCTGCTCCCTGCTCCCTACTCCTCTGCTTCCTAATCTCCAAAACAAAGCTGATACTCTTCTGTAGTTATATTAGGGTTGGTTGTGAGATAATTATGCAGGCGATCGCAAGCACGGTTTAACAACTCATCTAGATTGAGGGTTTGTAGTTCTATCCCCTCCAGGTTCCAGACTTTGATTGTAGTATCATGTCCACCGGATGCCAAAATTTTACCGTCGGGACTAAAACTTACACTCCTGACACCGCCGCGATGTCCTTGGAAGGTTTTTAGTAATGTGCCATGAGTGACATTCCATAGCTTAATTGTGCCGTCGTCACTAGCTGAGGCTATTGTTTTACTATCAGGTGAAAAACTTAAGTTGTAAACTACATCACCATGACCCCGGAGGGTGTAGATTAATTCGCCATCTAAATTCCAGAGTTTGATAGTTTCATCTTGACTAGTTGAAGCGAGAGTTTGACCATCGGGTGAAAAGTTGACACTCCACACACTAGCACTATGACCTTGTAAAGTCCTGATTAGCTTACCATCTAAGCTCCAAATTTTGATGGTTTTGTCAGCACTAGCAGAGACAATATTTTTTCCATCAGCGCTAAATTTAATATCTGTCACCCAACCATTATGCCCTGAGAGAGTTTTCAACAAGCGACCGTTTACACTCCAAAGTTTGATGGTTTTATCAGCACTACCAGAAGCTAATATTTGATTGTCAGGACTGAAACTTAAGCTCGTTATCCAATGGTTGTGACCTGGTAAGCTACGGAGTAAAATGCCATCCCGATTGTAAAGGTGGATAGTATGGTCAGGACTAGCTAAGGCAACGATGTTATTGTCTGGGGTGAAACTGACACTGGTGACATCAGGTAGAGGAGACGATAAGGTTTGCAGTAATTTCCCATCCAGACTCCAGATTTTCATGGTGCTGTCGGTGCTGAGTGAGGTAATTTTCTGACCATCATTGCTAAATTTGACGTAACTGACGCTGCCTTTATGTCCATAAAAGGTTTTGGGTAGTGTTCTGTTCACAGTCCACAGTCTGACAGTATTATCATCACTACCTGAGGCTAATGTATTGCCATCGGGACTAAAACTGAGACTATTGACTTCATGGTTATGTCCAGCAAAAGTTCCTAAGATATTGCCATCACGCGACCAAAGGGTAATAGTTTTATCAGCGCTGGCGGTAGCAATTAACTGTCCATCGGGGGAGAAAATTACTTGCCAAACAGCTTCATTATGTCCCTCTAGAGTTTTCAGCAAAGTACCGTTACGACTCCAGAGTTTTACGGTATTGTCTGCACCAGCCGAAGCAATGGTTTGCCCATCGGGGCTAAAACTAATACTCAATACTTGTTTTGTGTGGGAGGGGATGGTGATTAAAGGGCGACCGTCTAAACTCCACAGTCTAATTGTTCCGTCGTCACTGGCGGAGGCGATGGTATCACCTTCTGGGGAAAATTTGACGCTATTGACACCTTGGCTATGGCCGTTGAGACTAAGTAGTAATTTACCTGCGCGACTCCAAAGATTGATGGTATTGTCACTACCACCAGAGGCGATAATTTCACCATTGGGGGAAAAACTAACACTCTTGACACCTTGGTCATGTCCTTTGAGTGTGGTGATGAGTTTACCGTTGCGTTGCCAAAGCTTGATGGTACTGTCTGCACTACCAGAGGCGATAATTTCACCATCGGGGGAAAAACTGACGCTATTTACCCCATCATTATGACCAGTGAGAGTGGTCAGCAATTTACCATCTCTACGCCAAAGATGGATAGTGTTATCTACACTACCAGAAGCAATAACTTCACCATCTGGTGAATAACTGACACTAGTTACCCAAGCATTATGCAGTAACCGGTTACGTTCTTGAGTGCTGTAGACTGCTTGTTGTAAAGTGGTTGCCGTCTGCGTGCGGGTATCTGCGGGGATTCCTAAGCTAATGTTTTGTACTTCCTTCCCGGCTTGCACACTAGTTATGAGTGCTTCTAATTGTTTGTGGGAGAGGAGAAAGTTTTCCGACAGAGAATTTAAAGCTTGAATTTCTTTGATTTGGGCGTTTTGGGTTTGTTGATAAGCAAAAACCGCTAAACCAAAGGCTGTTAAACCCAACGTACTGATAATACTGACAGCCCTTTGTGCTTGTCTAAGTCGGCTTTGTTCCTGGTGTTGTTTGCGTCGCCTTTCATGGAGACAAGCTTCAATGAAATGTTGGACATCCCAAGATAATTCATCTGTGTAATTCAGATAAATTTCCTCGGCTTCTGCTAACCGGACACCTTGTAATAAAAAGTCGGGCTGTTGGTTGTTTTGCTGCCATAAAGCCGCCGATTGTTCAATTTGTCGATGCGATCGCAATCTACTACGATTTTCCTCCAACCACCACCGTAGAGTTGACCAGTGACGAATTATCACCTCATGGGCTACTTCTATGGTCACGGAAGGAGTTGTAAGCAAGATATTTTCCCCCTGCCCCCTGCCCCCTGCCCCCTGCCTCTTGCCTCCTGCCTCTTCCCAATCCCCATTCACCACCACTAACTTAGCAGCAGTCAAAACTTGCAATGTTCTTTCTACTAAAGCAACAGAGTATTTTTTGACAATTAACTCAGACTTGAGTAGCCGCCGTCTGGTATCTTCTGTTCCTTCACCTAACTGTGTCAGTGATAAAAAAATCCACCTTGTACATTCTTGGGCTTCTGGGTCTAAAGTGTCGTAAACTCCTTGGGCTTTCCTTTCCAATGCGCCTTTAATGCCGCCCAAGTATTGCTGGTAAGCTTGTAAGGTAATTACGCCTTTGTCTCGATATTCCCACAACTGTTCGAGAACAAATTCTAGTAATGGTAAATCTCCAGGGGAGTTATGTAACTCTTGCAATAGCACCTCGACTAATTCCGGGTCTACTGTTAACCCTACTTTTTCGGCGGGATGAATAATAATGCGGCGGTACTCTTCTTGAGTTAAACAAGGCGGTAGCAAAACACTTGACTGCTGTAAAAGCTTTGCTAAGGTAGGTATTTCTAAACAGGGGGCGATAAAATCTGCCCGGAGAGTAAGAATTAATTTAAATTTGTCTGGTGATAACTCCAACGCACCCAAAACAGTGTCAATAAATCTTTGCCTATCTTCACTAGCCGCCAGAGTAAATAATTCTTCAAATTGGTCTAACACCAACACTACCATTGGTTCACTGCGATGATGTAGCCAATGGGCAAATCCTTGCGCCCCTTGATATAACATCCCTTCTATCTGCATTTGTTGATACGCTTTTTCTTTTGCGGTACCACTATCTACTAAGCAATGGGATAAGCTGACTAGAGGATTTTCCCCAGGACGGAGGCTTTTCATCCACCATTGTTGACTCCCTGGTAATTGCTGACCCCGGCGGAGTTGGGCAATTAATCCCGCTTGGACGACGGAAGATTTACCACTTCCCGATGCACCCACTACAGCCATAAATGACTTAGTTTCCAAGTCTGCGATAAGTTGCTGGGTGAGGGTTTCTCTACCGTAAAAATATTGGATATCTTCTTCTTGGAAGGCTTGTAATCCTCTGTAAGGACAAATACCTAAATCAACGATGGCGTTTGGCTGTTTACCTTTAGCGGCTGTACTTGCAGGGATAATTTCAATTACTCCCTTTGTACCTGATAACCAAATGTGTAAGGGTAATGGGGAGGATAGTTGCAATTGGTTAATCCAAGCGGCGGCTGATAGGTTTGGTTGTTCTTGATTTGCCTGTAAGTTAGAGTGTAGAATTTGCAGGAATTGTTGAGGATTGTCTGGTGATGAAGCAGCCGCTATAATACATTGTCCTTGCTCGAATCCCAGTTGTAAGTCTTCTACCCAATCTTGTAAGGATATGTGACTATGTTGGTCTAAAGGACAATCTAAGATGATAATTTGTTGGGAGTATAGCGATCGCCTCAATTGTTGTCTTAACCAGGAACGACTCAACTGAATATTTTCTCCCAGTACTAACACAGGTTCACCAGTTGAACTTTGCGCCAATTTACCCCGCAAATATAATAGGACTGTGGCAAAATGATTTTGCTGGTTTTCTGTCTCCAGTTCTCTAGTTTGTAAACAATTGCTAATTGTAGCCTGTAAATCTTGATTGGTATGAGCCAGAGGCCAATACTCAATCCCAAAGCCTCCTACAGTCCCCAACAGTTGACTAAAAGCCAGAGTTGTTTGATTAATTGCTAACCCTTCCACAATCAAGGCTTTGCGAGCATCGGGAGACACAACTAACGCAGGTTTTACTCCCAAAATCACTTCCCCCACACCTTCAACAATACGTTTTGGTGTTTGCAATGGATATTCTGAATAAACCTGAGTGTTTCCTCGACTGCGATTTTGTTGATTAATTAGCCGTAATTGTTGGTTGGTTTGTTCAATATATTGCCGTGTCTGGTGATAAACGTAGCGATAAAGCCCATCAGCATCAATTAAACCTTGTATGTCTGCTGCTTCACCCCGCAACCCCCGCATCAAATAATAAGTAAATACCCCATGTCCTAATTCGGGAAACTCCCAAGACTGTTGATTGGTATCGCAGGAAAGTAAAGCGTAGAATCCTTTACTTTGTTTTGCCCGTTGGCGTAATAATTCCACTATCTGGGGTGTAGGATTGGGCAAAGATGCTGGTGTGTGGTTACTTCTCGCACCCCTAAATGTGAGGCTACCACTATGACAAGCATCTAGCCAAACTAGCTGCGTCTGTGCTTGGCTATTTTCCAAGCATTGCAAAAGTTCTGGTAAACCTAAACCTGTATTCAATAAATCATCTGTTTGAGTATCTGCTAAACACAAAATCACCTGCTGAGAACCGGTTTCTAGGATACCGTGACCAGAAAAGTAAAATAAAATCGTGTCTTCTGGTTGAGCCTGGTGAGTAACTTTGTTTAAACTATTCCTGACAGTGGCAAGTGTGGGTAGTTGGGTAGCAAAATCATGATGTACCCACTCTGATTTATCGGGAAACCTGTAAGTTGCATCGGCTAAAGCTGCTGCTAAACCTTGACAGTCAACAGCCGAATAACGCAATGTTGGTAGTCTTTCATCTTGGTATTGGTTAACTCCCACTAGCAACAGCCAAAGTTTTGCTTTCCCTGTTGCTAGGGTATGAGTTGAATGACTGGTAGCAACACCGAGTGGAGACATTTTTTTAATTCAAAATTTCCTACGGAAAACTAAATATAAGAATCCGATATTAATATATTTGTACTGTTTTGCTTGGACACGACGACTCGTGCCATATAGGAGGTGAACAAACTCGATATCTTATATGACTATGGTTCTCTCCCGGATACTATATTGACATAAGCTAGAGTTCAATTGATTAATTTCGGCTATAAGTTAGGTTTAATGTCGTTTCTTACAACTATGTAGCAATAAATTCTGCAAAATGTTAACAATAAAATACATTTCTAAATAATTATTAGTAATATAGGATTCATACTTAATTTTTGAAATACAGGTAGTATGGGGCATTGCCAACTAAAACCATAATAAGGTGGGCAATGCCCACCCTACAGATGCTGAGATTTTTATGTGCAATTGTAGGCTACCCCAAAAATAATCAAATCTGATTCCTATATAAAAGTTTGGCGAAGTTATTTTGTGACTTTTGTATTGCCGGAAAATAATAAAAATTAGCCAAACTGGCTACAAAAAGCAATTCGCTTTTGCTAGAGTATGCAAAGTAAAGGAATTACGGTCTTAATCGTTCTATCTTTACTATTTTCAAGAGCATATAAAGCAGACTGATGTTGATTAGTCTGCTAATTTTTCTAACACCATTGTCAGATTTGCGATAGTTACTATCTACGCTGGGCGGTTACCCTATCAACTAAGTTGGTTATACTTTACCACAACACTTTCTCCTAGCTTGACAAGGCGAAATTACATTATCATCCTTTGTTGATTTCCTCTGTTTTTACCTCATACAAATTATGTATGAGGTATTTTTATTGCGCTTTGCGTGTCAGTTGTCAGTTGTCAGTTGTTGAAACTGGTCTAATACCCCAACCCTCACATGGAGTAGTTTTTACATATCTTTGCCACTGACCACTGACCACTGACAAAACTCGATCCCCTTGTGGGTAGAGTTTTTATTTCCCTGAATTTATGCCAACTACTCCCACGATAATTAAAGTCATAGAGATAAACTTAACTAGCGTCATGGATTCACGAAACCAAATTAGACCAACACCAGCAATTAAAGCAGTTCCTAAACCTGCCCAAACAGAGTAAGCAATACTAATGTCAATATTTTTGAGGGATAGTGTCTGGAAAGTAAAACAAAGTCCATAAAATACAAATATCAAAATAGAAGGTGTCAATTTATTAAAACCATCTGATAATTTCATGCAGGTGGTGCCGGAAACTTCAAATATAATTGCCATCAGCAAGTAAACTAAACTTGTAGACATATTGTGATGTATTTTTTACAAAAGCAAAATGTATTATCAGCAAAAATAAATCATGTTGCTATCTAAATAGCTTATAAATTTATTTTTCACATTTCTGCTATCTGGGGAACAGCTATTTTAAAAATCTCATATTCCAGACTTTCTGACTAAACTTTATATATACAGTAGAGTTTACCGAACCAGGAAAATGTGTGTTTCCCGTACCTGAAAATACTGGTTTTTACGGTTCGGTCATCATCATCTATTAAGTGATAAAAACCGAATTTACACTCACCTATTTTCTCAATATGATGAGAACAAATGAAAGATTAAAGCCTGGAAGCGATTCGCAGGAAAACCTTAGAGGAGTCAAAGATATGACAATTATTCGTTGGAACCCTTGGCAAGATTTAAATACTTTACAACGTCAATTAAATCATTTGTTTGAGGAAGATATGCTACCATCTACAGTATTAGAAAGAACCCTAACTAGAGTTCCGGCTGCTGAAATACATGAAACAGCAGAAGCAATTCATCTAAAACTAGAACTTCCTGGAATTGATGCTAAAGATGTAGATTTACAAGTCACTGACAAAGCAGTTTATATTAGTGGCGAACGTAAATCTGAAACTAAGACGGAAGATAAGGGTGTTGTCAAAAGCGAATTCCAATATGGCAAATTCCAACGCGTAATCCCTTTACCCACACGTATTCAAAATACCAACGTCAAGGCAGAATATAAAGATGGTATCTTGAATTTGACATTACCTAAAGCCGAAGCAGAAAAGAATAAAGTCGTGAAGGTTAACATTGAATCTGCTGTTGGCTAACTAGCTTCTATAATGGGCATATTTGCTCATTATACAAAATATTTGATGAACTGCGATCGCTTACGATATTACATAGGCGATCGCATTACGTTGGACTATCAATATAAAATTTTACTATTGCTTCTACGAAACCTTCAAAAGAACTAAAGTCTGTTGACACAAGAGAAACATCCAGACCTAACTTTTGGGCGTTGGCGGCTGTATAAGGGCCAAAACAAGCAACAACACAATGCTGAAACTCATTTTTAGAGTTAAACATTTTTAAAAAACTTTCGATTTCTGCGGTACTACTAAAGGCAATCACATCAATTAAGCCTTGTTGAATTAAATTTATTTCCACCGAGTAAATATTTTTGTCTAAAGATTGAGTTATGTATGTAGGTACACGAATCACCTGCATACCCAATTTTTCTAAATCCTTGATAAAATTAGGCACAATATTAGGCTCAGGTATGCCTATAACTTCTGGCACTGGAACTAAGATTTTTTGTCTACTAATTCCATGTATTTGCGAAAATTTAGCCACAATCCCCGCCGGGCTAGATTCGTCAGGAATTAAATCTACTCTACCAAACAAAGATAATAAAACATCTATATCTTTCCCCAATGCACATAATTGACAATTTTGCAATTTATTTATAGAAATATCTAAATTATGTAGACGTTCAAAAAATGCTATGATGCCGTTTCTACTAGTAAATGCAATCCAATCAAATTCATTTATGCAGCTGATAACAGCATCTAATTGAGAAAAGTTAGGTAAATAGCAGGTTTCTATCGTGGGCATGAGAATCGGTAAACCACCCTTGCAGATAATTTGTGCAGACAACCTAGAAGCGTAGTTTCTTGGCGCTGTTACTAAAATCCTTTTTCCGTATAAGGGCAATTGGTGAGATGCAGTTAGCAAGTTAGACATTGGCAAATATCGAATCAGCAGCGTAATTGTATAGTGTGTTGTTGTTAAGCTGAAAATAAGGGATTAAGTGTGTTAGCAAATATCCGCGCCGCAATCTTTGATATGGATGGTTTGCTTTTTGATACAGAAAGCATTGCTCGTTGGGCATGGCAGCAAGCCTTAGCCAGTCATGGATATATAATGAGTGATAATTTTTATAGTGAATTTGTCGGGCGTGATTTGTCATGGCGAGAAAAAATTCTCAAACAAAGATATGGCAATGATTTTCCTTTTGAGGCGATAAAAAGACACCGAATTGAAATTGGCGATCGCCGAGAACTGCAAGAAGGTTTGCCAATGAAACCAGGTGCGTTAAACTTATTGTGTCAACTAAATAGTTTAGGGATTATCATCGCCTTAGGAACAGGCACATCCCGCAGCCGCACCATCCGCCGTTTAAGCAACGCTGGTATCTTGCCTTACTTTACAACCATTGTCACCAGCGAAGATGTACCACAAGGTAAACCCGCACCAGATATATATTTGGAAGTTAGTCGCAGAATTAATGTTACACCTGTGCAGTGCGTAGTTTTTGAAGACTCATGTGTAGGGGTAGAAGCAGCTTTTAGCGCTGGGATGTATCCGATTATGGTTCCCGATATAGAACAACCATCACCGGAAATCAGATGCTTGACTTACAAAATTTTAGATTCTTTAGAACAAGCCAGTGAATTTTTAGAACAGAGGCTAGAGGCTTAGATTACCCACTCTATTGTCCGCCACTAGCCATTTGTCTAGATTAAATTCTCCCCATTTTTCCGATGCTATCTCTGCCGACAAAACGGCAAGATATGAACATCCAAGAAAATATGTAGAGAAAATTGATGTCTTCATTAATAGGGTTATCCAATAGTTTAGCCGAACTAGTCGAACAAGCTGGTAGTTCTGTTGTTGCTGTGAATGCAGGTACACGGATTTCCTCTAGTGGGATTCATTGGCGCAATGGGATTATTATCACCTCGGATGAATCACTTCCGCGCTATGACGAAATTACCATTACTGTATCCGAGGGACAAAGCCTACCTGCGACTTTCCTCGGTCATGACTCAAGTACTGATATAGCCGTCTTTCAGTTACAAGATGTCCAAATCCCTGTAGCCAAGATTGGTGATGCAGCTACCCTCAAAGTTGGTCATTTAGTATTAGGCTTGGCGAGAAGTAGCGAAGGTGACATCCGTGCAGCGATGGGGCTGGTGAGTGCATTGAGTGGGGCTTGGCGCAGTATAAATGGCGGAAATATAGACCAATTCATTCGTCCAGACATCAACCTCTACCCTGGTTTTGCGGGTGGCGCGCTTGTGGATGCTGCTGGCTACGTAGTGGGGATGAATACATCTGGACGAAGGGGTACGGCTTTGACTATTCCAGCTACTACAGTTAATCGCGTTATTGACCAATTACTAGCCAAAGGTAGAATTTCCCGTGGTTATTTGGGTGTAGGAATGCAGCCAGTCCGGTTACCAGACAATCTCAAAACAGCCTTAAATTTAACTTCCACCACGGGGGTAATTGTTGTCAATATTGAAGCTGCTAGCCCGGCTGATCATGCAGGTCTGTTACTAGGAGATGTGTTGGTCAAATTTGATGGTATTGCCGTCAATGATACAGGTGATGTACTGGCATTACTTAATCATAGCGATCGCATTGGCAAATCCATCACGTTACAAATCATTCGCGGTGGGGCATTGTTGGACTTAGATGTTGTCGTCGGTGAAAGTCAGGCGATTGAGGAAGGTAGGAAGCATGAACCACACGGCAGAGGGCATGAGGGCGGTAGAAGACATGAGGGCGGCAGGAGGCATGGAAAGAGATAGGAACACAGGAATTTGTAGTTAATACTACCAATAAAAATACGGTATAAATTAGATGATTGGCGTAATGGTAGTTGCTGCTTCCCATGTAATAAGGGCGGGATTATCTGCGGTGATAGCGGGTAATCCTCAGATGACTGTTGTGGGCAGTGTATCAGATATAGATGGAATGACCAAGGAAATTCAGCAATTACAACTAGATGTAGTGCTGTTAGATTGGGGCAGAAACTCTCAATCAGATTGGGATAAATTACTAGTCATACAAGAACAACAAGACTCATTGAGAGTGATGCTGATTGTCAAAGAACTGGAGGGAATTGATATAGAAGCAGCACTACGTTCTGGCGTGCGGGGTATATTACTTGATACCAGCACAGAATCAGAAATTTTAACAGCAATTGAAGCGATCGCCCTTGGTCTCATTGTCATACATCCAGATGTCCTAGAATTTTTTTCTGTACGGGAAAAAGCAGTAACTAATCCTGTCCAATCATTGACACCGAGAGAAATAGAGGTTTTACAAATGCTTGGTTCCGGCTTAGGAAATAAAGCGATCGCTCAAAGTCTACATATTTCCGACCATACAGTGAAGTTTCATGTTTCCTCTATCTTTCAAAAACTAGCTGTTTCCACCCGCACCGAAGCCGTTACCGTTGGTGTTCGACTAGGCTTAATTCTCTTGTAATTTTTGCAACTTTATTAACAACTTCTAAAGAAAAGATTAAGTAATTGATTAGTATAATTAACCTTGTTTTAACTATGTAATTTACGCAGCCATTAAGGTATCATTCTCTAGATAGCTAGATATCAGCCATCTCCTCAATTAAAAGTCTAGAAACGATATTCTTATGCTCAAAATTCCTAATGTGCAGAAGTTGTTTTCTACTGCTGCTTCTTTAGTATCAATCACAGCAATTTTTTGTAGCCAACCTGTACTTGCAGCCTCTTTTAAGCCAACCCCCCTAATCATCGACGACGATGGCAGCCAAGACGGCATGACTGCATTGGCTTATATGCTAGCCAATCCCAAATTTGATGTCCAAGCAATTACCATCGCCCAAGGTATAGCCCGCCCAGAAAGCTTTGTGAACAACCTGGAACGGATGCTAGGCAGACTAAATGCTTCTGGCATCCCTGTTGGTATCGGCAGATCCACTCCCCTGGCAGGAAATAATACTTTCCCAGAATTTATTCGCACTGGTGCAGACACTTTTTGGTCTCCCTTCGTCCAACTACCTGATACAGCACCACCTATAGTAACTCGACCAGCCGCAGAACTGATTGTGGAGAAAGTGAAGCAGTCATTAGCACCTGTAGCAATCTTGGCAACTGGATCTTTAACCAATATTGCTGAAGCATTACGGCTTGACCCCACCATTATCAACAACATTGCCATCATCGAAATCATGGGAGGCGCAGTTTTCGTACCTGGAAATCTCCCAGTCCTGCCTGATCCCCCATTTTCTACCAACACGACAGCTGAGTTCAACATCTGGGTTGACCCTTTAGCAGCACAAGAAGTATTTGCAGCCGGAGGGCAAGGATTAAAAATTCAGTTGACCCCCCTGGATGCTACAAACCAGATTGCCTTTTCTCGTGCCGATCAACAAGCATGGCTAGCTACTGCAACACCAGAAAGTAAGTTAGCAGCAGAATTTTTAGACTTTGCCTTGACCATAATTCAAAGTAACAATGACCCCAACCCAGCTTGGGATCTAGTTGCAGCCATTAACTTGAGTGAACCAGATTTCTCAGTAGAAACTCCTTTATACTTAGAAGTTGATACGACCTCAGATCCTGGGGGTACTCAAGGGCAAACTCGTGCTATTTCTAATTTGCCCCCCAATGTTCTAGTTTCCCTCAACCCCAGTTTTAATAATTTGCCCTTTCGACCAGGCCAAGTCTTCTCTTACCTACAAACCCAGTCTGTTCCCGAACCAACATCAATTGCAGGAATCTTACTTCTAGCCACAGTCAGTGCTGGTATGATGGCGCGACGTTCTCAGAAAAAAGTTTAGTAGTAAAGTTTGGGGATAGGGTATGGAAAAGTAGTTTATTTTCTATGCCCTATGCTAGCGAGAAATTACGAATTACAAATTATATAACACCAAGCCAAACTCCTCACCCGTAGACCGAAAGCCAATGCCCTGATAAGCTGCTTGGGCTGCATAATTTTCCTGACTTGTAAACAAGATAGCGCGTTCTACACCTTGGGATTTTGCCGCCAACAACGACCCAGCGACAACAGATTTAGCGTAACCCTTACCGCGTAATTTGGGTGGTGTCCAAACGCCGCCAATCTGTACAATATCAGGCAGACGGGCATTAAATGCAGTATAAGCAACAGGAGTATTTTCTGCTATCAATAGCCAGTGTTTAGCTGTAGATTGACGTGCTGCAATTTCTGCACGGCAAGCAGATAATAAATCAGGCGTTGCTACTTTTCCCAAAGCTTCCACATGAAAAGCAGCACTCCATTCACTAAGTAATTCCAACTCTTGTACATCTGGCAAACGACATTGCACCTGACCCGATGCTAAAGCTGGAGGTACTTGTAAGTCTTGTAACGCCAGCGAAAGTAATTTTTCTTGTTCATCCATTTGAGTTGGTCTGTCAGCCAATCCCAAAACTTGTTTTGCAGCTGCCACCTGTGTTGCCGGCCCAGCAATTCCAGAAACAGCAAGGCCAGATTGTTCTACTGTTTGTTGTACTACCTCTGCAAGGTAAACAGGTGCTTGAACTATGATCATCCCATTCCAATAATGGGCAGCGATCGCAACTATATTTTTATCTACGATAGCAGCTACATAAGTTCCTTGAAATCTCTCACCTTGATTAATCAGTCCTCCCTCTCGTGAGTTGGAACGTAAGAACATTGAGGTATCAACGTGCTGCATCAAAAAATTTTCTAGCAACACTTCATCCCCAGTTTGTAAGGTTTTTAAGGTAGGCACTTGTGGATGTATCTAGCAGTTTGAATTAATTTCCTGTTGGTACAAAATGCCGTAAATAAATTACGCATTAAAAATACCAGAAACTTTTGTTGAGAAGCAATTACGTAGCAGCAAGCCTAGTCTTGGAATGTTAATAATTAAGTAGCTCGCTTTGCTAGGTAAGCGTCAGCCCACCCGTAGGGTAATTGTGAATTCTTACTGCTTGTGGGAAAAAAATTATGCAGCAGCGAACATTTTCTTCAAATTTTTTGGGTGTGTTACTTGTAAATATTGGTTTGCCATTTCTGGTGTTAAAAGTTCTATCATGATTTTGTTTTCTAACCAAAACTCAATCACATCAAAGAAGGAATCACGATTACAGCGTACTGTTCTCCAACCTTCCCGGTTGCCAATTTCTGCAATTTTTTCTTCTGTAGCAGAGACTGAAATAGCTGCGTGAGTGGCGGTAAAGCCGGAAACATTGCTAGCTTCTGCAAAAATGCCTCCTTGCTCACCTTCACCAGGTTTTATATATGTTTCTAAAGGATAAACTTCGATTCCTGTACCGTATTCATCCAACGGAAAAACCATGTAGCTACCTGGATGGGGGAAAAAGGGAACAGCTTCTCCATTCAGAACTTCTGCTAGTACTTGAGCAACGTGCTGGGGATTTTCAACAGATATAGATATGTGGTGAATCATAATATTACCTCTCGCCCTGTCATTATGGGGCTAATAAACTTCATTTTTGGTGGAGTGGGACTTTCCACAATTGCCTTAATTACTTCTCACTGCTGACGCAGCAATTTATGCAATCATGAGCAAAAAAATGAGTGAGTGGCTTTTTCTATGATGATTCACTATGAGCAATCTGATAAACACATTAATTTCTACAGTATATTTTTTTGTAAAAAATAATACTCTTTCTCAAGACAGATTCTAAATGAAGAGCGATGGCGTAGTTGATTGCCTCTAAATTTATGCCAAAGTTGCTACAAGTTCTTTGAGGCGATCGCGTCCATCCCGAAACACAGACCAACCATCTCCTACTAACACAGCTTCTACCTTCTCCAATGCGGCTAATCTGCGGACTGAAGCCACGACTTTTTGCTTATTCATCAGCTTTTCATCAGGTAATATCTCCAAACCCCCTGCTCGATATGCCCGGACTAAATCCCCTGTAATTAAGGTTGTTTCTTCCAACAGCAATGCTAGCTCTCCGGGAGTTTTAGAACCTTGGAGTTCCATTACCTTTAATCCTGGTACAAGTTCATCACCATCAGATAACCAGCGATCGCAATATATAGGAAAATTTTCTTTCTCTGCGACCGGCCCAGCTATTTTGGTATAGGTTTGGTCGGCAATTTCCTTCGCTGACCTCACATGATCAGAGTTTGTCAGGACAATCCACACCACTCCACCGAGAGATTCCAAGTGCTTCCAATCATGATTTGATAAAGCTACTGGATCAATCAATATATTGCCTTCAGGGCGAATCCAGGCAAACCCATTGAAATCAATATTTCTTGCAGGGTTGAAAGTAGACCAGCTATATAGATCAGGACGGTGCAGGGATTTCATAATAATTCTGGTTCTATACCTTCAAAAGCTTTCGGTTGATCAATCAGCATCCTTAATTTATCAATAATTCCGTCTTTAGTTCAAAAATAAGAATGTAAAGGCAGGAAGTGTAGTAGATAGGGGGAGAATCTCTGATTCAGCAGAGGTTAAATGCCCTGAAACTGCTGACAGCAATTACTACTCCCCACTCCTTAGACATAAGCAAAATCAACGGTATAAGGTTCCTCCAGTGATTGTTGAGTGCTGGCTTTGATGGCATCAAGATAACGGTGGAGCGCCTGTAATTGTTGGGAATTGGGGCGGTAGGTGAGATTGCCTTGTTTTTCAAAAAGTGGTGTGTTGGTGTTGGCGTAGCCCGTCGTAGACATCGCTTGATAGTCAAGATTGCTGAGAGAATGTTGGGTAAGCCAGCTAGATTCTGGGGAGGCGGGTACTAAGCCGGCTGGCAATTCTCCTTCGAGGAAAGCTAATAGTCGTTGCTGACAAATATTAGTATTGATTCCACGTCCTTCAAATAACTGGAGAATTTCACTAAAAGATAAAGTCCGGTTGGGCAAAACTCGCAGTAATTCTGTAAATAGGAAGTAGTCTGTGTATTGATGTCTGGATTCTTCCAAGACTTGGGAATGTAGGGGTAGTAAAGCTAAACCACAAGCAACACGACTACAATTAGGTGCGCCATTTTCTCCCAGGTATGAGTCTTGAATAATTTTGGCATTGGGGAGTTTTTGTCGCAACCACAGGTTGACAACCCCTAAGTTAGCCACCCCACCTGTGAGAATTGCTTGATTAATTGCTTCTGTGGGGATACCACGGGCTACTAATAATTTGTTGAGTTCCCGATTTAGGCGACGGGCAAAGGGAACAAATACCTGACTTTCTAATTCTCGACGCTGTAACACCCATCGTTGGTCTGCTAATTCTAGGGTAAAAGATTCTTGATGTTGCAAAATCAGTTTTAATGCTAGGGCTGCGTCTAAAACTGCTTGTCCTAACAGAGAACTTTCCAAATGTTGCTGGAGGCGAATCCGTGCCGGAATATCAGGTTCTCCCAAACGGGGCAATTCTAATTTTTCCAATCCCAAACTTTCCCATTGCATCCGGTCTAAACCAGGCATAGACGGTTGCCATTGCCAAGGATTACTGGTAATTTTCTGATTATCTTCTGGGCTTTCCCAGCGAGCTTTCCGGTATTTTGGTGATGCGAGTAATTGACAGATAATATCCTGCTCGATTCCTTTGCTGGCATAGGCAAAACTGTGAAGCATGAAATTATTATGTGTCAGTTGGGATAGGTTCTCAGGAATATCCACCAGCGCCATTTCTGTGGCTGTTCCGCCGATATTCATAATTAAGGTGTTGCCCACCAAAGCATGATCGCTATTTTTGGCTGGGGATAAACCTTGGTGAGTGCTTAATTGTACTACCTGACCATTACCACCATCGATAAAACTGAGGAGACTAGCGATCGCCTCTTCCACAAAAAATACTTGCTGGGGATGTTGAACTAACTTACTTGTGAGTAAAGCTTCTCGGACATTAAAGCGATATTGTTCTGACCAACTGGCAGGACAATTACAAATAATCCCCGCAATATTACTGACAATACCATGAAAAGTGCGTTGATTAAGACCTACAGCCGTAGCGATTAACCCCTGAGTTGTGCTGTAGCGGTCGGCTTTGAGGGTCAAGAGTAATTTGGAGAGCGATCGTACTACCCAAATCAAAGGCCCAGCAGATGATTCATTAAATTGCAGTACAGGCTCCCATCTCTGCTGCTCATTTTTGTAGGGGATAGCTACTTGTAAATACGGCTTCAACTGGACTGAATACAGATGATTTTTGATGTCAGCCACCTCTTGCTCAGAAGTAACTTGGGGTACAGAAGCCGTCGGCAAATAAACTTCGGCTGGTAGCCGGAACGATTGCTGGAATGAATTTGCCCCTGGTTGAGCCTCCGTTGACCAGTAAATAGGATGCACAACACCAGTAGAGCGATTTAACAAAGCAGCAGAAATTCCTGTGGTTCCCAAATCAATGCCTAAATACCAGATGGAATCGTCACTACGAGACTTAGTATCAGTATCTTTGTTAACATTATGATTGGTAGAATCTGCTGGATTGTTTTGACCAGTAGGGGGAACCTCCGTTGGCTTTTCATTAGTTGTCGTCAAATTTAAGACATTGGTCGCCGGAGGTATAACAGAAGTCTGGTTAACCTCAGGAACAGAGAAAGCAACAACGTTACTTGTTTCAGTAATTGGTGGTTGAATTGGCTTTTCTTGGTTGTCAGCTACAGTATCAGCGTCCTTTAACTCAGTTACTGGTTCTGACTCGGATGACGCATAATCATCTAACTTCGCCAAATCTTGATGTAATTGTAGCCATTGCTCCTCATTCAGAGAAATATCTGGTGGGTTAACCAACTGAGTTACTTCGGAAGATAGTAAATTTTCCTGCGGCGAAGCGGGAATATAATGGTCTGTCGTATCCTCAGGCTGCTCATGAGGCGTAATAACTTCTATGTCTTGGGCAATCTGGAGGACATCTGTCTGTTCTAGAAGCACAGGCACATCCGCCAACTCTTCGGCAAACTCAATATCTACCAGAGATGTAATCGTATCAGTACTGTTTGGTTGTACAGGTTCAATTTCTGGCAAGACAGAAACATTCAACGGAACTGCTGGCTCTGTTGGTAAATCAATTGATTGTGTTAGCAAAACTGGGTTTTCTGGCGTTGGAGCATCACTGAAATTAAACAGTTCAGCCTCTGGTTGATCTAATAACAACGACGTTGTTGATGCTTCTGCTGATACTTCAGGAGATTCTGCCTCTGGAGTATCACTAAAATCAAACAAATCAGTATCTGATTGATCAAACCATACATCTGGCATAATTGCCGCAGTATCCGCCTCAGCTAGAAAATTACTTTCAATTCCAGGAGAGCTATCATCAACATTCAACTCCAGTAAATCGGGAGTAATTAAATCTGGGCTGACTTCCAGACTTTCACCTGCAAAATTATCATTACCAAACAAACTGGCATAAATTAGATCAACTTCATCATTCGCAAATTCCCAACTATTGGGTAATAGTGTGGTGAGATTGTCAGGGTTCTCTAAAGATAAAGGTGCATCAACACCAAGCTGCAAAAGTACTGCATCTAGTTCATCTGTATCTATCTCTGACGGCGATTTTTGGTCAAATCCTACCGTAGAAGTTGATTCTTGACGAACTACAGTACTACTAGAATTAGTTGGCGTTGAGACTTCAATTACAGTATGAACCGGAATTGATGATGGTGGTGGGGCTGTAGGTGCAGGATTTTCCTCTTTAGGAACAGATGGCTGGAAATTAGACAATTGTTGTAGAGATTGTGTCCAATTGTTGATGAAGCCAGCCATCAACTGTTCGCTTTGTAATCCCGTACTGTGCATTCTTGCCAGTGCTTGAGACAGAGATTCGTGATAGGTATTAATATTGCGTTGTAGCGCCTCGAAAACAACGTTAACAGTACCATCTAGTGATAGTAAGCGTTGATCTAACTCTTTTGTCAGTTGTGTTAGCCTGTCTCCCTGTTCTGATGATTCCCAAAAAGTTGGAGTTATTGCAGGAGGTAAGTCTAATCTGGCGCTGTTACTGCTGTTATAACTAGTGGGGTTTACGCCCCCCTCTGTTATCTGTGGTGTTAAAACTGGCAGTAAGCGACTCATGAGTACTTGTAGAAAGTCTGTGATAATCTGCTCTTGGTTGGCTAACTGCTGACTTAAGGAGTAATTTTGTAACCGTTTTTGTTCTAGTTGTCTAATTTCTTGTGCCAGAATTGTTCGCTCTTGCAACAGCGCTGTAATTTCCCCTTGCAACGGCTGTATTAATTCTGACAATTCGTTTTTTAATTGTTGGAATGGAATATTATTATCTTCTTGATGTGGCTGATGGGGTTGTGGTGCAGACTGATTTTGACCTTGTTCAACAAATTTTGTCAACAGCCGGGAATTATGATTTGGTTCATTCTCTGATGTTTCACTCCCTTGGAGACTGACCAAAAAATTACGAACTTTTTCTAAAACCTCTTTTGGCTCTTGCGCCTGACTAGACAAAAGCCTAGACAGGCGCTTGCCATTGCTGTTGAGCAAATTGTCAATATCTGCAATCAATTTTTGAATTTCATCAGTGCGGGAAGTCACTTTAAATTACCTTAGCTACAAATGTTAGGTTAACTGGATTAGAAAATTAATTTACAATCAATAAAATTACTGAGAGTTAGTCAGCGCATTTGTTTTATTTATGACCGATATTTGTGGCATTCCCTGGGGTTGCCGCCAATACCGTCAATTGGTAACTATCAAAAGTGAAAAAGAGGCGCTTAGATCAGGTTTTAGAATTGTGATTCAAGACGCTGCTTAATGCCCTGCTACCGCTAACAGCACTCAACACTTTTTCCAGTCAGTTTCTCAGACGATGTTACAGTCTCTTGGACTTCATAGTATGAAAACATAAAAAAAACCAAACCGCCAAGCAAATTGCCTATTATATAGCAGTACTTTGCTGATAAGACGAGGCAACTACACTTAAAATCCTTGCCAATGAAGAGTTATGCTGTCACAAATCTTAAAATCACGCCTTGATGAGATGCTTCTTGGTGACAACAGTAATTATGTTTTGATGCAAAAGTTCCTGAATGGCAACCCCTGGTATAGATTTATTAGCAAAAATTAACTACTTTGAGTATCATTAAGGTTGTTCGGCAATTTTCGGTCAATTAAGTTAGGTACTAGAAAAGTATCTGGGAAACGAGTATGAGGGTGCAGGATAGCAGAAGAAAAAATTTTTTAGTTCTGAATTGATATGTCCTTAGCCCCTTTTTCATCTTTCCTCTTGTCATCAGTGCATACTCACTACCTAATGAAAGCGGAAAGCAACTGCGTGTATAGGGGTAACGCAGATGGAAACCATAAGATACGATTTTAAATAAGACCTTTGTGTAATAACTATTACTCAATCGCTTAGGCTAAAATATAGCGTTTTAATTTTTTACATATAGCCGCTTAATTATCATAATGTCGTAATGGAAGACCGATATAGCTTGCAGTCACCTGCTAATCCTTGGATGATCTCGGCTCCCTTTTTTCAAGGGCTACCAGAAACTGCTGTAGAATTAGCCCTCAATCACCTTGTCACTCGTACACACCCAGCTAATCAGGTCATACTACTAGAAAACGACTGGGGCGGCTCTGTATATTTTATAGTCGAAGGTTGGGTAAAAATCCGTACTTATAATCTCGAAGGGAAAGAGGTGACATTGAATATTCTGGGTACGGGAGAATTGTTTGGTGAAATGGCAGCACTAGATGAAGTACCTCGATCCACTGATGTAATTACTTTGACTACCACGATGATTGGTAGTATGCCTTCTCAAGATTTTGTCAAGTTACTACATACAGAACCTTTGGCGGGAGTGCGTTTATCTCAGTTGATGGCTCGGCGCTTGCGACAAGTAAATCGGCGTTTGCGACTGCGGGAATCTGATAGTCAGTCGCGGGTAGCAGACACTTTGCTGTTTTTAGCGGAAGGTCAAGGAAAACGAGGACAAACCGGAACGGAACTCCCTAATTTACCTCATCGAGAGCTAAGTAGTTTGAGCGGGTTGGCACGAGAAACTGTTACCAGGGTATTGACAAGGTTAGAAAAAAAAGGCTTGATTAAGCGAGATCAAGACACTATTTGTATTCCAGATTTGTCAGCCTTAGAGAAAATGTTAATTTAACGAATTTTCAAGATGAGTATTTTAGATTCTCTGCCAGATGAGCCAGAGGAAGAAACATCCCCTGAATCTCTAAATCCCCAAAATCCACCATCAGATCAGCAAGAGCCACAGAAACATAATGCTCAGACCAACGGCGGAGAGCAACACAATTTACTATCTCCCCAGTTGAAAGTTGATGCGCCCTTAAGGATGGTAGAGACGGCTTTCTTAGCAAGCACCGCTAGCCTGATTTGGTTTATCAATTTTTACTTTCCCCTTGGTCCGGTGTTGCGGATATTTTTTCCTGTACCCATTGCATTAGTTTATCTGCGTTGGGGTAAACGAGCAGCATGGATGGCGGCTGTTACTTCTGGTTTATTATTGTCTGTACTGATGGGGCCAGTCCGTAGTCTGTTGTTCGTCATGCCTTTTGCGTTTATGGGTGTGCTGCTAGGAGCAACATGGTATCGTCGCGCTCCCTGGATTGTTTCGATCACACTGGGTACGCTGTTGGGTACTTTAGGGGTCTTTTTTCGGTTGTGGTTGTTGTCTGTGTTGTCGGGAGAAGACCTGTGGATTTATTTAATTACCCAAGTAACAGAACTCATAGAGTGGATATTCTTGAAACTGGGATTATTAAATAGTCCTAGTGTACTTTTGATCCAGTTTGGGGCAGTAGCATTGATTATCATCAATAACTTTATTTATCTGTTTGTTGTACACTTGGCAGCGTGGCTACTCTTAGATCGCTTAGGAAATCCCATTCCCCGTCCACCTCGTTGGGTACAAGTTCTTATGGATTATTGAAAATTAGTCATTAGTCCATAGTCATTAGTCCATAGTCATTAGTCCAAAACCTTCTTGTTTGACCGTTGACAACTGACAAGTGACAACTAACAAATGACAACTGACAACTGACCAATGACTATTCGCATTTATACTGAAATTGAACAGGGTGAGGCTTGGTTGCGACGATATAGCGATCGCCTGCCTTTATTTACTTGTATTCTCGGTTTTACGGAAACTGGTCTAATTCCGGGGATTTCGGCGGCTGGTCGCACCCCAGAGGATCGAAAGTATACTGCTTGTGCTGATGCTGAATTTTTATACTACGGTGCAGAATATCAGCCCCAATATCCTCTACCACCACTAACAGCTGGTGCATCCCCTGTCCTCATATCCCGCGCTGTGATAGAAGCATTCAAAATACCAATTTATTTATTTAATGCGGGTTTACCTCAGTCCCCAGCCATACCAGCAATTGATTTAGGTGGTTGTCCTGCTAAATGTTTGAGTACAGGCGCGGCGATGGAATTAACCACTGTAGAACATCTATTTAAGCAAGGTTTACTTTGGGGGGAACGCCTAGCGGCTGAAGTTCCAGAAGCATATGTAATTCTCAGCGAATGTGTTGTTGGTGGTACTACCACTGCATTGGCAATTTTAACTGGTCTGGGCATAAATGCAGCAGGTAAAGTTAACAGCAGTCACCCAGTTTGTAACCATGAGCAGAAATGGCAAGTGGTACAGCAAGGTTTGGAGGCGGGGAAAGAGGCAGGGGGGCAGGGAGCAGGGTGCAGGGGGGACAAATCCCCAATCGATCCCCTCAAACTAGTCGCCGCAGTTGGTGATCCCATGCAGATTGTGGTGGCGGGAATGGCGATCGCCGCTAGTCGCAGTTGTGGTGTAATGTTAGCTGGCGGTACACAAATGTTAGCGGTTTATGCTCTGGCAAGTGCGATCGCTCAAACTTACAATTTATTTTGGCAACCCACAGTCGTGGTAGTAGGTACAACCCGTTGGGTAGCAGAAGACTCAACGGGCGGTACGGTAGAATTAGCCCTAAATATAGGTAAAAACAGTCAATATCCTCAGATGACAACTCCTTCACTTTTGGCTACCCAACTGAGTTTTTCTGACTCTCAATACCCCCAACTCCAAGCCTATGAGCAAGGATTCGTCAAGGAAGGCGTAGGTGCTGGTGCTGCCTGCATAGCCGCTAATCTTTACAAGAATTGGCAACAACATCAACTTTTACAAGCAATTGAAAACCAGATTCAACGTCTTCCTGATAAATAGAGATTAGGGAAAAAGGAATCACCAAAAAAATACCGGACTCAATCAAGTTACCGGTAAATCCTTGATAGATTGACTTTTGATTAATTAGGTTAGTGAATTCTTTCTCTAAGTAATTGTTCTTCTAAAGCTGCAATTCGATTGTAAGCTGCGGTTAATTGTGCCGTTAGTCGTTGTATTTGAATTTCTGGTGATATGATTTTTTCTCCACTTTGACGGCTCATGTCTAGGTAAACACCGTCTATCAATACGTCCTTATGTTCTAGTTCCTGATTAAAACCAATCTGTCCTTTGAACTGGTAGTTACCAGCCTCATTATTCTCCAGATAATTATCTTTTGCTTCGGTTCTGGCTAAAGAACATTCCGAAAAAGCTTGAGCAACTCTCACATCAAGCTGCTCAATAACCTGGTAGAGGGCATCCAGCTTATGACTCATAGCCAGGATTTGTTGTTGTAATGACTCCATTTAATACCCTCGTCCGCACATTTTCTCTATGTTATTCAATTTACTGACAATGTTAAATATACTTATGAATTATTTAATGTTTCAAACTTTCCTTTGAATAAGGAAACATATTTATTCACTTATCAAAATAATTAAATACTTTATAAATATTCTGCTCATTTTTTAATTAAGTAATGTTAAGAAGTGAGGGATTAAGAAAGGGAAAGCTTTACTGGGTAAACATTTAGAGCTTGATCAACTAACGGTCGCATCATGCCAGAATGTGATTGATCATCTGGATTTATATCTCTTTATAGAAGTTTTTGAGCAAAATTGTATTAATAAATACTTTATGGTATAAGCATTAGAGTTGAGCCATGAGGAAACTATGACAATTGTCCATCTACTAGCTATTGAATTTTTAGAAAAAGCCTTCAGGGATGAAAGAGCTATACTAGCTGCTTGAGTCCTTTAAGCTTTACTATCTCTGTTTAATTTATATATATGTATATTCCTAAATCAATGGATAGACGGTCTTTTTTATTAAGCTTGGGTGGTCTGACTTTATCACAACTACTCGTAGGCTGTACTGGAAATAACCAGACACAACTAAACGTTCAGTTATTAAAAGGTTCTATCCCTGGTCAAGTAGTTAATAAATTTCGCCAAAGTTTAAAACAACAGGCGCAGTTAAAGTTTGCACCAGTTGAACAACTAGAAGAGTTATATAAACGATTGATAAATTGGCAGCATAACCCAAAAGCTCACAATGAGCAAGAATGGACTCGATTCATCCCATTTAGGCAATCTCAAACATTTCCTCTAGCTGATTTGGTGACATTAGGAGATTATTGGTTAACAACAGCAATTGAGAGAAAACTAATTCAACCCATAGAGACAGCGCAATTAAAACAATGGTCTGGCTTAGATTCAAGATGGCGAGAGCTAGTAACGCGTAATGAGCAAGGTATTCCAGACCCACAAGGAAAAGTTTGGGCTGCGCCTTATCGCTGGGGTAGTACAGTAATTGTTTATGACCGTGAGAAGTTTAAGAAATTGGGATGGACACCCCAAGATTGGAGTGATTTGTGGCGTAATGAACTGCGATCGCGTATTTCTTTACTAGACCAACCAAGAGAGGTGATAGGTTTAGTCTTAAAGAAACTAGGAAAATCATACAACATAGAAAACCTCGCAACAGTCCCAGATTTAGAAAAAGAACTGCAAACCTTAAATCAGCAAGTAAAATTCTACAGTTCCAATACCTATTTAGAACCTCTGATTATTGGAGATACTTGGCTAGCAGTTGGTTGGTCAAGTGATGTAATCCCAGTTTTGGCGCGTTATCCCCAACTCAGCCTTGTGATTCCCCGTTCTGGAACGTCCATCTGGGCAGACTTGTGGGTAAGCCCCAAAGAAATTACTCAAGATGCTCTATCATCGCAATGGATTGATTTTTGTTTACAACCCAATATCGCTAGGCAAATTGCTTTACTTACTAAAACCAATTCACCAGTTGTCACTAATATTGGTACTGCTGACATTCAGGAATCATTAGGTAGTTTATTACTAAATAGTCAAGAAGTATTTGCTAAAGGTGAATTTTTGCTTCCCCTACCACCAGAAGCTACAAAACAATACGAAGCTTTATTTGCCAAAATCAAAGGTTAATTCGCAGTCATCAGTCAAATTTCTGCTTCTGGATGTTTTCAGCTAAACCACCATTATCTGATAATGAACTGAGGAAGACATACAGGAAATCTACAGAGGGAATAATGCAAACTCACCAAGAACTATATCTTCCTCGCATGGGTTGTGGAACTTGGGCGTGGGGAAACCAATTGCTCTGGGGATATAACGAAAGTATGGACGAGCAATTACAAGCTGTCTTTAACCTCTGCGTGAGTAATGGTGTCACCTTGTTCGATACAGGGGATTCCTACGGAACAGGACGATTAAACGGTCGTAGTGAGTTGCTGTTAGGACAATTTGCTCAAGAATATCAGGGTGTTAATCAAGAAAATATTTGCATTGCTACCAAATTGGCGGCTTACCCTTGGCGCTGGACACGCCAATCAATGATAAATGCTTGTAAATCCTCTGCTCAACGCTTGGGTAGAAATGTTGATTTGGTACAGATGCACTGGTCAACTGCCAATTATGCACCTTGGCAAGAATCAGGGCTATTAGATGGTTTGGCAGATTTGTATGAGCAGGGTTTAGTGAAGGGAGTGGGACTATCTAATTACGGAACTAAAAGACTGCAACGTGTACATCAAAAGTTTGCAGAGCGAGGAGTACCAATTAAGACACTGCAAGTCCAATATTCCTTATTGTCTACCTATCCTGTGACTGAGTTGGGGCTAAAAGATGTTTGTGATCAACTGGGGATTAAACTAATTGCATATAGCCCTTTAGCTTTAGGGATATTAACAGGAAAATATTCAGAAAAAGGCCCATTTCCAAGAGGTGTCCGGGGTTTATTGTTTAGACAGTTGTTGCCAGGAGTGCGATCGCTTCTCCAATGTTTACAAGATGTGGCACAATCCAGAAATAAAACCATGTCTCAAGTCGCGCTTAACTGGTGTATCGCTAAAGGGACTATTCCCATCCCTGGTGCCAAGTCTGTCAAACAAGCCCAGGAGAACATCGGTGCATTAGGTTGGCAATTAGACTCTGGAGAAATCGCCGAGTTAGATAAAGCGGCTGCAAGTTCTGATAAAAAAATGGTGCAAAATATTTTTCAAACAAAATAAAATTCATCATGATGAGCTAAATAAAATTCCTCGCATCAGTTTGTAACCAACTCGCCAAATCTGAAGTATTAGTGAAGTCTAATAATGCTTCACTTAAAGCATCGAGTTGATCAATAGATAGCAGCGTGATTTGTTGCTGTATATCCGCAGGAATTGTACCCAATCGTCGTGTTAGCTGGCGCGTCAAAGTTTCTAACTTACCTTGTCTAAATCCTTGCTCTCTTCCTTCCTGCAAAATTTCTTGATAAAGCGGTGACTCGCGCATAAGTTCCTCCGTTAAATACTGTTGAATTAGTTGTCTATCAAACTTGATACTAGCCAGTAATTCTACACAAGCGGCAATGTTTTTGCGTTCCTCGCTTTCTTCAATTCTATCTACCTGTGCTGCTACTTGTTCTAGAATGTTTTCTGGGCTATTGGTTTGAGCTAAAACTGCCAATGGTAATAGTGCGGGATTATTTAGCAGAGGTTCGGGGTTTTGCTCCCATAAACGGATGATTCTGAATTGATGTCTGGTTTTGCCAACAGCCAGGGTATCGTTATAAACAGTAGGTGAATTAGTCGGTCTTAAAAAGATGACTACCTGTTCTATCGGACACTCATATTTACGATAGATTCTCAGCCAATAATCAAGCATTCTTACTGGTAGAGGTGGATTAGAGGTGGGGAGAGTTTGAAATTCCAGGTGGAGAATGACGTTGAGTTCTGGTACTTGGAACAAAGCATCAGAGCGAATGGGTTCTAGACTCAACTCAGTAGGTAAAACCTGGATATCTGTTGCATTGCAGTTAAGTAGCCATTGTACAAACGGTAATGGGTACTCGGATGTAAGATAGCGGCAGATGTTATCGTATGCCAAAAGTCTTTGATTGTAAGCTGTAAATAATATTTAGTACAAGATTACTATAAAAAAGGCGATCGCATTCCTCCAGATATTCCCCGCAAATTCCTAGTTTGTTGCTGCCACAATTTGCTAAACTCCAATTCTTGGGGTTCAAATCAAAATAGTTTGAACATGGCGAAGTTAGGGGGTTGCGGAGTGGTGCATGATGAAAATCTAGAACAAATTAATCCCAGAGATTGGTCATGGTCTTTCTGGTTTACTTTGCCACTGTACCCATACGGTAAACGGCGGACTCTCCGGCAAGAGGTTATTAAAGATACAATCTGGACTTTTGACCAGATGCAGGGGATATTTTACGTTGTTGTCCCCATTCGGATGACTGTAGTCAAACTGGATGAGGGAGGTTTACTAGTATATGCACCTGTTGCGCCTACTCCTGAATGTATCCGGTTAGTCAATGAATTGGTGGCAGAATACGGTGATGTGAAGTATATCATCCTGCCAACTATTTCGGGACTAGAACATAAGGTATTTGTCGGCCCCTTCGCCAGATATTTTCCCCAAGCACAGGTATTTGTAGCGCCGAATCAGTGGAGTTTTCCCCTTAATCTTCCTCTCAGTTGGCTGGGTTTACCGAATAAACGCACTCATTTACTCCCGGAAGATAGTAGCCAAGCTCCCTTTGCTGATGAGTTCGACTATGCAATATTAGATACAATTGACCTTGGCCCTGGTAAGTTTGCAGAGGTGGTATTTTTACACAAGCGATCGCATACTTTACTTGTAACAGATTCAGTCGTTTCTGTACCGGCAGATCCGCCGGCGATCGTCCAATTAGACCCCTATCCCTTGCTATTCCACGCCAAAGATCAAGCCTCGGATATCGTTGTAGACAATCAAGCCAACCGCCGCAAGGGATGGGAACGCATCAGCTTATTTGCTTTGTATTTCCGTCCCAGTGCTGTAGATGTACCTAAATGGTCTGAGGTATGGAATGAAGCCTTAAAAGCGCCAGAACGCTCATATAGAGCTTATTTTGGCTTGTTTCCTTTCAAATGGCAAGATGATTGGAGGCGATCGTTTGAGGCTTTGCGGGGGGATGGGCGTTTATTTGTCGCGCCAGTTCTACAGACATTGATTCTCAATCGCGCACCAAAAGAAACCATTCACTGGGCTAATAAAGTAGCAAGTTGGGATTTTCAGTGGATTATTCCCTGTCATTTTGATGCACCCATTAAAGCAGCACCCCATCAATTTCGCCAAGCCTTCTCCTTCTTAGAAAAACAGCCTGCTGTCAGTGCAGGTGTGTTCAATAGTGCTAGCTATCCCTTACCAGAAAAAGATTTTCAAGTTTTGCAAGAAATTGATAGCGGATTATCCAAAAGCAGAATTGTTCCACCAGCCAAAGAGCAGGTGTAACTCATACATCAAATACAATATCTCATTAATTCATAGCGAGTTAACTAGACTAACACTCCGCGTTCCTCCGCGTTTACTTAGCCTTCCTCTGCGTTTAAAAAATTCACACATTGACACAAAGCAAATATAAACGCAATAAATATTTATTATTGAAGTCAATGACTCCTGAATAGTCTTATTTTATACTTTATAAAGTATAGTTAAATATCCCACTCTATAAGAATAAATTTATGCAATACGAAGTCAAAATTATAGAACCGACAGATTTGTGGTATCTACAAAATAACATTAATAAAGACACCAACAAATATTATCACCCTACTAAAAATATCCCTTTTGTTCAGCAAGTTGAAATAAAAATCGAAAACTCTGGGGTTGTCATTCAAAAAGGTGCTTTGCATAGATGTTTAGGTAAATTAACTCATGGTGTTTACAAAACTGATAATCGATTAAAAGATGTCTGGGTAGCTTTAATGACGGAGATAGATTATAACGCTCCTGTTTATAAAGGTAGTGGGAATGTCTATCTCGAACCTAGAGCCAAAGGTCAATTTTTACATTACACAGATATTGAAATATCAGACCAAGAACAATGGGAATTTGATGATGGTATATTCCAATTTTGTTCTGACAATGTGATTTTAGGAACCAAAAAACTGAAATTTCGCCAGATGTCTGGTTCGGCTGATGGTAGATGGAGAATTGCCATTAAAGCCTTAGCAGGACAAACAGCTAAAGTTGTCACAGGTACAAATACCCCTGCGAGGATTATTGAAATTCACAGAGGTGAAACCGTCATTGCTGACTATGACTTAGTGAAAGGATTTACCAATGGAATTCAAGAAGATTACCGGAAATTAGGACACTTTGGTAAAGGTGGCGGAGAAGGTTTTGTTTGGATATATGAAGGTCAAGGTAAGTTATTAATATCTGAAACCGACGGTATGGGATTGGGTTAAATGATTTGATTATTTGATAGTTTCTTAGTTCTAATTTCTTTTTTTACTATTTCTTGAAATCTATTCACGTCAGTATTGAAAATACTGGTATCGTCTGTTATGATTTCCGAAAATATAGTAAAAAATATTACACAATGGATAATCAAGATGCCCTCATCGATGAGCCAGTAATCATTGTAGAATTCGCCCCCAGTGCTGGGATGAGGTCAGTTAGCGTGGCACCAGCAGACATCGCCAAAGAATCGGCGAAAGCCTTGGATAAAGCCATGCTGACTATCCGGCAAATGGCACAAAAGACGATAGCAACAATCGATACATTATCTAACAAGCCATCGGAAGTGGAATTAGAATTTGGCATCAAGTTAAATACTGAAGCGGGCGCAATTATTGCCAAAACTTCGGGAGAAGCCAGCCTCAAGGTAAAGTTACTCTGGGAGCGTAAAGATTCCAATAATGAGCCAGATTCAAAATCTGCGTAACTTTACTGTGCAAATTCGCGGTGTCAATAATGTGATTGTTGGCACCGGTTTTGTAGTCTCCCTTACCGGACAAATTGTCACCTGTTGTCATGTGGTGCGGGATGCAGGGGGAGAAGTTGCTGAGGGAGTAGAAATTAATGTCTACTTCCCCAAAGCAATTAAGCCAGAACAGAAAGCACATATAGCCACAGTTACAGCTTGTTTTTTAGACCATGATGATGATGTGGTTGTGTTGCAACTGGACACGGCTACACTCCCAGATGGGATAGAACCCGCAATTCTGGGGATGGCGGAAGGTTCAGCAGGTAACAAATTCCGGAGTTTTGGCTACCGCCGACTGCAAAATTACCAAGGACTACCAGCGCATGGTGAAATAGTAGACTTTGCTGAATCACCAGAGGCGCTGATTTTGCACAGCGACCCTGTAATGTTGAATAGCCAGCATATCGACAGTGGTATGAGTGGTTCCGCCGTTCTGGATATTGAACGTAACTTAGTAGTGGGTGTGATTGCGGAAACTTGGGACTCTGGGGAAAGTGAAAAAGACCGGGACACAAGTTTTGCTGTTGATTGTCGAGTCCTCACTTTTGACCCCATGTCTTTACCATTAGCAGATGCACTACCTACACCCCAGCCTACAATTAACGCAAACCCTACAGGAGAGCAACCAGTGTCTCAACCAGGGATAATCTCGAACCTGAATAATGCACCAGCACCTTTAGAAGAATGGGTGGGTAGAGCAGATTTTCTCAAAACACTAAATCAGGATTGGGTTGACTCTAATTGCTCAATTGTGGGACTTATTGGTTTTGGTGGCGAGGGTAAAAGTTCCCTCACCCGTCGCTGGTTGGAAGATTTGCTGCAAGATTCATCTTTACCTCAACCTACTGGCGTGTTTTGGTGGGGTTTTTATGAAAAGAATAATGTGCTTGAGTTTTTGGAAGCTGCACTAGAATTTTTAGTTCCAGGAATTGATCCTTATAAAGTGACTTGGGCAGAAAAAGTCAACTTTATTCATGGAATGCTCAAAAGTGGGCGTTATCTTTTCATTTTAGATGGGTTGGAAGTACTGCAACAGGAAGAGGGAGATGACTACGGCGAATTAACTAATTTAGAACTACGGGATTTTTTGCGGGAGTTTGCGGCGGGAGAACATGAATCATTTTGTTTGATTAACAGCCGTGCGCCACTGGTAGACCTGATTGATTTCACCACTTACACCCATCGGGATGTAGAGCGCTTGAGCCAAGAAGAGGGGCGCACTTTATTACGAAAAGTTGGTGTCAAAGGTGCTGATAATGAACTGAATAAAATTGTGGAAAATTGGGACGGCTATGCTTTGGTTCTCAGTTTGCTGGGAGCTTATTTAGTGGATGTGCATAATGGCAATGTAAAATATATCCGTGAAATTAAGCCACCTACAGCAAGTGAACCTCGTTATGAGAGAGTACAGCGAGTACTGCGTCGCTATGATGAGCATTTAACACAAGCTGAAAAAGAGTTTTTAACAATATTTAGTGCGTTCCGGTTAGCTGTTCCGCCATCACTGTTTACCTCAGTATTTCAAGGCGTACTCCCAGGAAAACTACCACGCGACAGAGATCAGCCGAGATCAACACTAGATGGTTTATTTCTGAAATTCCAACGTTTGTATTGGCGGTTCATTGATCGTTTATTTCCTAGCCAACGCAGGGTAGCAGCTAGACTCAAAAGACAGCTGAATGCGCCATTAGCTGACTTACGAGGTTCTACCTTTAATGGGATGATTCGACGATTGCTAAATTATCGCATCTTGCGCTTTTACCCAGAGGCAAATTACTACACAATGCACCCGCTTATTAGCGCCCACTACTCTCAGCGACTAGAGAATAATTTGGGTGTGCAAGCGAAGGAAATTCATCAACGCATTGCAGATTATTACCTCAGAATTGCTGGGCCAATACCAGAAAACCCCAGTATAGAAAGTTTGGCTTTCCCAATTGAGGCAGTGCATCACCTCTGTTGTGCTGGTAGTTATGATGAGGCTTTCAATGTTTTTTGGGAGCGTGTATTACAAGGCATAAATTTTGTTTTACTCGACAAACTAAGTGCCTGGGATATTAACCTAGCTTTGATGGTAGAATTTTTTCCTAATGGCGATACTTCCCAAGAGCCACAGGTCGGTACTCTTGCGAAAAAATGTTGGATATTACAAAATGTTGCCCAAAGTTTAATGAGTGTGGGTCGTTTGGCTGAAGCCTTACCTCTCTATGAGCGTGTTATTACTATTTATCCAAGCACAAAACATTGGCTCAACATCAGCATCTCATACCAAAACCTAGCAGTGCTATATGAATCTCTCGGAAAGCTTGAAGCTAGTGCTGATGCTGATAGGGAAGCATTAAATCTTGCTCGTCGTGCTGGAAGCAAGGAAGGTAAGCTCAGTTCATTAAGGTGGCAAGGATGGGTTGCACACTTGCAGGGTGATAATGAGATAGCCAGTGCATTTTTTCAACAGGCAGAAGCATTGCAACCAGAAATTGACTCCTCCAGTAAGCTTTATCTACACTTCTTGAATGGCATCATTCAAGTTAATTATCTGCGGCGAGTAGGAAGTAGTGACCATGCACGGCAGGTAACAGAGACAAACTTAGAGATTTACCAACGCAATAACTGCCCTGCTACAGTAAGTAGTTATTATCGTGTGTTAGGCGATCTAGATACAGATGCTGGGCAACACGACAATGCCTACGAATATTATAATGAAGCCCTCAAAATTGCTCGTAGTATATCTGAGCGAGCCGTCCTGATTGAAGCACTACTAGCACGGGGGAGGTGGGCGGCGCGTCAGGGTGATGTTGCGGCGGCGCGTAGTGATTTAGAAGAAGCGCTGAATTATGCCTGTACTGGTGGTTATCGCCTTTCTGAAGCGGATATCCGTGTTGCTTTGGGGTGGATGCACCTGGCAAACCACAATTACCCAGCAGCGACGACGGAAGCAGAAAAGGCTCGCTTAATGAGTGATGAAATGGGCTATTATTGGGGTCGCGTTGATGCTGATGAAGTTTTGCAAGCTTTAAAACAGAATTTCTAAATTTTGTTCTGACTTATTTATGAGCAATAGGGTTCGGTTGGTGTTAGTTCGATAGATTTGGAATAACCCCTCTCCATAGCTTGCTTCCCGCAGGGTACCTCTCCCCGCGCCGGATACTGTTGGCGAATTGATAGAGGGCAAAACCAATCATCACAAAATAGAAAATCAGGAATACTATGAGGCAGTGGGAGCAATTCGAGCAAAGTGAGAAACGCGAGTCTGACTGCGTGGGACATGTTGCCACCAATCCCACATCCGACTGAAGTTGATAGCAGCAGCAGTAATGACATGCTGCAAGAGAGTTTTGGCAAGACCAATGTAGCGACAACGGCGTAATTGGTAGCGACCAGTAGCTTGGGAAATCAAGCCTTCAACGCCAGCACGTTGGTGATAAATTTGTTGAAAAGATTCAGTTTTTTGGCGAATGCGAGCATCATGTAATGCAAGATGTAGTTCCTGTGGTTTGAGGGTCAGAAGACGCGGTAGTTTTTTGGAGCGAGTGCATTTTGAGCGACTTGAACAAAGCGAACAATCGGATTTGTCAAATTGTATTTTGACTACTGGATTGTCATGGCTATCGACAGTTGTACGCCAGGACTTACTTTGTTTACCCATTGGGCAATCAACACGCATCAAATCCCAATGAATAGTGAAGCAATTTTGCTCAAAGCCGGATTGTGCTGTTGCTTGCCAACTAGTTCCGGGGGGAACTTTTCCTACTAAATCAACATGAAAATGGGATTGACTATCGACTAAGTTTTGAGCATTGACATAGCCAGTATCGACAACATGTTCTTGTGGCAAAAGATTGTTCTGGTTTAAACGAGAATGAATTACTGGTGTCATCTCAACATCCGCACTTGTGGCCACGGACGTTTCCACATTGATAATTAAGTTTGGCAGTATGGGGTGACAAATTTCTGTCAGATGCAGATTATAACCAGTCCAGTTGATTTCTCGCTTGCTGGAATTGCGTGCATCAACATCGTAAGGAGATTCAATCTGTAGTCTATTTGGTGGTAAGTTATCTTGTTCTCGCCAATAGACTTGTTGCAATTGAATATAGTATTGTTGCACCCAAACTATACGTAATGTTTCCACTGATGGAATCTGCCACAGCCAATTACAAGTTGAGTCTGCATACAAAGCGGATAGCAAATGATGACCATCCTCACCAATTTTTCGCCTCAATTTCTCACGTTCGGCTTTTGATTTGGGCAAGCGGTATTGCTCAAATCTCAGGGAGTAACGTTCAAACCAATCAACGTCAACTCTCGATTTGAGCCAATCAGGGGCAAAATAAGCCAAGTCATTTAAGGTATGACGTAAAGTTTCTCCCACTAATTCCAAACGATTTAACTGTCGTACTGCGGCTAATACGTGAGTTGAATCAGTTCTGACACGGCCGCGATTTTTGAGCCAACCTAGTTCTTGGAAACGAGCTAGCATTTGGTTGAGTAACTCTCGCTCTCGTCCTGCTTTGATTAATCGCTGACGAAATTCTGAAAGTACTGAATAATCAAACCCTGGGTCATTTAATTCCAACGATAGTGCGTATTTCCAATCAATATGACCCCTCACTGCATCCGCCGCTTGTCTATCCGTTAAACCTTCGATAAATTGCATTACTGTCACTAATGCCAGTTGTCCTGCTGATATTCCACTTTGACCACAATCTGCGCGGTAAAGTTTGACAAAATCCTCATCCTTATATAACACTCCTATTTCATCCCGCATCTTCATATATATGTTCCCTTTGGGAAATGAATTCCGGGCTACTTGCGCTGTTGTTTCAGGAATCTGCGACATATCACGCGGGTGCAGGGTCATAATCTTTGTAGATGCTACGCTCAATATACTTATTCTCTTTTTTCCACTGTTCCAAACTCTTGAGGGGCTTAACCCTTCAATAATTCGCCAACAGTATCCGCGCCGGGGAGAGGCTTAAAAGCTTCATGAATATCAAAGACTCGTCCGTGAGTATTTATGATTGGCTCACGAATATCAAAGACTTGTCCGTGAGTATTTATGACTGGCTCACGAATATCAAAAACTTGTCCGTGAGTATTTATGACTGGCTCACGAATATCAAAAACTTGTCCGCGAGTATTTATGACTCGTTCACGAATATCAAAAACTCGTCCGCAAGTATTTATGACTTGCTCATGAGTATCAAAGACTCATCCGTGAGTATTTATGACTCGCTCATGAGTATCAAAGACTTGTCTGGGAGTATTTAGGGAACACCAAAAAAGAAATTATTCCAAATTGACGGTTAGTAGGGTGCGTCAGTATGAATAATTTTTTGGTACAGCTAAGTTTTCTCGCACTGACGCACCCTACATTTGGGATATTTTTTTATCTGGAAGTCCCTTATGACTTGCTGACGGAGTTTAAACACTCATTTACTAGTTCCTAGAAGCGGGAAGAGAAACAAGTGTAACTCCGTTGTAGCGATCGCCCCTTTAATCTTGAGACTCAATTAACTTGAAACCCCAAGGCTTGAGAGCTGCGATCGCTATTTCACGATCTACGCCTTCATAAAGTTCCCATTCATGGGGGTGTTCTTTGGGGTGTCCTTCGCCGACGTTACCTGCAACTTTGATGACTGGAAAGTTAGCCACGCGATCGCGCTCTAATCCTTTGGGTAGCGCTAGCTGGACTTTCCGACCGATAAATTTTGACATACCAGAGTTAGCCACAGATTCACGGATTAAACAGATATCACCAGCAGTACCCCAAGTAGTTTGGTAAATGTAGAGAAATGATATGTAGGTTTCTGGTTTAATTGACCTTTTAAGAACTTTCATGAACTGTAATCCTTACACAAAGAGTAAAAAATCCTATGAGTGTTGTCTATCTTTGGCTACAACTACTTTAATTTTGCAACACCAAAATCACGTTTATAGTGTTTTCTAGTCTGCTGGCGTGCCAATTTATCTGCGTCCATCTGGGGTTAAGTCTTTCTTGTTCTCATTTACTACGTCGTGCGTATCAGTCGGGAGTTGTCATGTCAGTGGTTTTTGACCTGGTTTAATGATCTAGCGGCTGAATTTCCCTGTTCCCCTTTTACTCATAGAAACTTTGTTTGATGTTCGACTGTAGGTAACGCCGTGTGCAACTTTCTCTCACACCTAACCTAACCCCCAACCCCTTCCCTACGAGGGAAGGGGAGCAAGATTAAAAGCCTCTCTCCTTGCAGGGGAGCCAGTTGCGTGGGCGGGTTTCCCGACTTGAGCAAACTGGCGTGAGAGGTTTGGAGAGGGGTTTCAAAAATAAGTCGCACATTGTGTTAGGCAATGATTTCCGGTCGGTAGCAGACAAAAGCTGCATCAATGCCAATACTCAGCATACGAAACTCTCGCAATTATGGAAAATAATATATGTAAGTTGAGTATCGTAAGGCTCACTTGATTTCCTCATTTCCTCTAGGAAAATATGACTCATCCTTTCCTGAAACGCCTGCACAGTCCGGAATTTCCGGTTATCGTCTTCGACGGTGCAATGGGAACTAATCTACAAACCCAAAACCTCACGGCTGAGGATTTCGGGGGTGTGCAGTATGAAGGTTGTAACGAATACCTAGTCCACACCAAACCTGAAGCTGTCGCCAAGGTTCACCGCGACTTTCTCGCCGTGGGTGCAGATGTTATCGAAACTGATACTTTCGGCGCGACATCGATTGTTTTGGCAGAATATGATTTAGCAGACCAAACGTATTACCTGAATAAGAAAGCTGCTGAATTAGCGAAAAGTGTTGCTGCTGAATTCTCCACCCCGGATAAACCCCGGTTTGTCGCCGGTTCCATCGGCCCCACAACCAAACTTCCCACCTTAGGACATATTGACTTTGACACCCTCAAAACTGCTTTTGCTGAACAAGCAGAAGCACTGTTAGATGGTGGTGTGGATTTACTTTTGGTGGAGACTTGCCAAGATGTGCTGCAAATCAAAGCGGCGCTGAATGGGATTGAAGAAGTTTTCGCCAAGAGAGGGGAACGCATACCCCTCATGGTGTCCGTGACAATGGAAAGTATGGGGACAATGTTGGTCGGTTCCGAAATCAACGCCGTCCTGACAATTTTAGAACCTTTCCCAATTGATATTCTCGGTCTGAACTGTGCCACAGGCCCAGACTTGATGAAACCACATATTAAATATTTGGCTGAACATTCGCCCTTTGTGGTTTCTTGTATTCCTAATGCGGGTTTACCGGAAAACGTTGGAGGTCAAGCACACTACCGCTTAACACCAATGGAATTACGTATGGCGTTGATGCACTTTGTTGAAGATTTGGGTGTCCAAGTGATCGGGGGTTGCTGTGGGACACGTCCAGAACACATTCAACAATTGGCGGAAATTGCCAAGGACTTAAAGCCGAAGGTGAGACAACCAAGTTTAGAACCTGCGGCTGCATCAATATATAGTACTCAAACCTACGAACAAGATAATTCTTTCTTGATTGTGGGTGAACGTCTCAACGCCAGTGGTTCCAAAAAATGCCGTGATTTGCTAAATGCGGAAGATTGGGACGGATTGGTATCAATGGCGCGATCGCAAGTCAAGGAAGGCGCACATATCCTGGATGTCAACGTGGATTATGTGGGACGGGACGGTGTGCGAGATATGCACGAACTAGTTTCCCGCATTGTGAATAATGTCACACTCCCCTTAATGCTCGACTCCACCGAATGGGAAAAGATGGAGGCGGGATTGAAGGTAGCTGGTGGTAAGTGTTTGCTAAACTCCACCAACTACGAAGATGGGGAACCACGTTTTTTAAAAGTGCTGGAGTTGGCAAAGAAATACGGTGCTGGTGTTGTCATTGGTACAATCGACGAAGAAGGAATGGCGCGGACGGCAGAGAAAAAGTTTCAAATTGCCCAGCGTGCCTATCGTCAAGCGGTAGAATATGGGATTCCCCCCACAGAAATATTCTTTGATACCTTAGCGCTACCAATTTCCACAGGGATTGAAGAAGACAGGGAAAATGGCAAGGCGACAATTGAATCAATTAGCCGTATCCGTCAGCAATTGCCAGGGTGTCACGTTATTTTAGGGGTGTCCAATATATCCTTTGGCTTGAGTCCAGCTTCCCGGATGGTCTTAAACTCTGTGTTTCTCCATGAAGCAACGGCAGCTGGCATGGATGCAGCGATCGTCAGTGCTAGCAAGATTCTACCACTCTCGAAGATTGAAGACCGTCATCAGGAGGTATGCCGCCAGTTAATTTATGACCAGCGCCAATTTGACGGCGATGTCTGCATCTACGACCCCTTAACAGAACTAACCAAATTATTTGAGGGAGTCACCACCAAACGCAACAAAGGCGTTGATGAAAGCTTACCCATCGAAGAACGCCTCAAACGCCACATTATCGACGGAGAACGCATTGGTTTAGAAGCGCAACTGACAAAAGCCTTAGAACAATATCCCCCCCTAGAAATTATCAACACTTTCTTACTAGATGGGATGAAAGTAGTCGGGGAATTGTTCGGTTCCGGACAAATGCAGCTACCTTTCGTTTTACAGTCAGCCGAAACCATGAAAGCGGCGGTAGCCTACCTAGAACCGTTCATGGAAAAATCGGAAAGTGGCAATAATGCCAAGGGTAAAGTAATTATTGCCACCGTGAAAGGCGATGTTCACGACATTGGTAAAAACCTAGTGGATATTATCTTGTCCAACAACGGCTACAAGGTAATTAACCTGGGAATTAAACAGCCGGTGGAAAATATCATCGAAGCTTACAACCAACACAAAGCTGATTGTATTGCCATGAGTGGCTTGCTAGTAAAATCCACCGCATTCATGAAAGAGAATTTGGAGGTTTTCAACGAAAAAGGCATTAATGTTCCTGTAATTTTAGGTGGTGCGGCATTAACCCCGAAATTCGTGCATAAAGATTGCCAAAACACCTACAAAGGTAAAGTCATCTACGGCAAAGATGCTTTCTCAGACCTACATTTCATGGATAAATTAATGCCAGCCAAAGCCACTGGTAAATGGGACAATTTCTTAGGATTCTTGGATGAAGTAGAAACCGAGGAAACAGAACCTACCAATTCCCAATCCCCAGTCCCCAATTCCCAATCCCCAGTCCCCAGTCCCCAATCCCCAGTCCCCGTAGACACCAGACGTTCCGAAGCCGTAGCCGTAGACATCCCCCGTCCCACACCACCATTCTGGGGAACCCAATTATTACAGCCTAGCGATATTTCCTTAGAAGAAATATTCTGGCATATGGATTTGCAAGCCTTGGTTGCAGGACAATGGCAATTCCGCAAACCCAAAGAACAATCAAAGGAAGAATATCAAGCCTTCCTAAATGAGCAAGTTTATCCAATTTTAGAAACTTGGAAACAGCGCATCATTGCAGAAAACCTGTTACATCCCCAGGTAATTTATGGGTATTTTCCTTGTCAATCTGAGGGTAATACTTTGTATGTTTACGACAGTAACAGCCCAAATGCCAAAGAAATCACTCAGTTTGAATTTCCCCGACAAAAGTCATCAAGAAGATTGTGCATTGCCGATTTCTTTGCACCGAAAGATTCGGGAATCATCGATGTCTTCCCCATGCAGGCGGTGACTGTAGGAGATATTGCTACAGAGTTCGCGCAAAAACTGTTTGCGAATAATCAGTACACTGATTATCTTTATTTTCACGGTTTAGCGGTGCAAGTAGCAGAAGCCTTGGCTGAGTGGACACACGCCAGAATCCGCCGTGAGTTAGGGTTCGGTGCTGAAGAACCGGACAATATCCGGGATATTTTGGCACAACGCTATCAGGGTTCCCGGTATAGTTTTGGCTACCCAGCTTGTCCCAATATTCAAGACCAGTTTAAGCAGCTGGATTTGTTGGAGACTAGCCGAATTAATTTATACATGGATGAAAGTGAGCAACTTTATCCAGAACAGTCTACAACGGCGATTATTACCTATCACCCAGTAGCTAAGTACTTTACGGCGTAGGTGAAGAAGACGCGATTCATCGCGTCCTACAAATGGTTTATTTGTCGCATTCTTTTTTCAAATTGGTGTAATTTGTTGACGGTTGACAGTTGACAGTTAACCGTCAACAATCAACAACCATAAAATTCCTCGTCCCCTATTCCCTAATTTCCGGGCAATTTCGGTTGTTCGGCGGAATATTTAGCTACGATGCTGGCAATCTCAGGATTATATAGTCGGAGATAATTCCAATAGTTACCAAATACCTGGCGGACATAATCCCTAGTTTCATTAAAGGGGATGGCTTCAACAAACTCATCTGGGTCTTGGTTAGGTAAAGTTTTCAACCATCGGGCGACGCTACCTGGGCCAGCATTGTAACTAGCGATCGCTAACATGGAATTATTACCATACTGCTCATGGGTATGATCTAAATACCATGTCCCTAGCATCACGTTGTCATTGGGATTCTCTAAATTAATGGTCTTGATATCTAAGGGAATTTTTGATGCTATCCACTTAGCTGTATCTGGCATTACCTGCATTAAGCCAGTCGCGCCGACAACGGATTTGATTTTTGCTTCAAACCGGGATTCTTGACGCATTAAGGCGGTAACTAGCAAGGGATTAAGTTCTCGCTCAGATGACCATTTTTCAATTTCTTTCAAGTAGGGGAACGGGTAACGGGCTTGCCAGTAGGTAATTTGTTTACTTAAGGCCTGATATTCGGCTTGTTCTTCTGGTGTTTCCCTATCTTCTAGTTTAGAAATCAGGTTAATTCCTGACAGATATTCACCTCTGGCTAACCGCATCAAGCCTTCGGTGAATTGTTCTGCTACTGTGGGTTCCTGTTTATTGAGATATTCTGTCTCCCATTGCAACCACGCGTCACGATCTTGACCAAGTAAATACAATTCTTGGAAGGCTGGGGAACCTGTAGGAGGTATGGGGCGTTGATAGGGAATTACTTCTGGGGTGAGTTGACGGACGTTATCAAAGTTGCCGACATTCAACCCCAAGAGGTTTGCCGATCGCCAGGCATAATAAGAGTAAGGAAACTGGCTAATCACATACTCATAGGCAGTTTGCGCTTCCTGTTGTTTCCCTACGGCTGCTGCCCATTTACCTAGCCAAAAACCCGCCCTGGGAGCCAAAATACTGTTAGGGTTATTGATCACAATTGGTTGCGCCCACTTCCAAGCGCTGGTGTAATCTCTGGCTTTGGCTTTCTCTAAAGCATTTTTCCACCGATATTCGGCGGCTTCATCGGATTTGGCATATTTGGTAATAAGTTGTTGCCAAGTTTGTTGGGCTGCTTTTTCATCCTTAAGGGCTGTGAGGATTTCGGCTTTTTTTACCAATGCCTGACTTGCTTGTTCAGGGAATTTAGCAATTACTTGGTTGAGATAGGGTAAGGCATCTTTGTTGGTTTTAGTCATTTCTGCCAACCGTACCAAGCCTAGTCCTGTTTCTCGCGCATCAGGAAATTGCTGTACTAGTTGCTTATAGGTAGAGATTGCTTGTTCTCGATTTTTCCCGCCTACTTGCCATCCCCGCGCAGTCCGGTAGAGATTACGGGCTGTTTTTGGCGCTTTGGCGTAAGCGTTCGCCGCTTTGAGGAATTGATTATTCTCCCAGTAGGCTGTACCAATCACTTCCCAGTCTTGGGGTTGGAGATTTGTCTGTTTTCCTAGCTCGTCTAACACCCCTACTATCCCTGGCTGGGTATAAGCGTGTTGAGCCAAGATGAGCTGCAACTGTGGCTGATTGGGATTTTCTGATAGGCGCTTCCTGATAATCTCCCAGGTGAGGGGATGGGAAGGAAATTGGGCGATCGCTGTATCCTGTAGCTTTGGTTGAGCAATCAGATATATGGCTTTCACCACCGCCGCTTCCTTGGGATACTGTTTTAATACTTGTTGCCTCAAGTCAGAAGCTTTGCCATCTTCCCCTAATAAATCCTGTGCTTGTGCCTGTTTCAGTAAGATGTAGGGTGCGAGGACAGGATAGCTTTTCTCTAAACCCGTGAGTAGTTCCAGGGCTTTTTGGCCTTGTTTTGTGTCTATATAATCACTCGCCAACAAATAACGCGCTCTTTCTCGATCTGGCGATCGCGAGTTTTGCGAGAGTTCTTCTAGTTTGGCTGCTCGTTCTACCGGCGATTGTGATATCAGTGGAAATACATCTGATTTCGCCCTACTTCCCTCGGATAAATCTTTGGGCTGACCTTGAGTCACGTTGAGCCATTGCCCCAAGGATTTACCAATCTCCGGTGCTGACACCATCGCCCCAGCTGAAAAGGCAAACAGTGCCGCACCAGCGATTATAGAAATTTGCTTTTTTTGTAGTTTTTTCAGCATGGATACTCGCTGAACAGTGCCGATGAATTTCCTGAAACTCTAGCATTAGTTGCCGAGAGTGTAATCACCTTTTCATTGGAAATTTCTTATTCTAGGAAAAATCATCCAAAATGTAGATACTATTTTTGATAATATTGTGCCTCCATTACCAGTTTAATTATGTTTCATCTATCCTCATGAATAATGAAGCTTTAAAAGCAAAGGAATAATCTTTAAATACATTAACACAATGTATAAATACTTATTGTTTAAGTATTGCATCCATGAATATTTTCCACAAAATTATACCTAAGACCTGTATTAGATATGGTATCGGACTTATATTCAAAGTATCATCCAGCCATAACATTATTTATCGTAAATTCAAGGGTTTAAGACCCCTGCGTTTACACATGGTATCAGTTGATTTGGGGTAAAACATCCCCGACTCCAACTGTCTTTAATTTTGTACTCCTGCGGAGAACCTGTAGGGTATTTTGAATTTTGAATGGTTAACATTTTTATTTCTATCGGTACAAGACGAATAATTAAAAATAATGCAACTATCTAAATTATAGATTGAGCCTTTAATAACATTGGCTCTAACTTAAAATCTGATATTTGAGATAGGAGATAAATGAGATGACACAGCAAAATGCTGCCAAACTATTAAAAGCTGTTAAGGAAAACCAAGCCTTCAGAGAAAGGTTGAAAGCAACAAATAACCCAGAGGAGTTTATTCAGATTGCTAAAGAAGGTGGTTATGACTTCACTGTTGAAGAATTGGAGAACGAAATTAGTAAATTGAGTGAAGAAGAGTTAGCAACTATTGTCAATCCAGGATGGGGGCCTAGACGGCATATTCATCCTAGATAAATGTTTAGCTGAATCTATGAACTGACAAAGCTAAAATCATGCAAAAATTGTAGGTGGGATAGCCACTAAAGTTCAGGTATTTTCTTCGTTAAATAAACCCAAAACCAAATATTTTTGCGGTGTGCTTAACCCAACCTACACCTCGGAACTCGACACCATAATTTAAGAAAGATTTTCTAAAAATTGTTTTAATTGTGATTGATCTGGGTTGATACCGAGTTCTTTGGCTTTTGCTAAAACCTGTTCGCGGTTCAGTTTTTGTTGAGTTGCTAAAGCAATCAGTGCTAAGGCGTTAGCTCTTCCACCTGCACCACAATGAAAATATACAGGAGTCGGCAATTTCTCTAGCTCGGAGAGAACTTTTGCTGTTGAGTTATGGTTGGCTTCCGTTGACTTAATTGGTACATTCACATACTCAAGACCTGCGGCTTGCGCTTGTTGTTCTTCATCTGCTAAGGCTCCCGCCTCATCAAGCGATCGCAAATTCACCACAGATTTATATCCCTCATCAGCAAGTTGTTTTAATGTTTCCGTGGTTGGCTGTCCACCCGCCGAAAATTCATCACTTACCTTCTTGATCTCGGTCATATATACACCCTAAATTCGATTGACTTACCGTATTTACAAGCCGTATAGTAACACAGAGTGACTTGTATTATATAGGTTCTCGTTATCGAAATTCGATATACTAATCCTGTCAACGTCATAAATCAGGAAAATTATAGTGACACAGGAAGCTGTTTCCTATGATGAGCTGACTCCCAAACAACAGCAGCAGCGATTAAGAGAATTAGCGGTGGTATTTTTGCGACTAGGAGCGATCGCCTTTGGTGGCCCGGCTGCTCATATTGCCATGATGGATAATGAGGTAGTGAATCGCCGTCGGTGGATGAGTCGGGAGAAACTGCTGGATTTGTTGGGAATCACAAATTTGATTCCTGGCCCCAACTCGACGGAATTAGCTATACACATAGGCTACGAACAAGGCGGATGGCGTGGTTTATTGGTGGCGGGTAGTTGCTTTATTCTCCCGGCTATGCTTATAGTCTGGATATTAGCCGCCATTTATGACCGTTATCAAACTGTGCCACAGGTGGGATGGCTACTATATGGGATTAAACCTGTAATTGTGGCGATCGTGCTGCAAGCTGTGTGGAATCTGGGTAAAAAGGCAGCTAAAGACTTACCTACGAGAATTGCTGGAGTGATAGCCGTAGCCGCCTACTTTGCCGGATTGAATGAAATTTTGCTGCTAATTTTGCTAGGTGTCGCCGTTATGGTGCTGAAGAATTGGCACAATCGGGGGCGTATCACCGGAGCATTTTTACTGCCATTCTCAGGTATTCTCGCTCAAGTTGGGACAACAACAGCAGCAGTCACCTCAGTTACTTGGCTGAGTGTGTTTCTCTTCTTTCTGAAGATTGGCTGTATTCTCTACGGTAGTGGTTATGTGTTGCTGGCGTTTCTGCAACGGGATTTAGTTGAACGCAACCAATGGCTGACATCACAGCAGCTTCTAGATGCGGTAGCTATTGGACAGTTTACACCGGGGCCTGTGTTTACTACTGCCACATTTATTGGATACTTGTTGGCAGGAAATGCGGGAGCGATCGCTGGTACTATCGGTATATTCTTACCAGCTTTCCTACTGGTGTGGGTAGTTAACCCTTGGGTGACTAAGTTGCGTCAATCTCCCTGGGCTAGTGGGTTTCTCGATGGCGTGAATGCAGCCTCCCTGGGATTAATGGTAGGTGTAACTTACACCTTGGGACAAACCGCACTAGTGGATTGGTTAACCATTATTTTGGCAATTATGAGTGCGATCGCTGTATTCCGATTTAAAATCAATTCTGCCTGGTTAGTGCTAGCAGGAGGAGCGATCGGATTTGCCTCACATATATTTTAGGACTTACGCATAAATCAATTCAAAATAAAAGCAATTCGCTTTTCCGATAAATAACTGCTATATCAAACCTAAATTACTGCTTAATTCTAGAGCTTTTTCAAATGTGATACCTTGTTTGGTAGCGACATATAAAAGTGCTAAAACTGAGGAACGAATAGAATTATCACAGTGAATTAAGAGAGGTTTTGGCAATTCATTAATTGTTTGTAAGATTTGTAGTGTGGTTCGATTATTAATCTCTTCAAATTTCATGGGGAAATTAATATAGCGTAGTCCTAAAAACTCAAGCTTCTCTTGTTCATTATCGAGCAATCCTCTTTCATCAGGCGATCGCAAATTCAGCACTGATTTGTAACCATCTTCAGTGATTTTTTGGAACTGATCAGGTGTAATTTGTCCGGCGATCGCTAACTCGTTATTAATCTTTCTAACAGTATCCATTATCATCACCTCCTCGATTCGTGAGTTATCTGTAAATTTTGCAATACATAACCTTTTTCTTGATGTTTAAGATTACTCATGTGACAAATATTGATGAAGAAGAACTCTGGATAAAAAAGTATTAATTCAAGTTTTTAGAGACTTTCTAATATTTAACAAATTTGGTAATTGTATAAAGTTTTGGCGGAATTAAAAATATTTTAGTTGCAGATAAAGTTTGATTTAAAAATGCCAGATTATAGTTGTATGATGGCGGAATGCCCAACTTCCCTGATTAGTTGTTACACAAACATTGGCTTGTTTACACCGACAATTTATCAAAAAAATTTGAGGAAGTTGTGAGGAGCCTATCTGATTTTGGAATTAGAGGGCGAGAATTTTTACTTAGTATATTTAATTGCGGATTAGCACTGCTTTATAGTGTGTAGTGGACAAAACTATGGGAATGTCTCTGGCATTTCTTCACAAGTTCCTCAACTTTTGGGCTTAATTTCAAGATAGAAGCTACGGGCTAAATCTCAGTCCAACTAATAGTTTGATGATTGAGTGCAGCAACTCTCATAGGCCAGGAAGATGAAAAACAGAACCTTTGCAACCATAGATGGCAATGAGGCTGTTGCCCAAGTCGTCTATCAAATCAATGAAGTTATTGCTATTTATCCGATTACACCTTCTTCACCGATGGCGGAATGGTCAGATGCTTGGGCGAGTGAAGGTAAACCAAATATTTGGGGTACTGTACCGACGGTAGTACAAATGCAGAGTGAAGGAGGAGTAGCGGGTGCAGTACATGGGGCGTTGCAAACAGGGTCATTAACAACGACATTTACCGCATCCCAGGGATTATTGCTGATGATCCCTAATATGTACAAGATTGCAGGGGAACTAACACCTACAGTATTTCATATTGCGGCGCGATCGCTCGCTGCCCAAGCCCTATCAATTTTCGGCGACCACAGTGATGTCATGGCTACCCGTGGGACTGGCTTTGCGATGCTGTGCGCGGCTTCTGTTCAAGAAGCCCATGATTTTGCGCTCATTTCTACCAGAATAACTTTAGAATCACGCATACCTTTTTTACATTTCTTTGATGGTTTTCGTACCTCCCACGAAATTAATAAAATTGAACTCTTAACAACAGAAGATTTCAAAGGATTTATACCTAATGAATTAGTGATTGCCCATCGGTCAAGGGCTTTAACACCAGATAAACCAGTTTTACGCGGTACAGCCCAAAACCCTGATGTTTATTTCCAAGCTAGAGAAACCGTTAATCCTTATTACCTAGCTTGTCCAGAGATTACCCAAAAAGTTATGGATGAGTTTGCCCAAATGACTGGGCGACAATATCAACTATTTGAATATCATGGCGACCCAACAGCAGAACGAGTTATTATCCTCATGGGTTCTGGTTGTGAAACTGTACATGAAACTGTCGATTATCTCAACGCCCTTGGGGAAAAAGTTGGGGTGATCAAAGTGCGGTTATATCAGCCATTTGATAGCCAGAGATTTATCGCCGCTTTGCCAACAACTACTCGTGGCATCGCTGTTCTCGACCGTACCAAAGAACCAGGCGCATCGGGTGAGCCGTTGTATTTGGATGTAGTGACGGCTTTGTATGAAAAATGGGGTGTAGGATCTCTTCCTACGGTTATTGGTGGTCGTTATGGTTTGTCTTCCAAGGAATTTACGCCGGGGATGGTTAAGGCTGTGTTTGATAATTTGGCAGCTACTATACCCAAAAATCATTTCACGATTGGGATTAATGATGATGTCAGCCATACTAGTTTAGATTATGACCCCGACTTTAACATTGAGCCAGACAATATAGTTAGAGCTATTTTCTACGGTTTGGGTGCTGATGGAACAGTAGGAGCGAATAAAAATTCTATCAAGATTATTGGTGAAGAGACAAACAATTACGCTCAAGGTTACTTTGTTTACGACTCGAAAAAGTCGGGTTCGGTGACGGTTTCTCACCTGCGTTTTGGTTCTCAACTGATCCGTTCTACATATCTGATTAACAAAGCTAGCTTTGTCGCTTGTCATCAATGGGACTTTTTAGAAAAATTCCCCATTTTGAAAGATATTGTCCAGGGAGGTACTTTTTTATTAAATTCTCCCTATGATCAAGATGAAGTTTGGGAACGCCTACCCGGTAAAATTCAGGCACAAATTCAACAAAAGCAACTCAAGGTTTATGTAATTAACGCTTATAAAGTTGCCCGTGAAGCAGGGATGGCTGGAAGAATTAATACGGTGATGCAGGTTTGTTTCTTTGCATTATCTAATGTACTACCAAGGGAAGAAGCGATCGCCGAAATTAAAAAATATATCCGCAAAACTTACGGCAAAAAAGGCGACCAAATCGTCCAAATGAATATCAAAGCTGTTGATACCACCTTGGATAATTTACATGAGTTAGTTACTAGAGAATATTCTGCCCCACCCCAAATCCCCAATCACCATTACCCCTTATCCCCAGAGGGGGCCCCACCTTCCTCAATCCCCTATATCCTGGGTAAAATGATTGCCCGTGAAGGGGATGAGTTACCTGTGAGTGCATTACCTAACGATGGCACATATCCCACGGGAACAGCGAAATGGGAAAAACGTAATATCGCCCAAGAAATCCCGGTTTGGGATACAGATGTTTGCATTCAGTGTGGTAAGTGTGTGATGGTGTGTCCTCATAGTGTGATTCGCAGTAAGGTTTATGAACCGGAACAACTAGAGAATGCACCGTCAACCTTTAAGAGTGCCAATGCAAAAGATCATGATTGGCATGGGTTAAAATTTACCATCCAGGTAGCAGCAGAAGATTGTACAGGCTGCGGTATTTGCGTAGATGTTTGCCCAGCCAAGAATAAGGCGCAACCACGCAAGAAAGCGATTAATATGGAGCCGCAGTTACCGTTACGCCAAGCAGAACGGGAAAACTGGGATTTCTTTTTGAGTATTCCCAACCCCGATAGGCGGGAGTTGAAGCTGACCCATATTAATCAACAACAGATGCAGGAACCGTTATTTGAATTTTCTGGGGCTTGTGCGGGTTGTGGAGAGACACCCTATATTAAATTAGGAACACAGTTGTTTGGCGATCGCATGATTGTTGCTAACGCCACCGGTTGTTCTTCCATCTACGGCGGTAATTTACCCACCACACCTTGGACGCAGAACGCCGCAGGACGAGGCCCGGCCTGGTCTAATAGTTTATTTGAAGATAACGCCGAATTTGGTTTAGGTTTCCGGGTATCTATAGATAAACAAACAGAAATTGCCAGCCAATTACTGCAAGAACTGGCAACGGTGGTAGGTAGGGAATTGGTCGATGATATCTTGAATAATCAGCAAAACAATGAAGCTGAGATTTGGGAACAACGCGATCGCATCTCTATACTCAAGCAAAAGTTACAAGCCCTTGTCAACCCAGAATTAACCAGCAAAGCCCAACTCCTTCTGAGTCTGGCTGATTACTTAGTGAAAAAGAGCGTCTGGATTATTGGTGGTGACGGTTGGGCTTATGATATCGGCTATGGGGGCTTAGATCACGTCTTAGCCAGTGGACGCAACGTAAATATTCTCGTCCTCGACACAGAAGTCTATTCCAATACTGGCGGACAAATGTCGAAAGCCACACCCAAGGGCGCTGTAGCTAAGTTTGCCTCTGGCGGTAAACCTGCGGCGAAAAAAGACTTGGGTTTGATGGCAATGACTTACGGTAATGTTTATGTTGCTAGTGTGGCGATGGGTGCAAAGGATGAACATACCCTAAAAGCATTTTTAGAAGCAGAGGCTTATTCTGGGACTTCGTTAATTATTGCTTACAGCCATTGTATTGCTCACGGTATTAACTTGAGTACGGCAATGCAAAATCAAAAAGCTGCCGTCGATTCTGGCAGATGGTTGCTGTATCGGTATCATCCGGATTTAGTCAAGCAAGGTAAAAATCCCCTGCAACTTGACTCGCGCACACCAAAGCTACCCCTGGAAGAATCGATGTATCTGGAAAACCGCTTCAAGATGCTGACCAAAATTAATCCTGAAGTGGCGAAAGAGTTACTCAAAGAAGCGCAAACAGATGTAAACCTACGGTGGCAGATGTATCAATATCTGGCTGCGAGAGAGGTTACACAGGGATAAGAGACTTCCAGATAAAAAATATCCAAAATGTAGGATGCGTCAGGAACCTAAATATACTCAGAAATTATTCGTAATGACTTTTTTTGAATTTTGTTGGCGTAGCCTTCCCGTAGGGTATTTTGAATTTTGAATTGGAGCGTACCACTTCGTGGAAGCAAGCTACGCGTAGCGTCTCGTAGAGAAGCGACTTGACGCACCCTACCAAACCTGTTGACTGTTGACTATATTTAAAAGTTTTTCAGGAAAATAATCATGGATTTAACTACTAATTATCTGGGATTACGATTGCGATCGCCACTCGTCCCGTCAGCGTCTCCCATGTCTGGAGAAATAGACAACATTCTCTGGATGGAAGACGCAGGCGCAGGTGCAGTGGTTCTGCCTTCGTTGTTTGAAGAACAGTTGAGTTTAGAAAGTTACGAACTACATCATCATTTGACTTACGGAACTGAAAGTTTCCCTGAATCCTTAACATATTTCCCTGAACACCAAGATTTTCGCCTTGGGCCAGAAGAATACTTAAACCTGATTCAAAAAACTAGGGAAAAGGTAAAAATCCCCATCATTGCCAGTCTGAACGGTTCTTCACTAGATGGCTGGACAGAATACGCCAGAATGATTGAGCAAGCTGGTGCAACAGCCTTGGAGTTAAATACTTACTCTGTCCATACCGATCCCGAATTAACTAGCGAACAAATAGAGCAGAGTTATATCAATATGCTCAAGGTTGTCAAAGCATCTGTACAGATTCCCGTAGCAATTAAACTGAGTCCATATTTTACCAATATGGCAAACATGGCCAAGCGTTTAGATGATGCTGGGGCTGATGCTTTGGTGCTATTTAACCGTTTTTACCAACCAGATATTAATTTAGAAACCCTAGAAGTAGAACCTCATGTACTGTTAAGCACCCCTCAAGCAATGCGTTTACCTCTGCGTTGGATTGCCATTCTTTACGGCCGCATCAATGCTCACCTCGCTGCTACCAGTGGGATTCACAATGGTCATGATGTCTTAAAAATGCTCATGGCAGGAGCAAATATTACTATGTTGTGTTCCGTTTTATTACGACACGGCATCGAGCATATCAAGTATATCGAACAGGAAATACGTCAATGGATGGAAAAACATGAATACGAATCAGTAGAACAACTCCAGGGAAGCATGAGTCAAAAACACTGCCCTAACCCCAGCGCCTTTGAACGCGCTCAATATATGCGGGCGCTGCAAACTTATCAACCAGACTGGGGGCGAGTTTACGAGCCTTCTCATTATCACGGGTAATACAACTAGAACTTACGCATGAAAACGAAAGATTAAGGGTGTAGGGGTATGAATCAATTCAAAATTCAAAATAAATGTTTTACACCCCTATACCCTTAGAGGTTATTTGAAAAGTGATTGGCTGTGATTTTAAGCACTCATTGATCCTCCCTAACCCCCCTTAAAAAGGGGGGAAATGAATCAAAGTCCCCCTTTTTAAGGGGGATTTAGGGGGATCTAAAATGTTTTGCTACCAAGCATAGGACTTTTCAAACATCCTCTTACACCCTTACACCTGGTCTCAACAGATAACCTGTTTGCGTAAGTCCTAACAAAATCAAAATTCACTTATAGCCTACGGCTTCTTTAAAAGAGGTTAACGCCAAAACTAATATGCGTAAAAAAATTGGTATCCTCACAAGTGGTGGTGACTGTCCAGGGCTTAACTGCGTGATTCGTGCAGTTGTCAGCCATGCAACACTTACTTATGATTGGGAAGTATTTGGTATACCTTATGCCACTCAGGGTTTACTAGAGCGTCAAGCGATCGCTCTGAATATGCACGGCTGGGATTTGCGGGGTATTGACCCTCTGCTAAATATGGGTGGCACGATTTTAGGCACTATTAATAAGGGTGACACCTTAGCGCACGTAGATGAGATGCTTGCCAGTTATGAGGCTTTGGCTTTGGATGCTTTGATCGTCATTGGTGGTGATGGTAGTCTGGGCATTCTCCATGAACTAGCTAGCCGAGGTAATTGGAATTTAGTGGCGATTCCCAAAACTATAGATAGTGATGTGGCGTTGACAGAACGCGCTGTGGGTTTTGATACGGCTGTCAATACAATTGTCGATGCCCTCAATCGTTTGACCTTTACGGCTGCAAGTCACGATCGCGTGATGATTGTCGAAGTTATGGGACGCAGTGCCGGACATCTAGCCCTACACGCGGGTATTGCCGGGGGTGCAGATGTGATTTTAATCCCCGAAATTTCATACACAATTAGTGGTTTATGTCAATACATAGCTGAGTTGCGCGATCGCTGGCAACGCAAATTTGCGATCGTCGTTGTTGCTGAAGGTGCGAAACTATGTCTGGAAGACGTGCAAGAAAATATTGCCTCTGCTTGTGTGTCTCCTAAATGCGGTCGTGGTCAATATATTGCGGAGCAAATTGCTCGATGCAGTAAAAATCTCATCGATACCAGAGTTTCTGTATTGGGACACATTCAGCGTGGCGGTATCCCATCAGCTTTAGACCGTTTAACAGCCACAGTCTTTGGGAAAACAGCCGTTGATTTAGTAGCTCAAGGTAAATTTGGGCAGATGGTAGCCTGGCAAAATGGCGAAGCTATCCCAGTACCCATTCAAGACGTTGTAGCTCAAAGTCCTTTACACGTAAATCCCCAAGGTTCGTTGGTACAGAGCGCTCGTTGTTTGGGTATTTATGTAGGAGAAAAAACTTAACAATCCAAAATTCAAAAATAATTCTTCCCCCTACTCCCCCTCATCTCAACATCTAAGTACGTGATGTAAGCTATTTAATAATTCCTTGGCTGTAAAAGGTTTGGGTAAAACTTGCTGCACACCTATCATGGCTGCTTGCGCCACTGTTTCTGTAGAATTGATCCCACTACTAGCAATAACTTGTACCTTTGAGTTCATTTTTTTCAAAGTGCGAATGGCTGTGATACCGTCCATTTCTGGCATCATCATATCCATGAGAACAGCGCTAATACGATGTTTGTGTTGGGCATAAAGTGCGATCGCCTCAATACCATTACAGGCGGTAAGAATTTTATAGTTAAACTTTTCGAGAATCACCTTGGCAATTTCGCAAATTGGTGCTTCATCATCGACAACTAAAATTAATTCACCGCTACCCGATGGTGTTTCTATTTCTTCTATCGTTAAATCTGGCGTTGCTGGAATTGCTGGCAAGAACAGCTTAAATTGGCTACCTTGACCAACTTTGCTGGAGACCTTGACAAAACCTCCATGACTTTTGATAATTCCCAACACAGTTGACAGTCCCAAACCCGTACCTGCTCCCACCTCTTTTGTCGTAAAAAATGGCTCAAAAATTCTATTTAAGATTTCTGGAGGCATTCCTATACCAGTGTCAGTGACTGTCAGCTGAATGTAGTTGCCAACTTGCGCCTCTAAAATCATGCTGGCATAGGTTTCATCAATAAAAATGTTTTCTGCTGTAACATTGATCTTCCCACCATTGGGCATGGCATCACGAGCATTGACGACAAGATTCATCAACACTTGGTGTAATTGAGTGACATCCCCACAGACTGACCACAGTGCTTCGGGAAAGCTACTGATAAATTCAATTGACTTGGGAAACGTCTGTTTACCAATCAGAATAATATCGGTAATTAAGTGTTTGAGTTGGACTATTGTCCGTTCTCCTTTAAAACCGCGTGCAAAGGATAACACCTGCTTGACTAAACCTGCTCCCCTTCTGGCGTTGCTTTCCACAATCTCTAACAGGTGTTGAAAAGATGTACTGCCTACCATAGGTGTTCGTCCTTGCTCGTCGGGAAATTTGACTTTCAGGAGTTGGGACGCTGCCAAAATGGGGGTCAAGATATTATTCAAGTCGTGAGCAATACCACCTGCAAGGGTACCCAGACTCTCTAATCTTTGAGCGCGGAAGAACTGTTCTTCTAGTTGTTTTTTTTGGGTGATATCGGTATCAACAACTAAAATTGATTTGGGTTGCCCAGCTGCATCACGCATTAGTGTCCAACGGCTTTCCACAATAACTTCCTTGCCAGATTTAGTCAGTTTTTGCAACTCACCCTGCCACAATCCCAACTCCATAACAACATTGAGAGCTGCTTCATGCAGGTGAAATGAAGTTTCAGAATATAGTAATTCTTGGGTATTACGGCCGATAGCTTCCTGTTGTGACCAACCATACAAGCGTTCTGCACCTTGATTCCAAAATAAGATATTGCTTTGTAAGTCTCGAACAAAAATGGCATCAGTGGCTATTTCTAGTAAAGCTGCTTGCTCACGAATCTTCTGCTCTGCTTGTTGGCGTGAGCGTAGTGCAGCTTGCTGTTCACTAATATCGGCAAAGGATGTAACTACTGCATAAGGAACCGTTTCATTTTCCCGACACAAAGGTTGAGAATTAATCGAAATCCAGCTTATTTGTCCGTCTGGCTTGTGAACTCCCATGACCACATTAGAGCAGGGTTTGCCTGTGCGTAGCGTCTCCATTGCTGGATGCTGTTCACGAGGAAACGGAGAGCCATCTTCATGAATAGTCAGCCAACGCTCATCAACACAGGTACGTTCTAATATTTGCTCTCGGCTTAACCCTAAAATTCTCTCGGCACTTGCATTACAAGCAATAATTTGGCCATCAGTATGTAGCAAAACAATACCCTCACTCATAGCTGTCACCACTGAGCGATAAAGTTCCTCACTTTCCCGTAGGGATGCCTCTGCTTGTTTGCGTTCGCTAATATCTCTAGTAGTGCCAATCATCCTGATTGGTTTACCCGCTTTGTCATAGTAGACTTGACCCTTACTATTGAGCCAATGAATGCTGCCATCATTCCAGACAGTCCGATATTCGATAGTAAATGGTATTCCTTGCTCAATGCTGTTCTTGGCAGACTGAGAGAACTTCTCTCGGTCTTCAGGATGGACTAATTGCAGGAAGTCTTCAGGACTGGGACATAAAGTTGTACTTGGCAGACCATACAGTAATCCCATATTGGCAGACCAGATGGTTTCATTGGTCAAAAGATACCAATCCCAGATACCCATGTTGGCGGCTTCCAAGGCTAAATTTAATCTTGCCTCACTCTGTCGTAGCGATTCTTCTGCCTGTCTGCGTTCGGTAATATCTCTGCCTACTCCTTGAAACTCAACAACCTCCCCAATGGTATTTTCAATGCCGATAATATTCCACTGAAACCAACGTATACCACTAGGTGTTAATACAGGCTGCTCGCTAATACTGATTTGATAAGGTGGTGATTTGAGGGCTTGGAAATATTCTTTTGCTTGAGGGATTTCATCTTCAGGGAACATCCACTCAAATATTAGCTGACCAATTAACTCATCCATTGGCTTGCCAAAAATTTTGCAAGCTACTGAATTAACAAATGTCAGTCTCCCTAAATTATCAACACGCAAAATTACCTCATTTTGCAGCTCAACTAACTGGCGATACAGTTCCTCACTTTGCTGTAAAGCTTGTTCTGCCCGTTGAACCTCAACAATGCCTCGTTGGCAAACCTTCCTCAATCCCAGAAATTCGTCGTGATGTTCCACTTCGTTGAGAGGGTTACGAGACGGGTAGCGTAAAAATTCTATCTGTTGTGCTTGTTGTAAGGATTGCAGACAGTAAAAGCTTTCTAATTGATGCAATCCTTGCAATAAGCTAGTTGCACTCACAACCCCTATTAATTGCTCTCTACTGTTCAAAACTGGCAAATGGCGAATCTGATGGTGATTTAATAAGGACAAAGCTGTAAAAATATCTGGGGAGTTTGACATTTTCATCGTGATCACTGGTTGTGTCATCACCTCAGATATTTTTAAATCTGATAAATCAAATTTTGATGCAGCCAACCTGACTAAATCCCGCTCTGTAAAGATTCCTAAGATATTTCCTGCCTCAACTACTAAAACATAGCTAGTTTGTTTTGAATTCTTATTGCTATAAGTTCCCGATGAGTTTAAGCTGATGAATGGTGGACTATTACCTTGTTGATTCATCAATCTAATAGCATCAATAACATAACTATCAGGAGCGATCGTTAAAGGATGACGATCGATCAAATGATATAAATTATGTAAGTCAATCGGTAGCTCGTTGAATGGCATAGTTAATTCGTCAATCTTCATTATCTTATTGACCGCAAAACGAGTTAGCTAAACTGATAGTGAGTAAAATTTCAATATTAGGTTTTAATTGTGATTTGCTTGGGTTAAATAGCAATATCTAAGAAGAAATTGCAATATAGTAAGACTAGACAAACAGACTATTTTATGCGTTCAATGATTTGGTCGGATGGGATGTTGGTGTGATATCGTGGGTCTTCAAAATTATTCTATTGGCAAATCAGTAGTAGGTGATCTCCGACTTTAAAAAGATTATCGTAATTGATGGCTGTGCTATGCCAATTAGGCTGAAAAAATGGAAATTCATTTTTCTAATGGTAATAGTAGTGTTTATATATGTGTTGATTGATTCTCTAGATTGAAATAAATTCAATACTGCTAAATACCCCAACATCAACATTTATCGAGTTTTAATTACTAATATCAAAGGGTTTTATTTGGTGGTGATCGCTACCAAGTATTCAATAGAGATGCTGCACAGCAACGTCTGTACGTAGCAGTTTAGTTCTCAGTCCACAATTCCCTGCTTCCCTGCTTCACTCCATTGCTTGAATTTGCTTATTTGCCTGATTCTGCGCCCTGAGCATCGCCTGTTTTAATGGTTGTTGTCCTAGTAAGGCACTGACAAATTGATTATCAAAATTGTTCACAATTGGGGCTGGGTATTTACCAACCTGCCAGGGTGTAGCATCATCAACACCGGCAACTAAAGGCGATCGCAAGGGATCTTGCTCATATCCTAGTTTTTGGGATACTGATTTGCGTGTAGGTAAAGCAAAGCCTGTACTTGTCCATTTCTGCATTCCGGCTTTACCTGTGAGATAGGAAATTAACTCCCATGCTTCAGCTTTATGCTGTGATTGCTTACTCATGACATAGGCAACAGTGAATACCATTGTGCCTTTTTTTTGATTAATCGTTGGTAATTGTGCAGTTGCAAACTCCAATTGCGGAAAGGTTTCTTGTAAGTATGGAATTGCCCAATTACCTTCAATTACCATTGCCACTTTCTCCTGACCAAACATTTCGCTACCTGAGTTTGTCCCTACGTCAGATTTTTGAGCAGATGATTTATCTTTTTGATACTGGTCTATCACTAATTGCAATCCCCGTAAACCAGCTTCACTCGCAAAGGTAGCATGACCATTTTGATTGATAACTTCTCCACCAAAAGCTTTAATTTTGTAAACTTGGCGAGCTAATTCCGGTGCTTCCCCAAAGCCATACTTGTTGAGTTTACCTGTTAATTTTCGGGAGTAGGTGCGTAATTCTTGCCATGTCGCAGGGGGGCTGCTCAAACCAGCAGCAGCAAAGGCTTTTTTGTTATAAAACAGCGCCAAAGTGGAATAGTCCTTAGGGAAACCGTAAATATGGTTCTGGTATTTAAAGCTATCTAGGAGATTGGTTTCAAAGTCACTTAAGTCAAATGCGGGAGTGATGTAACTTTCTAATGGTTCCAGCACATTCTGGCTCATCAAAAAAGGAGCCTCCAGAGCATCCAAGTAGAAGACATCAGGGGCAGCTTCTCCAATCAAGCGGGTTTTGATCACGTCCATGTATTGGTCAGAAATCACCTCGTATTTGACCTTGATCAGAGGATGCTGTGCTTCAAAGTCTTGTAAAACCTGTTTCAATAGTTTTTGCTCAACCGGAGAACCACCCCAGCCACTGAGTTTAACAGTGACTGGGGCAGATGCTGAAGGCGAACTCTGTATTTGCCAACTATGGTAAGCAACAATGGCGATCGCGATCGCCATCACTAATCCCAAAAATTGCCACCAACTTTTTTTCATCGCCAGAGATAGAGGATAGGGAAGAAGCAGGGATATGGGAAAGATAACTACTGACTACTGACTATTGACTAAAAAACTACAGGTATCTACCGCTATACTATCGCTGAAGTCTATTACAAGTGACATGGTGCGGTTTTTTTTCACAGCAGTATTACTATTACTATTAGTGGGTTGTAATAATATTGGCCTATTGCCGACTAGCGAGTTAGTGCAGAGAGCGATCGCACTCCAGCTAGAGCAAACCCAAGAAAAACTTAATCAACAGTTAGATTTAAATTTCCAAGGCTTTCAAATTAAACGCCTGAAGATTCGCCAGGAACAACCCCTGACAATTCAAAATCTTCCCGCCTTCCGAGTTCTGGGAACTTATGACTTAATTTTCCAGTTACCCAAGAGACAGTTAACCAAACTGCAACAACCCTTTGATGTTTACCTCCAAATCCAGCAAGAAGGTAAAACTTGGCGATTGCTACTTCCAGATAAGACCAGTAAAGATACGCAACCAGTTTGGCATAGTTATCTCATCCCATAAATCATATATGCAACTGGAAAAAGCATCACAGACTTTTCTGTATAAATCCTCCAGCACAGCCATGATGAAACTAATTCGTAATTTGTCATAGCCTGCCTATGGCAAGACTATCAGGACTTATGCAACTGGCACAATAGTAGGGTGCGTCAGATGCGGAAAATCCTCTAATGTGTACGAAATTATTGGGGCTGACGCACCCTACAGTTACTTTGATTATGACACTTGCGTAAGTATTAACTATTACAAAGTAGTTTCATTGGAGAAATGGCTATATGTATGTAAATTTTTTTATTAGTTCTATTGCCGGAATTGTCATTACAGTATTGCTAGCTTTTAGCGTATTGCAATGGTTTCATGTACCTGCGGGTAGCTTCCTTGATTGGGTAATTGGAGGGGCGAGTTTTTGGTGGTTGTTAGTCATTGTGACTGTACCGTGGAATATTCATTTTCAAGCTAAACAAGTTTTAGCTGAAGCAGCACAGTCTAGAGAAAAAGAAATTCCTGTGGATGAGCGACAAGTGCGATATGTCCAAGGATTAGCCAAGCGATCGCTGTGGGTGGCTTTGGCTTTACACTTATTCTCAGCTATTGGTCTTTATCTCCTCGCCGCCACAGGTATTAGTACTGTAGGTTATATCAGTTCTGGCGCAGCTTTATTATTAACAATCCTCAGACCGGCAATTCGTGCTTATGAGTATATCTATGCACGACTAACAATGATTAGCCAAGAATGGAAATATCCCCGCGAAGATATAGTAGAACTCCGTCATCGCTTTGTTGAATTAGAACAGAAAGTCCAAGTTTTGGAAGACCAATTTAACCTAGAACAGCCCTATTCTTTAGCAGCCACACAACAACGCTTTGGTGAAGAAACCCGTAGAGATTTAGCAAAAATCGCCGCCAATTTAGAAGAATTACGGGCTACAAATCAAACTGAACATGAGCGATTATCTAGGGAAGCCAGAAATGCGATCGCCCAGCTTTCTACCGATGGACAATTCCTCGATCATGTACGAGAAATCATTCGCTTTTTTAAGACAGCTTGAGACTAACTGGCGATCGCTTTTATGCAGTTATATTAAACTCCGCTAATCTCTACCAATCTCTCGCCTGCTTGTAGAAGCCTCAATGCGTCCGGTAGTGTAACACTCAGAATCTCTTGCAAACGAGCATTTGATGTATTACCGCAGGTTAGCCAGATGATTTTTGGTGGCTCTCCTAAGCGTTCTACTAAGTCAACAAAATCGCTGTCTTTGGTGATGAAGATAACTCCTTGAGCTTTTGCTGCTTCAAAAATCTCCAGGTCTTCAGCATCCCTCAAGCCAATGTCACGCAATGCCAATGCTGTAATCCCAAATGTGTTGTTAATCCAGGTAGCAATCACCGGCGACAGATGTGCATCAATCCAAATCGTTGTCATGCCGTCAGGATGGGATGATTTAATTTACGAGCAGCGTAAGCGAGTGATGCTTTCAAATCATCCATCTCTAAATCGGGCATTTCTGCTAAGATTTGCTCGGAGCTAAGTCCCGCAGCTAACAAATCAAGTACATCTGATACCCTAATTCTCATACCACGAATGCAGGGACGACCACCACACTGTTTAGGGTTGACTGTGATTCTTTGCAACAAGTTTGACATTTAGATTCAGACTCCACAAATAATTACTTCCAGGGTGGTGTAAATTCATTTAAACTTGTACAGCTTGCCGTATTTCTATCGGTTCACCAGTCAAACTAAAAGCGCGAACTTCGTTAATTTTCACCTTGACTAATTGCCCTTTTAGTTCATTAATATCTCCCTTGAAGAAGGTGAGACGATTACCGCGTGTGCGTCCCATGACTTGGGTTTGATCTTTGGGGTTTTGTTCTTCTACTAAAACTTCCTCGATGCGCCCCATGTAACGTTGCGATCGCTCGGCTGCTTTCACGTTCACTAAATGGTTTAATCTTTGTAGGCGATCGCTTTTGGTTTCTTCACTCAGTTGATTTTCCCATAAAGCTGCTGGTGTGCCGGGACGGGGTGAATAGGCGGCTGTGTTTAATTGGTCAAAGCCAATATCATCCACCAGTTTCAAAGTATTCTCAAACTGTTCCTCTGTCTCTCCTGGGAACCCAACAATTGCATCAGCACTAATGGAAGCATCTGGCATATATCTACGAATTGTGTCGATAATCCGGCGATATTTCTCCTGAGTGTAACCCCGTGCCATCGCTTTCAATAGTTGGTTATCGCCAGATTGAAAAGGAATGTGGAAATGTTCGCAAACTTTGGGCAACTCTGCACAAGCTTTAATTAGTCTCTCCGTAAAATAACGGGGATGGCTGGTAGCAAATCTGATTCTTTCTATACCTGGCACATCATGGACGTAATACAGTAAGTCTGTAAAGGTGTGTAGGTGTCGTCCTTCTGGTGTCGCACCCGGTAAATCTCTACCGTAAGCGTCAATATTTTGACCAAGTAGGGTGATTTCTTTGTAACCTTGCCGTCCTAATTCTTCCATTTCTGCACGAACGGCTTCCGGTGTACGAGACTGTTCCACACCGCGCACGTTGGGAACTACACAATAAGTACAGCGTTCATTGCAGCCATAAATCACATTTACCCAAGCTGTCACGGTGCTATCTCGCCGCGCCTGGGTGATATCTTCCATAATATGGACGGCTTCAGTAGCAACGACTTGATTACCCGCAAACACCGACTCCAGCAAATCTTTGAGACGGTTGGCGTGTTGTGGCCCCATGACTAAATCTAGTTCTGGTACTCGCCGTAGTAGTGCTTCGCCTTCCTGTTGGGCAACACAACCAGCTACAACTAAAGTTAAGTCTGGTTGTTCGTGTTTGCGCTTGGCTTGTCTGCCGAGGTAAGAATAGACTTTCTGTTCAGCATTATCCCGAATTGTACAAGTATTGTAGAGAATCACATCTGCATTGTTGGGATCTTCGGAAAACTCAAAGCCCATGTCTTCTAAGATGCCAGCCATGCGCTCTGAGTCGGCTTTATTCATTTGGCAACCAAAGGTAGTGATGTGATAGCGGCGGTTAGAAGTGGTCATGGGCAATTATGCTTAGTTAGCTGTATGTTAAATATGCTTTGTGTTCTTCTCTATTTACTCTAGTGATTGTCGAGCAACTTTAACAACCCCCAAGCTGTGAAAATTATCGCAGAAAAGCAGAGGACAGGAGTGATTGATTAGTTTTTCATCCCCAGAATTGTGTATTATACAGACGAAAAATGCTGCAATGAACGTTGTAACTGTTTTTGTTGCAGTTTGGCTTTCCATTCACGAATTGCCATTGCAGTTCTAGTTACAGATGGGACGTATTTCTCGGAAGTTTCTACTTTTGTTTGGCGCTTATTACTTAATGGTTGGCTAGTCAGACAATCACTAAAGTTGGGTAAATCCCTTTCTTTATTCAAAGCCTCAATGACATCCTGTGGTTTTTGGAAACGCTCATCTAAGGAAAATTTCACCATTTTGCGAATAATTTTGGCGAAATCATCACTAACTTTTACGTATTTATGCCAACATATTTCCCCAGTTTTGCTGTTATTTTCCATTTCTAAAGGTGCTTTGCCAGTTAACAGATAAATACAAGTCATACCCAAGGCGTAAATATCACTGGCATAAACTGGACGTAAAGAAAACTGCTCTGGTGGTGCAAATCCCGTTGTCCCCACGAAGTTGGTGTGAGCATTTTGACTAAATGAACTTAGACCCACATCAGATAATTTTTCCTTAACTGCACCAAAATCTATTAATACTATGCGGCCGTCGTCTGCACAACGTACTATATTTTGCGGTTTAATATCTCGGTGAATTACTTGATTTTGATAAAGATATTGCAAAATTGGCAGTAATTCTAGCAAAAATCGTTTAACTTCTGCTTCTGTCTTTATACCATGATGTCTGACTTCTTGTGACAAAGTATAGCCCCGCACATATTCTTGGACTAAATACAGTTCCCCGTCGCCTTCAAAGTAGTTAAGCAGCATGGGAATTTGCGAGTGGCTACCGAGTTTAGCGAGAGTTTTAGCTTCTTTTTGAAAGCGCTGACAGGCATTTTGCCAGCTTTTAGCACTAGTAACTTTAGGGCAAAGCTGTTTAATTACACACAAAGGATTTCCTGGTAACACCGCATCTCCAGCTAGAAACGTGATCCCGAAACCGCCTCTACCTAATATCCGCAATATCTGATAGCGATCGCAAAATAGCTCTTTAGAACCACACATTTGCGCTAGCTGATTCTGCTGCAAATTGTACTGATGTAAATTAGTAATATTTCCCGAAAAGCGATTCATAGCCTAACAATAGCTACTTTGTGATGTTATCAATCTAACCACAAAAGTTTTTCTGTGCCAGTAGCATTACGGCAACTTTGCAAAATTAATATTTATTGGGTAGTGGAGAGTCTGACAAGTGTAGGTTTTTTATAAAGCTATGAGTAATCACCATAAAGCTCAGGATATCATCATAGTTTTATTAACCTTTACATACCAATCCTGTAAAATTTCATACTAGACTCTCCATTGCTGCTTACGGCACTTCAATCGGAATTAAAGTATCTTCTGGTAAATATTTACTAAAACGTCCCTCATCAGCAAGTACTAGAATTAGCCGCAGAGGATAATCTGGCGGAACTTGCAAATCTGCCCAGGGTATCGCCACTTCTAAACAATTTTCTAAGGCGACTTGAGCGCGGCTGAAACGGGGATGCCATTGATAATTTTCTGCTGCTTCCCGAAACTGAATTGATTGGGTCAGCAAGTTAATTTCCAAATGATGATGGAATAGATAATTAAGTGGGGCTGTGTCCGGCACATCAGCTAAAGGAATCGGACTATTGTGCATTGTTCGATCTGGATAAAACCACAACAGGTTTAACTCTGGGGGCAAACCATGTCCAGGGGTAACACCGCTTTTAAAATCTACTCGCAAATAGAAATTCAGGTGATCTACCCCATACCATAGGCGCTGAACTATGCTGCTGTTGTGCATTGTCCCCCTCGCCCCACCAATTTCTATCCGTCCAGCTTTGTCCCAATCTTGCTCATCTCCTCTGCCATCAATTACAGGATGAATGAAGCCTTCAGGAGAATGATCTGCTCTGGCTGCATGAACCTCCACTGGATTCTTGAGATATGCGGGTATGGGTTCATTCAAAGCTTTATAGATGCCACACAAATGTTCTCGAAACAATTGGTCAAAAATGGCATCTTGATTTGAGGAATGTCCTTCACCAAACCACCAAAACCAGTCTGAACCTTCGGCAGCATATAAAGCTTCCCAAGCTTCGGGGTTATTTTCTTCTGTTGCTTCGGGATGATTTGCCAACATGATTCTCGCTTCGGTGAGGTAATCCCAAGCCCGGTTTTTGGCAGGATCACCAATCCAGGTGGTAAAGCTACCATCAACCCAAGAACCGCTATGTAGTTGTTCTGCGGGAATAGTGGCTGTGGCGGGAAATTCCTCGATAAATTCGGAGACGGTAACGAGTTTGATATGGGATTCGTTACTTAAACTTTGATATAAAGCTTCTAGGAATGGTTTGCCATCTTGGGGGTAAAATTCCCAGCAGTTTTCGCCATCTAAGGCGATAGTCACTAACCAAGGCTGTTCGCTTGGCCGTTCTCGTTGCATTTTGGCGATCGCTTGTAGGTGTCCCACCAGGTCAGCGGCTGCCTGTTTGGCGGGCATTGCCCCATAGGTAAAGCCTATTAAATCTGATAATCTGTGGTCACGGAAGACAATTGCCAAATCTCCGGCTGGAGTTGCTAGGCGATAAGGTCGATATAACAGTTCTGGCTGCTGTACATTCCCTGCCCCATCCCGATGAAAGAAGTGTTTCAGTGTCCACCCTAAGACTGCTTCATCTGAGCAAATCCACTGAAATCCTTGTTTGATAATATACGGTAATATATCTGGACTAACTGACTGTTCGGACGGCCATAAGCCCTTGGGTTCCTGCCCAAATCTTTCTGTATATAGTTCCCAAGCTTTTCTCAAATGACGAGGAATATCTTCTGACCACTGAAACCGGGACTCAGGTAATGCCATATTTGGCACAGCCACCCGACCAGAATTAGTGTCAGCTAACAAAGGCAAAATCGGGTGAGTGTAGGGCGTGGTGGTAACTTCTAATTGCCCAGATTCCTGCATTTTCCGGTGCTGAGGAATAATGCGGCTGAGAATATCACGTTGTTTGGAATAAATGCGCTGGCGATCGCCTAAGGTAAAGTTACGCCCCTGCTGTAACCAAGCCGCAATTTCTGGATCATCCCAAAACAGTGGGTCTATCCATGCCAAATTGTGCCACGCCAACAAGTCGCTGTAATCTGCTAATTGCCAATTCGCCAAACACCAAGCCGGCCCTTTTTCCTGCCTTTGATAGTACAACTCGGCGTAACGAGGGTGAGGGTCAATCAAGGTGTGGTGATTAGCATCAAAAAAGTGCTGAATGATAAACTCTCGTTGTTGCTGAGTCAGTTGCTCAGTTGGTGTCAGACTGGCTTTGAGGTAAGGGTCAAACGCTGTACCAGCAATATAATCTTCCAGTTGCAGAATTAAGGAAGGAACTAAGTTTACTGTTTGATGTAATTTTGGATACTTTTCCAAAATTAGTATTAAATCTAAATAATCTTTTGTACCATGTAAGCGCACCCAAGGCAGGCGATATTGCTGACTAGAAGGCACGGAAAGGCTGCTACCAGGAGATTTATACAATGGCTGATGTTGATGCCAAATAAAAGCAACGTATAGCGGATGAGTCATAGGGTCTTAGGGATTGGGTGTTGGGGATTGGGTATTGGGTATTGGGTATCGGGGATTGGGTATTGGGGATTGGGTAAATTGCCTCTTTCCTAATCCTCAGTCCTTACCTAGTCCCCAGTCCCCAGTCCCTATTCCCTAAATTACCTGTTCAACTTCGGCAATTTCAGGAATCATTTCCCGCAGACGGCGCTCAATACCCATTCTCAGAGTCATGGTAGAACTAGGACAAGAACCGCAAGCACCTTGTAAACGTAATTTAACAATAGGCCCATCGAGTTCTACAAGTTCCACGTTACCACCATCAGAAATTAGATAAGGGCGCATTTCATCTAAAACAGTTTCCACGTTGTCAATTGTTAGTTCCATTGCTTGATACCTAGTAAATTAACAAAATTTGTGAGATACGAAACATTTGGCATCGGCTATTTTGCCTTTACCTATTTTTCTATATCCCACACAAAGTTTTATTTTGCAGCTTGATTAAATCGATCCTAGATCCAATTGCTGCCAAATTGTGTTTTATTCTCGGTTGCTTCATGCGATAGTCATGAACACATAATATTCCTACATAGCAAATCTGTGATTGCTTGTAGGGGTATAGGGGTTTATGGGTATAGGGATTTATGGATATGGGAATGTAAATGTTTAAAACCCTCATACCCTTACACCCTCACACCCTTACACCCTCACACCCTTATACCCTTACACCTAATCCCTGAGTACATAAGTCCTAGACTTAACCGATGCACTCAGCATCAGCGTCGTTAGAGGAAAGCATGACTGGCTGTTGGTATAGAGGTACGGTAAATGTGACTGTCGAACCAAGTCCCTCACCAAGACTGTAAAAATGCACTTCGCCACCCATCGTCTCTACAAGTTTTTGGGATATTGCCAGTCCCAAACCTGTACCACCATACTGACGAGTACGGGAACCATCTACTTGAGAGAATAATTGAAATAATTTGTCTTGCTGGTCTAAGGAAACACCAATGCCTGTATCGGCTATTCTGACTCTCACCATACCAGGAAAGTGCTGTTCTTGGAGTTTCCCTTTTTTCAGGACAACGTCGGCAGAAACGGTAATACCACCTTCGTGGGTAAATTTAATCGCATTCCCGACTATATTTAACATGACTTGTAAAAGCCTTTGGTAATTGCCTTGCACAACGATTTCATCGGAGGTTGGTGGCAATTGCATCCGGAAACTGAGGTTTTTGACTTCTGCTTGTGGACGCATAAAGTTATCTACATCAGAGAATAGCTCTTCCAGCTTGATGGGAGCGCACACCAACTCCATTTTGCCAGCTTCGATTTTAGCTATATCTAAGATGTCGTTAATAATGTTGAGTAGATGTAAAGATAATTGATGAGCTTCCGATAAAAACTGGTTTTTTTCTTCGACATCGTCTGCCATACCTTCTAAAATCAGCTTGAGGAAACCAATCATCCCATTCAAGGGGGTGCGGATTTCATGGGAGACATTAGCGAGAAACTCACTCTTGAGGCGGGAAGCTTCTTCAGCTTTTTGTCGTGCTGCTTCTAATTCTTTATATAAGGTAGCATGAGCGATCGCTGTTCCCAACTGATCTGCTACTTCTTTAGCTAGTTCTAATTCGGCATTGGTTAAGGGATAACATTCATGCCGTAAATTGATCGCTATTAAGCCATTAGCTTGGTCTTGGTAACAAGTGGCTACTACTAAAATTTTCTGTTGTGGGCAAAGTTTATAACCAGGAACTTCCATAATGATTGGTTCCAAGGTTGTCAACGCCTGAGCAAAAGCTGGTTCAGAAGTCACATCTATTTCTAAACCCAGCATGGAAGGACGATCTGGTTGATGATATTCGGCAATTACTCGCACTTTAGAGCTAGAGGGCTGGTAAGGACAAATAATACAGCGCTCTAGCCTGAGTGCTTTACCTAGACTGTCAACTGTTTGTTGCCAAATAACGTCTAAATCTAGTGTCCGGCGAATATTTCTGGTAATTTTATTTACCAATCTTTGGTGTTGCTGCGATCGCGAAGCTAGGTCTGTTTGTGTAGGGGTGGTAATTGCTACATTGACCTCTTGGTTATTTACTTTAACTTGTAATAACCTTCCCATTACCAAGACCGTCGTGGCAGCAGTTCCCAAAGGTGGAATAATCGGCGTGATAGCCAGTTCCAACTCAAATAGATTTTGATGACAGCTAAACCAGCAAGAGAACTTTTCTGGAGCTAAGTTAGCCATGACATAGTGCAGTCTCTTCATGTAAGAAACTTTGTCCAGTGGGACAAAAATTTCCTGTCCATTACCATCGCATACTATTTGCTCTTGGTTGAAACCCAAAAGTTCACTTTTCTGCCAATAAAAAGACAGGTAACGCCCCACCCCATCCTGCACATATACCAACTCAGCGCCGAGGGTTGCTAATAATCCATCAGCCTTGTGGTTCATCGATTCTAGATTTTGGGGAAATCTATTTGGTAATTGGGAATTGGCAGTAATAGTCATTACGTTGAATCGAGTTGGATGGACTAATGGCAACTCAAAACAGTCTTACTAAGGCTGGGCAAAGCTTGGCGTAAAATTTGACCAATTTTACATACTGAGTATTGCGTATTGTAACTGTTCTGGTATTTAGATTGACAAACTTTACATTTTTAGGCTTTATCTTTACAGCCTATTTATGAAAGTTAATCGTTCCATTCTCCACGAGGCGGGACTGGCACGCGATTGGGACTGCGTGTCAGTTCATCATCTCTGAGAGCTTCACCCCGTAACCATTGACGAATGGCTACTTCAATCACTTTGCTGGGGTCGTTAGTTAGGTGCTGAATTTGCTCCAATAACTCCGAATCCAGTTGGACAGCGATTTCTACCTTATCGGCTTGGATTGAATCCGCATCGGTAGCTCTTTCTTTCATATTCATAGGTTTATATACTCAGAAACTGTCTTTTCACAAGCTTTATAAAGCAGTTGCATTGACTGTTCGGGTATTTTACTGACAAATATTAAAAGTTTATAGTTACATAGTTCCCCGAAATTTCACTAAACTAACAGCATTCAGATAGCCAGTGGCAATTTTCATTGAACTTTCTAGACAATGAAGCTAGAAGTTTTGTCAGTAAACCAGAGATTCCGAGCAAATACGGGTGGTATTTGCCCATCATATCTACACTATGTACTTATATATATTTATTGTACGCTTCAGGTTGATGAATACTGGCAGAGAAAAATAGACTTTATAGAGATTCTTAAAAAGTCTGTGAGTAATCTTTAAATTCGGACTAGGATTTGGGGAAGAAGGGGGTCGCAAAAGCGTAGATTTTTGATAAAGTAATCAGTGGCAACTGTAATATCCCGGAAATAATTCAAGTTTTATCAACTCTTAAACTATGCTACTCCTTTAAATTGCAGCATAGAGAAATTCTGTTTGGTTTTTGAATGCTCATGCTCAAGGAGGTAAGCGCGATCGCTCAATTTAATTCTAGAAGCCTCATGCTCCTACCTCGGCTTGATGACAAAGCGTCAAAAAACACAGTTATCGGGGATTTCCAGAAAATACATTATCCAATGTTGATAGCAAAGACGATGAGAAGATGATTTCTCCCTCTGCTCCCCCCGAAATTCTGATCCGAGGAAACCTGCGCTCAGACTTCTCTCTGCTCATCAAAGCGATGGGATATTTTTTTAGCTGGAAGTCCCTGAGAGTAGGAGGATGAGAAAAGCCAAGGATTCTGAAAAATAACTATTGTCTCTCTAAGGCTGCATATTTCATCACATGAGACAAGAAATGTTGAGAACCAATCTGCAAATCACTACTATTAAGCACAGTCTTGTTCTGCCATCTTAATTGAGGTGGAAATTTTAGTAAGGTTTTTAAAGATTTATATAAATTAGATGCAGGGGAATATAACTTCATAAAAGTAGACACAGATTGCTGAATTTCCGATTCAATTAAATCTGGATTTTGTAATTTATTACCCTCAATAATGCCCCCAAAACGTTTCTTGATAAATATTTTAATATGCTCTGCATATTGGATTTCATCGTAATCAGCAATAGCTTGTGAAATGGTAGTTTGTTGATTTAAATTAATCACAAAGCCAACTAAGTAAGCGGCAACATTAGCGGTAAAATCGGAGTCACTAGCCAGACCCATCAGTACTCTCTCAAGGGTCATGGCATTCCCTTTATCAGCTTGAGAGCGATAAAATATAATAGCAGAGCCAATATCCCCAGCCCATGAGGTATGGTCAGCAGTCCAACTGGTTAAGTCAGACTTTTTAATTCCTGGTTGGTTGATTTGGTCGGAAAGTGAGGCGATGAAATGAGCAAAGTCAGTCATTTCGCCACTCAATAATAAATGTTTGTTGAGTCTGCCTTGAAATGCTCCTGCAATGTATTTTTGCTCATACCCTGTGGCTAAAGTCCATAACTTACTCGTGTATTCTGACTTTGTATAACCACGTAAAAGATTAGCGATTTCATAAGCCGATTTGCCCAGATTTTCACTTTCAATTTTTTCAATAAAGGTTAATACTTCTTTTAAGTCCGTCATAAATATACCCTGTTGATCTCAGAGATGGTGATTTTTATAAAATAATCTACCCAGCCTTATTATGAATTTCCGCATTTCTATTGAGTTAAGGAAGTCTTCCAAATAAAATCGAAGGACACCCAGTTTTATGTGAAAAAGCCTGAAAAGAGAAAAAGCCAAGGTTTGAACACTTCCTTTTCTTCTACGGATTGTCAACCCATGCCTTGAGCATCATTTTGTAATGTAAATTACCAGCACTTACAGACAATATGGAAATTAAAGAAATTAAAAAATCTTACAAGCCAAGAACTCAAGACAACGAAACTAGAAACTTTCAACACGTTAAAATACTAGACTGTAACCAACCAGTCAGCAGAGTTATTTTTGAATGTTGGCACTGTAAACAAGGGTTATTAAGTGAGGTAGAAGGAGTTTCCCCACAAGTTTTAGAACTCACTTGTCCCAGTTGTGGTAGAACCGCAATCAGGTTGATGGCTGATAAGGTACTATCAACAACAGCTATCCCTTCACCCTGGAACTAAAAAGCGTCTGCTTGTAAAATCCAAAAACTCCCCTTACTTCTAATAGGGGAGTTGTGAAAGTTTTTTCTAATAAAGAACCCATTTAACAGTTAATAACTTGCTTCTTTTGTTATTTGCTTAGGCTACGTTCTACTTACTCATCCCTCATAACTCAACAGGAAAGAGTGTTTTAAGTTCATTCATTATTTCTGACCCTGTTATTCTTATCTGAGATTGACTACTAAGTAAGCAAATTTGCCTTCCTATTCATCATATGTTGTGAATTCATATATTCAATAAAAAGGGAAGTCAGGGCTGCCATCGGCAGCCCTGACTTCCCTTCCCCTATAATAATTATCATTCTTATACATTGGGGATTTTATTGCTTGGAACTCCCTAAAGCCGTTACTCACTTACTGTTTCTACAGGCGTGGTAGATTCTGGGATGGGATTCGTGGATGAACCAAAGGCAACCCGTAAAAAAGGTGGGGCCAGAAAAGTTGTCAAAATTACCATGATAATAATTGACACCTCCAGAGGCTTATCCAAAATGCCGCTAGCTGATCCGATGCCGGCAAACACTAGACCCACCTCACCTCGTGGAATCATCCCAATCCCGATCGCCACTCGATTGATGCCGGGTTGTCCAAACACTGCCCAACCTGTGATCAGCTTGCCGATAATCGCCACTGCGATCAAAAACGTTGCAATCAATAGTCCCGCCCGATTCTCTGGTAACGCCGGGTTTAAAACACCGAGGTCGGCACGCGCTCCCACCGTCACAAAAAAGACAGGTACCAGTAAATCGGCGATCGGTTTGATTAATTCATCCAACTCGTTCCGGGGATCGGTTTCATCGAGTACCAAACCCGCAGCAAAGGCACCCAAAATCGCTTCGAGGTGAATGGCGTTCCCTAAAAATGCCATAAAGAAAGCGAAGATAAATGCCGGAATGACGATATTTCCACGGGTTTTGAGCTGCTCTACGATCGCCACAAAACCTTTGTTAAAGACACCCCCCAATAAAATTGATCCAATCAAGAATGCCGTAGCACTGACAATCAAATAAATGACATTGGCAACATCAATTTCACCGGTTTTGGCTAAACTGGCGACTACAGCCAAGACAATAATGCCGAGAACATCATCAATCACCGCCGCGCCAACAATGATTTGTCCTTCTTTGGATTTGAGTTGACCTAACTCTGACAACACTTTAGAGGTAATGCCAATACTCGTTGCCGTTAACGCAGCCCCCGCAAAAATCGCTGGAATGGCTGCGACATGAAAGAGTATCATTAACCCTGCCGTACCTGCCGCAAAAGGTGCCGCGACTCCGACACAGGCGACAACCGTGGCTTGAATTCCCACTTCCTTCAGTTGCCGCAGATCGGATTCCAGTCCGATTTCAAACAGCAGAATAATCACGCCGATTTCAGCTAGAACTGAAATCACTTCACTTTGCGACTCAAAGATTCGGGTGAGGGCATCTGGTGCCAATTGATTCAATCCTTGCAACGCAGTCATAATCACCGAGTCAGAGGCAGACAGCCCCCCTTCGGGAAATATCACCAGGTGCAATGCCGAAACGCCGACAATTACACCGGCGACTAGTTCCCCCAGGACGGGAGGAAAATCCAAGCGTCTGGCGACCTCTGCACCGAACTTGCTGGCCAGATAAATCACCACCAGCGTCAGCAATACGCCAGACAGAATAATGGGTGAATCCTCAGCAACAACGGTCGCCAGGAATGGTATCGGAGCCATGAGAGTGGTCATCCCCCCAATGAAAGGAGGCAGAATGTTGGACAAAATCATGAGTTTAAAGCAATGAAGGTTAAGGGTTTGAGGAAGTTATAAAACTGCGGGGGGAATAACTTCTGCACCAGGATCAAGGTAGTGCGGACAGGAAACACGGTCACTCAAAAGCCGAGGTTATGACCTCGGCCTTTGGGGTCTGTGTCCTCTTGATGCAACAGTCGTCTGACCCACAGAAACTCGCAGCAATGACTTGCTTGTTCCTTTCGTGGCGAGTCATTTCGATTCAACAGCCGTCTGGCCCACAGAAAGTTCTCCCGTACAGTACCTCTGCTTCACAGATATAGATAATGCCCGCATAATCGGTGAAAAACTTGATTGCGACCTGATCCGCAATCTTCTCTGCCATCTCCCGATTTTCGGTGAGTACCTCGAACTTTACATTGGAATCGGTATCGGAAGTGTTGGGTTTACCCGTAGAGCGCACGTTGCGACTGCCTTTACCGCCAGTATCCACCACCGTATAACCAGTCGCCCCAGCTTCTTCAATGATCTTGGCGACCTTTTTCAGCAGAACCTTTTCTGTGACGATGACGAGCTTGTTGGCACGCTTGCTCATGTTAGTTACCTCCTTAAATGATGTACATTGATCTACTTGGTCTGCCAGGTCAAGGAAGCGCCGACAGACCTCAATCCGTCTGGGATTAGCCGCCGATCGCCTGGGCAAGTCCGAGGAAGAACGGTATACACAAGCCGATCGCAACTGGCGTACCGACGGCTGTGGATGCGCCTATATAGGCGGATGGATTGGCTGATGGGATACCAGCTCGCAATGTGGGTGGTCCTGAGATGTCTGAACTAGAGGAGGCGATGACAGCTAGGATCACAACACCGCCCATGCTGAAGTTCATGGTGTAGTGGGCAATCATGCCGAGACCGAAGGCGATTAGCCCATGTACAAACGGTGCCACCACACTATATACAACGTACCACTGGGCTACCTTACGCAGTTCACCAATTCTTGACCAAGCTTCCATCCCCATGACCAGCATCAAAATCGAAAGCAAGCCGCGAAAGGCGGGATCGTAGAAGCTTTTATAGACACTTTCCGGCTGGGTGAATAGTCCCAGAGCGAGACCTAACAACATTGCCGATAAGGCAGGACCCCGGAGGCTTTCCTCGATGATCGGCCATATCTTGACGCGATTATCCTCATCTCCCTTCTGCTGGCTGAGATACTCCTGACGGCTGCTGGGATAATCTTTTTGATCGGGATAATCACCAGCCGCAACAGGCTGCTCAGTAGAGTAGACTGCTTCTTTACGCTTCTTCTTGTTGAGGTAAATGTTGGCGATAACAATTGCAGTTACCAACGCTGGGATATCCATGAAGGGATAGAGTGCGCCAGCCCATGCCTCATATGCCATCTTTTGTTCTTCCAGTACCGTCAGACCGGCAGCCATTGTAGAACCACTCACGGCTCCAAACAATCCCCCAGTTGCGATCGCATCAACGACTTTGACCTTTGGCAGCTTGGCTAACGTATAGCGCGAGATGAATACAATCGTAATCCCTGTTATTACAGCAAAGATCATGGGTAACACCATCTCAGTCAGATTGGAATTACGGATCGCAATTCCACCTGTCAGACCGATTTTGGTGAGCAGCATGAAGACGATGATCGTACAAATCGACTCAGGAATAACCAATTCGCTACCGAGGGCAGCAATGATCATCCCACCAATCAAAAAGGCGAGTGTTGGGGACTGTAATTGGGCAATGAAGTCCTTCACGAACAGCGACACAAAATCCACGAATACCTCCTTGTGCTTCCTCTGATGAGGAGTATTGCAATAAATGAACTAAATGAACTTTCAAGATTTACTCTAAGTAAGAGTGAGGAGCTTCACCTTTACATCACAGGTGCTGTATGGGAACCTGTAGACGGGTCTGATAGTCATTAACCCAGTCGGTTCAGAAATTAACGTTGGCTACCGCCAAACAAGTCGGCAAAAAAGCCAACACAAACTGCCCCATAGAGTTCACCGAGGGAACCCGCCCTAGAGGCAGATCAGAAGGCCAGGGGTAACGGGACAATGGCAGCAATGACACCGCCGAAGATATCGCCTCGGAGGTTATTAAACTGGATGAGATTGGTGATTGCCATAGTTGTGGTCAATGAACGGTAGATCGAACTAATTGGAAGCGCTCCCTTTCATAGAAAAGATCGGCCACGAATAAAGATTCAGTTGGAGAATGAAGTCTGGCATCGGCAATCAGACACTCAAAAAATTCTCAACAACAGAATGTTGAGGATGATTGTCGAGCGATTTCAAGCTTTAAAAAACTAAATCGTAATATTTAAATTATTTGGATGTTTTTAACTTTACGCTACTATGGGTATTCGTGCTTAATGGATGATTAAGATAAAAATATTGTTTGCATAGAATTTTTCTATGGTTGTTAGACCAATTTGAAAAAAGAATGCGACAAATACACAGCCTCAAACGCTTGTTCTTTCTTTTCGTACTCCTACGGAGAACCCTTACCCTCACGGGGAAGCAAGCTACGCGGTAGCGTTGCAAAAGGTATTTTGTCGGCGTACCCCTTTGGAGTTTTAGTGGTAATAGGTTAATTATGGGATTTTCAGTACTCATTACCCATTTTCGTTTTCTTGCCAGTTGGGGTTGATAAGACTAGTTAAAATATGGTCTTGCCATTTACCATTAATTAATAAATAGTCCCTGGCGTAACCTTCCACGACAAAACCTAGCCTTTTGAGTACGTTGCCACTACGCTGATTGTGGGGCATATAATGAGCCATAACGCGGTGGAAATTCAATTCTTCAAACACATAATCGGTAGCTGCTTTTAAAGCTTCCGTCATATATCCTTTGCCTTGTTCAGTTTCTGCGAGACTATATCCTACATAACAAAAATGGGCAGCGCCTTTAACAAAATTATTAAAATTTATAGTCCCGATAATTTCTGTCGGTCGCTTTTTGGGAAAGATAAATAGTTTTAAAGACTGGTCATGGATAAATTCTAAAAAATTATTTTCTAATTGATAGTGCCAATATTCTGCTGTAAAGAACTGGTCAACCCAAGTAGGATAGAATGGAGTGAGATAATCTTTATTTTCCAGAAAGTATTTGAGGATTTTGGGGATATCTTCTTGGATACCTATACGTAATATTAGGCGATCGCTAGCAATTATCGGTAGTTCTGACTTCATAACCTAGACGGGCAAATGCTATATCTTTATCTATGTTAATGAGTGGCGGCTTTCTGGTACATATTGTTGATGCAAGGGCATAAATAGTCGCCCACAGTGGCGTGAGATGATCAACTTGATGGATATATCACAGATTAGCCATTGATAGTTCATGATCGTAAGTGTGATGAATTAAAGTCATCCAAAAGTTGGTTGTATGGAATTGTAAGCTTCTATGTTTTTTGATTGCAGCCAACCTAGAAACTTTTCCGTGCTAGTAAGATACTTGATACCAACTCCCTGCAATATTTCCTTGATTTCTTTTGTACCAAAGTCTCTAGAGTTTTCAGTTAATAAGATTTTCTTCCCATTTGGATATGTGTTCTGATGAGTTCGGGCGTGATCAAGAATACAATGCAAAATTAGGTTATCTGTTTGATCAGTAATAAGTATTTGTTGAAGACTTGCACTTAGTATATCTGGTTTTAATTGTATTAACTCTACATTCTTAGTAGCCCATTCAAGAACTTGAAAGAGACGATTATTTATATAATTCAATCGCGCTTTATTTTTAATTTTGGCTTGTTCAAGGTATCTTTGAATTTCTTGAGAATATGGGGAATTTTTATCTCCTTTTAGTTTATTTCTTTCAAAATCCAAATTATTTTGGAAACGATTGCTTATACTAATTTCATCATTTAGTACAGAAAGAGATTCCATACAACACACTGAAAGAGTCACAATTTTAATCAGTGTATTTCTATCTGGCGATATGTTATTGACTAATTTTTCAGAATCCTTATCCTGGCTTTTAGCAAACCCAATAAAGAAATTAGTTTCGATATAAAGCGTTATCACTAAAATTACGACCCTTCACTGTACCGCCGCATCGGCTAGCTTTTCCACGAAACCTATCTGCTTTAATTCTTTTGATTTAGGTGGATTATCAGTTTTCCAGTGTTCAGCTAAATCTCTTAACCATCCCTCGACTAATGTTTCTAGATAATACTCAAAAATTCTCTTATTACTAAATTCTGCATCGTACTCAGACATAATTTCATGAGTTGGGAAGGTGTAGATATCCTTGAGATTTTTGCCATCCCATTCAAAAATCTTAATTTCTTCACGAGTAGCGGTTATAGCATAAGGCACTATAATTCCATTATGTTTATATTCAAATTTGAGAATTTCTTCTAATTTAGATTTAATATCTTCTTGAATGTCTCTGGCTCTAATTTTTGATACTAAAAGTTTTTGCCCATTTTTATTCCAGGCTGTAATATCTGATATCTCTATTGTTTCGTCACGGAGTTTCTCAACATCCATTTTTATCATCCTCGTGACATTGGTAACATTAGTTAATTATAATCTCATCGGATAGTGCCTGCATAACTAAATTTTTCCTTTGAGATATGGACATTTTTAGGAACTTTGAAAATTTTTTTGCAGTAGTCAGCAATTATTGACTACTGATTTGGATTTTACTTGCTGCGTCTGTCGCTTTCTCCCTAGCGGCTTGCACATTCTCGGCTTTGGCTAAGGCGACACCCATACGGCGGTAAGGATGTGCTGTGGGTTTACCAAATAGTCTAATATCTACGTCTGGTGCGGCTAATGCTTCGGCGATACCCGTAAACACGGGTGCATCTAATTTTTCTGATGCTAAAATTACGGCACTGGCTGAAGGCCCCAACTGTTCTATTTTGGGAATGGGTAAGCCTAAAATTGCTCGTAAATGTAACTCAAATTCGTTCAAATTTTGTGAAATTAATGTCACCATTCCCGTATCGTGGGGACGAGGTGATAGTTCAGAAAAGATTACTTCGTCTTTGGTAATGAAAAATTCTACCCCAAATATGCCAGCACCGCCTAAAGCATCTGTGACTTTTTTGGCTATGGCTTGCGCTTCTAATATCTTATCTTCACTAATGCCGGCCGGTTGCCAAGATTCTTGATAATCGCCTCGTTCTTGACGGTGTCCGATGGGTGAACAGAAAATTGTCGGACTATCCCACTGTTTAATGGTGAGGAGAGTTATTTCAATTTCAAAGTTGATAAATTCTTCGACGATGACTTTTTGACTATCACCACGAGAATTAGCGATCGCATAATTCCAAGCTTTTTCTACTTCCTCTTTTGTAGCTACTACCGATTGTCCCTTACCTGAGGACGACATCACAGGTTTGACTACATTGGGAAAACCTATCTCATCAGAAACAGCAATCAATTCTTCTAAAGTAATAGCATAACCATATTTCGCGGTTCTAATACCTAATTCTTCATGGGCTAATTCCCGAATGCGATCGCGGTTCATTGTATAATTCGTAGCTGCCGCAGTGGGGATGACAGTGATACCTCTGTCTTCAAATTCCTGTAGTTTCTCGGTTCTAATTGCTTCAATCTCTGGTATGATAAAATCAGGTTGATACTTAGTGACTACAGCTTCTAAATCATCAGCACTAAGCATTGATATTACTTCACAAAAATCAGCAACCTGCATCGCGGGTGCGTTGGCGTAGCGGTCAACGGCTATCACATAATTACCAAGACGTTGAGCCGCAATGACAAATTCTTTGCCCAACTCACCTGACCCCAATAACATTAGTTTTTGGGGTAGCTTAATTGCCTTACTCATGCACCTTTCCCAGATAAATAAAATCCAGCAGCCTAATAGTTAATACTGCAATTTAATTATCATCTGCCAAATAGTTGAACTTCGCTCCCCGCAGTTGTAAATCTTTACGTTGCTGCTTGGTTAAACCATTACCAATTCCTAACTGGCACTCGTCCACAAGGGTATCTAACCAAACAGTTCCATTGAGAGTTGCACCTCTTAAATCAGCTTTTCTTAAGTCAGCTTTTGTGAAATTCACAAAAATTAGATCAGCATTTAATAGGCTACTTCCTTGTAAATTTGCCTCTGACAAATTACCTCGAATTAAACTTACTTCGTCTAAATTTAATTCAGACAAATCCGCACCAGAAAGATTGGGAAATTTCATCTGTCCGGGATTTTGAAAGAAGCGAATCACACAATCAACGTTGCTGTCATTCAGACGGATTTTAGATAAGAACTTGAAACGGCCCAAGCCTAATTCTTGCAGAATTTGCAGGCGTTCTGATGGAGTCTGTTCTAAAAAATGAATGGACTGAGAGCGGATGTCTTGAGTATGAGGATTGATCATGATCATTGTTTGGCACTATATCTAACTATTGGATGCACGGCTAAAGTTATCAATAGCCCGATGAAAAGCACTAACCTGAAAACCTAGTCAAACTTCCACTCAGACAAAGAGTAACATCTGATTGTCAATATTAAGGCGAACTTTTGGTAAACTCAGTGGCAGAGTTTTTAAAGAATTGATTTGTGTTGGCAATTCGGGCATCCTTTAATGCCAGGTTTGATGGTAGATTCTGCTTTCGAGCTATCATGTTGCGCTTACCCACTCTCGGAAGACTCTATCTCCGCTAATTCTAACCAGCGCTCAGTCGCTACATCAATTGCTTGCTTCAGCGCTTCTATTTGTTCGTAGAGTTTTTGTACTTGGGTATAATTGCCGGGAGGGACATGAGTTAGTGCTTGCTCGGCTTGGGTTTTTTCGTCCTCTAGTTGAGCAATTTTGCCTTCTAACTCGGTAAATTCCCGCTTTTCCCAATTGGATAGTCTACGCCGTTTTTTAGTTTCTACATCTTTAGTTTGCGATGTAACTTTTGTTTCTGGGGAATTTTTTGTCTTTTCTTTAGTGTTGAGTGTTGCTTGTTGTGCTTCCTCGGCTTTTTTGTAGTCTAGATAAACTGAATAATTACCTGGATATTGCCGCAGGTTTCCACCTTCTTCCAAGGCAAATATTGTATCAACAGTACGGTCTAAAAAGTAGCGATCGTGGGAAACTACAATCACGCTACCGCTAAAATCTTCCAAGTAGTCTTCTAAGACTGCTAGTGTTTGCACATCTAAATCGTTTGTCGGTTCATCTAAAATTAAGACATTGGGGGCGCTGATGAGGATACGCAGGAGAAATAATCGGCGTTTTTCACCACCAGATAGTTTATGAATTGGTGCATACTGCTGATTCCCTGGAAAGAGAAAGCGTTCTAACATTTGGGAAGCAGTAATTTTTGTCCCATCGGCTATCTGAACAAATTCTCCCTCTTCTTTAATGTAGTCAATCACGCGCTGATTTTCATCTACAGCTGTGAGTAATTCTTCAGAATGTTGGTCAAAATAACCAATGTGGATGGTAGAACCAATTTCTACTTTACCGGCATCGGGTTCTATACGCCCGGTGATGATATTCATTAAGGTAGACTTGCCAGCACCGTTACCGCCGATAATGCCGATGCGGTCTTCCGGGCTAAATTCGTAGGTAAAATCTTTGATTAAGATGCGGTCATTATAGGCTTTAGAAATGTTATGCAAATCAATCACTTTTTTGCCAATGCGACGGCTAACTGTGGAGATATCCACTTTACCTTGAGTTTGTTTAAACTCAGTTTCGCGCATGGCTTGGACGCGTTGAATGCGGGCTTTTTGTTTGGTACTTCTGGCTTTGGGGCCGCGCTTGAGCCATTCTAGTTCTCGCCGCAATACACCTTGATGTTTGCGTTGGGTACTAATGGCTGATTCTTCCGCCAGAGCTTTCTTTTCCAGGTAGTATGAGTAATTACCTGCATAGCTGTAAACATCGCCTCGGTCGATTTCGATGATGCGGTTGGTAACTTTATCTAAAAAGTAGCGATCGTGTGTAATCAGGAATAATGCCCCACGAAAGCGGTTAAGATAGCTTTGTAACCATTCTACAGACAAAGCATCCAGATGGTTTGTTGGCTCATCCATCAGTAAAACATCTGGTTCTGCAAGTAAGGCTGTTGCTAAAGCTATACGCTTACGATAGCCGCCAGATAAACTGCCAATGGGCGCATCAAAATCAGTAATTCCTAGTTTGCTGAGGATAATTTTGGCATTGGTTTCTAACTCCCAGGCGTTAGTTGCGTCCATGCGCTGCATGACAACAGAAAGACGGGACATGATTTGGCTATCTTCTGGGTAGTGAGCTAGTTTATCAGAAAGTTCTTCATACTCACGTACTAAGGTCATTTGTTCGCCACTGTCGGCAAAAATTTGTTCTAAAACAGTAAGGTTTTCATCTAAGTCTGGCTGTTGGGGTAAGTAGATGATTTTAGAACCAGAAGTACAAAGAATTTGTCCACTATCAATAGATTCTATGCCGGCGATCATTTTTAATAAAGTGGATTTGCCGGAACCGTTTGTACCTATTAAGCCAACTTTATCAGTAGCATCTAAACTAAAGCTAGCATCTTTTAAAATTTCTTTGATTCCAAAGTCTTTTTTAACTGATTGTAATGTGATGACGCTCATAGCAATTTTAAAAGATACTGTTTAGCTCACGCCCAGGCGCAAAGGTCAGAAGATTTGAGGAGGAAGAGGTACGCTTATTGAGTGTAGCGTACCTCAGATTAAATCTAAACTTTTAAACAAATAAGTCGAGGGGTAGATGTCCATACATTTCGTTAATTCCTCCTTCATAGTAAGATTGGCATGATACTAGGACACCGCGATGATGTCCTGCGTAGGAGTCGAGATAACACAGACCATTTTTGCCATTTAATTTAATGTAGACTGGGCCTTCAACTACAGGTAGATCAATAGGAACTTCATAACCTAAAGCGTGAGAGTAGGTTTTCATAGCTAGTAGTCCTTCGTCGGCTGTATCGGCGCAAATTCCTAATATTTGATAGTCAGAAAGTTTGGTGATCAAAATCAATGCCCGACGAACTGATTCTTTTTCTGATGGCTTGAGAATCGGGGCGATATCTAAGCAGTTGAATTTATTGAGGATTTTTTTCGCGTCGGCGGTGGTAAGATTGGGATGATTGGGCATTGACATAAATGACTTTATTATGTTCCTAAGTTGTGTTTGTGTGTGAGTAGACAATTAGTTTAAATTTTGGGTGTTCCCTAAATTAAAGATAAAGGGTACACTGCCCTGTGATTCTCCACCCATGACTAGAACTTTGGGCATTTGCGCGCCACCAGTTTTCCAGGCTTCTATGGCTTCTTTTTGCAGTACTAATTGCCCACCTTGGGCTTTGAGAGTTTCTGCTAAAAGTCTTTGGGCTTCTGCTTTTCCTTTGGCTCGATTAATTTCTGCTTGCGCTTCTTGTTCGGCTTCTCGCGCTACGTAAACGGCTCTTTGGGCGCGTTGTTCAGCAATTTGTTTTTCTTCTACGGCTCTGGCAAATTCCGGCGAGAAGGTCAAGTCAACTACGCTAGTATCTAATACTATTATTCCATATTTATCTAGGCGATCGCCTAAAGCATTATCGAAGTCTTCTTTTAATTCACTCCGCTTGGTAATTGCTTCTTCCACGGTTCTTCTAGCCGCAGCGATTTTAAATGCTTCTTGTGTTTGGGGCGCGATAATTTTCGAGACAATATTTTCTAAAGTTCCTTGCTTTCTTCTCACATCTACCACCTGAATGGGATCTAAGCGAAAGTTAATAGCAAACCTAGCAGACAAATTTTGTAAATCCTTGGTAGAACTTTCTGCTGGTACTTCAAATTTTTGGACGGTGAGATCATAAACATCTATCGCCGAAATCAAAGGCGGCTTCAAGTGAATTCCCTCTAGTAACGCCCCATCCCTAGCTTTCCCTAAGATACTCAACACTCCTGCCTGCCCTGGATTGATAATAATAAAGGAATTTAACCCAATAATCACAATTATTGCCACCAAAATTCCGAACACAGTAGTTTGCCAATTTCCCAATTGCTGATTTTTCAAGCTTGTTTCTCCGTAGTCATTAGTTAAAGGTTGACGGTTGACAGTCCATAGTTAATAGTTCTCTTCTCTTCCTACCCTTCGCGTAGCACCTCGTCGAGAAGACCGCGTTGTCTCACACCATGCTCCCTGTCTCCACTCTGTGGTAATATCAGTTGCACACAACTTGCAACGGCTGTGGCTATAGCATCTCCATCTCACCGGGTATTACAAAGGCGTAGACATTCTGCACATCCTTTACAGCGCCTGTTTGACTATGGATACCAGTATCGTCAACAAATGTTGTTGGCGGTTGGTTGTTCAATTCTAAATAAGCTTTTTGATTTAGCTCCACCAGCTTTAATTGGTATGGCGGTGGATGTGGTAGTTAAGCAGCAGGATTCTATCATTGCTCAGTTGGGAATAAAAGATATCTTTGGGCAATTTTTAATTGTGGCGCTGCTCACAGTCATCACTTGGATACTAGAGTCATTTTTTGAATATCGCTATCGCGTGTTATGGCGTAACCTAGCACAGAATATCCAGCATAACTTACGTTTGGACGCATATAGTCACCTACAAGAATTGGAATTGGCTTATTTTGAAGAACGTAGCACAGGTGGTTTAATGTCTATCCTCAGTGATGATGTTAACCAACTAGAACGTTTTTTGGACGTGGGCGCTAACGACATTATCCAGGTAGTCACGACTATTGTAGTCGTTGGCGGCGCCTTCTTTATTTTGGCTCCCAGCGTAGCTTGGATGGCTATTTTACCAATGCCATTTATTCTGTGGGGTTCGGTGGCTTTCCAGAAATTGCTAGCACCACGTTACGCCGATGTACGGGAAAAAGTAGGGTTACTCAATGGGCGTTTGTCCAATAACCTGAGTGGTATCACCACAATTAAAAGCTTTACGGCGGAAGAGTATGAAAAAGGGCGTTTAGAAATAGATAGTTCCGCTTATCGTCAAAGTAACACAAGAGCGATCGCCTTGTCTGCCGCTTTTATTCCCCTAATTCGGATGCTAATTCTCGTAGGGTTTACCTCATTGCTGCTATTTGGGGGTATGGCAACCGTTGCGGGGAGAATGTCCGTAGGCGCTTATAGTTCATTAGTATTTTTAGTCCAGCTACTACTTTGGCCTTTAACTAGATTGGGGGAAACTTTTGATCTTTATCAAAGGGCTATGGCTTCCACTAATAGAGTGATGGAGTTGTTAGATACTCCGATTACAGCGTATACAGGAAATATTGCTTTACCTGTAGAAGAAGTACGCGGTGCCGTGGAATTTAACAATGTTACTTTTGCCTATAAAGATAGATTACCTGTAGTTAAACATTTATCTTTGCAAATACCCGCAGGTAATACTATTGCTATTGTTGGTTCTACTGGTTCTGGTAAAAGTACTTTAGTAAAACTGCTGCTGCGCTTGTATGAAGTGCAAGCTGGGAAAATAACCTTAGATGGGATCAATATAGAAGATTTAAAGTTACGCGATTTACGCCGTAGTATGGGTTTAGTTAGTCAAGATGTATTCCTATTTCATGGCACGGTAGCTGAGAACATAGCATACGGTACTTTCGATGCGACAGAACAAGAAATCATCACTGCTGCCAAGATAGCAGAAGCGCACGAATTTATTAGCCATCTACCCCAGGGTTATGAAACAATTGTGGGAGAAAGGGGGCAAAAGTTATCTGGGGGACAAAGACAACGAATAGCCATTGCACGGGCGGTTTTGAAGAATCCACCGATTTTGATTTTAGATGAAGCTACCTCGGCAGTGGATAATGAAACAGAGGCAGCAATTCAGCGATCGCTCGAACGAATTACCATCAATAGAACTACAATTGCGATCGCTCACCGTCTTTCCACAATTCGCAATGCTGATTGTATATATGTCATGGAACATGGACAATTAGTGGAGTCAGGAACCCATGAAGCATTGTTAGACAAGGATGGAATATATGCTAACCTCTGGCGTGTGCAGAGTGGTTTGAAATGAGTAATAAATATTGACTGTTGACCAATGGCTAATTATTTATGATGTTTAGTAGTACTAAGCCGGAATCAGGTGATAGTAAGTGGCGTAGCCAGTTAGATAGGTTTGTCAAAGAAAACCAGCAAGATTTGGCTGCACTTTTTTGGGGGTTATGGTTAGAAAATGGTGATAGCCAAGGTACTATCGGTATCGATTTACAGCCTACCCCACATTTTGTTTACTGCCCGCAAGAGGCTGTAGAGAAATTAAATAATAATGTAGAAAATCGACTCCAGGAACTTTTGGGAATTATTGAACATAATCAACCAGAAATTGAAGTCTTGATGATTGGTATTGGTAGAGGTGAAATCAAGTTAATTCAGTTTGCACCAGAACCCCCGCCACCACTCTGTTTTGAGCAAGTCGGGCAGGATGTAGATGGGTTGTTGGAATTATTAGAACAGCGTATGAGTGGTCAGATTGCGGTTTAACGTAGATCAATTTGCACCTTGGTAGAATAGCAAGACTACGATGACCTACCATCGCCTATTACTTGCTACGTCATGGTAGAATTTTCTCTGACAAAATTAATTCAGTAGAAGATTTATCAGATGTCGATACCGGAAATTACGCAAACTCTCTTACAGGCGAAGAAAGACCAAGGACTCAGCTTTGCTGACTTAGAAGCAATTTTGGGGCGGAATGAAGTATGGATTGCTGCCTTATTCTACCGCCAAGCAAGCGCATCAGAGGAAGAAGCTAAGTTACTGGTGGAAGCATTGGGATTAGACCCCAGCTATATTCAACATTTAACTGAATATCCAATCAAAGGCTTGGGGCCAATTGTACCTACAGACCCACTGATTTACCGCTTCTATGAGATTATGCAGGTGTATGGCTTTCCGATTAAGCAAGTCATTCAGGAAAAGTTTGGCGATGGAATTATGAGTGCAATTGACTTTACCTTGGATGTGGAAAAAGAAGCAGACCCAAAAGGCGATCGCGTTAAGATTACTATGTCTGGTAAATTCTTACCTTACAAAAAGTGGTAGTCTTTGACTCATCGCAATAGTTAAAATGTCGCTTGAACTCACAACAAACAACAACCATAGAATTAACTAATTTTATACCTTCCTATACTCAGCAACACGGAGCAGTATATTTAGGCGACTGTTTAGAAATTATCAAGTCTATCCCCGACAACAGTGTTAACTTAATCCTCACTTCACCACCATTCGCTTTAACGCGTAAAAAAGAATACGGTAACGAAAGCGCAGAAAAATATATTGAATGGTTTTTACCTTTCGCTGACGAATTTAAGAGAGTCTTAGCAGAAAATGGTTCATTTATTTTAGATTTAGGCGGTGCATACCTTCCAGGAAATCCTGTGCGGAGTATTTATCAATACGAACTGCTAGTGAGATTATGTAAGGAAGTTGGATTTTTTCTGGCTCAGGAATTCTATCATTACAATCCTGCACGATTACCTACCCCGGCTGAATGGGTAACTATTAGAAGAGTCCGTGTCAAAGATGCAGTAAATATTGTTTGGTGGCTATCAAAAACTCCCAATCCCAAAGCAGATAACAAAAAAATTTTAAAGCCCTATAGCCAGAGTATGAAGCGATTACTCAAAAAAGGTTATAAAGCGCAAGTTCGTCCTAGTGGACATGATATTTCTGATAAGTTTCAAAAAGATAATCAGGGTGCAATTCCCCCAAATTTGCTAGAAATTGCTAATACTGAATCCAACAGTACTTATTTACGACGTTGTAAAGCAGCAGGGGTTAAACCACATCCAGCTAGATTTCCTCAGGGGTTTGCTGAGTTCTTCATCAAATTCTTGACTGATGAAGGGGATTTAGTATTAGACCCATTTGCAGGTTCTAATACTACTGGGTTTGTTGCTGAAACTTTCCAACGTCGTTGGATTGCTGTGGAAATTAATCAGGATTATGTTCTGGGAAGTCGCTATAGATTTAGTGAATAGTCAGCCACTACAAAAAATTCCAAATTTGGAGTCCAGAAGCACAATTCCCATAAACAATTTAGGGGTTTGTATCCTTACTCTTGTTCGCTTAATAGCCAATCAATTGTGTTATGAACTTGTGACTACTAACATAGAGCAAACAAATTTATATTTCACCATTAACTTGCATTTGATGAACCTTGTCTGCTAACTCTTGACGACCTTGATCGTCAAGTTTATCTATTGCTAACATTCCCATGAGAATTACCTCTTTTAGGGTTAAACGGGTAGAATGTGCCTGTTTCTGCACAATCTCTTTAATAATTGGACTAACACCAATTGCTGTACTAGCTCTAGCCACAAAATTATGGGGAATCATCAATCACTGCGACTAAATCTTAGCACTTTATCCTGGTTTCTTCTATACCAATAGAAATTTATTTAAATGGATGAAGATGAATATTTACAAGTTTTGATACGGAAGATATGCTGGAATTAAGTAGTAATTATTACATACGTCATAAAGCTAGTAATAATACTTAGTTAATGACCTATTAATACAGGCTGTTAACATCAGTGCAATCATTTTTACTAATTCAACCGCAAGACGTGCTTTAAAGAATTGGTGAATTGTTAAATATGATCTCGTTAACCTAGTTTACAGAACTATACGTTTTCAATAAAAATAATATTTTAACAACAGTAAAATTCCTGAATGTAGGAAATCAAAACTGTCATAGAACAAAAAAGTACACAGAGGAGACATAAAGTGATGAGGGATTCTTATCTGTTGGCAGTAGGCTTGTTAACAGGATTGACACTACCAGCATCAGCTCTACCACAGATATCGAATATCCTGCCAGATAATTCTAGTTTCGCATCGGATATAAAACAAAGCTCACCGGAGGTGATTACCGAGGATATATCTTTATCCCCATTCAGTAACCAACTATCACAGGCGTTTGAGAGCTTACCACAGGATGCAGATGAAAAAAGCTTGCCTACGCTTTTTAACGTATCCTTCCCCGAATTTAGCAGTCAACCTTTGTCACCATCTAAAGCCTCTCAATCAACGAATGGCGAGAAAAATATTCCCGGTTCTCATAACCCTTTACTGCAATTTACCAATCAAGAATCATCAACACCCATAAACTCATTCTTTAACCTCAATCCCCAGCCGACTAACCAACTATTAACTTCTGGTAATCAACTTTACTATTACCGATTAGCTGCACTGAAAACAGGTCAGATTTACACACGCCAGGATGGTGATAGTGACCAATCATTACGAGATGCGACTCAAAAGCAGCAACTAACTTATGATGATTGGAAAAGTCTATTGGCTCTAGAAGCTAAAGCGATCGCTCAAGGTCAAGGTAAAAACCGTCTCAGTATCCTTGTTGGGGATTCCTTGAGTATGTGGTTTCCTAGAGAAAAGCTACCATCTGGTAAGTTGTGGCTAAATCAAGGTATATCTGGAGATACTTCCACTGGTATCGCCAATAGATTGACAGCTTTTTCATATACGCGTCCTGATGCTATCTACATCATGGCTGGGATTAATGACCTACGAAAAGGAACCAGCGATGAAGTCATTTTGCGTAATCACCGGCAGATGGTTCGGAGATTACGGCAGTCTCACCCCAGGACTCAGATTTTTATACAATCTATATTACCTACTAACCTACCAACAATTTCTAATAGTCGGATTCGGGAAATTAATACAAAACTGGCTCAAATTGCTAAGAAAGAAAAAGTAAATTATTTAGATATTCATACTTGGTTTGCAGACGGTGATGGCAATTTACGTTCTGATTTAACCACAGATGGCTTGCATTTGTCGGCTGATGGTTATGATGTGTGGCGATTTGCTATCCAACAGGTAGAATTCAAACTCTCTCAAAACAAAAATGTTGACCGTTAATACTAATCATCTATGAAGTTGCACCAAATAAATGATGTAGAGACGTTCCGTGCAACGTCTCTACAGTCGAGAACAAAGCACATCTTTATTAAGAAACTGTATAACAGTCAATATTTAACAGTGAAGCGTCAACAAAAACTACCGTAATTGATACATTTATGGAAGTTACTGATCAAGATTTTCTTACCATCCGATCTGTGATTGAAAGCCAATTAGCAGCTTTTCAACAAGATGATGCACCAAGTGCTTTTGCTTGTGCTACTCCAGCAATTCAAGAGCAATTTCAAAACGCCGAGAATTTCCTGCGGATGGTGAGTATGAGTTATCCGGCGGTGTATCGTCCACGCTCAGTTTTCTTTGAAAACGTTACCACAATTCAGGACAATATCACTCAACCAGTGTTGCTTTTAGCACCCGATGGTGTTCCTCTCAGGGCTTTGTATTTTATGGAGAAACAACCAGATGATAGTTGGAGGATTAATGGTTGTATTCTCGTTTCTGTGGAAGCAGAGACTTTTTGATCATTGGTGATTAGACCTTTATTGGGGTATTCGCCTGATTGATAACTTGGTTTAATTTACCACTGCGATAACCTTCTAAATCTAAGGTGACGTAGATAAATCCCAACTCTTGGAATGCGTTGACTACAGAGGGTAAATCTGTTGTTAAGACAAAATCTTTGATTTTTTCTGGTGGTAATTCAATCCGGGCTGTATCTTCTTCAGAACGGACACGCAAATTTTGCCAACCTAACTTCCTAAGATAAATTTCGGCTCTACCTACCCGTTGCAATTTGGCTATGGTAATTTCCTCACCGTAGGGAAAACGGGAACTCAGACAAGGCTGGGCTGGTTTTTCCCACCAAGGTAAGCCTAATTGCTGAGAAAGCTGTCTGACTTCTAATTTAGTCACACCAACTTCTGCTAAAGGCGATCGCGCCCCTCTTTCCTTCGCAGCTTGAATCCCTGGACGATAATCATGCAAATCATCAGCATTTACCCCATCGACTACGTAGGGGTAGTCCATCTCTACAGCTAAAGGTTTGAGGGTGTCGTGTAATTCGCTTTTACAAAAATAACAACGATTGACGGGATTAGATGTGTAATTGGGGTTGTCCATTTCGTGTGTTTGGACAACTTTATGGGGAATACCAATCGTTGCGGCTTGAATTTTCGCGTCTTCTAGTTCCTCTGGTAACAACGAAGGTGAAACCGCAGTCACAGCCAAAGCGCGATCGCCCAACACATCATAGGCTATCTTCGCTACCAAAGTACTATCAACACCCCCAGAATAGGCAATTAAAGCCTGTTCCATTTCTGTAAATAAGGCCTTCAATTGCTCAAGCTTTTCAGTTAACATCATTCCCAAATCCTGCCAAAACCCTATAGCAATATTTTAATCATTGGTCAGTTGTTAGTTGTCAGTTGTCGGTTGTCAGTTGTCAGTGGTAATTAGTCCTTCCTCCCAGTCCCCAGTCCCCAATCCCTAAAGCTGACTATACTTAGCCACCAGACTGGCCAAAAGATTTAAATCTATGGGTTTAGAAATATAGTCGTTGACTCCAGCAGATAGACAGATAGAGCGATCGCCTTTCATCGCCATCGCTGTTTGGGCAATAATAGGAATCTGTTGATATTGAGATTTTTCTCGCAACTGCTTGACTAAATCTAAACCATCACCATCTGGTAACCGGATATCCATTAAGATAACTGCTGCTTGTTGTTGGTCTAGTTTTGCCCACATTTCATGGGCATTCTTGACCCAAGTAACGTTATATCCCAACTTAGACAAGTGAGTTTGCATCAATTCACCGTTGGGTAAATCATCCTCAACTAACAAAATGTCTTTTGAACTGTTAGGTGTCAAAGATGCAGGAGATGTCGTTTCCTCATCCTCCATATCTTCTCCTACTAATACTTGCCCATTCTGTTGTAGAGGCAAGATAATAGTGAAGCGGGAACCGTGATCAACTTGGGATTCTACTTCTACAGAACCATTGTGAATTTCTGCCAGTTTACGAGTCACCACTAAACCTAAACCAGTACCTTCATGTTGGGCAACTGAAGAATTAGGAATTTGGAAATATGGTTGAAACAGTAGCGCCAGATTTTCTGGAGAAATACCGCTACCAGTGTCCCAGACTGTAAAGTGGATAAATGACTCTCGCTGTGTCACCTTTAAGCCAACAGTGCCTTGATTAGTAAATTTGAGAGCATTAAATAACAAGTTCAAAAGCATCTGTTTGAGCCGCAAAGGGTCAGCAACAAAAGTCTTGATATGGGGATCTAATTCCAAAGACAATTTCACCCCTTTATTTGCGGCCTTCTCCTTGATCAGCGTTAATACATTTTGACAAAGTTCTGGTACATTCACCTTTTCCCACTGTACTTCTAACTGATTAGCCTCAATCTTGGAGAGATCCAAAATATCGTTAATCAGAGCCAATAGATGTTTACCACTAGATTGAATAATATTTAAATATTCATGATGGCGCTCTCTCGTTGGATCGTAACCTTGCGCTAGAAGCAGGTGAGTAAAACCAATAATCGAACTTAGGGGTGTGCGAATTTCATGACTTGTATTGGCTAAAAACTGATTTTTCAGTTGATTAGTCCGCTCCAATTCCTGATTAGAAATACCTAAATTTTGAGATTTCTGCTGCAAAGATTGTATTTTTTTGAGATGTGCTAAGGCTTTCACACATTGTTCGGCCGATCGCTCCATGAGTTGCGTATTAAGTTGAGGATGTGGTGCTGTGAATGCGTTTTCATGAGGCTTTGAGTTATCTGTCGCCAGAAGTAACCACCCGATCACACCATCAGCATCATCCCTTAATTGCCAAGCTTGTGGAGGTTGTTGCTTTTCTAGTTTTTGTAAATCTGTAATTTTGATCGCTTCTTGCAATTGCAACCGCAGTTTTTTCCCGTCTTTGGATATTTCTTCTAAGAGTGGAGGTTGACAGCCTAGAGATAGAGGGCGAGAAATATAGTAAACTTTACCAACTGCTGCTTGCGGTTGCAACAGAGCAATCCCCACAGCACACAAAGGAAAACCCACATTGCTATTGTTTAAAGCAATGTCTAGTTCATTAACCACTGTTTGGAAAATATCCGCTTCTGTGGTTCTTGTGGGAACACTGTTGAAAGCAGACTCTAAGCAATTAAGCAGGCGTGTTTGTAGCTGGTTCAAGCTGCGTTCCAGCCATAACTCAGCGCAAAGCTGCTGACTTTTTGCCAACAGAGTCGGCGTTGTGTCTATCGATGAGTTGTGTTCTGGTAAGCTTGAATACTGCTGCATGGTCAACTAGACCGTTTAACAACTTTAGTTTTGCAAAAAATGCAAACACGATTCTATGTATATTAGCTCACAATTCTTTTTTGTCGATAAATCATAACTTATAGTACTGATTTTTGGTGATAAACTGGGAATTTTTGTTGTCAATCACCACTTTCTAAATAACTATAGATTAGCTTATTTAATTAGCAATATGGACATACAAACGATTCAACTGATTGTCAATGGTATTGCGGTAGGTAGCATTATCGCTCTTGCGGCTGTGGGACTGACTTTAACTTATGGAATTTTACGGTTGTCTAATTTTGCCCACGGTGATTTCTTAACTTTAGGGGCTTATTTGACTTTGTTGGTCAACACTTTTGGGGTAAATATTTGGTTATCGATGATAGTGGCAGTAGTGGGAACGGTGGGAGCAATGTTACTGTCAGAAAAATTGCTATGGTCTAGAATGCGCTCGATCCGAGCTAATTCCACTACTCTTATTATTATCTCAATTGGGCTGGCATTATTCCTGCGTAACGGGATTATTTTAATTTGGGGCGGCAGAAACCAAAATTATAATTTACCCATCACTCCTGCTTTAGATATTTTTGGTGTGAAAGTACCACAAAATCAATTGCTGGTGTTGGCATTAGCAGTATTATCCATCGGCGCACTGCACTACCTCTTACAAAACACAAAAATTGGTAAGGCGATGCGTGCTGTTGCTGACGATTTGGATTTAGCCAAGGTTTCTGGGATTGATGTGGAGCAAGTAATTTTTTGGACTTGGCTAATTGCCGGCACAGTTACCTCTTTAGGTGGCAGTATGTATGGCTTAATTACGGCAGTACGTCCTAATATGGGTTGGTTTTTAATTTTGCCGCTATTCGCTTCCGTAATCTTGGGCGGTATTGGCAACCCTTACGGTGCGATCGCCGCAGCTTTTATCATTGGTATTGTTCAAGAAGTGAGTACACCCTTGTTAGGTTCCCAATACAAACAAGGTGTTGCCCTACTAATCATGATTTTGGTGTTGCTCATTCGTCCTAAAGGTTTATTTAAAGGCACGATGTGAGCAACACCATTCCACTTAGTTTGGGGACTGGGAATTAGGAACTGGTGAGACAGCGCTGCGGGAGGGTTTCCCGACCCAGGCTACTGCAAACACAAAGGGGGATTGGGTAAAATTTTTCTCCCTTCCTAGTCCCTATTCCCTACTTCCCCAATTGAACTATTGAATAATGTGGAAATAATAAGCTGCTACCAGAAAGTTAACACCTAGTAGCAACAGCGCCCAAGCTGTACGAAAAGTATAGGGGGGTTTAGCGCCGGTATTGGCAACTGCGGGAGTTTTGGCTTTAGCCATAAATCGGTTCTCCTTATGTCATGACTTTTTCAGAAATACCAAACAGAGGACACAATTGCCCACATTCTTTAAAAATATTTGTGTGAATCGCAAATTAGGGGGTGTTGAGTAGAGAATCTGGAATTATTCCTGTTCCTACCCCAATACGTTTCGGTTAAGGGATTTCTTGGTTAAGGCAGGCAGGGGAAGTAAGGGGAGAACAGAAGTAGGGGAAGAGAAAAATTATGAAAATAAACTTCTTTCCTCCCCTGCCTCCTCTGCTTCCTCTGCCTCCCCTGCTTATCCGAACGGTATTGGTTCCTCCCCAGCATGATAGGAACTGCGAACTAGTGGACCCGAACGGACGTGGCTAAAGCCTATTTCTCTGGCTAGTTTGCCCAGATGCTCAAATTCTTCTGGTGTCCAATATTTTTGGACTGGTAAATGTTCTAGGGATGGGCGCATATACTGACCGATAGTGAGGCGATCGCATCCTATAGCCCTTAAGTCTGTCATTGCTTCGACTAGTTCAGTAACCGTCTCTCCATGTCCCACCATTAAGCCTGATTTGGTGGGAATATGGGGGTTTAGTTCTTTGACAAGAGAGAGAACCCGCAAAGAGCGATCGTATTTAGCACCCCGGCGGACTGGCCCGGTTAAGCGACGCACTGTCTCAATGTTATGGTTAAAACAAGCTGGTTGCGCCTCTACAATCATTTTTAGGCGCTGGCGTTGTCCGGCTTCCCCTGCGCCTGCACCACCCCAAAAATCCGGTGTCAACACTTCAATTTGAGTACCCGGATTTAGTTGACGAATTGCCTCCATAGTTTGGACAAAGTGGCTTGCTCCCTGATCTTGTAAATCATCACGAGCGACAGAAGTAAGTACTACATAACGCAGTCCCAAAAGTTGTACCGCTTCTGCCACCTTTGCTGCTTCCTCTGGGTCAATTGGCATTGGTGCATGACCCTTATCGACTTGACAAAAAGCACAAGCACGGGTGCAGGTAGGCCCCATAAGTAAGAATGTAGCCGTTTTTTGGGCATAGCACTCACCCCGATTCGGGCAGCGACCTTCTTCACAAATTGTATGAATTTGACGCTGTTTAATAATGCGCTGTACTGTTGACAGTTCACTAGCTTTGCCAATGGGACGGCGCAACCAACTGGGCATTGCCGTGATTTCCGACTTAAACTGAGCAGGTTGTGAGGCAGTCATAGGCTGATAAATAAAAATAAATCTCTATTGGACTTACGCACTAAAATTGTCGGTTGAGACTGGGTGTGGGGGTGTAGGGGTTTAGGGGTGTAGGGAGATATAACTTCAAATCAATAAACTCTCTCCTATTTTCTCCTATTACTCCATATCCTCAAAGTTTTGTTAAACACTGCCGACGACGACATTTATACCGAAATATACTATCCCCCAATTAATAACAATGTTGGATATAGTGGGGAGATTCTCACGGTCATTCGGAATTCACACAGCATCCCCCAGGGAAGCCGCTATTTAAACTTCAATATTCTTTTAGAGTAATCAGTCGTGGCAAGTAACAAAATTTTAGTTATCGATGACACTACCGTTGTCAGGGTAAAAGTACGTGAAATGTTGCCCCCTGGCAATTTTGAGGTATTAGAAGCCAAGGACGGCTTGGAAGGGATAAATCTCATCCGACAAGAAAAACTCAGCTTGATCATGTTGGATTTCCTGCTGCCTAAATTAAGTGGTTGGGAAGTATTCCAGCAAGTTCAAGCGCATCCTGAACTGAGAAAAATTCCCTTGGTAATTATGTCTGGGAGGAAGGAAGAGGTGACGGAAAAAATCACTGAACCTTTCGAGTATTTTGAATTTTTGGGTAAACCTTTTGATCAGAAACAGCTCATTAATGCGATTAAGTCAGCAATGACTAAGGCTAAATTACCGCGCCAAGAACCAGTAGGAGCAGTTGCTGCTAAGAATGGTAATACAGCCACTGCTACTATGACACATGGCGCTGTAGCAACAGTAGCTCCACCTACAGTTGCTACCACTACTACAGTAGCAACGGCTGGAATAGATGCAGATGCGGCTGCTGAAATTCAAGCACTTAATGACAAAGTTGCTAAGATGCAGGCAGAAATTGAAGGTTTGAAGAAACAGCTCGCCCAAGTAGTCACTTTTATTAAACAAAAAATTAAGTAGCGATGACCTGCGGTCGGTTGGAGAGTATCTTTATGTTCTCTTTGGCACCCTGATGTTTTTGTAGGGAGTCTTGTAGACAAAGGTTATACTATTATTGCCGACTGCGTACAGTAACGCTAGGCAGCATTTAACATACTTTAGGGTAAACGCCGCAGAATTTTACCTGCTTGTCAGCCCCATAAAGAATTTGATCAAAGCGATCGCTATCGATTGTAAATTGAGAGTCATAGAGTTATTTCCTATCTAGCCTACGCTTTGCCGTAGGCTACTGTTTTTTAAGTATCACTATGAACTACGTACATAAAGACGAATGAAACAGCTATGAGGAACGATTTCCTTATCTTAAGAGACGCTTGGTGAAATGGCGGTGAGACTGGGGAGTGGGAACTTAACACCGTCAGCTTTCTCAACTAGGTAAGCACTTTTGGCAACTTTACTCATACGTTGTTGGCAATATATGCTGACCTAGCTAGATTAAAATTAATGAATATTCAGCTACTAAGCGTCTAAATTGCATAACTACTAATAAGGGCTGTTGACAGTTAACAGTCAACAATCAACAGCACTGACGATGGATTGTGCAACTTAAAGGCAGAATAGCTTAGCTAGACTTTACAGATGAGTTTAAAACTGCGATTTCTACTGGAAAATGCAGCTTATCATCAATTATTCATCAAATAAAGCAATAATGTTGTTTACCGACAGTGAAAGCCTACGCTTAGAAGCGCTCTATCAATATTGCATTTTAGATACACCACCAGAAGAAGTATTTGACGATCTGGTAAATATTGCTGCCGATAGCTGTAATACACCAATTGCTCTGATCAGTATTTTAGATTCTCAAAGAGAATGGTTTAAGTCAAAAGTAGGAATTTCTGAATTAGAAATACCACGTGATATATGTCTTGGTATTCATACAATTGGGCAAAATGACATATTGATTATTCCTGACACCTGGCAAGATGAACGATTTGTAGAAAATCCCCTAGTGAGGCAAAAGCCAAGCGCTTTCCGTTTCTATGGAGGAGTTCCCTTAATTAACTCTGAGGGTTTTGCCTTGGGTTGTCTGGCCGTGATAGATTTTACCCCCCGTAACTTAAGTTTAAAAGAACAGCAAATACTCCAACGTTTAGCGCGTCAAATCATCAGACAATTAGAGTTACACAAAAAGCGAATTAATCATGAAAGCAGCTTCAATGCTCATCTCTTGTTCACTAATAATCCTCGTCCTATGTGGATATGTGAGATGCAAAGTCTACAAATTTTAGATGTTAATCAAGCTGCTATTACACAATATGGTTACTCAAAAACAGAGTTTTTACAAATGCAGTTTGCCCAAGTTTTTGTACCTGAGTTTATATCGGACTTAATCAGGGATATAGAACAGGAATATTCTCAACTTCCCTTCCTAATGGAATGTCAACATCGTCTAAGGGGTGGACAAGTTATTGATGTTGAATTAGCTATTAATTATATAGAATATTCAGGTTATCAAGCTTGTTTAGTTGATACCATAAATATTACTGAACATATTCAAATAGAACGGAATCTACAAAAAAGTGAAGCCAGAGTTAGAACTATTCTGGAAGCAATTCCCGTACCTTTGGTGATTTCCCGCGTTGATGATGGCTTAATTTTATATACTAATTCAGAGTTTCTGCAAACATTCCAACTATCTGGAAATGATTTAATTAATCACTATGCCGCAGATTTATATGAAAACTCCGAAGACCGACAGCAGATATTAGAAGCTCTTAGTCAACATGGATCACTTCAGAATTATGATATTCAATTTAAGAAAAGTGACGGAACTTCATTTTGGGCGATCGCCTCAATTCAGTACTTAAATTTCAACAACGAGTATGCAATTTTAACCGTCCTCTACGATATTACAGAGCGCAAAAATATTGAAGCCAAGTTACAAGAGCAAAATGCACTTTTACAAAGTATTTTTGCTGGTATCCCGTTGATGATTGCACTGATTAGTCCTGAAGGTCAGGTTCAATGGATAAATCAAGAATTAGAGCGTCTTTTAGGTTGGAGTTTGAGAGATTATCAAACCCTTGATATTTTTGCAGAGTTATATCCTCAGCCTGAATATCGTCAATCGGTCATCAAGTTTATGCAATCAGGAGAATGTATTTGGGGTGATTTTAGAACTCAGACACGATATGGGCAAGTATTAGATACTTCTTGGATAAATATCAAACTTGCCGACGGTCGAATAATTGGTATTGGTCAAGAAATTACCGAGCGTAAACAAACCGAACGGGCTTTGAAAGGACAGATTGAGCGAGAACAGTTAATGCGTGCTGTTGCTCAACGAATTCGCCAATCGCTGAATCTACAAAATATTCTGAATGCCACAGTTAAAGAAATTAAAGACTTGCTTGGGGTTGATCGGGTCGTGGTTTATCAGTTTGCCCCAGATATGAGTGGTAAAATCGTAGCAGAATCGGTGAAGCCTGGATGGAAAATTGCTCTAGGTGCAGATATTCAAGATAATTGTTTCCAGTCAGGCGCAGGAGCAGATTATTGTCAAGGACATAAAAGAGCGATCGCCAACATCTACACAGCTGGATTAACTGATTGTCATCTGCATTTATTAGAACAATTTCAAGTTAAAGCTAACTTAGTTGTACCTATTCTGTTAGAAGTGAGTGAAGGCAACACTGTGCCGCAGCTTTGGGGTTTATTAATAGCCCATCAATGTTCTACCCCACGGGACTGGGAAGCGCATGAACTAGATTTGCTCGACCAACTTTCCGTCCCCATTGCGATCGCCATCCAGCAATCAAGCATACTTCAGCAAGCCCAAAATGAATTGGCTGAACGCCAAAAAGTAGAAGTTCGCTTGAGAAGTGCCTTAGCGGAAAAAGAGGTTTTACTCAAAGAGGTTCATCATCGGGTTAAAAATAATTTACAGATAGTTTCTGGATTATTACTACTTCATTCTCAAACACTCAAAGACCCAGAATTAATCAGAACTCTGCAAGAAAGTCAAAACCGTATTGAGTCCATCTCAATGATTCACAAGAACTTATATACTTCACCAAATATTGGGCAACTTGATGTTGTTGATTATGTTAATAATTTAGCTACGAGTATTTTAATATCCTATCAATTAGAGCCAGGGAGAATCAGTTTAGAAACTCATATTCACCCGGTTGATTTAAATCTTGATCAAGCCATTGCCTGCGGTTTAATTATCAATGAACTAATTTCCAATTCACTGAAACACGCTTTTCCTCAAAATACAACAGGTGCAATAAAAATTGATTTACAAAAAGTCGATGACAAAATTGAGATGACTATTCAAGATAATGGTATCGGTTTACCAGATAATTTAGATTGGCGGTATACAGATTCTTTAGGCCTTTCGCTAGTTCATGACTTAGTAACAGAACAACTAGAAGGCACTGTTAGTATCGAACGTCAACCAGGAACTACATTTAAAATCCAATTTTCGCATTAACTGAACAACTGTAAATTGACAATGGAGCCAGTCAAAATTTTAGTCGTTGAAGATGAAGTGATCGTAGCTAGAACTATTGCTAGTCAACTGAATCAACTAGGTTATATTGTTATCGGTACAGCCTCTTCTGGAAAAGCGGCGATCGCTAAAGCAATAGAGACTAGCCCAGAACTAGTTTTCATGGATATTATCCTCAAAGGTGAAATCGATGGTATCACCACTGCCAGTTACATTCGGGAACATTTAGATATTCCGGTTATATTTTTAACTGCTTATGGTGACGATAATACTATAGAGCGGGCAAAGATCACTCAACCATTTGGGTATATTGTCAAACCATTCACCTCTAAAGACTTGCGTATTTCCATTGAAATGGGTTTGCTGAAACATCGCTTGGAAAGGGACATAAGAGAAAATCGTGATCGGTTAGCAACCCTCCTAAACTCAATTAGTGATGCTGTTATCGCCACTGATGAGTTTGGAAACGTCACATTTATGAACCCAGCCGCCGAGGAAATTACTGGTTGGCATCAAGCAGATGCTATTGGACATGAAGTATCCCAGATTTTTAATATCATTGACGAAGTTACAGAAAATGTTTTAGAAAATCCAGTTACAAAAGTTCTCAGAGAACAAAAAGTAGTTTATTTAGATGAATATACATCTTTGATTACCAAAGATGGCAGAAGGGTACCTATCGGTGATAGTGCTTCACCCATCATGGGACTACCAAACAAAATCAACGGTGTGGTAATTGTTTTTTGGGATCTCAGTGAACGAAGACAAACAGAATTACTAGAGCAAGCGCTGCAAAAAGAACGAGAACTGAACAATCTTAAATCCTTATTTATCTCTACTGTCTCTCACGAATTTCGCAATCCTTTGAGTGTAATTCAAACAGCAATAGAACTGATAGAATTACACGGGCAAAATTTAACCGAAACCAAAAAAAATACATATATAAAGAGAATTAAAGGCGCTGTGCAATCCATGAAGTTACTCATGGAAGATGTCCTGTTTATGGGTAAATCTGACGCGGCAAAGCTTGATTGTAACCCTGTACTCTTAAATTTAAAGGGATTTTGTCAAGAGTTAATAGAAGAATTCACAACTGTAGAAATTAGTGGACATGAAATTATTTTTACCTGTAGTGACGAAACTACAAATGCGTTTATGGATGAACGACTATTACATTACATATTTGTGAACTTACTTTCTAATGCTGTCAAGTATTCTCCCCAAAATGAAACTATCAGGTTTGACTTAACTTTTGATCAAACTAAAGGTGTAGCAATTTTCCGGATTCAAGACGAAGGTATTGGTATTCCTGTTGCAGATCAAACCCATCTATTTGAATCATTTTATCGAGCTTCTAATTCTCAATCAATTCAAGGGACTGGGCTAGGTTTAGTGATAGTTAAAAGATGCGTTGAAGCTCACAAAGGAGAAATTGCTTTTAACTCCCAAGAAGGTGTTGGGACTACGTTTACAATTACTTTACCTTTAAATTGTCAATAGTCAGTTGTTTATCAAAAAAGGTAGTCTCCACTACTGACTCACACCACCGACAACTGGTCTAACCTCCGAAAATGGATCTGCACCGCCAGTCCAGTTAAAGTCACTAATGCGGATGCTAAAAGCGCCTAATTCCAGTACCGGATTGTAGCGCAAGGTGATTCCGTAAGTGCGTCGGCTATATTCAACAATGTAGTCTGTGCTACTTTCTTTACCAGTATCTAAGTTAATTGATGTTTGAAAACCTAAACGCCAAGGGCCGTAAATTTGTTGGGAGATGCCGGCACTGAGTACTCTTTCATCAACGTAGCGGTCAAACAAAAAGGGTGATAGTCCACTGGTTAAACCTTGGGAATAACGGACGTTAAAAGCTGTGTAGTCAAGGAAGGGGCGAGAAAAATGACCAAGCTGCCCTACTAAGCCAACTGTGCCAGTCAGGCTGCTTTGGTTGTCGCCATTGGTGTAGTAGCTAGAAGTACCAGTAATACCGGCGATCGCCTGTAAGTAAGGAACTACAGGAGTAGCTGTATATCTTAAACCTTCCGTGGCTGTGGGTGGTAGTGGTTTTCCTTGCCATAGTAAAAACCCTTTACTCAAGGCGGCGCTACCTTGTAGGCGACCAAGAGAGACTCGATCATTGGTTCTGATGGGATCTAGCAAGTCTTGGCGGTCAGTGTTGGCGTTGATATACTGCGCGCCGGCTTGATAGCTGAGGTTGATCCCAGAGTTCCCCAGAGGAATAACTGGAGAAGTAATGACACCACCCAAACTACTTTGGACGGTTTGAAAGCCAAGTGTACCGTTATAGAGGCGATCGCGGTAACTGTATTCCCAATTCACCACATGAGGATTGCGATCGCCTAAGGCTTGGCGTAAACGTAAACTCGCCTTTAAATTCTCGTCTATGTCGTCAAAATTAAAACTAGTTAGTTCTCCGATACCTTCAAGTACAGATCGGGTACCTAAAACAGAATTTAATCTGGCTTTGACACCAAATAACCCCGTCACATCATCATTACCTTGTATGGCTTTCTGGACGAAAAACTGGGGAGTGATCTGCAAATTAGTACTATCCGTACTAATAGGTGTAAAACCGCGCTCAATAAAAACACCACCCCGCTTATCGCCATCATAGCCAGGAGAGACGATAAAGGGTGTGCTATCCCGTTCTCGACGGTCGATTTTCTGCTGATTTATGGGGATTGGTAAGGTCAAGCCTTGGTCAAAGACTAAACGCTGTCGCTGTGTGGTGATCCGATCAATTAAAGGAGCCTCCCGTGTGACGGTGACTGTATCTGCCCGTAACTCCAATTCTGGTGGTGAAAATGGGTCATTTGTCAGGCGCACATTTCGCGCTTGCCAACCACGGGGATAAAACTCAATTTGCTCGGCTTCAAACCTAATACGCTTCACCTCACCCCCAGCTTTGGGAGGAGGCAGATTACTCGCTTCGCTCCCTCCCCCAAATGTAAATTCAATGCCACCGGGACTGCTGACATTAGAAAGAGGTTGATTGGTGCGGATAGAGTTGCTTGGTGGTTGTTGTGGTACGCCACCAGCTGTCACATCAGTGGGTAAGAAGGCAAAATCTCTTGATGCTGAGGGTACGTTGATTTCACCGCTTCCGTTTTCTAATTCCCCACTGTCTTGGACAAAATTATAAGTAAAGCGTTGTCCTCGTAATAACTGATCTCCTCTAGTTAAAACTACATCTCCCTCTCCCGCCGCAATCAAGTTATCTAAATTTACCTGCACGCGATCGGCATCCAGTAGCGCCCCATCAAACCGTACTAATACATTACCTTCGGCAGTAATCACGCGTCTTTGCTCATCATACTCCTGCCGATCTGAAGTCACTTCTACAATTCTTTGTCGGGCTGGTAGTGTATTGTTGGGTGTAGCAGGTGTTCGAGTTGGTATTGGTGACTGTGCTTGTGAACTAAGAGCTGGCGTGACAGTTTGTATTGATAGTTTATTTAACGAGTTACGCGACTTAAACTCAATAACATTTTGAATTGGTTGATTATTAACTACCGGGTCACTATCAGATACAGAGATATTAATTTTGTCCCCAGTCTGTTGTACAGTAACCTCGTCTTTCTGTTCTTGCTTAGTCAATGCCGAGGCGACTAGTTTTGTTTGAGGTGATACATCTGGAGGAATTGTCGCTGTAGGGAAGACTGGGGAATTAGTGCTTGTATTTTTTTGGACAGATTGAGGAATTGTCGCTGTAGGGAAGACTGGGGAATTAGTGCTTGTATTTTTTTGGACAGACTGAGGAATTGTCGCTGTAGGGAAGACTGGGGAATTAGTGCTTGTATTTTTTTGGACAGAATAACCAATTGTCAAGGTTTGTCCTAAATTAACAGCGCTACTAGAAGGGGTAAGGGGGGAAAATTCTGAAGTGAAGATTTCTGGTGTACTGGGTTTTGCCAGAACAGGAGTTGCAATTAAATGCTCTGTTTTATTGCTGGTGGGTCTTGGTAACTGCAAAGAATCTTCTGTTTTCTCTACAGTTGGATTTTGAAACTGTTTCTCTGGGGGTTTGGCGGTCTCTAGTTTGTTTTGCTTAGTGGTATCAATCTCACTCACTAAATGAAATCGACTATCACTAGCAGATGGGGTGGAATTTGCAGGTTGTATAGGTTCAACAAGGGAAGGAGGTGCAGGCGGCAGAACTGGATGAAGCATATTGGGACACAATCAACCTAACAAATAGCCAATTAATAGCCGGAATGAATTCACCTGTGCTTGAGTAAACTCCCTGAGGGAGACACTACACTGCAAAGGAAAAATCTTTGGCAGGTAGTGTTTTTCAATCTGGTGTTTTCTAACTTCCGGCGCTCACGGATAAATTGTCTCGCTTTTACTCTAAATCCCGACGACCGGGGTTACGAGCTGGGTCATTAGACAAAAATCCGAAGACAAAGATAGCCACAAAGAAAGCAACAACAATATAAACAGCGATTTTTAAAGTGAGCATCTGCGATATCTCCAAAAGGTAGAGCTTCGTCCTCAGTATCTGCCATGCAGAAAAGGTAGTTTCTTTATATTACCCGCATCTCGTTACTTTTTGAGAGTGCCGCAGTGGTCGTTAAGACCATGTTCAGTTTCCTTAGCTAATGCTCAGTTTTTTCTGGCGGAGTGGATGACCCTGAATAGGATTTAGTTGTTAACTAGTTCATCTTGTGACGTTTTCTTCAGCCGGAGGTTTCCTATTTTGAAGATAAATTGGTAATTGCTTCTTCCCTTGATCCCCATCCCTAATCTCCAGATGTAACTAAATCCTGGGCAACACGGCTTTTAATTACTCGTGCAGGTGCGCCTACAGCTACGGAGAATGGGGGAATATCTTTGGTGACGACTGCCCCTGCACCAATGACACTTCCTTTACCAATGGTCACACCATCCAATACCGTTACTCCATGTCCTAGCCAACAATCATCCTCAATCACGATCCCTTTACAAGTAACACCTTGGTATTTAATCGGCAATATCGGATCTGTAAAGTTGTGATTGTTAGCATATATACCTGAATGAGCAGCAATCATGCAACGCTTACCAATTGTGATGTCTCCTGGCCCAGAAATACAAACATCAGAAGCAATGAAAGTTTCCACGTCAATGTGAATACACGTATTTTCCAGACACCCTATATCAACGTTGCGCTCAATTGCCACTCCATCTGCCAAATAAATTCTATTGTTTGGATGCCCTTTAGCATCAAGACGTACACCTTTAAATAGATGTACACTATTGCCAATTTCAATATTAGAAGCGTTGGTAAATTCTACTCCATGTTGAATATATACAGGACTGCCTATGTGAGCAAAAATCATTCGATATACGAGATTCCTTAATTTTGGGCCTAGCAGTAGTGTGGGGATATTCCCGAAAACAGTGATTGCCAGAAGTTCTTGAAATCGCTGTGATTTGGCAGAATATCTCTGATGATTCATGATTAAGTTATCCGATAAATATTGTGAACGATGTGGCTAGTGTCTTGGATATGTATCTTTATTTCTGTAGTGCCAATTATCCTGATATTTATCCAGTATTAATTTTGGTGAGTATTGATACACAAATGCCCACTGTGCTGGATATAACTCAAAAGATTTTTGAATAAGAATCCAGGTTTACAACGTTTGTAATTTTTCCAAGAGATAACAGAATTAGTATGCTGTTTTTCTGCACCCCAATTTGATTAGCTGTGTTGCCAGCAACAACATATCTTGGTAGTATTTATCCATCCCTTATTTCAAGATTGTTGCTATTTTTATCTCCGGCGATACAAAAGCTAATGCTCAGGTAATTACAGTGTCAAAACTCAGAGTATTAAATTGTGAGTTGATCTAGCTTGGGACAGACTAATTTCACTACTGTTTAGACAATAGCAACGGATAGATATAGTTATTTTTCGTCTGACATCCGCTCTATATGCAGCGAAGTATTTTTCACAACTCAATTGAACAAGCTTTCGTCAACTCAAATACATTTTGTCCAGACTAAATAAAATTTTTGAGGAAATTTGTCTATATATCAAAATGTAATTTGTGTTGAATAATACTTGGTATTTTACTGAAATATAACCAAGTTATGGTGGAGTATCTCCAACTTCGGCCATCACATTAAAATTCACCATCGGTGCAAACAAGTAAGCGCTTCCCCGATTGCTATGGCGACTCTCCGGCAAAGAATTTTTAGAGTATGCTGCTCTCATCATGTTGCACACTGATGATTTACGAACTAACCTAATCACGTTTATAATCACATGAATGGTTTTTAACAATAATTGCTCACCAGCATAACACATTTTATAGTTTGTGGATCAACCGCAGGAAATAGTTTCTTTAATATTGTTGATATGTAATAAATTTGATGTGTTGTTAATAACAAAAATTGGTTTTATGTAAGTAAAGCCACATATTTATGAAATAATATTTTATTTATGATTGAGTCTCGAATGCCATTTGTTAGTATATTGGGTAGAAAATACTATGAAACATATCCGGAAAAAAGTAAATTCAGATTTAAGTTTCAAGCAAATATTAAATCAATATAAATTTAGACATAAGAATCAATATTTAGACTTGTGGTAGCGAATTTTACTGATTAATGTTGAATTGTCTTGTTGCGGGAATATTTTCGGTTTTCAGTATGATGTATATTGGATTTCACTTTATTCTCATCAAACTACTAAGAAAAGCGATCGCTAGATATACAGGTCAATAGACATACGTACTTGTATAGATAGGACTTAGTGAATAAGCCTTATGGGTTTATACTTAATATTTCTGTCAAAAATGAAATTAAATATAAGTTCTAGATATCGAATTTATATTCAGTCAGCTTGAGAGACAATTTTGGACAAATCATTAGCGAATGCAACATACAATACTTTTTTAATTGTCAATACTAAAAATAGCCAAAAATGTGCAAATCCCCCAATCAGGTGAGCCAATTGGGGGATGTGTTTTGGGTGTCAGTTGCTGTAGATTTTGGAAACAATCCTGATATACTTCCCATCGTTCAAGGTTTTACGATCGCCCAAAAATTTGCAGTATCAGGTATTACTATAAACTTATACAGTTGGCACGGATTATGGTTTTAATTCAGGACATCGCCCAAAAAGCTTTAAATACTGGTTGTTTGAGTATTGCTGACCAAAACCAAATTCAAGTGCTGCTGAAAACAAATTTTGATTCAGAAGATGTAGATGCGTTGATTATCTTACAACGGGCGATCGCCTCTGGTAGGGTTAAGCAGGAATTACCCCGCCATAAATCCTACACACCTAACAACAGCAGAGACAGGAAGTCTAATATTAAACTTGCTTATCAAATAGCCGCAGAGATGACATTTGCCGCCGCAGTCGCCCTGACGATGCCCAAAAATTCACCAGACCAGCCTTCCCTTGGTGCTAATTAGATCCCCAACTTTTTCAAAGAAGTCGGGGATCTAAGATAATCTTTAAGAGAATCTTGAGATTTTCACACCTAAGATACAAGTTTTTCTAACCAGCAACCTAATAAAAGGACTGATGGCACGAAGTTTAGCAGGTATGGGCGCAAAGATTTCCATTCCTTAACAAAGTCATGGCAATTTTACAAACATAGTATAAAGAATTGGCAACATTGGGGAAAGACAGTGAACAATATCCATAGCTAAACTGGGAGCTTTGCTAACCTATGCAGCCGATTCGTACATTCAATGTTTCTCCTTCCTTGCCGCCGCGACTTGAGCCGTTGCGGCGACTGGCGTATAATTTACACTGGGATTGGAACGTTGAGACTAAAGATTTATTTCGTCGTTTAGACCCAGATTTGTGGGAATCTAGCCACCACAATCCCGTACTAATGCTGGGTACAATCAGTCAAGGACGGCTTTGGGAAGTCGTGGAAGATGAAGGCTTCCTGGCACAGTTGGATCGTGCTAACCGTCAATTAGATGATTATTTACAAGAGCGCAGTTGGTATCACAAACAACGCGGTCAACAGCCAAAAGAATGTTACGCCTATTTTTCGGCTGAATTTGGGCTGGTTGATTGTCTACCCGTTTATTCTGGTGGTTTGGGTGTTCTGGCAGGGGATCACCTGAAATCAGCCAGTGATTTAGGTCTACCCTTAGTTGGTGTGGGTTTACTATACCAGCAAGGTTACTTTGCTCAGTATCTCAATGCCGATGGCTGGCAGCAAGAACGTTACCCGATTAACGATTTCTACAACATGACCTTGCACCTGGAACGCAATCCTGATGGTTCAGAATTGCAGATTGCGGTGGATTACCCCGGACGCAAGGTATATGCCAGAGTTTGGCGGGTACAGGTGGGAACAGTACCCCTGTATATGCTAGACACGAATATTGAGCCGAATAACCCCTACGACCACGACATCACAGACCAACTCTACGGTGGTGATATCGATATGCGTATCCACCAAGAAATTATGTTGGGTATTGGTGGTGTGCAGATGTTGAAGGCTTTGGGTTATGAAGTCACGGCTTACCACATGAATGAAGGTCACGCCGCCTTCTCAGCCCTAGAACGTATCCGCTTGTTAATTCAAGAAGAGGGTTTGAGTTATGCGGAAGCTAAACAGGTGGTGAGTTCGAGTAACATCTTTACCACGCATACACCAGTACCGGCAGGAATCGACTTATTTCCTCCGGACAAGATTCTGTATTACCTTGGTTATTATGCAGACATCTTTGGCTTACCTAAAGAGCAATTTTTAGGGTTGGGGCGAGAAAACACAGGTGATTTATCTGGGCCGTTTAGTATGGCGGTGCTGGCGTTGAAGATGGCAACATTTTCTAATGGTGTAGCCCAGTTACACGGTGTGGTGTCCCGGCAAATGTTCCAAGGTTTGTGGAAAAAGGTTCCTGTTGAGGAAGTACCCATTACAGCGATTACCAACGGTGTTCACGCCCGTAGTTGCGTTGCCAAATCAACTCAGGAATTATACGATCGCTACTTGGGGCCAAATTGGTCATCAGCACCACCAGACAACCAATTGTGGGAACGGATGGATGCAATTCCTGATGAGGAGTTGTGGCGAAATCACGAACGATGTCGCTTGGACATGATACTGTATGTGCGCGACCATTTGGTTAAACACCTGCGCGATCGCGGTGCTTCTGCTTCCGAAATTTTCCAAGCCCAGGAAGTTCTAGACCCCAACGTATTAACTATTGGCTTTGCCCGTCGTTTTGCCACCTATAAACGCGCTACTCTGTGGATGCGGGATGTGGAAAGGATTAAACGCATCTTATTAGGCAACAAAGACCGCAAAGTACAATTTGTCATCGCGGGTAAAGCCCACCCTAAAGACATTCCTGGAAAAGAACTCATCCGCGAAATTAATCACTTTATCCGCGAACAACACCTAGAAAAACAAATAGTGTTTGTTCCCAACTACGACATTCATATTTCCCGGTTGATGGTTGCGGGTTGCGATATTTGGTTAAACACACCCCGTCGTCCCAGAGAAGCATCTGGTACTAGTGGGATGAAAGCAGCCATGAATGGCTTACCTAACCTGAGTGTGTTAGATGGTTGGTGGGATGAAGCCGATTACGTCCGCACAGGCTGGGCGATTGGACATGGGGAAAATTACGAAGACCCCAACTACCAGGATGAAGTAGAAGCCAATGCTCTCTATGATTTACTGGAAAAAGAAGTCGTACCCTTATTTTACGACCACCGCGATATCGATGGTTTACCCAGACCTTGGGTTGCCAAAATGAAAGACGCTATCCGGTTGAACTGTCCCTTCTTTAATACAGCGCGGATGGTTAGGGAATATGCACAACGGGCTTATTTCCCAGCCAGCGATCGCTATCACACTTTAACATCTGATAATTATGCCCCAGCTAAGGAATTAGCAGATTGGAAAGCCAAACTTAGTGACCATTGGTTTAATATCAAAATCAAAGATGTCGATGTATCCGCAGGCGCAGATATTGAAGTTAATCAAACCGTTGCTGTCAAAGCCAAAGTAGACTTGGCAACATTAAATAATGATGATGTGCAAGTGGAGCTATATCAAGGTTCCATTGATGCCAATGGTGATATTGTCAACGCTGTGCCTGTAGTTATGGATTACCAAGGACAGGATACTGATGGTTTAAGTGTTTATACGGCTAATATCCTTTACACCACCTCTGGTTTACAAGGCTTATCCTTGCGCGTATTGCCAAAACACCCACATTTATCTACTCCTTATGAACCCAGGTTAATCGCTTGGGCCGAGTAAAACAAAACAGTGCTGGGAATTACAACTCATGACTCAGCACTGACTTAGGGATGACAATGTAACCAGTGGTGCGATCACCTAATACTAGGTTACGTTGTTCTCCCCAATACCACCAATGGGCAGCTACGTAAGCACAAATTAAGCTATCGAGTTTGTCTTCGGCGGCTTTCAGTTCTGCACCAGTGTGGGGAATTTCACCAAGGGATAACTTTTTGACACACAAAGCAGGTTCCATTGTGGGTAGGATATCCACAATATATTGATAAAGTTTGATTAATTCTAAGCGGCGCTCACTGATGCGCCCTTTTTTATATTTAAGAATACGATCTAAGCTGAATAGGTGAACTATTGCCGGATGGGGGAAAACTTCTATTTGATATCTGCCTAATTTTTGTGCTTCTATTGTAGGTGCATGGGCAAAACCACGAGATTCTAATTCTAAACCAAAATTTATAGTCCGTTCTGCAAAAGCTAGACCTTGGTTGGCGGGGTAACAACCAGCGTGATATTTACCGAAATACTTATGGGTGAGTTTGTCAGGGAGACGACTTCCCGTCGAGTTAGGTATAAGGGTGGGTGCATCTACGCCGATGATGGCTGGTTCATCCGGTTGCACCCAAGTATCTATCCAGGTGAAAATATGAGCGATCGCATCTTGACGATCTAAGTCAACTATCTCTAACTTACCCTCAATTAATTGCAAGCAACATAAACCACTCGGTTGAGACTTCCAACCCAAATCGATACCAATAAATTTCATTTGTGTCAGTTTAATACCTCAGAATATACAAGAAAAACCCTCAGCGTACCTCTGCGCTAACCTTAGCGTCACTCCGCGTTAAAAAGGATAATCATATCTAGCCTGCATCAGCAAACCTATCCGTCGCCTCAATCAAAGCACTACGAATCCCCACTTCACTCATAGAATGACCAGCATCAGGAACTACAATAAATTCAGCTTCCGGCCAAGCACGATGTAATTCCCAAGCTGATGTCATTGGGCAAACTACATCATAACGCCCCTGGACAATTACACTAGGGATATGGCGAATGCAGTCAACATTTAATAATAGTTGATGGTCAGAATTTAAAAAGCCTTTATTTATAAAATAATGGCATTCAATCCGGGCAAAAGCTTCTGCAAATTTATCCTCAGCAAAAGTTTGCTTTAGTTGGGTATCAGGAAATAATCTGCTAGTGCTAGCTTCCCAAATTGACCAAGCACGAGCCGCTTCTTGTCTAACTTGTGAATCTGGACTAGTTAAACGTTGGTAATAAGCCGTGAGTAAATCATCACGTTCATCTACAGGAATTGGTTGCAGATATTCCTCCCAAGCATCAGGAAAAATATAACTAGCACCTTCTTGATAAAACCAGCGTAACTCTTTTTGTCTGAGCAAAAATATCCCGCGTAAAATCAAGCCTAAACAACGCTCAGGGTGAGTTTGACTGTAAGCTAAAGATAAAGTACTGCCCCAACTCCCACCAAAAACCACCCACTTTTCTATTCCTAAATGTTCTCGGAGTTTTTCAATATCACTGACTAAATCCCAAGTGGTATTTTCCCTCAATTCGGCATGGGGTTGACTTTTACCGCAGCCACGTTGATCAAACATGACTAATCGCCATTTTTCATGGTGAAAATATTGCCGATAAACTGGAGGACAGCCCCCACCAGGGCCACCATGCAATAACACTATGGGTTTACCTTGGGGGTTTCCTGATTCTTCAAAATGAATGGTGTGTAATTGGGAAACCTTTAATTTACCTTCTTTATAAGGTTCGATGAGTGGGTAAAGTTCGCGCATATTTATATCTAAAAAATATTGATAAATATTAATTTATTTCCTCAACCTTGCCCAAGCAAGAAATAACACAGCCGTAACTACAGCACATTTTACACCAGTAAATTATACAAAGGCAGCCAGATGCCCACCCCACAAGATTTATCATATTAAATGTGTAGTATATTTATTAGTTTTCGCTCAAATCCAACCTATAGAACTATCGACTATGGACTATTGACTAATGACTATTGACTAATGACAAAATGATATGTGTTTTGCCATCGCCACTGTACAAGGTGGGAATTTGAGATAACTAAACTAGGATTTATGGGTAAGCAGCGCGTTCTGTCGGGAGTTCAACCAACTGGTAATCTACATTTGGGTAACTATTTAGGGGCAATTCGCAACTGGGTAGAAATTCAAGACCAGTACGATAATTTCTTTTGTGTAGTGGATTTACACGCAATTACTGTACCGCATAATCCAGCTACATTGGCGGCAGACACTTATGCGATCGCTGCACTTTATTTAGCCTGTGGTATTGATTTAAAATACTCGAATGTCTTTGTCCAATCCCACGTCTCAGCCCACACTGAACTTGCTTGGTTTCTCAACTGCATCACCCCCCTAAATTGGCTACAAGACATGATTCAGTTTAAGGAGAAAGCAGTCAAGCAAGGGGAAAACGTCGGTGCAGGCTTGTTAATCTATCCAGTGCTGATGGCGGCTGATATCTTGCTTTACCAAGCCGATAAAGTGCCGGTAGGTGAAGACCAAAAGCAACACTTGGAACTAACACGGGATATTGTCAACAGATTTAATCACCAATTCGCCAAAGATAAACCTGTGCTGAAATTGCCAGAACCTTTAATCCGCAAGGAAGGGGCAAGGGTGATGAGTCTCACCGACGGGACACGCAAAATGTCTAAATCTGACCCCTCAGAGTTAAGCCGCATTAACGTTTTAGACCCACCAGACCAGATTGCTAATAAGATTAAACGTTGTAAAACTGACCCAGTCAAAGGTTTAACCTTCGACGACCCAGAACGCCCAGAGTGCAACAACTTGCTGACTTTATATATGCTACTGTCTGGTAAAAAGAAAGAAGAAGTAGCCGCAGAATGTCAAGACATGGGCTGGGGACAATTCAAGCCACTATTAACCGAAACAGCCATCAACGCCCTCAAACCCATCCAAGAAAAATATCAAGAAATCACCGCCGACAAAGGCTATCTAGAATCAGTCTTACGTGACGGACGAGAAAAAGCCGAAGCCGTCGCCAACCAAACTCTAGCAGATGTGAGAGCGGCGTTAGGGTATTCTGTACCTGTTTAATTGGTAATTGGTAATTGGTAATGAGGGACTGCTGGGGGAAGAATTATATTTCATCCTTCCCCAGTCCCCAATCCCCAGTCCCCAATACCCAATACCCAATCCCACCCCTTGTTCTTTCAGGTGTAATTCGTTATACCCTTAAAAAGAACAGACATCATCACGTTATGGACGATAACCATAGCTATACTGCTTTGAATTATTTCAGTAAAGCCGCGCAAGCGGGGGAATTTTTAGTTACCGCCGAGGTAGCACCACCAAAAGGGGGAAATCCCACACACATGATGGAAATGGCGGCGACTCTTAAGGGGAGAGTTCATGCTGTCAATATTACCGATGGTAGCCGTGCGGTGTTGCGGATGTCTTCATTGGTAGCATCGGCGATTTTGTTGCAACAGGGTATTGAACCAGTTTGTCAGATGGCTTGCCGCGATCGCAACCGTATTGCCTTACAAGCCGACCTCATGGGCGCTCATGCCTTGGGTATTCGTAACATCTTAGCTTTAACTGGCGACCCAGTAAAAGCAGGCGATCATCCCGAAGCCAAAGCCGTCTTTGATTTAGAAGCAGTGCGACTATTGCAACTAATTCGGAAAATGAATCAAGGTGTCGATTGCAACGATAAACCCTTGACTGATGGCGCAACTGATTTATTTGTCGGTGCAGCCGTAGACCCCCAATGTGCCAGTTGGTCTGGTTTGCAAAGTCGCTTTGAACGCAAAATTGAAGCCGGAGCGCAGTTTTTTCAAAGTCAATTAATTACTGATTTTGAAAGACTAGAAAAGTTCATGGATAAGATAGCTTCTGTTCATAAAAAGCCAGTTTTGGCAGGAATTTTTCTGTTGAAATCAGCAAAAAATGCCCAATTTATTAATAGGTGCGTTCCCGGTGTAAATATACCCGAACACATTATTGAGAGATTAGCCAAAGCCAAAGACCCATTAGAAGAAGGTGTCAAAATTGCTGCCGAACAAGTACAGATAGCAAGGCAATTGTGTCATGGTGTCCACATGATGGCCGTCAAGCGGGAAGATTTGATTCCGCAAATTCTAGATTTGGCGGGTGTTTCGCCAGTTAATCGGATGTTGGTGAAGTAGGTTAAAACAGGCGATCACATTTCTTTTACCAATCACCAAATAATTCCTGTAGAGACGTTGCGTGCAACGTCTCTACAAGTTTATGGGAAATGGCGATCGCCTTTCGTTTAAGCAAGCTCTTGTTCAATTTCGGCTTTGTTCAGTAATTTTATTCCAGAAGCGATCGCTCGTTGACGAATTTCCCATAGTTTCTTGGCTAAGGGCGTTTGTGGAATATATTCTTGATTCGTTTCTTTTGCTTCTGATTGGGATTTTAGGGCTTCAACAAACTCCAAAACCTTTTGCTGATTTTCGGGTGTGAGTTCTCGCCAGCCTTCAAGTAATTGTTCTTCTTTTCCCATAATCCACCTCACTATAGAGTGATGTTTTTATTTTTACTGATTTTTCAGGTCAATTACAAGGATGGCTTAATACCTTTAAAAGCAAGGATTTGATTACTCGGCATTGAACTAGAAGCTTAGGTTTTTTTGGGACAAAAGTGTGATCTCCTCCTTGTTTTTCCACCCAATGCAAATGCTAAAAATCTTTTACTAATTAGATTTGAAAGTTTTAGTAATCTATAACACATTGAATACCCGATGTACTAGCAGCCCCAAGCCCAAGCCAAAGAAGGAAGTAGTAACCAAAATCAAAAAAGTATGAAACTGACTGAAGTAGTTTTGTAATTTTTCTCCAGCCCCACCCCAAAACGCAGCCACAGCCAAAGCCCAAAACCAAGCCCAAATCCCAGCACCAGCCACAGTTGCAGCCCCAACCAAAGCCACAGTTGCAGCCCCAACCACAGCCACAGCTACAGCCCCCCCAACCACAACCCCAGACACAGCCACAGCCCAAGTCAATGTCCCAGCTACAGTCACAGCCCAAGCCCAAAACGGAGCGTTAGACATAGCAAAGAGGTAGCCTATAAATAAGGAACTGAATAATATACCAATCAAGCAGCCCCAGGGAATAATGCTATGTGACTTAGTAACTGCTTTACGTGGAGAAGCTTGTAACTTTATCTTGGGTTTAGGACTAACAGCTTCTTTTTTATGAACTGGAACAACAGAATATGGAGGAGTTGGCTTTGGTGCTTCTAAGATTGCTAACCATGCTTGCATTGATTGGGGACGGTCTTGTGCTTCCAGCGCCATACCCTTGAGTATTGCTTTATTTAATTGATTGCTGATATTGGGAGTAATTTGTTTAGGTGGCTTGAGGGGAACATTTTCCAGCTTACGAGCTAGAGAATTTGTAGGGGGTTGACCTGTAACTGCATAATAGAGTGTCGCAGCTAGACAGTAAACATCAACCGTTGGTTCTCGACTCCCTCTAGTCATCTGTTCATAGGGTGCAAATCCTCTGTTACCTATATTACCTGTTGAACTTAACGTTTGAGGCAAGAGTTCTTTAGCAATGCCAAAATCAATTAAAACTGCTTTACCATTCTTCCGCAGCATGATGTTTCCAGGGTGAGCATCTCTGTGTACTAGCCCTGCTTGATGTACTTTTACCAAAGCTTCCCCAATCTGAGAGATACAACGCACAATCTCAGATTCTGGTAACGCCCCTCTGTGTTTTATAGCCTCAAACAAATTTTCCCCTTCCACAAATTCCATGACTAGACAGTGAGTATTACCTTCTTGAAACAGGTCGATTACTCCCACAATGTGAGGATGAGGTTCTTGAGATAAGCGTGCTAGTATTCTCCCTTCTTTAATAAATCTCTCTACATATTTTTCATACTCTGGGTCATGGCTGAGAAATTCATTGGGTATCTTGATCACAACTGGACGATTTAGCTCAACTTGCAATGCTTTATAAGTAATTCCAAATCCCCCTTGTCCCAGAACTTTTTCAATTACATACTTACCACCTTGTAATTGTTGTCCTGCTATCCAGGGCATGAATACCTCTGAGTAAAAATAATTAGTTCAAAGCCAGCATGATGATATGAGTTTAGCTAATTCTACGGAGTTTGACTAGGCGATTGACTAGGAGACACTAATGATGGGCTGGGTGGTGAAGAGGGTTTAAAAATAGGTATCCAGCCAACTATGCCTGAGAGTAAGGTTCCAATAGCCGCGATCGCCGCTACAATAATTCCCCACATCTGAATGTTGCGTTCCCAATTTGACTTGGTGTCAGATGTAACATTTGTCTCAGGCTGAGTCAACCCTAATAAATCTAGCCATTCTCGCATTGATTGCGATCGCTGTTTGGGATCTAGCTGCATCCCAGTTAAAATTGCCCTGTTGGTGCGATCGCTAATTTGAGGATTGTATTCTTTTGGGGAAACCAAATGCTCACCGTTTAATTTGCGCTTAACTGCATCCACAGGTGTTCTCCCCGTCAGCAGTTTATAGAGAGTAGCCGCTAGTGAATAAACATCGCTACAAGCCTTAGCTATAGTACCTTGAGTAGAAAGCTCAGATGGTGTAAATCCGGCGGACGTTTCTTGAGTCCGGCTTGTGGTTAAAATGTAATCAAAATCAAGAGCTAGACCAAAATCAATTAACACCGCTTCTAAATTCCCGTCTCGCTTCCGCAAAAGGATATTTTCTGGACGTACATCCCGATGAATGAGTCCATTTTTATGTACAACTATCAGTGCTTCCCCAATTTGCTGAATATAACGGAGTGCGTCTTGTTCCGAAAGTATGGCTGGGCGAAGATTAGCTAAACTATCTTCACCGAGATATTCCATGACTAAACACGGATACTCTGCTTCTCTAAAGAGTTCTATAATCTTTACAATATGCTGATGATGGCATTTTTGAAGTTTTAGGGCTTCACTGTAAAACATATTTTCCAGTCGTGCGCGTTGCGGTTGACTGAGAGATTGAAGCAAATTATCATTTAAGGTTTTAATAACTAAGCGATCGCTATTCCTGTTTGTTACCAAATATGTAATACCAAACCGTCCCCTTCCCAACTCCCTTTCAATTGTGTATTTGCCACCTTGCAACTGACCACCTGCTACCCAAGCCATCTTTGCAACTCCCCAAATATTTGTACTTATTTTTACATAATAGATAGTTGGCACTTGAATGAGCTTTGTGAAGAGTAGGGTAGGGTGCATCAGTGCGAGAAAATCTCACTACACCTAGAAATTATTCATACTGACGCACCCTACTAATTACTAACTTAGCTTGATGTTCTAATCTATCTGGCTGCGACTATACTTGCGGAATTTATCAAATTGACTACGCAATCTACTGAAATTAGTCAAAAAACTGCGGTTTTTTTACAAAATCTTTGGAAATGAATACGCGATCTACTGAAATGAGAAAGCAAAAAGGCATTTTACTTTCTCATTTTGCTTGAATGCTTTCTCATTTTGGTGTTTTCCGCAAGCAAAAAGGCATTTTACTTTCTCATTTTGCTTGAATGCTTTCTCATTTTGGTGTTTTCCGCAAGCAAAAAGGCATTTTACTTTCTCATTTTGCTTGAATGCTTTCTCATTTTGGTGTTTTCCGCAAGCAAAAAGACATTTTATGGCTAGAGGTTTTTTAGTTGTATATGCTTTTGCGTTTAGTGTTCCGATATGAAGAGCGATCGCCTCTCCTCCCTTTCTCACTGCTATACTGAAAAACAACCATTACCTCTGCAAAGGTAGCTTTATGACCTCTGCAACCAATCCCTCCACCGACCTCACTCCTTTCCCAGACCATACGCAACTACCAGAGTCCGATGGCACTTTTGTGAAAAACTTTCAGGAACATCCCCAAAGCATTCTACTCACCGACTCGATTAAACCTGTATTACAAAAACGCCATTCTGATGGACAATACTGTATAGGTCAAGATAGTGGTATCTACTGGCGGATGACTGACCCTCCAGAGAAAGACGCAGAAGCACCAGATTGGTTTTATGTACCGAATGTCCCACCTTTACTTGATGGACAAACACGACGATCTTATGTGCTGTGGCGTGAGTTTATTTCCCCATTAATTGCTTTGGAATTTGTTTCTGGTGATGGTACGGAGGAACGAGACAAAACACCTTGGAAGGGGAAATTTTGGATTTATGAGCAGGTAATTCATCCGGCTTTTTACGGTATTTATGAAGTAAATAAAGCTAGTGTAGAAGTTTATGAATTAATTGGTGGGCAATATGAATTATTACCAGTTAATGAGCGCGGACATTATCCCATACATCCATTAGGTGTGGAGTTAGGTATATGGGAGGGTGAATATCAAAATATGGAATTACCCTGGCTGCGCTGGTGGGATTTGCAGGGTAATTTGTTGCTGACAGGAGAAGAAAGGACGGAACAGGAACGTCAAAGGAATGAACGCCTCATAGCACAATTACGATCGCTCGGTGTAGAGCCTGACGCTTAAATATCCTACATTCCCCAATTACAAATTACAAATTACAAATTACGTTGGTACACTTGCTCGGTATGATATTTAATCTGCAAGCATTTACCACATGAAAATTCAGCTATGACTCAGAACTATCGAATTACCCTACTCCCTGGCGATGGAATTGGCCCTGAAATTATGGCAGTGGCGGTAGATGTGCTGAAAGTCGTAGGGCAGCAATTTGATATTCAGTTTGATTTCCAAGAAGCTTTGATTGGCGGTGCAGCGATTGACGCGACTGGCGAACCTCTGCCATCGGCTACTTTAGATACTTGTCGCCAAAGTGATGCTGTATTACTCGCTGCTATTGGTGGTTATAAGTGGGATTCCTTACCCCCTCACCAACGCCCAGAAGGGGGCTTGCTGGGATTGCGGGCGGGATTAGAATTATTTGCCAATTTACGCCCAGCCCAAATTTTACCGCAGTTAATTGACGCTTCGACTTTGAAGCGGGAAGTTGTGGAAGGTGTAGATATTATGGTGGTGCGGGAACTCACTGGTGGCATTTACTTTGGTAAACCCAGAGGTATCTTTACTACTGAGACTGGTGAGAAACGTGGTGTTAATACGATGGTTTATACAGAATCAGAAATTGACCGAATTGGCCGGATAGCTTTTGAGACTGCGCGCAAACGTCGGGGCAAACTCTGTTCAGTAGATAAAGCTAATGTATTAGATGTATCCCAATTGTGGCGCGATCGCATCACCAAACTTTCCCAAGAATACCCGGATGTGGAACTTTCCCATCTATATGTAGATAATGCCGCTATGCAATTGGTACGCGCTCCTAAGCAGTTCGATACCATCGTTACAGGCAACTTGTTTGGGGATATTCTCTCGGATGCGGCTGCTATGCTCACGGGTAGTATTGGAATGTTACCTTCAGCTAGCCTTGGGGCTTCTGGGCCGGGAGTATTTGAGCCAGTCCACGGTTCTGCCCCAGATATCGCAGGACTTGATAAAGCCAACCCCCTTGCCCAAGTTTTAAGTGCGGCGATGATGTTGCGTTACGCTTTAAACCAACCACAAGCAGCAGACAAAATAGAACAGGCTGTGTTACAAGTTTTAGAGCAAGGCGATCGCACAGGGGATATAATGTCGGTGGGTATGAATCTTTTGGGTTGCCGGGCTATGGGTGACTCCCTCATTAAAGCATTAGAAAAATCATAATTTCCCGGTAAAAACAGGCAAATTGGCAACCATTACCGGATGTTTCGGCTAAACTGGAACCAAAATCTAGCAATCACATAACAGCATAGTGTACGCTTTAAAACAAGGACAAGGAAAAGCTACTTTTACTGCCCCAAAGAACCAGTCCCCTCTGGTTGACCCAGCCGTGATAAGAGCTGCGGGGCAAATTTATTACACCCACTGCGAAGTACATCCTGAAATCGCTGGCCAGCCTTCAGGAGTAGCTATTAATCGTGTCACTCACCGGGGTAAAGTAATTTTTACCAATCAACCCGTTTTGTTACCCCAAGAATGTTTTGTGCCATTGAGTCAAATTGAATCCTATATGTATTAGTCAATTGTCAGTTGTCAGTTGTCAGTTGTCAGTGGTAACCCTCGACAATCAGCGAAAAATCAACGACAAATGACACAGGACTCAAGACAATTGACTATATGGAAACTTTGATAGTAACCCTGGCGAGTGTGTTCGTTTTCGCCTTGGGTGCATCTATTGGCAGCTTTATTAATGTTGTAGTTTATCGATTACCGGCAGGATTATCCATCCTGTGGCCGCCCTCCCGTTGTCCTCATTGCCTAAACCAACTGAAAGCCTATGATAATGTGCCTGTGCTGGGCTGGATATGGTTAAAAGGGCGTTGTCGTTATTGTAAAAGTCAAATTTCTCTGAGATACCCTGTAGTGGAAGCAGTGACAGGGATCATTTTTCTTTGCGTATTTTTGATATTTCACGTTTCAATTCTGACCTTAGGATACTGGACGTTTTGCAGCTGGCTATTAGCATTGTCCTTAATTGATTTAGATACTATGACCCTACCTAATCCCCTCACCAAATCAGGATTAGTCTTGGGTTTGGTCTTTCAAATGGTTGTTGGCTATGCCTCTGACCCTAGTTTGCCAGGATTAATTAGACACTTAATGATGGGCATTGTTGGCGCTGTCTTGGGTTTATGGTTATTTGAGGCGATCGCTCTTTTAGGAGTTTTCTTACAAAAAGAGGCGATGGGTGCAGGAGATGCCAAGCTTGCTGCCATGATGGGTGCTTGGTTGGGTTGGCGATATTTACTTCTGGCTGGATTGATTGCCTGTACTTTAGGCACATTGGTAGGTATTGGGGCTATCATGCTCTCGAAACGCAAATGGGGGCAAAAAATTCCCTTTGGCCCTTTCCTCGCCTCAGGAGCTTTTATCACTCTCTTTGGTGGACAACCAATTTTGTCAGCTTATTTACAGTTGTTTTTTTAAGATCAAATCCTCGTCTTTTTCAAGAAGTCGGGGATCTAACAACACCCGCAATTTCAAACAATCTACCCTGGGGAAAAGTATTCACTAATTTATGTTTGGCTGCTAGTTGTTTGAGGGTTTTTGCTGATGCTTCTAGAACAAAAACCCTGTTAAACCCATCGGGAATTGTCAGATCATCTCGAATTAGTTTAAATTTAGTGTCTGAGTCAACTAGATAACTCATGGATAATGCCCGGTCTAGATTTGTGCATAAAACTAGTGGGTGATCGGCTGAACTGATGATTGCCGACTCTTTGGGAAAATGGGGACTACCAAAGGCATTCCATGATGGTGCAGCAGAAATTACCAGACAGGAACTCACACCACACAAAATTAAAATTGATAAAGCAAACTGTCCCCATCGCCTGTGTGAAGATTGGCTAGCAGTCAACCAACTACCAATCAAGTATGCAGCTATCAATTCCATAGCTAAAACGAAAGGAATCAAATAGCGCATTCTGGTGGTGATAGAACTACCACTGATGACATCTTTCACCATCAAGCTGACTCCTGTGGCGATCGCTAATGCCAGGAGAAAGTTTCTGATTTTTCTCGGTGCGTATCGACAAAGTGTATAGAGAGAAATTGCGGCGATCGCTAATATAATTGGAGCGAAGAAATACTGGGCAGCTTTGAGAAAATTAGGCGAAAAAAAGGGATGATATAAGTCAATAAAAAGGTTCTGTATACCCTTTAACCAAGCATTGATTAACCCAAACAAAGAACTTTTATCAGACACTTGTTCAACCGAATATTTCAGCATACTGGAATTTATAAAAGCCCATAACCAAGGTAAAAAAGCTAAGGTACTAATTCCTAATGTCAAAAAATATGCAGTGAGACTTTTTAAATTTCTAAGGTTCTCGTTAATCAAGACGTACAGTGTATGAGCCACTAAAACAAGTGCAAATAGCAAATTAGAGTAAAGCCCAATCACAAGACTTAATCCATAAATCAGCCACCAGAATAAATTGTTAAACCGTATAGCTTTAAGTAGGTATCCACAGGCAATGACTGTAGTCGCTATCAAAATACTATAGGGGCGGATGATTTGGGCATATTGTAAATGAAAGGGAGAAATAGCTACAATTACCGCCGCTACAAATGCGGTAGTTTTAGATGCAAATAACTCCAATCCTAACCAGTAGATTCCCCAGATTGCAATCACGCTTAATAAAGCAGCTAAACTTCTTTGAATCACTAGTCCATTATCAAACCAATGATTAAATAAATACGACCATAAAATTGTCAAAACTGGGTAGATTGGAGGAAATACATAAAGTTTTTCAATTACTTGCTCAACTGATTGAATTAAAGTTTTATTTGCGTCTATGAAGAGATATTTTTGCAGTTCGCCGATGCTGAGAATAGAATTATCAAAATTTTGGTAGGCTTGGGAGTGTTGCCCATAAATATAGGTTGAGGAGAAAGTTTCATCGAAAGAATAAACTTTTTGTTCAAGATGATAAAATCTTAAAAATATTCCCAAAACAAGTGCGACTGTTGATATAATCAGCAACCAGTTAGGAATTTTATAACATTCTTCTGATGTTTTATTTTCCATACATAAATGAAGATTTATAATGAAACAAGAATGCGGCAAATAAACCATTTGTAGAGACGCTATTCATCGCGTCTTCACCCAATAATGTGTTGCTTATCGAATTGACATTAATTATGGATATTACCTTATTTTTACGGTTTGTATTACCCGCCCCATAAAATATTTTTAATGATTCAATATATATTTAATAAGACGTAAGATTTTTCGTCATCAAAAGATAACAGTTAATAATTGTATATTTATAATCCTTAGTTCTTCCCTCAATTAGGAATCACCATCGCTCTCTTTTTGGTATCCATTACGTTCGCGTTTCAAACTTTCCTCTAAAGCTTGAATTTGCTCTCGACGAGCTTCTAATTCTAGAGAACGGCGAGCTAGGTCTTGGTTTTGTATAGTTAGGGACTGTCGCCATTGTTCTGCTCTTTCTACTTCTTGTTGCAACAATTCTGGAGTCATACCAGTGCTGAGATAAGTTTGCAATATATTCAGTACCCAGCTACTAGCATCCTCTAATTTTTCGATTTCACCGGTAGAGGAAAGTTCCACTAAAACCAACAAATTATCGCTGATTGTGTTGCCTTTACCCAGAAGAATAAAAGCTTCTTCTGGAATTATTGTCCATAGATAATCAGCTTCTTGACGCGCTAATAAGCGTAGTTGGTACTGATCTAAAAACTCATTTTTATGCACCTGGGCTAGATATAGCATGACTTTAGTTGTGCTTTCATTTCAGATTTTAAGTTTATATAGTATTGTGAAGTTTTAATTTTTGAATAATTTTTGACTTTGCAAAAGGTAATGAGATAGTTATAAATTTCTCATTACCTCTTGCAAATATGCCAAATCGCGTAGGTAATGCTTACACCAATGTCTGAAGGCGCAAGCGCAAAATTTCCACTTGTTTTTCTGCCTCAGCTAAAGCATCTCGCGCAGCTTGTACTACATCTGCTGGAGCTTTATCGACAAACTTAGGATTACTTAACCGACCTTTGAGAGATTGAGCTTCAGCCTCCGCTTTGCTGATGCTTCTCTCTAGTTTGGCACGTAGAGTTTCAATGTCCACTACACCAGCTAGAGGTATAACAACTTGTACAGTTCCTACCACACCAGCGATAGACTTTTCTGCTGCTTGTGGCGCTTGTGGTACTGTCTCTGAAAGATTCTTCTCAGTGGGTGAAGCGAAGAACTTAGCTAAAAATCTTTGTCTAGCTGGGGTGGATAATAAGTTACGGGCGACAAACCAAGCAGAGTAACCCAACCCAACAATTTCAAAGAAATTTCCCAGGAAAGGAACATTATCAACTGTATCCGCTACCGCCAAAGCTACCCTGAGGAAAACCAGGCCGGCGATAACTAAGCCGATAGTTTTTAAGCCCCTTTGGGGTTTCTTTTTTGTCACCGTTGATGGCTGTTGTCCAGCAGCAATGGTCAAAGTCTCCACCTTGGCTAAATCTTTAATATAAGATTGACCAGCTATGAGGATTTGTCTTTCTGATTCACTATCAGTTTGTAAATTGGCGATGATTCTTGCCCCTGGCTTCACCTCCGCCTCAGCGCGTAAGTTACGAATTGTGCGGATAGTACCAATCAACAAATCAAACTGTGTTTCCAAGGCGGGATTTATCCAGTTTGCATCTGCTTGGGGATAGGCTTGTAAAGCTAAAGTTTGTGAAGAATTTTCTGGTTGTTGGGTGAGAGTCTGCCAAATTTCCTCTGTAATGTGGGGCATAAAGGGATGCAGTAGCTTGAGAATCCCTTCGAGGACGTAGGCGAGGGTTTGTTGTGCTGCTTTACGTGATAAAGGGTCTGCGTCCTTTTGCAGTCTGGATTTTACTAGTTCAATATACCAGTCGCAGAAATCGCCCCAGATGAATTCGTAAATTCCTTTGGCTGCTTCCCCTAAACCGTAATTATCAATGTAATTGGTAGTTTGCTTGATAACTTGATGATAGCGGGAAATAATCCAGCGATCGCTTAATTCCGTGGCATTTGGTTGACCAAGTTGCCCTGGTGTCTGTCCATCCAAATTCATCATCACAAATCTGGCAGCGTTCCACAACTTATTGGCAAAGTTGCGGGATGCTTCCACCGAGGGTGATTCATCTTTTTTACGGTCATATTCCAAGCGGATATCTTGACCAGCACCGGCTACTTCCCTAACTAAGGTATACCGTAGGGCATCAGTACCGTATTTATCAATCAGTAACAATGGGTCAATTCCATTGTTAGCCGACTTGGACATCTTTTTATTATTTTCATCCCTGACCAAACCGTGAATATAAACGGTCTGAAACGGCATTTGTCCTGTGAAATGACCAGCCATCATCGTCATTCTTGCTACCCAGAAAAAGATGATGTCAAAGCCCGTAACTAAGGTAGTAGTGGGGTAGTATTTGGCTAAATCTGGGGTTTGTTCTGGCCAGCCTAAGGTAGAAAACGGCCACAGTCCTGAGGAAAACCAAGTATCTAGTACATCTGGGTCTTGTTCTAGTTGGACATTCTCCCCAAATTGCGCTTTAGCTTTCTCCCAGGCTTCATTTGTGGATTTTGCCACCACAAAAGGCGTGTTATCGGTAATTTGTCCGTTGGTTTCACTCACCGCGTACCAAGCGGGGATTTGATGACCCCACCATAATTGTCGAGAAATACACCAATCCCGCAGATTTACCAACCAGTCACGATAAACCTTTGTCCAGCGTTGGGGAACAAACTCTGGGCTATTTTTCTCGTCAAGAAATGCTAACGCTTTATCTGCCAAGGGGCGAATTTGTACGAACCATTGAGTAGATAATAAAGGTTCGACAGGAACCTTACCGCGATCGCTATAGGGTACGGTATGCTTATAATCTTCTATCTTCACCAGAAAACCATCTGTTTCTAGGCGAGATACTACGTTCTTCCTTGCTACAAAGCGGTCTTGTCCTGCAAACTCCCCACCATTGGCGTTGAGTGTACCGTCTTTATTTAGGATGTTAATAAACGGCAGATTGTGACGCTTACCCATTTCAAAATCGTTGGGGTCATGGGCGGGAGTCACTTTTACGCAACCTGTACCGAAAGCAGGGTCAACTAATTCATCACTAATAATAGGAATTTCCCGTTGTGTAATTGGCAGTGTGAGGGTTTTACCAATCAGATGTTTATATCTGTCATCATTGGGATTAACTGCAACAGCCGTATCACCAAGCATGGTTTCCGGTCGAGTCGTCGCTACTTCCACATAACCAGAACCATCGGTCAGAGGATAACGGAAATGCCAAAGATTACCCTCCACTTCTTTTGATTCCACCTCCACATCAGACACAGCTGACTGAGTGGCCGGACACCAATTTACCAAATATTCACCACGATAAATCAAACCCTCTTCGTAGAGACTGACGAAAGCTTCGGCTACAGCCTTAGATAAGCCCTCATCTAAAGTAAACCTCTCCCGCGACCAATCTACCGAAACACCCAAACGTCGCAGCTGATTAACAATGGTTCCCCCTGATTCCGCCTTCCATTGCCAAGAACGTTCTAGGAATTTATCACGTCCCAACTCTTGGCGAGTTTTGCCCTCAGCCTTGAGTTGTTTTTCCAGAATTGTATGGACTGCAATACTGGCGTGGTCAGTTCCGGGTAGCCACAAGGTATTACGCCCCTGCATTCGGTGATAGCGCACTAGGGTATCAATCAACGCACTCTCGAAGGCGTGACCCATGTGCAGACTACCAGTGACATTTGGCGGCGGAATCACCACACAATAAGGTTCACCATCCTTGTTAGGGTCAGCTTTGTAAATTTGGTTTTCTTCCCAGAATTTTTGCCACTTGGCTTCAGTGGTAAAAGGATCGTAGAGACTGGGAAGATTGGTTATAGTTGCGGTCATTCTGGGAAATTTCAGTTTGGAAGGACTCTAATAAATTTTGCCACAGGCTTGGGGATTGAAGAGAATAACAACTATCAACTGTCAACTGTCAACTGACCAATCCTATTTCTCCCATCCAAAAACTTGAGTTGATGGTAGAGACAGTTGATTTGCGGTAAGTTTACACCGACTTCTTGAGCCTTGCGTAATGGGTTGCCAACAATGGCTTCTACTTCTAAGGGACGGCACTCATCATAGTCGATTTTCATACTGGTGCGGTAAGGCTTCATTTTTACTGTGTAATCAAGCATGGTTTGAATAAAACTATCAGGAAGATTTCGCCCCATACTAATTGCCCCTGCTTTGACTTCATACATTAATTGTTCAACTAATGTACGAGTGTAGGTATCTGCCATTAATTCGTCAGTTCTGGCATTGAGAACTACAGACAACCCGTTGTAGGGAATATTCCACACCAGTTTTTTCCACCGTCCCAGTAATAAGTCTTCGACTAATTCAATAGAAATACCAGCAGCTTGAAAATCATGGGCTATTTGCTGCATCCTATCCGTAATACCCATACTTGAATACCCATGAGCATATTCACCCAAAATAATTTGTCCATAATCTAAGTGATGAATATGCCCTGCACCCACTTTATTAGAACATAGAAAGCATAACCCACCAATTATGTGAACCTTAGGGAGAATCTCGGCAATTTCTTCTTCTACACCAAGCCCATTTTGTAATGCCAAAACTATCCCATCATTTTTAACAATAGATGGTAATAACTTTGGTAGCAAATGATTTTGTGTAGTTTTCAGGGCGACGATTACCACGTCACATTTTGGCATCTTTGCCACATCGCTATAAGCATTAACTTGGGGTAGGGTAAAGTTGCCGTCTTTAGACTCTACCAATAAACCATCTTGACTGACTTTTCCGTAGTCACGTTTGAGTAAAAAATGAACATCCGAACCAGCTTTTTGCAATTTAGCACCATAATAGCCGCCTAATGCACCAGTCCCCACGATCGCATACTTGCGTTCACTCATAAATTGTCTGCCAGAATTTTTCGATAATTATCATAGAACAGCTTCCACAAGTCGGCTGAGATATGGATTATCTGAATGTCATGTTTTTAAACAAACTTTGTGATAAAAATTAAAACAGTTTTAATATAATTTAAAATTCTTGGCAGAGATTGAGGTGAAACAGATGGCTGATATTGTTGATATTGCAGTTAGTGCAGATAGTTTTAAAACTCTGGTGACAGCTGTACAAGCTGCTGGTTTAGTAGAAACTTTAAAAAGTCCAGGGCCGTTTACTGTTTTCGCACCAAACGACGATGCTTTTGCTAAGTTACCCCCAGGAACTATACAAACTTTGGTGCAGAATATTCCCCAATTAACGAGAATATTAACGTATCATGTGGTACCTGGCAAGCTGAAGCAGGCTGATTTAGCAAAACTTGGCACAGTTACATCCGTGGAAGGTTCACCGATTAAAATTGATTGTGCTGATGGTTTTGAGGTGAAAAATGCCACAGTTTTAGCCGCAGATATTGAAGCAGATAACGGTATAATTCACGTCATCGATACTGTAATTCTGATGGGTTAATGTTCTCTTAGGTGGGCATTACCCACCTATTTACTTAAACATGGGAAAAAGCAGGTGGATAAATAACCTTTCCTTGATATTTATCTTGATAACTTCGTAGTGTTTTGACCATAAATACATCGTCTGGTACTGGAAAAGGACTAGCAATTTTATAATTAACTGACGGCACGAAACCAAAACGAGAATAAAACTGTGGATGCCCTAATACAATAACTAAACTTTCTCCTCTTGCATCTGCTTTTTCTAATCCCGCTTTGACTAGGGCGCTGCCAATTCCTTGTCTTTGAAATTCAGGATGCACAGCCATAGGTGCTAATCCAAGCACTTGTATTTTTTCTTCTCCTGCTAACTCAATATAGCTAAAAAGAATATGACCAACTACAGTATGGTTAACTTCGGCAATTAATGATAACTCTGGAATATAAAACTCAGAAATCCGAATTTTATCAATTAGCTGCGATTCATTTTCTTGACCAAAAGCTAAATTATTAACTTCGGAAATAGCTAAATAATCTGTAGCAGTTTCACAGCGTATATTCATAATGTTAAAACTCATGCTGCAAAAACCAAGTTTGTTTTATATGTCAGATAAAGTTTCTCTTTTTCAATATAAAGTCTTTTAAACTGACATATCCCTAGTATACATTTTATTCCGTAGAAAATTGTAAGCATTAAATAAATGAACACTGATTTAATCAAAATAATCATAACAAATAATAAAAACTTACTCATTGCTGTACTTATTACCATTTTAGGTACATGGCTAAGAGTTTATAACTATGCTGTTGTACCGGACGAAAATTTTACATTTGATGAGTATGCTTTTGCCTGGAGTGGCATGAGTTTAATCCAGAATTCTGTACCTACTTCCTGGTCTTATCTTTCCGCATACGATACCGACAAATTGACGAGGATTGAATGGCTAGGAAAGAAAAATTTATATTTAGTTACACCTTGGTTTGATCATCCACCTTTATTTGGTTTAATTGTCGGCGGATTTGCTATATTGCTTGGTGCAAATACTTTTTGGGAATGCACCACACAATTAATTAGAATCCCTAGCCTCATCTTTTCTAGTATATCTATTTTTATTTTTTATTTTATTAATCACAAACTCTTTAATACCAAGATAGCCACTATTACAACATTGATATTTGCAACTGACCCCTTATTTGTATATTTATCTAGATTGGCAGTTAGTGAAAATTTATTAATTTTATTATTATTAGGTAGTATATTTTGTTTTCTAGAATATTTAAATAAATCACGCACCATGTATTTTTATATACTAGTGGCGCTGACTAGCCTTGCCCCTTTGGTAAAAGTAACGGGTCTATCTATTGTTGCAGCTTTATCATTAATGTTTGTATATAAGAAAAAGCTCCGAGATGGCTTAATAGTTATGACGGCTGGGATTTTTGCATTTTCTCTATACTTTGTTTATGGTTGGTTTTATGATTTTAAGCTATTTATATCTGTATTAAAAGCACATTCTCAGCGTTTCAATAGCATTCTCATCTTAAAGGAAATGATATTTTCTGGCAATCTCCCTTTTATAGATGCTTGGTTTATTCTTGGTTGGATGACTCTGCCCTATGCAATGAAAAATTTAGTGAGTAACTATAAAATTCAGTTAATTTATTTACCACTAATAACATACTTATTTATGTCAATATTTTCGGGCGCACAGAGTCACTTTTATTGTTGGTATACCATCCCTTTGTATCCATTTCTGTTAATATCATCAGGCTATTTTATTGGTGATTTCATTAAAAAACCTTCCCTTCTAAATTCTTCCGTTATAATTATTATTATATTTTCTTGGTGTCTAAACTACGGACTGGGACATCCCTGGTCTAATTTTTATATTTTAAATCTTAAAGGATTTAAGTACATTTTTATAGCATTAATATCTATCGTATATGCACCCATCGTTATCCAAGAAGTATTAAGAACTAAAAAGCTGTTATTTCTTAATAGAGTCATAGCAATTCTAGTTTTTAGCAGTTGCATTGTTGCCAATATATTAATTACTTACAATTTAAAACAAATTTTACAGAGCAACTTAATTGAATAAATAATTAATTTGTGGTCTTACCGCTTTTGTGGTAAACAAGCCACTAGCTGTTCTCCGGTGCTATTAATATGTTATTTAAGTAGAGGAATGGCTATTCTCTGACACGCATCTAAAAGTTGATATTGTTCTTTTTGAGAACGTTCTTGATAATCCATCTGCGCCATATTTACACGGACATAGCGATCGCAATTTATCTATAATGTTTTAATCCCCTAATTGGCTTCTCAGTTTTGCGGGAATTACAGTGAGAGATTAAAGACTTTGTGAAGCTAATTGACAAGCTAGTATTTTCTATAGTACACATATACTATATTTTGTATAAGTTCAAAACCTTCAACTAGACCTATAGGAGAGCAAAATTCATGAAGCTATCTAAGATAGACTTAACGTAAGGATTCAGGTCTAATATTGCGGAAGTAAAGAGGGGCGAGAGTGAGAATTATTAGAATCAGCAATTAGAGCTTGCACAAAAAAATCAATAACAGACCTACCTTGACGGCGACAAGTCTGCACTACCGTCAACAAATTGGCAGTATGTTGAAACCGCTTCATCGAGCGTGAACCACCACTAACCTTACGTTTTGTCACAGCTAAACGCAGCGAGCGTTCAGCGAGATTATTATCAGGAGGAACTTCAGGATGGTCAAGGAAATACCACCATTGGCTTGCTTTATCGCGCAAAGAACGTAAAAGGTTTCCAGCCGTAGCTCCTGCCAAGTTAATCCATTGATCAACAGAAAATTGCAACTTGAATTTGAATTGATTTATCCAATCGTTATAACTGTTTGAGTCAAGAGTTTCAAACCATTGAGCATAACTTCTGAAGGCTTCATCAATTAAATTGACAAAGGTTTCGCCGATAGCTTTGTTGTGAAGACCGGGAAGTTGAATCAATTTTTTGAAGTGACGACGTAGATGAGCCAAACATTTCTGTTGGGCAACAGCTTGATAGCCATTATAAACACTAAAATCATCGCTGCTGAGTACACCTGTATACTCAGTCCCTAAAATTGCTTCTAGTTCGGCTCTAGAACGAGTATCAGCCGCAGTAAACAGGCAGAATTCAGAATTAGCCACTACCCACAACCATTCTTTAACCCCTTTAACTGACCAAGGTGTTTCATCTACATGGATGTTAGGTTGTGTCTGTTTTACCCAATTACTTAACTCATGAATACTCGGTTCAATTGCTTGTTGTATTCGTTCATTGGTGGCGACTAAAGTTCCCAATCCAATTTCAATCTCACCAAGTTCCCAAAGCATTTCCTGCTGTTTTTCGTAGGGCATATGTGCATAGTTATTTGTCCACCCTAAAAATGCTTGTAACGACGTTCCTAAATCTTGTCCTGGAATAATTTCTTGGGGCCAGGCTGCTGTTTGTATATTTCCACAGCATTCACACACGCACGTATGGCGTTGATACTCAACTATTTCTATGGGACATTCTACTAGTTGCGCTACCGCGTGTTTTTCTACTTTTACTGCTAGGGGTGCAAATGCTTTTTGACCACAGTAAATGCAATCCGTTGGACGTAAAATTTCATAGCGATCTACTCTGCCAAAACCCTTTCGAGTTTTACCTTGATGTCCTGGTTGCCCACCTGGTTTCTTTTTCGGTGGGTTTGATTCCTCAAGGTGAGGCACTTTTTCTTTTTCGCTTTTTTTGTGAATGTCTTGTGATGGAGGTTTTGATGAATTAGAACTATCTAAATCTCTGCTGACTTTTAAACGCTCTATTTCTTGCTGTAGTTCTAATATTATCTTTTGTAGCTCACGTATTACCTTGCTCTGCTCAATGATGATGTCCACCAGTTCTTCTTTAGATAACTGGCTCAAACTTTCTCTGTCTAAATCTTGAGGCAAGTTTTGGTTCATATTTTTGATACTCCACCTCTACTGTCCCCTTTGTCAATACTCTGTTACCTGAATCCTTACGACTTAACTAATTTAGTTGCTATCTCTCATGCTGACGGATATTTGCAATTATTGCTCGACCGAGGCGATGAATTTGAGTTTTTAGAAATTCCTGCACCTATTCAAGCTTATGAAGGACTACAAGAACTGAATGAAATTGTAGCCGAAGCCAATGCACTACCTTTTGCAGAAGAGGCAATTCCAATGTTACCCGTTAGCTCATCAATGGCAACATCTGTGGGCTACGATAATGAAGAACAAGTATTACAGATTGAATTTTATAATGGAGCAGTTTATCAATATTCAGGAATAGAGCCAGAGACTTGGCGAGATTTACAATCAGCAGATTCTATTGGTGAATTTTTTAATCAGGAAATTAAAGGTAGATATGAGTGTGAACCTCTGTAAAATATTACTTGCACTTTCTTAAATAATTCCTACGGAGTTGCAATTAATTGTTTAAATTTTTCATCATCTGCAATCTCATCAAAATCTATATCAGTGGCAGCATCTTCTTTATATTTGGGATTTAGAGTAATGGCTTGTTGCAGATTTTCTAGAGATGATTCAACATCTCGTTGCAGTGCATAACAGACGGCTTTGTTATAATAAGCACTTGCGTATTCTGGTTTAATTTCTAAAGCTTGATTAAAAGAGGTGATTGCTTCATCATCACGACCTAATCTGACTAGAGTGTAACCGCGTTTGTCCCAAATTTTCGCAGAGTTCGGTTGTAATTCTAAGGCTTTATCAAAAGAGGCGATCGCTTCTTCATATTCTTCTAATTCTATCAAAGCCAAGCCGCGATTTGACCACGCAACTGTATCATCAGGTTTAACTTGCGTAGCTTTATCAAAGGCGGCAAATGCTTCTTGATGTCGGCGGATATTTCCAAAAGCCACACCAAGATCACACCAAGCCTGATGATAGTTTGGTTGCATCTTAATAGCCTGATGATAAGATTTTATCGCATCTTTAAAGCGTTTCAACCTTGCAGAAGTTAAGCCATGCTTAAACCGAGCTACAGCATTATTTTGTTGGAGTTTAATAGCTTGTTCGTAATAGGCGATCGCTTCTTCATAACTCTTTTGAGAAAACAGACTATCTCCCTGTTCAATACATTCATCAAAGCTTAATTGTGGCTGTTCATTTTCATTTACTAAAACTTCTGATTGAGCTTTGTGTATAGGTTGTGCTTCCACAATCACAGGAAGTTTATTTTCTATCAACTCTTGCAGAATTATATCCTTACGCCGTTGAGCATCTAATTGTAGCTCTGAGAGTTGGTTGACAAAATCTGTTTCTAATCTCTCTAGCTTTTCTAAAATCAGCAACTTTTGTTGTTGAGCATTAAACTGTAATTCCGAAAATTGGGAAATAAAATCTGACTCATATTTTTCTAATTCCTCAATAATTTTCTCTTTACTATTTTCAGTATCTATTTTGAGTTCAGATAGATATGATGCTAACTCTTGCTGAGTCTGTATTTGTAATTCAGCAACTTGAGCTTGGAATAAATCTTTCAGTTCTTCTAAACGCTGGATAATTTCATCTTTATGTATTTGTGTATCTGTCTGCAATTTGTTTAAATTATTATCCAGTGAATATTTTTGCTTTTGGGCTTCTAATTGCAGTTCTGAGACTTGGTTATTAAAAATATTGGCGACTTCTTGAATATTTCCTAGCTGAATATCTTTCTGTTGTTGTAAATACCCCTGTAATTCTGATTGCAGGCGAGACAAATCATCAAAAATACTATTTTTATATTTCTGAGTTTCTGCCTGTAAATTTATCAGATAATTCTTAAAATCAAACCCAGCAGTATCTATATCCCCTAAAACTGTCTTTTGGTGTTTCTCAGCTTCTTTTTGTAGTTCTGCAAGTTGATGCTCAAGTAGCGACTCTATCTTAACTATATTTTCTAAAGTCATATCTTTGAGCTTTTGAGTATCTGACTCAGATTGAGTTAATCTATGAGAAAATTCCCCAAATAAACTCTCTACCTTACTTTGAAAAGTAGCAATCTCTGTTGCTATTTGCGCTAAGTTATCTGTTTTTGCTTGCAGTAACTCGGATGTTACAAGAGATAAATTTTCTTGCTCAATTTTAATCTTTTGCTGTAAGGAATCAATTTCTCTTTCTAAAAGGCGATTGATACTTTTTGTATCTTGGATGAGATTTTCAGCATCTTGTTTAACGATGATTAACTGAGTTTCTAGTTTGTCTACTCCCTCGAATTGTGACATTGCTCTATTCACAATTTCTCGAATGGCTACTCGTCTTAACAACCAAAATAGAGCAATAATGGCGACAGGAAATAAACTAAGGATGACTAACCAGATATTGAGCAGGACGGTTGTACGGCTAAAGGCTTGCTCAAAATCAGCTTGAATTTGGGCGCGATCGCTCTTTTCTGCACGTAATCTTGTTAACTCTTCTCTTTCCTGATTTGTTAATGCTTGAGCAAGTATTTTTTGTTGAGAGATAGATACTGTAGCTTGTCCACGGCTAATATCAGCACACAGCAGAAAAGGCGAAAAGACTAAAGCGCTTTTCAAAAGAAAGGATACAACAAATTGATTCTTCATCACAACTATCCTGATTTGTTGGTCAATTTTTGAAGCGGCGTGCTTATCTCCTAATCTATAACATTCAGTTGTGAAAGACGATGAAGTCTAGAACTTGTCATGGTGCTGCATGATTTAAATCAGGCTTGTCGTTATGCAGATCATCTAGTTGTCGTCAAACAAGGTCGAATTTTCACTGCTGGAGAACCTAAGCAGGTAATGACTGAGGATATGGTGTAAATAGTTCCGGCTTAGAGTGTCGTATTGTTTCTGACCCAATTGTGGGAACACCAATGTGTGTATCCATAGGACGTAAGGGGAATTTCATTAAGAAAAAGTCAAACTCTTGCTGTGAATGGGTTTAGGAGTGTAGGGGTTAGGAGAAGAACAGTATTTATAAGGTATCTTGATTTAATTATTAGAAATACGTGTAGGGTGGGCAATGCCCACCACAACCATGATACGGTGGGCATTGCCCACCCTACAGACACTTTAAAGCTATTTAATATTGAAACCCCTCTCCGTGTCGGAGCGAAAAGTCTGTAGCTTGCTTTCCGCAGGGTGCGCCGGCTTCCGGCGATATCAGAACTTTTCAAGAGAGAGGGGTTGAGGAGAGGTCATCTAGCTCACATTACATAGCGGCAGCTAATAAAAACTGACGCAACAGTCATTACAAATTAGGGTTAACTCTTGTCATCTGTTTCAGAGTTATTAGTGTTAGTTTTTTCTGATTCTTTCTTCTCCTGTTGTACTTCGCTAGCTTGTTGCACTTGTTGGAGATGAATATTATTGACTTGCACAATAAATTGTTCTATCGCTTGGCTGGCTTTTTGTTGCTGCTGACTAGTGTCGGATAAGTCATAGCAACGATAAGCTGGTGTCACGCCCAAAATGAATTTTTCTTGTTCAGCCTCTAATAATTCCAAAGTTGTGTTAGCTGCCACCCAATTTTTTTGGAAAGGAAATGAGGTGACAATACTCGCAACGATTGAGGCAATAGCGGGACAAATTACAGGTAGCCATTTTAGCCAAGCTTGCCCTGCTTCTAGTTTATCTACCAAAACTAAAATTGGGGTGATGCCTGATAGAATAACAGTGGAAATTTGCAAAACATAATAAAGATTGCGAGAAAGGTTACGAGCCTTTTTATAATCGTCAATTAAATCTTGGCAATACTGTAAAGCTTTTTCTCTGGCAGGAACTATCTGATTACTATCAAAAACAGAATTACTGTTATTTAATAAATAACTATAAAGTTCTGCTTTTTTGATAATACTATACCGATAAGCGGTATTTTGTGAGTCTTGAAATAATTGTCTGTTGAACAGAAACAAGAAACTCAGAATCGTTAAAGCAATGATTCCACTAATTAACAAGTTTTTGTTATCTGCATAAACGGTGAGGACAATACCAGCACAAACAAAAGCTGCTGCTAACAAATATTCCAATAGTTTGAGGATGAACAGTGTTTTTTGTCCAGTTAAGGAGGAGAGGGCTTCTAGACTGGAGGAAATTCCTTTTTGGGGTTGCTGTTCAAGACTAGTGATGTCGGTAGTAATCATGATTGTGTCTTCAGTAATTTACACAGTAAAATACAATACGTCTTAGCAGGCACGGAAATTAAGCTTAATTTCCATAAACCTTTTAAATAAGGACTATGAGAATAAGTTTTTATTCAGTCCCGATTCACAAATAGTGTTTTAAAACACATCTTGCGTAACAATTTAGTATGTTATAACACATCAATTTTGCAACCGTGTAGAAAAGCCATCAAGTCTTTTTACCCACGTTTTAGTAGTAGACTACACCTATACCAGCAGTCAGTATTTATCTAGTCAAAATTACTGTGAAAAAGATTCTGATTTTGTCAGCTAATCCCACAAATACCGGCTTACTGCGTTTAGATAAGGAAGTCAGGGAAATTCAGACAGGATTAGAACGTGCGAGAAACCGAGATAAATTTGACATTATTACTAAATGGGCTGTGCGTCCTGAAGATTTGCGCAGGGCGCTTTTAGACTATGAACCGCACATTGTGCATTTTTCTGGTCATGGTGTTGGTCATCAGGGTTTGATACTGGAAAATGATGCTGAGGAAGGCCAACTGGTAAGTACAGAAGCACTGGCTGATCTATTTGGGTTATTTAAAGACAAAATTGAGTGCGTATTATTAAACGCCTGTTATAGCGAGGTGCAAGCGGAGGCGATTCACCAACACATTGATTGTGTGATGGGGATGAATCAGGGAATTGGGGATGTGGCAGCGATCGCTTTTGCCATTGGGTTTTATGATGCTCTAGGAGCTAATAAATCTTATGAGACGGCTTATGAGTTTGGCTGTAATGCTATTGATCTCAACAGCATTCCTGAATCTTCTACACCAGTCCTCAAAAGTCGCAAACATCAAGCACAGACATCTCAAATAACGCCTGCTGTAGCCTTAGAAATTCCAGAGGGGCAAGTTCCTCTAGATTCAGCTTTTTATGTGGAACGTCCGCCAGTGGAAGCAGACTGTTACCGACAAATTATGCAATCCGGGGCTTTGATTCGGATGAAAGCACCGCGACAAATGGGCAAAAGTTCATTGATGTCCAGGGTGCTGGATCACGCTAGTAAACATGGCTGCAAAACCACCTCAGTGAACCTCCAGTCAGCCGATGCAGAGTTTTTGGGCAGTTTGGATCTATTTTTACAGTGGTTCTGTGCCAGCATTACTGATAGTCTCAATCTGCCCGAAAAGTTAAGCGACTATTGGCAAGGTGTTTTGGGAAGTAAGAACAAGTGTACAAATTACTTTCAAAGATATTTGTTACCGGAAATTAATAGTCCCATCGCTTTGGGTTTGGATGAAGTGGACGAAATTTTCAAACATCCCCAAATTGCTACAGATTTTTTCGGGTTGCTGCGGGCTTGGCATGAGCGTGCTAAAAATGACGCAGTTTGGAAAAATCTCCGGTTAATCATTGTGCATTCTAAGGAGGTGTACATTCCTTTAAATATCAATCAGTCGCCTTTTAATGTCGGTTTCCCTGTAGATTTACCAGAGTTGAATCAACTACAAGTACAAGATTTATTACAGCGTCATCAACTCACTTGGACTAATTTCCAGGTGGAACAGTTAATGATGTTGGTGGGTGGACATCCTTATTTAGTCAGGGTAGCGCTTTATCAAATTGCCCAAGACAGGATGACCTTAGACCAACTCCAACACATCGCCCCCACAGAAGCAGGCCCCTATAATGACCATTTACGCCGCCATTTATTGAGTTTACAAGATGATGAGCAATTACTGGCAGCACTCAAGCAAGTGGTAACAGTAGATTATCCTGTGGATGTGGGAACAACAGCAGCCTTTAAACTCCGCAGTATGGGCTTAGTAAAATTTGAAGGAAATAAAGTTATGTCTTTGTGTAATTTATATAGTAAATATTTTAGCGATCGCTTAGGTTTGAACAAATAAATTGCCCAGATCCCCCAGATCCCCGACTTCTTAAAGAAGTCGGGGATCTAAATCCAGTCAGTAGGGTGCGTCAGTATAAATAATTTCTAGGTACAGCTAAGTTTTCTTGCACTGACACACCCTACACCCCTATACCCCTACACCCCCAATGTATGCAGTATCAGTATCAAGTTGGCGGTAGCCTTCCCGCAGATGCGCCAACTTATGTCAAACGACAAGCTGATGAAGACTTATATACAGGCTTGAAGGCTGGACAATTTTGTTATGTCCTCAACTCCCGCCAAATGGGGAAATCTAGCTTGCGGGTGCAGGTGATGGGGCGATTGCAGGCGGAGGGGTTTGCTTGTGCGGCTGTGGATATTACCGCTATTGGGACGGCTGAGATTACGCCGGAACAATGGTATGCAGGGGTGATTGATACCTTGGTAGGATACTTTAATTTATATACTGATTTCGATTTAGAAACTTGGTGGAATAACAACGGTTTACTTTCACCTGTGCAGCGTTTTAGTAAGTTTATTGAAACGGTTTTATTGCCAAGAATTACCGAAAATATAGTTATTTTTATTGATGAAATTGATAGTGTTTTAAGCCTTGATTTTAATCTCGATGATTTTTTTGCCGTGATTCGGGATTGTTATAACCGAAGGGCGGATCATCCTGAATATCATCGCATCACATTTGCCTTAATTGGGGTGTCTACGCCCTCAGACTTGATTCAAGATAAAGGACGCACACCTTTTAATATTGGTAGGGCAATTGATTTAACAGGTTTTGAGTTAGCCGAAGCTGAACCATTAGCCCAAGGTTTAGCCGCGTTAGGTAATCCCCAAGAAATCATAGCGGCGGTGTTGGCGTGGACAGGAGGACAGCCATTTTTAACCCAAAAAGTTTGTAATTTATTAATCGCAGATTACCTTGTAGAGACGCGATTCATCGCGTCTGGTGAAAACAAAGAGAAATCATCAATTGAAAATTTAGTTGCAACGGTAGTCAAAAACCGGATTATTGAAAATTGGGAAGGACAAGACGAACCAGAACATTTAAAGACAATTCGTGACAGAATCATGCGGAGTGGGGAACAGCGCACCGGGCGGCTGTTGGGGTTATATCAGCAGATTTTGCAGCAAAGTGAGCTTGTTGCTGATGATAGTTATGACCAGATGATGCTGCGGTTGACTGGGTTAGTAGTGCGGCGGGATGGCAAATTGCGAATTTATAACCGCATCTATGCAGAGGTGTTTCAGCAAGAGTGGTGTGAGAATATTTTGGCTGGGTTGCGTCCATACTCTGATACGTTTAATGCTTGGGTGGCTTCTAATTATCAAGATGAATCGCGCCTGTTACGTGGACAAGCATTACAAGAGGCTTTGGCTTGGCGCATTGGGAAAAATTTAACTGATGTTGATGACCGATTTTTAGATGCTAGTCAGGAATTACAAAAGCGAGAAGTTGAAAAAAGTTTAGCACTGGCACGCAAAGAACAAGAAATTTTAACAGCAGCTAATAAAAAAGCTCGGCAAAGAGTTTTTATTGCTTCGGTGCTGTTGATTATTTCTGTTGTGGCGGCGGTAGGTTTGGGAGTGTTGGCGGGGCGAAGTAATAAACAATTGGCTGATGCGAGAACCGAACGGGACAAAATTGATAGAGAGAAACAACAGAAAGAACGAGAACTCGCAACGGCACAGCAGCGAGTTGTTGATGCTAATAAAAAGGTGATTGATGCTAATAAAAATCTCCAGGATGCGACGGCTAATTTAAAACAGCAACAGCTAACTGCCAAGCAACAGCTAAATGCAACAAATCAACAACTGAAACAAGCACAAGATAAAGAAAAGCAGGCGCGGGGACAAGTAGAAAAGGCACAAAACGACTTGCGACAAGCGAGAGAACAACAACGACAGGCTTTGGTGGGGTTAAAAACTGCGGAAGCACAGCAAAAACGGGCGCAAGATAACCTGAAAAAGACAGAAGCAGAACGAGAAATTGCCTTGACAGGTACACGGCTGGAACGGTCAGGAGTGGCCAATATTAACCGCTTTGAGTTTAATCAAATAGGTGCTTTGCTGGCAGCAATGCGGGATGGTAGAGAGTTAAAAAGTTTAATAGACAAGCAGGGAATCAAGCAACTTAAGGACTACCCGGCGGCTAGCCCAGTGTTGGCTTTACAGACAATTTTAGATAACGTGCGGGGTATGACAGTCATGGCTGGGCATGAGAATTGGGTCAACAGTGCCACCTTTAGTCCAGATGGGCAGCGCATCCTCACTGCATCATCTGACAAAACAGCGCGTTTGTGGGACTTACAGGGTCGGCAAATCGCTAAGTTCCAGGGGCATGAGAGTTCGGTCAACAGTGCCACCTTTAGTCCAGATGGGCAGCGCATCCTCACTGCATCATCTGACAAAACAGCGCGTTTGTGGGACTTACAGGGTCGGCAAATCGCTAAGTTCCAGGGGCATGAGAGTTCGGTCATCAGTGCCACCTTTAGCCCGGATGGGCAGCGCATCCTCACCCTTTCCGGTGATAGGACAACGCGGTTGTGGGACTTACAGGGTCGGCAAATCGCTGAGTTACAGGGGCATGAGGGTTGGGTCAGAAGTGCCACTTTTAGTCCAGATGGGCAGCGCATCCTCACCGCCTCCGTTGACGAGACAGCGCGGTTGTGGGACTTACAGGGTCGGCAAATCGCTAAGTTCCAGGGGCATAAGAGTTGGCTCTTCAGTGCCACCTTTAGCCCGGATGGGCAGCGCATCCTCACTGCATCATCTGACAAAACAGCGCGGTTATGGGACTTACAGGGTCGTCAAATCGCTAAGTTCCAGGGGCATGAGAATTCAGTCATCAGTGCTACATTTAGCCCAGATGGACAGCGCATCCTCACCCTCTCCGTTGACAAGACAGCGCGGTTATGGGACTTACAGGGTCGGCAAATCGCTGAGTTGCAGGGGCATGAGGATTGGGTCAACAGTGCCACATTTAGCCCAGATGGGCAGCGCATCCTCACTGCATCATCTGACAAGACAGCGCGGTTGTGGGACTTACAGGGTCGGCAAATCGCTGAGTTGCAGGGGCATGAGGATTGGGTCAACAGTGCCACATTTAGCCCGGATGGGCAGCGCATACTCACCGCCTCTAGAGACGAGACAGCGCGGTTGTGGAACTTACAGGGTTGGCAAATCGCTAAATTCCAGGGGCATGAGAATGTGGTCAGCAGTGCCACATTTAGCCCGGATGGACAGCGCATCCTCACTGCCTCACCTGACAAGACAGCGCGGTTGTGGGACTTACAGGGTCGGCAAATTGCTGAGTTGCAGGGGCATGAGAATGTGGTCAGCAGTGCCACATTTAGCCCGGATGGACAGCGCATCCTCACTGCCTCACCTGACAAGACAGCGCGGTTGTGGGACTTACAGGGTCGGCAAATTGCTGAGTTGCAGGGGCATAAGGGTTGGCTCTTCAGTGCCATCTTTAGCCCTGATGGGCAGCGCATCCTCACCGCCTCCGATGACAAAACAGCGCGGCTGTGGGACTTACAGGGTCGACAAATCGCTGAGTTGGGGCATAAGGGTTGGCTCTTCAGTGCCACCTTTAGCCCGGATGGGCAGCGCATCCTCACCGCTTCAAGTGACAGCACAGCGCGGTTGTGGAACTTACAGGGCAGGGAAATTGCCAAGTTCCAGGGGCATAAGAATTTGGTCATCAGTGCCAGTTTTAGCCCGGATGGGCAGCGCATCCTCACTGCATCATCTGACAAGACAGCGCGGCTGTGGGAATTACAGGGCAGGGAAATTGCCAAGTTCCAGGGGCATGAGGGTGATGTCATAACTGCCATTTTTAGCCCGGATGGGCAGCGCATCCTCACCGCCTCTAGAGACAAGATAGCGCGGTTGTGGGACTTACAGGGTCGGGAAATTGCCAAGTTCCAAGGGCATGAGGATTGGGTCAACAGTGCCATTTTTAGCCCGGATGGGCAGCGCATCCTCACCGCCTCTAGAGACAAGACAGCGCGGTTGTGGGACTTACAGGGTCGGGAAATTGCCAAGTTCCAAGGGCATGAGGATTGGGTCAACAGTGCCACCTTTAGCCCGGATGGGCAGCGCATCCTCACCGCCTCTAGAGACAAGACAGCGCGGCTGTGGCAGGTGGAAAGTTTAGAGCAATTACTGGCACGGGGTTGTGGGTGGTTGCGTAACTATTTAATTTATGCGCCAAATTTGAGTGAGAGTGATAAGCAGGTTTGTAAAAAGGAGTGATGAGGGGAATGGAATTTAGGGTAAGAATACGTTGGCGTAGCCAGCAGCCGGCATTGCACCCCACCCAATCCATAATAAATATATGATGACAAGCGATCGCTCAAACAATAAACACCATCATTCTCGTTTCAACCCCGGCAATTCTCATTTAAAACTAAAACGTTCTCATTTCAACCCTGACGATTCTCATTTAAAACTAAAACGTTTTCGTTTCAACCCCGGCAATTCTCGTTCCAAGCTCAAATGTTCGGGTTTTATGGCGATCGCTTCTCACTTAAATCATGATAATTGTCATAGTGACAGGCGATCGCTCAAGAAATTAACAGCGTTGTTCGTGTTCTGAGGCTGAAGTTTCGTGTTCTGAGGGCGATCGCTCTATAGTAAAAGTATAAATGAAACCTAACCCCCTAACCCCCTTCCCTTGTAGGATACTGTTGGCGAATTGATAGAGGGCAAAACCAATCATCACAAAATAGAAAATCAGGAATACTATGAGGCAGTGGGAGCAATTCGAGCAAAGTGAGAAACGCGAGTCTGACTGCATGGGACATGTTGCCACCAATCCCACATCCGACTGAAGTTGATAGCAGCAGCAGTAATGACATGCTGCAAGAGAGTTTTGGCAAGACCAATGTAGCGACAACGGCGTAATTGGTAGCGACCAGTAGCTTGGGAAATCAAGCCTTCAACGCCAGCACGTTGGTGATAAATTTGTTGAAAAGATTCAGTTTTTTGGCGAATGCGAGCATCATGTAATGCAAGATGTAGTTCCTGTGGTTTGAGGGTCAGAAGACGCGGTAGTTTTTTGGAGCGAGTGCATTTTGAGCGACTTGAACAAAGCGAACAATCGGATTTGTCAAATTGTATTTTGACTACTGGATTGTCATGGCTATCGACAGTTGTACGCCAGGACTTACTTTGTTTACCCATTGGGCAATCAACACGCATCAAATCCCAATGAATAGTGAAGCAATTTTGCTCAAAGCCGGATTGTGCTGTTGCTTGCCAACTAGTTCCGGGGGGAACTTTTCCTACTAAATCAACATGAAAATGGGATTGACTATCGACTAAGTTTTGAGCATTGACATAGCCAGTATCGACAACATGTTCTTGTGGCAAAAGATTGTTCTGGTTTAAACGAGAATGAATTACTGGTGTCATCTCAACATCCGCACTTGTGGCCACGGACGTTTCCACATTGATAATTAAGTTTGGCAGTATGGGGTGACAAATTTCTGTCAGATGCAGATTATAACCAGTCCAGTTGATTTCTCGCTTGCTGGAATTGCGTGCATCAACATCGTAAGGAGATTCAATCTGTAGTCTATTTGGTGGTAAGTTATCTTGTTCTCGCCAATAGACTTGTTGCAATTGAATATAGTATTGTTGCACCCAAACTATACGTAATGTTTCCACTGATGGAATCTGCCACAGCCAATTACAAGTTGAGTCTGCATACAAAGCGGATAGCAAATGATGACCATCCTCACCAATTTTTCGCCTCAATTTCTCACGTTCGGCTTTTGATTTGGGCAAGCGGTATTGCTCAAATCTCAGGGAGTAACGTTCAAACCAATCAACGTCAACTCTCGATTTGAGCCAATCAGGGGCAAAATAAGCCAAGTCATTTAAGGTATGACGTAAAGTTTCTCCCACTAATTCCAAACGATTTAACTGTCGTACTGCGGCTAATACGTGAGTTGAATCAGTTCTGACACGGCCGCGATTTTTGAGCCAACCTAGTTCTTGGAAACGAGCTAGCATTTGGTTGAGTAACTCTCGCTCTCGTCCTGCTTTGATTAATCGCTGACGAAATTCTGAAAGTACTGAATAATCAAACCCTGGGTCATTTAATTCCAACGATAGTGCGTATTTCCAATCAATATGACCCCTCACTGCATCCGCCGCTTGTCTATCCGTTAAACCTTCGATAAATTGCATTACTGTCACTAATGCCAGTTGTCCTGCTGATATTCCACTTTGACCACAATCTGCGCGGTAAAGTTTGACAAAATCCTCATCCTTATATAACACTCCTATTTCATCCCGCATCTTCATATATATGTTCCCTTTGGGAAATGAATTCCGGGCTACTTGCGCTGTTGTTTCAGGAATCTGCGACATATCACGCGGGTGCAGGGTCATAATCTTTGTAGATGCTACGCTCAATATACTTATTCTCTTTTTTCCACTGTTCCAAACTCTTGAGGGGCTTAACCCCTCAATAATTCGCCAACAGTATCCTACAAGGGAAGGGGGAATTTTAAAGCCTCTCTCCGCGTCAGGGAGAATTCACGCCGACTTACTCATTTTTAGGCAACTCTACAACCAACTGAGAATTACCGTTTGGTGATAGTGGTGGGGTGGTAGTTGGTAGTGGTGTAACTTCACCTGTTTTATTAGTTTGATTCCACAAAATCATCGACAGCAAGCCGTCAACTAAGCCATTAGTGCTGCCATTATTACCACCAACCAGGATATCAGGAATTAAACGAACATTGCGATCGCCGATAATCTGCATCATTTGCATTGCCGTATAGCCTTGTATACCCAATGCTTGCACACCATGACTGTAAGTTTCCGCTTTCGCGTTACCTGTTGCCCGGATACCTTCCGCTTCAGCGATAGCCCGGAGTTTCGTTCCCTCTGCTTCACCGTTCGCTTGCTTAATTTGCGCTTGGGCTTTGAGTTCAGCGATTTGCACACTCTGTTCTGATGTCACCATTTCTCGTTGGATATCAGCCAGGGCTGTTTCCCGCACAAGCTGTTGACGTTGGGTTTGTGCCATCTGCTGAACTTCGTAGGTTTTGCGTTCTTCCTCAGCAATTTTCCGGTCTGTTTGTGTCTGCATCAACGACGCTGGCGGCTGAATATCCCCAATCAAGGTATCAATTGCTTGAACATCATAAGTCCGCAACGCTGCTTTGATATATTCAGATGCTTCTACTTGTCGTTCACTCCGGGCGTTTAAGAAGTCCAACACGGTGTAATCTTGGGCCGAGTTGCGGAAATAGTTGCCAATACTTGGTTCTAGAACGTTATCAACCAAATTCTGCATAGAACCAACGCGAGAAATTACCTTGGGTGCATCCAAAGCGCCGACATGGATGATTTGCGACACTTCCAAATCAAAGGCAAACCCATCTTTAGAACGCACTGTCAAAGCTTCTAAATTGGCATCGTATTTATGGCGTTCAGTCCGTCCTGACCAGTTCAACACTATATTAATAGTCGGCACTAACTCCACTTTCATGATGCGGGTGTTGAGTGGGTGTTTACCCGGATACAACGGCTCAACCCATACGCCCTTATGACCAGGATTCACCAAGTTACCGTGGGTGAAAGCTGCACCGCTTACATCTTCTTGGGCTTTCCCGACGAAGGAAATCACCACACCCACATAACCGATGGGAATTTCCGTCATTGGTACTTGCTCAACATTGACAAACCAAGGGTTTAAGTTCCAGGAACCAGAAAGTAGAATCTGTTCTTGTAAACCCCTACGTCCGCCACCATCCAGAAACTTTTGACCATTTTGGAAATTATCATGTCCAGTAATTACTGACCCAGCAATTTCACCTACATTAATGGGTATACCATCCAAGGTAGTAACAATACCTACCTTGTCAGAAGCAACAGTATACACCCGCAACTGTTCGGGACTCATGCCGTGGCTACTAGCATTGGCTGCCATGATGACTTTAAACAGGGCAGTATTAATGCGGTATGTCCCTGCCGTGAGAAATCCCATTTGCCGACCCTTTTCACCACCTTGAGTCAGGAATTTTCGGGCATCTTGGAAGTTATCACAATCGACGATTTTACCTAAAATCCTCTCTGGTGGGTTTGATGCACCATCAGCCGCCACAATAACGGCGATTTCACCTTGAGGCACAACAACTACAGGCTCTTTACGTACAGAGTACTGCCAAGGCCAGTAACCCCAATGCCAACCAGGGGCAAGAGTATCTGCTTGTAAACCTGCTTCACCATTGAGGGCTATCAACTGTCCGGCTGGCAAACCCTTTCCAGAAATCGTAAACTTTCTGACGACGACACCAACCTCGCGTTCGCCAATAACAACTAAACCGCCAAAAAATAAGGGGACAAATATTACTAAACCGCCAACTAGCACAATGGGAATGAGTACAAAAGGATCAACCCCTGCCGCCTGATACTTAACAATAGCTGGTTTTGTCGGTTCTACTCGGACTGATGCTGAAGAAATTTCTGTAGGCGCGGATGTTTTTATGTTAGCGGCATGAGCAGAGTTAATCCCCCCAGCTAACGCCAGTGCAGCTATTAATGGAGTTGTAAAGCGAGCTAATTTATTTTTTTTAGTCTTACCAAACAGAGATGAAAAGCTTTTCATAATTTGCGCCCTTCTGGGCAACTAATCATATAAGTTATCACTTCAACTCTCTTAGGGCTAATTTCTTAAACTTGGTGTAATTTTTTCCAGTTGACAAGCAATCAGTAGGGTGTGTTAGGCGCTTATTTCCCTGATGATTGGTTACAAAATAACTATTCTCGCGCCTAACGCACCGCCTCACAGATGGTGCGTTACGGCTAAATTTTTTTGTCTCTCAGTCCCAAATCTTTCATAGCCGTAACACACACTACTTAATATTTACTTTATAAATAGTCATCTAAATAAAATCATGATGTCAACAAACTCTTACCACGTTGATAAATTTCACGGGCGTAATCAGTCCAAGCACCTTGCCCCCAATAGCGAAAACAGCTTGTCTGCAAAAGGAGATTGTATAACAGCGCTTGGCGATAATCAGGTTGTTTGGTAATAGATGAATATGAATTGTTGAGTAATAAATTATCAAACTTTTGATGAAATAAACTACTCAATTCGTACATGGGAGATAAAACATTTTCGTATCCCCTCACCCAACTAATATGATTTGTCCAAGAAGCTCCTTCTAAGTGAAAGTTGGGATTAATTTGCTTGATTTCTTGAATGGCATTTTCCACAGCTTCCGGTTGATTATTGTCTGGTGCAACTCTCTGCCAGATTTGGTGTTGTCCCACCGGCTGACAAGAAGGAAAGTCTTCAGGTTTAACACCAGCCGCCTCAATTAACTCTAAATATTCTGTGCCACATACCCCGACAACACCGGATTTTCCACCACCATGATTTACCATATCCCACCAAGCTTGTTTGAAGGCGCTGGGAAATTCATTCATCATCACGCCGCCATTTTCACCATCACCAATTTGACTGACTATGGGGGGAATTTCTACATTGCCTAATCGACGCTTTGATAAAGTTTTCGCTTCGTAGTATGGCTGCATTTGAGCAACTAATTTAGTATCAGAACCTTGGGTTTTAATTAAGGCAATGATACTAATAGTTTCACCTTGGGAATTTCTGGCAAGCAAACGATGGGGTAAATGTCTATTAGTTAGAGATTGCCCATCGATTGTTTCTACAGTATGTTCCTGGACAAGTAACCAGCGATAACCGCATTCTTTAAGGGCTTTGACAAATTGAAATAATGTATCAGGGTGATTTGGGAGGTGCATTTCTGGCGGAGAAAAACCTTTAACTCTGGCTAATGCTTCCCAGCCAAAAATTGCTGCAAAATGTTGTTGCCATGCCAAGATATGCAATTTAATATCTTTGATTGGTGTGGAAGGAACAACAGCATGACCCCACATTGTCCCTAGCCATTCTACATGAGGTTGATATGTGCGATCGCCTGTAACACCCTTGAGACTATCTAAGACATCATTGCGCCCCATTTGCCGGAGTCCCCACAAAAGATTACCAGAGTAATCCAACATCACACGGGGATTGCAACCTTGGCTGACTAGTTCAGGGATGAATTCTCCCATACGGCTGTAACAATAGGCAAAAGGCCCGGCGTTGTGGTTGTCGCCTTCGTGGGGATGTGCAAACATATATTGCAGATTGCTGATCAGTTCACCACCATCACCTGCTGGTATAGTTGGTTGGTGCATATGTAGAGCGATCGCAAATACTGCATTCACATCTTCTAACTTAATATTCGTGGTGGGTAAGAAGACTGGCGCATCATTGTTAACAACAGAGAGAACCTCAGCTTCCCAACCAGATATATTTGGCAAACCATCAATAATTTCTGGCAAGGGAGTATTTTGTAAGAACAGCATTTTAGTTGCTCCGCAACAATGAGTATTGATTATGGTAGTTGGTAATGGGTCATTGTTAATTCGTAATTTGTAATTCGTAATTCGTAATACCAATTTGAATTGGTGTGATGTCGCCAAAAAATTCCATCAGCTTGTAACTGAGGGAATTTGGGAAATAATTAGAGATTTACGTCAGGTTTTACGGGCGAATACGAAGGGAAACTTGTTTCCAGAAAAGAAGAAATCGCCAAAACGCTGGATTTTTGCCCAAAAGCTCAAGTTTTCGTCAGATTGTTGTTGTCTAATAGCTGGTGGTGTGGCAATTTTTAAAACCAATTCCAGTAACCAAGGGGCTAAACGTTGACACCACACGGCTAAATGACTTTGCCATCCTACTAAAATTTCTGGTGCATCTTTTTCTAGTCCAGTAATTAACGCTTTGGCTACTTCCTGGGGTGTCATGGGAATCACCCAGCGAAATAGTTTTAAGTCACGCACCATATCTGTGTCGGTGAGGGATGGTAATAACGCCTTCACCTGGATGTTGTACTCAGCAAGTTCGCGGCGCAAGGCTTGGGTAAAGCCTAAGATAGCAAACTTTGTGGCTGAATAAGTCGCCATTGTTGGTGCAGCTACTTTCCCCATTAAGCTGGAAACATTGACAATAGTTCCTTGTCTTTGGCTAGCCATACGTTTGGCGATGAGGCTGGTGAGGGTATACATTCCCAATAAGTTTACAGAAAGTTCTTCTTGAACTTGGGGAAGTTTTGATTGCAAGAATGAACTTTGGTATGCAACGCCTGCACAGTTAACAAGTAAGTGAATGGGGCCGTAATTGCGCCATAGTTGCGCTATGGCAATGTTTACCTCGGTGGCTTGCGTTAAATCAATCGCCAATGTTGTGGCTTGGACTCCCATAGCCTCCACTTCCTGGGCGACTTCTCTTAACTTTTGGCGATCGCGTGCCACTAAAATTAATCTGTGTATTCCTTGTTGTGCTAATTCTAAAGCGATCGCTCGCCCAATTCCACGGGAAGCCCCAGTCACCAGGGCTACTTTACCTCGAATATTCATGGATTTTATCCTCCAGAGTCCCAGTCTTACCTCAGTTCATCGTTAACTAATCACCGTGAGGTAAAACAAATTTTTAGTTGCATTCAATGTCACAACAGCAATTAGCCTCTAGCAACGATATATATGGGCTAATCTGCATTGGTTGTAGTTCGCAGATTGCAATCAAGTTCTTACATATTTGGCTGAATGGATATGGCTCATAGGTTTTACCTCTTCTAATATCAGAGCATTTATCAGCATCGTTGCCTTCACACACGTTAGCAATTAAATCAAGGACTTGCAATATTCTTTAATAAGTATTTCTTAATACTTATTAACAATCAGATATATAAACAATCTGTTTTTATATAAGTTTTTATGAATGCTTTGTGATAAATGTGGTGATCCCCTGACAATTAAATGAAAGGTTTTGAATTAATAGAAACTTGTTATATGAAAGACACAAAGAAGACACAAAAAAAATATATTGTCGCAGAACAATTTCACTTAGTTTGTCGTCAGCAATAATACTGAAATTGTTATTGGTCAGTTGTTAGTTGTCATTAGAAAAAAAGTTGTATCCAACATCTGGACATCAACTCTTTCCCCTCATTACCCCTTCCCTACTCCCTAATTTCCATCAATTGTTCAGCAGTTAATGACTGCCAAATATTCAGATTTAGAGGAGCTTGGCTAATAGATTGAGCGTAAGAAGGCTGCAAATAAGAGCGATATTCAGGACGATTGAGTAGATTGGCTTGTAAAAAAGCCACACTTAAAGCCTTGAGATAGGAATAAGCCGCAGTTCTGTCAGGGCCAAGCAATCCACTTGGTACAGGTAAGACATTCTTCCCTTGGGGTGAATCGCCGATGAGAGTGAAGTGGGTAGCATTGTCAATTAAGACTAAATATTTATAGGGGTTAGGAAGCCAAGTAAAAGGGCGAATTTGTTCGGGTACAGGTGGGGCGAAAATATCTTGGCTACCTGCTACCATCATCACAGGAAGTTTAATCTGACTGATACCGCTTTCACCAAAAATAGAGCTACTAATAGGATTAATGGCAATGACTGCTTTAATACGGCTGTCTTGCAACTGATAATCTTGTGGCAATAATTGATTAGCTTCACACTGCAACAGTAACGATATATTCAAACTAGAATTTTCGGGGTTACAGTCCTGGTTGAGTTGGTTAAAATTTATTTTTGCCCCTCCCAAGGACAAAACCGTATAACCACCAAAGGATTGACCGATCGCCCCAATTTGTTGAAAATTGAGTTTACCCTGGAGCCTGGGATCGGACTGTTCCAAACGCTGGAGTTCATCGAGAAGCACCTTAATATCTAAAGGTCTGTCAACAAATTCTCTAGGTTCTGGCGGACTTGCCAAGCCTGCAAAATATTGCTCGAAGCGTTTAGCATTACTACCAGGATGCTCTAATACAGCAACAGCAAAACCGTAGGATGCTAGATGTTCAGCCAGGTAAATAAAACTATAGCGGTCTGAGGCGATGCCGTGAGAAATCACAACTAGGGGAAAAGGTGGTTTTCCTTGAGTATCTGTATTAGCTTGTGGTAAATATAAATCTACTGGTAAACGGCGATTGCGCTGAGTATCATTTAAGGTGAAATTGACTATTTGCCAACGGAACTTTCCAGGCGATCGTAAATCTGGTAGTTTAGATAAATTCTCATTAGAAACAACAGTCTGAGCTACCGCACCTTGTTGCAGAGACGCAACCACTCTATCCCTATTTTTGGTCAATCGTGACAAGTCATCAACTATTCTCACACCCTCTGAGAAATTCAGCCGCAAATTATCACTGGGAAAATTACGTAAGACATTAATAACTGAGAAACCCTGTGGTTTGGCGGCGGATAGAATCAATGCAGAACGCAAAGCATAAAAGCCATTGCGGCGGGAATCGGTCTGTACTATGTCTCCCAGGCGTTGCAAAACCTGTTCACCGATTGGTGAGTAAGTAATTTGAGATATGAAGGTAGGAGTGACATCAAAGCGTTGTTGTAGAAACTCCCGTAGTTGTGTCAACTGTTCGGGAGTTGCACGTTGAGCATAAAACTGTAAATCACCATCAATCTTCCCTTGCTTAGCAAAGGTTTCTAACGAACTAACAGGTAAAGAAAATTCACCAAAGGGAGGGTAAAAAAGACTGATACGTTCAGCACTTAAACCTGGTTTAGCGGCAAAACCAATAGACAATAAACCTAGACTCAGATATTTCAACAGTCTTTTCATGAGAATAATCCGCTTATCTACCTCGTCTAAATAAACTACGTATGTTAGTTGTTAGTCGCTAGTTGTTCTTGATCTAGTTTAATGTGCCTTTTCTCCGAACCACGAGTTAACTAGGGTTCCTAGACTCATAGCAAGTGACGCGGCAGTTTTCAATCATATGACAACCACTCACCCCTAACCCAAAATTAGATAGAAATTGCCAATGGTTTGATAAATCACAAATATGCTATTTACACCATAAAGCAAGTGTTTGCTTTTTTATTCTCTCACTTGCGTTATCAACCGTGCTAAATAGTCACACTAATCATTATGTCTCTTAATTACATCTATCCCAAGGCAGCTTATTTTGGTGTACATAAGATCACTTCAGTTTCAATTTCCGAAACGAAACTGGCACAATCTGTATACACAAGGTAGGTTAGTGTTTAAACAACAGGCGCACTCCAGCAGCTATGGACTTCCAGATAAAATTCTTCACCCATCAGGGGATTGAGAATCTGCTAATGGGTAATAGGTAACTGGAATATCACCTATTACCTGCATCGGTTACTCAAAAATTATTCATACTGACGCACCCTACCAAACCATTAATTTCGGATAATTTATTTTTTGTATTCCCCTATGGTAAAAGAATTAGCAATTCGTACCCGTGGATTAACTAAGCAATTTGAACGACATATTGCCGTCAATGACGTTGATTTAGAGATCCAAATGGGTGAAGTATATGGGTTAATTGGGCCGAATGGTGCGGGAAAAACAACTCTCATCCGAATGTTAGCAGCAGCTGAGGAACAAACTACAGGGGAAATTTATATTAACGGGGAACATCTACGACTTGATAAAAGTAACTCCACTCTCAAGCGTCACCTTGGCTACCTACCTGATGACTATCCTCTGTACGAAGATTTAACAGTCTGGGATTACTTAGATTATTTTGCGAGGCTGTATCGCTTGCGGGAACCACGCCGGACTCAACGCCTACATGAAGTTTTAGAACTGATACAACTAGAAAATAAACGTAAAAGCCAAATTTCTACCCTATCACGGGGGATGAAACAGCGTTTGAGTTTAGCACGGACGATTATTCATGAACCCATTTTACTGCTGTTAGATGAGCCTGTTTCTGGGCTTGATCCCATTGCGAGAATGCAGTTTCGGCAAATCATTAAAGCGTTGCAAGAAGCGGGGATGACAATATTAATTTCTTCTCATGTTTTGAGTGATTTAGCCGAACTTTGTACATCTGTAGGGATTATGGAGTTGGGTTTTTTAGTAGAAAGCGCTTCACTGCAAGCACTTTACCAACGACTTTCTCAGCAACAGATTATGTTATCTACATCGGGTAGTTTAGAATCTCTTATGAGTGAATTAAAAAATTATCCATTAGTCGAGCAATGTGAGAAAATACCGGGAAAAAATAGCATAAGGGTTAATTTTGCTGGTACACAAGATGATTGTGCAGAATTACTGCGATCGCTCATTCTCTCCGGTATCCCCATAACTAACTTTCATTGTACACAAGAAGATTTGGAAAGTATCTTCTTAAAATTAGGACACAAACAAGCATCTTAATTAGTCAATATTATCAATGCCCATTTTTGGAGTTCCGCCAATGATGCAAAATTTTATGTACAAACTCAGCGAATGGAATCCGCAACTGTTACGAGAAATTAAAGGGCGTTGGCAACTTCGTAATATTTTGCTGGCTGTTGCTGTATCTTTGCTAAGTCAATTCATCCTCTTTATTTACTGCCAAACTCAACTACCAGCACAATATATCAATTCTTATTCTTCCTATGAAATCACCCATAAATATTGTACAGGTGTTACCAATGACTTTAATTCACCATCTTGTTTGTTAGATGAATATGATCGTGTCATAATTAACTGGCAACTATGGAGTCAAGATGTCTTTACGTTGCTCAGTTTTACTGCTATCTTGACTCTCTTGGTAGGAGGAGCTTACTTACTTATTAGCGACTTAGCAACAGAAGAACGGCGAGCTACACTCAATTTTATTCGACTTAGCCCCCAATCGCCTGAAAGTATTCTCTATGGCAAAATGTTAGGAGTTCCCATTCTCTTGTATTTTGGATTATCACTAGCAATTCCGTTTCATTTATCTTTAGGAATAAACGCACAAATTCCCTTAATTCAGATTCTTTGTTTTTATGGAGTTTTGATAGTATCTAGCATTTTTTACTATAGTGGAGCCTTATTATTTGGTTTGGTAGGTACTTGGTTAGGCGGCTTTCAAGCTTGGTTAGGTAGTGGGTTAATTTTAGGGTTTCTCTTACTTGCTAAAGCAGCACTGCGAGATAGCAGAACAGGTAATTATCCATTTACTATCTTTCATTTATTTAGCCCAAATTATTTTCTAAACGATTATTCTGGTGAATTTGAATTTGCTGGGATTCATTGGTTTGCTCTACCATTGGGAAGCAGTTTGCCTATTATGGTATGCTTCAATATCTTGGTTTATTTAATTGGAACTTACTTTTTTTGGCAATCTCTAAACCGTTGCTATCGAGATAAAAATGCTACTATGTTGAGTAAAAAGCAAAGTTATTTATTAACTTCGTGCTTTGTTATTCTGACTTTGGGATTTGCCAATTGGCAATCACAGTTCCTAGATAAATCTTACTCTTATTTGGGATTAAAGGAAAATTTAGCTACCTTAATGTTTTTGGATTTGGGACTATTTTTGTATTTGATTGCAGCACTGACTCCCAACCGCCAAACTCTACAAGATTGGTCACGCTATCGACATATGTATATGTACCAGAAGCTAGGTAAAAGCAAATTAATCAGCGATTTAATTTGGGGTGAAAAAAGTCCGGGTATATTAGCGATCGCCATCAATGCCATAATTGCTATTAGCTGTTTAATTTTCTTTACTTTAGTTGTACCAGGGTCTACATCTGATAAACTTATTGTCCTTCTATCTGTAGTTTTTGCAGGTAGTTTAGCCATCATTTATGCAGCCTTGGCTCAACTACTCCTATTGATGAAAAATGAACAGAGGCTCTTTTGGGCTAATGGGATGGTAGGCACTGTTATTATTTTGCCACCAATCGTTTTAGCAATGTTGTTTTCTAACCCAGGCAATCAACCTTTCCTGTGGTTACTTTCTGTAGCTGCACCAATAATTATTTTGTACCCATCAACTGGCTATATACCAACAATGACCGCTTTTTTAGCACTTCTGGGACACGGTGGGATTTTGGGTTTATTAATGTTTCAAATCACGCGTCAATTGAAAAAGTCTGGAGAATCAGCAACAAAAGCACTGTTAGCTGGAAATTAACTCATTAATTTAGCTTTGTTATCACGCACCGCCACATAACACGGTGCGTTTTTTACTGAGATTATGTTTTGGGTGACCAATCATATGAATCAATTCAAAATACCCTTCGGGAAGGCTACGCCAACAAAATTTAAAATTCAAAATACCCTACCGAAAGCTAAAGCTACTGAGATACAAATTTATAGAGAATTGATATTACGCAAGTGTGATAATCAAACTAACTGTAGGGTGCGTCAGTCCCACTAATTTCGTACAAATTTAGGAATTTTCCACATCTGACGCACCCTACTATTGTGCCAGTTGCGTCAGTCCTGCTACGAGTTAAAAATGAATATTATGCCGCAAACCAAATCAGCAACAATTGAATTCCGTGATGTTACATTTAGCCGTAATCATCGTCTTCTTGTATCCCATCTCAACTTTGCCATCTACGAAGGAGAAGCACTAGTATTACTGGGACGTAGCGGTAGTGGCAAAACTACCACCATGAAATTAATCAATCGTCTGTTTACACCCACCCAAGGCGAAGTTTTATTTCAAGGAATACCTACGAATCAGTGGGATGAAATTAAACTGCGGCGCAAGATTGGTTATGTAATTCAAGAAACGGGGCTATTTCCCCATTTCACTGTAGAACGCAACGTGGGTTTAGTCCCAACTTTAGAAGGCTGGCTACCCAAACAAATTAAGACGCGGGTTTATGAATTGCTGCACTTGGTAGGCTTAGATCCAGCACAATTCGCTCAACGTTACCCTCATGAATTATCTGGAGGACAAAGGCAAAGAGTCGGTGTCGCTAGAGCTTTAGCCGCAGATCCCCCAGTTATGTTGATGGATGAACCCTTTGGCGCACTTGATCCCATTACACGCTTAGAACTGCAACGAGAGTTTCAGCGATTACAACAGGAATTAGGTAAGACAGTGGTTTTTGTTACTCACGATATCCAAGAAGCCTTCGTTTTAGCATCAAGAATTGGGTTAATGTATGGAGGAGAGTTGGTATTTTTAGGAACCAAAGATGAATTTATTGCTTCCCAGCATCCAGAAAGTCTTGCTTTTCTACAATGCCTGTATTCTCTACAAACTAGCTAATTGATCAATTCAAATTACCTTGCGGGAAGCTAAAGCTACAAAATTCAAAATTGATCATAGCTCCCCAGTCCCCAATCCCTAATTCCCAGTCCCCCATCCATGAAAGATTTCTTCTTAATTAAGTATGCTCCAGAAATCCTACAACGCACGATAGAGCATTTATTTTTAGTAGGTATTGCTATTAGTATTGCCATTATTATTGGCATTCCTTTAGGAATTTTAATCACGCGCCAAAAACAACTGCGGCAACCGATTTTAGGTATAGCTAATATTCTCCAAACTATACCCAGTTTAGCATTGTTTGGCTTACTCATCCCCGTTCCTGTAATTGGTGGTATTGGTGCGACTCCAGCAATTGTTGCCCTGGCTTTATATTCTCTTTTGCCACTAATTCGTAATACTTATACAGGCATCTCTGGAGTAGATCCGGCGATTCGAGAAGCTGGGCGGGGAATGGGTATGACTGATAGACAATTGTTATTACAGGTAGAAATTCCCTTAGCGATGGCAGTTATTTTGGCTGGGGTGCGAGTAGCGACAGTTATCTCTATTGGAATTGCCACTATTGCAGCTGCCATTGGTGCTGGTGGTTTGGGAGTCTTTATTTTTAGAGGAATTGCCGTAGTCAATGATCAATTAATTTTAGCTGGGGCAGTTCCTGCGGCGGTAATTGCTTTATTGGCTGATTTATTAATTGGATTGTTAGAGCAAAAATTCAAGGTTAATTCGTAATTAAGTTATATAAAAATAATTATCTTTCTTCTGGTTATTTATTATGAAAAGATTTTTAATATTTTTCTTATTATCTTTGACTTTGGTGCTGGCGATCGCTAGTTGTAGTCCCAGCACAAATACAACTAATGGCGATATTATTATCGCCTCAAAAGACTTTACGGAACAAGATATTCTAGGTGAAATTTTAGCACAGCAAATTGAAGAGACTACTAGCTTAAAAGTAGCTCGCCGTCCGCGATTGGGTGGCTCTTTTGTTTGTCATAATGCGATTCTTGCTGGCAAGATAGATGCTTATATTGAATATACTGGCACCGCTTTTACTGGTATATTAAAACAACCAGTAATTAATAATCCTCAAGTAGTTTACGAGAAGCTAAAACAAGCTTATAGTCAACGGTTTCAACTAGAGGTAATGCCTAGCTTAGGTTTTGAAAATACATTTGCCATCATTGTTCGAGGTGAAGATGCGAGGCGCTATAACATCCAAACTCTCACAGACGCGGCTCAATATACACCCCAATGGCGCGGTGGCTTTGGCTATGAATTTTTAGAACGAGAGGATGGTTTTCCTGGGTTAGCCAAGACTTACGGTTTAAAGTTTACTAAACCACCACAAATTATGGACTTGGGTTTAATATATCGTGCCTTGATTCAAAAACAAGTTGATATGGTAGCGGGTAACTCGACAGATGGACAAATTGCTCGTTTGGGTTTAGTAGTTCTCAAAGATGATCAACAATACTTTCCTCCGTACGAAGCAACACCAATTGTCAGACAAGAAACCTTAAAAAAATATCCCCAATTAAAAACAGCGATCGCGCAATTAACTGGTAAAATTGCTGCTGATGAAATGCGACAACTCAATTATTTAGTTGAAGGCGAATTACAGGACATAAAAGAAGTAGCAAGGGAGTTCCGTAAATCCAAAGGACTCATCAAAACTCTCTAAGCAAAATCTCTGCATCTGTGTGTGAGCATCATGAAACTCTTTATCCCAGCAACAGTTATTGGATTGTGCCTTTCTAGTAGCCAAGTTCTGGCTCAAACTTTGACACTTTCGCCTAACTTAATTGGCTTCAATTCCAACGAAGGAGAAAAATTATTACTTACAAGTGGCTCAAGAGAAGACTTCTTTCCTCTGAGTATGCAGTTCGTTACGCAAGTTAATCAAGCTTACTGTGGTGTAGCTAGTATAATTATGGTGCTGAATAGCTTGGGAATTGATGCACCAGAAACAGCCCAATATTCTCCCTACCGTGTATTCACTCAAGACAACTTTTTCAGCAACGAAAAAACTAAAGCAGTAATCGCGCCTGAAGTAGTAGCTAGTCAAGGTATGACTCTCGATGAATTGGGAGGATTAATAGCTAGTTATGGTGTAGAAGTCAAAGTGCATCATGCTAGCAATACAAATATAGAAGAATTTAGAAAACAGGTAGCAGAAAATTTAAAACAGGACGGAAACTTTGTCATAGTTAATTATTTACGTAAGGAAATTGGACAAGAAAGGGGGGGACATATATCACCTTTAGCTGCTTACAATGAGCAGACCGATAGATTTTTAATTATGGATGTTTCCCGCTATAAATACCCACCAGTTTGGGTAAAGACAACAGATTTATGGAAAGCCATGAATACAGTTGATTCAGTTTCTCAGAAAACTCGTGGTTTTGTATTAGTGAGTAAAATACAAGATTAGTATTTGATTTTTGAAATGCGCTTAAGATAAGCATCACCCACCAAAACTACAGCACAGTGGGCAATGCTACAGATACTTAGACTTTTTCAAGATTCAACTCTAATTTTTATATAAAATAGAGAAGTTTTAAATTTAAAAGTTATCTGTCTACTCCCTGTTGATAAACTTGTAACGCCGTGCGCCAAACTACGTAGCCTGCAGGGCTTAGGTGTAAGCCATCAGTGGTAAATTCTGGGCGCATATTTCCTTTTTGGTTAGTAAACAAGGGATACAAATCCATATATTTAACACTTTGTTTAGTAGCTATACTTCGTAATTGCTGATTTAACTTCTGAATACGGCTGTTGGGAATGGCTAGAAGTTTTTCTTTTCCTTCCCAGGTTGCGTCCTCTGCCCCATGAGGCAAAATCGACTGAACAAAGATTTGAGTTTTGGGGTGAGTTTTTCGCAGGTAACGGAGAATTTGTCGCTGATTATCTAAAATGACTTCATCATTGACCCCACGAATGAGGTCATTAATGCCAATCATGACAAAAATCGTCTCTGGTTGAGTCTTGTCAAAAAGATTCAATCTTTGTAATAGTCCACGACTGGTTTCGCCAGAAATTCCTTGATTGAGCCAGTTCCTATCTTCCGGTAATAATTCAACGGGAAACCACAAACTTAGAGAATCCCCAGCCATTATGCTTAAGCGCTGGGGACGTTTTTCGGCAGCGACGTTGGCTTCTTGTTTAAGAATATCTACCCATTGTTGGTAATTGAGTTGGTGACGGGGACCTAACTCTGGTGCAACAGCTTGGGGTTGACTAACTGGAACCGAGAGGGGTGCATTACTGGAAAAGATGGATAATTTCTGCTGTTGCCAAATTAGCAAGATGACAGCCAGCATCAGTATGCCGTTGGATACCAGTGAGAAAAAAGCCCAAGCCGGAAAGTGTTTTGTAGCAGTTGACACGACTAGCGACATCTACCAATGATTTGACTCAGATTTTAAATCGGTATTAGTCATTAGTCATTAGTCATTAGTCAGTTGTCAAATTTGGGCTATGCCTAAATTTTTACGGTACGATGCGATCGCTAAACTCGGAGTTGTATGCTTCTTCTCCGTGTTCGTTGATATCCAAACCTTGATATTCGGCTTCTTCTTTCACCCGTAAGCCAACGCTAGCATCAATGATCTTCAAAATTATCCAAGTGCCAACTGCTGCAATTACATAGGCGATGACAATGGCGGCCAGTTCCACACCTAGTTCACCAAAATTACCCTTGAGTACGCCGTTTTTACCGCCTGAGTTAACTTCGGCGGTGGCAAACAAGGCTGTGAGAATTGCGCCAACTGTTCCACCAACACCATGCACCGGGTAGGTATCTAAGGCATCGTCAACATTTAACTTGTGTTTGAAACTTACGGCATAGAAGCAAACAAAAGCTGTGATACAACCTATCAAAATTGACGCTAGAGGGGTGACAAAGCCGGCGGCTGGGGTAATCCCTACTAAACCGGCAACTGCGCCTGTGGCTGCACCTACGGCGGTGGGTTTACCGCGTAATACTCCTTCTAGAATTAGCCACATTAAAGCCCCAGCTGCGGCTGAGGTATTGGTGGCAACAAAGGCAGTTGTGGCTGGATTAGTAATGAAACTGCCAGAAGTGCTACTAGCAACAGATAAGGCACTCCCAGCATTAAAACCGAACCAGCCAAACCATAGCAAACCAGCACCCAACAAAATAAATGTTACGTTGTGGGGAGGGCTGAGGCGATCGGGATGGGTTTTCCTCGGTCCCAGGACTATTGCGGCCACGAGGGCAGAAACCCCAGAGCTAATATGAACTACTGTACCGCCGGCGAAGTCGAGCGCGCCTAAGCCACCGTACAAACCTAATAATCCACCTTTTGCCCAAACCATGTGGGCTAGAGGCGTGTAAACAAAGGTTGACCACAGTAGCACAAATAGGCAATAGGCACGGAAACTCATCCGTTCGGCGATCGCTCCAGAAATTAAGGCTGGGGTGATAATGGCAAACATGGCTTGATATATCATGTATGCCTGATGGGGAATCGTCCCGGCATAAGAAACCACATTTGTCGGCTCTGAACCTTGCAGATAACCTGTGGTTTCTAGCCCCACACCGTTTAACCCAAACCACTGTAAACCACCAATAAATGGCAGTCCTGGCGCAAATGACAGACTATAACCCCATAAAACCCAAGTAACGCCGACGATCGCCATCAATACAAAACTCATCATCAATGTATTGAGAATATTGCGCGATCGTACAAATCCACCGTAGAAAAATGCCAATCCTGGTGTCATCAGCAAGACTAGGGCTGATGAAATCAGCATAAATGCTGTATCTCCTGTATCAGCAGGTGGAGCCGTTGCTGGGACTTGCGCCCAAGCACTACCCATAACAGGAATTGTCAGCAGTAGTAGGGTAATCACCCCAGTTATCAAAATTTTCTGAAACACGTTTATTTCTTACTCCCTGATGATCAGTTACCTTGTATACTTAGTTACATTTCATTACTTTTAGCCAAAGATTTTTGTCTTACAAGCTACTCTGATTTATCTTTCCACAAATTTTAATCAAAAAATAATTCTCTCTGGAGATGCAATTAGGGGCTTCCAAGTAAATAAAGTCTACCCCTACACCCTTACACCCAGCCTCAACAAAAAATCTGGGTGCGTAAGTCCTATCTGGAAGTCCCTTATGGGAATCTAGATGAAAAAAACCCGATTTCCACGAGAAACCGGGGTCATGGACTATAGAGGATTTATTAGGTAATTGTGTAATCTTCCCCTTTAATAGCCGTCAGATGTCTTGCCTTCTGCAAATCCACCAGGACTAGCTTCTTTCAGGAATCCACTGTAGGCTTCCATACCGTGTTCGCCGATATCCAAGCCTTCCAATTCTTCTTCTCTGGTGACTCTAATACCCAAAGTAGCTTTCAGTGCTAACCAGAAAATACTACTGACGAGTACAGTCATACCGCCGACTGCGGCAGCACCTAAGAATTGAGTAATCAACTGTCCTAAACCGCCACCAGCAAACAAACCCTTGGCTGGGCCAAGTCCTTCACCATACCAAGAGTAAACACCAGGCCCAACCGACCACAAACCAACTGCCAGAGTACCCCAAACACCACAAACAAGGTGAACTGAAGTCGCTCCTACTGGGTCATCAATACCGAGTTTGTCGAAGAAGGTCACAGCAAAAACAACTATGACTCCGGCAATGAAACCAATAATCGCAGAACTAGGAATGCTGACGTAAGCGCAAGATGCAGTAATACCAACTAAACCAGCCAAAATGCCATTAATAATCATTGATAGGTCTGGTTTACCTAAGTACAACCACGCAGTAATAGTAGCAGCAATACCACCGACAGCACCAGCCATATTAGTTGTTAAGGCAATGTGAGTAATAGCATTGGGGTCAGCAGCCATTACAGAACCAGGGTTGAAACCAAACCAACCCAACCACAGAATCAAGCAACCCAAGGTAGCAATACTCATGTTGTGACCGGGTAAAGCCACAACTTGCTTATCTTGATATTTACCAATACGGGGACACAGAAATGCAGCTCCCATCAAAGCTGCCCAACCACCAACTGAGTGAACCACTGTAGAACCAGCAAAGTCCCAAAAACCTCTATCAGCTAACCAACCAGCGCCCCAAATCCAGTGTCCGGTAATTGGGTAGGCGATACCTACAAGTAAAAGGCTGAAAATCAAGAAGTCAACAAACTTGATTCTTTCGGCAACTGCACCAGAGACAATTGTTGCCGCAGTCCCAGCAAACACCAACTGGAATAAGAATTTTGCGGCTAAAGGTACGCCAGCCCAACTTAAAGCGCTGAACACACCTTTATAAGCGTCACCTGTTGCCGGGCTGTTATCTTCTCCTGAGAGAAAAAAACCATTGAAGCCAATGAAATCATTACCATCACCGAACATTAACCCAAAACCGATTGCCCAAAAAGCAACGGTTGCCAAGGCGAAGACGATTAAGTTTTTGGCAAGAACGTTAACAGCATTTTTCTGACGACAGAAGCCGGTTTCTAACATACCAAAACCAGCATTCATAAAGAATACTAAGAACGCAGCGATCGCTACCCATAGGGTGTCAAGCGCAACTTTTAGTTCTGCTGTTGTCGGCCCTGCTGCTGGAGCTTGAGCAACTGCTACATAACTCCAACCTAAAACAATCAAACAAGCCAGAGGTATACAAGCTTGCCAACTGGGAGAGAGTTTTTTGACTAGATTAAATATCTGGATTTGCGAGTTAGATTGTCTACTTTTAGCGTAATTTCTGGTAGAAAAGCGCCTATTTCTTGTTCTTGATTTCTGTTGGTACATGAGTCCGAATTGCTAACCTTCCAACTATCTTTAACAGCAAAGGAGAGTAATGAGTGATGAGTTCCTAGTTTCTAGACTCTTTCTCATCAGTTCTTGTGTGAGGATGTTTACAAAGAAAGACTACTTAGGTGAAATTAAGTGTTTATTTGCTATTGTTTATTGACATCACAAATTTACAAATGGAAAATTTAACTGACCTAAGTAGGAGTTTAGGAAATTGATGGCACTTTTGTAAATATTATTTTCAGGAATTCTGAAAAATTTATTATAGATTGTTTCTCCAATTATTCATGTCTCCTTCATTGAGTCTTTAATTAACAAAATTTGACGAGTTAAAGGGGCGATCGCCTCACATTGTCAATATCATTTCCAAGAAACTTCTGTAAAGATTGATCAGATAAAATATTGAAAATATTGGCCATTTTATTGCTCCTCTAAAGTTTTATTTTCAGAAATTTTTGTCTGGTCTTGTAGTTTGCTTACCTCTTCAACTGGGTAAATATCAGGCCACACTGAAGCACCATGTTCATAAGCATCAATGCCGATACTATCTGCTTCAGCATTAACACGTAAGTATCCCACAGCTTTGAGGCCACCATACATCAGAAAGGCAAAAGCGACGGTGAAAACCGTAATCGCCACTATCCCCAGCATTTGGATACCCAGCAAATCAAACCCACCACCTAAAAATAGCCCTGCTTTTTGATTAAGGGTGAGTTCCGCTTGTCCTAAAAAACCTATGGAGAGAGTACCCATCATGCCACTGATACCGTGGACGGAAAATGCTCCCACTGGGTCATCGATGTGGAGTGACTCAATTAAACTCACTCCTAATACAACCGAAATTCCCCCCGTGAAACCAATTAGTACAGAAGCCCAAGGAGCCACATAAGCGCAAGGTGCTGTAATTGCGACTAAACCAGCTAGAGAACCATTGAGACAGTAAACTAAATCCCACTTACCTGTACGAACATACAGAAAGATTAATGCTGTTAGTGCGCCTGCACCTGCTGCTAGTGTTGTGTTAATAGTTACTAACCCAATCAACCCTGGATTAGCAGTACCAAGGGTTGAACCAGGGTTAAACCCGTACCAACCAAACCAGAGAATCATCGTTCCCAAAGTTGCCAAGGCTAAATTATGGGCTGGTGGTAGTTTTCCCCAAGGAGGACGGTCGGGACGAGGCCCAAGCAAATATGCCCCAACTAGTGCTGTCCAGCCACCTACGGTATGAACAATTGAACCACCGGCGAAATCATGGTAACTGAGTTTGCCTAACCAGCCATTGGAGTTCCAAGCCCAATGCACGATAATTGGGTAGCTAATAGCACCCATAATCGCACTATAAATTAAGTCACCTATAAAGTCGGTTCTGCCAGCCATTGAACCAGTAGTGATGGTACTGGCAGTAGCAGCAAAGGCAAACTGGAAAAAGAACAAAGTATAGGTGTTGATAGCAGCTGTAGAACCAGGTGCGCCCAATGGGTAGCTACCATCAGCACCCGGTAACTGGTTGAGAAAGAATGTATCTATACCAAACAAACCACCTGCACTTGTACCAAATGCGATACCAAAACCCACTGCCCACCATGCCAAGACTGTGACAGCAGCGTCAATGAAATTTTCTAGTAGGGTATTAACTACACTTCTTTGGCGAACTAAACCAGCTTCTAGCATGGCGAAGCCGGTTTGCATGAAAAATACTAAAAACCCAGAAAGTAGTACCCAAGTAGTATCAATGGAAATTTGCAGTTTGATTGTAGTTTCTGATAAAGATTCTAGGGTAGGAGTATTTGCCGCTTGCACAATTGTCGGTGCAAAAACAGCAAATACCATCGAGCCAATCGCTAACACCAATAGGCGTTGCCAGGGTTGAATATGCCTATTCATCAGCTTATTTTTTCCTGTGTTTATAGCCATAATTGATGTTAGTAGTAGCAGACTTACCCTTGGTGGTTAGGTGAACTAAATAATGTAGACAAGATTTGGTCGAAATTTTGATTGAAGTTTCCCGAAAACTACCCCAACTTCTCATCTCAAGAATCAGAATCTGAGGTTTAAGAAATTGCGTGACTAATTTCTGTTATGAAAGTTGCTGTTCGGTTAACTTATCAATAAATTTGATTGATTTTCTATTTACCTAAACATTAATTCTGTATTGGTTAATACATTTTTTTGTTTAAACATACTTTTATGCACCATAACTGGTCAAATAAAATACGTAAATCTTATGTAAAGTCATCAATTCACCATAATCAGGGCTAGTTATATAGCAAATTATTAAGTTTAAATAAAAAAGATTAGTTTCTGTTAATAAATCCGAGACATACAAAAATTTTGGTGTTACTGAAACATAAGGGAGAGAGGGAAAAAGTTCATTACTCATCTCTCCATACTTCCCACTCCTTATTTTCCAAGCATCTCCTGTTGCAAATACTGCTTGTAACCTAGTTGTTCTAACTTTGCTTGCTTTGTCATTACTGAGTCAGATAGGTTTTGACGGTATGCTTGGACTTTAGTTAATAATTCTGGCTGTTGAGTAGCGAGGATTTGCACAGCCAATAGTCCGGCATTTTTGGCGTTACCGATCGCCACCGTAGCCACAGGAATACCCCCAGGCATCTGTACAATTGAATATAAAGAATCCACACCTTGTAAGTTTCTGGTAGCGACTGGCACACCAATTACTGGTAGAGGAGTTAAAGATGCTACCATGCCGGGAAGATGGGCTGCACCGCCTGCACCAGCAATAATCACCTTGATACCCCGATGGTGGGCTGTTTGGGCATATTCCACCATACGTTCTGGGGTGCGATGGGCAGAAACGATCGCCACTTCATTTTCTACACCAAATTCCTCACAAATAGCGATCGCCTCTTTCATCGTGGGCAAATCTGAATCGCTACCCATAATAATGCCAACTAAGGGAGCCATAATAATTCAAAATTCAAAATTCAAAATTCAAAATTTTTACCCACAATAAAGCTGTGGGTGCAATTATCATCTCACATAGAGTTACTATTCAACGAATGAGGGGATAGGGGAGACGAAAGAGGGGTAACTTATGAACAATTACCAATTAACAATTACCGATTACCAATTACCAACTACCATACACAAACCTACAGATATTATTAATGCTAGAGTTCCTGGCTACCAAGATTTGCAGATGCTTGTGGTGAATCAGGGAGGCATAATTGAACAAATATCACCGATGAGGGCTGGATTTAACAGGGTTGCGTCACCAGAGTTACAAATTATAGATGTGGCTGGAGATTGGATTTCTTTGGGTGGCGTTGATTTGCAAATTAATGGTGCTTTGGGCTTGGCGTTTCCTGATTTGGCGGCTGAGAATGCCTATTTATTAGAAAAAATTTGCCAATTTTTATGGGATGTGGGAGTAGATGGATTTTTACCTACACTGGTAACAACTTCAGTGGAAAATATCCAGCGATCGCTTGCTGTTATTGCTGATTTTATCTCTACCACAAAACCTGGTTCCCAAATTTTAGGCGTACATTTAGAAGGCCCCTTCTTAAACTATCAAAAGCGGGGCGCTCATCCAGCCGAGTATTTACTACCTCTGACCATAGAAGAAGTCCAACGGGTTTTGGGAGATTATGCCCATATTGTTAAAGTCATCACCCTAGCACCGGAGTTAGATACTACTGGGGAAGTCATCCCATATTTACGTTCTTTGGGAATCACCGTCAGTTTAGGACATTCTCTGGCAACAGCTAACCAAGCCCAAAATGCTTTTGCATTGGGTGCAACAATGGTAACTCATGCCTTTAATGCCATGCCTCCCTTACATCACCGCGAACCGGGACTCTTAGGGGCAGCTATAACTAATCCTCATGTCATGTGTGGTTTTATTGCCGATGGCCAGCACGTTTCACCCATCATGTTGCAAATCCTTCTCCGTGCCAGTCAAGGGATATTTCTCGTTAGTGATGCCCTCGCTCCTTTGGGGCTAACGGATGGAGTGTATCCTTGGGACAGTCGGCAAATAGAAGTTCAAGGGGGTACTGCACGGCTACCAGATGGTACATTATCAGGCACAACCTTACCTTTATTGGTAGGGGTAGAAAACTTAGCGAATTGGGAAATTTGCGATGTGGAAACTGCGCTGTTACTTGCTACTGATGCCCCCAGAAAGGCAATTGGTTTGCCAGGAATGACACCGGGTCAACCTGGGAATTTATTGCGCTGGCATTGGGATAGTCATGGAAAAAAACTTACATGGCAGCGATTGTTCAGCTAAAGGAAAGCCAATATTGATGGCGAATTGCTTTTATAGGGAAGCAACACATTTTACAGAGCGAATTTCCATCACATCGGAGATATAACAAGTACCGCCAAATTTATTGAGCAGGGGTTTGATATTTTCTGCTACTGGTTTGATATACTCTGGCTGACAAAACGCAATGATATAAACGTTATCGAGCATTGTCATATCTAAATCTTCTGTTGTTCCCCGTAATCCCTTACCCGCAACATTACGGATAACTGCATGACCATATACTCCAGATTTGTCTAAACTTTCTAAGATTTTGCTCAATTCAAAGGCATTAGCAATAATTTCTATCTTTTTCACTAGCTGCATATTATTACCTCCAAAATAGGTTAATTCCGTACTGGTATAATGGAATGCCCACAATGATATTGAACGGAAATGTCACGGCCAGAGCGGTAGAAACATACAGGCTGGGGTTAGCTTCTGGAACAGTTAACCGCATAGCTGCTGGGACGGCGATATAAGAAGCACTAGCAGACAACACAGCAAATAATAGGGAATCGCCCTCCGGCATACCAATGAATTTGGCAATTAGTAAGCCAATGCCGGCATTGAGTATTGGAATTAGTATGGCAAATAAAATCAGGAAAAATCCGGTTTTTTGCAAGTCTTTAATTCTTTTGGCTGCCACTAATCCCATATCTAAGAGAAAGAAGGTGAGAGCGCCGTAAAATAGGCCTTGTGTAAAGGGTTCTAAGACTTGCCAACCATGTTCTCCTGTTAAGAAACCAATGAAGAGGCTACCGACTAACAAAAAGACGGAACTATTCAAAAATGCCTCTTGTAAAACCTCTGACCAGGCAAATTCTCGCTTTTCATCAACGGTGAAGAGGTTGACCAATATCAGACCAACAATAATGGCTGGAGATTCCATCAGGGCCAGGGCTGCTACCATGTAACCATCAAAAGTAATGCCCAACTCACTTAAAAAGGTGCTGGCGGTGATGAAGGTAACAGCACTGATCGAGCCATAAGTAGCGGCGATCGCCGCCGCATCGTAAGTATCCAGTTTCAGTTTTAAAATAAAGAACGTGTAAATGGGAACAAAGCAGGCCATTAACATCGCCGCTAGAAGCGTGAAAACCACTTCCTGAGTCACCCCACTCTTAATTAGTTCTACTCCTCCTTTAAAACCTATGGCGAATAGCAAATAAAGCGATAAGGCTTTAGGTATAGGCGCAGGAATTTCCAGATCCGACTTGACAAAAACAGCAAGCATTCCCAGAAAGAAGAAGAGTACTGGCGGATTCAGTATGTTTGACACGATCAAGCTGACATCCATTTTCTCTCCTCCACATACTGATGAAGTCGGTAGTTCAAGGAATTTTTCATCTTTGAAATTTTCATGTGTGACTCATGATGTAGCGTGTATCGTCACCTCATGTCAATTGGGTGTCACATATCTCAGGAGTTGAGTTCCTTTTTCCTGACTTGAAAGAGGGTATAGGGGTGTAAGGGTGTGGGGGTATAGGGGGAAGATATTTTTCATCTATGACTGTGAAATTTTTTCATCAGGACTGCCTGCTTTTATAATTTTTTATGGTTAAACTGAGGATTTCTGCAACTAAAAGGCCTCTTGGCGCGAGAGAATCAGAAAGAGAAGATATTAAAAAATACAACAATGGATACAAAAACTTTTAAGCGTACACTACAACATTCTGAAAATTACAACCGTAAGGGTTTCGGTCATCAGGCAGAAGTAGCTACCCAATTGCAGTCTGAGTATCAGAGTAGCTTAATTCAAGAAATACGCGATCGCAATTACACTCTGCAAAGAGGCGATGTCACTATCCGACTAGCCCAAGCTTTTGGTTTTTGCTGGGGTGTGGAACGTGCTGTAGCTATGGCTTACGAAACTCGCAAGCATTTCCCCACAGAACGTATTTGGATTACCAATGAAATTATTCACAATCCCTCTGTGAATCAACGAATGCAGGAGATGCAGGTAGGATTTATCCCTGTGGAGGCTGGTAACAAGGACTTTTCCGTTGTTGGCAATAATGATGTGGTTATCCTCCCCGCCTTTGGCGCTAGTGTTCAAGAAATGCAGCTACTCAGCGAAAAAGGTTGCAAAATTGTTGACACTACTTGCCCTTGGGTCTCAAAAGTTTGGAATACAGTAGAAAAGCACAAAAAAGGCGATCACACCTCAATTATTCATGGCAAATATAAGCACGAAGAGACTATTGCTACTAGTTCTTTTGCTGGCAAATATTTAATCGTCTTAAATTTAAAAGAAGCCCAATATGTCGCTGATTACATTCTTCATGGTCGCAACCGAGAAGAATTCTTACAAAAATTTGCCAAAGCTTGTTCCGCAGGATTTGACCCTGATAAAGATTTAGAACGAGTCGGTATTGCTAACCAAACAACTATGCTCAAAGGCGAAACTGAGCAAATTGGTAAACTGTTTGAGCATACCATGTTACAAAAATATGGGCCTGTAGAATTAAATCAGCATTTTCAAAGTTTTAATACCATCTGTGACGCTACCCAAGAACGTCAAGATGCAATGCTGGAATTAGTACAGGAAAATTTAGATTTAATGATTGTCATTGGCGGTTTTAATTCATCTAATACCACCCAATTGCAACAAATATCTCAAGAACGTGGACTGCCTTCTTATCACATTGATGTTGTGGAGCGAATTAAATCGGTAAATTCCATCGAACATCGGCAATTAAATGGAGAATTAGTAACAACAGAAAACTGGTTACCAGCAGGAAAAATTGTTGTGGGTGTTACTTCTGGAGCTTCTACACCAGATAAAGTAGTGGAAGATGTGATTGAGAAAATTTTTGCTTTGAAAGCAACAACAGCAGTAGTTTAGACATTGAATAAGGTAGGACTTACGTACCCAGTTTGTCTATTGAGACTGGGTGTAGTGCCGTTTCTTGATGTAGCTTGCCTGGCGTAGCCATAGATGCACTTTATTCTGTACTGTAGAGACGTTGCACGCAACGTCTCTACATCATTTATTCGGTGCAACTGCATAGAGAATTGCTATTACAACCTTTTCCAAACCCTTGCATCTTCCCTGCCTAGAAAAATCTCACTAAGACAAAATATCAGATAAAAACTCGCACACACTACACAATAAAGTTTAAATTTACCCTTTATTTTAAAAATATCAACTCGATGAATTATTGGTTAATGAAATCAGAGCCAGAAGTTTATGGCATTACTCATCTACAAAAAGATCATCAGACTATTTGGGATGGTGTCCGTAATTATCAAGCTCGCAATTTTATGCGACAAATGCAACCAGGAGACATAGTTTTTTTCTATCATTCCAACACCAATCCTCCGGGTATTGCCGGGTTAATGCGTGTAGTCAAAACATATATTGCCGACCCTACTCAGTTTGATTCCAGCAGTGAATACTACGACCCAAAATCAACTCCAGAAACCCCACGTTGGCAAACAGTATTAGTAGAATTTGTAGAAAAATTTTCTGATTCCATCTCATTAACAACTCTAAAAGAAAATTTTAGTTCAGAGGAGTTAATGGTGGTAAAACAAGGAAATAGATTATCGGTGATGCCTGTTTCTGACTCAGTAGCACAGAAGATTTTGGCAATGAAAAATACATAAATACAGGACTTACGCAACTAGCACAATAGTAGGGTGCGTCAGATGCAGAAAATACTCTAATGTGTACAAAATTATTGGGGCTGACGCACCCTACAGTTACTCATGGTTTTGGTGGGCAAGGCCCACCCTATAGATACTGAGAATTTTATGCGTAAGCGCAGGCTACGCCAACAGAAATCAAATCGGATTCCCATATATCATTCTTGATGGTAAATCATGCCTTATTGCTATGGCAGATTAACTCTAAGCTTTGCCATGCCTAAAAAATATCTGGTGTGAATACATAATATGCTTTATTTCTTAGTTGATTAACTATTAAGAAACTAGAAATATATGTATTTCCACAGAATATTCTACCTGCGATCGCTCTTTAGAAGTACTGTTTACTTTTTAGCAAGATATTGGAAAATGAAGATTAGAAACGGTTCATCAAACTATTAACCAGGGAATGGCCATCTACCTTATTTCCTCTCCTTTTTTAATGCTGAATTCCTTCAGGAGACTAGATTAGATGGCTAGAAATAAAAATAAATCATCTAGGTTGGAATGTAATCATACAGTCAATACTAGATGTCCTATTTGCTGTGTCATTCCACCGCATATATTAGAAAATATTGCCCTTAATGGTACGCCACTGCAAAGGAATTGGGCTTTTCAAACATTAAATGTTTCAGCCCAATTACGCGGACGGAGAAACATCGTTGGCAACGTCTTTCTATCTCCTTCTCCTGGGGAAAAAAGTCGTACTATTTACGATGCTCAAAACAGTGAACAATTGCCAGGAAAAATAGTACGTGTTGAAGGTGATCCCCCTAGTAGCGATGTGGCAGTAAATGAAGCTTATGATGGGGCTGGAGCTACTTATGACCTGTTCTACGAAATATTTGAGCGCAATTCTATTGACGACAAAGGATTACGTTTAGATTCTACAATCCATTTTGGTGTTAAATATGAAAACGCCTTTTGGAATGGCGACCAGATGGTTTATGGCGATGGTGATGGTGAATTATTCGATCGCTTTACCAAGTCAATTGATGTTATTGCCCATGAACTAACTCATGGTATAACTCAACACGAGGCAGGACTGATATATTACGGCGAACCAGGGGCTTTGAATGAATCTTTTTCTGATGTGTTTGGTGCTTTGGTCAAACAAAGGGTAAAAAATCAGAAAGCGGAAGAAGCTGATTGGCTGATTGGTGATGCTTTATTAATGCCCAACGTCAAGGGTGTAGGTGTCCGTTCCATGAAAGAGCCGGGGACAGCTTATGATGATCCTGTTTTAGGAAAAGACCCCCAACCAGGTCATGTAAAAGACCAATATACAGGCTGGGCTGATAATGGAGGGGTACATATCAATTCAGGGATTCCCAATCGAGCTTTTTATCTAGCAGCAGTAGAGATTGGTGGCTATGCTTGGGAGAAAGCAGGTAAAATTTGGTATATTGCTTTGCGCGATCGCTTACGTGCTAAAGCTGATTTTACAAAGGCTGCTGATGTCACTATCCAAGTTGCTAGCGAACTCTATGGCGACGGTAGTCTAGAACATAAAGCTGTACAGAATGCTTGGAAACAGGTGGGAGTTTTGAGTTAAATCGTCATAGCCTGCAATTAATCTAACGCCGACGTCATTCGTCATCCCATATTTACCCAATAATTATGCCTGAGTGAATGACTCATTTTTGTTAAACTGGGAGGTGAAAATATCATCTTCCGGTCTGATTTAAATGCGGGTATTACTGGAACGCACAGGCGGATTTACGGGGATTAGTAAGAAAATTAATATTGATACCAGCCAACTACCGCCGCAGCAGGCTGAGGAACTATCCCGACTGGTGACAGCAGCAGGTTTATTTCAACTACCAACACTTCAAGGTGATGGTGTTCCACCCACTGTTAACTATGGGCTAAACCCCACCGCAGGCGATCGCTTTCAGTATCAGATAACTTTAGAAGATAATGGTAAAACCCATACAATAATTGTTAATGAAGCAGTATTACCTCATAGCTTAAAAATGCTGATTGAATGGCTAAATCAAGCAGCTTCTTTATAAAGGTTCCCAAGCAGTACCCTTGTAACCATAATCAAAAATTTCTGGGTGTAAAATCTCTGACAATATCTCTAGAGAATCTACCAGTCGGGGGCCTGGACGGTTGAAATAGGAATTACCATCAGTGATGTAAACTCTACCAGTTTGGCTGGCGTGCAGTTTTGTCCATTCTGGGTTTTGAGTGAATAGTTGGGCTTCTTGACGAGTTCGTTGTAAGTTAAAGCCACAAGGCATGAAAATTATAATATCTGGATTACTAATTAAAAGATTTTCCCATTCCAAATGTGGGGACGGCTGACCTATAAGGGAAAATAGTGTTTGTCCCCCAGCTAAGTTGACTAATTCAGGAATCCAATTTGCTGCGGCCATCAGTGGGTCTGTCCACTCAATACAAGCCACAGTCGGTACTTCTTCTAGAGAAAGCCCTTGAATTTTTTGTTGGCAAATTTTGACACGGGCTTCTAAATTATCTAGTATTTTTACTGAGTCTACACCAAAGATATGAGCTACGCGCTCAATATCCTGCCATACATCCTCAAGCAGATTAGGTTGCAAGGAAATGATTTGGGGAGAACTTTGGGTAAGTTCTTTAACCGCTTCTTCTACATCTTTGAGGCTGACTGCACAGACATCACACTGGTCTTGGGTCAAAATATGGGTAGGCTTTAATTGCTCCAAAACGTCTAATTTTACCTGATAAATACTCAGCGCAGATTGCAGTACATTATTCACTTCATGATGAATCTCGCTGCTGGAAGCATCACTATTCAACCGTGCTTGCGTACAAGTTGGACGATTTTGGATTTCTGGGGGATAATCACATTCATGCGATCGCCCAACAATAGCATCACTCAAACCCAAGTTTGCTAAAATCTCTGTTGCACTAGGAATCAGAGATACAATTCTCACACTACTATTTTCCATTAGACACCTCTACAACAGCATCTGTGTTCTTAATTCAATTGTTACAGACTTCTACTTCTGGGGTATCTTTCTTCAGGGGAGATTATTTGGCGAAAACCAAAATAGTGACATCGCAAGCATCACATACTGGTTGGAATGGCCCTAGCTACCTTAGTAATAAATTTACTTATGTTAAATTTATTATGATCAAGTTATAAAAACTTTAAACTTTTTACTTCAGTATGATCGCTTACTACCATTGTGGCGATTATAGTTATAAATGATGAAATTGCGGAACAGATGTTACAAAATCTTGTTCAATTTTTTATCTTAGAAATTATCACCTTTAAGAAAAAAAGATTTTCCAGATATGTAAAACCTTATCTCGTAATTGTATCTACAAAAACAGTTCTATTTTATTTAAAGAACTGCAAGGCAAAGTGATTTCTTTCCAGGAACAACACATGCAGGTGGTAGTGGTTAAAGATATTACAGCAAGCCAGGCAAATCAAGAGGGTATGCGAATCACAGAAAGCGTGCGCCGCAAACAAAATCAGACCCTAGTGCAATTGGCAAGAAGCAAAACATTCCAGCAAGGGCCTCTCAATGCTGTGTTACAAGAAATCACAGAAGCTGCCGCTCAGACACTTTTAGTTGCACGAGTTAGCGTGTGGTTATACAACCAAGATGGTTCAGCCATTGAGTGTATTGATTTATATGATGTCAGCCAGCAAATTCATAGTTCTGGCCAGTCTCTATTAAAGGAGAGTTATCCCATTTACTTCCAAACATTGGAAGAAGAGCGCAGCATTGCTGTATATGATGCCATTAACGATAAAAGAACTCAGGAGTTATCCGCAACTTATCTATCTGTCGCTGGAGTTGTATCTTTGCTTGATGCCCCCATTTGGGTAGGTGGTCGTTTAGTAGGAGTAGTTTTTCATGAACACTGTGGTGAATTACGCCAGTGGACTGTAGATGAAGAAAATTTTGCAGGCTCAATCGCTGATTTTGTCTCTTTAGCGATGGAGACAAGAGAGCGTAATATTGCTCAAGAAGCACTACGAAAGAGCGAAGCACAATTCCGAGCCATTTTTGAACTTTCCTCTATTGGTATTGGACTTGTTGATATGAAAGCTCAGATAGTGGATGCGAACCCTGCTTTGTGCCAAATGTTGGGATATCAACGAGAAGAATTATGTGGTAAACGTTTTACAGATTATATTTCCCAGCAAAGGGGAGATGTAGAACGTTACAAGCAACTTATGACCGAAATTTGTATAGATGCTCAACAACACCACGAAAAGCCGCACCTGGAAATCGAAAGAGCTTTTTTGCATCGAGATGGTAGGTTAGTGTGGACTAGGTTGTCTGTTTCTGTAATTCCGGGTTCTTACGGTGAACCAGAATATTTTTTAGCAATTATTGATGATATTACTGACCGGAAACAAACAGAAATGAAACTGCGTGCTTCCCAAGCCGCAGCCGAAGCTGGTAGCCGTGCCAAAAGTGAATTTTTAGCAACGATGAGTCATGAACTACGGACACCGCTTAACGCAATTATGGGATTGTCACAGTTATTACAACAAGAAATAGTCGGCTCTCTCAATGAAAAACAACAAGAATATATAAGTTGTATTTATAGCAGTGGCGAACACCTGCTGGCGCTGATTAATGATATTTTAGATTTATCAAAGGTGGAAGCAGGTAAAGAGGAGTTATTCCTGATTCCTTTGCTAGTAATAGATGTGTGTAACGATGTTTTATTAACAGTACGCGATCGCGCTATCTCCAAAGGCTTAAAACTTACTCAAGAAATTGATCCAGAGGCTAGTATTTGCATAGCTGATGACCGCCGGATTAAGCAAATGCTCCTTAATCTACTCACGAATGCAATTAAATTCACTTCGGTAGGTGAAGTATCTTTGACTGTCAAAAGAGTGCCTGAAGGGATTAATTTTATCATCTCGGATACAGGCATTGGCATTGATTCAAATCAATTTCCACTTTTATTTGAACCATTTAAACAACTAGATAGTCGGTTAAATCGTCAGTATGAAGGCACTGGCTTAGGTTTAGCTTTGACTCGGAAATTAGCACGGTTGCACGGTGGTGATGTGACGGTAACATCTACTGTGGGTGTGGGGAGTCAATTCACTTTATTTCTGCCAGATCAAGAAATATAAATTGAGGAGTTGGTATTCTTGATTTTCAGTCAAAACCCATACCAATGATTTAAACACTTGTAAGATTAGATTTTCTTTCTCATTTCTATGTGGGGAATACTAGCTTCTATAAATATTTCTCCTACTTCGGTAAAATTTAATTTTTGGTACAAAGATTTGATATATGTCTGGGCATGGACTACAGCTTCAGTAATGTTTTTATGAGCGATAAATTCTAATGCTTTCTCCATAATTTTCTGACCGATTCCCTGCCCTCTAGCTATAGATAAAACAGCCAATCTTTCTATTTTGACAGTCTTATCATCTAAATATCTCAGTCTGGCAGTACCTACAGCTTGATCATCCAAGTAAGCGATTAAATGCTCACAAATATCGTCTTTACCGTCAAACTCTAAAGCAGCATCTACTCCTTGTTCTTCCTGAAACACGATTTTCCTAATTGTTGCAACTACCGGAAATTCTTCAGGCAATTGAGCAATTTTAATTATGACATCTGACATCACAAATTTATTTATAAATAAACACAGGTAGGGCATTTGCCCCACCTATTTTTATAGCTTATTCTGCTCCTTCAATTGGTGCAAAACCTTGGCGCTGAATGTTTTCTGTAATTGTCCGTGGTTCTAGGAATTGCAAGAGATAGTCAGGGCCGCCGGCTTTGGAACCAACACCAGAAAGTTTGAAACCGCCAAAGGGTTGTCTCGCAACGATCGCCCCTGTAATGTTACGGTTGATATATAAGTTACCCACTTCAAACTCTTCCTGGGCTTGTTGAATATGGGAAGGTGTGCGGGAATAAAGCCCGCCAGTCAAGGCGTAGTCGGTATCATTGGCAATGGCTAAGGCTTGGGCAAAATCTTTGGCTTTGATTACCGCCAACACAGGGCCAAAAATCTCTTGCTGGGCTATTGTGCCATGAGGTGGAACTTCCCCAAAAATGACAGGCCCAACAAAATAGCCGTGGTTGGGTGCGCTTAACTCCAACGCCACCTGAGATTCTGCCTTACCTTTCTCAATATACTCGCGGATGCGATCGCGGGCATTGGCATCAATCACCGGGCCGACTTGAGTACTTGGTAACTCCGCCTCACCAATATTTAAAGATTTTGTCGCCTCCACCAACCGATGGATAAAAGCATCATAAATGGCTTCTACTACTATCACCCGCGAACAAGCAGAACATTTTTGCCCACTGTAACCAAAAGCTGACTGTACCACCCCGATAACGGCTTGGTCTAAATCAGCACTTTCATCCACAATGATGGCATTCTTCCCGCCCATTTCCGCAATTACCCGCTTCATGTGCCTTTGTTGGGGTTTTAGGGTAGCTGCTTCAGCATAAATCCGACAACCAACTTCCTGAGAACCTGTAAAAGCAATCAGATGAGTATCAGGATGACTTACCAAATAAGCCCCGACTTGAGAACCCTTACCGGGGACGTATTGAAATACACCTTTAGGTATACCGGCTTCTAGCAAAATCTCCGTTAATTTGGCAGTAATCACAGAAGAAGTTTCCGCCGGCTTCAGCAGAGTGCAATTGCCTGTAACCAAAGCAGCAACAGTCATGCCACAGGCTATCGCCAAAGGAAAATTCCAAGGAGAAATCACCACCACAATACCCCGTGGCTGGTAAATATAACGATTTGTTTCCCCAGCCACATCATAATTTATACCCTGATACAGCCGTTCCATCTCATCAGCGTAATAGCGACAAAAATCGATCGCCTCCGAAACCTCTGCATCTGCTTCCTTAACAGGCTTACCCACCTCCAAAACTATCCAAGCCGAAAGTTCCGCCCGACGCTCCTCCAACAAATCACCAGCCCGTCGCAAAATCGCCGCCCGTTCCTTCACCGGAGTCCGCCGCCAACCTGGAAACGCCGCCTTCGCCGCCTGCATCGCCTGTTCCGCCTGTTCCACACTAATCAACCCAACCTTCCCAATCACCTCACCAAAATTAGAAGGATTAACAGAATCAATCACCTCCGCCGTCTGCACATACTCCCCATTAATCAGAGGTAAATAACTCCGCCCCAACGCCCCACGCACCTCCGCAAAAGCCCGCGCCGCCTCCTTTCTCTCCTCCTCCACCGCGAAATCCGTATCCGTCGCCCCAAAAGAACCCTTCTCCTCTTTGCTTCTCTGCGCCTTTGCGTGAGCCAAATTAATATCTGGAGCCGCCAATAATTCCTCTACAGGCCGATTCTCCAAATTTTGCCGTAAAAAAGAACTATTCGCCGTATTCTCCAACAACCGCCGAATCAGGTAAGCCATCCCCGGTAACAAATCACCATAAGGACAATAAACCCGCACCCGATAACCCCGATCAACCAAAGCCTTCGCTAACTTATCCCCCATCCCGTACAGCACCTGCATCTCAAACCGCCGCCGGGGAACCTGCAAAGTTTCCGCAATCGCTATAGCCAAAGCTTGCGATCGCACATTATGACTACCAATGGCAGAATAAACATACTGGTTATTTTCCAGCAATAACTGAGTTATCGCCTCAAAATTGGCATCTGTCGCCGCCTTATCATTAAAAACAGGCTGTGGCCAATGCTTTTGCGCCGCTTTAATAGTTTCCTGATCCCAATAAGCCCCTTTTACCAAGCGAATAGTTAAAGGATAACCGCGCTGTTTCAACCAAGCGATCGCATTTCTGGCATCTTGCTCACTATCTCTTAGGTATGCTTGAATTGTGATGCCAATATCTGTACGTTGACGAAACTCATCTTCTAATAAGATTTTTTGCAAAATATTTAAAGTTAAGTTTTTATAAGCATACTGTTCCATATCAAAATGGATAGCCGCCCCTAACTCCTTAGCACGACGTAATAAAATGCGAATGCGATCGCTAACTTTCTCCTCACTACCTTTAGCATCTAATGGGTCAAATTGGGAATAAAACGCCGTTAACTTCACAGAAACCTGGACTTTTGCTAGCTGTTCGCCATCTGCTTCATCAATAGCCCCAACAGTTCCCCAATTCTTCGATGCTTCTGTTAATTGGCTAATTAATTCTAGATACCTTTCTAGATAAGATTGTGCCTCTGTTTCTGTAATTACCGCCTCACCAAGTAAGTCAATGGTGAAGGCCATTTTTTCTTTTCGTAGTCGTTCAACTGTCTTGATGACTTGTTTAATATTTTCCCCAGAAATATATTTATGAGCTAAAGTCTCAACTGCTGTAGAGACGGTAGTTGCAGCCACTTGTCCCGGCACAGAGTCAGGGTTGGCAAAATTGAGCATTCCCTTTAAAGCGGCAGGAAGTTCAACAGATTCATCCCCTAAATATTCTTGTAAATGTGCAGCAATTTCCGCTTTACTATGCAATGCGGGTAAAGTATCAATAAACCGAAATAATTGCACCCGTAAACCGGGATTACTCATCGCCCAAGCCAGTAATTTATCATCCCAACGCATTTGATCACGTAAAGAAGCAAAAAACGAGCGATTTTCTTGAGTTGCTCCTAATAATTGTCTAGCAATTTCTTGAGTTTTTGCTTCGTAGGTGCTGGTTTGTACTTGTAATACCACTGATAGGAACTCCTGAGTTAATTTAAGACTTTATATAGGATCAGTATTTGATTTCTGAAATGTAGGTAGGACAGTCAATGCCCACCGTATCATGGTTGTGGTAGTCATTGCCCACCCTACAGATACTTAGATATTTTCAATAATCAAATCGGATTCCTATATGTAAAGTCCGTGTTTTCTATTGTGACTCGTCAATTTTATTGTCACCACCCATAAGCGATTTAAAATTGCAATTTGCAAAAGTCCTACAGTTATTTAAGTAGGACAATGATGATGGAAATTGCTCTGATGCAGACAGCAGAAAATTTTCTATATTACCAATGGCAACAAACACTGCAACATTTCTCAGTGGACAAAACATCTGCCACCCAGGTATTTACGCACTTAATTCAAGCTTATTCTTCCCCTCATCGCCATTACCACACGCTAAAGCATATTAGTTGTGTTCTCCAGACGATCCAAACTTTAGGAACTTACGCTCAAGACTTGGCTAGGGTGGAACTTGCGGCTTGGTTCCATGATGTAATTTATGATACTCAAGCCCAAGATAATGAAGAAAAAAGCTCTGACTATGCTGGTGAAGCACTCCAGAGTTTAGGCATTCCCCTCAGTTGCATAACCAAAGTGAAGCGCCTCATTCTCAGCACCAAGCATCACCAAGCTGATGATATTGATAGTCAGGTTTTATTAGATGCCGATTTGGCAATTTTGGCGACTAACCCAGTAGATTATCAAGAATATGCTCACGCCATCCGTCAAGAATATGCTTGGGTGTCAGAAACTGATTATGTTCAAGGACGGACACGAGTTTTAGAAAAATTTTTGCAAAGACAGCGTATATATTTCACACCTTTGATGTATGAACTTGCTGAAGAATCTGCTAGAGCTAATTTACAAGCAGAAATTAAACATTTAATGAGTAGAGACATTCCATGCAACGTCTCTACATCATTTATTGGGTGCAACTTCATAGAGAACTAGTATTAGATTTATGGATAACAGAGAATACGAGCAAAAATATAAGATTGACGTAATCAACTTTTTCGACAGTAGAACCAGTTATGACAACGACTATACAATCCGTCGCGCTTTGCCTTTATTAGAACTGATTCCCTTAAAAACTGGGCAGAAAGTATTGGATTTGGCGACGGGGACGGGTATTATTGCGATCGCTGCTGCTGAAATTGTTGGTTCTACTGGCAAGGTAATTGGCGTAGATTTTTCTTCAGGAATGCTGGCTCAAGCGGAACAGAAGATTAAAACACTAGGGTGGCAAAATATCGAATTAATAAAAGCAGATGCCGAATACATCAACTTTGAAGATGAAAGTTTTGATGTCATTCTTTGTTCTACCGCGATCGTCTATTTCCAAGATATTCCGGCTGCTTTAGGTAAGTGGTATCGGTTTCTCAAAAAAGGTGGAATAGTAGGATTTTCTTGCTGTTCTCAAGAGTCATGCGAAGCGCCAACTCTGATTAAAGCTTGTGCAGAAAATGATATTTTACTCGTTAATATCAATGAACCAACAGGTACTATCGAAAAGTGTCATCATCTCATGCAGGCGGCTAGTTTTGAAAATATTGAGGTGAAAACTCAGCAACTTGGTTTCTACCGCAGCCTAGAGCAAGCTAAAAGATGGAATGGCGGATGGTTCCACCCTAGAGAAAATCCTTTATTGAATCTGTCATCAGCACAGATGGAAAAGTTGCAAGCAGAATATTGTCGAGAAATTGAAGCGAAAGCGACAGAGCAAGGTGTTTGGTACGAAAATTTAACTTTTTTCGTCAGTGGTCAAAAAATATAGTAAAAGAAGCCAGAACTTACGCACCCCTAAACCCCTAAAAACAACTGAGTCTAGCCTCCACCCAATGTCACGCCTAGCTAACAGAAAAATTGCTAACTTTTCGTCACATCAACGCAAAAACTAGACCCAGTATCAAATTATCAACACTCAGATTTTAAATCTTAGCGTCTGGTACGGTTTGGCACTGCATTTAGATAATCGATATCAAAAGCAGAGATTCTTTGTGCGTAGTTACCTTGGTTACCAACTGAAGCTGCTAAATCTGCAAACTTCCGAGGGTCGCCTTCCCGTAGTTGTTTTTCTTGGGACTTGCGGCTGTAGAATTTGTCCAAGGTAAAGCGCCAGTCGGTTTGAACTGTGCCTGCTTTTTCTTGGAAGTCTTCGCCGTAGCGTGGTGTTACCAAGTTGTAGGGGCGACCTTCCATCCGTTTGCGTTGGTAAGGTACGATGTTTTCGCCAAAGTTCTTGGTGTACTCTTCACTGTCGATGAGTGCATCAACAAAACCGCTAAAACCTTTGGTTCCGATAACAATAGACCAAGCAATTTGCTCGTCTTTATTGTAGGAAGAACGACCCAACAGGCGCTTGAGAGTGATGTCAACTAGGCGGTAGTTGTTGTTAACTGAGACTACTAAACGGTAAAAAGCTTCAGACTTAGCTAAACCACGAATGAAATCTCTGACGGAAATAGAACCGTTCTTCACCTGGGATTCCAGAGTTTTTTGGCGGTTGAATTTGAGGATTTCATGTTCGCTGAAGACTTGGCGATAGGAAGCCCAAATGATGTTTTGAATATCAGTGTATGAGCTGACATCTTCTATACGATAGATGTATGGTGTATCTTCATTTTGGTCAGCCGCACCAAAGCTGGCAACCCGGTGATTTTGAGAGCTTGGTTTGTATTGGAGTAATGGCAATGCCATGCTGAGTTATTCCCCTTATTAAAAAGTTAAACAGCTAGCTTTATTAACTGAAAGAGGCTTGATTTCTCAAAATCCTCCTTCATGCTTTACTTATTTTCCCGCATTAGGTTCAGAAGCTAGAACTGATTCCCAACCAATTTAGGACGAATAGAAAAGTCAGTCCGGTACTGATGGCTAGCAATACGCCTAATATTGCCATTCCATCATAATTTTGGTTGGCGCTGTTATTCCAGTTACTCATACGTCCTGGTCTAACAATACCAGCGCGATCGCGGTAATCTGCACCATAACGGGGTGTAAAGCTGAATGGTCGGTCTGTAGTCAACCGTTTGCGTTGGTAGGGTACGGCATTATCACCGAAGGCTTGTTCATACTCTGTACTATCAATCAGTGCATCAACAAATCCTCCCCAACCTTTGCTGGCAATTTGAATTGACCAAGCAATTTTTTCTTCTTCGTTATAGGGAGAGCGTCCCAATAGCCGCTTGAGACTCATTTCCACCAGCCGATAGTTGTTGTTGGGTGTAACAACTAGCTGATAAAAGCGCTCTGACTTGGCTAAACCCCGAATAAAATCCTTAACTGTGATTGACCGATTTTTGAGTTGGGTTTCTAAGCCGATTTGTCTGTTGAACTTGAGAATCTCTTGTTCGTTAAAGACTTGGCGATAGGCAGCCCAAATCAGTTCTTCAATTTCACTGGGAGAGTTGGCATCTTCTAGACGGTAGATATAAGGGGTGTCCTCATTGACATCCGCCGTCCCAAAACTCTGAACTCGTTGATTTTGAGTTGTGGGTTTGTATTCCAATAAAGGTAATGCCATTGTGAAAATCTCCGGTTTTAAAGAAGTAGGTCGGCAACTTACCGCACGGGGAAATTGGCGCTAGGATTTACGGAGATGGGAATCCCTGTTGGTGTGGTGTTCCGAGTTGTATCGGGAATGTTAATATTGGCAGTGCTGACTGGTGTAAAGGTGACGGTCTTAATTTCTATGGATTTAGCTAATTCCAAGAAATTCTTAATATCACCTTCTATGTAGCGCTCACTTTCCAACTTATCGCGCCAGTAGTTGCCGTAGCGTGGGGTGACTAGATTGAAGGGTCTATCTTTGTAGCGTCGCCGTTGGTAGGGGACTATGTTCTCACCGAAGTTGCTCTGATATTCTTCCGAATCTAGCAGCGCATCAACAAAGCCATCCCAACCATTGGTTGCTATCTTGATTGACCATGCAATTTCTTCATCCTTATTATAAGGCGCACGACCCAAAAGGCGTTTCAGTGCTAATTCTACAAGGCGGTAATTAGAGTTACTCTTGATGACTAAAGTCTTGAAAGCCTCTGATTTTGCTAGACCCCGAACGAAGTCGCGGACGCTGATTGCCCGATTTTTCAGTTGGGATTCTAGGTTGCCCTGGCGGAAGAATTTCAAAATGACGTGTTCGCTAAATACTTGCCGATAAGTAGCCCAAATGATTTCTTTGAGTTCGCTATCGTAGGCGGCATCTTCGATGCGGTAGATTCTGGGGGTATCTTCGTTAGGAACTTCGTACCCAGGAACACGCTGGTTTTGAGAACTGGGTTTGTATTCAAGTAATGGGATTGACATAGTTTGGTTTAGTTGTCAGTTGTTGGAGACGCGATGAATCGCGTCTGTACAATTGTTAGAAATGCGATGAATCGCGTCTGTACAGTTATCGCTTCAAGTGGTCTTGTTACCAGGGATATAACGATATGGCAAAGCTACGGCCACTGGTTTAACGGTGACTTCGGGGGTTGTTACTTCGCGGCTGGTGTCAGGAATTTTTATATCTTTAATTTGGGAGGTGACGGAAGCGATGGTGCGCTGGTAGTTCCGTTCTGGGGTGAGGATTTTACCTGCCAATGCCATGAAGTTGGCGGGAATGGCGCGACGAATATCGTCTTTTGTTAAAGTGCCAGAAGTACGGGCGTTGTAGAAGGAACGTCCTCCCAGGGCGGTGAGGGTTTGGCGATCGCGCCAATATGCGTTATACCGGGGGTTAACTAGGTTAAAGGGTCTGTCTTTATAGCGTCGGCGTTGGTAGGGTACGATGTCATCACCGAAGTTTTCTCTATACTCGTCGCTGTCTAACAGAGCATCAATAAAACCATGTAAACCCTGAGTGCCAATGACAATTGACCAAGCGATTTCTTCATCTTGGTTATAAGCTGCACGTCCCAAAAACCGCTTTAAGGTGATGTCAACTAAACGGTAGTTGGAGTTGAGTTCTGCTACCTGGGTGCGGTAAACTTCTGATTTGCCCAATCCCCGGATAAAATCACGGACGTTGATTGCCCGGTTCCGTAGTTGAGATTCTAAGAAGGATTGACGATTGCTTTTAATAATCAGGTGTTCGCTGAAAATTTGCCGATATGCTGCCCAAATAATGGCATCAACATCGGCATCATCGATCGCCGCAGCTAACCGATAAATAGTTGGGGTATCTTCGTTTGGTACTTCGTAACCTTCTACACGTTGGTTTTGTGAAGAAGGTGCATATTCCAGCAGAGGTATTGACATTTTTACTTTCACCTTTTCTTATGAAACTCAATTCAACTATTGACTTTGAGCCAATAGAATGCGGGCGCGGACTGCCTTTTCGGTATCAGTTACCAGCATTTCTTTGAGTCTAGTATGGATGGGCTGTTGTAAATCGGGTATGTTTACTAAACCTTGCAGACCGACGATCGCTGCATAGCGAATCGACCATTCTGCATCTTGAGAAATAAACAGCAGTGTTTCCAAGGCTTTTTTGGGTGCTGTTTGGTTGTCGGGAAAATCTAGCTTGTGCCAATGTAAGTTCCCTAATCCTTTAGCCGCAGCCCGGCGGACACTAGGAGCAAAGTCTGTAGCAGCAGCATCGATTAATACATCTAAAGCACGGGGATCAGCGATCGCCGCGAGTGTGCGAATCGAATAAGCCCGTGCGCCATAGTTATAGTCATCTATTTGAGTGAGTAAATGGGGGACTGCTACTTCTCCCATCTGCACCAAGGCAGTAGAGGCGATTGCTGCTGCCGTTGGGTTGTTATAACCAAACACAGCTATTAAAGTGGGAATTGCAGCTACATCTTTGGCTAGTGCCAATTCCTGTACTGCTTTTACCAGTTTCTCTGGTGTATCCGCCAGAGCAACGCCATTAATTAGTTCATCAGTCATTAGTCAACGTTTAATAGTTAATAGTCAACAGTCAATAGTCAATGGTCAATAGTCAACTACTATGGACTACGGACTATGGACTACGGACTATTGACTACAACAATGAATCCATGAGCTTCATGACCCGGATAGCTTGATCAGATATTGAGAGGGCGTTTGACTCTGCTGACATCTGATGTTCTAGCAATCCTTTGAGGGCTATGAGTTTGAAGCTGTTTTCGGCTTTGGCGTTGGCGATCGCTTCTGCTGCTGCCAAGTATCCAATTGCACCCAAATCTCCCAAAGCAACTCGTCGTAGGTTGAGGTCATTACCTTCTAACACTTTTACCAGCAGCTCTCCATATACTGGTTCTTGTGTCAGTTGATACATTGCTCTAGCTGCGGCGCACTGCACTCGTGAGACTGGATGCTTTAGAAATGGCTGAATCAGAGGAATGGCATCAGTAGCACCAATAGCTCCTAACGCTTCTAATACTGCTTCGTAGGGTTGGACTAGATGAGGTCGCCCTGTTACTTGCACGGCCTGTGCGACTCCCCCATCCAGTAATTTGATGAGTGCTGGTGCTGCTGCTTTATCTTTGAGCATTTCCAGAGATTGGGCTGCTGCTTCACGCACGTAAAAGTCAGGACAATCCAAGCACTTAATTAAGCCTGGTACGGCTTTACGATCGCCCAATTTCCCTAATGCCCTGGCTGCATTGCGCCGCAAAGGATAACCACCAAGTTCAGTTCTATCGGCTTCATCCTCTAAGGCTGCAATTAAACCATCAACAGCAGCACCTTCCTTCACCCGATACTTGCCTATCCACCAAGCAGCATAATAGCGGAGACTTAAGTCTGATGATTGCAGATTAGCTATGGCTAGTTCTGGTGTTAGCTGTGGCCCGTTGTCTGCGGGAAATTCTTCCACACTGGGTTCTATCATTACCAGGGCGCTGTTATGCCTCTGTGGAAACCAATTGCTCAATCTTGACGATTTTGCCACCCAAACGGGTAATCCGTTGGTATTCTTCGTTCATCCGGCTGTATGGCACTGTGATAAACACACTACCGCTATTGCGGATATTGTATTTGTTTTTGTCTGTTTCTGAGCTTTGCCGCAAGCCTACGACTTCGTAGCGAAATACTCGACTAGCAGAAGAAGAAACGCTACCAGCCCCAAGTGTGGTTTGACCGAACATTACTTCTCTATCTCCTATTGTTGTAAGTTTTATAGCGCTGTCGCGTGTTAGTTGTCAGTTGCTAGTTGTCAGTTGTTTGAATCCTGACTACTAACTAATGACCACCGACCACTGACAAAATCCGCTTATCTTACGCAGAGGTGACGCTAACGATTTTGCCACCTTGCTTGTGAACTTGCTGGATCTTGTCAGAGAGTCGCTCGTAAGGTACTATGAATACCGTGCTACTCCGTCGTACACTGGGGTAGCCAGGACTACGGATTCCGGTAACTTCTAGTCGATATACGCGATCGCCTTCACCTACGGCATTACCCAAGTTTCTCTTGGGAGCTACATCTGCTGAAGCCCGGAAACCCCAACTATCATTACTTCCAGATGGCCCCACGATTGTAGAAGCTTTGTTGCTAGCTAATTCCTGCGCTAATCGAGACCTAGTACCTTCTACTTGAGCGCGATCACTGTTAGCATAACCACGGTATAAACGGAAAATCCGGTTAAAACCTGCGGTTTTCTGTCCTACTTGAGTCTCAAAACCACGGTAGTAAGGAACGACGTTATCACCGAAGTTGCTTTGATACTCCCATGAATCTATGTAGGAGTCTATTTCGGCATCGTAACCTTTGTTTTGGTACAAGTCCAAGTGGTAAACAACTTCTGACTCATCATAAGGCGCGCGACCCAACAGGTGTTTGTAGTTAAGTTCGATTAGCCGAGTTTGGAAGCTGTTGTAGAAAAATTTCTTTTTGTAGAGTTCTGATTTAGCAACGCTACGCACAAATTCACGTACTGTCAGATTGCCATCTCTCAATAGAGACTCTGCACTTACAAGGCGCTCTGATGCCAGTATGTAATCATTGCCCAAAACGTGCCGATAGACGGCGCGAATTACTAACTCTACTTCTTCTCTGCTAGCTTTGGGGCGTAATTCTACTTTAGGTGCGTCGCTAAAAGGCTCTGTTCCCAGCCTAGATGCTGCTGCTGTAATTGCCATTTTAAGTTTCCCCTATTGTTTTTGCCGATTATAACTACCGACAGCTATTCCTAGATAAAACTATGCCCGGAACGAGATTCAACTGCTAGGTGATGACTACATCCAGCACTTGCACCCCTTTCCGGGCAGGAAGCTATCTAGCTGAGAGCGTTGATAGCGTAGTCGATGTAGGTGTTAGCTTCGTTAGCAGCTTGACCGCTCAAACCATGATTAGCTTTGATGTGCTTCAGAGCTTCAACATACCAGCTAGGAGATAGGTCAAAGGTGCTGTTGATTTCAGCCAAACCAGCAATTAGGTATTCATCCAAGGGGCCAGTACCACCAGCAACTAAGCTATAGGTGATGATGCGTAGGTAGTGACCAACGTCACGAGCGCACTTGGATTTACCACGGCTGTCAGCAGCGAACTGAGGGCCAGGAGTTTGGGTGGTGTAGGGGAATTTTTGGTAAACAGCTTGGGTTGCACCATCGATCAAGCGTTGAGCGTTGGAAGTCAAACCACGAGCAGCTTCTAAGCTAGCAGCAGCGCGCTCATAACGACCACGAGCTGATTGTAATTCGGTGTTGCCTAAGAAGCGACCTTGGGTATCAGCAGCTGCGATTGCTTCGGTAATGGGGGTTTTAACCATGATGTAAAATTCTCCTTAGTAATTTCGTAGTTTTTACCTGTTACCTAAAATAATTAGGTTTCAGTAGGTGCTGGACTTGTCAGTTAAAATTAACCAACAGCAGCAGCAGCGCGATCAAAGTAGCTAGCAACTTCAGAGATCAATTGGCTGCAATCACCTTTGGTGATACCGTTGGGGTCGTTAGCGATGCCAACAGCAGCATCTTTCATTTTTTGAACGCCAACAGCTACGGAAGAACCAGGAGTTCCCAAAGCTTGGTATGTTTCGCGCAAGCCGTTCAAGCAGCGATCGTCTAGAACACTAGCATCGCCAGCGAGGATAGCGTAGGTGACGTAACGCAAGATGATTTCCATGTCGCGTAGACAAGCAGCCATGCGACGGTTGGTGTAAGCGTTACCACCAGGAGCAATCAACTGGGGTTGTTCTTCAAACAAGGCACGAGCAGCGTTGGTAACGATTGCAGAAGCGTTGCTGGTGATGCGGTTAACAACATCCAAGCGCTTGTTGCCTTCTTTAACAACGTTTGCCAATGCGTCTAGTTGTTCGTTGCTCAGGAACTCGCCTCTGGAGTCAGCTTGAGAAACCACCTTGGTAAATACGTCTAATGTCATGGACTTTAATCTCCTAATTCTGGTTTGAGAGATGTCTGAATTAAAACTGGCTATGTTTTATTTCTTGGAAACGGTTGTCAACAGACCAGGGATCAAACTGCTTCTCAGGTAGTCTCAAAATTTCTTGCCACTTCCATGAATGAGAAAAATGAGAAACTGGGGTGATTTTATGAGAAGCTGGCAAACTTTGTGAATCGATTGCCTCGTTTAACTTTTGTCTGTCGTTTAACCCCTCCAGCTTATGTTTATACAATGCTATAGATCCTTATTTTGTTACAAATTGTGAATAAATAAGTTGCATGAATAAGAACCCCCTCAAATGCTTTACATACAAGGGCTAGAACTGAGAAAAAGGCTATTCTTTCGTAACACAACTTCATAAATCAGTGATTTTAGGCAAAATATTGGTGTCTTAATTATTTTTTAAGAGTTGCAAAAACCTAGTGATAACAATCTATTGCTGTTTTACGCCATTTTTTTCCACAGGATGGTTTTTGTGAATAAACGTAAAATTAATCTTTCGCAACATTTTCAGGGATCTAAGGATTGGGGAAATCTCTCAGTTCCTCTCCCTTGCTTCCTCACTCAAAGCGATCGCCATACGTGTGCGAACAACGGGATCAGTTTCTTGGGCGATCGCTTGTTGTAAAGCAGCTTTAGCTTTTGGCGTGGCAATTTCTTGTAAAGAGACCGCAGCAGCATAACGTAGACCCCAATCTTCGGGGGTAAGTAATGCCCAGATTAACTTTTCTTGGGCATTATTGATAATTTCTGGATTGCTGGTGGTGCTGGCGATTTTGCCTAACCCTCTTGCAGCAATGCGGCGGACATTACCTTGACAGTGATTAGCTACACTTGTCCCCACTACCTCGGCTAATAAGTTTAGCGCCTTTGCATCACCAATTTGAGCTAAAACTTGAATGATTTGGGCTTGAAAACCTTGATCTTGAGAATCATCATAAGCAGCAATTAACAAATTCACTGTGATGCTTCCCAATTTGATTAATTCATCTACAGCCGCACTTCTAACAGCAGGATGGTGATGATGAAATGCTGCGATTAAGGTGGTAATAGCGGCGGCATCTCGTGTTGCATCGGCAGCCGTAGAGTGAATGGTAGGATTAGCGTAGCTTACCGTAGGCATCGCTTCTTCCGGGGTTCCATTGCTATTGATTTGTACGCTAAATGAGGCTTGATTCATAAATTTCTTTGTGGATAAAACAATGCAGCACAAAATGGACTGGAGATGTAAGAACAGACCAATCCCCAATCCTTAATATTCAGTTATTAGTTTTAAAGTTGAATTAATAAATCATCAATTGCTCCAAATAATACAGATGCTTTTTCCTGATTAACACTATTGTTGTTCAACATAGCTTCAAGAATACGCTTTAAATTTAAGAGCTTTAAGCTATTAGGAACCTGAGCCGCTAAGATTGCCTGTACTGCCTGTTGATGAGCAACTGCACCCAAGTCAAATACCGCCGCCCAACGTAAATACATATTGTCGTGATTGAGATTTTTGACAATACGTTCAATGTATTCAGATTCTTGGGTTAGCAGGTACAAATATCGAGCAGCTGCACATTGCACACGCTCAGAATAATGCTTCAGAAAAGGTTCAATTTGTGGACGGGCTGACCAAACTTGTAGAGTAGCTAAAGCTTCGATTAAAGCTTCATAAGGTTGTGCTTGAGTTGATTGCAAAAGATTGAGCAAAGGAATCACAGCTCGTTTGTCACCGATCGCCGCTAAAGAGCAAATTACTGCTTCCCTGAGACGTAAATCTTCATCACATTTTAATGCTGCAATTAACGCTGGTACAGCTTGGGGATTTTTCAACATTCCTAAGGCCCGTGCAGCCTGACGACGCAGAGGATACCCTCCTAGTGGGATGCGATAGCGTTCATCAAATAAGGCTGCACATAGCGCTGTACAACCAGCCTGTACGTTATGTTTACCCAACCACCAAGCAGCATAATAACGAATTTGGTTATCCTCATCAGATAAAGCAGCGATCGCTGTTTCTGGAGAAAGAATTGGTTCAGATGTCACATCACTTCGCTCCGAAATTTAAAATTTACTCAGATACCCGACTTGAAGGAGTCGGGTATCTAGCAACCATTTCTACACTTGGGAAATCTTGACTATCTTTCCACCACGCTTATGAATTTCTTGGTAAGTAGCAGAAAGTCTTTCATAGGAAACGGTGTAAACCTGTCGGCTGCGACGGATTGCTACATTTGTATTCAATCCACCGGCGATCGCTTCAATCACAAACATCCGATTATCACCCTTTGTCGCCGAACTGATTAACGTCGGTGCTGCGGAAACAAAGTTTGTCCCGGCGGAGGTTGGTGGCAAAATTCCATTAGGCAAATTCAAAGAAACTTTTGTTCGTAAACGAGAATTTTTCTTTCCCATTTGTGCATTATCGCTATTACCCCGACCGCGATAAAGCTCACATATGCGATTAAATCCTACTGTTTTCATCCCAGGAATTGATTGGAATCCACGGTAATAAGGAACAATAGAATTACCAAAAGCATTTTCGTATTCTGGACTGTAAATGTAAGCATCAATGTCAGCATCGTAGCCACGAGCAGCATAAATGTCTACATGATCAGCAATCTCTGATTGATCGTACGGTGCGCGTCCTAGTAAATGCTTATAGTTTAATTCGATCAAACGCACTTGAGAGTTTTTATAAAAAAAGCATTCTTTGTAAAACTCAGATTTGGCTAAAACCTCCACAAATTGCCGCACACTGATTTTGCCATTTCTTAACAAAGCTTCCGCACTCGTAAATTTTTGGCTAGCATATATTCCTTGCCGTCCAAAAATTTGTTCATAAGCAGCCCGGAATACTTGTTGTAAATCATCTTCGCTCCAATTTTGGCGCAGTTCAACTTTATTGCCGATGGCATCTCTAATTGCTAGCCTTTCTGCGACTGAACTACTCATTTTGACAAACGCTCCTTTCTCAATTTTTTTGATTATAAATTTGGGTCTTGGGAATTAGAAAAATGCTGCAATTATGTTCACCGCAGTTACAAAGTAACTCACATAAACTGAGCGATTACTTATTTCCCAAGACCCACAAGCTTTGTCTTAACTTAATGCGTTAATTGCATAGTTCAAATAGATGTTAGCTTCACCTGCAACATCACCATTTAAACCGTGATTGTCGCGGACAAATTCTAGTGCAGCTACATACCAGCTAGGAGATAAACCAAGGGCGCTGTTGAGTTCGCTTAAACCAGATACTACATATTCATCTAAGGGACCAGTACCACCAACTACGCAGCAATAGCTGATAGTACGAAGATAGTGGTCAATATCACGAACACATTTGGATTTACCTTCTGGAGTAGAAGCGTATTGGGGTCCACTCATTTGAGTGGTGTAAGGGAATTTTTGATAAACATGATTTGCTGCTGCTTCTGCCCATTTTTTGCCATTATTAGAGAATGCTTGAGCAGCTGCTAAACCAGCACGAGCGCGGTTAAAACGACCAAAAACTGCTTGCATTTCCGTGTTGCTGAGGTAAGAACCACGAACATCAGCAGCAGAAATCGCTTCGGTCAAAGGTGTTTTCATACTTCTCCTAATCTCCTTGATCTGTGATTAATTACTAACAGTCAGTTTGAAAAAAGTTTTGGAAAAAAATCTAATTAAACAACCGCAGAAGCAGCGCGATCAAAATAGCTAGCTAATTCAGCAATTAACTGACTACAATCCCCTTTAGTAATGCCTTTAGAGTCATTGGCAATTGCAATTGCAGCATCTTTCATTTTTTGGATTCCAGATGCTACTGCATCGCCAGGAGTACCCAAAGCTTGATATGTTTCCCGCAGACCATTTAAGCAGCGATCGTCCATGACACTAGCATCACCTGCTAATACAGAATAGGTGACGTAACGCAGAATAAATCCTAAATCACGGATACAAGCAGCTTGGTTACGGTTGTGGAAACAAGCACCACCAGCATTAAATATTTGTGGACGCTCAGCAACTAAAGCACGATAAGCATTAGCCACAATGGAGGAAGCATTACTTGTTAGTCTGTTAACTATATCTAACCGCTTATTACTATCAGTAACTAATGCCGATAATGCGTTGATTTCATCTACACTGAGATAATTACCTTTTCTATCTGCCTGTTCAACTACTTTGGAAAAAGCATCAAGCATCTTTCTTTCCTCCTAAAGTTCATTGCAGCTTGTTATAAGGTTGACAGCAATTATTATTGCTATTTAGAAAACAAATTTTTCAGCAGCATCCACCCCCATTAATTACTTTGGGGAACTGCAAATATGTACTATTTCTTATTAGAAAAAACAGCAATTTGTTTTTTGTTTTTAATTGCTTTTAAAACCTTAGTTCGTATTTTATATATGGCTTGAGTAAATTTATTGTTAAGTTTTGTAAGATAGTGTTAATCCATACAGACTTATCCAAAAATTTTTATTTTATAAAGCTTGTAATGCTTTTATATGAAAACCTGTTTAACAATTAAATAATATTGTTTACTTTACTTAATAAATCCTCAAGTACAATTTATATCGTGGTAGCAAATCAAGCTTATATATGCTTTTATGCTGACAGTAGAAATTGATAAAAAAAGCTAAAGCAGGCTTTTTGTCAAAAAAAGTCTGTGTTTTAAATAACAATCTTTGGTTTTTATTTTGTAGCTAAAAATGATAATAGTTTTCAAGACTAATATTCATCATAATTATTAATAGCCTGTTAACTGCTGTCTATAAGCAATTCGCGCATTATTAGGAGCAATTATTTGATTTATCAAGAAAAACCTATATGTAATGTTTTGTGAATTTGAGTAACAAAACATCGAAAATTTTTTTATTGCGCTTCCCTCCGGGACGCTTTGCAAACGCGCATCATTCTTTATAGACGTGGTTAATCGCGTCTGTTAAGAAGAGATAGCTGCTCTGCGTCTAAGAATTTCTAGGAGCGTTGTAAAACTTTGTGGAGGCGTTGCCGTAACTTCAACCCAATCTCCTGTAATTGGATGTTGCAATCTCAATCTCCAAGCGTGGAGTGCTTGACCAGGTAAATTTACACCAACAGAACGACCGGAACCATAAACGGGGTCGCCGACGATAGGATGACCTATTTTGGCGCTGTGAACTCGAATTTGGTGAGTGCGTCCGGTTTCGAGTTGGAAATGAATTAGGGTGAAGTTTCCCAAGCGTTCCTGTATTTGCCAATGGGTGATGGCTGACCTTCCCCCTTCTTCTACAGGGACAATAGCCATTTTCTTGCGGTCTTGGGGATGGCGACCGATGGGTAAATCTACTTTGCCACTTGAAGTTTTTGGCGCACCGTAAACTACACCTAAATATTCTCGTCGTGCGGTTTTGGTTTGGAGTTGTGCTTGGATGTGTTTATACGCGATGTCGGTTTTAGCGATCGCAATTGCCCCTGTTGTATCTTTATCTAAACGATGGACGATTCCCGGCCTCTGCACACCACCAATACCAGGAAGATGAGGACAATGTGCCAACAAAGCATTTACCAATGTGCCATGAGAATGTCCTGGTGCAGGGTGGACGACTAAACCAGCCGGCTTGTTAAGAATGAGTAACTGGTCATCTTCGTAGAGAATATCTAAGGGGATATCTTCTGCTTGTAGTTCTAGAGGTTGCGCTTCGGGAACCTCTAAAGTGATGCGATCGCCTACTTTCAGGTTAATCTTTTTAGATGTGCAAACTTTGCCATTAACTTGGACTTTCCCCTGTTCAATTAACTGCTGAATCCGAGAACGGGATAAATCTGGTAATTCTTCTGCGAGGTAACGGTCGATGCGTGCGCTGTTTTCTTCAACTTCTAGGTAAAATTCGTTCAACATTCAGGATTGGGGACAAATGAATCAATTCAATGTTAAATAATTATAAAAATTTGGTTTCTACTATACGGTTTTTAACCCTCAGGATAACTAATGAGTCAATACGTGTTTAAACACCATTCTGATCTTACCGTCATTCACATTTCCTTTAAGCATTAGTCATAAAGTTTATATATTATTTTTATTTGCCTAGATAAATTGGAGTAACCTAGCTTTTAGTGAGCCATTACTTGCGTATCTACCGTTGGGAAAAATAGGATTTTTATAATGAAAATATGCTATTGACATTTTGCAAGTGATGGCCGTAGAAAATCTGGCAAACAACATCTCTAAAATCTCAAACTTGGGTAACTACTAAAGCAATACTTACGTAGTAAGCAAAAAAACTAGTATTTTGTGATGTAACCGTATTTAAGTCTGACATACCTTAATTTTACGTTATACAGTAAAAACACAGATAATACTTTTGCTACTGATGGGTTTGAGCCAATAACTATACGTGTAGTACTTAAGGTACTGTTAGATTAGCCAAGTTAATGAAAGATACAGAAAAGCAACCTGATTTTTGAAAGAATGTTTTCTAGTAATCGGTTGAGCAATTTTTCTGTTTGACATCATGAAACTATTCCACTCAGGGGAGTTGCACATCTTTAGGGCAACTGCTTAGTGGAAATATTGCCATGAAAATAAAAAATAAAGACTGACTGTGTTGACTTAACTGTAAATTGCCGAATTTAGCTAAACAGATCCTCAGAAATATATTTGCCTACAGTAAAAGCCTTTTCACTAATTTTTATTTTAAATCTTGATTTAATAACAGAGCGATCGCCATGAAAACACTTCCGATTACTAGATACAGATTTTTTCAGAAAATACAACCCCTATCTTTATTAAAAAAAATAACTGGGAAGACAATCACTGGTTGTTTACAAGTATTTAGTACTTCAGGTACCTGGTCTATATACGTAGAAGAAGGTAAGCTCATTTATGCCTGCTATTCAGAGAGGATGTTTGAACCTCTTTATAGACATTTAGGAAACTTAAGTCCACAAATTGCCACCCTACCTAAAGAAATTAACGAGCAGTTAAGAGCAATATTTGAAACAGGAATTGAAAATCAAGCTATACCCAATCCTGATTATTTAGCTATTTGTTGGTTAGTCAATCAGAAATATATTAGTTCGTCACAAGCAGCCGTCCTGATAGAACAATTAGCATTAGAAGTAGTAGAATCATTTCTCATGCTGGAAGAAGGAAGTTATGAATTTATTCCTGAAAGTTTTTTAGATGATTTACCTAAATTCTGCTATCTGAATGTTCGGTTATTAGTCGAACAGTGTCAACAGCGTGGGCGTGTTCCTGAAGCATTCCGCAGAGAAGCATCTAGTCAAGAGATATCTTCATCTACAGAAAGTAACCAAATACCAGTTAACAGCAAACGTAGCACCAAATTTACACCGCCTCCGCACACTCAGCCTAAGCCTAAGCCTGAGCCAAGCTTACCGCAAATAAATACTAATAAATCTATAGAATATTCAAAGCGATATGTATCTCAATCTAATACTATTAATCACGGATATTCACAGATATCTCCCACATCGGCTGATAAGAAGATATATACAATCTTTTGTATTGATGATGATCCAACTGTGCTAAATAAGATTAAAAACTTTTTAGATGATCAAATATTTGCAGTAATTGGCGTTACAGATTCTCTAAAAGCATTAATGGAAATTCTCTGTACAAAGCCAGATATCATTTTAATCAACGTTGATATGCCTGATTTGGACGGCTATGAGTTATGTTCTTTATTACGTAAACATTCATATTTCAAAAACACCCCTGTAATTATGGTGACAGCAAAAGCTGGACTAGTCAATAGAGCGAGAGCCAAGATAGTCAGAGCATCAGGTCACTTAACTAAACCTTTTAATCAAGGTGATTTGCTAAAAGTAATTTTTAAACACATTACCTAATATCAACTATTAGCAATTACCTGCTTATACCAATTCTCTATGAAGTTGCACCAAATAAATGATGTAGAGATGTTGTATGCAACGTCTCTACAGTACAGAATAAAGTGCATCTATGGCTACGCCAGGCAAGCTACATCAAGAAACGGTATTAGATGTAGACACATTGACAAATCAATGAACACGACCTGCTACAGATAAAATACTGTGCATATTGACAACAGAGCCAATGACTGCGATCGCTGGCGCTTCAAATCCGGTTTTCTCCACTAGTTCTATAATTGTCCCTAACTCACCAATTAATTCTTCTTGTTCGGGACGTGTACCCCAACGTACTAAAGCAATTGGTGTTGCTAAACTCAACCCAGCCGTCTTCAACTGTTCCACAATGTAAGGTAGATTGTGGATACCCATATAAATGACAATCGTTTCCGAACCTTGGGCGATCGCTTGCCAATTGACTTTCGGTCTATACTTACCCGCCGACTCATGTCCAGTTACAAAAGTCACAGATGAACTATACAAGCGATGAGTTAAGGGAATCCCCGCATAGGCTGGCGCTGCAATTCCCGATGTAATACCTGGTACAACCTCCACCGGAACCCCAGCCGCAATCAAATCAGCCATCTCTTCCCCACCACGACCGAAAATAAAGGGGTCGCCACCTTTTAAGCGCACAACAACAGCATGATTTTGGGCTTGTTCAATTAGTAGTTGAGTTGTTTCGTCCTGCAATAGGGAATGTCTCCCCATGCGCTTACCAGCGTTAATTTGCTCTGCTTGGGGATTAATCATTGCCAAAATTGCTGGACTGACTAAAGCATCATATATGACCACATCGGCACATTCTAATATACCTTTGCCTTTCACCGTCATCAGTCCTGGATCGCCTGGCCCCGCACCTACTAAATAGACCTTACCCAAACTCTTTTGCCCCTCATTGTCTGTGCGGTTCATGTGTAAATCAAATCCCCAATTAAATCGGCTAATTCTCCACTAACTCCCAAAGGTTCAGCCAAGTATAAACTTACCCCAGGAAATTGTAATTTTAGCGCTTCAACCGCTTGAGCGATCGCATCAGTTATGCCGCCGGAGAATAGAAAGTATGGCAAAATTGCAATTTCTTTGTAACCGATAGCAATCAATTCTTGAACTCTTGACTCTAAACTAGGAGCCACAGACCAGTAAGCAGCCACTCCGCCTATATATGTCGCCATTGTTTCCACTGGTTTTTGAGAACCTGGGCGACGGCTACCATGAGATAACAAAATCCACGCTTGTGCTTTTATAGTAGCGATTTGCTTTTGGAGAAATATTGGTAAACCCGGATGACTGCCCAAGTATGGCTGTAATTCAATCAGCATATCTTTACCTACAGCCTGTTGCGCCTGTGTTACTTCACTAGGAATGTCCGTCATCACATGAACACCCGGAAACAGAAACAAAGGTATAATTTTCAGATGATGACACCCACAAGCTACAGTAATTTGAGCAAAATTTCTGATCTGCTCATGCAAAGGTTCAGAAACCACCTCCAAATATCCTGTTCCCACTAACTTTTCTGGAAGATGTAATTTTTCAGCCATCAGTCCTGCTATTTGCTGCATAGCGATCGCTGGACGTGGATCTCGGCTGCCGTGGGATACAAGCAGATAAGCAGATGTCATGGGCAATGGTGAAACTTCTTGTAACTATTTTTATTATGTTACAGAAAATCAACAGTCATTAATTTTTCTCATTTACCTATCACTGTTCTTCTGCTGTATAAGTGTAAAAATTATTAAAAGCTCCCACCGTTTCAAACTTGTAAGACGGCATCCAATTACTTAATTTTAGTTCTGTACGGTAAATGCTAAACAGAGCAAAGTCTTGTCTTTCTGTTGTAGCTGAGAGGAGTTGCCGGAGTTGAGGGTTAGCAGAATCTATCAATTTGTCACAGTTGTAATTAATTAAACGTTCTAAGAGCTTTGTTGTTTTATTGCAGACATCATTCTTTAAGTATCCTGTCAACCGTTGCACAGCATACTCTTCATATTCAGTCTGATTAGGGTTGGTTTTCGCCATTGTTACTCCCAACACAGCCGCTAATCCTAAGGCTCCTACCGATGCCATAATGGTCAGGGGTTTCATATTTCCTAACTTTAATTCGCTAAATCAATTTGCATTCCCAAGACTCTCAATCAGCAAAGTCCGTTCCTCACAAAAAAAAATTCTGGATAAATTTACTAAACAGGTGCTATAATCAAGAATGTGTGTGGCGGGCGTAGCCAAGTGGTTAAGGCAGTGGATTGTGGTTCCACCATTCGGGGGTTCAAGTCCCCTCGTTCGCCCTTTTTTGATAAAAGAAAGATAACACAGTAATGTATGCTGTGACTCGATTTGAGATCAAATAACCGAAATACCCTGGTAAGCAAAAATCTTGGTTCTCTTCTAGTTAGGCAAGAGATAACAGAGCAGCCAAATTGAGTACTACAACTATCACTATTACTACTTTAGCTTGAACCGACGGAAGCCCCACATCTGACTCGACGGGTCAGATGTGGGTAGTTCAGCTAGATTTTATGGGAGGCTAGAAAAGTTTCCACTTCCACCGCAGTGGGTTGAGAAGCGATCGCACCTGCTTTAGTAGTAGTCAACGCCCCTACAGCACTAGCATAAGTAATAATGCGCTTTGCTGTCTCTGCATCATTCAAGTTGTGAATGCCATGTTGACTCAGTTGATGGATAAACCCTGCCAGAAAGCTATCTCCTGCACCCGTGGTATCTACTACAGAGACAGCAAAAGCAGGTATTTTACCTTCATTCTCACCTAAGCAATAACCACAGCCATTTTCGCCATCAGTCACTAATACCCCCTCAATGGAGCCTAAACGGTAAGTAATAGCGCCTGGATCAGAGGTGTCGAATAACCATTCAGCTTCTTCTTTGGCAAGCTTGAGAAAATCAACGCGTTTGAAAATTTCCTGAATTTTTTGCCTAGCAATATTTTCATCATGCCAAAATACTGGCCGCCAGTTAACATCCAGCACAATCTTCAGGTCGTACTGTTCAGCTAGTTCCAAAGCTCGGTGAATAGCTTTTTCACTATCGGGATAGGCTAATTCCAAAGTACCCAAAATCAGGAAATCTGCTTCTTGAAACACTGACTCTGGTAATTGCTTGGCTTGCAAATGCGTATCAGCAAATTCAGAGGTATCATACTGACCGAAGCCAGCGAAAGTGCGATCGCCTGCTAGATCCCTCACCACATAGACTTGTCTTGTTGGGGCAGTAGAATGACGTTGTACACCCGTTGTATCTACACCTACTTCTTGTAATAGCTTAACCAGCGCATTTCCTGGCTCATCCTCACCGACAGCACCAATAAATCCGGCGGGAGTTCCCAACTTCACCAAAGCACAAGCCACATTAGCAGGCGCTCCTCCTGGATAAGCAGTCCAAGACTTTACCTCTTCCAGCTTTAGCCCTAATTGATCAGCTAAACAATCGAATAGAACTTCGCCGAGGCACAAAACACGGGGATTACTCATTTCATTTTAGTTTTTCACGGGGATTGCTCATCTCATTTTAGTTTTTTGGCTTTAGATTAGTGATCTCATATTGATCTATTAGCATTCACGCTCCGCGCAACAAAAAACCCCGGCGAAACTAACCGAGGTTTATAGAAGAAGTACGAATGACAATGAGATACGGCGATATTGAAATGTAAAAATCTTAGCTAATGCCCAAAGCAACCAAAACTAAAGTTGTGATCAGCAATGTAGCAAACGCACCCTGTAAAGCATATTGGCGTTGTTGCTCTTGGTTGGGGTAGGCAGCGTAATACATTTTGGGTTCGGTAGCGTAGTTATTTAAAATGCCTGCTTCGTTAACGGTGGTATACATAGTTTTTTTCTTAGTTTGTTACTTTATGTAAATTAATTTAACAATATTGTTACAAAAGGTCAATAGGACTTGACAAAAAATAATGGATGCGATTAATCAGAGCAACTTATGTTTGGGTGGGGGGTATAGGGGTACAAGGGTACAGGGGTATAGGGGTATAAATATTTGAAACCCTTACACCCTTACACCTAAAAAAACCCTCGATGGCTAGCCGAGGGTCGATAAAATTACACCTATAAGTGGAAAGCGGTTGAATTATGGTGATAGCCTGGCTCTACCCAGACGGGATTTTTCATACCATTGAGCGATCGCCGGAGACCACTCTGCAAAATGAGGCCACATCAATTCACACAACTTTTGAATTTCCAGTTGTGCATCTTTCTTATTGCGTAAGTCACAAAAGTGCAAAAATGAGCGCAGGTTAAAGCTGACGACGAAATGCTGGCGATAATCAAAGGGTACTTTACCTCGTGCGTGTTCTTCAGACATTCCCCCTTCAAAATCAGCTTTGTAACGTTTAGCTGCTTCTAAACACCACTGCAAATCTGCGGCTCTTTGTTCTGGAGAATAGTAATATTTTTTGCCCTGTCTATCTGTGTAATAACCAACAGGACGCAGGTAAAAAACATCTTCAATGTCTTTTCTACCTTCGACTACATCAATAAACTGGTTACCCGTATACCTAAAAGATTGTACATCAAATGATACTGAAACCCTATGTGTACGCGCCTGCTGCATAACACTGTGGGGAAAATAGCCGCAGTTGAAAACAATCTGGGGATGCTCTAACGGGCCATAGTGTCCTCTTTCCCCAGCTAACAGGCGCTTAATAATAATGTCGCCACATTCCGACTCCGAGGGCCAGGAGTCGCGCTCGTCAAACACGAACCCATCAGTATAGTCTTGGTGCATTGCGGCGTAAATCACCTGCTGGGGGTTTGGTGTTTTAGCTATAACTTCTACTCGGAATCGATCCATTGGCTTCTGGGAGTTTTATGTGTAACTGAAATTGTCTAAAAGCTAAAGGTGTTCTTTAGACGTGGTTGTGAACTCGATTCACCATGATATATCTTCAGATGGACTCAGATACTTTACAATAGTTAATATATCTGTTACAGTTCTTAACAACAGATTAAGCTGGGGAAAATAAAATGCGTACAAACAATGCCATCGTTGACGACCAAGGACTGATGAACAACTTTGCGATTGAGCCAAAAGTATATGTAGATGAGCAAGGCGATCGCACTGGGTTCACCCCCTATGCAGAAATACTCAACGGTCGTTTGGCAATGATTGGTTTCATCTCCTTAATCGCATTAGAAGTATTTACAGGAAAAGGAATTTTAGGTCTTCTGACAAACTTGCAATAGATAAATCTTAATTTTTGTAAAAAAATAACTTAACAAAAACAGAGGCGGGAATTTTTCCGCCTCTAAATTTATGAGATATTTCATGTTATTTTGACTGTGACAAACAGCAAGAGCCGTTGTCAAAATCAAGATACCGGGTGAACTATGGCTTTAACTGCTTCGATAATGGTGCCGATAGGCACACAAGCGCCAGATTTTCATCTACCAGACGTAGTATCTGGCAAGACAATCTCTCTCTCTACCTTTGCCGATAAAAAAGCCCTATTAGTAATGTTTATTTGTCGGCATTGTCCGTTTGTGAAGCACATTCAAGATGAATTAACACGAATAGGTCAGGATTATGCCACAAGGGATTTAGGAATCGTCGCCATCAGTGCCAACGATGCAGAAAATTACCCAGATGATGCGCCTGAATCTCTCAAAGCATTGGCAATAGAACTAGGTTGGCAATTTCCCTTTTGCTACGACGAAACACAGGAGACAGCCAAGGCTTATACTGCTGCTTGTACCCCTGATTTCTTCGTATTTGATGACCATCGCCACCTGGCATACAGAGGACAATTAGATGATAGCCGTCCTAGCAACGGTAAACCTGTAACGGGTGCAGATTTACGCGCCGCCATTGATGCCGTACTGGCGGGTAAACCTGTCATTGACGAACAAAAACCGAGTGTGGGTTGCAATATTAAATGGAAGTCTACTCCTTAGCAAGTTGGGCTTTAGCCTGTTGCCATAGAGTTTCTAACTCATCCAAACTGTAATCAGAAAGGGGGCGGTCAACTACCGCCTCCATTTTTTGTAACCGTTGGACGAATCGCTGATTTGTTCCTTGCAATCCTTCGCTAGGGTCAAGATTATGCCAACGGGCTAACTGAATCACCGCAAATAGTAAATCACCTAATTCCGCTTGTTGGCGTTCTGGTGTTTCCTCGGCTAAAGCTTGTTGAAATTCCTGTAACTCTTCATGGAATTTTGCCCACACACCATCAATATTCTCCCACTCAAAACCCACAGCAGCAGCTTTTCGGGAAATTTTCATCGCGGCTGTGAGTGGGGGCAGGGTACGTCCATAGCGACTAAGTTTTGTACTCAGCTTTTGACTTTCTGCTGATGGTTCGCCTTTTTCCGCCGCTTTGATTTGTTCCCAGTTCTGCCGCACCTCATCTACACTATTGACCGACACATCACCAAATACATGAGGGTGGCGACGAATTAACTTTTGGGTGATACCTTGGGCAACGTCTTGCAGAGAAAATTGACCATATTCACTAGCAATTTGGGCTTGTAAAACCACTTGTAATAATAAATCACCCAACTCCTCTGCGATCGCCTCCTGATCTCCACTCTTAATGGCATCTACAACCTCGTAAGCCTCCTCAATTACATAAGGTGTCAGGGTTTGGGGTGTTTGTGCCAAATCCCAGGGACAACCCCCATCAGGCGATCGCAACTTCGCTACCACCTCAATTAATTCTTGCAAAGCTGCCAAATGATTTGATTCCATACTCCTTGTACCTGTGCATTTCCCAGTATTACCGTTTTTGATTTTTTCTCCCGCCAGTAGACCGACGACTCGTCACCTTACGTTTCTTAATTTTGCTACTAGGAAATATTCCCCGAACCCCCTGCTTACGGAAACGTTTGTAAGCCGAACCGCCCCAATCACTGAGAGAATGACTCATCGCCCCCAGTTCCAGACCCAAAAATAAAGCGCAGAATTCCATGCTGTAACTAGTGAGCGATCGCCCCACTGTCACTTCTACATCCTGCCATGTCACAGTCACATTCCAGAGCTTATCAGCAACTGCCAAAATCACAACTGTCAAGATAGCCAACAAGCTGCTGAGATAGACAACCCGCAGTGTTGTCCCAATTAGCGGCCCGTGGGATAAAAAAGAACGATGCCGGAGACTTTTTTGATAAGGTAGCCAAATCCAGCGCAAAAAACCCCAACGCTGATATTGACGCGAGTAAATATCTAAATCGGGGCCGAACATCAACCCACCAAACATAAACCCACCAGCCACCAACAAAGTGACATTGCCAGAGCGAGTCTGCCAGAAAGTCAGACCCGCTACCAACGGCAACGCCCATAAAGTAATGCGATCGTGCGTCCGACCAGAGGGCATTTACAGGTTCTCAAAAATACTTAAAAAAATTTTCCTCAAAATACTAGCGTAATTCAAAATATTTTGCTATATTGATTGTTAGTGAAATGAACGGGCGGTTAGCTCAGTTGGTAGAGCGCCTGCCTTACAAGCAGGATGTCATCAGTTCGAGTCTGGTACTGCCCATATATGAAGAAAGCCGTCCTCGTGGCGGCTTTTTTGTAACCTTACCCATAACTTTGCTGCAACGGCAAGATTATAGTTCCAATAGAATCAGCAAAGTTATGGTTCCAGCTTTTGAAGCTCATAACAAACCCGAACCACTTTTTTCTTTTGTCCGTTTTTTCCGTTGGTCATTTATCTCTCGTAGTGGGCGATCGCTAGCACTGCTAAGAATCGTTATCTAAGTAAGGTAAGATAACACACAAGATGAGTCGTGTGTGAAATGCGTCAGATGGGCTTAAATCTGCCGTCAAAGACAGTCTCTATTCCCTAATTAACACTTAAATAGATTTATTTAAGTGCAGAATTCATAAAAGATTGATGAATTTGGAGTGATATAGTTTTTCTCCATTGGCTGTTATGTAATAAATACATCATATTAGAACTAGATAAATTACTGGTATTTATTCTTGAGGCTAACTAGCAATGAGTAAAATGACTATAAAAATTCCTTTTGTCGATTTGCAGTTACAACACCAGCCAATCGAAAATCAGATACAGCAAGCGATTCAGAAAGTATTACAACAGGGAGACTTTATATTAGGCAAAGCAGTTTCCGAGTTTGAATCTGCCTTTGCAGCCGCCTCAGGAGTAGGTTATGGAGTGGGTGTAGCTTCGGGAACTGATGCGATCGCCTTGGGTTTAAAAGCCTGTAATATAGGCCCTGGTGATGAAGTAATCTTACCCGCTAATACTTTTGTCGCCACATTAATTGGTGTTCTCCAAGTAGGTGCTAAACCCATTCTCGTAGATTGTGACCCCCTAACAGCCTTAATTGACTTAGAAGCAGCAGCCAAAGTAGTCACCACCAATACTAAAGCAATTATTCCCGTGCATCTCTATGGACAGATGGTATCACCCCAAAAGTTAATAGATTTTGCCCAAACGCACAAGGTGTTAATCTTTGAAGACGCAGCCCAGGCGCACCTAGCCCATAGAGAAGGATATCAAGCTGGTTCCGTGGGGACAGCCGCCGCTTTTAGCTTTTATCCCAGCAAGAATTTAGGTGCATTGGGTGATGGGGGAATATTACTAACTAGCGATGCAGATATAGCCAGGAAAGTTGCCAGCATACGCAATTATGGTTCATCCCAGAAGTATGTTCACGTCGAACTGGGTACAAATAGCCGTCTGGATACCTTACAAGCAGCCGTATTACTGGAAAAATTGCCTCATTTACCGCAATGGAATAGCGATCGCCTCACCATCGCCCAAACATACGATCTAGAATTAGCACCACTAGCATCTGCTGGTATTATCCCCATGCAAAACCAGAGTGGCACGGGTCATGTTTATCATCTTTACGCGATTAAAATTGATGATTCCTGTCCAGTCGAACGTCAGCACATCCAAGAACAACTGACAGCCGTAGGGATTCAAACCGGCATCCATTACCCGATTCCTTGTCATTTACAGCCAGCATTTACTGATTTAGGCTATAAACCTGGAGATTTTCCCCAATCAGAAAAACTAGCCAAGCAAATATTATCCTTACCGATGTATCCTGGTTTGAACCAAAGCCAAATTAGAGAAGTTGTAGCAGCTATAGCCAAAGCAGTAGGAGATTTTCCCGAAAAACCAGCATCTACTACCCAGGAAAGTAAAGTAGCATAAGTTTCAGTACTGCATTTTTTTAAACACCCACAAGGTTATATAGGGCTACTCTCTGATTTGTGAATCATACGTACTGGGGTGGGCATTGCCCAGCAAAACCCGGATATGGTGGGCATTGCCCACCCTACAGATACTTACGTTTGTTCAATAATCAAATCGGATTCCTATATCGTAATAAGTAATTGGTGTTTTCATAATTACCAATTACCAATGGCATTCGTAATTTTGAACTCCCTCAAAGAGAGTTGATCAACTTATATATTCTGATTTTTGAACACTTAAAATTTGAATTGCTTACGCTTATGTCACTTCAGCAACAAATTAGAACCCGAAACACGGATCAATTATTAGGCATAGGCATTTTAGGTCTTTTGGCCCTGCTATATGCTCCTGTTTTACTACATTGGTTAAACGGTTGGCTGTATAAAACCATCAGCACAGAACACGAATATTTCAGTCATGGCATTATCGGCATCCCATTTGCTGCTTATCTGAGTTGGGGTAACCGCAAACAATGGCAACGTCTACCCAATAAAACCCATCCCTTAGGAGCAACTTTACTCGTCATTGGGGCAGTGTTTTATTTGACTGGTGTTACCGAATGGGTGAATCTCTCCTTCCCCGCAATCTTGGCAGGATTATGCTTGTGGTTTAAGGGTTTTCCTGGCTTGAAATTACAAGGCTTTCCCTTACTTCTGCTATTTTTAGCCACCCCAACAGCTATGCCTTATCTCATAGCTCCTTATACTTTTCCTTTGCAAAGCTTTATTGCAGGTACAGCTGGTTTCATTCTCAATCAGTTTGGTATGGATGCAGTTGTTGATGGTATCAATATTTACGTATCTGGCAGAATAGTTGAAGTAGCTCCCTACTGTGCGGGTTTAAAGATGTTATTCACAACTATCTACGTTTGTTTGATGCTGCTTTATTGGACAGATAATTTATCTTCTCGCCGCACAACTGTTTGGTTTTTATCGACTGCTGTTCTTATTAGTGTAATTGCCAATATCATCCGTAACACCATACTTAGCTTTTTTCATGGCACAGGCCAAGAAGCAGCTTTTAAATGGCTACACGATAGCTGGGGAGGCGACCTCTACTCTGCTTTGATGCTGTTGTCTTTAATACCAATATTGAATAGGATGAGTGATTATTTTTCCGCACCTCTAGAGAGTGAAATAGAGGGAGAAAGCCAGCTAATTTCACCTGAGATTACTGATTAAATCATCATCGTGCAGGTATTATTACATAGAAGATTCGGTTAAGAAATTTTTTGGTGAAGGTAGGGGAAGAGAATCATTCTGAAAATAACCCTCTTTCTTCCCCTACTTCCCCTACTTGAACCGTATTGATCTATAAGTAAATTCTGGGTATCTGGCAAAGAAAATTTACCAAGACTTCATATACTTGGACAGAGTGAATAAATTTGTTGTACAGATTCTAGGGTATAAACGTAGATAGACTGACGATTTTACTGAACCTATAGTGTCATTTTTTCCAGTAAAATTTTGCGTAAATATAGCAATTTTTACTAATGATCCCTTTATCTAAATTTCTCAACCACAAGCACTTAACTACTTGGATAGTGCTTTTGTTATTCCTACTATTATTGACAGTGGGAGCAGTACCTGGTTATCTGAGTGGACGTTGGCAGTGGAAACAACCACCATCTATTGCCAACCTCAAAGAATTGAGAGAAATACGGAGTAAAGGCTTAAATCTTCCTGGCTGGCAAACTGTTAATCAAATAGAACAAGTTATCGGCCAACATAAGTGGTCTTTGCAGATTCTTAAGCAAGCAGGTTCCAACAATCAGGCACTATTGCTGTTACTGCCGCAAAACGGCCCCAAAAATCAACCAGAAGTAGAGTGGACAGATGTTAGTGGTTGGGGAAAATTACGCTGGGGGAAATGGGATGTAGCACAATCACGTTCTGCTCAACTTACCGCCACAAAACCTGGGAATGTCGGGGAAAATGGAAAAGTTCCAGTTGAAGCCATGTTTTTTCGTGTATCTACGGATCAGGAAACCTTTGCAGTCCTGCAATGGTATGCCTTACCCAATGGTGGCTATTCATCTCCATTGCGCTGGTTTTTGGCGGATCAGTTAGCACAATTGCACAAGAGTCGCGCTCCGTGGGTAGCTGTCAGTATTCTCATTCCGATGGAACCTTTAGGTCAGGTGGAAACTACTTGGCCATTAGCCAAGTCTATAGGCGAAACAGTACAATCCACATTGATGGGCGGGCCATTTAAAAATTAGTTCATAATGGCAGCTACTCCTTGCGGTATATTCTGAATTCAACAATGTTAATAGTTTTCAATGATTATATGCGTGCATTCTGCGCTTTATCCCTTGTAAGTATACAGGTAGGGGTTTTCTTGGCTACGCCCTTTCAGCCTGTAATTGCTCAAACTTTACCTCCTTCTGGGCAACTATTTCCTACACCTCCACCAGAGACGGAAGCTGTACCCCAGAATCCAAATAACGAAACTTCTCCCCAATTTACCCGTTACTTATTGGGATCGGGTGATGTAATCAATGTCACATTTCAACGCCCACCTGGTGCTTACCGCTTGGGGCCGGGAGATGCAGTTAGCGTTGTTGTCCAACGCTTTCCAGATTTGAGTTTTCAAGCAGCAATTAATCCAGAAGGCAATATCATAGTGCCGCTACTGGAGACTGTTCCCCTACAAGGTTTAACCTTGCTAGAAGCACAAGAAAAGATTCGCTCTTTGCTGAATCGTTTTGTGATTAATCCTGTAGTAGTTTTATCTTTGTCTTCACAGCGTCCAGATGCAAGTTTTCAAGCCCAAGTGAATGCAGAAGGCAATATTGTCGTTCCCCAGGTAGGAATTGTATCTGTACAAGGCTTAAGTTTGGAAGAAGCACAAGAAAAAATCCGTTTGAGTTTGAGCCAGATTCTTAATGATCCGCTTTTTGTCGTCACCCTAGCTAACCCGCGTCCAGTACAAATTAGTATTAGTGGAGAGGTTTTCAGACCAGGTATTTATAACTTGAATGCTGCACTACCCCGAATTGGGGATGCGTTGCAAGTAGCGGGTGGTTCCACCATTGGCGCAGATTTGCGCCAAGTGCAAGTACGTCGGCGATTAGTTGATGGTTCGGCAATTTCGCAAACCATTGATTTATATGCCGCATTACAAAATGATGGCTCAATACCTAGTTTACGTTTGCAAGATGGCGATGCGTTAATTATTCCCCGCCGCGAAATCGGCACAGACGACGGTTATGACCGCAATTTAGTAGCCCGTTCAACCTTGGCGACACCACAAATTAGAGTCCGGGTATTGAACTATGCTGCTGGTGGTCTTGTAACTCAAGCTTTGCCTAATGGGAGTACTTTTATAGATGCACTAGGTGGAATTAATCTTGATACTGCTAACGTTAGGGATATTGCTTTAGTCCGTTTTGACCCGGAACGTGGCAAGGCAGTTACACAAAGACTAGATGGGAAAAAGGCTTTAGAAGGCGATGTATCTCAGAATGTGCCACTACAAGATAATGATGTTATTGTAGTTGGACGAAACTTGATTGGCAGGATTACAAATTTCCTCAGTACTATTACCCAACCATTCTTTAATGTCCGCTCATTTCTCAACTTCTTTGATACCTTTAGTCGGTAGTCAGGGAATGCTAAAAGATAATCAACTGCTGGGGAGATTGGGGAAACGGAAATTTCACCTTTGTACTGGATACATTAATTAAGTAATTAAATTTCTCCGTATTACAAAGGTAAAGTGTTTTTGCACGCGATCGCATTGATACTGATGTCAGAAAATAAAGAATTAAGTGAATCAGGTGACTTATGAATCATGAATGATGAATAATAGCTACTAAGTGTGACAATATTTTGTTGATTGACCGCATAAATTTTCATTAATTTTATATGTCTCTTTTATGACCCCACCAATTGTTAAGAGCTATATTATTGCTTTTGAAAAATATAAATGGATTGGATTAGCCAGCTTTGCTTTAGTTGTAGCGGGGTCAACAGTGGTGGCTATCCAACCAGAACCAGCACCTACTTATACAGCAAGCGGCACACTGACATATTCTCGACCCCCGGTATCATTTTCTACGACAGGTAGCGAAATTCAGCAACAAGGTCAGGAATTAAACCAGGAAGTTCTGCTATCAGATCAAGTAATTGATAATGTGTCGGCAAAGGTGAAGATTCCGTCAAGAAGAATTGCTTCCAGCGTAGCGATTACACCGCCGAGAAGAAACTCACGTACTGGAGAATTAGAATCTAATGTCATTTCTCTGGCATATAAAGATAGTGATCCCAAGCGGGCGCAGGAAATATTGCTGGAGCTGATGCAGGCAATGGTCAAGCTCAGTAGTGATATTAATACTGGGCGACTAAAAGCTATTATTGGCAAAATCAATGAACGGATACCACAAGCAAGGTCTGAGCTACAAGCAGCCGAAAAAAGATTGGAACAGTACGATCGCCGGGAAAGACCTGCTATATTAGCCGCAGAAAATGGTAGTTTACTTGGTGCTGTTACTGGTAGCCAAAATCAGCAACGGGTAATTCGCCAAACTATTACGGGAATTGAGGCGCAGATTTTCAGCTTGCAAGATAAGTTGGGTTTAGATGTCGGTCAATCTTATGTTTCTTCGGCGTTGAGTGCTGACCCAATTATCGCCAACTTGCGATCGCAAATTTATCAGACAGAATCACAAATCGCTTTACTTCGTAAAGATTTGCGCCCAGAACACCCAAATATGATTCAGTTGCAGCGTCAAAAACAAGCATCTGAAGAATTACTCCAACAAAGGGCGGCGGAAGTAATTGGCGGTGGTGGTACAGCAGCACCCTTAGCAACAAATATTAGTGGTATCCGCGCCCAAAGTAGTTTAGATCCAGCCCGACAGCAGCTAGCTAACCAGATGGTAGCTTTGCAAACGCAAAAAGAAACCCTACAACAACAATTAGCCCAGCAAATACGAGATGAAATCCGGCTGCGGCAAGAATATTCCCAAATACCCAACAAACAATTAGAGCGATCGCGCTTAGAACAAGCAGTAGGGCTGAAGAAAGCAGTTTATGATCAAATGCAAGCCAAGCTCACCGATGCTCAAACAGCCGAAGCAGAGACAGTAAGCAGCTTTAGCATTGCTCAACCCCCCGTGGTAGCGGCTGATGCCAAAAAACCCAAAAGTGTACCTTTAACCTTGGGGGTAGGTGGTTTCTTAGGATTGATAGTCGGTGGTGGGGTGATTTTCTTACTAGGTTCCTTGGAAGGAACACTCCGCACCAGAGAAGCTATCAGAGACAGCCTCAAACAACGGGATGTGGCAATGTTGGGAGAAATACCTGTATTGCCAGTGGATGATTTACCACCGGAAGCTCTACCTGTCATCCTTTCTCTAGATTCTTTGTATTTAGAGTTTTATGAGAAATTACGCAGTAACTTAAGGCGCATTGGTGGTAGAAACTTAAAAGTGGTTTTGGTAACTAGTACTAGTAGCCAGGAAGGTAAAACAACCAGCGCTTATAACCTGGGTATAGCCTCCGCCCGCGCTGGCAAAAGAACCTTGATCATTGAGACAGATTTGCGATCGCCTTCACGTTCCACCTCTTTGAGAGTTTCTCCCGACGAGGATGCCACACTTGAACCCCTGCGTTATTATGGCAGCTTAAGTGAATGTATTCGCTTAGTCCCTGAAGTCGAAAATTTATACATCATCCCTAGCCCTGGGCCTGTGCGTCAATCTGCCGCTATTTTAGAATCTAGCGAAATGCGGCGGCTCATGGAAGATGTGAGAGAACGCTATGATTTAGTTATTTTAGATACTAGTCCGTTAAGTGTATCTAATGACCCCTTGTTAATTCAACCCTATAGTGATGGCATAGTACTCGTATCACGAGTTAACTATACACAAGACAGTATGATGGCTGAAGCCATTGATCAACTAGTGGAAGCAGAACTAGGACTAGTGGGAGTTATTATCAACGGGGCTGATATCACCGTTTCTTTACCACCCTCGGCTGAATTCTCCGATTCAGTACCTGGGGAAGAACGGACAAGAGATGAAGAGTCAGAAATTTCTGTTGGTGTAAGCAATAACTAGCTGCAAAAGTCATGACTCGAAAACTGGTGGAGTGTAAACTATAGACCATAGACTATCAATTCTGGTGAATCGATTATGGGCTTGTGGTTGAGTTTATGCGGTGCAGTGGTAGTGGTGGCTTACCTGTTGGGTTCTTTTCCTACGGGATATATTGCTGTAAAACAATTGAAGGGGATTGATATTCGTGAAGTGGGTTCTGGTTCCACTGGAGCAACCAATGTTCTGAGAACCTTGGGTAAAGGGCCTGGAGCATTTGTTTTAGGACTTGACTGCTTAAAAGGCGTATTGGCGATCGCTTTAGTTGACTATTTATTCAACTTTGCCACTAGTCAAAATTTGATTCCTACAACGGTAAATGTTCAACTGTGGCAACCTTGGTTAGTGACTCTAGCAGGTATAGCCGCCATTTTAGGACATAGTAAATCAATTTTCTTAGGCTTTACAGGCGGCAAATCTGTTGCTACCAGCTTAGGGATTTTATTAGCCATGAATTGGCAGGTGGGTTTGGCTACCTTTGGTGTATTTGCTGTTGTGGTAGCAATATCAAGGATTGTATCACTTAGTTCCATCATGGGGGCGATCGCCGTCTCTATTGTGATGGTGGTTTTACAGCAACCCTTACCCTACATTTTATTTGGTATCGCTGGTGGCTTGTATGTTATTTTGCGTCACCGGAGTAATATTGAGCGTTTGCTAGCAGGTACAGAACCAAAAATTGGGCAGAAACTAACAACAGAAACAGAACAGAGTGCTTAAAGATTGCTTTTTCCCATTCTCAATATTATGAAACTACCAGAATTAGATATGGAAACTATAGACCGCATTATTGAAATGGCTTGGGAAGACAGAACTCCTTTTGAAGCAATTGAAGCTCAATTTGGGCTGTTGGAGAAACAGGTAATCGCCCTCATGAGACGCGAAATGAAAGAATCGAGTTTTCGGATGTGGCGAGAGCGAGTTACTAAACGTCAAACCAAGCACTTAGGTAAACGAGATTTTCTTGCAGGTAGATTTAAGTCAGATAATCAAAAAACGTAATTTTTGTCCAGACTGATAGACTCACGTAGAGATGATTCTACTATGTGAGAATCAGCTCTACGTCGCATTTTTGAGATCATTAGGGCATCAGGCTAAGACAAAACCCTGACAATACAAAGCCTTGAAATCCTTCAACAGCCATATTAATTGATTGCTTTACCCGTACTTGACGCTAATAGCTCTTCAACAGCAATTTTTACTTCGGAAGTATCCTTAATAAACCTGCAATCAGGAATTTCTTTTGTCCATTCTTCGTAGAAAGCCTCATTCTTGTAATAGCTGTTTGGTAAAAATACATGAGGTATATTGAAAAGGACACAAATAATATGTCCATGTAAGCGATTGGTTATAACTAGTCTATGTTGCTTTAATTGATAAACACCACTGTGCATTAAACTCCATGATAGTTGATGTATGGATGGTTGATATACATGATTGAATTCAACTTCATATGGATACGAATTTTGCCATTTTTGTCGAGAATTCCATTCAATTGGAGTAGCTAGTCCCCTTTGCCATACCTCTCTATATAAAGTAGAAACGTACTTGGCTAATTTTTTCGTAGGATGTCCAAACTTCCATTCATAGGCAATCCAATCTTCAACTACTAAATTAGGCAAATCAAAAATATTCTCTGATTGCTTTTGATTGATTTCTCTATCTTTTCTAGAAAGATACAATATTGATGATTTATTATTTTGAATATGGAAAATATCTTGTAAGTCCGTCATCTGAAAAGCCATGTCAGGTGCCTTAAATACTTGGCACTTATCAAAAGCTTCTCTTGCTATTTTATAACTACGTTCATCACGCAGAAATATAGTTAAATTAGGATGAGAATTAAATATATTCGCTGTTTTTATTAAGTTAACCTCATGCCTAAAATATAAACTTTGGGGTAGAATAACAATCGGGCGATCGCGGTATTTGGAAATAATCCCTTCTCTAAATTTTTGTTGTTCAGTCCATAAATCTCCTAAATTGCCACCCCCATGAAACACTATGGGTGATTTACCAATATTATCTTCCAACGTTTTTGGAGAGAAATTATGTAGGCTACAAGTATATTTAATCTGGGTTTTCATAACATTGGTCAGATAAATTACCCCACCAAGCCATATTAAATGATCTCCGATATTAGGATGATCTGGATAATCAAGTAACGCACACGATTTAAAACTTTCTATTTTTCCTAAAGCATTGTGAAGAGATGCTCTAATGGTTTCTGCGCTAGAGAGACTCATCATATTTTAACTTGTTATTTTATTATGTTCAAAAAACTTTTCTACAGATTCGCCTAATTTAAAGGTGCCAAAAAATCTTATTTTTCTATAAACTCTGCTGCATTTATTCCATGAAACTTAGACAACATAAAGCCAGCTTATTTAGGTATATCCGTTCTGGGAAAGAACATAATTATCTAATTCCAGAAACCCTATGATATTGTTTGTCTAAACAAGTAGATCTAAAAAAATCAAACATTTGCACTAATATCTTGCTTGTCAAGGGCTGCCTTTATGAATTCAATCTTTTTTCTTGAGAAAACAAGACTGCTGTAACCCTTAACAAGCAAGTGCATACATTAAGAATAACTTTTTTCCTTGTTTTTATGTATCCATAAAAGATAAAATGGACTAACAAGGCTACTTAAAAGAAACTCTAACTCACAACTTGTAACTAAATTATCGTTAATATTCTCTTTATGCTTCCATAAATGAATCATTAAACGCCTGACATCACTGATTAAGTAGATGATAAAAAACAATGGTCTTTGCCAGGATTGCAGACGCAGCATACGGATGTGGTGTCTCGCTAATCCAATACCACGCACTAACGATATTAGATAATTTTTTTCTAGTCGCCAGTGAGGTATTTCATGATACATAAGCATTGCGGGATTATACCAAATTTCCCAACCAGCATTTTGGATATATACGAGCGCTTCTAAATCTTCGCTTGCAAGCATAGATTTTTTAACTCTACCGACTAAGAATAGTTGGCTAGGTACATTTTCTAACCAGACTTCTCTACGAACTACTAATCCTGCTGCTGGTGGAAGTACACCTTTACGTCGTTCGTAAATATAAGCATTTGCTCCACGATCAATCACTGCGAGAAACAATGCTAATTTTTTAAAGTCCTGGGGAGGATTATTTTCAAAATTAGCTTGAATACGACCACCATATGCGCCTGCTTGAGGATGTTTACAACCAAAATCGTAGGCAGACGCTACCCAATCTACAGTTGGTAGATTATCATCGTCGAGAAATCCAATAAATTCACCTCTGGCTTTTTCTACTGCGCTTTGTCTGGCATAGGCTAAACCTTGCTTTGGTTCAAAAAAATATTTAAGAGTGCAGAATAGAGGCCAGTTTGCTTGGAACTCAAGTACAACTTGTGATGTGTTATCTGTGCTGTTATTGTCGATAACAATAACTTCCCATGTAAAGTGTTCTGTATTAATTTGCTCTTTAAGCTTATTTAGAACTAGGGGTAAGCGGCTAGCTCCGTTGTAAGTACATATAGCTACACTAAAATTAACCATTATTATTTGATTTAGGGTAGACATCGAAAGCTAATTTGTAAACGTAAGTAAAGTAGTTGTGTTGTAAGAGTTCAGTGATTTGGGCTAATAAAGCGCCTATTCGCTAAAAGTCTTACCTAGTAAGGACTTGATATTATTAAAGTTTTCTTTACAAATTAGCTATCTGTATATCTTCCCATTAAATCTATTAATTAAGTTAAGAGCAGGTAAATTTTTGGTCAAATAGCTACAAATACATAAGCATTCATGTATAGCGCCTGTAAGAAGTGAGAGCGATCGCCTACTTTTCCATCAGGTAGGGGAAAATGGGATAATTTGGATCACCTAGTGATTTAGGTATTGGCCAGTTTTATTAATTGGGATTGAGGATAACAATTAACTGTGATACTTTCATCCCTAAAGGTTTCCAGTGGCGATCGCTAGAAGAGAAAGTACTATCTCCTAAAACTGCTTGGTAGTCCTTAGGATATCTCTCACTAGCATTGGTAGCCGCATCTACCCGTACAAGCAATTTTCCTTGGTAGCGTGATAACTTGCTACTTTCTAACAAAACTGTACCGCCGTAGTCCCAACCCAGTCCATATAGTTTAAAGTTACCTAACTTATTGCGTAACTCACTCCAAGGAGTTCCGACTCCAATACCTTCACGAGTTTTCCATGCACTACCCAATTCGCGCACATCTGAGGGTTTCGTCCGAGTTTTATCGCTCCAGACCACCAAAAATGAGCGCCCACGACTGAGATTTACTTGGGTAGCAGCAAAACTACCTATACCTTCAGCACCAGCAATAGTTTTATCAACCAAGCGGGATGCGCCGAAAGTTTTGGCTAAATCTCTCCTAGTAGTTTTGCGTGTCACTGGGCCGACCCTTTCCCCTGGGACAATTAAGGTATCTGTTAACTGTGGTGTTTGGGCTATGGTCAGGTTTTGATGATTGTTAGTTGGTAGTGCAACTACTGGGTTAGCTGAATATCCCAGTAGTAAAGCTAAGGTGGTAGCAATGGCTGGAAGAGATGGGTTCACAATTCACCTCGGCGTAGAAAAATAACTTCGTTCTTAGTTTCTACAATTCCCTTTTCTTCATTTCCCATTATTCACAAAGAAATAACTTTTGTTACAAGTTCCCATTTCCTATTCCACAACTTCATTCACCGGGAATCGATCAATCAGTTGCATGGCACGGTAGGCATTACGCTGTAAAACATCAGGCAAATTAGGAACGTGGGGTATTTGGGATAATAAATCCAAAGAACGGCGTAAAATTCGCACTACATCACCTTCATCTAAGGTGGTGTTTTGGCAAAGTTCAACCCATTCGATTCCTAAAGCCCACTGTTCCACAAGGGCAATTAAGCCGATATAGCGATTTTCCAGACCTACAGGTAAGGCTACACCGTGTCGGTACTGCACCTTTAAGACAGCGCGACGGGTCTTTTGTAATCTCGACCAAGCGTCGTCTATTTCTGGGGAAAGGTTGAAGTTAACCCTGCTATCTGGACGGGGAGTTTCTGTAACTAAAGCGGCGATAGTGGCTGCTAAATGGTGGGGGTCTAAGTTATTTAACTCCCCACTAGCTAAAGCTAGACCTAACCACAGTTCATTTTCCCCACGAATAGCAGCAGCGATTTGACCCAGTGCGGTGGGGACTAGATTATCCAAGCAGTCGAATTGCTGCAAGATGGTAATTAAATTGAGAAATTCTTCCCAATAGCGCTGAGATTGCTGTTCTACTTGCGCCTGTATTTCTTCGAGTTCGGCTTCCAGTTCCACATAGCGGGCGCGGGCTTTGAAAACCGTGGACACATTACCCGATTGATGCAGGGGATTGGCTTCTAATTGAGCTTGGATAGCGGCGGTGCGGCTGAGTTGTTCGGCTACCTCTGGGGAGAGATGCAGAGATTGTTGAGGATCGGGGATACTTTGAGCGATCGCCATTGTTTCCTTTGCACCACGACTGGATTGCCCTGGTTTGAGTATCAATTCTGGTGGTGGTAGGATATCTGGCGGCACATCTACCCGTGGTAATTCAGCATATAAATCAACCACATCCGCAGTAGAGGCAACATACCATCGGTTATCTTGTCCCAAGCAGACTAAGCAAGCAGATTGAGTAGAACCTGAGGTTTTACCAACTAAGACGGCTGTTATGGGTGTAGACGCTGTAATGTTTTTACCCTTCAGACTCAACAGGGTTCCCGAAATGGCAAAATCCAAGAGCATTTTAATTTGTTCTTGTCGCTCCTCCTGGGCTTGTTCTTGTAGAGTCTTTAATAGCTGACGTTCTACTTTCAACCGTTGCCGTAATTTTTCATAGATAAGGATGTCACTTTCGTCAACGGCGTTGATTTGCTCTTGTAGTTTGGCTAATTCCCCCTCTAAAGCCGCAATTTCTTCGTAATCTGGTCTTAAATGCAAAGTCGCCATGTACTGTCCAAAACTGCGTTCGATCAGTTCCTTGGCTTCATCTATGGTGTGGGTTTGCAGTAAGTTCAAAACCATACCATAGCTAGGGGTAAATTGACTGACTAGGGGGTCTGGTTTGGATGTAGCTAAATAGGCCGCTTCTTTTGAGCCTTCAAAAGGAGTCTGCACCGTCACCACATGACCTTGCTTATCCATCCCCCGACGGCCAGCCCTACCCGCCATTTGTAAGAATTCCGATGCGTTTAAGAGGCGGTGTCCGGTGTCGGTGCGTTTGGATAGGGTGGAAATAACCGTTGTCCGGGCAGGCATATTAATACCGGCTGCCAAGGTTTCTGTGGCAAATACGACTTTAATCAGCCCTTGTTGAAATAGTTCTTCTACCAAAACTTTCCAAGCTGGTAAAATCCCGGCATGGTGAGCCGCAACACCTCGATAAAGGGGGGCTATTTGTCCAGAACGACCGGCTTCGGGGTTACGAGCTAAAAAATCATCTATTTGTCGTCGTAGTATCTGGGATTCTTCGTTATTAACTAGCCATAAATCCCCCACTTCCGCTACGGCTTTATCACATCCCCGACGGCTGAAGATGAAATAAATCGCTGGCAGCATATCTCTTTGTTGAAGCTGGTTCAAAGTGTAGATAAGGCTGGGGGCTTCTGGTCTGCCATTTTTGCCTCTATCCCCTTGCCGTTTTTTACCTCTATTGGCTAGACGGGGATTAATTTTAGTTTTGCTATCATTCAACAGGGGAAAAAGTCCCTTGGGATTGCAGTAGTGAAACTCTAAGGGTACAGGGCGAAAATCAGAGTAAATCAGATCAGTGGGACCGTGGACGCGACTTAGCCAATCGGTAAGTTGGTCACTATTGGCGACAGTAGCGGATAAGGCTACTAGCTGTACTCCACGAGGACAGTAAATGATTGACTCTTCCCAGACTGTACCCCGTTGGCGATCGTTCATGTAGTGGCATTCATCTAGTACCACCGCTTCCACATCCACAAGAGAGATACCGACTTGCCCGATTGGTGTACCGTAGAGCATATTCCGAAAAATCTCGGTAGTCATCACCAAAATTGGCGCGTCTCTGTTGATGGAAGCATCACCAGTTAACAGTCCAACTTGCTCAAACCCAAATTTCTCACGAAAATCACGTAATTTTTGATTAGATAACGCCTTTAAGGGAGTGGTGTAAAACACCCTCTTCCCCCGTGCTAAAGCACGATAAATGGCATATTCTCCTACTAAAGTTTTGCCCGAACCTGTGGGCGCACACACGACAACAGAGCGTCCCGCGTTAAGGGACGCGATCGCATCTTTTTGAAACTGATCCAGATCAAAGGGAAATATCAACCCTAAGTCCAGTTCGGGAGACGGCGCGGGATAATTCACTCAATTAATTTTTCAACCAGACTGTTTACTATATTAACGAGTCTTTTGTCAACTTCGACATTAGTTAAGAGTCAATAGTCAATGGTCATTAGTCAACAGTCTAAATTCAAAATATGGACTATGGACTACGGACTATAGACTATGGACTATTTGCCCAATTCTTGCGATCGCCAGGTAGCTGCTTTGACGGCTTCAATTAAGGCTGAACGAAATCCCGCTTTTTCTAGTTGGGCAATCCCCGCGATGGTAGTACCACCGGGGCTGGTAACTCGGTCTTTGAGTTCGGCTGGGTGGAGTTTACTTTCGTGTAATAATTGGGCTGTTCCTAGCACAGTTTGTAACGCCAGTTGATTGGCAATTCCTCTAGGTAACCCGGATGCCACTCCCCCATCAGCGAGGGCTTCTACTAATAAAGCGACATAAGCCGGGCCGCTACCAGAAAGCCCAGTGACTGCATCCATCAAACTTTCGGAAACTTCGACTACTTCCCCCACTGCCGAAAAAATTTGTTGCGCCAATTTCTGGTGTTGGGCGTAAGTGTATGCACCAGAGCAGATAGCGGTCATCCCTGCGCCTACAGTGGCTGGGGTATTGGGCATAGCTCTAATGACTGGTGATTGGGGAAATGCCGCTTCTAGCTGGCTTAAAGACACCCCTGCGAGAATAGAGACGACAAGGGGGGAATGGTCTGTGAATACTGTATCTGCTAATTCTTGAGCGATCGCACTAAACACTTGTGGTTTCACCGCCAAGAATACAACGTCTTGAGCTTGTGTGAATACCAAACTGTTATCTGTAGTCACACCCACATGATATTTTTGCTGTAAAAAAGCTTGTCGCGCTGTTTGCGGTTCGCTGACTATGACTTCTGATGGTTGATAAATTCCCCGCGCAATAAGGCGGGATAAGAGCGCTTCTCCCATTACCCCGCCACCAATTAAACCAAATTTTATAGTCATTAGTCGTTAGTCGTTATTCGTTAATCAATAGTCAATAGTCAATAGTCAAAAATTTTCTAATTTGGACTCTTGACTATGGACTAATGACTAATTTAACTTTATTGTGCCATCCGGTTGGTTTCGTTGCCCCAAGCTGGTGGATTAGTTGAAGCCGGACGTGCTGGACGTGCTGGGGGTTGGGGTACTTCATGAATAACTCCACCTTGGGTGCTAACTTGCACACAGCTGGGGGTAAACAAAAAGATACTTTCGCCAATACGTTCTTGATGTCCATCTAGCGCGTAGGTTCCACCTGCAACAAAATCAACAGCTCTTTGTGCTTGATCTGGGTCCATGATGGTCAAGTTCAGCACTACTGATTTACGTTCGCGCAATGCTTGAATCGCCTGGGGCATTTCTTCAAATGTACGAGGTTCAAGCACTAATACTTCAGAAATCCCGTTAATTGCTCCTGGCATACCAATCACATTCCCCATCGCAGATTTTGTTCCTGTTGCTACGTCATCACCCATTGTAGTCATGGGTTCGCGCCAACGTCGATTGTTTGGGGCAGCCTCTGCTGGTGCTGGTTGGGGATTTTCTTGTTGATACAGGTTTTGGTAGTTATCTGTATCTGCTTCTTCTTCGTAGTACTCGTATTCTACCTGCTCATTGAGACCAACAAAGTCTCGCAGTTTAGAAAATATATTGTTCATATTAGTTGCACTCCTTCTGCAAATTGCCTCTAACTATCCGGTTAATCGTTGATGTAGCTGTTTAACTAGCTACAAAGGGCAAATAGCCTATTAATTTTATCGCTATTTGTAGCATCTACTACTGCTATTGGCAATGGACTGGCGCTATTGGGAACGCCTGTACATTAACCTAGATACAATAATTGAGTCAAGATTATATCCCAACAATTATCCGAAAGAAAGTTGACTAAAGTTATTTTTAGTGCTTTCTCGTGATTATTTACTTTTGTTTACAGTAAAAATTTTGTAATTTATTACACTGGTATAGAAAATTATTGTCCGTAATTCATACCCAGGGCTATTTGATACTAGAAAAAAAATCTGAGTAATATGTCTTAAGTACGCTGGCCAAATAATATGGTTCCCAATCGTACCATCGTTGCTCCAGCTTGTACTGCAAGTTGGTAGTCCCCTGACATACCCATCGATAACTGCTCCATGTGAATATGATCCCAGTTTTGTTCAGCAATATCTTCTGCTAATTTGGAAGTGCTATTAAATACATGAAGAATTTTCGCATCATTTAAACCAAAAGGTGGAATTGTCATTAAACCCTGAATTTGTAAAGTTTTACACTGGTTGAGTGCGGGTAAATCTGCCAGCAGTTCTGGTACACTCCAACCAGACTTATTGGGATCTGGGAGGATTTTCACCTGTAGACAAACTTGAGGATTGACTCCTAGCTGTTGCGCTAATTGGTCTAAACGCTGTGCTAGTTTCAAGTTATCTACAGAGTGAATCCATTGAAATTGTTCTAGAGCTTTTTTGGCTTTGTTCGCTTGCAAATGTCCAATAAAGTGCCAAGTAATATCTGGTAAGTCTTGTAACTGGGCTTGCTTACTAGCAGCTTCTTGGATACGATTTTCGCCAAAATCGCGGACACCAGCAGCATAAGCAGCACGAATAACTTCAGTCGGCATTTGCTTTGTGACAGCAATTAGCCTGACTGAAGGCGGTAGGGAAGCCCGAATGTGAGTAATACGTTCGTTGATCGAACTAATCATTGGAAGGTGCGTTGGAAAACACTCTGAAGCTGATCGTACTCCTGTGATTGACCATTGCGGCGCAAATTACGCAAGCGATTTTCTAACAACATTCTTGCCTCAGTGCGTCCTATCGGTTGAAACTTTATAGCTTTAATGTCATTCCCTACTAGAAAGAATAAGCGTTGAGCGTAAAGTGTTGTGAACAGATCCTGGCTTTCATCAACCATGCAGATCCGATATAGCAAACCCCAAGTAGGGTGATTTATGTAGGTTTCCGAGTTTTCTGGATTCATCTATCAATCGAGTAGGAGAATCTATAATTTTTTTTCGCAGTGAAAGACAAATATTCGGACAATAATACCTCTTGTGCCGGAATATTTGCATAAAGTCAGGTGAGAATCAGCAAATTTTACCCTTAAATGGAGCTTGTAAAGACCTTGATCTCATCCCTGTAGGTAGAAGATGCTAAGAGAAGAGGTAGGGGAGCAATTGCGGAGAAGCAGGGGAATAGAAAAATTATCGACAACGCTGAAAATCCCTGATGCGTTTGTTTGCGGTGTCCAGTGACATGGGGATGCGCCCTCTGAAGTTGTAGGCACAGACTCTCATACTGCTGTTTACTCTAACTTCTCTCCATGTTGCCATAATTATCGTTTGTTGGAGCAAAATAGCCCACAGGCGCATTCTCCTAATAACTGTTCCTAACAACAGTCTGCATTGCTACAGTTTTAGAGGAAATTTGTAATTGGTCATTAGTTTAGTTGTCAGTTGTCAGTTGCTTCCCTGTGTCTTCTCCTAGCTGCTATTAAATTTGATTGCCAAAGACCACTCTGATTCCCCAGAATATGGTTAAAGAGGCGATCGCTAACCAATCCCATAATTTTAAGCGTAGCTCGTGCCAAGGGACTCGATGTTCGTTGGGACTGGTAAAACCGCGTACCATCATGGCGCTGGCCATTTGTGATGCCCTTAATAGCAAATTTTCTAACAGTCTCTCGGCGACAATCAACCAAACTTTAACTGCACCTTTTAAGCCCAATTTTTTCCAGTTAATCGCCCTAGTCATAACAGAACGGACTAAGTTCTGCACTTCTTCTAAGACTAAGGGAATAAAACGCAAGGATAAAGTTAAAGTCAAGGTAATTTCAGTTACAGGTATTTTGAATCGTCGTAGAGGCTGCATGAGGCTTTCTACACCAGCTGTAATTTCCTCTGGTGCGGTTGTCAATAGATATAAATTGGTGCTGTAGATAACAGTGAATATAATTGTACTTAGGCGCACCGCTAAATCTAAAGAACGGCGAGTTACTTTCACCGGGCCTTTGTGAAACAGCACGTAAGTATAGCTTTTACTGCTTTTTAATTGTTCTGTGGCTATTGCAGGATTATTCGTATTAGCTGGCTGGGTTAAAACTTGCGGGTTAGCTGGTAGGCGTGATTGATAGTCTACACCCAATCCATCAGGACTAATGGCAGCGATCGCCAACACAAAAAATGATAATGTTAGCAACCAACCCATCTGCTGTTGCCACACTCGCCTGGGTATTCTGGCAATGACAGTAAAAAGGATTAATAATGCTACCAGTAGTACACGCCAGAAGTTATTGGCAAAACTATAGCTGGTAAGAAAACTCATCAACCAGATAAACTTGACTCGCGGATCGAGTTTATGTAGCCAAGTTTGCGGTTGTTCTAAGTATAATCCTAAAGGTAGCGATCGCAGTAAGTCCATAGTCAATAGTCCATAGTCAATAGTTCATAATCAATAGTTCATAGTCAATAGTCAACAGTTCATAGCTAAACACTAAGGACTAATGACCAATGACTTATGACTAATGACCATTGACAAATCTTAAACGCGAGTTGCCCGATTGGCGCTACCGCTTTCCACATCTCTAACTTTTTTACTGCGCCACAGTAAGCGAATGGGAGTCCCTTTAAAGCCTAATTGTTGGCGGAATTGCCTTTCAATGTAACGACGGTAGTTGTCGTTAAAGCGTTTAGCCTCGTTGACAAATAAGGCAATGGTGGGTGGTTGAGTGCTGACTTGTGTACCGTAGTAAATTCTCCCTTGGCGACCGCCGCGAGAGGTTGGGGGAGAGTGCCAACTAACTGCGTCTTCCAGAACTTCGTTAATCACTGATGTGCTAACGCGGCGTTTGTGTTCTTCATTGGCTTTAGTCACCAACTCTAAAATCTTTTCTACCCGTTGTCCTGTGACCGCACTGACGTAGATAGTGTCAGCCCATTCTGTAAAATGTAGCCGTGCTTCCAGATTTTTCTCATAGTCGTAGATAGTATAGGAGTCTTTTTCAACGGCATCCCATTTATTGACGACGACGACACAAGCCTTACCTTCATCGAGAATTCTGCCTGCTAGCTTTTGGTCTTGTTCGGTGACACCATCCAAGGCATCTATGACCAACAAAACTACATCGGCGCGGCGAATGGCTTTAAAAGCACGGTTAATACTAAAGAATTCCGTACCATAGTCAATGCTTTTCTTTTTGCGAATCCCGGCTGTATCGATGAGACGGTAGTTCTGCCCATTTCGTTCGATAAAAGTATCGATCGCATCACGGGTTGTCCCAGAAATGGGGCTGACTATTACCCGTTCCTCCCCAGCAAAAGCGTTTAATAAACTTGATTTGCCAACATTTGGTCTGCCAATAATGGCAATTTTGATTTCGTTATTTTCTTCTAATTCTGTAGTCGGAGGAAGGTGTTTAATGAGTTCGTCGAGTAATTCGCCTGTACCGTTGCCATGAATCGCAGAGATTGGGTAAGGTTCTCCTAGTCCCAGTTCCCAAAATTCGGAGGCTTGAATCGATCCCTGGTCTGGGGATTCGCATTTGTTAACTGCCAAGAAGACTGGTACTGGTTGTTGGCGTAACCACTCGGCAATTTCTTCATCTGCCGAATTGGGGCCTGTTTGACCATTAACAACGAAAATAGCCGCGCTGGCTTCGTGGAGGGCAGCTAATGCTTGTTGGCGGATCAGGGGCAAGAATTCTGTGTCATCGTTAAAGACTAAGCCGCCTGTATCTACTACTTGAAATTCCCGATCGCTCCAGTAGGCTGGTAAGTAAGTGCGATCGCGTGTCACACCCGGTTCATCGTGGACAATCGCCGTTTGTTCCCCGGCGAGACGATTAACCAGGGTTGATTTGCCCACATTTGGGCGACCGATAATTGCAACAATTGGCAGTCCCATAAACCAAGGGTAAGTAAGAGAGATACTATATCACATCTCTACATTTTAGCTACTTTAAGTTTTGATTTAGCTAGGAATTACGCACCTAGATTTTTTGTTGAGACCGGGTGTGAGGGTGTAAGGGTGTGAGGGTGTAAGGGTGTAGAGGAAACAACTAATAATTTAAGTCAAGATACCTTATTAATACCGTTCTTCTTCTAACCCCTAAACCCCTACACCCCTATATTAAAAACGCCACCAAGTTTTTTGAGCATAAGCAATTAGACCGATCGCGATCGCCGCCAGAAAAAATAATAAAATTACTCCGCCAGGAATAAAGGTGAGAATACCAAAGCCTCTTAGCAGCCAGATAGCTATACCAATGCCTAGAATCACGCCTAGAAGCTGGATTAATCTGCGGTTTAAGGAAGATTGGCTCACTACTTTTTCCTTTAGTTTTCAAGTTTGCTCTATATTGTCAAGGTAACAGGGATTTTCTGCAATTCGAGTTGTCTAGATTTCGGACTTCTTGGAGAAGTTCGGGATCTGGTTTTTTACTGAGGAGCTTTAAATAAATTTCATATAGTAGTTAGATATACGGTTTTTTACGTAAATTTTCTGAAAAATAACCTAAAAATATTTAGTTCCGGAAAACTTGTGTGTTGAACTGGAACTAAAATTGGGTATGTTGAATTTGATGCCTGAGAATGGTTTTTCATTCAACCCCAAAGGTGGATAAGTTGAGGAGTGAATCTAAATTATGTCTGCATCTTATATTTCAGACCCAGTTATTGCAGGTACAAATATGACTTGGAGTCAAGAAAAGCAAAGCTTGTTGATGCAGGGTGAAATCTTAGTAGAAACACGATCACATACTGCTTGGGGTGGTGCTGTGTCTGCTTGTATGTACTTGCCCTTGAGGCGATCGCAAGTCTGGCAACAAATCACTGATTACCCTCGCTGGGTACAATACTTTCCAGACATTACCAAGAGCGAAGTTTTACAGCGTGGTGAAGTTAAACGCCTGTATCAAGCAGCACAAAAGGCATTTTTCTTTTTCACAGCTCAAGTCGAAATTTATCTTAATGTTGTCGAAGTTATAGGTCATAAAATTCAATTCCGTATGGAAAAAGGGACTTTCGTTGACTTCACAGCCAATTTGGAACTGAAAGATTGTGGCGACGGAACCCTACTGATTTACGGTGTTCAAGCTACCCCTAACATTCCTGTACCTTCTATTTTCATCCAACAAGCGATGAACTTTGAACTACCTGCCAATATGCGGAAAATGCGACAAGTTATCTCCAATTCTGTTAATTTCTGATTGGTGTTGGCAATAGCAGAGTGTTCAATCCTTGCTGAGTGAAATATTATTCTGTGAATCCCCAGTCCCCATCCTAAAAAACCGTATATGGATGAATCAATTGATATCCAGCTTCTTTGATTTTGCGATTGGAAACTTTGGCATTATAGGGACGATTACTCTTGAGGATCTCATCCCAAATTACCTGAGTGAGATTATATTTACTCAACAGAGTATCTAACAATTCTCTACTCGGTAAATGCGCGTCATCTACTAGATTGTAAATGCCTTGTAACGAGTTGTTGCGGACAAATTCTATAGCCCCAACAATATCATCTAAATGAATCCAGTTTGTGGTATCACTGCCATCACCAGGACGAGTTGTACCGGGAACTCTACTAAATATTTTCACTAGTTCCCGTCCAGCTCCATAAATGCCTCCTAGACGTAAGATACAAACACGAAGATTGACGCTAGAAGCTGATAGTAAAATATCTTCTGTTTCCTGAAGAATTTCTCCATTGCGGCTGACGGGCATAGTAGGTGTTTCTTCATCTACCCATTCACCATTTTTGTTACCATAAACCGAATAGCTGCTTGTATATATAAGTTGTTTAACATGAGAATTTTGCTGTAAAGCGGAGACTAAAGTTTTAGCTGTGTTGAGGTATGCTGCTTCATATAAGTCGCCGCCTTTTGCTCCCACACTCAACAAGACAACATCTTGATTTTGGAGAATATTTGTTAATTTATCTAGATCATCTCCTTGAGTTAGTACAACCTTGTGTGCCACTTTTTGTAATGCTGTCACACGTTCAGATGTAGTTGTTGTAGCAGTTATAAACAGATGAGGGTTTTGTTGCCAATGTTGGGCGATCGCACAACCAACATAGCCACAGCCAATAATTGCAATATTCATAGTTAATTTAGATTGATTAGTCAATTGTCAGTTGTCAGTTGTCATCAGTTCTTCTCTCTGCTTCCCAGTCCCTAGTCCCCAGTCCCCAATTTTTAGGGAATTTCTACTGATTTACAGCATAAATTTCTCAAAATTAATATATTTATTCAATAGGGTTGATATTGCCCATTCTTCAGCAAATTTAATTAGTTATGCCCCTAGATTTAGAAAGATTTTATCAAGCTTGCAATCCTAGCAGACCTTTGACGATGGGTAATGCTAGCGATCGCTGCTATTATATCGATTTTGCGGCGGTACGGGGTGGTAAAATCATTGAGGCTTTACTACGTACAATTACTAAAATATCACCGGATGCTCCGACTTGTCAGCTATTTACAGGGCATCTTGGCTGTGGCAAATCCACAGAGTTATTGCGACTTAAAGCCGAGTTAGAAGAACAGCAATTTCACGTAGTTTATTTTGAGTCTACCCACGTCTTAGAAATGGCTGATGTGGATGTGACTGATATTTTACTCGCCATCGCCGGTCAGGTGAGCGAAAGTTTAGAAGCCATAAAAATTCAAATCAAACCCAACTACTTTACTAAGTTGTTTGGGGAAGTTGTGGATTTTCTGCAAACGCCAATTGAACTAGGGGTGGAAGGTGAGTTATCTATAGGAATTGCCAAGATTACCGCCAAAACCAAAGAAAGCCCCCAGCTACGGCGAAGATTGCGAGATTACTTAGAGCCACGGACTCAAAATATACTACAATCGATTAATTCGGAATTATTGGAACGTGGTAATAAAGACCTCAAAGCCTTAGGAAAGAAGGGATTGGTGGTTATTGTTGATAATTTGGATAGGGTAGCAATTCGACCTTTACCATCCGGGCGATCGCTACCAGAATACTTGTTCATCGAACGAGGTGAGCAGTTACGCAAGCTCAATTGTCATGTAGTTTACACCATTCCTTTGGCTTTAACTTTTTCCAACTATAGCGCCGAACTGCAACAACGCTTAGGGGGAGGGGTAGCACCGAAGGTTTTACCGATGATACCCGTACGCCTACGGTCTGGGGAAATTTTTACTCAGGGATTAACAATGATGCGACAAATGATCCTCGCTAGGAGTTTCCCTGACATTGACCCTAGCGATCGGTTAGGCTTAATTACAGATGTGTTTGATAATTTAGAAACATTAGATCGCCTGTGTTTGATCAGTGGTGGTCATGTACGGGATTTATTAGGATTGCTGTTCGATTGTCTGCGTGAACAAGACCCACCTTTTGGGCGGGAGTGTGTCGAATTGGTGATTCAACGACAACGAGACTACCGTGCTAACGCCATTGACCCCCACGAATGGGAGTTAATTTTTCAAGTGGTGCAGCAGCAAAGGGTGAGGGGTGATATTGAATACCACACACTTCTGCGGAGTTTGTTTGTTTTTGAATACCGTGACCATCAAGGAGCTTGGTTTGCTGTCAACCCAGTTATAGCGGAGACACAAAAATTTAAATCATGGTTGAAGGACACCCAGCAGTAGATATTAAAGTAGCGAATGAGCGTGCTTTCACAAGTTTATGGAGAGCGATCGCTCTTTCTCATGGTAATTTTTCTGTAGCTTTGGTTTACTGTAATTATCGAGTCTTGCAGGAGAAAATATTGCAACGACTAGATGAAATGTTTGCTGAGAATCCCGTTCAAAAAGTTGTCTTACCTCCTAATACCAGAAGTCTTTATACAACTCTCCATTTAAATTTACTCCCCCAACAGCAACAGCCATCAGCCTTGATGGTTTTGGGTTTAGAATCAGTCGAGGAAATTGACGATTTACTCAGAGCCATTAATCATATTCGAGATGAATTTCCCAAACGTCATTCATTTCCGATGATTTTTTGGGTGAATGAAGAAGTCTTGCAAAAAGTCATCCGTTTAGCGCCGGATTTTGCCAGTTGGGCGGCGACACCGATTCGGTTTGAGATGACAACACCAGAGTTGTTGCAATTTCTCCAACAGGAAACCGACTCTTTATTTGCCAGAGTCTTACCCAAGGATATGGGACAACCCCAACAGCCTCAATTCGGTGATGATTACTCTACCTTAGAGCAGGTATGGGAACACAGTAATGAACTGCACTACGCTATTGCGGAACTCCATGAGAGGGGTATTACCTTAGAACCAGAATTAAACGCTAGTTTAAAATTTGTGTTTGGCTTAGATGATTATGTCAGCGATCGCATTCATCATGCCTTAAATCATTTTCAACAAAGTCTGCAAATTTGGCAACGATTGGGGGATTGGGGATTGGGGACTGGGGAACAGAGTATATCTTTTCCTGTTCGTCCTACTCCTTTATCTTCCCCAATTCTTAGACAGGGAGTTTTGCAATTATATATAGGGTTATGTTATTGCCGTTTAGCGGAGCAGAATCAGCTAGATAATCGTCGTCATTGGGAAACAGCAAAATTCTATTTTCAAGAATGTTTGGAGATTTTGCAGGTAGCTGGAAGGCCAGATATAGCATCGGAATTTATTGGTCAACTGGCGGAAGTTTTGGAACATCTGCAAGGATGGGATGAACTACAAACCGTTGCAGAGACAGCACTGGAGTTACATCATACCTACGGTAGTCAAATTCAACTGGCTTGCGATTATGGTTTCCTGGCCCAGGTGGCGTTACAGCAGTCGCGCTGGGTGCAGGCGAGTATTTTGGCACACGTATCACTATTAAAATTAACTGAGGCGCAAAACCATAACGATAGTGACCGTCATCATTGCCTATTTCCCTTACTGTTGGCACAAATATATTATCTAGTTTTAGCCAAAGCCCAACAAAACTTAGGTGAACCAGCAGTTGCACAGGAATATTTAGATAAAGCAGCCAAAGAATTACCAGCCGCTTTAGAAAATAGCACCCATCAATATGACGCTCATCGTTATATTAGAATGCTGCGGACATTGCGATCGCTCTATTTTGAAGCAGGTAGATATCTAGAAGCTTACCGCATCCGCCAAAAACGCCGCTCTGTAGAACAGCAATATGGTTTTCGGGCTTTTATTGGTGCGGGAAGATTGCAACCCCAAAGACAAGCAACCAACCCCGCTTTGATGTCACCCTCTGGTAGCAGTACTGTAGCCTTAGAAATCGCCGCTTCCGGTCGAGAACAAGATATAAATAACTTAATCGGCAGAATTAGCCGGGCTGACCAAAAATTGATCGTGATTCACGGCCCTTCTGGAGTGGGGAAGAGTTCCACTGTGACAGCTGGTTTAGTCCCAGCGTTACAAAATCGAGCGATTGGTGATCAAATTGCCATGCCCGTAGTATTGCAAGTATACACCGATTGGGTACGGGAATTAGGAAAGGCTTTAACTGAGGCTGTGGCGCATATTTCCGGAGATGTCAGCATTACGCCGGAGATTTTATCCACACCGACACCAGCGATGGATGTGGGCTATGCTCGATCGATGGCGATCGCTGATATATTAGGACAATTACGCCAAAATGCCAATAACCACCTGATCACGGTGCTGATTTTCGACCAGTTTGAAGAATTCTTCTTTGGTTATAGCGATGGCGTTCCGCCCACCGTAGGTGATCGTCAACAAAAGAAAGAATTTGATCAATTTCTCAGTCAATGTCTGAATATATCCTTTGTCAAAATCATTTTTTCCATCAGAGAAGATTATTTACACCGCTTATTAGAATTTAAACATCTTTCCTACCTGGAAGCAGTTAATAATAACATCCTTGATAAACAAATCCGTTATCAATTAAATAATTTTTCCCCAGAATATGCTAAAGTCATCATTCAAAAATTAACAGCACGTTCTCAAGTCAATTTGGAACCAGCTTTAATTGATGCAGTAGTGGAAGATTTATCAACTGAATTAGGGGAAGTCCGCCCCATTGAATTGCAGGTAGTTGGCGCACAAATCCAAGATGAGCGCATTAATACCTTAAAACAATATCAGCAATATCGACCAAATAAACTCATAGAAAGATATATCAAAGAACTGATCAAAGAGTGTGGCCCTGACAATGAGCGTGCAGCTTTACTTGTTTTATATTTGTTGACAGATGAAAGCAACAAACGACCTTTTAAAACCCGTGCCGAATTAGCTATTGAATTGGCAGAATTAGAAGACCCTGAAAAATTAGATTTAGTCTTAGATATTTTAGTTAACTCTGGCTTAGTTGTCTTGTTTCCTGATATTCCCGAACGTTATCAACTTATTCATGATTATTTAGTCGATTTGATTCGCTATCTCCAACAACAGGAATCCAGCTTACAAGCACAACTTGACCAACTACGCCATAAAGTCCAACAAAGTCAAACGGAAATTGCCCGCCTTAAAAGCGAACTCAGCCAAAAAAAGCAATCTAAACTCACAGATACTCATCTCCAACAAGGTTTGGATTTAGTCACAGAACTACGGGAATTACGCAAGCGAGAAGAACTAACTCAACTAGAAATTGAACAATTACGTGCTGAACTCAAAGAAAAGGAATTAACCGCCCAACTAGCCGAAAGCCAGAAACAACAAAGGCTCAGCCAAGCCAAGCTCAATCGTTCACTAAAAATTGCCCTGGCTGCCTCATGTCTCGCCATCTTGGGGTTAAGTGTTTCTATTATTACAGCAGTAGATAGCGAAATTAAAACCCTCAGCGTCTCCAGCGAAGCCCTGTTTGCTTCCCAAAAAGGTCTTGATGCGGTGAAAGAAGGTGTCAAAGCCGCCAGAAAACTGCAACGGGCTATTTGGGTAGACCCTTACACCAGAGAACAGGTGCAAACAGCACTCTATCAAGCCGTTGTGGGAGTGAGGGAATACAACCGTTTAGACGGGCATACCGCAGGGGTAAACAGTGCGGTCTTTAGCCCCGATGGTTCCCTGATTGCTTCCGCCAGTGCCGATAATACTATCAATCTCTGGCGTAATGATGGCAGCTTAATCAACACCTTATCCAAACATACTAATGTAGTAAATAGTGTCAACTTCAGCCCTGATGGCTTGTTAATTGCCTCTGCTAGCCAAGACAAAACCGTCAAACTATGGAACCGAGTCGGTCAACTAGTAACCACCTTACAAGGGCATAGAGATGTAGTAAATAATGCTAGTTTTAGCCCCGATGGTTCCCTGATTGCTTCCGCCAGTAGCGACAAGACGGTAAAACTATGGAGTCGAGAAGGGAAATTACTCAAAACTTTATCAGGCCATAATGATGCAGTTTTGGGCATAGCTTGGACACCAGATGGTCAAACTCTCGCTTCTGTAGGTGCTGACAAAAACATCAACTTTTGGAGTCGGGACGGTCAACCACTCAAAACCTGGAAAGGACATGATGATGCAATCTTGGGTGTAGCTTGGTCGCCCAATGGTGAAATACTCGCCACCGCCAGTTTTGATAAGACTATTAAACTGTGGAATCGCCAAGGTAATTTATTAAAAACCCTATCAGGACACACGGCGGGAGTCACAGCCGTCACCTTTAGCCCTAACGGTCAAACTATCGCTTCCGCCAGTATCGATGCAACCCTCAAACTTTGGAGTCCTGGCGGTCTGCTGTTGGGAACCTTAAAGGGTCATAACAGTTGGGTAAATAGTGTCAGTTTTAGCCCTGACGGTCGCACCTTCGCCTCTGGTAGCCGAGATAAAACGGTGACACTCTGGCGCTGGGATGAAGTGCTATTACGAAACCCCAACGGCGATGGTAACGACTGGGTGACAAGTATTAGCTTTAGTCCTGATGGTGAGACTTTGGCGGCGGCGAGTCGAGACCAAACTGTAAAAATTTTATCTCGGCAAGGGAAACTATTAAACATCTTCAAAGGGCATACAGGGTCAATTTGGGGCGTAGCATGGTCGCCAAATCAGCAGATGATAGCCTCAGCCAGTAAAGATAAAACAGTGAAATTATGGAATCGAGATGGCAAATTATTACATACCTTACAGGGTCATCAAGATGCAGTCTTAGCTGTAGCCTGGTCGTCGGATAGTCAGGTAATAGCTTCTGCCAGTAAAGATAAAATGGTGAAAATCTGGAGTCAAGACGGGCAACTACTCCACATCTTACAAGGTCACACCGATGCAGTCAATTGGGTCAGCTTTAGCCCTGATGGTAAGATATTAGCCTCCGTCAGCGATGATACCACCGTGAAATTATGGAATCGAGACGGGCAACTACTCCACACCCTCAAGGAACATAGCCGCCGAGTGAACGGGGTAGCATGGTCGCCAGATGGACAAATTGTAGCTTCTGCCAGCATCGACGGGACAGTTAAACTGTGGAATCGAGACGGTAGCTTGTTAAGAAATCTACCGGGTGACGGTGATAGTTTTATTAGTGTTAGTTTTAGCCCCGACGGTAAGATGTTAGCGGCTAATAGTGATGATAAAATCAGGCTTTGGAACCAGAAAGGCACATTGCTGATGGTTTTAAAAGGCGACAAAGATGAATTAACCAGTGTTACCTTCAGTCCCGACAGTCAAATTTTGGCAGCAGGCGGCGGCAATGGTAAAGTGATTTTCCAGAATTTAGCTGATATTAAACTCGAAAATTTACTAGTACGCGGGTGTGATTTACTACAAGATTATTTAAAAACTAATCTGGATGTGACAAAAAGCGATCGCACCTTATGCCCCAATACTAACAACAGGTGAGACTGTTGACTATTGACTCTTTATTTTGAATTGACTCATCTCTCCACAACTTCCCGTACTAGAACTGCCAACTTATCAGCACTATCAGGAACAGCGATAGCCTTGGCATTTTCCCCCATTTTGGCTAACTCTGGGGGGGACTGTAATAAATTTAAAACTTGATTTTGCAATAACTCTGCTGTTAAAGCAGATTGCTTAAAGCTTAACGCCGCCCCAGCTTTGGTAAATACCTCAGCGTTGTAAGATTGATGGTCTTCCGCCGCAAAGGGGTAGGGAATCAAAATTGCTGGTGTGCCACACACAGCCAATTCTGTTAAGCTACCAGCACCAGAACGGCTAATTGCTAAACTAGCCCGTTGCAGCAAAGCCGCCATATTGTCGTAGAAGGGTAATTCTATATATTGGGGATGCTTGAGACTATCAACATCAGGATCGCGATCGCCTGTTAAATGTACCACATAAGCCCCAGCCTCAAACCAAGCTGGAGCCGCTTGACGCACTAACTGATTCACCGCCACCGCCCCTTGGCTACCCCCAAACACCACAATTACAGGGACACCGCCAGGAATGGCTAAATCTAGTTGCGAATTATTACTTAGATTTAAGAATTGCGATCGCACTGGAGTCCCCACACAAACATTCGTAGCACGGGGTAAATACTTCGCAGCCACATCAAATCCTAAGGCGACTACACTACACCAAGGGCCAAAAAAGCGGGTAACTTTGCCGGGTAAAGCATTCGATTCATGAAAAATTACAGGTAAACCCAGAGAACGCGCTGCAATCACGGCTGGCCCGGCGATATATCCCCCTGTGGTGACAACTCCTTGAAAATTACCTTGTTTCAACAGTCGGCGGACTTTCAGAATCGAACCGATCAGTTTACCTAATATTACTAAAGATGAAAGTCCCAAGCCTTGCTGAAACCCTTCGACTGCAATAGTATTCAAAGGATATTGTTTAGGGACTAGCTGAGTCTCTAGGCGATTGGGGACACCAAGCCATTCAATCTCATAGTCTGGTAATTTTTCTGCCAGTGCGATCGCCGGAAACAAGTGTCCACCAGTCCCACTGGCAGCTATTAGTAATTTTATCGGTGCGTTTACCATGCAAAGTCTACCGTTTAGCGCCTAGCTTAACTAAGATAAAACAATTTCCTGTCCTTCTCCACTCCCATCAGTAAACTCTTCGCTATGACAAAGATGATTTTTTTGTTACTGAAACGCCAAAGTAGATTTCCTCGTAGCATTTGGCTGATTTTGTGTATTTTATCCTTGGGTCTCGTCAACATTTGGCAACCTACCCAAGCCATCGAAGTAGCTCAAAGCAGAACTACCCAAAACGCCCCTACTGAATTAACCAGTCTGTTGACGCAAATTGATGCTGCGGCTAGTAAAGGGGATATTAAAGGAGTATTGCAGTTTTATACCCCCACTTTCACTCATGGGGATGGGTTAAACCGCCAAACTCTGGAACAAGCCTTAGTAAAATTTTGGCAGCGTTACCCCAAATTGCAATACACCACACAACTACAGTCATGGAAGTCTGAAGGTAACGCCATTATCGCAGAAACTGTTACTAACATTACTGGTTCAGCGTCAGGAAATAATAACTTGGCTCTCAATGCCACTGTTAGATCCCGTCAGCGTATTACAGGCGGAAAAATCTCCCGCCAAGAAATTTTAGCGGAACGTACCTTAATTACTTCTGGGAACAAACCACCCCAAGTTGATGTTAAATTACCACAACAGGTAAAAGTTGGACAGCAGTATAATTTTGATGCGATCGTCCAAGAACCCTTAGGGGAAGATTTGCTATTGGGAACCGCATTAGAAGAAGCTATTCAACCTGCCAAATATCTCAACCCCACATCCGTAGATTTGCAATTACTCAATTCCGGTGGTCTTTTTAAAGTGGGACGCGCCCCATCCACCCCAGGTAATCGCTGGATTTCCGCCGTTATCCTCCGTGGCGGTGGTATGACAATGGTGACACAGCGTTTACAAGTGGTGAGATAGTAGTAGGTGGGTCAATAGTCAACTACAGACTGTTGACTGTTGACTATTGACCATTGACTCTTAACCTATGATTTCCCTAAAGAATCAAATTGTTTTGATTACTGGCGCAAGTAGTGGGATTGGTAATGCTTGCGCTAGGATTTTTGCTGGTGCGGGTGCAAAACTTATCTTGGCGGCGCGAAGGCTGGAAAGGTTGCAGCAGTTAGCTGATGAACTAAATCAAGATTTTGGTGTAGAGACTCACTTATTACAGTTAGATGTGCGCGATCGCTCTCATGTTGAATCTGCTATCACTAGTTTACCTCCTGCTTGGTCGGCAATTGATATTCTGATTAATAACGCTGGTCTCAGTCGCGGTTTAGATAAGCTTTATGAAGGCGACTTTCAAGACTGGGAAGAGATGATTGATACCAACATCAAAGGTCTGCTTTATCTAACCCGTTATGTGGTTCCAGGGATGGTAAATCGTGGCCGTGGTCATGTCATCAACCTTGGTTCTATCGCCGGACATCAAACCTATCCTGGTGGTAATGTTTACTGTGGAACAAAAGCTGCCGTCAAGGCAATTTCCGAGGGCTTAAAACAAGATTTGTTAGGTACTCCAGTACGAGTGACTTCTGTTGACCCTGGTATGGTGGAAACAGAATTTAGTGAAGTCCGCTTTCATGGTGATACAGAACGGGCGAAAAAAGTTTACCAAGGAGTCAACCCACTGACACCAGAGGACGTTGCTGATGTCATCTTTTTTTGCGCCACGCGATCGCCTCATGTCAATATTAACGAAGTCATCCTCATGCCTGTTGACCAAGCCAGCGCCACATTAGTTAATCGCAAAACATAATACTGGGACTGGTGTAAGGGTGTAAGGGTGTAAGAAAAAAAGAGTTATCACTAAACCCCCTAAACCCCTGCACTCCTACCCCAACCCTTTTCATACGTAAGTCCTGAACAAAGTAGAATCTGGACATTTGTTGATTTATCCATTAACCTAGTGCAGAGGTTATCATATGAGCAACACTTACTGCTAGTTATACAAACGGGTGTAAGTATTTAACTCTTTGTCAAAAAATTCTGATTGAGTATGCTAGAGATGTAATGACCTGCATCTACCGAAATTACTGCATTATCTCTGGGCAAGTTAAAACCTTCAGATCATCATATATAGTGCTAATTGAGAACTAAAAATTAGCTGACATATCATCTTGGATTAATATAAATTCGACAACGATAGAATTAGGTATTTCTGAAATATAGGTAGTAGGGTGGGTAATACCCAACCCGAAGATACTCAGATATTTTTTAACAATCAAATCGGATTTCCATAACATAATTGAGTTTAGCATTTTGAGCCAATTCAGCAAACTATGACCGATAATTGCTATAAACGTGCAGTATCGTCAGTTGGCTAATTCATCAATAAGCCAGGCTTGTAATCAAACATTAAGAGTTAGTCTCTCAATAGCTTTCAGCAAACATGACAAGTGTAGCAGATGGAAATATATACTTTTAACATAATGTTAAGATATTGTTAACTAATTTTTAACGATATATAATATCATGAAGTAATATTGTAACTAAAAGTTAATAAATTATTGAATAACAGGCGTTGGTACATGATAAATTATCAAGGTTTAAACAACAGTCTTAACCAGGGTTTGTAATAGCTAGTAGGAAAATTGGTAGATGTCTCAACAGAACGGTAATTCTCAAAGAGAATACTATAATTTCAGAAAAAACGTAACGCTAGATATTAATAAAATCGGGCTAGTACTAGCAGGATGGAAGGTTAAGTTAGTAGAATCAGTCCCATTTCTGTTAGCTTGTGCCGTATTTTTAAGCGTTATCAGCTTAAAAAGCCCTTTGCTCCTTTTTTGCTTACTATTTGGTAGTTTAACCGCTATCATAATTCAACAAATTGGACAACAATTGCATTTACCAAAGCGGTGGCTTATTGTATGTCAAATATCAGCAATAGCAGTCATTCTTAGTTTATTTTGGTTAGATTATTTCGCCTTTCCTGCACAGGCACAATTTTTTGGCAAGGCAGAAAGTTTTTTCAAAAATACATTAACCCAAGGCACTACAAATAATACTAATACGCAACCAGCAGTAAGTTTAATTTTTAACGTATTACGGGGAATATTCTTACTCTATATTGCAGTATCTCTCATTGGCGTGATCAATGCAGTACGTAAAGATGAGGATTGGCAAAGTATTGCCAGGACTCCTTTGTTAGTTGTAATTGCTGTCACTATTGCAGATGTTTTAACAGGATTTGTCATAGGTGATACTAGTAAATAGATAAGAGCTTCGTCTTTACGGATTGTTTATGTCTGAGGAACGGCAACCAGAATTTCGCCCAGTCAATCAAATTTTAGGCTCTCAGCCCTCACTAGGGCCAATTCCTGCCGACCAAATATTTCCTTGGACAATTATTTGTCTATCTGCTTACTTCATCATCAATGGAATTTTTGGGGGTATTTTCCCAGATGACTTTCAAAGATGGCTATGGACTTTTCTCATTGCTGGCTGGGGAATGGCCACTTGGTGGATATTATCGGGTGGTAGAAGCTGGCGTTTTTTAAGTAAGTTTATTGGAGTTCCCACTTGGACAAGAGGCTTTGCTCGTTATCACAGCTTGCTAGAAGTTAACTATGAAGCAAAAAATCGGAAAACAAAGCATCGGTCTCGCCGGACAAGAAAGTAGATTAACGCCGTTTGAAGATGCGTTACATTTATCAACCATGCTACGCATCGCGTTGGATGGTCGTGATATTGGCGCTTATATTTTAACGAAAGGAACTCAGAAAGATAAATTTTGCTTTGTTTTTGGGTTTGAATGTAAAGGCATCCATACCACTTTAAGAAAAGAACAAATAGACACAATCTTCAATAACATTGAATCTGGATTAAAAGACATTCCCGAAGGGGAAAGAATGACACTGCACATGGGGTCTTTTAGTTCAGATCAACAAAGGCAAACAGAATTAACAGACTTGATTAGGCGCGCTCCCTCTAGAGATATTAAATATTTGTTGATGGCGGAGAGAGCTAGAGCGCAAGAACTCACTGCTGCGGGAATTCGTAAGCCAAAATTCCTGAAAATATACGTTACATATACAATTGAACCGAGTTCCACCAATGCCGATGATTGGATTGAAAAACTGTTAGGAAAAGCAGAAGGATGGTGGTTAAAGTTCAAAGGTGACATTGCAGAAGTTGAAAACCAACGAATCGAAAGTGTGATTGCTAAAGCTTACCAACAGGGATTTTGTCGTTGGGAGCAACTTTTATCTAACAAAATGGGTTTAGATATTAAACCTTTAAATGCGGTGGAACTTTGGGAAAACGTTTGGAGAAGGTTTAATGATACCCAACCAATCGAGATTCCCCAATTAGTAACCCTGGATGAAAATGGACTGTATGAACAAGCTCATTCAGAATTATCGAGTACGCAATTATTGATAGAAAATATCCACAGTACAACACTGTTGATGGAGTCTGGTGTACCTTGTGCCGATCGCCGTTGGGTCAATGTGAATAATAATTACATTGGGGCGATGACTTTTTTGGAAAAACCAGGTGGCTGGCCGAATAAATTTGCCCAACTGCGTTATCTATGGGAACTCTTGGCGAGGGAATCGGTAGTAGATACAGAAATTGTTTGTCAACTAACGGCGGCGAACCCAGCTTTGGTGAAGACAACCCTGCAAAGAGTGCTGAAGCAGTCGAACATGACGGCTATGTTAGCACAGGAAAAGAGTAAGACGATTGATGTCAACGCTCAATTGAAATTGAGAAAATCCGTTGCAGCTCAAGAACAATTATTTGAAGGAGCCGTACCAATTTACACAGGTTTGGCTATTTTTGTCCATCGTCCCAGTGTTGAGAAATTGGATGAAGCCACACGGTATATTGAAAACTGCTTTCAACGTCCGGCGCGGGTGGTACGAGAAACTGAATATGCTTGGAAGATTTGGCTACAGTCTTTACCAATAGTTTGGGAAGGTTTATTAGTCAAACCCTTTAACCGTCGCCAGTTGTATTTAACTAGTGAAGTACCTGGTTTAATGCCTTTAGTGATTACCAAAGCTGGTGATAAACATGGTTTTGAATTAATTGCCGAAGAAGGCGGTACACCAGTACAGTTAGATTTATTCAACCAACATAAGAATTTAGCCTTGTTTGCGACTACCCGCGCAGGTAAATCAGTGTTGGTGTCAGGAATTCTAACCCAGGCTTTGGCGCATGGGATTCCCGTAGTCGCCTTAGATTTTCCTAAACCTGATGGGACATCTACCTTTACCGACTATGCCCATTTTATGGAAGGGAATGGTGCATATTTCGATATTTCTAAACAATCAAATAATTTATTTGAGCAGCCAGATTTACGATCGCTCGATCCAGAACAACAACGCGATCGCCTACTCGATTATACGGGCTTTTTGGAATCAGCCCTCATGACAATGGTGTTAGGCTCATCCAACGACAACCAACTATTAACACAAACCGTCCGTTCCCTACTCAACTTGGCTTTAAGCGCCTTCTTCGCTGATAAAGGGATACAAGAAAGATATAAAATGGCGATCGCTGGTGGATTTGGTACTCCAGCCTGGCAAAAAACCCCTACTCTCCACGACTTTCTGCATTTTTGTTCCCCAGAACATCTGCAACTAGATTCTGTCAGTGGCCGAGTGGAAGATGCACTCAGTCAAATTCATCTGCGCTTACGTTTTTGGCTTTCCAGCCGCGTAGGACAAGCCATATCTGCACCCTCTAGCTTTCCTACAGACGCACAACTATTGGTATTTGCATTACGCAACCTCTCAGATAACGAAGATGCAGCCGTACTATCCTTAAGTGCTTATTCAGCCGCCTTACGCCGCGCCTTAAGTAGTCCAGCCTCCATATTCTTTATTGATGAAGCACCGATTTTATTTGAATTTGATCAAATATCTGATTTAGTGGGTAGGATGTGTGCGAACGGCGCTAAAGCTGGGATTAGGGTTATTTTATCTGCACAAGACCCCGATACAATCGCCAAATCTAAAGCCTCATCCAAAATTTTACAGAACTTGACCACACGATTAATTGGTCGTATCCAACCAGTTGCAGTAGATAGTTTTGTCAGCATCCTCAAATATCCCAGAGAAATTATTGCACGTAACGCCTCAGAAAGCTTTTTCCCTCGCAAAGAAGGCGTTTATAGCCAATGGCTATTAGATGATAATGGCATTCATACCTTCTGTCGTTATTATCCAGGTTATGAACAATTGGCAGTAGTTGCTAATAATCCTAACGAGCAAACAGCACGTCAACAAGCAATGCAAGATTACAGAAATAAATATGAAGCAATATCAGTATTTGCACGTCAGTTAGTAGCTAGTTTGCGTAATAGTTAATCGAAAAATACGAATGGTGATGGCAATGAAAAAAACTATTTTATTCACATTGGGATTACTGGGATTGTTGATAGCGCCAGCTACAGCGCAATTGGGGAAAGTTTGGACTGAATTTCAATTCTACTCCACAGATTTGCAAAATTATTTAAAATATAACTTGAGTGAAACTTTAAAACCGCTAGAAAGTAGCAGTCAAAATGCTCTCAATGGTGCAACAGGTGATTTGAATATACCCAATCCTATTGCGGCTGGTGAGCAGGTTCGCAAAGATATCATATTTTTCAATTCCATACCTGACAAATTTGAAAGTAATCAAGCGATACGTTCCAACTCCGTGACAAATGAAATTAATCGTTACCTCACCCGGAGTTCGGTAGAAGGAACACTGGGTAAAAATGGACAAAGAAGAATGAAAGCAAAATTGGAAGATACAGAAGCAAGTGTTACTAAAATTGAAGAGTATTCTGCTTTAACTGATCAAATTCAATCAGGTTTGGCTAGCATTCTCCAGGCAGCCGTTAATACTGCTGCGGCGGCGGCGAATCCAGCACTGAATGCGGCTCAAAGTCAAGCTGACTTACAAGTGCAAAGTATTAAAATTCAAACTGAGCAATCAAAGATTATCAGTGAAAACTTATATCAAACGGTATTGGCAAATCAGTCTCTACAATACTCTAATTTAAATCTAGCGAATATTTCCCAACAGATGGAAGAAGCCAATCGGGCACGGCGAGTAGACACATCCACAGAAGCAGCGAGGCTGTTGAGAACTACCTCTCAAATCGATTTATTTGGACGAAAAAATGAAAATTAAATTACTACTTTATCTATTTTTCTCTGGTCGTTATTTTCTGCCATAAAGACATAGAGAATAGAGTTGTATAAATATTATGATTAAATTCCCGATTTACACACTCCTAGCTGATATTGGCGTTACTGATACCTTGAATAGCGGTATGGCAACGGCTCGTAGTATTGCGGAAGGTTGGGACAATCAATGGCTAGATTTATTACAAAATAATACGAGTGATAACTTATATGGAGCCTTAACAAAACTAGGAATATTCTTTGCTGTCGGAACCTTATTATTCTTTGTCCTCCAGTGGTTCAATGATATGATTCACAGCGAATACTCCCGTCCAATATCGGCTCTTGTTTGGCCTTTTATTGTAGTTGTACTGTTAAGCAATTCAGGTAATGGTAGTCTTCTTTCTACTTTGACATTAGGTGTCAGAAATTTTATTAACACGGTCAATCAGCAAGTAGTTACTACCGCAGATGCTGACTTAGTTTATCAGCAAGCATTAAACATGAGCATTGCGGAAGAAGTAGCTGGTTCACTACTTCGTCCTTGTCAATCTTTAACTGGCGAACAACAAACCCAATGCTTTACTAAAGCTAGTGAAAAAATCGATAACCTTTGGAGAGAATATAGAAATTTATATGGTAATAAGCCTTGGATAGTTAGGCTGGAAACTCAAGTCAATCAAATCAGATTTGGTACAGGTAATATATCAGAAACTGACTTTAGCGCTTTGATGGGAAATACAGTCCAAACTAGTATTAAAAACTTTCTAGTTTCACTACAATATGCTTTTCAAAATCTCATAGAAGCAACTATGTTACTCATAGCAGTCTTAGGGCCGCTAGCTGTTGGCAGTTCCTTACTTCCGGTGGCTGGTAAACCGATTTTCTTATGGTTAACAGGGTTTTTATCAGCAGGAATTGCCAAACTTTCCTTCAATATTATTGCTATTATCACCGCCTCTGTAATTGTCAACGGCCCCGCACAAGACCCTAATGCTAATCCAGATTTGATGTGGTTTATGATCTTCTTAGGAGTTTTAGCACCACTATTATCTTTAGTTTTAGCAGGGTTGGGGGCTGTAGCAGTATTTAATGGTATTAGTAATGCAGCAACTATTGTTAGGGACAGGATATAGAAGTGGTAATTGGTAATTGTAGAGTTTAAATTTTCAAAATTAAATAGAGTTTTATATAAATTGGGTGGGGAAAATGGTCAATTTTTTACAGCAGAAAAAACAAACGGTTAGTATTCTGACGACATTTGCGATCGCCACCTTTAGTTTGCACTTATTAGTATTAGTTATCTTTCTCGTCCAAGGCTTAAATATCCGCCAGTTGAGTATCCGCAAACCCCCCAATTTTGTACAGACAATCGATGGTAAGCCAGCAGGCGTTACGGACGATTTAGCCAGAGATCCCTTAGTGATTCGCCAATTCGTTAGTAAAACGATGATATCCATGTTTAATTGGTCGGGAACTCTACCACCACAAAATGCGGAAGACATCGCCAAACCCCAGCCAGACCCAGGAATATTGATTAGAACAGCGCAAGGAGGTAGCCAGCGAGTCAGCACCAGTAGTTGGGTAGCGAGTTTCGCCTTATCAGAGGATTTTCGCAAAGGTTTTTTAAGTGCGATCGCTGATATGACTCCACCCGAAGTTTTTGCCAGCAATTCTACTCAAGCGATGTCAGCACAATTAACCATTAAACGAGTTTACCCCCCAGTAGCGATCGCACCCGGAACCTGGCGAGTGGGGATGGTAGCTGACCTGATTCAAACCAAAGGTAGCGATAACAGAAAAACAATTACTCCTTTCAATAAAGATTTATTAGTACGTGCAGTAGACTATTTTCCTTATCCCTTAGCTGAAAATAGCACCGACCTGCAAAAAGCAATTTATAGTAGTCGCACTGATAAATTAGAAATTTATGAAGTCCGCAACTTATGTTTATTAGATGACTATAAGAACACAAATACCAACGCAGCCTATCCCTGTGAAGCTGGCAGCTTTATTCGATAATTTACCCAGAAAAAAAGTTAGCAGTTAAAAATTATCTCTCCCCCAATCCCCAGTCCCCAGTCCCCAAACTTATGCAGCTACTTAAACCAGAAAATAAAAAAACTAGTATTTTACCCCTGTTCGCTGTGGGGACATTTGGGTTAAACCTGTTGACTTTACTGTTACTGATGTTCCACGGGTCGATGTTACAGCAATTAAATCGTCAATTTACACCCCGGAGTTTGGTACAACTAATTGATGGAAACGCCATTACAGCAGACCCCAAACCAAGTTCAGAGCGACATCCAGAAACAGTCCGCCGCTTTGTGGGTGAAACTATGAGCCTCATGCTTACTTGGTCACGCAAACAACCACCAGCAGCCATTTGGGAAGCCAGTTCACAGTTATTAGTTAATAATTTACAAGCAAAATTTTTATCAGAAATTAATCAGTTAAATTCTCCGAGCCAATTTGGTAATACTAATAGAGGTGATGATCATGTATTAGTAATCCAGAAAATCTCTCAACCAAAACTAGTGAAAGAGCGTCAATGGAAAGTAGAAATTTTTGCCAATCAATTAATTTTTAATGGTTCTGACAATTTAGGTAAGTCAATTCCTTTTAATAAACAAATTGTAGTTCGAGCTATAGATGAACCGTCTATTTCTCTACCATCTCAACCCCAGCCTTGGCATTTAGCAGCTTTCCGCTTAGGGGAATCTCGCTTAGAAATCTATAATATCTGCGATATCGAAGATACAAATTGCGCCGGAACTTCTAACTAACTCCCCACTCCCTAATTAATAAACCATGACTCCTTACTCCACCACTCCCGAAACTCAACCAAAACCCCTAACCCACCCCGAAGTAGATGCCTTTGATTGGGAATCCCACATGGCTAAATTAGTGGGATTGGCAGCAGAACCCACCAAAGAGGTGGCAGAGATAGCACCAACAAACCAGACATCCTCCGCACCACCACAAGAGGTACAAACAGAGCAACCCCTCGCATCTAACCCTTTTGCTAAATTAGCCTTGGTAGGTACGGGTACTTTAGTCTTAGTCGTCATAGCTGGCGGGTTTTTATCCCAGATCATGAGTGCTAACAATCAAAAGCCAACACAGAATCCAGCAACTGTGTCTCAGCCTGAAGCCGCCGCCACCAACTTCACCCCAAAGCCAAACCTGGAACAAGAAGTAGAAACTTTAAAAACTAAATTAGCACTGGCTGAACAAACCCAGGCGGTAAAAGTCGCCCAGCAAAATCTCAGAAATGCTGCCAGGGTTTCCGTTCCCCAAACAAACAATCCTGTTACACCGTTAGCATCGCCAACAACGTCTACATCAGCACCCCGCACGGTTATTATTGAGCGTCCTGCTCAAAATCCCTATCCACCTGCACCGATGCCAGTAGCCAGTTCTGCAAGTCCCCAACTACCGCCACCACCTTTAGCACAGCCAAATTCTGCACCCACCCCTCCCAACCCTTGGGAAGAATGGTCGAGGATGGCTAAGTTAGGTAGTTACGGCCAGGCAAATGCTGTAGATCAACCAAGTATGACCGTCTCTAGTCCGCCGCCACTTAATGTCCCACGGCCGACTACGAATTCTAATGGAGAACAACCGCCACAACCACCAAGTTCGCTGATCAGCCAAAGGCAATCCCGTAGCCCACAATCATTGAAGGTGGGAACTAGTGCTAAAGCAGTGTTGGCAACAGCTGTTTTTGGAGAAACAACTAGAGGCAGAGGCAACAATGACGACAACAACGAAAATAAAAATTTGTTTGTTGTTCGCTTAAGAGAACCCCTCAAAAGCGTGGATGGAACGATCGCCTTACCTGCCAACACCGAGTTATTAACTGAATTGCGATCGGTTTCCGAACAAGGGGTGATGCAACTCAACATCGCCAAAATGATTGTGGAGAATAATGGCGAACTCTCGGAAAGAGATATACCTAACAATGCACTGGCAATTCGGGGGTCTAAAGGTTCTCCTTTATTAGCACGCCAATACCCTGATCGTGGTTCATCTATTGCGGGGATGGATGCAGGCTTGTTTATTTTAGGTGGTGTGGCTAAAGCCGCAGAATTATTTAACCGTACAGAATCCCAAATAACGACTTCGACCGGTGCTGGAACTACAATCAGCAGCACCAACCCCCAACGCAACTTAGCGGCTGGAATTGTGGAAGGTGGTTTAAACTCCGTCGTCCCGCAAATTTCCCAGCGTAATCAACAGGCGATCGCCCAAATGATGCAACAAACAAATGTTTGGCTCCTTGGCGCTGGAACCGAAGTAGAAATTTATGTCAATCAACCAATACAACTTTAAGTAATTCGTAATTCGTTTCATGAAGGCTAAAAATAATTTTTCCCCCTTGTCTTTAGCTACTTGGATTTTTTCTGGTGCGATCGTTTTACTGGGAAGTCGTGCTGTAGCTGAAAATTCTGTTCTGCGTTCTATTTTTTCCTGCCAAGCACAAGGTTTAGGTGGATTAGTCCCGACTATCAAAGTCTGGTACGAACAAGGGACAAACCTGAGCTTTATTCCCGCAGGCGAAAAGATTCGCAAAGTTTGGTTAAATGACCCTTCTCAGGTAACACTAGACTTTGACGGCCCCATGTGTATGCAGTTTGGCCCAGAAAGCGGTGCTGATTGTAAAAACTCAGCCGCTAATGTTATTCAACTGCGACGGATTCCTAAACTCAATCTTCCGGGTGTGCGGAGTACCGACAATACACTTTTAACAGTAATTACTGAAGCTCAAGGTCAAAGTAAACTTTATACTTTTAAAGTTCTTTATGAAGATACCCCGCCGGAATATCATACCCTGGCTGTTTTCGCTGATCCCGGAGGTGGTGGGGCATCTTGCGCCAGAGTTTCTAACTAAAGTTGTCAGTGACCATTATTGACTAGTAACCAATTGTCAATCCTCATTAGAGGGAGATACTAACTCTATCTTGAAAGAGTTGTTCCCGGAGCGTAAAACCACTACTTTATTGTGGGGTAATAAATCATTTGTTACTCAATAACAATATTTAGTAACGGAAATGACGCGCTCTCCAAATCACCGTCGTTTATCTCTAATTGTTGCCAGACGCGCCAGTCTGGTATTAGGAATTATGGCGCTAGCAGGAGTCGCTACTGGTGCTTGGTGGGCAAGAAATTATGTATATAACGATTTAGCACCCTTAGTTGAGACTAACCTAGAGCAATTACTCGGACGTTCTATCAAAATAGGGCAAGTCGAAGGTTTTACACTCTCCAGTCTCCGATTTAGCTCTCTATCAATACCAGCAACTCCCACTGATCCTGACACAGTAACAGCACAAGCTGTAGATGTGCAGTTTTCCCCGTGGCAAATTCTTGTCACTCGGACGCTAGTATTAGATGTCACCTTAGTTAAACCAAATGTCTATATCCAACAAGAGCAAGATGGTCGTTGGGTAACGGCTGAAGTAAAGACAGGAGAAGGAAGTGGAGCAATCCAGACTCAGTTACAAACCCTAAATATTGTTGATGGAAATATTGAATTATTATCAGCCTCCTCACCAACTAAACCGCAAGGCTCTGTTGTACTAACACAGGTCGGTGGTGTTGCTCGATTTTCGCCTGATAATGAGAGAATAGGTTATCAAATTAATGGTCAACTCACCAGGGGAGGAACGGTTAAAATCTCTGGTGAAACACAACCAAAAACACAACTTACTAATCTTCAGGTTGTAGCGCAAAGCTTATTAGCATCAGATATCAGTCGTTTAGTTCAGTTGCCCATTGTTCTACAATCTGGGCGTATTGATGCGGACTTAGCAGCACAGATTCCCGCCAATCAGTCAGAAATATCGATTACGGGAACGGCCACCACCAATCAAGTTACAGCTAAAGTTCAAAATCTTCCGCAGTCTTTTTCTAACGCCAATGGCAGATTAATATTTCAAGGACAGACTATTGCTTTAGAGAATTTAAGGACAAACTTTGGTCAAGTTCCCTTGTTGGCAAATGGTACAGTTAATACTCAAACAGGTTTTAATCTGGCGGCTCAAGTAAAGTCAGTTAGTGCCAAACAACTCTTAGACACCCTCAAGGTAAATTCTCCAGTCCCCGCAGTGGGAGAAGTAACAGCAGATATTAAAGTCCAAGGTGAATTACAGCAACCTATTCTGAGTGGTACAGCCAGCAGTATCAAACCGATTCAAGTTGACCGTGTTCTATTTACAGGCGTAAAAACTAATTTCCGCTTGAGTGTATCTGAAACGGCAACTCAAATTGCTGTACCGAATCTGATATTAATTCCCGCCGCAGGTGGTCAAATTACAGGAAGTGGTCAAGGTCAACTGGGCGGTAATGTAAATTTTGATATTCAGGCTGATGGTGTCTCAGGGGATATACTGTCACGTAGTTATGGCATAACTCCACCTATTCAAGTGGGAAATATCTCCGCTAAGGCAAAAATCACTGGTTCTTTGGGACAACAGCCTTTAGCTCTAAATATTTCTAGTGTTCAAGTGCAGCCACCATCTGGGGGGCAAATTGTTGGGAGTGGTCAAGTCCAACTTGCGCCCCAAGGTAACGTTTCGTTGAATATCCAAGCCCAAAATTTACCAGGGGATGCACTGGTAGAAACAAACGCAGCCATCAAAGTTGGTAATGTATCGGCAAATACTAGAGTTTCTGGTACTCTGGGCAATTTGCGGGCTGTGACCCAAGTACAAGCACCAACGGCTACCTATCCCACTACAGGGGAAATTGTTGTTGCTCAACAAGGAAGTAATTTGCTTTTACCCAGTGCTGTTTTGAATGTGGCAGGAGGTACAATCAGGGCTACAGGTCGGGTTGCTCAACAACGCTGGCAAGCGGTGGCGAATATTTCTCAAATTCAACTCGACCGATTTGAGCAGATACCGCCCCAGTTTCAGGGAGTGTTAAGCAATGCGGTATTTAATTTGTCAGGTAGTACGGCGGCTATTCAACCCTCAACTATCCAAGCTACAGGACGGGCAAACTTAAATGTGGCAGGTGGTAGTGTTAACCTGAGGAATGTCAACCTCAATGCTGGGCGTTGGCAAGCAGTGGCGAATGTTTCCCAAATTCAACTCGACCGATTTGAGCAGATACCGCCCCAATTTCAGGGAGTGTTAAGCAATGCGGTATTTAATTTGTCAGGTAGTACGGCGGCTATTCAACCTTCAACTATCCAAGCTACAGGACGGGCAAACCTAAATGTGGCAGGTGGTACAGTCAACCTGAGGAATGTCAGTTTAAATGATGGTCGCTGGCAAGCGCTGGCTAATGCTGAGCAAATTCAACTCAACCGCTTTTCCCCCCAACTGCAAGGACGACTCAGCAGTAATATCCAATTGGCAGGGACGACAGCATCTTTTCAACTAGCAGATATTCGCGCCGCAGGACAAATCAACGCTTCTCAAGGGTTGGCACAGTTGGCGCAACCAATTAACGCTCAATTTCAGTGGAATGGCAAGCAGATTATAGTACAACGTGCCACAACTCCAGGATTAAGTGCGAGTGGTGCGATCGCTGTACAATTACCTCAAACGGGTACACCCCAAATTGCTGGCTTGAATTTGAATGTCCAAGCGCAGAATTTTGACCTCAGCAAAACTGGTTTTCAAACCCCTGGAGATGTAGCAATCGCAGGGTTACTCAACTTTAATGGACAAGTGACCGGCACTCTCAATACTCCTGAGGCTAGCGGCAATATCCGGCTAAGAAATTTCAATGTGGGTAGTTTGGCATTTGACCCGGTTTTAACTGGTAATGTGAATTTTCAAGGAGGACAAGGGGCAAGTTTGCAACTCGCCGGGACACAAGACAAGATAGCCCTGAATTTAGATGCTAATTATCGACCCAGTTCGTTTTTAGTCCAACGTGCTGGCGCTGTCACGACAGGTAGAACTGAGGAAGATAACTTAATCATCAACGCTCAACAGTTCCCCATCGCTCTAGTGAGTGGTTTTTTACCGAATAATCAATTCAGACCTTTAGGTGGAGAGCTATCGGGGAATTTAGTTGTTAATTTAAATAATTATGCCGTAGCTGGAGATGTGGCAATTGCTAATCCCCGGATTGCCAGAGCCTCAGCCGACGAATTTCGTGGTAACATCAACTACGCTGATGGTACTGCTAATTTAGCGAACGGGTTATTACGGTTAGGTGATAGTAACATTGCTGTCAGTGGCAGTTTGCAAGCAGGCAATGACCCCAAGTTTCAACTACAAGCTAATTTAAATCAAACGAGAGTTGAAAATCTATTACAAGCGTTTAGTCTATTTGATTTTGGAGATTTTGGTGGGGGTTTAGAATCACCGACGCTGGCGGGTGCGGAAGTACTCAACACTACACCTGTGCGTTTACCTAATGCAGATTTGCAAACCCAATTAGAGTATTTCTCAAAACTTGAAGCATCCGTCAGACAACAACAACAAGCAGATACACAACAAACACCAGCGTTGCCCAGCCTATCAGAATTAACTGGTGCTTTAAGTGGGGCAATTACAGCCAGTGGTTCGTTGCGGACTGGGTTAAATGTCGGCTTTGATTTTCAAGGCGCTAATTGGCGATGGGGTGATTACTCAATTAATGAAGTCGTTGCTAATGGTAATTTTGCTGATGGTATTGTCACCCTCTCACCATTACGTATAGGTATAAATCAGGGATTGGTGGCTTTTGCAGGACAGTTAGGCACTGAGGATTTATCGGGACAATTGAGGGTAGACAGTCTACCTATATCACTCTTAGATCCATTCATCGCCCGATATCCTATAGATATTACTGGACAAGTAAATGCGATCGCTAATTTAGCGGGTAGTTTACAACAACCCAGGGTGACTGGAGAAGTAACCCTAGCCAATGCAACTTTCAACCAGCAACCTATACAAACAGGGCAACTAAATTTTGACTATAACAATGCTCGTGTGAATTTTAATAGTACTTTACTGTTAACAGGAACCCAACCCATTGCAATTACAGGTAGCATACCAGCCGAGTTACCTTTCGTCACCGAGCCACCAGATAACAATCAAATTAGTGTTAACGCCAATGTGAACAATGAAGGCTTAGCGCTGTTAAATGTCTTGACTAATAATCAAGTTACTTGGGTAGATGGTCAAGGACAGGTAAATCTCAATGTTCAAGGGACTTTTGAGCAGCCAATAATTAATGGTAATGCCACAATTAACAATGCGACGATTGGCGCTCAAGCTTTAGCCAATCCCCTCACCAACGTTACAGGCACATTACAGTTTAATGGCGATAGGTTGAATGTTCAGGGAATTCAAGCCACATATAATCAAGGTTTAGTATCTGCATCGGGCAGCCTACCAATTTTCGCAACTGGGGAAACTGTAACTAATCCCCTAACAGTAGCAATCCAAAATCAACTCAATTTCCAGGTTGCAGGCTTATATACAGGAGATGTCAGTGGTAATGCTGTGATTCGGGGAACAGCGCTCAGACCTCGAATTGGTGGTGAGATTACACTTAGCAATGGTCAAGTGACTATTGGCAACACTACCGCTAACTCAAAACAAACAACGACAACAGAAACTAACACTCGTGCTACAACTATAGAATTAAATAGCAATATGCCCCAAGCAACGGTCACACCACAACCACCAACTCGACCGAATTTGCCTGTAGAGTTTGCAGATTTGCGATTGACTCTGGGTGATGATGTGCGTGTCACCAGCCAGTCTCTACTAGGTTTTTTACCAGGGGGAGAGGTTTTTAGTCAGCCGATACTTAGTTTCGATGCCGAAGGCGATTTAACAATCAATGGTACATTAGCAAATCCTCTCCCTGAAGGAGTCATTCGTTTAACGGGGGGAAGAATCAGCCTGTTTACAACCGAGTTTACCTTGGCGCGGGGCTATGAACAAACCGCGCGATTTACCCCAAATCAAGGGCTAGACCCTACTTTAGATGTACGGCTGGTGGCAATTGTACCAGAAGCATCGACTAGGAGCGATCGCACCTTAGAATCACCTTTTTCTGCGGAAATTAGTGATGTTTCTGCAAATAATTTCGGGACTTTACGCACCGTTCGCGTCCAAGCAAGGGCGACAGGGCCAGCTAGTGAATTGACAAATAATCTGGAACTAACAAGCGAACCACGCCGTAGTCGAGGCGAAATTGTTAGTCTGCTGGGTGGCTCGATTTTGAGTGACTTTGCTCAAGGCGATGCGACACAAGGGCTGACTAATTTTGCCAGTTCTACTCTTTTAGGTGGTTTGCAAGGCACAATTACGGCGATTGGACAGGCTGTTGGTTTTAGTGAATTTCGCATTTTTCCTACCCCCACCACTAATCAGGAATCTAGAAGAGCTTCAGTTCTCGATTTATCAGCAGAGGGTGTGTTTAACCTTAATCGCAATCTATCCGTCTCTTTATCACGAGCTTTTTCTACTACTGAACCTTTGCGCTATAACCTGCTCTATCGTTTGAATGATGAAATTCTGGTGCGCGGCTCAACTAATTTAGGAAACGAAAGTCAATTATTATTTGAGTATGAAACTCGATTTTGATTATTATTCCCTTAGCCATACTGACTTGCGTAGACTGGGAGACAAACCCAGTAATCTTTATTTTTGAATGTAGGTTTTTTACAATAATATTGAACAAGTCAGAGAAGAGATAAATAGAGAATCTATCGTAGGATGTGACTAGCTCTGATGTGAAAAACCTACACCTGTAAAGCTTTAGTTATAATCAAAATTTGTCAATGGTTTCCTGAACAACAAGGGATTTTTACGCCTATTTTTATGTTTAGCGCTAGTCAAATAATTATCAGCATAGCGGAAAGCGGATGCACCATCATAGGCAGCGATCGCCACAGCTTGAAAAAATACCTTGGTCGGGACGAACTGATTAGATAACTTTTGAGTCAAAATTAACAAATCGTCATCCGTTGCTGGTACAGTTACTGTCTCTGCCCATTCTGAAGTATAAAAATTATCGTCAAAATTATCTTCAATTAGCAGTTTGGACATTTTCTACCTCCCCAAAGGCATAAGATGCGAAGCCTGCGATTAAGTTAAGTTGCTGTTCGCGTGTTTGTAGGTTTTCTGGGAGTTCAGTATAACTACAACCGATCTCTTGCAAGATATGCAAACAGTAGGCACTGATTTCACTACATGAGGCTCGCTCCCACTCATGAGCAACTTCTTTTGCCATCGCCTGATTGACGCGAATGACGTTCGTTACAGGGCTAATCATTAACTCACCCTCATAAACTGGATAATCGAAGTTTTGATCAAAAGGACAAAATTACGTAACCGTGATTCTGCTGAATTTATCAAGGTGGGAAAGGAAATCATCAGCGCATTTGCGGAACGATATCTCAGGCGATCGCCTCTTCTTCTGAAATTTGATACTACATAAAAACCATTTTTATGAACTATACCAGGGATTCTTACGCAGAAAATTATTACAAAGTCACATAATTATAAAAACAAACTGAAAATCTTATATCCGTATACTATAGAGTTTTTACTCATTACCAGTCTTGGTGCATTTTTGTCGTGTTACTACGTAGTTTTAAACCTTTATTTTTTATCATCAGCAATTATGATTCAAGCTATAAAGATAAAGATTGAAACACTAGTATTTTTGCCTAATTTATTGAGCAACAGATTATTTAGTTTGTATATTCTGAAAGTAAATATTTTTCATGAAATAAATCAATAGATAATTTATTTGTGTTCGATCTATCTAAAGAATGATTTTAATGTAAATAATAATCAAGACAAATTCAGTCTACCGGTCGATGTATTAGTTTATTTTTTTAGGATATAAAATCATCATGCAAGCCTTTGAGCAAGAATAATTAAAACCGAGTGAATGCTTGAATTTTTCAATCAAATACAAGTATACCAAAATAATTATTCGCCAAGCTTGTAACTTAACAACTTCAAGGGAAGCAGTCTATTTATTTAATTTGCTTAAATAAAAATATGTGCTTCTTTCTCAAAGTAAGAGTTAAGAGTAGTTGATGCTAATAATGAGGGTTACAAATGAAGATTTTTAGTGTTGTTTTATCTATGTTACGCCCAGTCCGCTTTTTAATTGTTGCTTTTACTTGTGCATTGCTATTTCTATCTAGCACAGTTCCTGCTTTTGCCATTAGTAGCTACCAAAGTGAGCCTACAGAAGCTACAGACCAACTTTTAGAAACACAGAAAGCAACTGATGAAGTTGCCAGATCCGCACCTCCTGGACTAAAGGAAGTTCAAAAGAAATCTAATGAAGGACTAAACGAAGTTCAAGGAGCCGCAGATATCGATAAGCAGAAGCGTCCTGCAAATTCCCAAGACTCAACCTCAGTAGAAGGTGAGATTCAAAACTTACTGGAAAAAGTCACCGGCAAAAAGTAAACATAAATAATCTGACAATCTCCAACTGTAAGAAGATAAGCTTTTGATAATAGGTAATAGGTAGTTGCTCAAAACACCTATTACCTATTATTTAGTATTTGGGAGCAATTTCACGAATTGGCAGTGCAGAGTTTACCAAATCTGCGTTCCGGTGGAAGGATGGACAAGTCTACTTAACTCTGTATTCTCTGAAAATATACCCACGATTTTGATGAGTTTTATTAGTTGTCTTTTCACAGCGATGACACTGACAAAATTTTGATTGATTTTAGATTTGAATTACAATTTCATTATCATCCATAAAATCATAATTCAGAACTTTGATACTTTCAATATTAATAATTTTAGTAATAACATGAAGTAGGAGATTGAATAGCATTTCTATTAAAATGGCAATTTTATTTTTAAACTTATTCTCTTTTATATTCTTAATTACTTGTGTATTCCTTTACAGTCTTGGGCGATTGCCACTAATTGCTATTAATCACATTGAGACATATTTAATTTATTTATAAGATTTTATCATAACTAACTTGGGAGTTCCATTGTTCTTAAGCTCTTATCCTCCATATATTCCAGACATCAATATCAATAAATTACAGATATTAAAATTCGTCTGAATTTGAGATTCACCATAAAACTAGCGAAAGAACCCAAAATTATTGACAGCATGGTAATTTGTCACTTTTTCTTCACATTCATCATCGATACTAAAAATAAGCTAACAGAAGTGGAAAGAGAAAACTTTAGGAAATTGTTAATTACAGCCGCAGTTTTTGGCCTTTTGAAGGTGAACTAGTCGGAAATGAAAAGGCTGCAAATTGTATCATCACAACCAAGCTAAGAGGTATGGGCTGATGAGAAGTTTATTAATGAAGAATCCCGTAGTTATAGGGGTATCTTGGATAGCTGCATATATTGTAATTATCTTATTTCCCCTATTGATATTACTTTTATACCCACCTACACCCAGCGATGAACGTAGTTTTTTATTAGAATTTTCTGCGGCTTTGGGTTTCATTGGTTTAGCAATGATGGCAATGCAATTTGCTCTGACTGCCCGGATTAACCGCGTTGAAGCTTCCTACGGTGTAGACTTAATTCTTCAATTTCACCGCTATACCTCGATAGCAGCTTTCTTCTTCATCCTGGCTCACCCTATAATTTTGTTTATTAATAATCCAGAGACGCTACAACTATTAAATTTCTTTACAGCACCGTGGCGAGCTAGGGCAGCAGTAATCGCTACTTTGGCACTCATGGCAATTATTATTACTTCTATTTGGCGCAAACAACTGAACATTCCCTATGAACCTTGGCGTACAGCTCATGGCATCTTAGCTGTGATTATCGTTACTTTCGGTTTGGGACACGCTTTGGGTGTGGGTAATTACTTAGGACTATTTTGGAAAGCAGTGATTTGGAGTGGGATTGCCATCGCGGCGTTGTGGTTGTTGGTTTATGTCCGCTTGGTTAAGCCTTACTTTATGCAGAAAAAACTTTACTTAGTGGAAGCCGTAATTCCTCAAAGAGGCAATGTTTGGAATTTAGTCTTACGTCCCAGAGGACATACAGGAATTCATTTCCAACCAGGTCAATTTGCTTGGTTAACTTTAGGAATTTCGCCCTTTAGAATGCGGGAACATCCATTTTCTTTTGCTTCCAGCGCAGAGCATAGCGATTGCGTTGAGTTTGGTATTAAGGCTTTAGGAGACTTTACAAACACAATCAAAGATGTCAAACCAGGCACTAAAGCCTTCCTTGATGGCCCTTACGGAGTTTTCACCACAGACCGCTATGAAAATACTGCCGGGTTTGTCTTGATTGCTGGTGGTATTGGCATCACACCAATCGTCAGTATGCTGTTTACCTTAGCAGAACGTCAAGATGAACGTCCCTTACTCTTAATTTATGCTAGTAAAACTTGGGAAGATATCACGTATCGAGAAGAAATTGAAGACTTAAAAAACCAATTAGACCTAACAGTGATTCACGTTCTCAAAGAACCTCTAGAGGATTGGTCAGGGGAAAGAGGATATGTTGATAAGAAACTACTAGAACGCTACATTCCTAAGCGTCCAGCAACTCGCAATTACTTCATCTGCGCTGCGCCAAAAATGATGGATCAAGTAGAGAGAGCTTTACACGAATTAGAAGTACCTGTCACTCACATTCACATGGAACATTACAACCTTGTTTAACTTAATTTACAGGTTGCTATTTGATAGCTTCATGCTTAATTTAAGTATTTTTAGTCAAGGTGTTATTTGATAAATGCACTCATAATGTCCGTGCTTTATTGATGATAAAATCTTGATTCTCACACACAAAAGATAAATATTAAATTTTTTTTATGCGTTACAGTATCATGCTGCAATTAGTAGCAGCTATCACCTTAATTTTTCTTGGGACTGCGGCTTTGTTTGCCTGGTTGCAATACCGACCTGTCCCAAGAGAAACAAATATAGAACGCAGAATTTTATATCTTTCTGTTTCTCAACCTCAGTAAAGATGTAGCAGTGATTAAGGAGATAATGCCAATAATGAAAACAAAACATGACTCAATTGCCGAAGCTTGGACATTAATAGAAAAGTCGATTATTTATTATCGTAGTCGTCCGATTGGTACAGTAGCAGCCTTAGAAGCCGGGTCAGATGCACTAAATTATGACCAATGTTTTGTCCGTGATTTTGTCTTATCAGCGTTGGCTTTTTTGACTAGTGGTAAACCGGAAATTGTCCGCAATTTCTTAATCGCAACTTTGCATTTACAGAGTCATGAACCGCAAATGGACTCATTTAAACCAGGGCCAGGACTCATGCCAGCCAGTTTTAAAGTAGTAGTTAAAGATGGTGAAGAGTATTTAACTGCTGATTTTGGAGAACACGCGATCGCCAGAGTTCCACCTGTTGATTCTTGCTTGTGGTGGATTATTTTACTACGGGCTTATGTAAAATCTACAGGTGATATTGCACTGGCTCACCAAAGTGAATTTCAACAGGGAATCAAATTAATTTTAGAAATGTGTCTTGCACATCGGTTTGCTATGTACCCCACAATGTTAGTTCCCGATGGTGCTTTTATGATTGACAGACGTATGGGTGTCTACGAACATCCTCTAGAAATTCAGGTGCTATTTTATGCGGCTTTACGTGCAGCTAAGGAACTCCTGCTCTCCAATGATGCTAATCTTTCTTGTTCTAATAGCGTAACTCAACGTTTACAACCTCTTACCTATCATTTGCGAGAATATTACTGGATTGATTTAAATCGTTTAAATGAAATTTATCGTTTTAAGGGTGATGAATTTGGTAAAGAAATAGCTAATAGATTTAATATTTATCCTGAATCGATTCCCGATTGGTTAACAGAATGGCTACCGGATAATGGTGGTTATCTGGCAGGTAATCTTGGCCCTGGACGGATGGATTTTCGGTTCTTTGCACTGGGAAATCTCATGGCAATTATCACTGCTTTAGCTAGTGAAGAAGAATCTCATCGAGTATCGTTGGCAAGATTTAATTGGATATATGCCCATGAAACTCTGTTATCCAGCCCTAGAAGGTAGAGATTGGCAAATTATCACAGGTAGCGATCCCAAAAATATTCCTTGGTCTTATCACAATGGTGGTAATTGGCCAGTTTTATTGTGGTTACTCACAGCAGCCGCACATAAGACAAACCGCTTAGACATTGCCGAAAAAGCTATTGATATTGCAGAAAAACGTTTACGTCAGGATGGATGGCCAGAATACTACGACGGTAAGAATGCTCGTCTCATTGGTAAGCAATCCAGAAAATATCAAGCTTGGACTATTGCAGCATTCTTAGTAGCAAAAGAGTTAATGATAAATCCTAGTCATTTAACATTACTCAGTTTTGAGATGGAATAACTTGAAAAAATAGGACGTAAACCTAGTGACCATGAAATATTTCCAGTAGATTTTTTTTTGATTAACCCCTTTCCAAGGCTAGTAAATTTCTTTGACACAAACCTGTAAATTGAGGTTTTATTTATTAGACTAAAATACAATTTTGATAATTTTTACTACCAATACAAACTAGATTTTTCATGGTTTTAAAATTAACATAATCTAGATATTAAACCATGCGGTCGGCGATTTTTAGGAGAAAATAAATCATGCAACTGAGAAATATTCTTGCTAAAAAATTACTTTTTGGCATGGTTTTGCTAGGACTTTCTACTTGTAACTTACCAACAACTGAGTCCGCAGATAATAGCAATCAAGAAACGCAAGCAGCCGCACCAATTAGTCAACAAACTGCTACTAACAATCAAGCCTGCACTCTAGTAGAAAATGGCTTCGGTTCACCAGGAAAGGTAAATGTGCGTGCCGAAGAAGTAGTCACAGGGTTAGAAGTGCCTTGGGGAATTGCTTTTCTGCCAAATCGAGATATGTTAGTGACCGAACGTCCTGGACGAGTTCGCCTGGTGCGGGATGGTAAACTTGTTTCTCAGCCAGTAGCTACAATTAATGTTACTGATAGCGGTGAAGATGGTTTGCTTGGGATTGCAACTCATCCCAACTTTGCCGAAAACAGATTTTTTTATGTTTACTATACTGCTGATAGAAATGGTTCGCAGGTAAATCGCGTTGAACGATGGCGACTATCTGAGAACGGACTCACTGCTTCACCAGATAGGGTGATTGTTGATGATATTCCTGTAGCGCAATTTCACAATGGGGGTCGCATCCGCTTCGGCCCTGATGGAATGTTGTACATTGGGACTGGTGATGCGAGGAATCCACAAATTTCCCAGGATGTTAATAGCCTAGCTGGAAAAATTCTGCGTGTGACTCCGGATGGACAAGTGCCACAGGACAATCCCTTTGAGAAAAATCCTGTCTATATCACTGGAATTCGCAACACTCAGGGGTTTGATTGGCGGGATCAATCAACTCTATGGGTAACAGACCACGGCCCTAGCGGTGATTTAGGCAGAAGAGGTCACGATAAACTCAGTCTAGCCAGATCTGGCGACAACCTTGGCTGGCCTACTATCTACCGTTGTGAATCAGGAGAAGGACTTGTGACTCCCTCGATTGTTTGGCGTGAAGCTCTACCGCCTGGGGGAGCAGCTATTTATACAGGTAATACTATTCCTGAGTGGAGAGGTAGCTTGATTATTGCCACGCTTCGTTCAGAACACTTACAGCGCGTCGTCTTCGCTCCTCAGTCGCCCCAACAAGTCGAGCGTCATGAGGTGTATTTACAAGGTAAATATGGACGACTGCGAGAGGCAATTATGGGGCCAGATGGTGAATTATATGTGACAACCAGTAACTGTGATGGACGAGGGAATTGCCCGCCACAACAGGACAAGATTATCCGTATTACTAGATGAAAATTTATACAAAATAAGAAAAAAATACCATGAAAGGATTAAAAGGGAAAAATGCCCTCATTACAGGCGGAAGTTCAGGGATTGGGCAAGCGATCGCCATTCGCCTAGCTCAAAAAGGTTGCAATATCGTCATTAAGTTGTTTCCTAGTAGAAATGTTTGGCTCCAATTCAAAATTAAAAATAGCCTACGGTAAGGCTGCGCCAACAAAATTCAAAAAAGGTCATAAACGGATTTTACTATATATTTCCCACTCTGATAATGTTGAGATTTTTCTATAATCCAATCTCCAAGTAGTCCTTTAGTTGTAATTACTTGTAAAGGACAATCTTTCTAGTGACCGATGTAAATCTAGCCGATATTTTGAGAACTTAATCTATAAGTTCACCGGAGAATGAAAAGCAATGCCTAGAATAAACATTGGTTTAACAGACGAACAGCGTCAAAGTGTAATTAATCTGTTGAATCAAGATTTAGCAGATTCTTATTTACTTTTGGTGAAAACAAAAAAATACCATTGGGATGTAGTCGGGCCACAGTTCCGCAGTCTACATCAATTATGGGAAGAACACTACGAAAAACTAACAGAGAATATTGATGCGATCGCTGAACGAGTCCGGACTCTGGGTGGTTATCCTATAGGTTCAATGGAAGGATTTCTGCAAATCGCTACTCTCAAAGAACACGCCGGAGATGTTCCCAGTGCTACGGGAATGGTGGCTAATCTTGTACAGGATCATGAGCAATTGATTCGCAACCTCAGAGACCATGTAGACCGCAGTGGTGATGAGTTCCAGGATCAAGGAACTGCCGACTTCCTCACCGGACTCATGGAAGAACACGAAGAGATCGCTTGGATGTTGCGCTCATTTATTGAAGGGCAACCAATCGAGCCAAATGGTACACAACCAGCAACAGAAACTAAAACACCTGTTGGTGTGTAATGCTTTTAGTCAATAGTCAAAATCAAAATTTTTGGACTGTGGACTATTGACTATTGACCACCCTCAGAAAAGTTTTTTGGTTCAGTGCCTAAGTCCTAAGAATAAATAAAAATAAAATTAGGGAGTATACAAGTGCCAGAAGTTTATCAAGCAGAACGTACTATCTCTGCCGTATTTAAAGAGCAGAAACAAGTTGATGATGTAATTCGCCGTTTGTTAGATAGAGGTGTACCTAGAGACCATATCTCAGTCATGGGTAGAAACTTTCAATCCGAAACTCGGATTGCAGGTTTTATCACCAAAAGAGATGTGATTTTGGGTGGTTTGCGAACAGGAGCGATTTTTGGTTCCTTGTTTGGTTCCTTCCTCAGCTTGTTAACAGGTGTAGGCGTACTGTTTATTCCCTTCGTCGGGCCGATTGTGGCAGCAGGCCCCATCAGTGCTTTACTATTGGGGGCGGCTAGTGGGGCGATCGCTGGTAGTGCTGGCGCTGGCTTAGTCTCAGTTCTGACAACCTTGGGAATGCCAGAAGATAAAGCTGCAATCTACCAAACCCGCCTACAAGCCGGTGAGTTTTTGTTATTAACCGAAGTACCAAGCGATCGCACTGGTGAATTTCAGCTACTCTTGGAAAGTGCTGGTGCAGAAGAAATCAGCACAATTGATAAAACTTTGGCTCGTCCTTGTCCTGGGCCTTGCAAGAGTTCAGAAGATTTATCTCCTGAAGTGCGTTCTCATCTTTCTTCGGAAGCTCAAAGCACCTTTATTGAACGCTATAACGGTGTATTGAACGAGACTAGTGATGAGTTTACAGCTGAACAAGCAGCTTGGGAAGCTGTTCATCAAAAATTTGACGAAGATGAAAACGGCGTTTGGTCAAAAGCTAAAGTCGGAGTTTAGCAACGGTATTTTGGTTTTTTGTTAATAGTTTCAGAGCTAAAAACTGAGATAACCGATTTATTAAGTAAGTCGGTTATTTTTTGCTAATTAACAAAGATAATAGAGTTATACCGTTTCTTAATGTAGCTTGCCTGGCGTAGCCATAGATGCACTTTATTCTGTACTGTAGAGACGTTGTATGCAACGTCTCTACATCATTTATTTGACGCAACTTCATAGAGAATTGGTATTAATGAAAAATATGAAGCAGTCAATATGATAAGTGGCAACTCATGGTAAATTACTAAAGCTTGGTGTTGGGAAACTCCGGTGCGATTCCGGGGCTGTGCCGCAGCTGTAATGAAAAGTCACAAGCGAAATTCTTGTAACTTTCCGAGTCAGAATGCCAATTCCAAGAGTTAGCTGTCTAATCTCTGCGTCGCACAGAGAAGGAGTGATTGTCTTGTTGTCTGGTTCAACACCTTGTCCTGGCTTGTTTTATGCCACACCTGCCCAAGATGGGATTTTGTCTCGCATCAGAATACCAGGTGGAATTATTAATAGTAAACAATGTCAGGCGATCGCAGATATTGCTGACGAATACGGTGGCGGCTATGTGGATGTGACAAATCGTGCTAACATCCAAATCCGGGAAATTCGCGCCGACATCGATTCTCCAGTCCTCAAGCGCCTGCAAGAACTTGGTTTGGGTTCTCGCAATACAGGTGTAGACCAAATCCGTAATATTATGACCAGTCCCACGGCTGGTATTGATCCTCAAGAATTAATTGATACCCGTTCCTTCGTTAGAAGTTGGGATAGTTACATTACTGAAAATTCTGCCTTGTCAAGACTATCGGCAAAGTTTAGCGTGTGTTTTGATGGTGGTGGATTAGTTTCGGTAAGCGATCGCCTCAACGATATCACCTTTGCTGCCACTTTAGTAGAGAACAGAGTTTACTTCCGTCTGTGCTTAAGTATCGGTGCAAAAGGAAAACCACCCATTGACACCGGAATTTTGTTGTCACCAGAGGAATGTTTACCAGTCCTCATGGCTTTGACAGAGGTTTACTTAGCTCATACTGATGCTCATAATAAACGCAAGCCCCGACTGCGAGAAGTAGTGAATAGTTTGGGGTTAGATAATTATCTTCAAGAAGTTGAGAAACTTTTAACTATTTCCTTTGGGGGGAAGAACCTAACCCCCCTACCCCCTTCCCTCGTAGGGAAGGGGGAGAAGACAAAGCATTTCTCCCCTCTCCTTGTAGGAGAGGGGTTGGGGGAGAGGTCACATACTAAATACCACCACATCGGTATTCATCCCCAACACCAACAAAACTTATACTACATTGGTCTTGTTTTACCCCTTGGTCGCTTGGAAACTTGGCAATTAAAGAGTCTAGCTGATTTATCTGCTAAATATGGGAACGGGACTCTCAGGTTGACACCTTGGCAGAACTTGTTGTTAACAGATATTCCCCAACAATGGCTGACTGAGGTTCAAAGTCACATTTTGGGGTTAGGATTAGACTTCTCAGCCGCAAATATTAAGAGTGGCTTAGTAGCTTGTTCTGGTATTCAAGGTTGTGCGGCTGCTGCTACAGATACTAAAAGTCATGCCCTCGCGCTAGCAGATTACCTGGAATCCCACATCACCCTAGAACACCCAGTGACTATCCACTTTAGCGGTTGTGATAAATCCTGCGCCCACCACGGCGATAGTGATATTACTCTACTTGGTGTTAATAATGAAACCGGAGAAGGATATCAAGTGTATGTGGGTGACCGTGATAGTCGTGAAAAGTTCGGTCGGGAAGTCCATCCCTATATAGCTGTTGCTGAATTGCCGACAACAATAGAGCAAATATTGGGAATGTATAAAAACGAATATGCAAAACCAGACGAATCCTTCGGACAATGCACTAATCACCATGAAACACCCCAACTAAAGCAGTTATTTCCTCAAGCAAATCCCATGTCTGACTACATCCACGATGCCAATGAAATTTACCGCAATTCCTTTGCTATCATCCGATCGGAAGCAAATCTAGATATACTCCCGCCAGATATAGCAAAAGTTGCAGTACGCCTGATTCATGCCTGTGGAATGACTGATATTGTCACAGACTTGGGATATTCAGCCACCGCAGCACAGTCTGGCAGGGCAGCACTAGCAGTCGGCGCACCGATTTTGTGTGATTGTCGTATGGTAGCCGACGGGGTGACAAGGCGGCGCTTACCTGCTGACAACCAGGTTATTTGTACCTTGAATGAACCAGAAGTACCAGAACTAGCAAAAAAATTGGGTAATACACGTTCGGCGGCGGCTTTAGAATTGTGGATACCCCATCTAGAAGGGGCAGTTGTCGCCATTGGGAACGCACCTACAGCCCTATTTCGCCTATTGGAAATGCTAGATGCAGGATGCCCCAAACCTGCCTTAATCTTGGGTTTCCCAGTCGGGTTTGTGGGCGCGGCTGAATCAAAAGCCGCATTGGCAGCAGATAGCCGTAATATCCCATATATGACTTTACACGGTCGGCGGGGTGGGAGTGCGATCGCCGCCGCCGCAGTTAACGCCCTGGCAACGGAGGAAGAATAACCATGACAGCTAAAGGTCGTCTCTACGGGGTGGGTGTAGGGCCAGGAGACCCCGAACTATTGACCATCAAAGCATTGCGGTTATTACGTGCTGCTCCTGTCATTGCCTATCAATCAGCCACAGATAAAGAGAGTATAGCGCGAGCGATCGTTTCTCAATATCTCACAGGAGAACAAATCGAAGTAGCCTATCATCTCCCCCGCGCCTTAGAACCAGAAAAAGCCCAGGACATTTACGACCAAGAAGTTGCACCCATAGCCGAACACCTAGCAGCCGGAAGAGATGTAGTCGTACTTTGTGAAGGCGACCCGTTTTTTTACGGTTCATTTATGTATGTATTCACACGACTTTCGGAAAAGTATCAAACGGAAGTCGTCCCTGGCGTTTCCTCACTAATGGCTTGTCCAGTTTCCTTGGGTGTACCCTTCACCTACTACAACGATATTCTCACCGTACTACCCGCACCCCTCCCAGCAGAAGAACTCACTTCCAAATTGCTGACAACCGATGCAGCCGCCATTATGAAACTAGGTCGCCACTTCACCAAAGTGCGCGATGTCTTGCATAAATTAGGACTAGCATCACGGGCATTATATATCGAGCGAGCAACAACAACACACCAAAGGATTGTACCTTTAGATGAAGTTGACCCGGCTGAAGTACCTTATTTTGCGATGATTGTGATACCTACAAAGAGTCGGTTGTAGAAGTTTTGTACCAACCAATGCTCATATTATTTTTTAATTAGTGTTGGACTAACTGTTCTTATATTTTGAAAATTGGAAAATTATCTTTTTGTTATACTGTCTCTTCTAATGTTTTGTTTATAGGTTTAGACACATAACATCTTTTGACTGCCACATTAAATTAGAATAAAGAAATAATGCTATGAAAGAACCTTGGGATTGGGAAGAGGAAGATATTGAATTACTCATACAAGAAGGAGTTCAAGAAAGCCTTGAGCTTGACTACAAAGCGTGTGAGGCTCTCCAAAAAACTGATGCTAAACGAAGGGAAATTAGTAAAGATGTATCTGCTTTTGCTAACTCAGCAGGAGGCGTAATCATATATGGCGTAATTGAGGAGCATCATCTTCCAATTAAAATTGATGTTGGTTATGATCCCGCAGACATAACAAAAGAATGGCTTGAACAAGTAATCAATTCAAAGATTCAACGTCGTATTGATGGTATCAGGATCAAGCAAATTGAACTAAAGCAAAATAATCCTGGACGCGTTATTTATGTGGTTAACATTCCACAAAGCAAACGTGCGCCTCACATGGCAGATAATCATATTTTCTACAAAAGGTTTAATTATCAGTCGGTTCCGATGGAGGAGTACGAAGTTCGAGATACTGCTAATCGTGCTGATGCTCCTGACTTAGCACTACAATTTTGCATTGAGAACAACTCAGTTAGACTGGATTTTGAAGAAGATGAGAAGTTTTCAAAGCCAATAGCATTGAATGCAATTATCACAAATAAATCTGTAGTCCCAGCAATGTATTATATAGTGCATTTTTATATAGATCAAAGACTTTCAGTTGTGAGTTGTAGTGATTTCACAATGCGCCAAGAACACGATTTAAAAAAAATATATAACCAAGATTTTAAAGTAAATATATATTTACAGAACTATACGGTGCATAGAGGAATAATGCCTGTATGGCGAGAAGTTACAACTCAGATTTGTTTCCCCGATTTTGAAATATCTATTCCAAAAACCAATAATGATATTTCTTATGCTTTAGCTTGGTCACTCGAATCTCTTGGAATGGCGCAGAAGCATGGAGGTGCTTTTCTCTCTGTAAGCAACAATCAAGTCACAATTGTAGATGTTGGATAAGCATATTCCAGGACTTTACATGGTTTGATTTGAAAAATATTAACTACAATTTCAATTCCAAAGCTCAAGAACGCTAATGAACAAGGTTGCACCTGCTGTTGTAGTATTGGGTCAAAATAGTGTCGCACTAGCCCGTAAAATAATGACCGTCTTACCAGGGGCGACACTATACGGTTTAGCAGGACGCACCTCTGGGGTGGATGTTAGCTTGACGAATTTTGGTGAAACACTGCGGGAGTTGTTTGCTGGGGGAACGCCGATAATTGGGATTTGTGCGGCTGGTATTCTCATCAGAACATTAGCACCCTTGATTTCCGATAAACGTCAAGAACCGCCAGTGTTGGCTGTGGCGGAGGATGGTAGCGCGGTTGTGCCTTTGTTGGGTGGACTAAATGGGGTAAATGATTTGGCGCGGCGCATTGGTGAGGCGCTAGAGGTTAAGGCTGCAATTACAACAACGGGTGATATTCGTTTCCGCACGGCTTTGTTATCTCCTCCCCCTGGATATTATTTAGCAAATCCAGACGATGCAAAAAAGTTTATCTCAGATTTGTTAGCAGGGGCGCAGGTAAGATTAGAAGGAACGGCACCTTGGTTAAGTAATAGTCAATTACCTATCGACCCTAAGGGTGATTTAACTATTCTGGTAACTGAACGCTTGGTGACTCCCTCAGCTAATTGTTTGGTGTATCATCCCAAAACTGTAGCGATCGCCATCACTCACCCCTCTGTTACTGTAGAATCCATACAGCAGTTACTTGCTGACGCGGAACTCGCACCCCCATCTATCGCCGCAGTTTTTGCACCTATCACCATCGCCGCAAGTTCAGTAATTGATGCTGTAGCCAATACCTATGATGTCCCGACCCGATTTTTCTCTTCAAGCCAACTAGAAACCTTACTCACAGAAGGTCATAACCTCGCTGAAGCCACTGCACTAACCGCCACAGATAAATCTGGTCAACTAATTGCTTCATCTTCTCATATTGCGATCGCCATTTCCCCCCAACCCATCGACCCCGATACCATCGGTCAACCACGGGGGAGGTTAGCTATTATTGGGACTGGCCCTGGTGGTTCACAATGGATGTCGCCGGAAGTCAAGGACATACTCAAGTCAGCAACTGACTTGGTAGGTTACAAAACCTATCTAGATTTACTTGGTTCCCTAGCTGATGGTAAGCAACGTCATGAGTCAGATAACCGCGAAGAAATTGCCCGTGCAACAATGGCGCTTGATTTAGCCGCTACTGGGCGATATGTGGCTGTAGTTTCTTCTGGCGACCCTGGTATCTATGCAATGGCAGCAGCTGTGTTTGAAGTTCTGGATTATCACTTGAAACCAGAATGGGAAAGCATTAATATTCACGTTGCGCCAGGAATTTCTGCCATGCAGGCCGCAGCAGCCACCATTGGCGCACCCTTGGGGCATGACTTTTGTGCTATTTCCCTATCTGATATCTTAAAACCTTGGTCAATCATTGAACAACGCATTGCCGCAGCAGCCCAGGCTGATTTCGTTATAGCCTTTTACAATCCTGTTTCTAAAGAACGCACTTGGCAATTAACGGCAGCTAAAAATATATTATTGCAGTATAGAAAACCCTCTACACCCATAGTATTGGCGCGGAATATTGGCAGACCAGGACAAACTGTTAAAGTAATCACTCTTGACCAGTTAGCAGCAGATAGCGCCGATATGCGAACCGTGATTTTGATTGGTTCCACACAAACCCGGTCTATTCAGCGTAGTGATGGTAGTATCTCTGTTTATACACCCCGGCGATACACGACAGACTGATGTGATTTATGAAATTACGAAGAGAGGTTGGTAATTGGTGGTAGGTAATTGTTTTACCCATTACCTACCTCCACAGGCATTATTAGTTTTTAACTCGGTAGGATAGTAGTTGTATTTGTGAACGAAGTAAAACCCCAGAACTGGGAAGTTTCTGGGGCTATTAACCTGACCACCTCTACTTTTATAATTTAAAATTTGGGGCGAAATATAAAATTTTGCAGACGTAAATACCCCATTTTTGTCTAACTAATAGCTAGGAAAACTGCTTATTATTCACTATTTAGAAACATCATATAATCGGAAATTTCCGAAAAAAATTCTAAATATGAATTTTATAATGAATGTCGTATATTAATCTCTAATACTGTATTAATAAAAAGGCAAAATTCAAGATATAATTCAGTGATTTATGTCTAAAATTATGATTTTATGGGATTGATTTATGATTTTGGATCAGCAAAAATAAAAGCATCATGATTCAAACATGATTGTAGCCGATTACAGTGACAGAAAGCCTCATAAATGTCTGCATATGCAGGCATTTTTTATTGCCGAAAACTGTAGATGAACTGATCCCATACTAAGCACTTCTCAAGGCTACAATAGGATCAAGTTTAGCTGCACGACGGGCAGGAACCACGCCAAAAAATAAACCGATCGCCCCAGAAATACCCACTGCTGTGGCAATGGCTACAGGAGAAATGGCGGCTTCTAGAGGTGTCAAGGCTGCCACTAACATGATGCCACCAACACCAACACCAGTCCCAACTAAGCCACCAATGGCAGACACAATCACAGATTCAATAATAAATTGCAATAAAATATCTTGTTCTGTCGCGCCAATGGCTTTGCGGAGTCCAATTTCTTGGGTGCGTTCAGTGACGGAAACGAGCATAATATTCATGATGCCGATGCCACCAACAAACAATGATATACCAGCGATCGCCGCTAACATAATTGTCAATGCACTGGAGATTTGTCCGACTGTCTGCAAGGCATCTTTTTGGGTACGGATGGTGAAGTCATCTTCGCCGGTGATTTTGTGGCGTTGTCGCAGTAAGTTGGTAATTTGGAATACGGCTGCATCCACACTCTCGGCATTTTTCGCGGAGGCGACAATAAAAGTTACCTCTAATCCATAGGGAGAGGTGCGTCCCACAATCCGGTTAGCCGTGGTAATGATTGGCACCATTGCCGCATCATCATAATCGACACCAAGATTTGAGCCTTTGGCTTCCAATACACCAATGACTTGAAAGCTAGCATTTTTGATACGTAATTGCTGCCCCACTGGGTTGGTATTTCCAAAAAGTCTTCCAGCTAATTTTGCACCGAGTACCGCAACTTGATTGCTGCGTTTCATATCTATATCGGTAAAAAATCGCCCTCTATCAACATTAAAATCCCGCACTCTTAAGAAGTTGGGATTTGTACCAATAATATTAACGTTGGTATTTCTGTTACTGTAGGTGACTACCTGCCGACTATTTAACTCTACCGTCACGGCGGCGATGGTTGGTACTTGGGTGGCGATCGCTTCTGCGTCCCCTAATACCAGAGTTTTGGGTAATTCGTTAGAGATCCGTTGAGTAGCTTGATTCCCTGGAATGATAAACAGCACGTTTGGGCCTAGTGACTCTAACTGTTGCTGAACAAACCTCTGTCCCCCTTCCCCAATCCCAATCATGGCAATGACTGAGGCGTTACCAATAACAATGCCCAACATCGTCAGGGCGCTACGCAGCTTATTGGACAGCAGGGTTTTCCCTGCCATTTGCATACTTTCTAGGAAATTCATTGATTTGCCTTTTCTTTGGCCTGTTGGATTCTGTAGTCTTGGGGTAAGTCAACAAACACGCGATCGCCTGTTTTCAAGCCAGATAAAACCTGAGTTTGGTCTTGGATTTGTGCGCCAACGGTGACTTCTCGAAACTGGGGTTTATTTTGGGCATCTGGTACTAAGACACCTGTTTTGCCATTTTCTGTGACAATGGAAACTGTCGGTAATACCAGAGCATTATTGACGCGATCGCCCAAGAAAGTTAAATCTACATTTAAGCCAGATCGTAGTTTATCCACTCCCGTATCGATGGCTACCCGCACTTGAAAGGATGTCACACCCTGTTCTATGACTGCTTCCGGGGCAATTAAACGTACACGCCCTTGAAAAACTTCATCAGGATAGGCATCTGCCACAATTTCTACTTGTTGCCCTTGTTTAATGCGGCCAATGTCAGCTTCTGGGACTTGCGCCAAGATTTCTACACCCCTGGCTAACGCCACAATGGAACTAGAAGTTGCAGAAGCACTGGTGGAAGCGGAGGTTGTAGGAGTGACGAAAGCACCCACGTTGGAGTACTTCTGAGTGACTATGCCAGAGAAAGGCGCGCGAATAATCGTATCTGCTAATCTAACTTGGGCGGCTGCTAGCTGTGCTTGGGCTGCTTTCACAGCTGCTTGACGTTGGGCAATTTCTTCGGGGCGGCTACCTTCTTGTGAAAGTACTAATGCTGCCCGTGCTTCGGTGACAGCAGCTTCCTTTGCAGAGATCACCTCACTCCGAGTGCCACTTTGCAATAAGGATAATTGCTTTTGTGCTTCTGCTAAATTAGCTCTCGCACTTTTGTCTTCACTAACGGCTTGATCAAATAATTGTTTTCTCTCTGCCCCTTGGTTAAAGAGATATTGATAACGTTTTACCTGTTCCGATGTGTAATTTACCCTGGCCTGGGCTGCATCAACTTGAGATTGGGCTTTAGCAACTTCTTGGGGACGATTCCCGGCCACAGACTCAGCTAATTGAGCTTGAGCCTGGGCTAGACGCGCTTTAGATTGAGCAATTTCTTGAGGACGATTCCCCGCCCTAGCTTCATCTAACTGGGCTTGGGCTTGGGCTATATTGGCGCGATATTGAGCAATTTGAGCTTCGATCTCACCCACATCCATCCGGGCAATGATCTGTCCTTGCTCCACGCGATCGCCTTGTTCTACATATAACTGCGCCAGCACACCAGGGTTTTTCGGGCTAAGATTCACACTCTGCACCGGCACAACTTTACCACTGGCGGTAATTCTGATAGTGACATTCTTAGCTTCTACCGGAACCGTTAATTGCGTTACATCTTGCTTACTATTTCCCTGTTGAACTATCTTGTAGGTTGTGGCCGAGCCAACTACTAAAACACCAACAGCTGCTAGTCCCACCAGCCAGCGCGCCGGGTATTTAACTTTACCAATCATCGGAACTTCTATGTACGCAGTCATAAGTAGCGGCCTATTAACCTTGGTTCGGGGAGTGGTCAGAGATAAAACGCTTTAGAGCTATAATAAGGTAAATATTTGTTTAAATTCAGTATTTGGACGTAAAATACGTGATATTGTTTCCCTCTCTAACCTAATATTATTCCTGAGTAAATATATATGCCTTCACCTAAATGGGTGAACTCAGGTCATAAAACAGTTCAAATGGCACAATATCTCTACCTGCTACCCCTACTGGACTGCCCAATCTCAAATGTTGCATTATAGTTCTCTTATGGGATGGGCTTCTAGCCCTTCTAGTACAGGCAAGATGACTGCACCACAAAAACTTTTTCCCCGCACTATTTAAGGCTTGCCACGCTAGTTAGTTTGATGATGACAATTGCGTAAGTTCTATTCATTAGGCTGATACGATTAAACCATCTTGAACTCGAATTACTCTTTTAGTTTGAGCCGCAATATCCGGTTCATGGGTAACAATGACAATCGTAATTCCTTGTTGATTTAATTCCGTCAATAAACTCATCACTTCATAAGATGTTTCGGTGTCTAAAGCTCCTGTAGGCTCATCAGCTAAAACTAAAGCTGGTCGATTTACTAAAGCACGAGCAATAGCTACTCGTTGTTGTTGTCCCCCAGAAAGTTGACTGGGACGATTGAGAATCCGTTCTCCCAATCCTACTTTTTTTAATGCTTCTAATGCTCTTTCACGACGTTTGCGTTTAGGTAAGTTAGCGTAAACCATCGGTAGCATCACATTTTCTAAGGCTGTTGCCCGTGATAGCAAATTAAACTGTTGAAATACGAAACCTATGCGTTGATTGCGTATATAAGCTAATTCATCATCGTTATAAGTGGTTAGATTTCTACCTTCAAAAATATAGTGTCCGGCACTAGGACGATCCAAACATCCCATAATATTCATGAGTGTAGATTTACCAGAACCTGACGCACCCATAATAGAAACATATTCTCCTTCTTCAATACCCAGTTGAATACCTTTAAGTATAGGAACGCGGACTTCTCCTAATTGGTAGGTTTTAGTAATAGATTCCATCCAAATCATTGTTGTCATATTAGTAACACTCAGGAATTAATTTTTAATCACTGCGTAAGGCGGTAATGGGGTCTAGCTTGGAGGCATTTCTAGCGGGAATTACTCCGGCAATTAAGCCAACGGTGAGTGAGAGTCCAAAGCCAACAATAATGGAAATCATAGAAATTACAAAGGGAAATTTGAATATAGTAGCGGAGGCAAAAGCAATTAAAATTCCCCCGCCTATACCTATACCGCCGCCAACAATAGAAATGACGATCGCCTCGGCTAAAAACTGATTGAGAATGGCTGAATTTGTGGCTCCTACGGCTTTACGAATGCCAATTTCCCGTGTTCGTTCCACAACGGAGACTAGCATAATATTGGCAATACCTATACCACCAACAACTAGGGAGATACCAGCGATCGCCACTACCATAATCGTAAATAAACCCACTACGTTTGTGAAGGTACTCACAATGTCGGCTTGATTTGTCAGGCGGAAATCATCGGCTTGTGGCGGATAGATATTATGGCGCAAACGTAAAATATTTGTAACTTGAAATTGTGCCGCTTCTAACTGTTCCTGATTACTAGATTTAACTAAAATTCCACTTACCGAAACGCCAGTCAGGGCATTGTTTCCCACCAACCGCTTTGACATACTTGTCAGAGGAATAAATATCTGGTCATCTCTATCCATCGGGCCTTGAGAACCCTTTGGTTCCGTAATTCCAATCACATCATAAGCCTCTCCTTGAATGCGGATTTTCTCACCTATGGGTGTACCACCCTGGCCAAACAATGTTCTCTGGACTGTTGGCCCAATCACTGCAACTTGGGCGGAGGAATCTAATTCTTGTTGAGTAAAATATCTTCCTTCTTGGGGGTGAGTATTTCTCGCTTCTGGGTAGTTTAAATCTGTGCCGTAAATTGTGGTAGAAGTGTTCTCCCCGCCATAAACAACTTGGGCGTTGCGCTGGAGGTAAGCAGAAACAATTTCAGCTGAGGGCGCTTGTTGGGCGATCGCTTTTGCATCTTCCCAAGTTAATGTACTAGTAGAACCTAAACCCTGTCGAACATTGCCACTTCTAGGCGCACCCGCCAAAATTTGTATAACATCTGTTCCCAAAGCTTGAATTTGTTGCTCCACACTCTTCTGCACCCCCTGACCCACGGAAGTAATAGCAATGACTGAAGCAATACCAATGATTACACCCAACATAGTTAACCCTGTGCGTAATTTATTACTCCACAGGGTTTCAGCCGCCATTAATAATATTTCTAGAAATGGGACGGTACGAGTATTATTTTTTTTATAAAAACCCTTAAACATAAATGGGGATTGGGGATTGGGGACTGGGGAAGGTATAATTTACGGACTTTGTGTACAAATTCTCTCTCACCTTAAGGTGCAGCGTTACGCGAACGACCACCGGAAGAACGACCACCACCGCCGCCTACCCCTGGAAAAACTCCTCCTCTTGGTGTTGATTGGGGTCGCATTCCTGGAGGGAAACTGAGCAGGACTCTTTCGTTACCTTTCAAGCCAGATTGGACTTCAGTAAAACTATTAACAGTCGCTCCAGTTTTAATCGGAGTAAAAACTGGTCGGTTATTGGCTCCTGAGACAAAAACACCTGTGGCATTTTCCCGGCGCACAACTGCGGCTGTGGGTACTACTAAAGCATTATCTAATTGACCAGCTTGGAATTCTGCTGACACATTCATCCCCGATCGCAATAATCTTTGAGAATCGCTCAATGATACTTTGACCTGAAAACTGGTGACATTCTGCTCTACTGTGGCTTGAGCAGCAATCTGACTGACTTTACCTTCAAAGGTTCTACCTGGATAGGCATCTGCGGTAATTGTCACTTTTTGACCTAACCGGATTTTGGCAATATTCGATTCAGATAAATTGGCTACAACTTCATTACGTGAGGCTAACGCCAAAATTGAAGAAGAGGTGGCGGAAGAAACAGCACTTCCTGAGGTTGTGGGTGTAACAAAAGCGCCTGGATCAGCGTATTTTTGGGTCACAATACCATCAAATGGCGCACGCAGTACGGTGTCATTGATTTGCGCTTGGGTATTTTGTAGGGAACCACGGGCAGATGTTACCTGCGCTCTGGCTGCATCAATATCTTCTCGGCGGTTCCCCGCTTTTAGCAGCGCCAAGGCTTCCTGTCTCTGTCTGACTGTCGCCCTTGCTTGCTCGATGTCTTCTTGGCGTGAGCCGGCTTGTTGTAAGGCCAATGCTTGCTGGGCTTCATTGACTTGGGCTTGAGCGCTATCGCGTTCTGTACGTTTTTGATTGACGACTTGTAGAGCGATCGCCCCGTCATTATAAAGTTGCTGATTCCGGCGTAAATCGTCTTCTGCTTGAGTTAAGCTGGCTTGTGCGCTTTTTAAGCGTGCTTGGGCTTGAGCAATATCCTGTGGTCGATTACCTGTCTCTAGCTTACGTAAGTTTGCCAAGGCTTCATCTAACTGAGCCTGAGATTGACCGATATCCTGAGGACGATTCCCCGCTTGTACCTTTTGCAAGTTTGCCTCAGCTTGAGCTAACTGCCCCTGTGCAGAGATCAGTTGTCCTCGCAAGTTGGAATCATCCATGTAGGCTAAAACTTGCCCTTGTTTAACAACATCCCCTTCCTTGACTAGCAATTGTTTGAGTATGCCAGAATTCTTCGGGCTGAGGTTGACTGACCGTTCAGGTTTGACGGTTCCATTTGCGGAAACTGTAATTGGTAGAGTCTGCCTTTCTACAGCCTGTGTAAGTACCCTGCTTCTAGCTTGCTGACGAGGAACTACTGTTAATTGGTAATAAATTGCGTAGCCGATACCACCCACAATCCCTAAGACAATCAGCCAAGAAAGCCAATTGATTTTAGCTTTTTTCTTGGTCTGTGGCAGCAATATTGATGAATCTACGGGGTGTGTTGTCTCAGTTGTCATTTGCACTCCGTTGTTAAAAAATTTAATACAGAACTAGTAAATCAATACTAGTTCTGTAGGTTTCTAGACTTTAAATAAAATTCAAGACTACAGTCTTACTAGGACTCCATTAGGTAACCTAACGCTACCATCTCTTAGCCTGACAATGCTTCTAACAGGAACAATTTCCTGACTAGGAAGAACGATATCACCATTAGGTAGTCTCCAATAACCTTGATTACGCAGTCTGACTAGTCTGTTACCAGGAATAACTTGCCCATTAGGAAGCCTATAAGCGCCATTACGGAGTCTGACTACTCGCTGGTAAACTGGTCTTTGGTAAACTGCTCTTCTTTGGTTTACTTCTCTATTGTTATATCTGCTTCCAGCATTGGCAGGAGTAGCCAAAAGCATAGGAGCAAACATGACGACAGCAGCTAAAAATATAGTGGCACGATTTTTTTTCAACATAATATTTTCTTCTTGTTTGTGCTGATGTTGCTGTTTGTTTAGGTTCAGGCGTTGGGAATTTGCCAACCTATATCAGCAATTATCAGCCAGGCAGACTAGATTTCATAAGTGACAAAAGTCATTAGTATTTGCTCATTTATCTATGACTATAGTCACAACCATCGTTGATTTTTTATCTACTGCTAGAGTTAAAATAAATCATTTTTCTGCACTACATAAGTTGATAATTACCTGAAAAACCGGGAATTAAACAGGTGAGAAGTTTTGCCATTATTTATTAATAAATATGAATTATCCGTAATTTGGGGTGATGAGATTGACCTAAATTATGAGGCGGATGAGTAAAATTGTGTAGCTTTTATGTAAGCACTTGGCGTTGTTTTAATACTGATAATTATCTAATGCCTAACATAGTTTCAAAGCGGATATAAGAATGCGATTTGATTGATGATTGAACAAACGTAACTATCTGTAAGCAATGCCCACCTTACTTCCATAACATTTCAGCCCCCAATCCCCAGTCCCCAATCCCCAATCCCCAATCCCCAATCCCCAATCCCCAATCCCCAATCCCCAATCCCCAACATTCCCCTTGTTCGCGCAAACGACTGTAACATTTACCTGCCGCCTTAGGCGGAGATCGTTTAAGCTAGCTGAAAGATTATTTGATTTATGGCTCAAGAGGGCGGTAGTGTGCCTAAACACGTTAGTTTGATTTCTCTTCTGGTTGTCTGTGGTTTGTGGAGTATGCCCCAAGCAGCTCATGCACAGGCGTTGATACCTCATACATTGCAACTAGATCCAGCAAAGTTGGAAAAGCAAGGGTTGAGTTTAGCCCAAGAAGCGGCTCAACTGGGGCAGTTCCAGCAGTATGAATTGGCTTTAGCAAGAGCAAAATTGGCCAGCCAGTTAGCTCCTGGGAATGATAAAGTGTGGTTTCTCTTGGGTGGTTTGCAGTTGCAAACTAAAAATTTTGATGGAGCGATCGCATCTCTCAATAGATCAAAAACAATCAATCCCAAGAATGCTGATGTCTTGTTTGCTTTAGGCTCGGCTAATTTTCAACAAAAAAAATATCAAGTAGCTATTGAACATTACCAAGCTGGTTTGGCATTGAAACCCAACGAAGCAGATGGATTGTTTGATTTAGGAAACGCCTATTACATGATAGGACGATTGCCAGATGCGATCGCTCAATACAATAAAGCTGTAGCCCAAGATAAAAAATTCTGGCCAGCAATTAACAATATTGGCTTAATCAGCTACGAACAAGGTAACGTGGACGAAGCCATTAAGCGATGGCAATCTGCTGTTGCCATTGATAAACAAGCCGCAGAACCATTGCTAGCTCTAGCAGTGGCTCTGTATACCAAAGGCGATCGCCAACAGGGTATATCTTTAGGAGAAGCCGCACTCCGGATTGATCCGCGCTATGCCAGCATAGATTTTCTCAAAGAAAATTTGTGGGGCGATCGCTTATTGTCTGATACAAAACAATTCTTGGAATTACCGCGCATCCAAGCAGCTTTAGGACAGCGAGAAAGCGCACCTACTCCTAGACAGTGAAATTAGGGGTGTAGGGGTATGAGGGTGTACGGGTATGGGAGTGTAGGGGTATGGGAGTGTAGGGGTGTAGGAAATTGGTGAGACCAATAACTTAACGTGAGTTCGACGAATACAAAAACCCCTCTCCAAACCTCTCCCCTGCAAGGAGAGAGGCTTTAAAACCCTATTTTTTGTTGACATTTTAGCTCTTTACTCCCCTCTCCGCGTCGGAGAGGGGCTGGGGGAGAGGTCGAAAAAGACTTGTCGAACTCACGTTAACTATTAACTTGATTCACTCGCTGAATATACTGAGTTCTGCCAATAGTTGTCAAGAAAGGCAGAGACCAGTACCCGGAGACATAAAGCCAGGCAGAAGAGATTGATTTCTCTTCAACCCCTAAACCCCTACACCCCTACACCCTTACACCCCTAACCACTTGCTTATTATCCATGTTTATAGTACGTTTATACTATAAAATTGGGAACCATCACCCAATCTTTTTTTTGAGTGATGGTTCCTGAAAAAATTTATAAAGCGTTCAGTGGTTGTCACTGGGGAGAAGAGCTATGATTTGGTCAACGAATTGCTGGTGGTCTACAACGGGCTTAGAGATGTAGCCATCAGCACCACTCAGCCGGAGAAAGTTCTCGCGATCGCCTTCCATAGCGTGTGCTGTGACGAGAATTACTGGTAAGTTTGCTGTTTGGGGGTCAGACTTTAACATTTGTGTAATCTTGATCCCATCCACAGATTTGCCTTGATAAACACTCCTAGATAGAGAAACATCCATTAGAATTAGGTCTGCCTCTCCTAACTGAGCAATTTTCATCACCTCATCTACATTTTCAGTATGTTTCACGCCTAAGCCACCGCGCTTGGTCAAAATTTTGGAAAATACACGAGCATTAATTAGATCGTCTTCGACAATCAAAACAGTTTTCATGAGAATTTTATTTATAGAGGTAATGGGATGACAATCTGAATAAACACAGTTGTCTAGCTTATTTTTAGTATCAATATGCTTTGCTGTCATCAAGGATAATACTACGGCTTTTTATCCGGTGATCATCAATATTGTGTTATGAATCCCATTTCATCCGTTATGCTGTGTTTGCTGCCGTGTTTAGTGCAAGCGACTTTTATGTAATTCAATCTCAGGGAAAAAACTCATGGCAAAACAGTTAAACCTTCTCTCCACGGGACAGGTAATCACAACAGCCCTGCACACAGAGATGCAACGGTCTTATCTCGAATATGCCATGAGTGTGATTGTTGGCCGAGCATTACCAGATGTTCGTGATGGCTTAAAGCCAGTTCATCGGCGGATTTTATATGCCATGCACGAACTTGGTTTAACCCCCGATAGACCATACCGGAAATGCGCCCGTGTGGTGGGGGATGTGCTGGGTAAATACCACCCTCATGGCGATCAAGCTGTTTATGATGCTTTGGTGAGGCTGGTGCAGGATTTTTCCAGCCGTTACCCTTTACTTGGTGGACATGGTAATTTTGGCAGCGTCGATAATGACCCACCGGCGGCGATGCGTTACACAGAAACGCGTCTAGCTCCCATTAGTCATGAGGGAATGCTGACAGAAATTGGTGAAGAAACTGTGGAATTTGTGGGTAACTTTGATAACTCCCAACAAGAGCCGACAGTATTACCTGCTCAGTTGCCGTTTTTATTGCTGAATGGTTGTTCAGGAATTGCGGTGGGGATGGCGACAAATATTCCCCCGCATAATTTAGGGGAAATAGTTGATGGTTTGATTGCCCTCATTGACCAACCAGATTTAGCTGATGAAAAATTATTAGAGTTGATACCGGGGCCAGACTTTCCCACTGGTGGGGAAATAGTTGGTGAGACTGGGATTCGGGAAGCTTATATCACGGGTAAAGGTGGTATTGTCCTGCGGGGTGTGGCTACCGTTGAGGAAATTCCTGGCGGTAGGGGAAGTAAACGCCGGATGGCAATTATCGTCACGGAATTGCCTTATCAGGTGAATAAGGCTGGCTGGATTGAGAAAGTCGCGGAATTAGTCAATCAAGGCCGCCTGCAAGGAATTTCTGATCTGCGGGATGAAAGCGATCGCGAAGGGATGCGGGTTGTGATTGAACTCAAACGGGATACCAATCCCCAAGAAGTTCTCCAGCATTTGTATCATCAAACAGCTTTGCAAACTAACTTTGGGGCAATTCTTTTGGCTATTGTTGAGGGACAACCCCGCCAGTTAAGTTTGCGGCAATTGTTACAAGAGTTTTTGAATTTTCGAGAACACACCCTCAATCGTCGCTACAGTTATGAGTTGGGTAAAGCAGCCAGCAGATTAAACACCGTCGAAGGTTTACTCAAAGCCTTATCTAACTTAGATGAGGTCATCGAAATTTTGCGACAAGCACCCGATGGAAGTACGGCGAAAGTTACCCTGTGTAGCCAACTAGATTTGAGTGAAGACCAAGCAGATGCAATTTTGTCCATGCCATTGCGTCGCCTTACCAGTTTAGAACAACAGAACTTACAGCGTGAGTTTGGGGAACTGAGCGAACAGATCACTTTGTTGGATCGGTTATTAAGCGATCGCAAAGAATTACTCAAGGCGCTGAAAAAAGATTTGCGATCGCTCAAACGAAAATACGGCGATCCTCGACGCACAAAGTTAGGCGCTAAAAGTTTGGAGGAACTACCCAAAAATAAAAAGGCTGATAAACACAATAGTTCTGCCAAAACAGATGAAGATACAGAAAATCTTTCACCTTTAGAACCTGCGGAAGAAGCGATTTTAGAGATTACCCATCGCGGATACCTACGCCGGATTCAGCCAGGGAAAAAATCTAAGGTGGAAAATGGTCTGCTAGAACATGACTTCATTATCCAAACCAACATCACCGACACCCACAAAGAATTATTAGTACTCACCAACGGCGGTAAACTCTACCCAGTGAAAGTGGGAGACATTCCCCTAACTACTGGACGTTCACCAAGGGGAACACCATTGATTACCATGCTAACTACCACAGCCCAAGGTAATCAAGAACCCGTAGTCAGCCGCCTTTTACTACCAGAAAATTTGGCGGCGCAACAATTAATTCTCTTAACTAAGCAGGGAAGAATTAAACGCCTATCGTTGGAAGAATTAACTAACTTGACTCGTCGTGGTGTAACGATTTTAAAACTCAAAGATGATGATGAATTACTCTTAACTCAGTTCAGTAAAGCAGGACAGCACCTAATTTTGGCTAGTTCTGGGGGACGATTGTTGAGATTCTCTGCCAATGATGAACAACTACCAATTATGGGTAGGACGGCGATGGGTTTACAAGCATTCCGGTTGCTGAGAAATCAGTGTATGGTTGGTTGCGTGAATGCAGCACAAGCAGAGTATTTATTGTTAGTCACTGAGGAAGGATACGCGAAACGCTTACCAGTCAATCAGATCAAGTCAGCAAATCGAGGTGACTTAGGTACACAATCCATGAAATTTGTCAATAAAACCGATAATCTCGCGGCTATGGTAGGGGCAAATACCTCTAGTGAAGTGGCATTACTTACCAATAGAGAGCGAGTAGTGCGGATATCCACAGACACAGTACCGATATTGCCCAGAGATGGTAAAGGTGAAACCATCCTCCAACTCAACCGCGATGAAAAAGTGATTGCAGTTGTGGAAGTGCGATAAGTTTAGGGATTAGGGACTGGGGATTAGGGACTGAGTGCTGGAAGAATGAAAAGTGTCCCACCTTCTCTAATCCAATACGTTTCGGTTAAGGGATTTCTTGGTTAAGGCAGGCAGGGGAAGTCAGGGGAGAAGAGAAGCAGAGGAAGAGAAAAATTATGAAAATAAACTCCTTTCCTCCCCTGCTTATCCGAAGCGTATTGTTCCCCAATCCCTCAAACTAGGCATTACACGCCCGTTCGTCACGCCACAATTTATATAGCTGATTTGCTGGCATTGTTAAATATAAAACATCGCCTTCCCTCAGGTATGTTGCTAATAAGTTCCAGCCGTGAACCCTTTGACCATTAGCTTCTACATATAAAGGCACAAAGTCAGCCGACATGGCTATATCTTTGACCACATGACCACAAAAAGGATGTGACGGCGTAATTAAAGTGGCAAATGCTACCCAAAGTTTATCTGCGGTGATGCCGTTACCCAAAATACGTCCGCCCAAAGCCGCCGCCGCAAAGGCTGGTGCTGCCAATTCTGCTGAACTTAATACCGCTTCAAAGTCAAATACTTGTTGCGCTATACCTGCAAAATCAGGGTCGGCATAGTGGACAATTACGGGAATCTTAGGGGCTAAACCTTTAGCTTTTAGGGCGATCTCTAGGTTAGTAGCATCATTATTGGTTACAGCTAGCACGGCGGCCGCAGAATCTATATTGCTGGTTTTGAGGGTGGTACGGAAACTGGCATCGCCTTGAATTACGGGAATACCTAACCCACGTACAGAATTGACGTATTTATTGTTGGAGTCAGTTTCAATCACTACCACTTCATAACCACTGGTATGAAGTTGCTGAACAATTTTACTACCAACACCGCTTAAACCACAGACAATATAGTGATGACGCAGGGGAATCCGGGCTGCATCCCAAAACTGCTTGAAGCGTGTACCCAGAATAAAATCTGTGATCATGGCATACCAAATACCAATTACCACAGCGCCAACCAGCATCATAACCACAGTGAATAATTTGATACTGTTGGGAGCATTTTCCGCTACCTTGTCATTGCCACCTGCACCAGTAATCATACCTACAGAAAAATAGAGCGCATCAACCATAGATAAGCTCAATTCAGTAGACATATAGGTGAGGGTAGCAATTATAACGATCGCCAGTAAAACGATCGCCCCCACAATTATCGATTGTCCATGTTGCTGAAATTGCCGTAAACTAGTGAGAACTTTCAGGCATTTTTTGATTAAGGATCGTCTGTTAGAACGGATACGGGGCTGGATACCCACGATTAAGCGATCGCCTATTCTTAAGTGTTGTCCAGACAGTACCGCCGATACCAAACTCATCTCCCCTTCCACAGGTAAGTAATAAATCGGCATCCGTGTCGGACACTCCCACAGGTCACTTAACTTACGACCAAGCCAAGGATGATTTTCATCAATATACTCTTCTTGGACAGGCCAAGTCTGCTCATATAACTTGATCTGCCCAATTGCTTGATTTCCTAAAGCAGCAAAAGTAAATAATGGTGCGGCTAATCCAATCACACTCATACTCAGGTGTTCTGGCAGAGTTTGATCTAGGCGATCGCCTAAATTAATATTGTAAAAGCGGTTAATAATCCGAATATGCGGATTTAGCACCCTTGCCTGCATCATAATCGACAAATTTACAGCATCATCCGAGCTAGCAATCACCAAAGTTTGTGCTTGATGAATCCCTGCGGCTGCTAAGGTAGCAGCCGTTTGTAAATTGCCAATAATTACATCTCCCCCAGCTTCGCCAGGGATGGGTTTGTGATGAATACCTACTACAAACGCACCTTGCTGTCTCAGCAAACGGAAGATTTTATATCCAGTTCGTCCTAAGCCACAAACAATAATTCGAGGTTTCATGTGACAGCAGCATCGTTTATAGGTAGGGCTGCACTTCTATTGATTAATCAACATTGTGGCTTAATTGCATCCGGCATAACTGTAACTGAAAACACGTTACGCTGGGGATTGGGGATTGGGGGTTAGGGATTGGGGATTGGGGATTGGGCAGAAATTTGTGGAGTTATTTAAAAAGTATTATTGCTAACATAAAAGTCTTACACATATCACTACCTATTCCCAACAGCAAGAGTTAATTTACCAATTACCAATTACCCATTTACCCATGTCAAACACAATTTCTCTTACCGATTCCCTCGTTCCTCATCCTGCACCACAGTCAGCAATTATTCGCCTAGAAAATATTTTTAAAGTTTATGGTATTGGGGAAACTGAAGTTAAAGCCCTCAATGATGTGAATTTGGTAATTAATGAGGGTGAGTATTGTTCCATTATGGGGCCTTCGGGTTCTGGTAAATCCACAGCGATGAATATTATTGGCTGTTTGGATCGTCCTACAGAAGGACATTATTATTTAGATGGTCTGGATGTGGCGCAAATGAATGATAAAGATTTGGCGCATATCCGCAACAGAAAATTGGGGTTTGTGTTTCAACAATTCCATTTGTTACCCCAACTATCGGCTTTAGAAAACGTTATGCTACCGATGGTTTATGCTGATGTTACCCCCAATGAAAGACGCGATCGCGCCACAGAAGCTTTGATTCGTGTAGGCTTAGAAAAACGCCTCAACAACAAACCTACTCAATTATCTGGTGGACAACAACAAAGAGTAGCGATCGCCCGTGCCATTGTCAATCGTCCCGTCGTCCTCTTAGCAGATGAACCAACAGGCGCACTTGATTCCCGCACTACCCAAGAGGTGTTGGATATTTTTACCGAATTAAATAGCGGTGGAATTACAGTAGTTATGGTCACGCACGAACCAGAAGTTGCTCGGCAAACCAAACGCATTGTATGGTTTAAAGACGGTCAAGTAGTTCATTCCCACATGACACCTGCTGATTTAACAGATGGCTTTTAAATTTTCAAGTCATGGGTTAGTATATCTTTTCCCCCTGCTCCCTGCTCCCTGCTCCCCTGCCTCTTCCCAATCCCCAATTCAATTCGGAATATTCTATAATCTGGAGAATAATAAATTATCAAGCTCTCCAAGTTTTGCTGTAATGAGCAAGACTGTTCAGCATTTACCAGGATTTACGATATAAAAGCGCCCCAAATTCCTCAGCCAGCGTCGTCTACCAAACGTATGTGAGAGCTACTCTTCACCAAGGGAATTTCGGGACAAAGTTCCTATACATTTTCATGCAGCCGCGCCTGTCAGAACATGATCTGCTGCTTAAATCCAGATTGCCTAAATCCATTAAATGCTGATGGAAAAAAGTCGTGTCAAAGTTGTGGTACTACCTTAGTACCGCTTTTGAGGAATCGTTTTCGTGTTGTGCGAGTACTTTCTGATGAGGGGGGATTTGGCAGAACTTATCTATCAGAAGATAAAGATAAATTAAATGAACCTTGTGTTATTAAGCAACTAGCACCAAAGTTTCAAGGTACTTGGTCACAAAAAAAAGCTGTGGAGTTATTTGCTGAGGAAGCCAAGCGCTTACAAGAACTCGGCGAACACCCCCAAATTCCCACCTTGATGGCTTATTTTGAGCAAGACAACTGTCTGTATTTGGTGCAGCAGTTTATTAATGGGCAAAATCTCCTCAAGGAGTTGCAGCAGCGTAAGAATTATCGACCAGGGGAAATTCAAGCAATTTTACTAGATTTACTGCCTGTTCTTAAGTTTATTCACGATCGCGGTGTGATTCATCGAGATATCAAACCGGAAAATATTATCCGGTGTCGCACCGATGGGCGATTAAATCTCATTGACTTTGGTTCATCTAAACAATTAACCGCCAAAGTACAGAATTTTGGCACATCCATTGGCTCACATGGTTACTCACCACTAGAACAAATTCGGGATGGTAAGGCTTATGCTGCTAGTGATTTGTTTGCCTTGGGGGCTACCTGCTTTCACCTCATAACTAGTGTTTCGCCATTCCAATTGTGGATGGAACACGGTTATAGCTGGGTGTCCAATTGGCGGCAATATTTACGCAGTCCCTTAACGCCTGAATTAGATTTTGTGCTGGACAAGCTGCTGCAAAAAGACCTCAAGCACCGCTACACATCGGCTGATGAAGTTATTAAAGATATCACTCCCAAACAGCCCCTCGCTTTACCAGCCGCCGGCCAGACTTCTGGAAAAATCCCTGTACCTCAGACGACATATTTATCTAAGTCACCCAAGAAATATTCCCTACTAAGAAGTGTAGTCTTGCTTAGTGCTTTAGTTTTGCTATTTGGTTTTAGCGAATCTTGGTTTAGCCAATATCTACGGATTTACAGCAGTTTATCCGCCAGATTAACTCAGAATAAGGCTGGTGAAGTGGTTTTAGCACAGCCCCACAAAACAACTTTGAGAACTATTTCTCTGGCTAACACTCTTCCCAGTGACGAAAACGCGTTTGTTTCCCTCGCTATTAGTCCTAATGGTCAAATCATAGCTAGCTGTGGTAGCGATCGCTCCATTAAAATTTGGCAGTTAGCTACAGGTGAAGATATTTCTACCTTGAACGGACACTCCCGAAAAGTGAATGCTGTAGTTTTTAGCCCAGATGGGAAAACTTTAGTTAGTGGTAGTGACGATAACACTATCAAAATCTGGAATCTGAAAACTGGGCAAGTAATTCGCACCATAACAGGACATAGCGATGCAGTTCATACCCTCGCCATCAGTCCCAATGGCAAAACCTTAGTTAGTGGTAGTGATGATAACACCGTTAAAGTCTGGAATTTAAATACAGGAAGATTGATAAATACTCTTACCGGACATACATTTTGGGTGCGTTCCGTTGCTATTAGTCCCGATGGTGTGAATATTGCTAGTGGCAGTTTTGATAAAACTGTGAAAATTTGGAACTTAGAAACGGGAAATTTAACTCACACACTGGCGGGAAATGGCGAAACAGTGACATCAATCGCCTTTAGTCCCGATGGTAACACTCTTGCCAGTGCCAGCCGCGATCGCACCATTAAAATTTGGAAGGTAGGCGCAGGTACCAGAGTCCGTACATTAAAAGGTAGTACAGAAACAATTACATCAATTGCCTTTAGTCCAGATGGTAACACTCTTGCTAGTGCCAGCCGCGACCAGACTATCAAGTTGTGGAATTTGGAAACTGGTGAGGAAATTCGCACCCTAGAAGGACATGAAAATACTGTGACAACCGTCGCCTTTACTCCTGATGGGGCAAACCTAGTTAGTGGTAGTGAAGATAACACTATGAGAATTTGGCGTATTGGTAATTGATTTACCTATTTTTTATTCATACCGTGTTGGTGTCATCATCGGTGAACCCGATTAAATGAGTAATGAGTAAATGGTCATTACTTATTACTTAAAGAACGCGAAAAATAATAGCAATTTGAAAAAAGAATGCGATAGATATACAGCCCCAAACTCTCGTCCTGTCTTCATTTTGAATTTTGAATTTTGAATTTTGCGGAAAGTTCTGTAGGCGGGTTTCCCGCCGTAGGAAACTTTTCAAGACGAATTTTGAATTGGAGCGAAGCGACTTGACTGGTAAAATATACCTATAAAATTAGAATAAATTATCATGACTGCTGAAACTAACGTAGCCAATTCTGATACGAAAGGTGCTGATGCTATTGATGAAGCGATCGCTAAAGGTATCGATTTTGATGGTACACCTATTCCCCCTGTGAAGCTAGAACTATATCACAAAGTCATGGCCTTGGAAGCAAATAGACAGCGTAGTGGTGTATCTAATACTATGCGATCGCGCATCATCCGTATTGGCGCAAAACATATTCCTCAAGCAGAACTTGATCAATTACTGATAGAAGCAGGCTTTGCACCCCTGAAAGAAAAAGATATTGCCTTTTTCTACGGCGGTAAGTAAGTTTGGGCGTAGGCTAGGCCTACGCTTGTCATATTTTATTTAGATAAAGCGGCTAATTATTAATTGACGAAGTTCTTACAGTCAAAATCTGGGGTGGTGTGGAATCTGGTGGATAAATTACATCTACCTGCACATTGCGTCTACTTGATGGTGGCATAACAAGTTGTACTAATGGTTCTAAAACCTGTCCGGTTCTATGCCATAAATGTACGTAACGCGTCTTTTGTTTTCCCTGGTCATCAAAGTAACGTAGCCTGACTGTACCTCGGAAAAAGGGAAAGTCTAAGGAAGGTTTACGAAAGCGTACACCACCTTGAGATAACTTATCTTCCTTTAAGGGTGTTTCTAAAGTAATAGTCACCTTTTGCGTTTGGTTAGTGTTATTCTTCAAGGGCAAGTTGAGGTTATATTCCACACCGTAATTACCATGCGCTTCATATGCCGTATCAGGATAGCGCACCAGCATCTTAGCTGTTTGGCTTTGTCCTGTACCCAATCGACCACCACGCAGAGTTACTATAGGGTAAGAAATGCCTTTGCCGACTTGGGGTATGGTGAGAGTTGTTGCCTGGGGATTATCAGTGAGAATGGCTTGCCATTGGGAACCTTGAGAAACGCCAGCCACACGACCATAAATCAACGCCCCACTGGTAGCATTGGGTGGAGTAGGCGTTTTATCCCGTGGCCCAGCAAAGTTACCATTATTGAGTAAAGCTTGCCATTCAGCCATAGTAGGCGCACGGTCAGAACCATCAGTATTTTTTTTAGCAAACATCGCCAAGCTTGCTGTGTAAATTTTATCGCTACTCCGCAAACGCAAAAAACTTGAGCGACCATTGACAGGCTTTGCCAAATTCCGTACAGGAATAGGATGATTCAGCAACATCCGGCTTTGTCCAGGGGGAATCACCAACTTAGCGGGAAAATCAGCCTGTCTCACACCCCGCAAAACATCAGCAACAGCCCTAGCCCCTGGCCCTGAGTAGGCTTTACCATCGTTGTTTTCTATGTAGGGGGGTAAGGTGACAAAAGGTGCATCCTGCATCAGATAACTGGCTGCTTGTAAGACATCGACTGTCACAGGTTTTTTCCCAGGATTATTGACAATTACCCCCAGGTAAAGCGTTTGTAAATCCTTAGGTGTGTGGGTGTAATGGTGGGCAAATAAATCAAACCGTCCCTGAAAAGGAAAATTGAGGTGTGCTGTTGGTGTTTTTTTACCATTTGTGGGAAAAGTAGACAGCAAAATTCCTTCACTCTTTACCCACTCTGGACTATTACTGTTAAATACAGGGATGTTATCTAACTTTCCTGGTAAAGCCCTAATTTCCCCTGGCTGTACAACAATTTGAGGTTCTGGCTTCGTCGAAGTTTGGGCAACGACAGAATCATCTGGATTATTTGCACAACCGATAGTTTGAGTAAGAGTAAGTCCTAATACGAGTATGAGTAAAGGGGAAAATACTGTATTTGGCATAAGAGATGTGGTGTTAAATACAACTGATTATCACTACAAATTTATGTATACTAATTTCTGAGGGCGATCGCTGTTTTTATGCAAGTATAATTAACGTAGTGAGTAACATATAGTTATAAATCTATCCATATCATTACCTTTCCAGATAAATAGCTTGGGAATACTCAATTTTTTATCGTTATAGGTTAAATTTGAAATTAGTTTAGTGTTTCAGGTCTGGAATCAGTTAAATGGAAATACTTATTGAGTCCACAAAAGAATTTGAACACGATTTAAATAAGTTTAATAATAAAGAAAAATTTAAAATAGTTAAAAAGCTTAATCGCTACGTTGAGTTATTATCGAAAAATAAAAAGTTATTGGAAAATCAAGCTTTTAGATTAAAAGATATCAAACTTGATGCAGATTATGAATCTTCTCTTTACGCCTTGATTATCGATAAAGATGTCAGATTAATAATTACTATTGACGACGATCCAATTTTTGACGTGACGGTAATAACGTTATTTAGAGTAGTCCATACTGAAGACGCTTCAAAAGCTTACAATTCAATAGCTGAATCTCTCTATCACGATTTTAGTGTGAAAAATCAAGAACTTGAGGTTCACTCCAACTGATGTCACGGATTAAGCCACTTTTAGATGAGCATGGTGTCATTCATGAGGCTATGGATATCTTACCTGATCATCTAAAAATTGATTTTCTAGAAGCTTTGGCAGAACTAGAAGATCATGAATGTCATCGAACTAGAACTTTTCCTAAAACTAGACTCCGTAAAGTCAAAGGTATCAAACAGGCAATATATCGTGCTGATATCGATAAATTATCAGGATGGCGACTTCATCTTCAGTATATTGAGGGTAAAATTCATTTAAAAGATATTATCGATGGTCAACGTCATGATGATGTTATTGAAGTAATTAAATCAAAAAAGCATAGGTATGATTAGTCATTATGTTTAAGTAAATTATTGGTAGAGGGTGGTAATTGGTCTAAGAGGATGTTTGAAAAGTCATATGCTTGGTAGCAAAACATTTTAGATCCCCCTAAATCCCCCTTAAAAAGGGGGACTTTGATTCATTTTCCCCCCTTTTTAAGGGGGGCTAGGGGGGATCAATGAGTGCTTAAAATCACAGCCAATCACTTTTCAAACAACTTCTAAGTGCATCCATTGTATAATGCCGCATACGTAATACAGTTTGGAATATTTGTATAGCATTTCTGAGTCTGCTGAGGTACGGAGTACACTGCTAATAAAATTAGGCAATCTCTCGGCGCTTAAAAACATGAGGTTCTGTACCTCTCTTAACTCGGAATCGCTATTATATTATTTAAAAATGAAACCCTTGCGTCCGTCTAGACGTAGGGTTTTGCAGAGGAGTTTCTTGTTTTCCTCTCCGGAGATTTTGCTACTTTCTCAAAATCAATCTATTGCGAAGAAAAACTAGATTAACTAGTTATGTGAATACTTTTTTAGGGCAAGGATAACTAATTTATCATAACCTATCTAGTACTCCACTCAATTGATTTTGACAGACTGCGGACGTTCAGATCCCCGACTTTTCAAAAAGTCGGGTATTTATGACATAGAATAATGTGCTTGAGGAACTACTAGAGCTACCATCTGTTATACCTATCGTCTCTGTTGTATCTGCTGTCTCTGTCTCTGTTGTATCGGGTATCTCTGTTATACCTGCCACCTCTGCCATATCTAGAATTAGCAGTTGAGAACTCGGCTCGACAACCGTTTCTCACCCAAATACGATTTCTGTTCTGACCCCAATTTCCTCTACAGCTAGCATTAGACAACTGCCTAACCAACCTCACTCTACCTGTTGAGGGTGCGATACAAACGTTCCTCCGATTATTTTGACTCTCACAAGTTATGATTTGTTGAGCTGAGGCAGGGGGAGCAACACTCAACATTGCACCAATACTGATGCTGGTAACCATAAAAGCAGTAGCTATTACGGGAAGACGGAAGGCCATAGTAAATTTATGCTCCGTAAATAAAATGTTAATAAAATTAGTTGTGGCCGGCTAAATCCAAGCCATTGTTAATCATAAAACTAGATTTGTATGGCTAAATAGGTCAAAAGTCACGAATGCAGTTGTGATTAAAGTCATGGTTTTCTAATTTTATCTAGAGTAAGCACCGTATAAAATAGCTCCCCTTAAATCAGTATTAGTCAGAACAACGCTTTCTACATCAGCATTGTAGAGTTCGGCGTTGATGAGTTTAACATCTGAAAATTTCTACTCTCCCTGAGGGATGCTGAGCGTTTACGCGATCACTTACTGCGTTCTTCACAATTTATCAGCTTTTCAGCGTAGCATCCATTACATTTTTTCATGTTCAATGCAGATATACTTCTGATACATCTATCTTGGGGCTTATAAAATATCTGTCTTAAGAAATAAATATTGCTGAATAATCAATTTTATTTTATAAATGAAAAATTGCAGAATAACGCTCACAAAATTCAAATCGCACACCATTTTTGGGTTAGCAATGTTATTTGACTCAAGTAAACTTAGTTACCTGTTATCCATGAATATCACGTAAATGTTTGTACAGTTGACAAATGATGAATTAATCTAAATTTTTCTACAAGAAAACCGCTTCAGGCAGAAAACTAAAGGATGAGATACTGGTTAACTAGGTTAGTAATATTTGTAGCCTTTCTATACAGTTTCTTACTCAGTACTAATTATGTAAGAGCCGAGCAACTGACACGCCTTGAATTAGAGCAATTCAACACATATCCAGTAGTAGAAAACTTAACTGTTGCCGAAAATAATCTTGGGGAGAAACCACAGGAAGATTTTCGGCGATTTCGTGAGTTTGTCAAAGGAATCAAGAAAGTACAAGGGCTTTTTACTCTTTATGGTCAGGAAAATTTTGGGGATATTTTCTTAGAAATTAAGCCAGAACAATTAAATAAAAACTACTTAGCTACGGTGACTTTAGAATCAGGTATTGGGGAAAGCGGTATTTATAGCGGTTCACCCCTGGCTGATTATCTGTTCTATTTTCAGCGAGTCAATAATAATTTGCATTTTGTAGTGCGTAATGTTAAATTCCGTACAGATGCAAGTCAACCAGAACAGCGATCGCTTGCTCGCTCATTTAGCGACTCAGTTCTTTATTCACTACCCATCAACAGCATTGATTCACGTAGTAAAAGCATACTCATAAACTTGGGCGACCTGCTAATGCAGGACTTTCCAGGCTTAACACCTCTATTGAAATACTCTTTACAGGCAGACTATCGCCTAGAAGCAAGCAAATCCTATTTTGGTGATGTCAACAGCTTGCCGGAAAATCTAGAAATCGATGCAGTTTACGGTTTTTCCTCGCCAGAAGGAGCAAATTTAGTTACCTTACCCGATAGCCGAGCGCTCACCCTCAAGGTACACTACAGTTTTTCCCAAATTCAAGAAAACAATGGCTATATTCCCCGCCTAGCCGATGACAGAGTTGGATATTTCATTACTGCTTTTCAAGACTTCTCGCATCACAACACACAAGAATCCTTTGTCCGTTACATCAATCGCTGGCATCTGGAACCATCTGACCCGGATGCACCTTCATCTGTACCCAAACAACCGATAGTATTTTGGATTGAAAATGCTGTACCCCAGCAGTACCGCCAAGCGATTCGGGAAGGTGTACTGATGTGGAATAAAGCATTTGCCAAAGCCGGATTTATCAACGCTATGGAAGTGCGACAAATGCCAGATGATGCCGACTGGCAACCAGCTGATGTCCGCTACAACACTATTCGCTGGTTCAATTCTCTGGATGCAGGTTTTGCCAAAGGGCCAGTCCGTGTCAACCCTCTCACAGGGGAAATTTTGGATGCAGATATCATCATCGATGCCAATATGGTGCTGTCTGTTCAGCATGAGTACCAAGCGTTGATGAATGATGGTTTGTCTCTGGGGGATATGTGCAGAGAAGCAGGGGGCAGGGGGGCAGGAAGCAGGAAGAGAAGTCGCCCGGAGGGTTTCCCTCCGGGCGAACTTCCCTACGGGACGCTACGCGAACGGGAGCAGGGGGATATTAACAAATATTCTGCCCCCACACCCCTACACCCCTATACCCCTACACCCCTCCACTCCTCCGAACTCTGCTATAGCCAAAATACTTCTGAACAAGCCGCTATGGGGGCTTTGGCGTTATCGCTTTTGCAAAATACTCAACCTAGTAGGGAAACGATGGAGGAGTATGTGCATCAATATCTGCGCTATCTTGTAGCTCATGAAGTTGGTCATACTCTCGGTTTGCGCCACAACTTTCACGGTAGCACTATGTTAACGCCCCAAGAATTAAATAACCGAGAAATTACTCGCGTCAAGGGTTTAGTGAGTTCGGTGATGGATTATCTACCTGTGAACATTGCACCCCAGGGAGTGGAACAAGGGGATTATTTTCCCGGAGTGATTGGCCCCTATGATGAATGGGCGATTGAGTACGGTTATAGATACAGTCCTCATGGAGTAGATGAGGTAGTTACGCCGGAAGTAGAAAGAAGTTTTTTACAGCAAATTGCTTTAGCATCGCCGCAACCAGAATTATCTTATGCCACAGATGAAGATATTTGGGATATCAATCCTTTGGCGAATGTTTGGGATATGAGTAGTGATGTGCTGGTTTATTCGCAATGGCAAATGGATAACGCCCGCGCCATGTGGCAACGCTTGGACGAGCATTATCTACCCAAGGGAGAAAGCTATAGTCATTTGCGCGTTTTATTTAATCGAGTATTGAAATATTATTTTCGTAACGCCGCGCTACTTTCTAAATATATTGGTGGGCAGTCCTTTCGCCGGACTCATGCTAGTGATGATAGTTCCTGGGCATTTGTACCGGTTCCCCTTAGCAAACAACGTCAAGCTTTGGCAGAGTTACAAGAGTATGTATTTGCTGAAGATGCTTTTAGTTTTTCACCAAAATTACTCAATCAGTTAGCCCCATCCCGTTGGCAACATTGGGGCAGTTCTGTACCCAACAACCGCCTTGACTATCCCATTCACGAACGTGTTTTAAATTTTCAACGATTTATTTTACGATCGCTCTTAGATAGTGAACGTCTGCACCGTTTACAAGATATAGAACTGAAAAGCTCCTCTGAACAAGCCCTTTCCATACCAGAATTATTCGATACCTTGCAACAAGGCATCTGGACGGAAGTTTTCAGCACAGCAGAACCACAGCCAATTTCTAGCATCCGCCGTTCGTTGCAACGAGAATATTTAGATATCTTGCTGGAAATGGTCTTACATCATCTTGATATACCCGAAGACGGTAGCACCCTAGCTTGGTATGAATTACGCCAATTGCAAAACGCTATTGACACCCAACTAAAACAATGGGATAAACAAGGGGATATTTACACGTTAGCCCACTTGCAATTTTCGAGCGATCGCATCACGAAAGCATTGAATGCAGGTTTACTTTCTCAATAAAACACAAGCAAGTATTCACATTTAAAATTAAATATGGATAAGCTGTCGGGTATTTAACTTGCCAATCTGGGAATACTAAGTAGGAAATTATCTAGCCTGGACGCAGTATGATTGCTACTCAAGTCAGTATTCCTGGATATATAGTTCATGAACAACTCTATGATGGTTCTAGAACTTTTGTCTACCGATCTGTAAAAGAAACTGATAACAAACCCGTAGTTATCAAACTGTTGAAAAATCATTATCCCAGCTTTAGCGAACTAGTACAATTCCGCAACCAGTATACTATTGCTAAAAATCTTAACTATCCTGGAATCATCCGAACCTATAGCCTGGAATCGTTCCAAAATGGTTATATCTTGGTAATGGAAGACTTTGGGGGAATTTCCCTCAAGGACTATTTTTTTAAGAATTATGTTTCGTCACTTGATGAGTTTTTACAAATAGCGATCGCCCTCTGTAACACCTTAGATATACTCTACAAAGAGCGCATTATTCATAAAGATATTAAACCCAGCAATATATTAATTAACCCTGAAACTAAGCAAGTTAAATTAATCGACTTTAGTATTGCATCTTTACTACCAAGAGAAACCCAAACTTTGGTTAACCCCAATGTTTTAGAAGGAACACTAGCTTATATATCTCCCGAACAAACCGGGAGAATGAATCGCGGAATTGATTACCGGACAGATTTCTACTCTCTGGGTGTAACTTTTTATGAATTACTCACAAGAGAGTTACCTTTTCCAGCTAATGAACCGATGGAAGTAGTACATTGTCATATTGCCAAAACAGCACCATTAGCGCATGAAGTTAATCCCCAAATCCCACCAATATTATCAGCAATTGTCAGCAAATTGATGGCAAAAAATGTCGAAGACCGCTATCAAAGTGCATTGGGATTAAAATATGATTTAGAAAATTGTTTGTCTCAACTCCAAGCAACTGGCAAAATTGAGAGTTTTAAAATTGCCCAGAGGGATGTGTGCGATCGCTTCATCATTCCTGATAAACTTTATGGTAGAGAAGCCCAAATAGAAATGTTGCTACAAGCCTTTGATAGAGTCAGTCTTGGTGCAACAGAAATGATGCTGGTGGCTGGCTTTTCAGGAATTGGTAAAACGGCAGTTGTCAATGAAGTGCATAAACCGATTGTTAGACAACGTGGTTATTTTATTAAAGGTAAATTTGAGCAATTTCAACGCAATATTCCCTTCTCGGCCTTTGTCCAAGCGTTTCGTAATTTAATAGGTAAATTATTAACAGAAAGCAATAGCCAAATTCAGCAATGGAAAGTTCAGATTTTAGAGGCATTGGGTGAAAATGGACAGGTAATTATTGACGTTATTCCCGAACTAGAACTCATTATTGGTCAACAACCACCCACAAAAGACTTATCAGGTAGCGCAGCCCAAAATCGCTTTAATTTATTATTCCAGAAGTTCACTCACGTTTTTACTAGTAAAGAGCATCCATTAGTAATATTTTTAGATGATTTACAATGGGCGGATTTGGCATCATTAAACTTAATGCAAATCTTAATTGCTGATACAGAATATCTACTATTAATAGGTGCATATCGTGATAACGAAGTCAGCCCATCACATCCATTAATGTTTACCTTGGGTGAAATTAAAAAATTACCATCAATAATTAATACAATTACCTTAACACCACTGAGTCAAATACGCATCAATCAATTAGTGGCTGACACACTCAAATGTACAGAAGCTTTAGCCTGGAATCTTTCACAACTGGTATATCAAAAAACTCAAGGTAATCCATTTTTTAGTACACAGTTTCTCAAAGCATTACATCAGGAAAATCTGATTCAATTCAACTTCTTTGAGGGATATTGGCAATGTGATATTACGGCAATCAACCAGCAATCACTTACTTCAGATGTAGTTGAATTTATGGTATTTCAATTACAGAGATTATCTGCATCAACTCAAGATGTGCTGAAATTAGCTGCTTGTATTGGTAACTATTTTGATTTATCAATTTTAGCAATTGTTTCCGGTCAGACGGAGGTAGAAATTGCTACTGATTTGTGGCAAGCATTACAGGAAGGTTTGATCCTACCAACTAGTAATATTTATAAGTTTTATCAACAAGATACATTATTAGATCATCAACGCATAACTAATGATAATGGCAAAAGAGTATTCACTTATAAATTCTTACACGACCGAGTCCAACAAGCAGCTTATTCTCTCATCCCTAATAATCAAAAAGCAGTAACTCATCTAAAAATTGGAGAATTACTACGGCAAAATTTATCTCAAATAGAGCAAGAGGAAAAACTATTTGATATTGTCGGACACTTGAACCGAGGACAAGAGCTAATTACTCAACTAAGTGAACGGGAAGCATTAGCTAAACTCAACTTACAAGCGGGAGTTAAAGCGAGAAATTCCACAGCTTATGCCGCCGCAACGGAGTATTTACAACTAGGCATTGAGTTGCTACAAACAAACTGCTGGCAAACTCAGTATGAATTAGCTCTCAACCTCCATATTGCGGCTGTTGAAGTTGCCTATCTCAATGGTGACTTTGAGGAGATGGAAAAGATAGCAGCAATGGTGTTGCGATCCGCTCAGACAATTTTAGACAAAGTGAAAATTTACACAATTCAAATCGCGGCACAAACAACCCAGAGCCAGATGTTAGAGGCGATTGCCATAGGAACAGATGCACTTTCCCAATTAGGAGTAGAATTTCCTCGTGAACCCGATGAAGCTGAAATTGCCAAGGTTCTACAAGCTATTACGAATCAACTCCAGAGCAGACAGATTGGGGAACTAGTTGATCTACCAGTCATGACCGATCCTACATCAGTGGCAGCAATGCAACTATTAGGAAGGTTATTTTCACCCATTTTCGTGGGAATACCAGGTTTATTACCTATTCTGAGCGCAAAGATGGTGAGTTTGTCACTCCAGTTCGGAAATACACCAACATCGACGGTGGGGTATGCAATTCATGGACTGGTGATGTGTGCTGTTTTGCAAGAAGTGGAAACAGGCTACAGTTTTGGTAAATTAGCCCTCTCATTGCTGGAGCGTTTCAATTTACCAGAGTATAAATCCATGACTCTACATCTGTTTGGGGATTTTATTCAGCATCATCGGGAAACTTTGCAGGCAACAAAATTAACACTGAAAGATAGCTATAGGATTGGTATGGATACTGGTGATTTTCTCCGTGCTGGCTACAGCATTGTGGGTTATAGCCAGGTAAGATTATTTAGTGGGGTGGAATTAGATATTTGCGAATCTGAGTTAGCAACTTACAGCGCCGCCTTGGCTCAGGTTAAACAATTTTCTCCGCAAGTTTATTTAAACCTAACTTGGCAGACAGTCAAAAATTTGCGGGAACCTGTCAATCAACCAGATTGCTTAATTGGTAGTGCTTATGATGAAACACAGATGTTTCCTAAGCATTTTCAGGATCGTGAACTGACGGCTATCTCTACGGCTTACATAGCCAAACTGATGCTAGCTTACTTATGGGGAAATTACTCGCCTGCAATAAGCTACATTAAACAAATCAAGCTGTATTTAATGGCAGTATCGGGATTAATTTGTGTTCCGATTTTTCACTTTTACGCAGCCCTGACATATCTCGCTATCTTCCGCACACAGTCAAAGCCAGAGCAGGCTGAAATCCTCGCCCAAATCGCAACCCATCAAACTCGTCTGCATCATTCTGCACAAAATGCCCCTATGAATCATTTACATAAATGGTATTTAGTTGAGGCAGAAAAACAACGGGTTTTAGGATATTACTATGAAGCGGGAGACAGGTACGATCGCGCTATTGCTGGCGCTAAAGCAAATGGCTATATCCAAGAAGAAGGTTTAGCCAACGAATTAGCAGCAAAATTTTACCTGGATTGGGGTAGAGAAAAAGCTGCCATTTGGTATTTGCAAGAAGCCTATTATTGTTATGCTAAATGGGGAGCAAAAGCGAAAGTCGCCGATTTAGAAAGACGCTATCCGCAGTTACTTGCCCCCATATTACAGCAAAGCCGTTCGACCCTTTCCACCAACGAAACTATCTTCACCGTGGGGACTGTCACAAAAAGTAGTTCTTCAGTCTCTAGCAGTAGCAGTAATGTCTCAGATACCCTAGATTTAACAGCAATTCTCAAAGCATCTCAAGCGATCTCTGGAGAAATCGAACTAGAAAAACTGCTTTCGTCTTTACTGAGAATCATCATCGAAAATGCTGGGGCTGATAAATGTGTGTTAATGCTGTTGCAAGACAATCATTTATTAATTCAAGGTTCAATTACCCAGGGTTATAAGCCAATTATGTTACCAAGTCTTCCCGTTGAAGACAGCCTGGAAATTCCTCACAAACTCATTTACAAAGTCAAGCATAGTCAACACACTGTTGTTTTGTTGGATGCAACCGCAGATACCACCTTAGCCAATGACCCATACATCATCCGTCAAAAGCCTTTGAGTATTTTGTGCAGCCCGATTTTGTATCAAGGTAAATTGCTGGGGATTTTATATCTAGAAAATAATTTAGTGAGAGGGGCATTTACGAGCGATCGCGTGCAACTATTGAATTTACTTTGCACACAAGTTGCCATTTCTCTAGAAAATGCCCAACTTTATCAACGTTCTCAGGAAAATGCCCAACAGTTAGAGCGATCGCTGGAAAAATTACGGCTCAGTGAAGCCCGCTTTCAAAAACTGGCAAATAATGTTCCTGGAATAATTTATCAGATCCGGATTAAGGCTGATGGTTCAGCTTCTATACCTTACGTTAGTTCTGGGTGTCAAACACTTTATGAAATAGCAGCAGAAGATTTCATGTCAGGGAAATACAGCTTGCGCGATTTTGAACATCCTGACGACCGAGCAAAGGCGTTTCAAATAGTTGTCGAGTCAGCGAAAAATCTCACCCCTTTTCAGCATGAATGGCGCATTATTACACCTAATGGAAATATCAAGTGGGTAAAGGCTGCATCCCAGCCAGAACGTGGTGAGGATGGTGAAATTGTATGGGATGGCATTTTGATTGAAATTAGCGATCTCAAACAAGCTGAACTGGATTTGCAACAAGCCCAATTACAAATCATTCAAAGTGAGAAAATGTCCGCCTTGGGTAACTTGGTGGCTGGTGTCGCCCACGAAATGAATAATCCTTTGGGCTTTATTGCTGCCAGTCTCAAGCAAGCTAAACCTACCTTTGCCGATATTCTCGAACATTTGAAAATCTATCAAGAAACTTTACCCGATAAAACCGAAGAAATTCTCGATCACGAGTCGGAAATTGATTTGGAATACACCATAGAAGACCTGCCAAAAATGCTGGATTCTATGACAATAGCTTGTGATAGGTTAAAAAATATTAGCACTTCCCTACGCACTTTCTCCCGTGCTGATAGAGACTACAAAGTACCATTTAATCTTCACGAAGGTATTGACAGCACAATCTTAATTCTCAAACATCGTCTCAAATCTAACGAACAACGTCCCGCAATCGAGGTAATAACTAACTACGGGAATTTACCACAATTAGAATGTTTTCCTGGGCAATTAAATCAGGTATTTATGAATATTTTAGTTAATGCAATTGACGCATTAGATGAATCGAATCACGGACGGAATTTTGAGGAGATTAAATCTCATCCTAACCAGATCACAATTACTACATCAATAGCAGATAAATCTGTGAAAATCTCCATTGCTGATAATGGTAAAGGTATGAGCGAAGAAGTTAAACACAAAATATTTGACCATTTATTTACTACCAAAGGTGTAGGTAAAGGTACAGGTTTAGGGTTGGCTATAGCTAAACAAATTGTTGTGGAAAGCCACGGTGGCCAGTTGAAATGTAACTCGGCTTTAGGAGAAGGTACGGAATTTATCATAGAAATACCCGTGTAGATTGTATTGGTCAAAAGTGAAGGTTGAGAGCCAGTTTTCACGTCGCTTCTCTACGAGACCCTACGTGTTAAGCAACGCTATGCCGCAGGCATCGGAACTTAGTATGAGAGGGGCTTGTATCCTGTTTTTCTTTGGTCAAGTAGATTTTAGAAGGTGCTTGGAAAAAAATTATGGGTACTCGTTGACATCAGTATTTTATTTTACTAAAGTGAGAGCGATCGCATGAGTAAGTAGAACGACTTGAAAAAAGCAACCTATGTTAAGTGATGTAAAAATACTAGGCTTCAGTTCGTGTTCAGGACTTTAATCCTGGTTTGAGAACTTTAGTTCTCACTACAAACATTTAATTATTTACCCTGTTCTACTTAATTCCCCTTGTGCATCTGTGAAAAATTCTGGGGTAGTTGCACTTATAGACATTATTAATACATATGGAACAATATATTACAGAAGCGATCGGTCTAGGTAGACCACAACTGCAAGTAGAACTAGTATTAAGTCCTGAAATAGAAACATTGCTAAAAGTTACAATTTACGATTTTGCTGCTTTGCTCTCAAAAAACGAACCAGAGAAAGTATCGAAATCTGCATTAGTCATTGGTCATTAGAGACGCGCTTAACCGCGTCTGTACAGTTGTTAATTTTCTCTCCCTTGTACCCCCTGCCTTCCCGCACCCCTACTCCCTTCTTGTAGAGAACCTTTAGAAGATGGTAACGTCTACAAGTTCGCACAAGAGTAGAAAGAGTTCTCACATCATGAAGCGCAGACATAAAGTAGCCTGTCTCCAGACATCACTCATCAGTCTCAGCTTAATCTCTGGCTACCTGATACCTAATTCTGCAATTGTCGCCGCACCACCAAGAACCCCAGATAAAACGGTCAATTGTGACATTTTGGTGGTGGGTGGCGGACTTTCTGGGGTTGCTACAGCTTACGAAGGTTTATTGGCGGGTAGAAGGGTTTGCCTAACAGAAATTACTGATTGGTTGGGTGGACAAATTTCCTCTCAAGGAACTTCGGCTTTAGATGAAAGACCCACGCAAAGCCAACGTCAATTCTATTCTCGCGGCTATTTGGAATTGCGTAATCGCATTGAGAAAAAATACGGTAAGCTCAATCCTGGAGACTGCTGGGTAAGCGATTCCTGTTTTCTGCCCCGTGATGCCCATACAGTGATGGTGGAATTGCTCAAAGATGCAGAAAGGCGGGGTAAGGGTAAGTTGGAATGGTTCCCCAACACAGTAATTAAGGATTTAGAAATTTCTCAGGGTAAATTAATTAATAGTGCGATCGCTATTCAACATCAACCAGTTAAAGGCGCACCACCCCTCAACACCTTTACCCTATCACAAACCATTGATGATGCTTATCGTTATAGCAACTCATCCCGGTTGACCAAAAGTATTATTCGCCTAGTTCCCCAACAAACTAAAGGAAATAGTCCCAAGTGGTACATCGTAGATGCTAGCGAAACCGGAGAAATTATCGCCCTAGCTGATGTCCCTTACCGCTTAGGTATTGATGCTCGTTCTTTTCTGGAACCTTCTTCCTCTAGTGCCAAAAATGACCCCTATTGTACCCAAGGCTTTACTTACACCTTTGCAATGGAGGCTACCAAGGAAGCACAACCCCAGAAAATGCCCCCATATTATTTACAATATTCGCCCTATTTCAGCTACGAGTTACCGAGACTAGCAGATTTTGGCTTAGTTTTTACCTATCGCCGCATTTGGAGTCCGACGAAGGGAGAACCTGTCAATTTCAACGGTGTGAGATTTTCTGCCCCCACACCAGGGGATATCTCTATGCAGAACTGGACTTGGGGTAACGACTATCGCCCCGGTACGGCCAAAGATAACTTAGTTTACACCAGGCAACAGCTACAAGGAACAGGGCAGTTAAAACCAGGTGGTTGGATGGGGGGACTACGAACCGAAAGCCTCCGCAAAGCCGAAGAAAAAGCCTTTTCTTACTATTACTGGTTAGTAGCGGGAACCACAGATTCCCAATTAGGGGAAGGTGTGAAGCGTCCCCAAACTAATAACCGCTTTTTAGCTGGGTTAAACTCCCCAATGGGGACAGCACATGGCTTATCGAAATATCCTTATATGCGGGAAGGAAGGCGCATCATCGGCCGTCCCAGTTGGGGACAACCTACAGGTTTTACTATTTGGGAAGTCGATATTTCTCGCCGTAATTATAATGATGAATACTACCGCAAAACCTTGCCAGCCGATATGTATCGTCAGTTGAGAGCGACATTAGCAGGTTTAGAGGCGACTTCAGTGATTTCTGGTCAGGTTTCCCCAGATAAAGCGATGCGGCGGACTCGTTCCACCATTTTCCCTGATGCTGTAGGCATTGGTCACTACGCCATCGACTTCCACCCTTGTATGGAGAAAAGCCCACCAGAAACACCCGGAAATAGAGAACGTCCTGGGGAACGACGGGGTGCAGGACAAGCCTATCCCTTCCAAATTGCCTTACGGGCAATGATTCCCCAAAAAATTGATAATTTGATAGTCGGGGGTAAAAGTATTGCCACTAGCCACATTGCAGCCGCAGCTTATCGAGTGCATTCCTTTGAGTGGTCTGCTGGTGCGGCGGCGGGAACTGTAGCCGCTTTCTCCTTAAAAAATGAAGTTGCACCTTACCAATTAGTAGACGATTTACCCAAATCAGAACCCCAATTGCAAGCCCTGAAGCGGCTATTAGAAAAAAATGGTAATCCCACAGCTTTCCCTGATACTTCCATCTTCAATCAAAATTGGGAGGATTGGCGGTAGTTGGTCATTGGTCATTAGTCATTGGTCATTGGTTGGACTGTGGACTATGGACTATGGACTATGGACTCTAGACTATTAACCACTGACCACTAACAATGGACTAAACTATTTAGTTGTAGTTTAGTTTTGTAAAATTTCTCTGGTTAACTGTTCTATGGTTACAAAACTTTCGATAGATGTTTACGCCATGAGTACAGCACCAACTGTCACTCCTGAACGGTCTAATCAAACTGTCCGCAAGTCCTATCCAAATTACAAGGTGATTGTGTTGAATGATGACTTTAATACTTTTCAACACGTTGCCGAGTGTTTGGTGAAGTATATTCCGGGTATGACTGGCGATTTAGCTTGGGATTTGACTAATCAAGTACATTATGAAGGACAAGCGATCGTTTGGGTAGGGCCGCAAGAACCCGCAGAATTGTATCACCAACAATTGCGTCGGGCTGGGCTAACAATGGCCCCCCTAGAGGCGGCTTAATTATCATGGGTAAATCCTCCGCCGACCACCAAAAGCCTGTCTCTCGTAAAAAGGATGGTAGATTAGTTTGGAATCATTCTACCCACATTCCCGGCCTGATACCGATTTTAGAACGCCTGTGTCAACAAGATGGCATTCAAACCATCACACCAGGAGTTATTGGTAGGGTTAAAGGCCACTCCCCCAAAATGCAACTGCGTGTGTCTGTTCCTATTCTTGGTGGCTATAAAATTATTGCCCGACAAGGCAAAACAGTGCAAGAGGTGTTCATCTTGACACCTCTTGCACAGGATACACTAGAAGCAATGATTGCGATCGCCTGCAAACGAGGGTAGCCCATCGCCAGAAAAAAATAAATTCCCTTCATAGTCCATAGTCAATAGTCCATGTGACTAGTGACTAATGACTAATCCTGAACTTCTTGGCGTACTGCAAATCTATGTAGTGGCAGACTCAGTATACAAGAAAAAGTTAAAAAATATGACAAAGCTGTAGTTATTTTCAATGTCATCATCATTGGCTCATAGTTAGGAAAAACCATCTTTTCCAGACCAAATGCCACACAATAAACTAGCCAATAACTAAAGCTCATTCTGAATAGAATTTTCTCGGTTTCTTCTCGTTCGTCATCTTTTGTACCTTTGCTATCCCACAGCAATATCAAGCCAGCAATGCAAGCCACAAAGGATACAGCAACTACAAACCCATGACACAAGAAATTAACTCCGTGCATCTGCATTCATCCCAATTTTTGCCATTGAAATTCAGTCTAAAGGAATATTCCTCAAGTCAATGCAAAATGGTAACAAACTGCAATATAAAGCTACGGTTTTTGTTAACAAATGCAAAGATAAATGTATTAGTTTGATTAAGCAAAAAATTCTTTAATTATGATTAATTTTATAGTCGTTTATATGAATTTTTGTTTAACCAAATATATAGGACTGATGCACACAGATTTTCTGTTGAGACTGGGTTTAGGGGTTTAGGGTTTCAAGCATTTATTTTGAATTTTGAATTTTGCGGAAAGTTCTGTAGGTGGGTTTCCCGCCGTAGGAACGCCACTTGCTACAAGCCGGGGAACCCGTCCAACGCAGTGGCTCAACTTTCCAAGACGAATTTTGAATTGATTTATACCCCTATACTTGCCTGTGTGTGATTTATATGGTACATTAGTACTATAAATAGATTCTAACTTTATAAACCCCACACTGCACCCGTGGGGTTTTTATTTGGGAGTGCAGATTCGCAAGTTTTCCGACTCCCTCAGTCTCTTGATCAAGAAAAGAATTTACCAATCAAAAGAATACTTAATACTCAAAGTCCTACCTCTAGCAGCAGCATAAGCGCTATCATTGGCTTGCAATTGGGAAGCTACAGGGAAATATTGACTATTAAAGAGGTTTTCTAATCCCAGTTGTAATGTTCCTGCGCCGAGTTTAATGCTACTGATGTAGTCTACAGTAAAATAACTCTCTACAGGTCTCCTACCAAAGGCCGTATTGTTATTACCAAAGACTTCTCTATTACCAGAGTACAAAGCTTGCAGACGATTGCGCCAACCGGGTAAGGTCTCATTCTCTACATAGGCTGTAAGTTTCAAAGGGGGAATCCTAAACCCATCTAATGATTCGTAATCGCCATCATTATTGCTGTCAATTTCCCCACCAATAAGAGTAAATGTCCCGCCAACTTGCCATGTAGAACTAGGTTGTGCGTCAATGGCTGCTTCTAGACCATAGATTCTTTCTGGGGCGCGGATGACAGTCCCTGGTGCTGTGAAAGTTGTACCTAAGTCAGACTCGTTGTAAAAAGCCGAAAGTGATGCTTGTATAGTGTCCCATTGTCCACGAATGCCAATTTCATAGTTATCTACTTTTTGCGGTTCGGGATTGAGGGATTCTACAGAAAAGCCTGGTGGGGCGTTGCGGAGTGCTAACCCAATATCTGATAAGGAGAAACCTTGAGCATAGTTAGCAAATACACTCAGTTGGGGATTGAGGGCGTATACTGCGCCCAAATTGAACAGTGTGGCGTTAAAGTTCAAATCACCGCCGCCAATAGTAACGTTGGGATTAGCTAGGGTGCGGAAATCATTGACACTCACATCAGCGTTTTCGTAGCGTACACCACCATTGAAGACGAAGCGATCGCTTATTTCCCAATTCAATTGAGCAAATAATCCCAGACTCCTTAATTCTAAAGGAGGAGTCCAGGAGCGATCGCCTGTTTTCCGAAATGCTAACCCCCCACTGGCGACAAACGCAGTTTGATCAAATACAGATACAGGTTGAGAGGTATCTTCGTGGGAATAATCTACACCCCAAAGTAGTTTGGCTGCACCTTGATTAAATAAAGGTGTTTCTATCTGCAAGCGTCCCCCATACTTTTCTGACTCCACCCGCGATTGAAAGATTTCGTTACCCAAACTAGCAAAGCTACGCCCATCAAAGGGAAAAAAGCGCGTCAGGTAATCTCGGTAATATAACTGGGCTTGTAGTTTGCTATTGAATAAGTCGTCATGGGTGTATTGCAGGTTGATGAATGTGTTCTCATTCCCTGGCCTTTCATCTAAACTCAACCCTTCTAAAGCACGAGCTTTTTGTCTACCTGGGATAGTATTGACGCTGGGGTCACTAGCGATATCTGTATCTTGTTTTTCGTCGAAGCGATTAAAGGTGAGTTGGAGACGTTGATTTGTATCTATATCAACACCAAACTTACCAAATAAGTTGATACTCGAAGCATCAGAAAAGCCTCCTTGGGCATTAGGATCAGAGGGAATGCGATCGCCTTGAGCATCAAAGAAGCCACCAGTTTTAGCTACTGCAAAGTTAAAGGTAAAATCAAAGTTATCTTGTTTCGCCGAGATGAAATGCTGTAGGTTGGTGCTAAAACTGTCCCCTGACAAATTACCTAAAGCTGCACTCACACCAACTTCTGTCCGGGAGGTTAATTTTTCTTCAGTCGGTCGCCTGGTGATGATATTAATCACACCCCCTGTTGCACCATCACCATAAATTGCGCTGGGGCCGCGTACTACTTCAATTCGTTCAATCGCCGCCGAGTCAATTGTCCGCAAATCCCGCGACGCATTTCTCGTTGTCGATTGGGGAACTCCATCAATCAAAACCTGGGGATTCCTTCCTCTGAGAGTTAGACCAAAATTACTAGCGCCTTGGGCTGGTGGTGCTAAACCAGGAACTGTTTTCCCCAGAATTTCTATGAGGTTACGAGAAGTGCTGGCTTGTGCGGCGATTTGTTCGCGGTCAATAACAGTGATGGAACGTGGGACATTTTGTATAGGTGTTTCGGTACGCGTTGCTGTCACCACCAGTTCAATTGGTTCATCCGCTTCGGCGGGGGAATCTTGAGCTACTTCAGTTGCGGTGAATGCCAAAATTAAACCTGTATCACTATCAAATAGCTCAAATTTGGGAAGGCTTTTCTCTCCAGTCACAGTCACCCGGATTGTATTGTCATTTTGATTAACCACAGTCACAGTAGTTACGCCTGTGACTGGGTTATTTTGGCTGAATGTGTTTTCCCCAGACAAATTGAGTTGAGCGTTAGTGATATCAGCAATCAAACTATTGCCTTGATTTTGCGTTGATACCTGCAATTTTTCGGCGGCTGTACTATCTAATATCACCTCTAGACCTTGAGCTGTCGGAACAACTCTCACACCAGTTACTTGCGTCAATTCCTGAGCGTTAGGTACTGGTGATTGTGTATTGAGTGGTGTTGGGGATGGAGCTTCCTGACTATTTGCAGGATGGTTGATTAATGACCAAACAGAACCTGTGAGCAAGAGAAGAAAAAGTATTTTTCCGGGTTTCATTTTCACTTCACACCTAAAAGTTGCGACTGGATTATGGCTAGTGACACAATCCATCGCCAGTTATTATTGACTTGCATTAGCAATAGTTCTTGATTTTATTAAAATATAACTATTTCAGGACTTATACAAGTAGTTTATTGAGGGAATATGTCAAAAAGCTATGAGATAATCATGGAAAAGTAAATAGTAAAAGCTGGCAATGCTCTCCCTACATACTTTATAGAGATTTTGTTCTTGGTTGATTCCTAGTTAGGAATTATTATTAGTGAAATTATCTAGGACTTACGCATGAGGACGAAATATCAAGGCTTTTGGTAAGGGTGTAGGGGTGTAGGGGTGTATGTGTCCAAAATCCTTACACTCCTATACCCTTACCCCCCTACACCCAGTCTCAACAGACAATCTTGGTGCGTAAGTCCTGTTATCATTGATAGCCCATATATATCTTTATAAGCGTGATTTAGGTGCGAATTTCATTAGGATGATAATGCAACCCACTTTAGATAAGAACACTTAATCAATCAAAAATTTCTCGAATTTTTATCAAGTTGTTAGTAGACTTTTTCATTAAGGTTCATGTACTATGTTGAGCAGGTGGAAAATTAATGAAAATAATTATCAAGTATTCTGCTCCCACTTACCATTAAGGCTCAACGCCTAGAGGATTTTCACAATGCAACTCAATCACAATGGCGTACACTCTGAAGGCCACTCTTTCGTGGTACCGCAGATATGTCCATCGCAGAGTAGTGTAGGGTCTGATTTTCCTAGTAATCGCGTGCATTCTTTACCTGGTGAGGCATCCAGCCAATATTTAGAGCGCCAGCAAGCACGAGAGTCCAACGCTAGAAGCTATCCCCGGCGAATTCCGATCGCCATTAGTGAGGCTCAGGGTATCTATATCAAAGATGCCGATGGCAATGTATATATTGATTGTTTGGCTGGTGCAGGTACTTTAGCATTAGGACACAATCACCCAGTAGCGATAGAAGCAATGCGAAAGGTGCTAGATGGGGGTTTACCTTTGCATACGCTAGATTTAACCACTCCAGTTAAAGATAAGTTTGTCGAAGAACTGTTTGCTAGTTTACCTCCTGAATTTGCTCAGAATGTCAAGATTCAGTTTTGTGGGCCTTCGGGAGCAGATGCAGTAGAGGCGGCGATTAAACTGGTAAAAACTGCTACTGGCAACCGTAGTGTGTTGTCATTTCATGGTGGTTATCATGGGATGACTCATGGTGCGCTGAGTTTAACAGGGAATCTCAATCCTAAACAAGCGGTGACTGGGTTAATGCCAGATGTCCACTTTTTGCCTTATCCCTATCATTATCGTTGTCCCTTCGGTTTGGGTGGGGAAGCTGGACAGCGCACCAGTAGCCGCTATATAGAATCGATTTTGGATGATCCTGAAAGTGGGATTGTTACACCGGCGGCGATGATTTTGGAAGTTGTGCAAGGGGAAGGTGGGGTGATTCCTGCGCCTGATGATTGGTTGCGAGAGATGCGCCGGATTACGCGCGATCGCCACATTCCGTTAATCGTTGATGAGATTCAAACAGGCTTGGGAAGGACTGGTAAACTCTACGCTTTTGAGCATTCGGGAATTATGCCAGATGTATTGTTACTTTCTAAAGCTATTGGTGGAAGTTTACCTTTATCGGTGGTCTTATACAACAAGGAACTTGATAAATGGAGTCCAGGCGCACACGCTGGGACATTCCGAGGGAATCAAATGGCGATGGCGGCGGGAACAGCAACACTACAGTATATTCTGGAAAATTCCTTGACTGAACACGCGGCGGCGATGGGCGATCGCTTGTTAAAACATCTACACCAAATTCAAGGGGAAACCTATTGTATTGGGGAAGTGCGGGGACGGGGTTTGATGGTTGGTGTGGAGATTATTAATCCCCAAGCATCGGCTGATCGCCGTGGGAAGTATCCTGCACATCCGCAGTTAGCTAGTCGTATCCAGGCTGAGTGTTTGCGGCGGGGTTTGATTGTGGAGTTGGGGGGTAGATTTGGTAGTGTGGTGCGCTTTTTACCGCCTTTGATTGTGACTCCGGCGCAAATTGATAGTATTTGTGAGATTTTTGCTTCGGCGGTTCAGGCGGCTGAGAAGCAGGTTTTATCGGTTCTTTCGCAGGTATCTTAATGGTAATTATTTCACGCAGTTCGGCTTTGCCGTTCCCGCAGGGTGGCGCTAAGACGCAAAGAAAGAAGTTTGATGAGTTGTTTGTTGCAGGAGGGAGTTTGCGGGAGGCGATCGCTTGTGCTGGGGAGGTGTTAATTGATTGTTTTGCTACTCAGGGGAAGCCTTATAGTGGTAGGAGTCCCCAGGAGTTAAGTAGGACTATTGCAGATATCGCTGTGTGTCCTGATGAGGGGGTGGGTTTGCGTCAGGTTTTGGCGGAGGTGGGTGAGAAGATTATCAAGCATTCGGTGGTGGTGACTCATCCTACTTGTATGGCTCATTTACATTGTCCACCGTTATTACCTGCTGTGGCGGCTGAGGTGTTGATTAGTGGGACTAATCAATCTCTGGATTCTTGGGATCAAAGTCCGGCTGCTACTGTTTTGGAACAGCAAGTAGTAAATTGGCTGTGTGCAAGTTTTGGTTATGATGCGGGTGCTGATGGTATATTTACCAGTGGTGGTACGCAATCGAATTTTATGGGGTTGCTGCTAGCGCGGGATGCTTACGCACATCGTCAGTTAAATTGGTGTGTGCAGCAGCAAGGATTACCACCAGAAGCTCAACGTTTTCGGATTCTCTGTTCTCAAGTGGCTCATTTCACCATTAGCCAAGCTGCTTCTTTACTCGGTTTGGGACAACAAGCTGTAGTAGCAGTAGAGACTGATAGTGATTATCAGCTTTGTGCTGCGGATGTGGAACAGAAGTTAGAACAATTGCAGCAACAGGATTTGTTACCTATTGCGTTAGTTGCGACTGCGGGAACTACGGATTTTGGTAGTATTGATAAATTACCAGAACTAGCCGCCTGTGCTGAGAAGTATGGATTGTGGTTTCATGTGGATGCGGCTTTTGGTGGTGCGTTGGTGATGAGCGATCGCCATCGAGATAAACTAGATGGTATTGCATTGGCTGACTCGATTACAGTCGATTTCCATAAACTGTTTTACCAGCCAATTAGCTGCGGTGCTTTTCTAGTTAAACAGCATCAAAACTTTGATTTAATTAAGCTACACGCTGATTATCTCAACCCTGAAACCAACGAAATAGCCAGCATTCCCGACTTAGTAACTAAGTCCATACAAACCACCAAGCGATTCGATGCGCTCAAATTGTTTGTTTCTCTCCGCACCCTGGGGAGGAGACAATTTGCAGACATGATTGATACAACAATTGAACTAGCCAAGGAAACCGCCAATTTAATTGACGCTGAACCTGCATTAGAGTTGGCAAACAATCCTACCATTAACGCTGTCGTTTTTCGTTATCTTCCTAGTGAAACACCAGCACACCTAGATAGTACAACTTGGGCAAATCAAATCAATAGCCACATTCGCATGAGCTTACTGCAACAAGGTATTGCAGTCATCGCACAGACCAAAATTGGTCAACTTACCTATCTGAAGTTTACCTTACTTAATCCTCAGACGGCGATCGCGGATATTCAAGAAGTCCTCAACTCTATCACAACGATAGGTGAGAAGCATTTATTTCACCCACAGGAGAGTCAAGAAGGGTTAAGCCTCTAACCTCAAAAATCTCATTCTCTCTGTGTCTCTGCGTGAGCAAAAAAATAGGAGAGAGGGAGAGCGAACAACTCTCCTCACTCCCCAACATTAAATAACTTTCACTCAAACCATACACTAGACATGACACCATACACAATTGCCAAACCAATCTCAGTGCTGGCGCAACATCGCACTGACAAAGAAATTGCCGAACAAGCAACAATTCACAGCTTTTTGAATTGCTATCTACGCGAAACCAACACGGGTGAAATCATCACCACCGCGACAAAAGACGCTGATATTTTAGAAGTTTTCCAAAATACAAATACAAAATCGTTGTTTTGTTGTCAGTTAACACATCAAAATATCAGGCTATTAATTGGTATAAGATATTATTCACAGACAGGCAGGCATTTATTTACTTTTCCCCTTTATTATCAAGTAGATCAAGGTAATTTACTTGAACTTGATTACCTGACTCTAGCAACGCTCATTACTAAAGAATTAGCCTTGACTGGTGGTAGCAATAGCCATCAAGATGAACTGATTTTGCGTGTGATTCAAAGCTGTAATCATGTTGAAAATTTTGTTCGGCAACGGCAACAAGATGTAGAAAAACTTTATACTTTTAACAGTAATTTCATCGCATCTGAACAAGCTTTAGTTTTTGGACACCATTTACACCCCACTCCTAAAAGTCGGCAAGGTTTTGCTGACCATGAATTGTCAATTTATTCGCCAGAATTAAAAGGTAGTTTTCCTCTGCATTACTTCCGCGTTCATCAGTCGATGGTACTGGAAGGTTCGCAGCTATCACAGACAGCAACAACACTGATTAAATCAGAATTATTGGCTGACGAAAATGTTGATTATCAATTCAAAAATACTTATTGTGATGAAGATGATTATGCTTTGTTACCCATACATCCTTGGCAAGCTAATTACTTATTACAACAGCCACAAATTCAACAATTGATTAAGCAAGAAATATTGCAAGATTTAGGTTTGGTTGGTCGAGCATATCAACCTACATCTTCAATTCGCACTGTCTATCATCCAGATGCGGCATTTATGTTAAAATTGTCGCTGAATATCAAAATTACTAACTCTGTCCGCACTAATTTATATAAGGAGTTAGAACGGAGTTTAGAAGTACATCAAATTTTAACTAGTGAAATCGGGCAACGACTATATCAACGTTTTCCTGATTTCCAAATCATCACTGATCCTGCTTATATCACTTTAAAAATTGATGGTGTTGCTGTTGATGGTTTCTCAACAATTCTGAGAGAAAATCCGTTTTTAAATAATCCCCTGACGGATGCAACTTGTGTAGTAGCTTTGTGTCAAGACTCTATTTTGGGTAACGGTTCACGATTAGCACGGATTATTGAGGAACTAGCACAACAAGAAAACCGTTCGACTGAGGCGGTGAGTTTGGATTGGTGCAACCGTTATTTACAGATTTACTTAGAGCCAATTCTCTGGTTATATTTCACTTACGGTATAGGATTAGAAGCCCATCAACAAAATAGTGTAGTGCAGTTAAAAGATGGCTATCCTGAGAGGTTTTTTTATCGGGACAATCAAGGTTATTATTACCGTCGTTCTTGTCATCAATTGTTAGATCATATTTTGCCGGGGATTAGTCAAAAAAGTGAAACAATATGTGATGATGAGGTTATTGATGAACGGCTTACTTACTACTTGTTCTTTAATAATTTATTCGGGCTAATTAATGCTTTTGGTGTAGCGGGATTGATAGATGAGAAATTACTCTTAGGGGAGTTGCGAAACATCTTAGGCAAATATTCTGAACATTCTTTAGTGAATAATTTACTTTCTCAGTCACAATTGCTTTGTAAGGCTAATCTGCTTACACGGTTTCATAATCTGGATGAACTTGTGGGGCCAGTTTCTACACAGTCTGTCTATGTTGCTGTTGATAATCCTTTGATGTAAACGCAGAGGGGCGCAGGGGTTTACGCAAAGTAACGCAGAGAGTTTATGAGAGGAATTTGAGGCTTAAGTTTATGTCGGTTAGTACGATTAATTACAGTTATGTACGGTTTGATTCTACTATCAATAAAACTATTGCTTTTCGTCCGGTGGTTTTGGAGGAGGATTTAAATCTAATTCATGAGTGGATGAATCAACCTCATGTGATTCCTTTTTGGAATTTAGGATTTGATTTGGAACGGATGCGGGAGCATTTACAAAAGGCTTTAGCGGATAAACATCAAACTCTTTATATTGGTTGTTTGGATGATGAACCGATGAGTTATTGGGAGTCATACTGGACAATTGATGATATTGTGGCTCGACATTATTCAGCAGAGGCGACAGATCAAGGTATTCATTTGTTAATTGGGGAAACCAAATTTTTGGGTAAAGGTTATGCTTTGCCATTGTTGCGGGCGATGGTATTTTTTCAATTTGAAAATACAGCAACTCAAAAGATTATTGCCGAACCAGATATTCGTAATCAAAAAATGATTCATGTTTTTGAAAAGTGTGGTTTTGAGTTTCAGAAGGAGATTGAATTGCCGGATAAATTTGGGGCTTTGATGTTTTGCGATCGCCAGTTATTTTTTGAGAGATGGAAAGCATGATAAATTGTGTTTATGACTTGATTGGTATTGGTCTTGGGCCTTTTAATTTAGGTTTGGCTGCACTGCTAGAACCTGTGACAGAAATTAAGTCTTTATTTCTGGAACAAAAGCCTGAATTTCAATGGCATCCAGGGTTATTACTGGAAGGGACGACAATTCAAGTACCATTTTTAGCAGATTTGGTGACAATGGCTGAACCTAGCAGTAAATTCAGCTTTCTTAGTTACCTAAAAGCTAAATCACGTCTCTATAATTTTTACTTTTGGGAAGAATTTCATATTCCCAGACGAGAATACAATGATTACTGTCGATGGGTAGCCAAACAATTACCTAATTGTTACTTTGGCGAACAAGTTAAAAGTATTGATTGGGATGAAAAAGCGCAGGAATTTATAGTTTCTGGTATTAACTTTATCTACCGTTGTCGCAATTTGGTTTTAGGTGTGGGTACTGTCCCTTACATACCGCTTTGTTTCCGTGATGTAGTCTCAGAAAATATTTTTCACTCGTCCCAATTTATCCCTCAAAAAGTCAGTTGTCGCCAAGCAAAATCAATTACAGTCATCGGTTCTGGACAAAGTGCAGCCGAGGTGTTTTATGAACTATTACAAGAGCAAGAAAACTATAATTATCACCTAGAATGGCATACCCGTTCCTCTGGTTTTTTCCCAATGGAATATTCCAAATTGGGATTAGAACATTTCTCACCCGATTACATCCATTATTTCTACAATTTACGCCCAGAACAGCGAGACGAACTATTAACTAAACAAGGGTTGCTGTATAAGGGAATTAGCTTTCATACCATAGCCAAAATCTATGATTTGCTTTACGAGCGTTCCGTCGCCGATAATTATCCTGATGTTAGATTACTGTCTGGGGTAGAAGTTAAAGAAGTAGAACCCACGGCTAACGGTTATCGTCTCACCTATCGCCATTCTCATCAGAATCAACCATTTATTCACCATAGCGATCGCATTATCTTAGCAACCGGCTATCATCACACCATCCCTAACTTTATGGCAGATATCCGCGATTTGCTGCAATGGGATGAACATGGGCGTTACCAGGTGAATTTTGACTATCATCTCTCCCTCACCCAAGACATCCCCAATCAGATTTTTGTCCAAAACGCCGAGTTACACACCCACGGTATTGGCGCGCCAGATTTGGGGTTAGGTTGTTACCGCAACTCTGTAATTATCAACTCCTTAACAGGACGCGACGTTTACCCAGTACAAAAGCGTAACGTCTTTCAGCAATTTGGTGTAGTCGCATGAAGCATCGGCTACCCCTCATCTCAGGCGCATTATTTTTATGTGTGTTCTTGAGTATTTTCAACGAGGTTTTACTGTCACCCTTTTATCCCCAGTTTTTCCGTAAAGTCTTCGGCGTGACAGATTTAGCCTACACCGGTTACTACATTTTTGTGTGTCGGTTAACCGTGGTGCTGTGTGCGCCTGTGTGGGGTGTGTTATCGCGCCGCTTTGAAGTCAAACACCTACTTTTTGTTGGACAATTGGGTGCAGCCTTCATGACGGCCTTGATGGGTACAAGCACCAGTGCAGAGCAATTTTTGATTTACACCATCCTGCTGTTACTGTGCAAAAGCAGTTATTTGCTAGTGTATCCCCTCATTATCCAACTAGGTGGGGAAGAAAAACGAACTGCGATCGCCGGCACATACCAAGCCGTGTTTCATAGTGCAATCATCATTGCTACCATCGTCGGCGCATTTATGGTCAATATAAATACACCCTTAATTATTTTCTACGGGATTGCCGCAGCCGATCTTTTACAGCTTGCCGTCTGTGCTTATATATTGCGTGGTGTATCTACCAAAGAAGCAGGGGGGCAGGGAGCAGGGGGCAAGGGAGATGGGGGTAGGGGAGAAAATCAGCTTGTAGCACCTAACCAACTGGGTTATATCATCACTATCGGCGTAGTCATTCTTACTTTCCAGCTAGCGAATAATCTAGTTCGTCCCTACTTCACAGAGTATGTTACCGCCGAACCATTAAACGTTGACCTATTCACTGGTAGCTTGTTATTTCTGATACCTAGTGTAATGGTGATCGCTGCCTTACCCTACATCCGTCAAGCCTGTCGTCCCGAACGCCTCCAAACCATCTACTTAGCAAGTTTAAGCCTACTCATCGTCAGCTTAGGCCTACAAGGACTCTCATCTAACCTACCCTTACTGATCCTAGCGAGGATAGTTTATGGCTTCTTCCTAGCAGTCACCCAAGCCGCCTTAGAACTGCAAATATTCAACCAAAGCACAGCCAAACACCTCCACTTCAACTACAGCCTCGCCATCTCCTTCGCCAACATCGGACACTTAGGCGCACCCCTCCTAGCCTCCTGGCTAGTCAACACCCACAGCCTAGCCTCCCCATTCATCGCCGCCACCATAATTTGTTGCTTAAACCTCCTATTCTTTCGCTATGTTCCGAAGACAGGCGGCAGGCGGCAGGCAGCAGAAGGATTTTAACTCTGTTTCTCTTAAATCTGATTTTTCACGTTATGTGGAAAAATCTACGCTTAACCTAACCCCCTAACCCCCTTCCCTACTCTACGGTGTACACACATCTTTGTGCTGAGTGCAAAATGTGGCTTGATCCCCCCTAACCCCCCTTTTTTAAGGAGGGAACTAGAATCAAAGTCCCCCTTTTTAAGGGGGATTTAGGGGGATCAAAACGTTATGGGGCAAGTTTGATCAGACTTGTGTGTACACCTTCCCTACTAGGGAAGGGGGAAAATTCAAAGCCTCTCCCCGACACGGAGAGAGGTTTGGAGAGGGGTTATCCAGAACCTGTGAAAATTCCCAAACAAAAATATGCAAAACCTAACCCAAATCCTCCAACCCCAACGCTGGCAAACAATTAGCCAAAAACTCCTAGCCAAAATGCTCTCCGAGTTCATGTACGAAGAAATCATCAAACCGGAGACAATAGAACAAACCCCAGAATCCACCCTCTACCACCTCACCCTCCCCGGAGGTATCGCCTACAAATTCCAAGCCAAAAAACGCCTATTCGACAGCTATCGCGTCATTCCTACATCCATCCAACGACGAGAAACCTCAGAATTTTCACCAGCATTCAACCCCCTGCAATTCGTCCTCGACATTCACACAGCCGTAGGAATGACAGCCGAAACCACAGCCCATCTCATCAAAGAACTCAGCAACACCCTACTAGCCGACGCACATATCCAAACCAAAAAAGAAACCCAAAATATAGACTTACTGACCTTAGACTACCCCTCCTTAGAAGGGGAAATGGAAGGACACCCTTGGATAACCTTCAACAAAGGACGCATCGGTTTTGGCTACGATGATTACCTAGCCCACGCACCAGAAAGTAAACAGCCAGTCTCCCTCTTTTGGATTGCTGTTAGCAGTGAACACGCCCAATTTAACGCCATCTCAGGACTAGATTATGTCACCCTCATCCAAGAAGAATTAGGCGCAGAAAATCTTGCTGAATTTACCGCCATCTTGGAACAACGTCATCTCAACCCCGCCGATTATTACTTTCTTCCCGTCCATGATTGGCAATGGAAGAATATCATTACCCTTCTGTTTGTGGAAGAAATCGCCACGGGTGCAATGATTCCCCTTGGTTACAGCCAAGATAAATATTTACCCCAACAATCAATTCGCACCTTTGCCAATATCAGCCACCCACAGAAACGGTATGTTAAATTACCTCTGAGCATTTTAAACACCCTAGTTTACCGTGGTTTACCAGGCGATCGCACACAGGTTGCCCCACTGGTTACAGAATATGTAAAATCGATTTGTGACAATGATCCTTTCTTAAAAGATGAATGTCGCTTAATACTTCCTGGGGAAATTGCCAGCATCAATTACGATCATCCATACTATAGCCAACTTGCAGGCGCACCTTACCAATATAAGGAAATGTTGGGCTGTCTATGGCGAGAGAGTGTTTTAGTTTATACCAAAGCTGATGAACGTCCAATTACTTTAGCTTCCTTATTACACATTGATGGTAGTGGTAAACCCTTTATTTCTCAACTGGTAGAACGTTCTGGACTCAGTTTAGATGAATGGTTATCTTGCCTGTTTAACACAATTTTACCGCCATTACTACATTACCTCTACCGCTACGGTGTAGTTTTCTCCCCCCACGGTGAAAACACAATTTTGGTACTGAAGGATTTTGTCCCCCATCGGTTAGCAATGAAAGATTTTGTCGATGATGTAAATATCAGTCGTCATTCCCTACCAGAATTAGAGACTTTAACACCACAACTCAAAGCCGTCTTGTTGACTGAACCACCAGAAGGATTATGTCAATTTATCTTTGCTGGCTTGTTTATCTGTCACCATCGTTATTTGTCTGATTTATTAGCTGACTACCACAACTACCCAGAACACACCTTTTGGACAAAAGTAAGACAGACAATCTTGAATTATCAAAGCCGCTTCCCCGAAATGCAAGACAGATTTGAGTTATTCAACTTGCTAGCACCCCAATTTACCAAGCTGTGCTTGAATCGCAATCGCTTGATTACTTACGGTTACGCTGATGATGGCGATCGCCCCCATGCAGCCGCCTTCGGTAAGGTGAATAATGCTTTGTATTTAGTTGCCGAAAAAGCTACATCTGTCCATCTAAATTCCCAGAAAAAACCAGTCAATCAGACTCAATCTTCCTGCATATTTACATATATTGATCCTGAGTATGGCAAAGAAGTTTCTTTCCGTCCTGTGTCCTATGAACAAGATGTAGAAATGATTTATGATTGGATGCAGCAAAAGCATTTGATACCTTTTTGGAAATTAAATATTTCCTTTGCAGAATTTCAGGAATATTTGCAAAAATCCCTCAAGGCAGATCACAAGAAACTTTTTATTGGTAGTTTAGATGGTGAACCTGTTTCATATGGAATTATCTATCAAGTAATCAAAGATAATATCCGCCATTACTATCCTTATCAAGAGTCTGATATGGGAGGTCACATAGCTATTGGGAAAAGGGAATACTTTGAAAAAGAATATATATTCCCAATTTTCAGAGGTTCATCTGCTTTAGTGTTTCATCTTTATGAGACAGAAAGATTAATCATTGAACCAGACTCACGCAATAGAATTGTGATTCCTACCCAAGAGCAATGTGGTTTTTATATTTATGACGAAGTAAAACTTCCCCATAAGAAAGCAGCTTTGATGATATTAGAGAGGGAACATTTTTTTCAGAAGCTATCTGATTTAAAGCAGATTAGTACAGAATTTTGTAACACTAGATAGTTGATATTACACCTGTAAATAAGGGATTTAGGGAATTTGATGATAGTTTTTATTTCTTCCTGTTCCCTAAAATCCAAAGTTGAGTATTGACAAAAAATTTAACAGTGGATTCAAATCATGCAAGTAAAAGAGCCAAAAACTACTATTCATCCTGAAATTCTAGAACTTGTCAAGACAATAAAAAAAAGGATGGATGAGTTAGGACATCCTCCCATATCTGAATTAAAACCTGAAGCATCCAGATTTTTTTACCAGGAAGCTATTAAGTTATATCATCTGACTAATGAAGAAGGCGTAACAATAGAAGATCGATGGATTAAAAGGTTAGAAGATATATCTATACCTATTAGGGTTTATACACCTAGAGATGAAGTAGACAATATAAACAGTATCCAAGAAAAGTCAACACTGTACCCAATTCTAGTTTATTTTCAAGGAGGCGGTTGGATATTTGGCAATTTAGATAGTGCGGATGCTCCTTGTTCTTTCTTATGTAAACATATAAATTGCATTGTCGTATCTGTTCAATATCGTCAAGCTCCTGAATATAAATGCCCTATCCCTGTTATTGATGCACTAGAGGCTATTAAATGGGTACATAAAAATTCTCAAAGTTTAGGAGGAGATGCACAAAAAATCGCTGTAGGGGGAGAAAGTGCTGGAGCTAATTTAGCAGCAGTAGCAGCTATTAAATTAAGAGATGAAGGAAATATTTCACTAGAAGCACAACTTTTGATTACTCCGGTTACTCAATATGGTTTTAATACCCAATCTTATCAAGCAGGTTATACCAAAGGTCTTTCTTTGGAAACAATGAAATGGTTTTGGAATCATTACTTGGAAAATGATCTTCAGGGGGAAGAATACTATGCGTCACCATTGAAAGTTCAAGATGCTAGAAATTTACCGCCATGTTTAATTGTTACCGCAGAACATGATCCATTACGAGATGACGGACTATTATATGCTCAATATTTACAATCGTTTCAAGTCAAAGTTAAAATCCTTCACTATGAATCCTTTATTCATAGTTTTATTCGGATGATTCGCGTGATTGAAGATACAAGGCAAGCCTTATATGAGATAGCTATTAATTTCCGAGAAATGCTATATTTTTATTAATAAAAATAGATATCAATAGAACAATTTCCCAATAAAATACAAGAATTATACATAAATTAAAACTTGATTTTCTAATCTTATCAAACCAAAAGATAAACAAGCTGATGACAAATTATGATCCAGAACTAATGAAATGCCGTTTTTGCTCTGAGGTTTCTAAGCAAAACGGAGAAGATACTTTAGGTACTCTTTACCCTTTTGATTCCTGGCTGATGTTTGAAATAGAACAGCCTTGGAATGTGAATATGTTGGCAAAACCTCAACCCATACCACAAGCAGCAATAGATTTAATACAGGAAATTCATCAACAACAGAAAATTAAATTTTGGCAATTAGCGATCGCACCAGATCACGAGTATTCCACATCAGATAATATAAGAATCTTTCATTATTCCCGACCTGCTCAATTATTTGCTAAATATGATAAGCGAGAATATATTCTCCCCAGGGAATTGATTGGAGAACTGATATTTACTCTTTATAAACAACCTCAGTTATTGACAAATTTTGATAAATACCTCCAGGATACTTCCCATATTCGAGAAATCATGGTTTGTACTCATGGTAATGTAGATGTAGCTTGCGCTCGTTTTGGCTATCCTATTTATCAAGAACTACGTCAAAATTATGCCTGTTCTCATCTGCGCATCTGGAGATGTAGTCACTTTGGAGGACATCAATTTGCTCCTACTTTAATTGATATGCCCTATGGACGTAGCTGGGGTCATCTTACTTGGGAAATTTTACCTAATATTATCTATCAAAAAGGCGATATTAGTCAACTTCGCCCCTTTTATCGTGGTTTTTTTGGATTACCTCCTTTTGCTCAAATTTTAGAAGGAGAAATTTGGTTACAAGAAGAATGGAATTGGTATGAATACTTAAAATTTGGTCGGATTTTAGAGTTAACAGAAGATAAAACCGAGGCTTTGGTAGAAGTTGATTTTGTTAGTCCTAATCAAGAAATTAAAGGTAAATACCAAGGGATAATCAAACAAACCCATCAAGTTATAACTCAACACCAAAGCAAGGATAAAAACTTATTTCCTATTCCCCAATATCAGGTTTTCAATTTAAGATGCTTACCTTTAAAGGAATAAAATGAATTAATAATTATAAATAAAAGATAGTTGGATTTTTACACTTTTCTATGATTAATTGGGGCAGGATATCAGAGCCTGGGATTGTCCCAACTGCGGAGATCGGGAACTTGCAAATCGAAAATATGCCATGCTGTTCAATGCAGGGATGCAGGATGATAAGTGAGAGAATCTATTGATTCTTATTCTCTACAGCTATTTGTAACCAGGGTTGTGTTCTTGGCATTAATCTTATAAACTAACCAAAATAATTGCTAAAATATCTCATTAACTTCTGGGAGGCTAGGAATTGGTAGCCATTGATACTCATAATCTGAAAATTGCTTATGACCACCGAATTATCGTTTCTGACCTCTCCATCACCCTCCCGGAAGGCGAAATCACGGCTTTACTGGGACCAAACGGTTCGGGTAAAAGTACGGTATTGCGTACCCTAGCGAGATTATTAACACCAATCCGGGGTGCAGTTTATATTGACGGTTGTAATATTGCCAAAATCCCGACTAAACAATTGGCACGAAAGTTAGCAATGCTACCTCAATTCTCGGAAATTCCATCAGCAATTACAGTCAAGGAATTGATTGGTTATGGACGCTACCCCCATCAGAATCTATTGGGGGGTTTTTCCCAAAAAGATATCGCCGCGATGGAATGGGCGTTAGCTGTGACTGGCTTAGAAGCCTTAGCAGATAGGATAGTAGATACCCTTTCGGGAGGTGAACGCCAGAGGGCTTGGATTGCAATGGCGTTAGCCCAGCAAACCCAGGTGTTATTACTCGATGAACCCACAACATATCTAGATATCCGCCATCAAATAGAAGTTTTAGCCTTAGTGCGACGACTCAACCAAGAACATGGAATTACTGTTGGTTGGGTGTTACATGATTTGAATCAAGCCGCAGCGTATAGCGATCGCCTAATTATGCTCAAACAAGGAAATATAGTCACCGCAGGTACTCCCCAAGAAGTGATGACAGCCAGCAACATTCAGCAAGTGTTTGGTGTAGAAATGACCGTGATTCCCCATCCCATCAATGGCTATCCGACTTGTTTACCTTGTCATTTAGGTATCCCAGAAGGAGAGTTAGCAAGATGATCAAATTCACTAGACGCACCTTTTTAACTGCGGCGACTGCTTCCGCTTTGACGGCGGCTTGTAATCGTTCTCCTCGTCCCCAAGCTGCAAGTAAAACTGCAACCAGAGTAGTCGCCCTAGAATGGGTGTATGCAGAAAACCTTTTAGCTTTGGGAATCCAGCCTGTAGGAGTTGCAGATATCCAGGGTTATAAAAAATATGTAAATGTGCAACCATCCCTAGATGAGAGTGTAGTTGATGTAGGGACACGCCAAGAACCGAGTTTAGAAGCGATCGCCCAATTAAAACCTGATTTAATTTTAGGTGTAGATTTAAGACACCAGACTATTTACGATACCTTATCTGCGATCGCCCCCACCCTCATATTTAACCCCTATCCCTCGGCGGAAAACTCAAATCAACTCGATGAGATGCAGCAAACATTCCGCAAAATTGCCGAAAGCGTCAACCGTCGGGATGTAGGGGAGAAAGTGCTTCAGCAAATGCAAACCCAATTTCAAACAGTAGCCACCCGCATCAAAAATACTCAAAAACCTGATTTCGTCCTCGGACAATTCAGCGACAACGCCCCCCAAATCCGCCTGTTTACCGATAACTCAATGGCTGCACAAATCCTCACAGCAATCGGTTTAAAAAACGCCTGGAAAGGAGAATTCGACCGTTTTGGCTTTAATACAGTGTGGGTAGAAGCACTCCCAAAAGTCGAAACCGCCAACTTCATCTATATTTCCGCCCCCAATAGCCCCTACAAACAACAACTAGAAACTAACCCCGTCTGGCAAAAACTACAATTCGTCCAGCAAAAAAGATTGTATGCGATCGCCCCAGATACCTGGCTATTCGGCGGCCCCCTATCAGCCCAAATCCTAGTAGATAAAATCATTAAAACCCTCACATAAGATCCCTCCGCGCACCTCCGCGCTAACCTCCCTTCGGGTTCACCAGTCGTCTACGGAGGGAAACCCTCCTACAACGCTGGTTCACCGCGCCCCTCTGCGTTCAATTCCCCCATGTTTAAACCCCTCCTCACCCCAATCCTCCTCCTCCTCCCCCTCCTCTTCCTCCACAGCAACCCCATCACCACCCCAGAAGACATCCTCCTCTACATCAAACTACCCCGCACTGTTATCGGTATCTTATCAGGCGCATCTTTAGGAATCGCCGGCGCACTATTCCAGACAGTTACCCGTAACCCCCTAGCCTCCCCCGCCACATTAGGAATCAACGCAGGTGCATATTTAGCCATCACCGCCACAACCATCTTTGCACCAGAGATATTTGCCTGGTCGCCTTTATTGGTAGCATTCACAGGTGGTTTATTAGCCGCCTTACTGGTATACGCCATCGCCGGAAAGGAAATTACCCCCATCCGCCTCACCCTCTCCGGAATGGCTGTTTCCCTCGCCTTAGCCGCCTTCACCTCTGCTTTACAACTACTCTACGAAAACCAAACCCGTGATTTATTTTTTTGGGGTGCAGGTTCTTTATTACAAACCAACTGGCAGGGAAGTATTTACGCCGCACCTAGAGTATTATTAGGAGCGATCGCAGTTTTCCTCATCGCCAAACCCCTAGATGTCCTCCTCATGGGTGAAGATGTCGCCCGTTCCCTGGGTTCAAAAGTCCAGTGGACACGCTTATCTAGCACCCTACTAGGTATATTTTTAGCCTCCGTTGCTGTGAGTGTAATCGGGCCAATTGGCTTTGTAGGTTTAGTTGCACCCCATATAGGCAAATTGATGGGATGTCGCCAACACCAAATTTTATTACCATCAGCAGCGATTTGGGGCGCAGTCATATTATTAGGGGCTGACTTCATAGCACAACAGATATCTAGTGAATTACCTGCGGGAGGTATCACAGCTTTATTAGGCGCACCGTTTTTAGTCTGGTTGGTGCGTTCATCGCCGCGTTTGTTGACAAAGACAGAGGGGAATAATGCTTTACTAATACAGATAAAATCCCGCCTCCAGTATCCTGTTTTACTTTTAGCTGGTTGTTCTTGCTTATTACTGGTATTGCTTATAGGGTTATCCCTCGGCAATATTCATTTAGATATTCATCAACTAACTCAAGTCTTCAATGGTAATAGTGACGCACTCACCGAAAGAATAGTCTTATACTTGCGCCTACCCCGCTTACTAGTAGCATTATTAGCAGGAGCAGCCTTAGCCATCAGTGGTTTATTGTTACAGGGAGTAGTCCGCAATCCCTTGGCTGGGCCGGAAATTATGGGCATTACTTCAGGTGCAGGTTTTGGGGCATTACTTGTATTAGTGTTACTACCTAACACACCTGTAACATTTATCCCAATTGCTGCGTTTATTGGTGCAGTCGTCGCCTTTGGTGTAGTTTATCTAGCAGCTTGGCAAAACGGCGTAGCACCAGGGAGACTAGCGTTGATAGGAATAGCGGTATCTGCGTTTTGCGCGGCGGGAATTAACCTATTAGTGGTGAAGTCAAAATTACAAGTATCTCAGTCCTTGGTGTGGTTAGCTGGGAGTACCTACGCTCGTCAGTGGGATGAAGTATGGCAATTACTGGCTTTTCCCTTAATTTTATTGCCTTTGGGCTGGTTATTTGCCCGTAAATTAGATGTGATGGCCTTAGGAGAAGATTTACCACAGATTTTGGGGATGCGTTTACAGCAAGCTCGTGGTGTAATATTAGCGATCGCAGTTGCTTTAGCTGCTGCTGCTGTCTCTACGGTGGGAACTATTAGCTTTGTAGGGTTAATTGCTCCCCACGCTGCACGTTTATTAGTAGGTTCTCGACACCGCCAACTAGTACCCATAGCGGCAATTTTCGGTGCTATTTTAGTCACTTTAGCTGATACCGTTGGTCGCGTTGTTTTAGCTCCCAAAGAAATTCCCTCTGGATTAGTCACCGCCCTAATTGGTACACCTTATTTCCTCTGGTTACTAGGAGGAAACCAAAAGCATTGATTAACAATTCAAAATTCGTCTTGAAAAGTTTCCTACGGCGGGAAACCCGCCTACAGAACTTTCCGCAAAATTCAAAATTCAAAATAAACCACCTTGTAGAGACGCGATTCATCGCGTCTTCTTCTTCACCCAATCCCCAATCCCCAATCCCTAATCAATCAAATTTTCCAAAGCCACCTGTAAATCTTGAGTTAAATTACTCACAGCCTTTTTAGCCGCTTGGCGGTTATCATGCACCTTTTCCCAGCGTTCCGTGACAGAAATTGGCTCACCCACCTTAATTACCGCCTCCCGTAAACCTAACCTTGGTCTTCCTGGTAGAGTCGATTCTTGTATACGAGAAAGCATATCAAACATTAGTAAAGCCGTCTCGGCAAATCTGTCTGCACTATATTTTTCTTGTATATAGGTAGCATTCACAGCCACAAAACTTTCTACCAGACGCATATGCTGTATTCGTAAGTCTGCTTCTTGGGCTACCCAGTCAGCAAGTCCCCGTTGGAAGGAAGGTAAATTATCGATATCTGGTAAATCTTCTCTATATATACGATTCCAACTGGCTTCTTCTAAACGGCGACAACGGTCGATAAAATTACCTTGGGCGGGAATACCAAAATACTGCTCAGAAACTTGTAACGCTTTATCTAATAAACGATGCAGTCTGGCAATTAACACCTGATTGGGCGTGGTAGATTCTTCTGTGGCTATAGTGTTGGGGATATCTTGGTGATAGAAGCGGCGATAAAACTCTTCCATCTCTGTAACTAAATATTCACCCAAGCGACAAATGCGTTGATAGTAAATCTCCGGTTGATTGATTGCAGACTCCCCAACTGATTGCACTGGTAAACCGCTATCAACTTCTAACTTACTCAACAACTCATCTAATTTAGACCAAGGCGGCGTAACATAACGATATTGGATAGATACCGGCACAATGACCACAGTTTCAGTCCGGTTAGCTTTGTGCAAGTCTTCCACACACCAAAACCCCAATTGGGAAACACCAGGTTCCAGAGGGCTGACTATACCACTGTGACCATTATTCCCGCCTTCAGGCGCGACAGCAATGGGGAATAGAGCGTTAGCGAATAAATCCCTTGCTGTTTGAATAGCTTGCCTATCTAACCGTCTTCCGCGCCGAATTGGCACACCTCCCAACTGAGAAAACAACCAACCCAACCAATTTCCAGCCCATATTGTCATTCCTCTGTCATAGACAAAATGACTGTGAACTGGATATTGCAACCTGATACCTTTTTGACGCGCCACCTGTGGAACAATGCGAGAAATTAAGTACAACATACACAAGGGGTCTTCTACCTCTGGGTGGCGAAATGCCATTAAAAAGCGAATTTTCCCACTTTGGAATTGTTGATAAAGTTCTGCTAATGTCTCAGAATTTTTCGCTTCAATTTTGACGATACCAGCCGGGAGCCAAGGGCGTGTGCGAAAGCGCAACACAAGAGGTAGTAACCACTGCATTAACCTGAGAATGAGGGGGTTAAAACTGTGGGGGATAAATTTTAGGGGTGGTTGGGTAGAGTTGATTAATTTCGGCAAGTGATGCTCCTAGTGACATTCGCCTACGGTGGAGGGTAGCCCAATCGCTGTTAGTTTAATAATGAATTACTCTACACAGCCAGATGAACACACCACAAGACCCCCGCAAATATGCACCAGCAACACAACGCAACCGTGAACCCATCTTAGAAGTGCTTTTACAAGTTTTGCCTGCCAGTGGCACTATTCTAGAAATTGCCAGTGGTACAGGTGAACACGCCATTTTCTTTGCTCCCCGCCTTCAACCACGAAAATGGCTACCCTCTGACCCAAATCCTGAATTACGGGCTAGTATCACCGCCTGGACTGCACAATTTCCCAGCGATAATCTTTACCCACCTGTAGAACTTGATGCTAGTCAGCCAATTTGGTCAGTAGAAAAGGACGCAATTCTCAACGATGCCCCCATTGCTGCCATAGTTAATATTAATATGATTCACATTTCCCCTTGGTCAGCTTGTTTGGGACTCTTGGCTGGTGCGGGGCGGATTTTGCCACCAGGCGGGATTCTTTATCTTTACGGGCCTTATAAACAAGGGGGAGAACATACCGCCCCAAGTAACGCCGCCTTCGATGAATCCTTACGTTCCCAAAATCCAGAGTGGGGAGTACGCAACCTGGAAGACGTGATTGCAGCAGCTAAACAACAAAATCTCCAACTGCATAAAACCTACCAAATGCCTGCTAATAACCTTTCGGTGGTCTTTCAACGTTAGTTATTTGAGGGTGTGAGGGTGTAAGGGAAGAATTTGGTTTTATTCTTTCCCCTATACCCCTACACCCCTATACCCTAATTTACGTTAATGGAGGTTAGCGGACTCGAACCGCTGACATCCTGCTTGCAAAGCAGGCGCTCTACCAACTGAGCTAAACCCCCGTAAAATTGAATTTATAACCTTCAATATCATAATCGAAAACTCTGTTTTTTACAAAAGGATGAACCAAGAAAATACGCAAATCGTTGCTGCATTTTATAAATTTGTCAGTTTGCCGGATTTTACCGAGAAACAAGTACCCTTATTGGCTTATTGTTTAGCCCAAGATATCAAGGGTACGATTCTCTTAGCTAAAGAAGGAATCAACGGCACAATTGCTGGTTCGCGTCTAAGCATTGATAATGTTTTATCTTATCTACGTGCTGACTTGCGCCTACAAGACCTAGAGCATAAAGAATCTACTGCAGACACTCCGCCATTTGAACGGATGAAAGTGCGGCTGAAAAAAGAAATTGTTACCTTAGGTTTACCAGAAGTAGACCCTAATGAACAGGTGGGTACTTATGTAACCCCTGAAGAATGGAATGAGTTGATTTCTGACCCTGAAGTGATTGTTATTGATACACGCAATGATTACGAAGTACATATCGGTACTTTCCAGGGGGCGCAAAATCCCCAAACTAACTCATTTCGAGACTTCCCGGAATATGTCCGCCAAAACCTCGACCCGAATCAGCACAAAAAAGTTGCTATGTTTTGTACTGGGGGTATTCGCTGCGAAAAGGCTTCATCTTTCATGCTTTCTCAAGGTTTTGCAGAGGTGTATCATCTCAAGGGCGGTATACTCAAATACCTAGAGCAAATCCCGCCAGAGGAAAGTTTATGGCAAGGGGAATGTTTTGTTTTTGATGAACGTATTGCCGTAGTTCACGGGTTAGAGCCGGGAACTCACGAGTTATGTTTCTGTTGTGGACATCCCTTGGCTGAAGAAGATAAGGCATCTCCTCAGTATGAAGAAGGTATTTCTTGCTCCCACTGTTTTGATAGTCTCACGGAAGATAAAAGAACGCGTCAGCAGGAAAAGTGGCGACAATATCAGTTAAAAAATTCCCACTCTTTGGGTAATTCAAAATTATAGTCCCATCAATCACTTTATCCAAATTCTGGCGATCGCTCAATCATATAGCTGGGGACTGGGGACTAGGGACTGGGTACTGGGTGAAAAGTCTTGTTGTGTCTAGTAAATATTAAGTAGTGGCGTGGCAAGGCTAAAATGATGGGATAAACTGGAATAAAATTAAACGCAGATGCACGCAGATAAACACAGATAGAACGATCGCCTACATGGTACATTATGTGAGTATGGTCAGTACGCAGAGAAATAGAGCCTCTGTCCACTCGACGACTGCGCCGTAGGTGTCGCCGGTGTGTCCGCCTAATTTGTGATTAAACCATGCAGCTGTTAAACTAGCGATCGCACTCCCAGTAATTAATCCGACTACTGTTATTAATAGATGATGGTTATTTACTAGCCAAAATAAGCTACTGACTGCAACCATCAAGCATAATCCGGGTAATAAGTCTTTGTATGAGCGAATAGCTTGTTTATGGAATGCTCCTTTACCAGTGGCTTTTAAATAAGGATAACAGGCGATCGCTACTTGTTGTCCCCAACGTCCCCAGCCACAAGCAGCCATTAATACTAGCCAACGGTATTCCCCAATCTCTGTGAGGGCAGAGGTTTTTAGTAATAATATAGCGATCGCACTCATAGCTCCAAATGCACCTGTAGCACTATCCGCCATCACTTGCAAACGCCGTTCTGGGTCACCCACAGCCAAACCATCAGCCGTATCCATCGCCCCATCTAAATGTAACCCCCCAGTGATAAAAATCCACAATGCCACTACCAAGGCACTACGAGTTAATACGGGCATTCCCAAATAATTCATACCTCCATCAAGTAACCCTAAAATTACCCCAATGATTAACCCCACCATAGGAACAAGCCGCGCCACCTTTTGAAAATCTAAACCTTTGATATAAGGCAGAGGAATACTTGTATAAAAAATAATACTTGCCAATAAATTCAATAACAACAGCTTCACCATTTCAATCTCACTTCATCACCCATAACCCAATACAGTACAGTTAAGACAACAACTTAGACTGGTGTAGGTTGGGTGGAGGAACGGAACCCAACATTCTCAAGACTTTGTTGGGTTCCGCTATCGCTCCACCCAACCTACTATTCTCTTAACTTCATCACCCATAACCAATCCTCTGCGTTTCAATTTCCCCCAAAACCTCACAAAAAAGCAAATTCTTATGTATACTTTTTGACCATGTTTGTATAAAAGCAAAGTCACATGGAACGCGCCATTTCTGCTGTGGGAATCTTAGTTTTCATTGGTATATCCTACGCTATGTCTATTCGCCGTGATGCAGTGCGTTGGCGAACTGTAGCCTGGGGTTTAGGTTTGGAATTTGTATTGGCGCTAGTAATTCTCAAAACACCTTGGGGATTAAATGTGTTTAGGTCTTTGGGTGATACAGTCAGCTATTTTTTATCATTCTCAGATGTGGGGGCAAAATTTGTCTTTGGCGATAACTTTAAGGATCATTTTTTTGCCTTTCAAGTACTACCAACAATTATCTTTTTTTCTGCTTTCATTAACGTCTTGTATTATTACGGCATTTTACCAAGGGTAGTCAATGGGTTGGCGTGGGTGATGATGAAGACAATGAAAACTTCTGGTTCCGAATCTCTGTCTTGTGCTGGGAACATTTTTCTGGGGCCGACAGAATCAGCACTGATGGTAAAACCTTATGTGGCAAAAATGACTCAATCAGAACTCCATGCGGTGATGACTGGTGGCTTTGCGACGATTGCTGGTGGTGTTCTGGGGGCTTACTTGTCTTTTGGAATACCTCCAGAACATTTAATTGCTGCCTTTTTCATGACTGCGCCTACCTCGTTGGTAGTATCCAAATTACTTTATCCAGAAACAGAAGTATCAGAAACGACTGGTCAGGCAAAGATGGAAGGCGAGACAGGTTATGTCAATGTGATTGATGCTGCTGCTAGCGGCGCAATTGATGGTGTAAAGCTAGCAGTGAATGTGGGGGTAATGATTATTGCTTTTTTGGGGTTGTTGGCTGTTGTTAATGCCCTCATTGGATGGTTGGGGTCTTATATTGGCTTACCACAACTATCTTTAGAGTGGATTTTGTCTTTCATTATGGCTCCTGTAGCGTTTTTTATGGGCGTACCTTGGAGCGATTGCGCGCAAGTGGGGGCGCTACTGGGTAAGAAAACAATTTTGAATGAGTTTTTGGCTTATGTAGATTTGGGAAACTTAATCAAGAGTGGAAAAATATCTGAGAGGGCAGTGATTATTACAACTTATGCTTTGTGTAACTTCGCCAATATCGGTTCAATTGGGATTACGATTGGTGGCATGACAGGGATGGCTCCCCAACGGCAACATGATTTAGCCCGTATGGGTGTCAGGAGTATGATTGGTGGGTTGTTGGCAGGTTTTATTACCGCTTGTATCGCCGGAATGTTAATTTAACAGATGTATTTCATAATTAAATTGTTCTCAGGGTGTTAATTTCTTTCAAAAGATGGGTGATTTATGCCACATTATGCTAGTACAGAACGGCGTAAATAAGCAGACCATCCTAAACTAACGAAACGCTTACGCTGTATTCATTTTGAATTTTGCGGAAAGTTGCGGTGCGGGGGTTCCCCCCGTTGAGCAAACTTTCCAAGACGAATTTTGAATTTTGAATTCCGCCTTGCGGTACTAGTTATTTTTAACATAACCAAGCTGCCAGTTTTGTGGTTGCTTTAACTGATTGAGCTTACCTTGGATAATCAGATTTAGAGCAATGCGTGTATTTAAATATCCTCGAACCGGATAGTAACCTTGCTTACGGGGAATGCTAGCAAGAATATTTTTATCAAGAGGCATTAATCCCCCACATTGAGTAGATTCTCCTGGGATTTTTAGCCGAAATAAATACTCATATTGGTAGCCGTCAGGAATCTGAAATAAAGCATATACATGATGCTGACCGCGCCAAGGTTGAACTAATATCTCTTCAGCAAATGTATAGTATTTAGCCTCTTTTGTCTGAATGAAACCATAGGGGGTATTACAACTCGCCACAGGCGATCGCTCGACAAGATTCCAGATATAATATATGCCCATCACACAAACTAAAGTAAGTGCAAATAATATAAAAAATCGAGATTTTCTCAGCACTTATATAGACCCTAAAGCATTTTTCTGTGTTATTTTAGCGAGGAAAAACGGGGGTTTAGGGGTTTAGGAATGACGTAGAGACGTTGCATGTAACGTCTCTACAGTACAGAATCAAGTGCATCTTCATCAAGAAACTGTACTACACCCTCACACCCCTACACCCTCAAACCCTCACACCTTTACACCCTCACACCCCTACACCCCTACACTCCTACACTGGTGAGAATACATAGGAACCAAAATCTGGTAAATTAGCTCGGAATGCTTGACCTATGAATTTGGGAACAAAATAATGAAGCCATTTCTTTTTGTCACCGATTTGGATCATACTCTGGTAGGTAATGATGCAGCCCTGGCAAAACTAAGCCAGATACTCACTCACCATCGTGAAGAATATGGCACAAAGATAGTTTATGCTACTGGGCGATCGCCTATTCTCTACAAAGAACTGCAAGTAGAAAAAAACCTGATAGAACCTGATGGGTTAGTTTTGTCTGTAGGTACGGAAATCTATCTTGATGGTAGTAGTCACCCTGACTCTGACTGGTCGGAAATTCTTACTGAGGGTTGGAATCGGGAAATTGTCTTATCAGTAACTAAAAAATTTCCTGAATTAGTGCTGCAACCAGACTCGGAACAACGCCCTTTTAAAGTCAGTTTTTTCCTGCATCAAGAAGCCTCATTTAAGGTCATACCACAACTTGAGGCAGAGTTAGAGAAATATGAACTAAATATAAAGTTAATTTATAGTAGCGGTATAGACCTTGACATTGTACCATTAAACAGCGATAAAGGTCAGGCAATGCAGTTTCTTCGTCAAAAGTGGGAATTTGCAGCAGAAAGAACAGTTGTTTGTGGTGATTCAGGTAATGATATTGCTTTGTTCGCTGTAGGCAACGAAAGGGGAATCATCGTCGGGAATGCCCGACCAGAGTTGCTTCAGTGGCACAGTGAGTATCCCGCAGACCATCGCTACCTGGCAAAAAACTTTTGTGCAGGTGGAATTATTGAAGGTTTACAATTCTTTGGTTTCCTAGAATGATTAGCTATCTCAAAGGTATAGTCGCTGGTATTCAAAACGTAGGCAGCAATCGCGTCATTCTCACTCTCGAAGTGAATGGTATGGGCTATGATTTGCAAATTCCCCAACGGTTAGCAAAGCAATTACCCACAACCGGAGATTTGGTGCAAATATTTACCCATTACCAAGTCCGGGAAGAAATACCCTTGCTTTATGGTTTTTCTTCCCCAGCCGAACGGGATTTATTCCGCCACCTCTTGTCTGTTAGTGGCGTGGGTGCAGCCAGCGCGATCGCCCTCTTGGACACTTTGGAACTACCCGATTTAGTCCAAGCCATCATCGCCGCTAATGTCCAAATCTTAATTCAAGCCCCAGGAGTGGGTAAAAAAATCGCTGACCGCATTTGTTTGGAACTCAAAGCCAAATTAATCGAGTGGCGCAAATCAGCAGGCTTCTTCGTCGCTACCGAAGGCCCAGCCCCCGGCATTCTCGAAGAAGTGCAAATGACTTTATTCGCTCTGGGTTACACCGCCCATGAAGTTAGTCACGCCCTACACGTAGTCAGCGAAGATATTGGTTTACCAAAAGATGCCTACGTAGAAGACTGGATTAAACAAGCGATCGCCCACCTCAGTAGTAGTGAGCAAGTTAGTCATTAGTCAACAGTCATTAGTTATCAGCTACTCCCCCACTCCCTAAGAGTTCTTTAATTTTGTACTCCTGCGGAGAACCCGAAGGGTATTTTGAATTTTGAATTTTGAATTTTGAATTTTGAATTGTTATGCCCGATCCCTATGCTTGGTTACAAAACTCACTCCTAACCATCCATCGGGCCGATTGGTATCGTTCAGTGCAAACAATACAGGGTCGTGCTGGTGCAAGTGTGGTTTTAGGGGGGAAGGAAGTAATTAATTTTGCTAGTAATGACTATTTGGGGTTGGCTGGGGATGAACGCTTGATAGCGGCAGCCGTAGCTGCTACTCAAGAATTTGGGACTGGGAGTACTGGTTCGAGATTATTAAGCGGGCATCGAGAACTGCATGGGGAATTGGAAAAGGCGATCGCATCTTGGAAACAAACAGAAGATGCGTTAGTTTTTAGCTCAGGCTATCTGGCTAATATAGGAGCGATCGCAGCTCTGGTTGGCAAGCGTGATTTAATTTTATCTGACCAATACAATCATTCCAGTCTGAAAAATGGAGCCATTCTCAGTGGGGCAACAGTTAGGGAATATTCTCACTGTGAGGTAGGGGAACTGAAAACCCAATTACTTGAGCAACGGCAAAACTACCGACGTTGTTTAATTTTGACAGATAGCGTCTTCAGTATGGATGGGGATTTATGCCCTTTACCCGCTCTATTAGATTTGGCTGAACAATTTAGTTGTATGCTCCTAGTTGATGAAGCTCATGCTACTGGAGTGATGGGTAAAACCGGTGCTGGGTGTGTAGAACATTTTGGGTGTACAGGTAGGCAATTAATCCAAATTGGTACACTGAGTAAAGCCTTGGGTAGTTTAGGTGGGTATGTAGCAGGAAGCCACCCCTTAATTGACTATTTGCGAAACCGCGCCCCTAGTTGGATTTACACTACAGGGTTATCACCCGCAGATACAGCCGCAGCCTTAGCAGCCATCAACATAGCTCAACAAGAACCACAACACAGGATGCAGTTGTGGCACAACGTTAATTACTTGAGAGAATTATTACAGAAAATACCAAACCTGAAATTACTACCATCAGCATCGCCCATACTATGTTTTCAGTTGTCAAGTCCCAGTGAAGCGCTACAAGTGGGTAAGCAACTAAAACAAGCAGGAATCTTTGCCCCAGCAATTCGCCCCCCCACAGTTCCTACAAGTCGGATCAGAATATCCTTAATGGCAACCCATAAACCAGCACATATAGAAAAATTAGTGGCAGTATTGGCAGATATCAGCTAACTATCAACTTGTGATTGTGGCGATGAAAAGGACTCGCTACGATAGCAGTAAGAATTTATCGTATCTGAGTATGGCAACACAAGACACTCCACTTACGGGAGATGCACTGATTAAAGAAGTCTGTCGTCGGATTCGAGTAGCCCGCAGCTATTGGGATGCTCATAATAATGCTGCTTGTAGGGGTGAACGCGATCGCGCATTAGACCTTTACAACAAACTCAGCAAAGAACAAAAACAGCAGATTCCGCAAGTGCTACGAGTGTGGCTTCGCTACCGTAGTGAGAAATACTTCGGCGCACACCGAACACCACCCAAGTCATAACAATTAAAAATTAAAAAATACGGATTTTATAAGGGTTTTTGGGTTTGGATCTGTTTCATAATTTTGGTTTATTGGTATGAGACAGATTCATCCTTCCACTCAACAACGCATATATAAAACAATACGGTTCGGTTAAGAGAATATTAAATTGGGTGTCGCAATTTATCTTTTTATACAAATAAATAATTACTTACAAACGCTGGGATCAAAGCTGAGACACAACACGGCAAATATTTAGTCAAAGAATTTACATTTTTGTTGGCTTTATGACTATCGTAAATTTACTGGGATTGATATTATCAATCTGAAATCCTGTTATGTTCATTTTTAGTTTTGTACGAACACTACCTCAACTAGCCGCTAGTTTGCAAGTAGTTTTACTAGGTCAACTTATTAAAACGCATGAAACAGCAAAAAGCTCGACGCAACCGAGGTGTAACCTTGACCCTCCAAGGTTGGGATAAACTTCAAGCTGCCAAAGCTAAAGCAGAATGGGAAAAGAATGGTGGAGATAGCTTTTCTTTGGAAGAACTGAGCGATCGCACCCGTTTAGCTCTGCATACTATATCTAGGATTTTGGCACGCTTGGAACCTGTAGATAAAAGTTCCTTGCAGCTTGCTTTTGCTGCCTTTAATTTGGAGTTATCTCCAAGCGATTACACTCGTCCTACCTCAACCGTAGAAGAACTAGAAACTCGACAAGGAAACCCACAGTATGATTGGGCAGAAGCACCTGATGTATCTGTGTTTTTTGGTCGCAGTGAAGAATTATTGCAGCTACGACAATGGGTATTAGAAGAACGGTGTCGTTTAGTTGGACTGTTGGGAATTGGTGGTATTGGCAAAACCACTTTAGCGGTGAAATTAGGGCTGCAAATTCAAGCCGAATTTGAGGTAGTGGTGTGGCGAAGTTTGCAAAATGCACCACCAGTAGATGAGCAAGTTACAAACATACTGCAATCTTTACTGTCGGCGTTGCAAAAGGAAATGGTGATTCCTGAAAGCTTTGATGGCAAATTAGTAAAGCTGATGGAATGTTTGCACTCGAACCGATGTCTGCTGATTTTAGACAATTTTGAGACAATTCTCTCTGGTGGTCAAGCCGGGCAATGTCGTCCTGGCTACGAGGGATACGGTCAATTACTCAAACGCATTGGCGAAGTACCTCATATTAGTTGCCTCCTGTTTACTTCTAGAGAAAAACCTAGAGAAATTGTACCCTTAGAAGGAGAAAGAACAGGAGCTAAGTCTCTCCCATTAAAGGGATTAAATACTACTGAGGGACAAGAGTTATTTCAGCAAAAAGGACAATTCACGGGTACAGAACAAGAATGGCAATTACTCATCGAGCATTATGGGGGTAACCCCTTAGCACTCAAGATGGTAGCAGCCGGAACCCAAGAGCTGTTCGATGGTAGAATCGCCCCTGTTTTAGAGTATGTAGAACACGGGATACTAATTTTTGAAGACATTGGCGACTTGTTAGAACGGCAATTCTACCATTTGTCACCAGTAGAAACGGAAGTAATGTATTGGCTGGCAATTAATCGAGAGCCAGTATCCCTTGCCGAGTTAGTTGCTGATATAGTGACATCTTCTTCCCAGCGTCTTGTACCTTCAGCAATTAACTCTCTGTTGCAAAGGTCATTAATTGAAAGAAGTGGTAAGTATTTCTTTTTACAACCAGTTGTGATGGAATATACCACCCAGCGATTGGTTCAACAAATTCGTCAACAATTGTTAGGGGAAAAGTCTGCCCGTTTAGGCTTATTCCAAACCCATGCTTTAATCAAGGCAACAAGCAAAGACTTCATCCGGGAGACACAAAGGCAATTAATTGTGCAACCATTACTTGAACAATTGTTGCTAGAGATGGGCAGTCAAGAACAACTAATAATTTTGTTACAGAATATATTGGAGCAGCAAAGACATCAAACTGCAATCTTAACTGGGTATGCAGGGGGTAATATCCTCAACTTTTTAGCGCATTTGCAAGTAAATTTACGGGAATATGACTTCTCAAATTTGTGCATGAGGCAAGCTGACTTACAGCGTATCAATTTAGCTGGAGTCAATTTCCAAAATACAGCTTTTGATCAGTCTGCATTTGCCACAAGTTTAAAGAATATTTTTTCACTTGCCTTGAGTCCAGATAGAAAACTGTTAGCTACAGGCGATCAGGATGGGCAAATTCATTTGTGGCAAATGGCAAATAGAAAAAACTTGTTGACATTTAAAGGACATGAATGTGTAGTTTGGACAGTTGCCTTTAGTCCAGATGGACAAACCCTGGCAAGTGGTGGTCATGATGGATTAATCAAATTGTGGGATGTACAAACGGGAAATTGTCTCAAAACTTTAGCTCAACACGAAGGTATTGTTTGGTCTGTTCGCTTTAGTCCAGATGGACAAACTCTTGTAAGTGGTAGTCTAGACGCTTCAATTCGTTTGTGGGATATCCGTCGAGGTGAGTGTCTTAAAATATTGCACGGTCATACTAGTGGGGTATGTTCAGTCAGGTTTAATCCAGATGGTTCTATCCTGGCAAGTGGTAGCCAAGATTGCGACATTCGCTTATGGGATCTCAATACAGATAAATGTATAAAAGTTTTGCAAGGTCATGCTGGCAATGTACGCGCGGTTTGCTTCAGCCCAGATGGTAAAACTCTTGCTAGTAGCAGTAGTGACCACTCTGTTCGGTTATGGAATGTGAGTAAAGGTACTTGCATCAAAACATTTCACGGTCATAAAAATGAAGTATGGTCAGTTTGCTTTAGTTCAGACGGTCAAACCATAGCCACAGGGAGTTATGACTCCAGTGTGAGGTTGTGGGATGTGCAGCAAGGTACTTGTGTTAAAATTTTTCACGGTCATACCAGTGACGTGTTCTCAGTCATTTTTAGTTCAGATCGCCACATAGTTAGTGCTGCTCAAGATTTCAGTGTACGTATATGGAATATAAGTAAAGGTGTATGCGTGAGAACGTTACAAGGTCACTCCTGTGGGGCGTTTTCGGTCAGCTTTAACTCTGTATGCCCGACAGGAGTCGATTGTATGTTGGCGACAGGTAGTATGGATGGTTTGGTTCGGCTATGGGATGTTGCATCTGGTTACTGTACTAAAATTTTACAAGGTCACACAAATTGGGTATGGTCAGTTAGCTTTAGTCCAGATGGTTCTATATTAGCTAGTGGCAGTCATGACAAAAGCATTAAACTGTGGGATGTGATTTCTGGTCATTGTATTACAACTTTATACGGTCATAATGGTGGAGTAACATCAGTTAGCTTTAGTCCAGATGGTCAAACCTTGGCTAGTGCCAGTAGGGACAAGAGTGTAAAGTTGTGGGATATTCACGAGCGTAAATGTGTAAAAACATTAGAAGGTCACACGGGTGACATCTGGTCAGTTAGTTTTAGTCCAGATGGCAATACTTTAGCTACTGCTAGTGCAGACTATTTAGTTAAGTTGTGGGATGTGGATGAAGGTAAATGTATAACAACTTTGCCTGGTCACACTGATGGAGTCTGGTCATTGAGTTTTAGTCCAGATGGTAAAATACTCGCTACTGGTAGTGTCGATCACTCGATTAGATTGTGGGATACTAGTAACTTTACTTGCTTAAAAGTGTTGCAAGGACATACTTCTACTATATGGTCAGTCAGTTTTAGCCCTAATGGTTCCACTTTGGCATCCGCCAGTTCTGACCAAACAATCCGCTTATGGGATATGAATAACTTTACCTGTGTCAGAGTCTTGGATAGTCATACTAGTGGAGGATGCGCTGTTAGCTTTAATTCTGTTGGTAATATCTTGGTTAATACTAGTCAAGATGAAGTAATAAAGCTTTGGGATGTGGAAACATTTGAGCGGATTAAAACCCTGAAAGTAGATCGCCTTTATGAAGGGATGAACATCAGGGGGGTGACTGGGTTAACAGCAGCGCAGCGATCTGCACTCTTGGCTTTGGGGGCGGTGGAAGGTGTGGGGTAGGTTTTGTTGCGGGTGATTGCTTTTTTGAGATAGGTGATAAGGGGGCGATCGCCTCTAGAGTCTATTTATAAAGTAAATATTAAGTAGGGGAGGCAAAAAGCGGTGTAGATGTTCTTCCCGCTTTATTGCCGTTGTGTTACGGCTATGCAAGGATTTCGGACGTTGAGCAAGTGGGAATTAGCCGTAACGCAACGTGAGTCTCCAACGGAGGCGCACCATCTTTATCGGTGCGTTATCAGCTTTACTTTATAAATCATCTCTTAGGAGTTGTCATCAATTGACCTAGTTTTCTTTTTCCAGGTATACCAGACAAAAACAATTACCCATAATGCTGCTGCTCCGATTAAAATTAGCCAAACATTTTTGAAGATTAATGCAAGAACAGCTAACACAGTTGTATAACCCAGAATAATTACAGTTCTGTTTCGTGAGTCACGCTGAAAAGATTCCCACAAGCGTAAGTCATTTGCGTGTTGGTTTTGTTTTTCAAAATTAGAATCTTCAGCGTGATAGTTTCCTTGTTCCAAATTATTTTTCATATTTTAGTAAAGAGAGTGGTGTGGTTTTTTGTACTTAACTACAAGCCTAATAGCCTGCTGTTTACCATGCCATAATTCAATAGGGTATTCCATTCCATTATCAGCAGCATAATACCCCAAAATATCTTTGCTGGTAACCCACTCACAACTTTCACCTATATCAGACACCGCAAAAGTATTTCTATCACAAGAATAACCTATTTCATTTAAATACCTTTGAATAGATAATTGATAAGTAGGGTATAATTTTGCAACATAGTTATCTGGAAACTGAATCCCAAAAATAGTTTGGTGTCTTTCTTGTTCTTTGTTCCAGCAAATTTGTAACAACCTGTTTGTAGCTTCACCTCCATGACTTTTAACATGAAAATCATAAGATTCTCTAGTTTTTAACCATGATAAATTCAATTCTGCAAGTTGGTTTTTGTCAAACATATTTACTACAGATTCTAATAGCCCACCTCCAGCAAATCCAGATCCTGCCCCCTGAAAAAGACCTTGGATTTCATTAGCTGAAAACATACCATCATAGCTATTTGAGAAACCAAGAAAACCGCCGATTATTGTTGTATAAGCTTTAAGCAGTACACCTTCTAATCTTTGCTTTTTTTTATATTTTTCCAATGCCGTCTTGATTACCTCTTCCTCATAGAGTGTAGGATATTCTAATAAATTTTGACTTAAAACATTCTGACTTGAAAGGATGGCAGGAGTACCATAAAAAGTCTGAGTAGATAATGCTTCATGAATCCAAGCAGAGTATTTTTGTAACATAATTCAATTGTAGTGTTATTAAGAATTAACAAGCTGAATTATTTCCATCAGTTAATATTAGTTGAATGGCGAAAAATAGCAGTGCGTAAATCTGCATCAGCTTGTCGTGCTTACATCGCCAACATTAACCCCATTATGAAAAGTATGATCGCTAGAATTACTCCTACCTCAAACCATTAAGGTTTGAGGTAGTACAACTAAATAAATACCTGTGCAAAATTGCTTATTTTTTAATTCTGTATCCTTGATTGGATCAGAAATAAAGGCACATGAGATATGCAAATAATTTTGCACAATTACTTATTAAGTGTGAAGAATCTATTTTTTGGGCTTATTTGCTTGTGTTGCAACGTAAGTTGCAAGTATTCCAGCTCCTAATACCCATCCAACTGGATTAGAAAGACCAAAAACGTGTAAAGCAGTAATGATAGGAGTCATATACAATCTCCAGGTAGTTGTTTCATGATTACAGTTTGCCTACTTTTCTCTACTGACACCAGGCAACTTTAGCAAGTTATCTTCAACTTATTTTCAACTTAAGTGTTTTAGAAACAAGCGATCGCCTAAATCAACCTCATTACCAAAAGTGCGTAGAAGCTCTGCTTCTTGTCGCCAGACATCGCAAAATCTTTCTCAAAATGCCTAATTACTTTCCCATTTCCATAAATTTAGCAAGCAAACCGGAGTTTGCTTATTCATTTGCTTTAAATGCTTTCTCATTTCAGTAGATTCAGCAAGCAAACCGGAGTTTGCTTATTCATTTGCCTTAAATGCTTTCTCATTTCAGTAGATTCAGCAAGCAAACCGGAGTTTGCTTACTCATTTGCCTTAAATGCTTTCTCATTTCAGTAGTTCGCGCATTTATAACGATGATCGCTTGTAACAAAAGTTGTTGTAGATTTGCCAAAATTCTCTCAGGCTGATCATACGGATATTTTTTAAGGTAAAGAATATCAACCGTACTATGTTACAAGGTGTATATCATGGCGCGTAGAAAAAGAAGCTCTCCTGTGTTACAAAAAGCAGTGCGGCGTGCGGCTGGTATGAACTCAATTGATCCAAATTTAGATGTGGGTAATGGACTCACTCTACCTGTTTTCTCAACTTTAATTGAGACGATGAGAACTAAAGAGAATGCCTATAACAGCGCTCTTTCTAACCTAGATAAGTTATATCGTGAAATGCTCGAAACAGAAAGTAAATTAGGAGATATGGCAGAGCATATGCTAATGGGAGTCGGCGTTTTATATGGTAAAAGCAGTGTAGAGTATGGCATGGCGGGAGGAGTTCCTAAAAACCAACGCAGCAAGGGACTGCGGGGTGAGTCGTTAACTTTTAGTCCTCAGCAACCGTCATTTGTTGCCAATGTAGATGGTAACGGAAATGGAAAGAAACCAGCACCGACAAGTTAGGATGTGGGCTGTAACTGAAATTTTGTAAGGTGCAAATCTGGCGATCGCCGTTTTCCATGAAAGCGATCGCCTACATCGCCACATTAACCCAATCAGCAAAAGAGCGATCGCAGAGTGTCTTTAGGCTCGTCGCTGACTAATAAGTAAATTAAAACATTTGTACCCTTTTCTCCAGTAACTCTTGACTTCACAGCATTATCTTGCGAAGCTAATAATTAGAAAAACTAAATAAATAATATTCATGATGCCTGACTGGTTAAAGTTCCTTTCTCGCATCAACCCGTTAATTTATGAGGTTGATGCTTTACTTGGCACTATGTTATTGCTTGGGTCAAGCGTATATGGCTTTGGTCTGGATTGTACAATTCTCTTATTAGCATTAATAGGTTTAAACCTCATCTGTGGCAAACTTTATCCACAGGTGATGATGTAATTAGGAGAATTACGATACTCATGAAGCTCGATAAATCCTCTCAAGAAGGTGCAACTTCCGCAGAATGTGCCGCCAAAGTAATGGAAACTGTACCCTCAGTCATGAGGTTTATCCGAGCTAAGATGCGAGCGCACAAAGCCGCTTTTTTATCGATACCACAATTGCGATCGCTAGCATTTCTCAATCGTAACCCCGGAGCGTCTTTATCTGATCTAGCAGAACATTTAGGTGTCACTTCTGCTACAGCATCAGCCACAATCGAACGGCTAGTACAACGGGATTTAGTGCAACGGATTCACCATCCACAAGAGCGCAGACGTATTGTCCTCACTCTGACTGATGAGGGAAAATCTATTTTGCAACAATCCTTAGATGAAACACGCGCCCAAATTGCTGATCTTTTGGAAGGTCTGACAGCCGAGGAAATATCCCAAGTTGAAAAAGGATTGGCTTTACTCAAAAATGTCTTCGATCAAACGGAATTCACCCCCCCCAAGCGCTGAAGCTAACCAGCACGACCCCTTTGCCGCTTTGAGGTTTCGAGACTATCGCCTATTTACATTAGGACGTGTATTGCTGTCTGTGGGATCACAGATGCAGACTGTAGCTATTGGTTGGGAACTCTACGAACGCACTAACTCAGCTATGGTGTTAGGTGGCGTAGGGTTAGCCCAAGTCTTACCGATGATTGCCCTCACCTTAGTTGCTGGAGATATTGCCGATCGCCGTTCACGCAAACTGACTATATTATTGTCAGTAATGTTATTAGCCCTCTGCTCTCTGGGTTTAGCAATACTTTCTTATACTAGAGGCGCAGTATTTTTAATTTACGGCTGCTTGGCGCTAATTGGTGTGGGTAGAGCATTTCTCAAGCCTGCCAGTGATGCAATTATGTGGCAGTTAATACCTGTGAATGCTTTTACCAATGCAGCTACTTGGAATAGTAGCAGCTTTCAGTTAGCATCGGTGGCTGGCCCGGCTTTGGGTGGTTTGGGGATTGCTGTACTAGGAAGCGCCACAGGAGTATACATATTAGCAGCGATCGCTGGTTTTTTGTGTTTTTTCTTCATGGCAGCAATCAAAGAGAAAAAAGTTGAGCGTGTTACTGAACCTATCTCCTTGCAAGCACTAGCGGCCGGTGCTAAGTTCATCTGGGAAAATCAGTTAATTTTGGCAGCCATTACCTTAGATATGTTCGCCGTCTTATTAGGAGGCGCAGTTGCACTGTTACCAGTCTTTGCCAAAGATATTTTGCAGGTGGGGCCAGTGGAATTGGGATACTTACAAGCAGCGCCTTCCATCGGCGCTTTAATTATGGCTGTGACTTTAGCCTATCTACCACCATTACGTAAAGCTGGGACAGCTTTATTGTGGTCTGTGATTGGCTTTGGTGTGGTGACAATTATCTTTGGGCTTTCCCGATGGTTTTGGTTATCCCTAATCATGCTTACCCTGAGTGGCGCACTAGATACTATCAGCGTAGTCATTCGCCATACATTAGTACAAATCAGAACCCCCGACCAATTACGCGGTCGAGTTGCAGCGATTAATAGCGTATTTATCAGCGCTTCCAATGAGTTGGGAGGTTTTGAGTCTGGTCTAACGGCAGCTTTATTCGGCCCAGTGCTTTCCGTAGTTGGTGGCGGTATTGGCACGATTTTAGTCGTGGTTGCTACGGCTGCGATTTGGCCGGGAATTGTCAAGTTAGGGTCACTGCAAGAGTATGAATGACAATTCAAAAATTACGAAAGTTCAAAATACCCTTCGGGTTCTCCGCAGGAGTACAAAATTAAAGACATTTTGCTTACGGCACACTAGGCGAACAGATGGGGATTTAAACCTCGACTGTAGCTTGCTTCCCGTAGGGTAAATGACACTAAGTATAAACTAATTTATCTTAAACCCTTTTATTTAAGATAAATGCGTCAAGTCGCTTCGCTCCAATTCAAAATTAAAAATTCGCGCATTAAAGACAATTAGTGGGAGCTTGGACTCGCCACTAATTGTACTCCTGCGGAGAACCCGAAGGGTAGACCACCAAATCAAAGATTATGGTGGGGGCTTGTACCCAAAATTATTAAATTCAAAAAAATTCTTCTTCATTTTGAATTTTGAATTTTGCATTTTGAATTCAAAAAAGGTCAAATAGACGTAAAAGCTATGCTAGTGAGAGATTACTAACGGCTAGTAACTATACTTTAAATACGACAGAGCTAGAAAAAGAGCGTAAAAACCAAGGTTTATTTCGTAGTTTGTTCAGACAACCTGAGAAAGGTAGAAATGTTCAAGAAAATCTATTGTTCGATTCAATCATTAAACCATCAATTTAAATACTCGGCTTTGCTGATACCTTTTCTTGATGAAGATGCACTTTATTCTGTACTGTAGAGACGTTGCATGCAACGTCTCTACATCATTGATTTGGCTCAACTTCATAGAGAATTAATATGAATCATCAAGTAAAATTTGAGCTTTCGTTATCTCTGCGCGTCTGCACCATCTTACAGTTTCTGCTTTAGGGATGCTGAGTGAAATAAATCATCCCGCAATTACGCAACGCCAAACACCTTTGTTTAATAACAATTCAACTCTCAAACGGTTCTTCAACCACACTCACGACTCATCACCATCTCCCCGTTCGCCAGTCGATATACTCCTTGTGGTTCAATAATAGCGTCGCCTTTCTTCCATGCACTAGCTACAATATTATTACTGACACTCTGCACATCTCCTGTGGCATAACTAGAAGCCTTAAGCTCACCAGGACGAGTTGGTAAACCACCAGTCCCGGTAATAATAAAAGTTCCTTCTTGTCTAGGACTGCGAGCAATGCAACTATTAGCAATCAGTACGGTAGTATCAATAGGATTAGCTTGTAAATCTGTGAGTCCGTTTTGGATAGAGCTAATATCAGGTACACCAATAATGTTGCCAGAGATTGTCCCTGTAGCGTTAATGTCAGGGCGAGTATTATTAACTAGTGACTGAAGACTATTTCTGTCAGGAATTGTTTGTCTAGCCGTGTAGAGAACATTGCTAAATACAGCGCGGGTGTTAAATTTAATATCTCCGCCTTGTCCCTCTGGTGCAAAGGCAAGAATATCGCTATCCTCCAAGGAAATGATAATATCTGCGGTGAGGGAAATTCCCCCACCTCTACCGTTACCACTAGATAAATCTGTACGAATGTCGCTGTTATTCCGTAGGTTGATATTTCTAGCATTGACACTGATATTTCCACCACCGGCTCTTTCAGATCGTGCGCTGATTAAGCCATTATTGGCATTATAATTGCCTGTGGCAACAATATTAATATTCCCGGCAATCCCGCTTCCTCGACTTAATGTGGCCACAAGGACGGGAGCAGGCAAGTTAGAATTAGGAGCTAATAAGTTAAGGTCAGTTGTAAATAGGGATATATTCCCCGCATCTCCACTAGAAGTAGTGCTAGCAACCAAACCAGTATTACCATTTAAGTCGGTGTTGCTCAAGATGTTAATTTGATCTGTAGCATTAATGGTAATGTCACCGGCTTTACCACTAGCCTCAGTGCCTGTCACGATTACTCCACCATTCAACACCTCCATTACGCGGGTATTGATCAAAATATTACCTGCATCACTACTATTTCCTGTTAATGTCGATACACTACCGTTGTCTAAGACACGGAAATAATTTGTATTAATGATGATATCGCCAGATTGACCAAATGCACCGCTTTGGGTTTCCGTCAAGATTGCACTCTCAAAACCATCTGCATTAGTTCCTGAAATAGTGACTGCATCTGTAGCATTGATACGAATAGTTCCACCTTTACCTAGTCCGCCAGGTAAATTTCCTTCTGGTGGGGCAACTATAGTATCAATCCCACCACCATTAGTTAAAGTTAGCCTCTGTGTCTGGATGTCAATATCACCACCATTCCCAACTGCACCAGCGCCAATTCGGCTATTGATCACACTATTATCGATTACCACCCCATCATTGCTGAAGATATTGATATTACCTGCATTACCTTGACCGAAAGTCCCGGCTGATATAGTGGAGTTTGTTAGCTGTAAATTTTGAGTAATAATTTTTAAGTCACCACCGTTACCTACAGCGATCGCATTATCATTAAAAGCTGAAACACCAGTGAAAATTATACTAGGGCGGTTGCCGTTGGAGCTAGTTAACTCAACAGCATCTGATGCGTTGATAGTAATATTACCAGCATTTCCCCCTAAATTATTAGCAGCTTCTACGCTAATATAACCACCATCTCTAACAATCAGGTTTCTGGTATTCAGGTTTATGTCACCAGCACTGCTGCCACTAAAAGTTCTGGCAACTAAACCCGTAATTATACCTGTTGCACCTTTTGCATCTATTTCTATTAATTCATTAGCTGTGATATTAATATTTCCGCCATAACCGATTGTTGTTCCCTGCTCTGGTTCGTCAGAACTAGATGATATGAAACCACGATTTGTGAGACTAATTCTTTCCGTTTGGATATTGATAGTCCCAGCATTACCTATATTAGTAATAACTCCTGGGAAAGATAATGAAGCCGCACTAATTGAAGATAAGTCTATAGCGATATCAGCAGCATTGATATTAATTTGGCCAGCATTGCCACTGCCAAATGTATTAGCTGCTATTTGAGAATCATTTTTTAGATTTAAGCGATTGGTAATAATTGATAAATCACCTGAATTACCGTTTTCAAAAGTACCAGTAAGAATGCTAGCATTGTTCAATTCAAGGGAATCAAAAGCTTGAATTTTAATACCTACAGAATCATTTCCTGATGAATTAAAAGCACGGATTAAAGCGCCATTTGCAAGGGAAACTTTTTGTGCTTGGATATTAATCCTATCACTTAAAATTACATTAGCAAGGAGTCCCTGGTTTAGGGAAAGTGTATCAGTAACTTTAATATTAACAATTCCTGATTCACCCTGTGCAGTAATCGCTTGAATGCTGCTACCATTCTTCATATTTAGTGATTGAGCAACAATATTGATATTGCCGCTATCTCCTATCCCTAGTGATAAATTTCCAATACCACTACCTTCAGTTAGGTTGACAATTCCCGTTGCATTAATGGATATATCCCCAGTTTTACTATCAGGTTTTCCTTGATTAGCAAATATGCCAGTAAAAATATTAGTAGAATTTAGTAAATTTAAATTATTAGCGTTGACTAAAACATCTCCACCACGAACACCAGCAACAAGAACTCCAGTATTATTTATTAATGCAATATCTGTTCTAGCTACTCCCTGCGGAAAGCTTAAACTTAAATTATTACCCTTAACATTTATTCCTACGGAGCCAGGTGCAGTTAATCCGCCAATTTCGACTCTCCCATCTAATGCTCCTAGTCTTCCATTATCCAGCAAAATTCCCCCAGTGGCATGAGATGTGGGTGCAATATTACCACCAAGTAGAATTAAACTCTTATTATTAGGAACTCCTAAAGAACCGCGATTTTCAATGGAGTTTATACCTTGATTAGCGATTTGATTAAATAAGAATGCTGTGGGGTTGACCCTAAGTAGATGATTATCTGGTGAAACTGATGAATTTAAAGAAAATTCAGCACCACCAGGAAATTGAATAGCATTAGCTGTGGTAGCGACAAAAGAACCACCTATATTTAAGCTAGCATTTGTACCAAAAATAATGCCGTTGGGATTGATTAAATATAAATTGGCAGTCCCTTGAGTACCTATTCTGCCTTGAACATCGGAAGCTGTGCCACCTGTTACTCGTGCAAATATATTAGTTAAACTAGGGTCATTGATAAAAATTGCTGCACCATTACTAGGAACATTAAAACTAGCAAAACTGTGGAATAAATTAGTGTTGCCAACTGTTGTGCCACCTAAAATAAAGGAGTTGAAACCAATATCTATAACTTGTGTTTCTAAGGTTTGGTCGGCTGTGACTTGTGCCGAAGTTCGGTTATTTGTTGCCACAACCAAACTAAATAATAAACCTAAGTTAATAACCCAATTTAGATTTTTTCGTTTAATCATCAGCTTTGTTTGCAAACACTTGTTCAATGACACTCACGACTCATCACCACAACCCCATTTGCTAATCGATATACTCCTTGCGGTTCAATAATCGGGTCGCCTTTTTTCCACAAACTAGCCTTACTTTCATCACTGACACTCTGCACATCACCTGTGGCATAACTAGAAGCCATAACTTCACCAGGACGAGTTGGTAAACCACCAGTCCCAGTAATCACAAAACTACCTTCTTGCCTGAGACTACGCGCAATGCAACTATTGGCAATCAGTACGGTAGTATCAATGGGATTAGCTTGTAAATCTGTGAGTCCGTTTTGGATGGAGCTAATATCAGGCACACCAATAATATTGCCAGAGATTGTCCCAGTGGCGTTAATGTCAGAGCTACCATTACTCACTAGTGACTGGAGACTATTTCTATCAGGTATAGTTTGTCTGTCGGTGTAGAGAGAATCACTAAACACAGCGCGGGTGTTAAATTTAATATCTCCGCCTTGTCCCTCTGGTGCGAAGGCGAGAATATCACTATCTTCTAAGGCAATGATGGTATTTGCAGTGAGGGAAATTCCCCCACCCCTACCGCTACCATTAGATAAATCAGTGCGGATGTCACTGTTATTACGCAGATTAATATTTTTCGCAGTGATATCGATATTTCCACCACCAGCCTGTTCAGCTTGTGCGCTGACAAAAGCATGATTTACATAAAAATTGCCCCTAGCAGTAATGTTGATATCTCCTGCAATACCTCGTCCCTGACTGCGTGTGAGAACTCCAGCCTCGTTACTTAAATGAAAATTATTAGTAGATAAGGATACTGTTCCTCCATTACCAGTTGAGTCTGCAAGTGTTCCTGCAACGATCGCAGCATTATTTCCAGTTTCTGCATTTACCCCAGAGACGATTATACTATCTGTAGCATTAATAATAATGTCGCCTGCTTTGCCACTACTACCGGTGCTGGAAAAAATTTGTCCACCAGTCAAGGCCTCAAAGATACGAGTATTAATGGTAATACTACCTCCGTTACTGGAGTTAAAAGTTCCGGTAGTCACAAAACCATTTTTTTCTAAGAGGAAATAATCTGTATTAACGATGATGTCTCCTGGTTGACCAATACCCCCTCTGCTAGTCTCAGCTGCTAAGAAACTCTCAAACCCGTCTGCATCCCGTCCAGAAATAATTACATAATCTGCCGCATCAATGCGAATAGTGCCACCTTTGCCTATTCCTCCACCCCGAATACTAGCATCAACTTGACTACCATTAGTTAAAGTTAGTCTTGGTGTTTGAATATTAATATCTCCCCCATTCCCGACTGCACCAGCACCAACTAAACTAAATATTAACCCACTATCAAGAACTATCTCATCATTACTAAATATAGTAATATTGCCTGCATGACCTTGACCGAATGTTGCTGCTGATATAATGCCATTTGTTAGCTGTAATTTTCCAGTGGTAATCTTTAACTCACCACCATTACCCGCATTCGTCACATTATTATCAGAAGACACAACTCCCGTGAAAATTCTACTATAGGAATTTCCTGGGGAGCTGATGAGCTTAACAGTATCGGAGGCATTGATATTAATATTTCCCGCGTTTCCTCCTAAACTATTAGCAGCTTCTGCCGTAATAGCACCGCCATTTCTCACAATCAAATTTTTGGTATTTAGTGTTATGTCACCAGCACGGCTATCACTAAAAGTTTTGGCACTAAAACCTGTGATTATATCAGTTGCACCTTTTGCATCTATTTCTATTAGTTCAGTAGCTGTAATATTGATGTTACCACCCAATCCATTGGTTAATGCCTGTTCTCTGTCACCAGAAATAGATATAATAAAGCCACTATTTTTTACACTAATTCGTGAAGTTTGAATATTGATATTTCCTGCATTGCCTACATTGCTGATAGTGTTAAAAAAAGAGGATGTACTGCTAGTAATAAAAGACTTATCCTCTATATTAATATCCTCAGCATTAATATTAATATCCCCAGCATTTCCAGTCCCCAATGTATTAGCTGCTATTTGAGAATAATTAATTACATTCAACCGATTAGTACTAATAGATAAATTACCAGATTTTCCTTGACCAAAGGCGGTTGAAGATATAGAACCCCTATTATTTAAAATCACCGTATCAGCAGCTTGAATTTTAATATCTCCAGAATCATCCGCCAAAAAGTTGCTTGCACTTATTGAACTACTATCTACTGCTAAAAGATTGCGTGCCTGGATATTGATACCACCACTTTTTCCCCTAGTTGGTGTTCCTAATAACCGTGACTGCAACGAAGACACAGAGGTATCTCGCGGACGAACAATACTGCCAATTTGACTGCCTAATAAAGCAATCGTATCATCGACTTTAATATTAATTGTTCCGGAATTACCTTGTAAGGCAGACGACTGAACTGCACTATTACCAATTATTTGGAGTGATTGACCAAAAATATTGATGTTTCCACTATCTCCAATTCCCACAGAGGAATTTCCAATGATACTATTTTGAGCAACAGTGACAATGCCTGTAGCATTAATTGAGATATCGCCTGCTTTAGTCTCAGGGTTGCCTTGATTATTAAGTATACCTGCAAAAAAATAACTAGAATTTAGGCTCAAATTATCAGCATTAACTATAATATCACCACCACCAGCACCAGAAATAAAAAGGGCGCTATTATTGATTAATGAAATATCTGTTTTTGCTACACTATCAGGAAAATTCAGGCTGAATTTATTGCCATCAATATTAATTCCTATGGAGCCAGGTTCAACTAATCCACCAATTTCTACCCTACCACCTAATGCCTGAACTACTCCGCCATCGATTATAATTCTGCCGGTGGTATGAGATGTGGGTGCAATATTACCACCAAGTAGAATTAAACTCCTATTATTAGGAACTCCTAAATAGGCACGATTTTCAATTGAGTTTGTACCTTGATTAGCGATTTGGTTAAATAAGAATGCTGTGGGGTTGACCCTAAGTAGATGATTATCTGGTGAAACTGATGAATTTAAAGAAAATTCAGCACCACCAGGAAATTGAATAACATTAGCTGTAGTAGCGACGAAAGAACCACCTATATTTAAGCTAGCATTTGTGCCAAAAATAATGCCGTTGGGATTGATTAAATATAAATTGGCAGTCCCTTGAGTACCTATTCTGCCTTGAACATCGGAAGCTGTGCCACCTGTTACTCGTGCAAATATATTAGTTAAACTAGGGTCATTGATAAAAATTGCTGCACCATTACTAGGAACATTAAAACTAGCAAAACTGTGGAATAAATTAGTGTTACCAACTGTTGTACCACCTAAAATAAAGGAGTTTAAACCAATATCTATAACTTGTGTTTCTAAGGTTTGGTCGGCTGTGACTTGTGCCAAAATTTTCCCATTTGTTGTTAAAGTCACGCTGACTAATAAGCTTAAGCTCAAACACCGATTTAAATAATTTCGTTTAATCACAATTTTGCTTTCAAGCAAATTTTATATAAGGTTTATTAAGTTAAAATTCTTGGGCGATCGCTGAGGAAATATTTCCACTATCATCACAGTTGATTATTGTTGTTGAACCATCAATTTCTACTCTAATTATCAAATTGTTCGCTTTATATCGTCGTGCTTGCTGTTTCTCCACATCCATAGGATTAAACCCCAGCAAAACATATCCTTTGGCAGAAGTATATAGTTGCATAGTTTGCTCTACAGTTCTCAAGCCGCCTTTACCGTCGGGAGAGATAGTTCTCATTTTCCCTGAATAACCTTGCATTTTTAATCGCCCTACGTGAGCATTCCCCTTAGTTGTCCAGTCTAATTGCCAATCTAAGTTTAGGCGATCGCTATGATTTGGCTGAAGCAGTTGTAAAGGAGCGTTACAAATATTATATGTCCGGGGTGTAGCCACCTGATGAATCTGGATATTCTCTAGTCTGAGAGTCTGTAGACGACTGAGGACTGGTGATGAGCTTTGATTGTGAACAAGTGGTTTAATTATTGGTAAATCTGTAGGATTTTTCTTAGTTAAATTTGCGGAGGAATTAATAAAATAAGAGAGAAATTTACTAATATTTATATTAGGAGTATGACCTTTCGTGGCTCTGGAAGCAGGAAGAGAAATTTCATCCGCCATCGCATCGATATTATTAATTAATATTTGTGACCAAATTCCCTTACCCACAATGATTGCTACTATCGATGCCAATATTAAAGATATTCCAGGAGTTTTGACAAGTTTTCTATTTTGAGTGATAGCTAAAAATTTGCCAATAAATTCATTAGTAGTTATTCTGCCAAAACTGCCGAATCTAATGATAGTGCATATCGGGGATAAAGACAATGATATTGATGTCTGTCTTTGATGATTTAAACCTTGTGATAAACTTAGAGTTTCCTGTAAACATTCCGCAGCCGACTGATAGCGATGATGGGGATTGTAGGCTATCATTCTATCTAAAATCTCTGCTAAATCCTCTCTAATTTTTAGGCGATCGCGCCAAACAATTTGCCCTGTATACGAATCTAAAAGTTTTGTAGAATGTAAGCCTGTTAGCGCCTCAATGGCTATCATTCCTACTGCATAAATATCACTACAAAGCATCGGATTTTGTCTTAGCTGTTCCATCGGCATATATCCCGGTGTACCAATAATAAAGCTAGTTGAGACTTTTTTACCCTTGTTGTTGATAATTTGCGTACCTATTTCTTTAACAGCACCAAAGTCAATTAAAACAATTTTATTGTCGCTGCTACGTTTGATTAAGTTTTCTGGTTTTAAATCACGGTGGATGACTTGATTTTGATGAACAAAATCTAGAACTTCTAAAATATTCTGCAACAAGGAAATAACTTGAGTCTCACTCCATTTTCCAGAATTACTAAATTCTGTACGCAGATTTATACCATGAATAAATTCTTGTGCTATAAAAAACTCTTCATCCTCTCGAAAAAAAGCTAATAATCTGGGGATTTGGTCGTGACTTCCGAGTCTTTGTAGCGTTACCGCTTCTCGATTAAAAGCTCGTTGTAACCACATTATTGTAGACTGGTTGGTATTTTGAGGTTTAAGTCTTTTAATAACACATTGATAATCCTCTGGCTGATCCTTATCGATAGCTAAATAAGTCTCACCAATACCGCCCTCTCCTATTTTGTCTGTAATATAATAGCGACTACGAAGTGTTTTCCCAATCAGAGATGCTCCTGACATGAAGATACCTCCGTTTCTATAGTTAGACGATGTTGTAAAAATCCATAGCAAAAAACCTCCAGTTAGGTTGATAGTCACAACTAGAAGTCGCAACTATACAGATAAAACCCGCCTGTGCGGGTTAAGAGATTTCAGCAAATGGTGTAATAGAGAACACACCCACTAATTTAAACTTGATGCTTGCAATCAAAAAGAGAAAAAAATGTATTTTTAATTGCATAAAAATGTATTGTCTAAATATTGCAGATTGTGTATTCCACATATAGTCGTAGCCAGATAGATTAGGACATTAAGCTAACATCAAACCCTGAAAACACAAAGCTTTCAAGTCTGTGAACCGTTAACAGCTATATCTTTTCATTCCCTAAAGTCCCGCAAAACCAGGACAATCTTCATTTGCGCTGAAAAAGAATACAGTTTTCTGGAACTCTGCATACATGAAGTTGCATACATCGGTACTAAATTCTGCATTTCAGACTGCATAAAGCATAAACGACTAATTTCTATTCATTTCGTACTCTGTAAAATTATGCACTCTGAAGGGGTGACAAAGCGGCTGAAGCCAAGAAAATAGAGGAGTGTGAGCATTTTGAGGTAAAAAAAGATAGGTCAGGTATTCTCAATGAAACCGTCTTAACTATCGGTACGGGAACCACAATCGAAAATGCTTTTGGTGGTGATGGCAATGACACAATTATCGGTAATAGTGCTGCTAACATTTTGCATGGTGGTAGGAGTAATGATACTCTCGATAGCGGAGTAGGCAACGATACACTAACAGGAGGTGTAGAACGCGATCGCTTTACGTTCAACTGTTGATTTTACTTTAAATTTTGAGTTGATTCATACGTGTTTAATAAACTTTTTAAATCATTATTTAACCCTTGGTTAGTAACGCTATTTACTGCCAGTTTCATACTTTGTCTATTTTTTGGCAGTTTTCACCGAGCAGCTATAGTCAAGGCTCAAACTCCTGATGCTTATAAACTTGTTAATCAGGGTATTCAAAGCTATAAAAAAGGAGACTTTTATGCTGCCATTCAACACTGGGAAACAGCTTTAGATTTTTATCAAAAAAATAACGATACTCCTAATATAGCCATCATTAATGAAAATTTAGCTAGAACTTATCAACAGTTAGGTAATAAAAGCTTAACTTTGAGTTATTGGGAAAAGGTAAAAGCTTATTATCACTCTCAAAAAGATTTGCCAAAAGTCGGAAGAATCCTGACTGAAATAGCACAAATTTATAGTAATTCAGGACAAACAAAAAAAGCCATCAGTCTTTTATGTGGTGCAGATACATTAATTTGTCAAACAGGGAGTGCATTACAAATTGCCCAGGAACAACAAGATAAATTAGGAGAGGTTGCAGCCTTGGGAAGCTTAGGAGAAGCTCACCGACTGCAAGGTAACTATGATTTATCAATTAAATATCTAGAGACTGTCAACAATAGCCAAAATCAAACAGACAATTTTGCTATCCTTAACAGTTTAGCTAATGCTTACGCTGGCCGCGCCCAACTTTGGAATTTACGCGCTAAATCTGCTAAAAATCATAACTCTTCTAAAATGAATGAGTTTATACAACGTTCTCAAGATGATTATAGAATAGCCATAATTTCTTTGCAAAAAAGTATTGCCGTAGCAGCTAAAGAAAATAATAAAATTGCCGAACTACGCAGTCATATAAACTTCATCAAGCTTGCTTATCAAACTGTAGATAGTAATATCTTAAATCCCAATCAAATTGAGACAAATATCCAACAGGCTTTAGCTTTAATTGAGCAAACACCAGATTCAATTAACAAAGTATATGCAGAAATTGAATTAGCTAATTTACCTATTACTAATGATGAATTCACTTCATCCGTCAATCAATGCCACCAAAAAACAAGATTGCCAGAATTACAAGTTAAGCAGCTTTTTCATCAAGCCATTCAAACTGCCAAAAAATTGCAAGATGCCCGTTCTACATCATATGCTTTAGGAGAATTAGGACATTTATATGAATGCCAAAAAGAGTATAAATCTGCTTGGGAATTAACTAACCAGGCTATTTGGTTCGCTGACCAAAATTTACAAGCAAAAGATAGTTTATATTTATGGGAGTGGCAAGCAGGAAGAATTCTAGCAGCACAGAAACAACTTAATCAAGCACTATCTTTTTATGAAAGAGCTTATAAAACATTAGAAGAACTACGCAATGATATTTTAACTACAAACCGTGATTTCCAATTTGATTTCCGCGATGTTGTGGAGCCTGTCTACCGCCAATTGGCACAACTTCAGTTAGAATTGGCTACATCTAATAATCAAGATAGTGTAAGGCACAATCAACAACTAAATAGTGCATTGACCACTATCAACTCCCTCCGACAAGCAGAAATCCAAAATTATTTTGGTAATGATTGTATCCTAGCAGCTTTCAACAACCAGCCACTGTATCAAGTCATAGAAAAAGATACTGCTGTTATCAGTTCAATTATTTTTAAAGATAAAATAGGAATTTTACTCAGTCTACCCAATCAACAAGAATACTTACACTGGGTAGAGAATAAAAATCAAGAAACCTTGCGTCAAGAAATATCTCAATTCCGTAATAGTTTACTAGCACAACAAACTATCAATTACAGTACCAAAGATGCCGAAAATATTTACGATGCAATCATTATTCCAATTGAAAAATATTTAACAGAACAGAAAATTAAAACTTTAGTTTTTATTCAAGATGGTTTCTTGCGTGATGTCCCAATGGCTGCGCTTTACGACAAAAATGAAAGCAAATATTTAATTGAAAAATATGCTGTTGCTACAACTTCTAGTTTACAATTAACCGACTTAAAACCTTTAAGCTCACAAGTCAATCGTGCTTTAGTTTTAGCGTTGAGTCAAGAAAGTAAAATAGATAATAAGGTTTTTCCTGAACTCGCATATTTCCCTATAGAATATGGGGCTATTAAAAAAATATTTCCCGAAAGTAAAAAACTAGAAAATGAAGAGTTTGCTATCCAAAACTTAAAAAGAGAAATTCAAGAAAAAACTTATCCCATTATTCATATTGCGACTCATGCACAGTTTGGTATTATCCCAGAAGATACGTTTCTAGTAATAGGTAATAATGAAAAACTTACCATTGATAAACTAGAAGCTATACTGCGCCAATCTGGTAATATTTCTAATGCAGTGGAACTATTAACATTAACGGCTTGTGAAACAGCTACAGGTGACGATCGCGCTACACTAGGTTTAGCTGGTGTAGCATTGCAAGCTGGGACAAAAAGCGCCTTAGCTTCACTATGGCCTGTAGACGATGATTCTACAGCCAACTTAATTGCCGAGTTTTACGATAAGTTACGTAATTCAGGAATGAGTAAAGCACAAGCTTTACAAGCAGCACAGTTAAAACTAATCAGTGCCAAACAAATACCAGAAATTAATGACAAATATGACCATCCATACTATTGGTCAGCATTTATCCTCATAGGAAATTGGCTTTGAAAAGGAATAGTCAAAACTAAGTCTGCTTATAAATCCTTTTCAACAAGTATCGTCAACTCCCCTCAGTTTCTTAATGAAGATGTGCTTTATTTTTAACTGTAGAAACGTTGCATACAACCTCTTTACATCATTTTTGCTGCAACTTCATAGAGAATTGCTATCAATCTTTTTCTTGATCTGCTATTTTATGTAGAAATTGTATTCTCTTTTGAACTAATGTTTGAATCTCTGTAGGCTTTGGCGATTCATTTTTAGCAAAGCTTTTAACTATTTTTGCCCCTAAATCACCTAGTTTGCCATTATTTGCTAACTTTAAAGCCTCATTCAATGCGTCATACCATAAATTTTCTTCAGCCAAAACAGTAGCTTTTTGTAAACCATTAGCTGTACTGGGTAATTTACTTTTGAGTGTAGATGATATTTCTACAACAATAAATTCAGCCGCTTCGACTATGTTCACCCCAGAACATCTCATAGATAACTGCCAAAGATATTTCTTACCTATAGTTAAATCAGGGTTTTCTTCAGGTAAGGGTATTTGAAATATACCTGATTTTACATCTTTGTGTACGGCATTACCTAGCTGTTTGACTTCCTTGTCGGAAGTAAATTCAAAAATCCGCAACTCTACCTTCTGGGGACTAGAGACAAAACCGACAAAAGTAGGACGTAACTCTGTTGTGTATCCAACATAAGTCTGTGGTGCAAGTACTGTTAGAGGTATGGTTTCACTGGAGTCATTTGGACAACCTCGTTTACCCGCGCTTCTACTATAGTCGCTTGCAGGTTGGCGGCGATTAGATGATGAAGAAGCTGTAACTGCAACTGGTGTCAGAAACAGCAATAAGCCAAGACTAGCACTAGTTACTAATCTGGGGTTGATAGTGAGGCTCAAATTTTTTGACATTTGCCTTCTCTAAGTTATCAATTTGATCAACAGGGAGAAATTTCTGTCTATAAGAAGTGGAATCTTACCATATTTATATGAAATTATTGTAGGGTGTGTTGTACCAATTCTCTAGTAGAGAAGTTGCATACAACCTCTAGATTTTTGAAATATACGTAGGGGAGTCACTGCGCCCTTAGGGGTTTCCCGGCTTGGAACAAGTGGCGTTGGGCAATGTCCATCAGAAGCATGATGAGGTGGGCAATGTCCACCCTACAGATAATAAAATATTTTCCATAATCAAATCTAATTCAAATAGTTATTTTTATTGTTTGTTAATTTCCATGTAACTTCACAGATTGTTCCTTTGGGGTAAAGGGATTCACACTTGAAATTTCCTCCTAGTTTTTTAGCAATATTTTTAAGTTGTTTCATCCCTTTATTTTCAGAAAATGAAGTAAGTCCACAACCATTGTCTTTAATCATCAAAGTATATGAACTTCGTTCTTTCTTACCAATGGCTTCAATTCGTTTGACACCTTTGGCGTGTTTTCCTACATTACATAAAGCTTCTTCCAAAAATAGGCACAACTCTTGTTTTTTTTCTATATTTAAGTATTTTTCATCTATAGGCTCAAATGTGCGGACTTTGACGTTAATGTTATAGAAATACTCTAAATCATCTCTGGCAATAGTACTTGTGTATACTTCGTAAAATAGCTCATGGATTGGTCTTTTTAAGTCAATTTTGACACGGCTACCTAAGCGCAAGCTTTCATTGGGGGTTAATGCTTCGATCCTTAAATATTCACCGATAGAACGAATTTCAGAATTAAGTTTTTCTAACTGCAATATTAATTTATCGTTTTGTAAGTTGTCTGTACCTACCTGCCTCAATATATTAGCTAAAGTCTGTAACGGTCCATTATGAATAAGTGTAAATGTATGCTCTATAGTGTGTTGACTTAGCTGTATTTTTATTTGATTTTGTTTATATTCATGAAAAGCAAAGACACTGATTCCCAAACCGTTAATTCCTAAAATTAGTAAAGTCGGTGCTAGAGGAATCCACCAACCTAATAAGATGAGTAAGTAGCTGATACTTATTAAGCAAAATATTATTAATATAATAGTTAATAAATTTCTGCGAAAAGTCTCTGTCACTCTAGCAATAATTATTGCTGTCACACCCCAAATCACTAACCATAAATATTCCCACCCGTCAGACCAAACTTTTAATAATGGTCTATCATTGACAACTGCATTAATTATTTGCGAAGTAACATGGGCATGAAATTCGACTCCATAAATTTGACTATGAATTTTTGAGCTAGTAGTTGCTGAAGTATTAAATAAATCATTACTACTAGCAGCAGTTACACCAATTATGATTATTTTTTGCTTGAGCCAATTTGGATCAAATTTACTACTTTTAATATCATTTAGAGAAATAAACCGAAATGGTTGCTTACCACTGCGAAAATTAACTAGCATTTTTAAGCCAGTATCATTTTCTCCTACATATCCACCAGTATTTGCAGAAAATATAGGCAGTTCTATATCAGCAAATCGAATATAAGAATTATATTTTCCCGTATCTATAATTATATTTTTAGTAGCTAAATAACCTTGTGCTAATCTTAGGGCTAGGGAATATTTATCATCTTGGGGATTTTCGGGATTTTGGGGTGAGGCGGTCAAAAGTAAATAGCGACGATAGTTACCATCTCTATCTGCGATTACATCAGAAAAACCTATTTGTTTTGGTGGTAGGTTTGGTGGTGGAGAAATTTCGTCAGGTGGTAAAACTTTCTCAATACCAATCAGGTTTTGATATTGTTGAAATGCTTTGATAAGTTCTTGATGTCCTGGTTCTATTGGGACATTTTTTACAATATCAAGTCCAATCACTGCGGGTTTGTAAATCTGAATTTTTTGAATCAATGAAGCAATTTCTGCATCTGGCACCGGGTAAGTTCCTAAACTACGAATGTCATTTTCATTAATTCCAATAATCACTATTTTTGGGTCAGTAATTTCGGCTGGGCGCAACCGTAAAAAAGTATCAAATAATATCAATTCTAAGCCCTGCAATAAACCGGATAATCTGGCAATTATAATAATAAATAAAACAGTCATTCCAGGTATAGCTACCTGTCGCAAAATAATAATTTCTTGCTTAATTTTTCTTGTATTAAGCCGGAACATAAGTAAGCAATAAATAATAACTAATCAATCAATCCTTCTTGTCGAGCGCGGATTTCAGTTTGAATTCGCATATTTTTTCCTGGTTCTGGATAAATGCCAAGTACATCTTGAATCTTCGTCCAGTATGTACGCACGGCGCGCTCGGATCTGTGAATCCGTTTGCAGATTGCTATATCTGTTAAACCTTCTTCAAAAGCTAATTTTAGTACTTCTAACCACTCTGGCTTCAGCTCTAATCCAGTTTTGATGTCTTTGGTGTGGGTTGCCCCTTGTAGTGCTAAATTAGCTCGAACTATCATCTCAGATTCGCATAGTCCCTTATCAGCGATCGCAAAGCCACCTTGATGCTCGTCAATTTCGTGTTTGATCCTGACCAAAGCCTTGACATAACTACTTTGTACCAAAAAATTCTGTTGGGGATATTCCTGGATTAACTGTTGTAGCAAATTGATACCCGTATCAATATAAGCGATCGCACCAGTTTTTTCGGGTATTGATAAATCCATGACAATCAAATCAAACGCAGAATTTCTCATCTGTGTCAGCGCCTCAACTACTGTTTTTGCTGTGGAGATCGCTGCATCTGGATATTGTTGCTGTAGTACATTCAGCGTTCCACTTAAAATTAACTGGTGGTCATCAACAACTAAAATTTTCAGTGTGGATGATTGAGGTGAATCTTGGCTCATTATCAATTGATCAACATTAACCATACTTATATCTCTATCTATAATTAAATGTTTAATTATTTGTGTATATTCACAATTAGGCTCACTAGTTTCAGTTGTGAAAATTTTGAGTTTTATATAGTTAAAGTCTCTATTTGGCTCTTGTAAGTCGCTAGGTTTTAAACTTTGTATCCATGTAAGTGCTTTTACTAATAGTTTCATTTCAGATAGTATATATGGTACTCAATAGACAAAATATTAAGAATATATTTATTCAAGAGCAATGGTTTGTCTGATCACACAACTATTTGATGTTTGTTAGGGTAACTTGATATGTGCCAGAAAATTACCCACACTTGTATTCCTTGCTCTCTTTCCCTTCCCACGTCTTAACTACGCAAGTGAGTATGGCTACGCTACCCGAACAGAAATCCAACTAGGCAAGGTATCCACACATTCTATAAAAAGACAAATTCGATGCCTATGCAGAAAAATGCACTTCTTTTGAAGTATTAACATCGCCACTAACTTCCTATGAAAGTTGTAGGATAGAGATTCAGAATTAATTTGTGATTTCTTATGTCTGCTACGCCTGTTACCCAACTAACTCCATCATCTCAGCCACAACAACCTTGTTTACCCCTGCTCGGCGCTTCAGTCACGGAGTTAACTAGTTGGGTGCAGCAGCAAGGACAGCCTGCTTATAGGGGTAAGCAGTTGCACGATTGGATTTATCACAAGGGAGTGCGATCGCTCACTGATATTTCTGTATTCTCTAAACAATGGCGGGCTGCTGTTGCCGATGTCCCCATTGGACGTTCTACCATTCACCATCGGTCTGTGGCCTCGGATGGGACCGTTAAGTATCTCCTACAACTGAGCGACGGTGAAATCGTGGAAACCGTTGGTATTCCTACAGACAAGCGGTTGACAGTCTGTGTTTCTACCCAGGTAGGTTGTCCGATGGCTTGCGATTTCTGTGCTACTGGTAAAGGTGGTTACAAACGCAACCTCGAAAGACATGAAATTGTTGATCAAGTTCTCACTGTCCAAGAAGATTTTCAGCAACGGGTGAGCCATGTTGTATTCATGGGGATGGGTGAACCGTTGTTGAATACAGAGAATGTTTTGGCTGCGCTGAGAAGCTTAAATCAAGATGTGGGTATTGGCCAGCGATCGCTGACTTTATCCACTGTAGGGATACGCGATCGCATCAGTCAATTAGCCGAACATCATCTACAAGTGACTCTGGCGGTGAGTCTCCACGCTCCCAACCAAGCACTGCGCGAACAACTCATACCCAGCGCTCGCTCCTATCACATTGAGGATTTACTGGCTGAATGTCGAGAGTATGTAGCTATCACAGGCAGACGAATTTCTTTTGAATATATCCTGCTGGCTGGCGTGAATGATTTGCCAGAACACGCTTTAGAACTATCAAAGCATCTACGAGGTTTTCAAAATCACGTTAATTTAATTCCTTATAATCCTATCTCAGAAGTGGACTATAAACGCCCTAGTGGCGATCGTATTCAAGCGTTCCTCACAGTGCTTCAACAACAACATATTGCTGTGAGTGTCCGCTATTCTCGTGGTTTAGAAGCTGATGCTGCTTGTGGACAACTACGCACCAAAACATCAAGGTAATACCAATTTAAAAAAAGAATGTGACAAATAAACAATCTGTAGAGACGCGATTCATGAGCCAGCGCGTTGCGGGGGCTCCCCCCGTTGTAGCGACTGGCGTCGCGTCTTCACCCAAGGATGTATAACAATCATTAATAAAGAGTAAAAGCAGAGGAATGTTTGGTAGGGTGCGTCAGTATGAATAATTTCTGAGTACAGTTAGGTACTATTGCACTGACACACCCTACATTTAAAATTTATTCATCTGGAAGTCCCTAATTTTGGGACTCATCCAAAATCGGTAAGGAGATGACAAATTCAGTTCCCTCACCAAGGGTAGAATTTACTGTCAGCGTTCCGCCATGTTTTTCTACCACAATAGACTGAGCTATAGCCAATCCTAATCCCGTTCCTTTTCCTACCATTTTGGTAGTAAATAAGTGGTCAAATATCTTGGCTTTAACTTCTTCGCTCATTCCCTTCCCATTATCAGCAATAGTAATCTTCACTTGCTGATTTTCTAGTAAGGTTCTAATCATTATTTTGTTGTGATTTGCTTGAATTTCCGCAAAACTACGTCCCATATTTGCCTCATCTAAAGCATCAATGGCATTTGCCAGAATGTTCATAAATACCTGATTTATTTGCCCTGGAAAGCATTCAATCATGGGTGAATCAGCATATTCTGTTACTACTTCAATTGCTGGACGTTGTTCGTTAGCTTTTAGACGATGCTTTAAAATGAGAATTGTACTCTCAATACCTTCATGAATATTGAATGGTACTTTATAATCTCTATCAGCACGAGAGAAAGTGCGAAGACTGGTACTAATATTTTTGAGTCTTTCACAAGCCATTGTCATCGACTCAATCATCTTCGGCAAATCTTCTAAAATATATTCCAAGTCAATTTCTTGGGCATGGTCTGCGATTTTCTCAATCTTGTCGGGCAAATTTTCTTGATAGAGCTTCAAGTGTTCGGTAATGTCAGCTATGATTGGTTGAGCTTGCATAAGACTGGCAGCAATAAAGCCCAAAGGATTATTCATTTCATGGGCTACCCCAGCAACTAAATTACCCAGTGCCGACATTTTTTCACTTTGGACAATTTGTAATTGGGCTTGTTGTAAATCTTGTAATGCTTGTTGGGCTTTTTGATAAAGTCTGGCATTTTCTAGTGATATTGCTGCTTGGGAAGAAAGTAGATTGACTACTTGCAAATGTTCGCTATTAAATACCTCACTTGTGAGTTCATTTTCTAAGTAGAGAATTCCCACTAAATGACCTTGATGAATAATTGGTGTGCATAATACACTTTTTGGCTGATGCTCTAGCATATATTCCCCAATTACCCCAGGAATATCTGTTTGGCAATTGTCTATAATCAGGGGTTTCTGGGTATTTTTTACGTAATTGATAATTTTTGGGGGTATATCTTGACAATCTTCTATTGATTGTGAGGAAAGGATAGTTTGTATATTAGTGTGAGAACTTGACTCTTGATTAACCGAGGTAATTGCTTTAACTTGCCAAGTTTCTTCTAGGGGAAGAATGAGTACAGATTTTTTCGCGCCGGAATTTTCGAGGATAATCCGGGTGAGGTTGGCAATCAGTTCGTCTAATTCAATACAGCCAGATATAGCTTGAGCGCCTTTGAGAACAGAAGTAAAGTCCAGAATCTCTGAAATATTTGTGCTACTAGTAGTAGTAGTATGAGTAGATGAAGTGGCCCCACGAAAGGTAATAGTTTCCAAGGGGTTGAAGTTGATTCGTTGCTGTTGCAGAATAGGTTTGAGTAGTTGGGGATAGGTTTTTTCTAGGTGATGAGCTTTGGCTTTGGCTCCCCAACGGGCGTAGCCGTAGCAGGCTTCCTGCATATATACTTGGGCAATTTTTACTTTACCCCAGTCGAGATAGAATTTAGCTGCAAGTTCGTTAGCTAAAGCTTCTTCGTAGCCATACTGATTTGCTTGAGCTTGGCTAATTGCTTGTTCATAAAGTTCTATAGCCTTGGTTTTTTGTTTTTTAATTCGGGCTTTTTCTGCTTGAATGAGGAGGAACTTGTGCCGGATATTTTCAGGACAAGCTTTTAGCCAACGCTTTAAGCTTGTTTCTAGGGGGAGGAGTGCTTGCCAATGGTGTTGACGCTCAGATGCTTCGGTAGCGGTTTCAGCTAGCGCCAGGTGCATTAATGCCACATAAAAAACGCTGGAAGGGACTTTTGCATGACTGGAAATAGTGGTTTCAATCATGCTCAGTTGGGGGATTAAATCGGAGTAGGTGGATTTTTGGTCAAATAAATAAGCATGGCGAATTTTAACGGAATATAACCAAGATAAGTGATAGGGAGCATTGGCATATTTTTGCAAATATTCAGCTTCACTAAAATCGTCATCATCAAAGGTGAAGAGCGTTTTTGTTAACCCCAGGAGATGGCGAATTGGTTGCAGAACTCCTGCTGTTAAAGCATCTAGGTTATCTAAGCTTTTGATTTGATGAAGAAAGGCTGCATGATTTTGAGCGATCGCATACAAATCATCTAAATGTTTACCATAAGTTAGGCGATCGGAACCACTCTGCATCATCATGAAGCCTACTGTTAGCCAGTTTCCCGCTTCCATCCCATATTGGTAGGCGTTGTTATAGTATGTATCTGCCTCTCGAATGGGACGACTCCAGCTATGCACATCAGCTGCAAAGATGAAATTTGTCATCCCTCGCACATCAGCATTATCAAACTGTTCACAAAGCTGTACTGCCATTTCCCCAAACTCATAAGCAGTGGCGCAGTCTTTGAATACACCATTAGCAATCAAGCCATAGCCGGCATAACCAAAGGGAGACATATCGCTGTTACCATACTGTAATGACAGCGTGGTCATCTTGGCGAGTGCTAGCAATGCTAAGGTGCTTTGACCATCGAGCCAGGCGGCGTAGAACAAAATTTGTAAAATTCGCAGCATTTCGGCAATGCTGGGATCTACCATTTTGGGGGCGGCAAGAATGGATTCAATGGTATGCTGCTCTAGAAATTGCTGAACTGTGGCGATTTCCGCATCTAGGCCAGCTTGTATCATCTCCGGTTGTGTGGGGATTGTCCATCCTAACATCTGTAAACTTTGACGTTGAATAGCGATCGCCTCAGCATTTCGTCCCTGGAGCTGATACTGTGTCATCTGTATGCGATAAACTATGGCTTGGTCAAGGGGGGCTTGAGCATAGGTGAGTGTTTCTGCATACAAGGCTTCGGCTTGGTCAAATTTACCACAAAGATAAGCGGCTTCTGAAGCATCACGGTGCAAACTGTACATGAGTGGATAGTCTTGCTGCCAAGCATCTGGCGATAATACACTCATCCCAATGGTGCAATAGTCGTAAGCAGCTTGATAGGCGGCTGAGAGTTTGGCTTTTTGTCCAGCTTTTAAGTTTAGATGCGCCAGTTCTTGTTTCTGTTCATTGCTAGTGATGACATCTAGCCCCATATTCAGCTGATTGACAATGTCAAAAATCCGTTCTTCTTGTTCCCCCTGAGATAACCCTTGCAACAGCAATTGACCGATCTGGAAATGGGTATACTGCTTTTGCTCTGCGGGAATCAATGAGTATGCTGCTTGCTGGACGCGATCGTGGAGAAATTTGTAGGTAACAGTTTGTGAACCTTTGACTTCATCCTGTATTTCCCTATCGACATAAAATTTATAAACTTCACTCTGGGGTAAAATCAATCCTTCTTGTAATGCCTTCCATAAGGCTGTAGCGGTTTCAGTTAATGATTTTTCCCAAATAATCGCCAAAATTCCTAAATCAAATTTATTCCCTATACACGCCGCAAATTTGAGAATATTCTGTGTTGTCTGTGGCAATTTCTGTAACTGCAATGCCATGAATTCAACAACATCATCGGAAAGGGATGACTCTTTAACTCCCACAATATCGCACTGCCAATTTCCCTCATCCCCATTAAATGTAATGAGTCCATCTTCATATATCGCCTTGATAAACTGGGTGCTGAAAAAGGGGTTTCCCTTGGTTTTTTGATATACCAATTGAGTTAATGGTTGGGCAATTGCCGATGAACAACTCAGGGTATCTGCCACTAGTTGATTTAAACTAGATTGACTCAGGGGCGCAAGGGTAATAGTATTGATGGTGGCTTGGGCTTTTCTAATTTCTGCCAAACTGAACATCAATGGATGGGCATCGGAAACTTCATTATCTCGATAAGCCCCAATTAATAATAAATATCCCCCTCCTGATTCACTCATCAACAACTGCATCAAGTTGAGAGATGCGGAGTCTGCCCATTGCAAATCATCTAAAAACATCACTAAGGGATGTTCCTGAGTTTTGAATACCTGGACAAATTTCTGAAATAATAAATTAAACCGATTTTGGGCAGCAGTTCCTGATAGTTCTATGATTGGCGGTTGTTGACCAATAATTCCTGCTAATTCGGGGATGACTTCAATAATTACCTGTCCATTCTCACCAACGGCTGCTAATATCTGACTTTTCCATTGCTGAATTTGAGCGTCGCTTTCTGTCAACAACTGCCCCATTAAATCCCGGAATGCTTGTACAAAAGCACTAAAGGGAATATTACGCTGAAATTGGTCATATTTGCCTTTAATAAAATAACCCCGTTGTCGAACAATGGGTTTATGAACTTCGTTGACTACGGCTGTTTTCCCAATACCCGAAAACCCAGCTACCAGCATCATTTCGGTGTTACCGGTACTGACGCGCTCAAATGCTTGGAGTAGGGTTTCTACTTCGGCTTCTCGTCCATATAATTTATCAGGAATAATGAAGCGATCGCACACATCCCTCTGAGCAATTGGGAAACTCTCAATTTTACCCGTTTCTTGCAGTTGGACTAAGCACTTTTCTAAATCATACTTCAGACCTAATGCGCTTTGATAGCGGTCTTCCGCATTTTTCGCCATGAGTTTGTTAACAATGTCTGAGAGTACGGATGGAATTGTTAGATTAATTTCATGTACTAAAGTTGGGGCTTTTGCCAGATGACAATGTACCAACTCCATTGCGTCCTCTGAGGGGAATGGTAATTTTCCTGTCAATAGTTCGTAAAAAGTTGCCCCCAAAGAATAAAAATCAGTGCGATGGTCAATCCCACGATTCATCCGTCCAGTTTGTTCGGGAGAAATATAACCTAATGTTCCTTCCAAAACGTTGGGATTGATTAAAGTTTGAGTTTCCCGTGGAAGCAAGGAGGCTATACTAAAGTCAATTAATTTAACCTGTGTCGTTTCTGGGTTAATGAGAATATTGGCAGGTTTAATATCTTTATGAATAATGCGCTGACGATATAGTATGTCTAAGATGTCGCATAGGGCGATCGCTATTTGTAAAAATTTATCTAGAGACGCGACATAATGATTGTGGACGAAATAATCCTTCACAGAAATTCCGCCAAAGTCTTCCATTACTAACTGATAGCCATTATGTAAGGGTTCTAGGCTATGGGTGGCGATGATTCCGGGATAGTTGAGATTTTTGGCGATGGTGTATTGGTTGCGGAACTGTACCAGTTCAGAAAAGCTGGGATAAGGATTTTTCAGCAGTTTAATTACCACTGGTAAGGTGTCTGCCTGTCGAATAGCTCGATAAACTAGGGTTCTGGAACCATCATAAAGTTCTTCGCTGATAGTATAACCGGGAATATTAAGCATATTATCACTTCTTAAATATCAGATTTAGCATTCCCGTACAAGCGAAATATTGTGATAAACAAAGTAGAAGTTCATAATATCTTGTTAGAAAAATAATCTTTATGTTCCAAGGTTACTAGAAATCCTCAACTTAAATTTCCCCTATATGCCAAGTGTTACAAAGCAGAATATTGATTCTACCCTTCTCCTTCTCCTGTCGGAGACGCTGCGCGTAGCTTGCTTCCCGTAGGGTACGGAGACGCTAACGCGTAGCTTGCTTCCCCGTAGGGGTAAGGGTTCCGCTTGCGGTATGCGTCTACCCTATGGGTTCCGCCTGCGGTATGCGTGTTAGCGTTAGCGGAGCGTAGCCCGACAAAAATCATCCCACTAATCAGCAACGCCCTTTGCTGATTTCCGATGATGCCAAATTCATCACAGAGACAACATTAAAAGTAGATGAAGCTTATTATGCGGCGATTTAGCTTAAATTCCTTCACAAACACTTTTGAGCATCTGCCGTAACCAAATACTCGCTTGATCTTGATCTGTAAGTTTACTCCACAACATAGAAATCATCCAAGGTTCAGTTTTTACAGGAAGTTCAAAAATTTCTAGTGTATCTTTGTAAGCAAATGGTGTTACCAGTCGTGAAGGAATGACAGTCACTAAGTCACTAGATGAAATGACAGTTGGCAAGATGAGCAAGTGGGGGGTAGTCAATACTACTCGACGCTGAAGATTGTATTGAGCAAGCACCTTGTCAATTTCACCAATATCATCTCTTCGGAGAGTAAAAAGAGCTTGAGGGAGACAAGCAAAGGTCTCCGGTGTCATATTCTCCTGAGTGACAACAGGATGTCCACGGCGACAAAGACCAACAAAGTGTTCTTCAAATAATGGCATTTGTCTCGTTTGTCGGGGTGGATTTTGAAACAAACCCAACGCAACATGAATTTCTCGTTGTTCTAACAGGTCTCCTACACTATCTTTCTCAAAACCAATTAGTCGAAAATCAATGCTTGGTGCAACCTGGCGACAAACTTCCAACAACTTGGGCAGAACAACATAGCTGGTGTAGTCCGAACTACCAATGGCAAAGGTATGTTTAGAAGTTTTTGGGTCAAAGGTTTGGCTAGATTCTAATGTCTGTCGAATCTGCTGAAGCGCAACTGATATACCTGGAGCAATTTCTAGAGCTTTTGCTGTCGGTTGCATTTCCCGACCAATACGGATAAATAATTCATCCTGAAATAGTATGCGTAGCCTTGCAAGAGCCGCACTCATGGCTGGTTGTCCTAAATACAAGCGCTGGGCGGCTACTGTGACACTTCGCTCTTCAAAAAGCACCTCAAACGTAACTAGTAGGTTGAGGTCAATAGAGGATAAATCTATTAATTTCATTAATAAAATATATCGCTGCAATCAATTTGCTTAATTTATAACATCTCAGTACAGTAAACCTAAAAGCATTCTTTAGGTCACAAAAATGACGGAACAAAAGAGAATTGCGGTGATAACTGGCAGTAATCGAGGTCTAGGATATGCTATTTCCCGTAAATTAGCCCAAATTGGTCTCCATGTCATTCTGACGAGTCGTAATGAAGCTGATGGTTTAGCAGCCAAACAGCAATTATCTGCCGAAGGACTGGATGCAGATTATTGTGTTCTAGATGTGACTAATGATGTGAGTGTTCAGAGGTTTACTAAATGGTTGCGTGAGACCTATAGCAAAGTAGATATTTTAGTCAACAATGCAGGTATAAATCCCACAACTAAGCCAGAAGAATCCAGCTTACTAACTGTGCAACTGGAAACAATGCGTGTCACTTGGGAAACTAATGTCTTAGCGGTAGTGAGAATTACTCAAGCATTAATTCCGTTGATGCAGGTAGAAAACTACGGTCGCATCGTCAATATTTCCACAGAAATGGCTTCTCTGTCTTCAATTTCCGATGATTATTATCCTTTAGCGCCATCTTACAGACTTTCTAAAGTAGGTGTAAATGGCATCACAGCGATTTTAGCTAAGGAACTCCAAGGTACGAATATTCTGGTGAACGCCTATTCTCCTGGTTGGATGAAAACAGATATGGGGGGTGATAATGCTCCGTTTACAGCAGAAGAGGGAGCAGAAACAGCCGTCTATTTGGCAACCTTACCGGATGGAGGAGTGCAAGGCCAGTTTTTTGCAGAGATGCGGAAGTTTGGTGGCCCAGTTCAATTACAGTGGTAGGTTAATATGACAGATTCCCCAGGGTTACCCCCTATTTACGTACAAACACCGATTAATTTGGCTCCAGCCAAGGTTATTACCTCGTTCCCTGTTTATACCTTTCTCGAAAATTTGGCGATCGCTGCCGATGGTACAATCTTCGTAACCAATCATGAAATCGGTCAGATTGTCCGCATCACCCCCGATGGAAATCAGCAGATTCATACCAGCGTTCCAGGCAAAGTAAGTGGTATAGCTTTTACTAACAATAGTGGTTTAGTCGTCACAGGATGGGATGCTGATTCTGTACCCGTAGTTTCTCTAGTTGCAAAAGATGGTACAGTAGAAACCTTGTTGACCTTGCCAGATGCCATATTCCTCAACGGTATCACTCCTCTATCAGACAATCGGTACTTAACAGCAGATTCCTATCGCGGTGCAATTTGGCTAATTGATATCGCTCAACCCAACGCATCGATTTGGTTGGAACATCCTTTGCTGGCTCGTAGCAATGCAGATAACCCCATCCCCGCCGCCAATGGCATCAAACGTTTTGGTAATAAACTATATGTTTCCAATACAGAAAAAATGTTGTTGCTGCGGATTCCCCTTGGTATAGCAGATGTCCCAGGTGAGCCAGAAATCTTTGTTAAGCAGACTAATATTGATGACTTTGCATTTGACGTGGAAGGCAATCTTTACGGAGCAACGCACATTTATAACAGTGTAGTAAGAATCAGCACAGATGGCAGTACAACTATTATTGCTCAAGCCGAGCAAGGTGTAATTGGTAGTACATCTGTGGCCTTTGGTCAAAGTCCAGATGACCGCACCGCTATCTATGTCGTCACCAACGGTGGGATGTTTTTACCTCCTCCCACAGGAGTTGTCCCTGCAAACGTTGTGCGCTTGGAAGTCAATAAAACTGGGTATATTTTTGTTTAAAAATTACCAGAAACGAGTCGTATTTATACCAATTCACAAAATCTTTGCTACACCTCAATAATCTATAGGGACGCACACCGTGCGTCCTTACTTCCACTCTGATTAGTACCAATAGAAATGCAACAAGACGAGCAAATTATTACAGTGGTCATTTCACAAGTTGTCAAACCAGGTTGTGAAACAGCATACGAAGCTTGGCTGAAAGATATTACCACTGTTGCCAGAACCTACCCTGGTCATATGGGAACCAATGTGATTCGCCCTCAACTCGGAGTGCGGACAGAATACGTGATTATCTTTCGATTTGACAGCTATGAAAATCTTAAGGCATGGATGACATCGCGCGATCGCCAATATTGGCTAAATCAAGCCAAAACTTTGGTAGAGTCTGAACCCCAAGTTCAGCAAATCAATGGCTTAGAAGCTTGGTTTTCTCTTCCCGGCCAACCACTAAAGACACCACCACGCTATAAAACAGCTTTACTAACTTGGGCATCTGTATATGTGTTGATTAATTTTTTAAATACATTTATCACGCCTCTCCTGGGTGGCTTACCCCCCTTTATTATTTCGTTGATCATTACAGTTACTATGGTTGTGCTGCTAACTTATGTTGTCATGCCTAGAGTGAGCCGATTGTTTAGTTCCTGGCTATATCCAAAACCACGAAAATTTTAGACATCAAAATCACTTTTATGTAACTTTATTAGCTAGCAGAAAACTCAGTCAATTGTAGTTTTAAGGGAGAATAAAAAGCTGATATTATGTCTTTTTCTTGGCATATATTGACTAACAAATTCAACTTAGTTTGAATAAAATTATATTCACTAATTCTTGAACTGTTCTTACCATCTCGGCTTCCGCATCAGAAATTTCAATATCAAATTCTTCTTCTATAGCCATTAATAATTCTATTGCATCTAGGTTATCCATATTTAGGTCATTGGGTGGAATATCATAGTTAGTCGATGATGATAGGAAAGATCCAAAAGTTCCTCCTAATACAAGGGAGTGAACCAGGCTAATATTTTCTACTTCTATAGATTCTTTTTCAGAAATTACTTTTTTAACTCTTTCAATAAGAAGATCCTCTGATGAAAACTCGTTACTATATAAATCTTTTCCAGTATGTTCTCTACGTGAGTTTGCAGCTAATGATTGAGTATTGTTATTCTGAGATGGTTCATTTTGAAGGCATTTTACTAAGGCAAACTTTATGTTATTCAAAATTGATAAGTTATTATTTAGAAGTTCAATAATTGTTAATTGTTCTTTGATTTGCGAGTGAAGTAAGGTAGCAATTTTTTCTTGAATTACCTCCTGAGATAAAGCCTTAATTGCCAAGGATGAGTCACCGTCATAAGCAGCTTTTAAAGCTTCATCATGAGCAGACTGAGATACTATTTTTGTTTCTGTATATTGATTCTGACATTGATTTTGCTGTGCTGTTAAGTTAGCAATTGCTTTACGAGTGTTACTAATAGCTTTTTCTATATCATCTAAAGTGTTTCTCATACGTTTTATAATGTAACTAAAATGCTTCAATTTTTCTAAAAAAAGTTTGGACTATTGCTGTGTATCTTTATTTATGTTCTCCCAAGCTTGACTTAAATTTAAAACTAACCCAGGTAGCAATAGTTTATTAGAAAGTAATGAGGATTATATAATATTTTTTTGTTCCCAAATATACAAATTTTTAAAATCTCTTGGAAATTCCCACGAATAAGAACAAACTCAATATATTTATATTTGTGTTTTCAATTACTGCATTGGTTATTTTTTTAAATATAAAATGTTGGTCTTAGCTGTTAGTAACAACGGGTCAATATATTTTTAATGGTTTTGTAGCTAAAGTTTCAAAATTCGCCTAATCTTCCTAGCTTTTTTCATCCTCTTGGGTATTTATATGACTTACAATTCAGAACAAATGCAACAGATTCTCCAAAAAGCTTTTGCCCGTCAGCAACAGGGAGAAATTTCACGCCAGCAGATTATAGAAATCGCCTCAGAGCTAGGAGTTTCATCCGCATCTTTGCAAGCTGCTGAACAAGAATGGTTGAGCCAAGAAATAGGAGATAAAAAACGCCAGAGATTTCACGCCCAACGACGAGAAGAATTTAAAACACACCTGATTACTTTTATTGGTGTCAACGGATTTTTATTTGTTTTGAATCTGTTAACAAGCCCTGGCTATTTTTGGGCGATTTTTCCCCTATTGGGTTGGGGGTTAGGTTTATTATTCTCTAGTATAAAAGCTTATAAAACTAGCGGAGAATCGTACGAACATGATTTTCAGGAATGGTCTAAAAATTTACCAAAATAAATTATCTCATCTCCTGGTGGGTGAGGAATCTGGTAATAGGTAATTGAACTATTACCCATTACCTATTACCTGCATCGACGCTTTGAGCAACCTCTACTACCCATGAAAGGATGGAGTTTCTCGCCACTTTTACAAAATTTTAGGGGTAGTTTGGCAACCACCCCTAGTTTCCGTCATATTTAGGATTTACTTTCAGCACCATTGCTGAGAGATATATTTACTTAGAGATATTAACTAAACTTTCAACTTCAGCATTAGCCAGTGTTGGTGCAGTGAAAATTTGGGAGTACAGGCTTGATGGCTGTTGTCCTGCAACCACTGGTAACACTTGACGAGCGTGGGCTGCTATTTCTACAGTCTTCACATCATAGGTTTGGGTAATCAATTTGGGATACAAGCCGATACCGATGATGGGAAGTAATAAAGAAGCGGTGATGAACAATTCACGAGGTTTCACATCAGGGATGAAAGCATCAAGATGTAACTCTTCGCTTTGTTTGCCGTAGAAGACTTGGCGCAATAGAGACAGCAAGTAAATTGGAGTCAGAATTACACCCACTGCGGACAGTAGAACAACTACGACTTTGAAGCTGGAACTGTAGACATCGCTGGTAGCGATACCAATGAACACCATCAACTCTCCTACGAAGCCACTCATTCCGGGTAAGGCTAGAGAAGCCATTGCGCCTGCTGTGTAAAGAGCGAAGGTTTTGGGCATCACCTTACCAATACCGCCCATTTTGTCCATCAATAAGGTGTGGGTACGTTCGTAAGTCACACCAGTTAAGAAGAACAAGCTAGCCGCAACCAAACCGTGGGAGACCATCTGTAACACTGCTCCACTCACACCAATTTCTGTGTAGGAAGCTAGACCGATTAGCACAAATCCCATGTGGGCGATGGAAGAGTAAGCTAGGCGGCGTTTCAGGTTGGTTTGAGCAAAGGCGCAGCAAGCACCATAAACAATGTTAACTACACCTAAGATTGCTAAGACTGGCGCAAAATAAACATGGGCATCAGGCAACATTTCGATGTTGAAGCGGATGAGGGCATAACCACCCATTTTCAGCAACACACCAGCCAGAATCATGGAACCAGGGGCAGATGCTTCACCGTGAGCATCAGGTAGCCATGTGTGGAGAGGGAATATTGGCAATTTTACACCGAAGGCAATTAAAAATCCTGCATAAGCTAATAATTCAATCGCTTTGGGATATTCTTTCATTCCCAGAGCTGCAATGTCGAAAGTAACTGTATCTCCAGAGAATGCAAGTGCAAATCCAGCTACGAGAATAAATATAGAAGCAGCAGCAGTGTAAAGGATGAACTTGGTCGCTGCATAACGGCGTTTGGGGCCTCCCCAGATGGAAATCAGCAGGTAGACAGGAACTAGCTCGATTTCCCACATGAGGAAGAATAGTAGCAAGTCTTGGGCAACAAACACCCCTAACTGGGCGCTGTACATCACCAGCATCAATCCATAAAATAATCGCGGCTTGTTGGTTACTTTCCAAGCCGCGAAGATTGCGAGTGTGTTAATTAAGCCTGTTAACAACAGTAAGGGCATTGATAAGCCGTCAACTGCTACAGACCAATTCAAACCTATTTGAGGAAGCCAATGGTATTTTTCTACAAATTGGTATGTCGAACTTTGGAAGTCGTAATAATGCCAGAAGGCGGCAATCATTAAGGCAAAGTCTGCAAAGGCTACACCCAATCCATACCAACGAACCGTTTTTCCTTCTTTGTCGGGAATTATGGGGATGGCTAGGGCTGCCACCAAGGGTAAGGCAATTATGGCTGTTAGCCAGGGAAACTCAATGAGATTCATCACTTCTGACAATCGTTTTTTCTTTTCGCTTTTAATTACATTATATTAAGGAATTGTTACTTTTGTAAACTTTATTTATCTCTGGAAAATTAAATTTTGGTTATAGATAAGAATTTATACTCAATGATTCTGCAATTCTCATGATAATCAGGAATAAATACTCATGGTAATTGCCTGCCAGCCCATTCTAGGCATAAACTTTTGTAACGTCAATAAAAAACGGTGGCTCCAACCACCGTTACAAATCTTTGTATTACCTCTATTCTAGGGGAGTAATTTTTCAAGATTCCCTAAACAATGCGATTGACAATTGTCCAAACTGCCCCATCTGAACGGACATAGGGAACTGAGATGGTTTTGAACCCGGTAATAAAGGGTTTGTAATAAACCTGCCAATATAAAGGACTGAGTTGATCAGCGCAGGCTTTGAGCAAACGGATTTCTGCTGCCAGTTCTTGGGCTATTTCATTGATTCGTTCCGCATGGACTTGAGCCACTTCTTTCGCTGCTTCTAATTGTTGCTCTTGGTTAATTTGTTGCTGTCTCCTTGGCAAACGCGCTAATTCAGCTTTTTTGTGTTGTAGTTGTGTGTCTAAAGCGGCGATCGCATCTTCTATGCCTTTGATTTCCGCAAATAGTTGGGCATTTTCCCTAGCTTGGCGACGATAAGCTTCCACAATGGCGAAAGGCGAATCATCCTCATGAGTCATTACATCATTATTAATAGTGAGTGCAGCACGTTCTTGCTCAAGCACCTGAATTTGCGACTGGAGTGCTGTCATCTCCGACTGAATTTGCTTTAAAGGCAAGCTGGGATTAAGTTCTTTCATATTGAATTTTGAATTGTTAAGTTGCGCCATGAGTATCGAGAGCAAGCGATCGCACTACAGCCTTAATTCCCGCCTCTCGCCAAGCTGTGGACATTGCCGCCGCAACAGCTGCCGCATGAGATACATCCGCTAAAGCCAACAGTGTCGGCCCCGCGCCACTAATCACCATACCGTAAGCACCAGCAGCCACAGCCGCAGTATTCACAGCATCGTAACCAGGAATTAAAGCTTGGCGATAGGGCTGATGTAACTTATCTTGTAAAGCTGCCCTTAACCATTCTCCCTTACCTGTTTGCAAGCCGCGCAACAATAACCCCAAATGAGCAGTATTAAAAATCGCATCTGCGCGACTATATTCTGTTGGTAAAACTCGCCGTGCTTCTGAGGTGGACAATTCAAAATCGGGAATTGCCAGCACTGGGACAATATCACCATGCCAGGGAACATCACAAATTTCCCAACCCATAGCACCGGTGGCCGCCAGACGACATCCCCCCACCAACGCGGGTACGACATTATCAGGATGTCCTTCAATGGCGATCGCTAATTCCATCACCTGCGCCTGAGACAACGGCTCACCCGCCAATCGATTCGCCGCCACCAAACCTCCAACAATCGCCGTAGCCGAACTCCCCAAACCCCGCGCCAGTGGTACACCCAACTCAATCTCGACTTTTACCCCTGGTGGTGTCTGATCTATATATTGATATAACTTGACAAACGCCTGATAAAGTAAATTACTCTCATCAGTTGGTACGCGTTCAGCTTCCGCGCCTGTGGCTTGAATAATTAACTCACTCGTTTCCAGGCGGGTGAACTGGAATTGATTATATATAGTCAAGGCTGCACCGATGCAGTCAAAACCAGGCCCCAAGTTAGCAGTTGTGCCAGGAACCTTAACCGTGACAGAAGAAACAACAGACATTTATAAATACTCACCTAACAGTCATTAGTCAATAGTCATTAGCTTTTGAACTATGGACTACTCACATTACCAATCAACCAGCATCCCACGTAACTGCTCAATTAGTCATTAGTTAATAGTCAATGCCAGAAAAATGGAACCGTACTGATTATTTGAGAGAAGAGTAATTGTCTGATTTTCAACAAGCTAATATTAGTAAATAAACCCAATTCATCATGAAACGATGTTATTATATTTACATATAAAAAAATAATATATTAAAACTATAACAATGGAATATCTACAACGTTGGGAGCAATATGCGCCTGAAGCATACAATGCTATACGTCGTAATACTGATGATGTATCAGAAATTGCACTTCATACGGGTTGGGCAGAGTTTCGCATTAGACGAATAAAAAATCATGTATTTTATCGCCAACATCAATTAGATGATAGATTTGATTACTTTGATCCTGATCCAGATATAGCTGATGCGTGGTTTAGATTACAACAAGGTAATTATCTGGCTGAAGATTTACGCTTACTGGAACATGAATACTTTGAGTCAAGGTTTGAGGTGATTTTTAATACCGACTACAGAACGGCTCATCATGCAACTATACGCTCTGGTCGTTTATGGAGTCCACCAGAAGGATAATAGAAATTAACTTAAATGAGTTACAAATAGAGTAAACAATATGTATAGACAACATTATGAGCTATGGCTTTTTACGTATTGATTTTAAAAGAACAAGAGGATGAACGCGGGGTTACTTACCTCTTCGGTCCCCATGAAGATGATCTTGGGGCGCTGTGGCTAGACAAATCTAATGGAGAGGTTAAGGAACTTCAAGAAACATCAACTCAAAATTCACAAGCACTTTTCCAAAGAGCGGCTGTAAAGGTTAGACAATACTGGAAAAAAGGAGCATTTCCAGAGAAGACTTGTTGGGCATCTTGAGAATAATATAATACTGACAGCCTATCTAGTACTAGCTTGTGGAATCTAACCAATGGCTCGTTTTCCATGACTTGCTGTAGGGATCGCTTCCATAATCATACCTAACATACCAACTATCGACATTGTAAAGAGCGATCGCTGGGAATAACAACAAAACCATTATCATCACAATTACGCTGGAATCTTACCATCGTAATTTTTCCATTTTGGCGATCGCTTCCTGCAAATTGAATTACTCCTGTTGCACCTGTAACGGAAAATTGGGGTTGGCTGAGTGTTTTTTGAATACCGAGGCGAGTAGGATTTTGGGTGATGGCTTGACTCAAAACTAACATTGCATCATAGCTGGTTGTTGTTCGCCAAGTAATGTCAGTGTTGCGGAGAAGAGAGGATAGATCAATTTTCCAGAGGTTTTGGACTTCCTTGACAAAGGTTGAATTCATCTCGTTAAGGGGATGCCAAAAAACTGCCCAAGCTGTGTATTGGATTTCGGGTGAGGAAAAAACTTTCTCTGATTTGAAGGAGTCAGAACTGTAGAGACTGTCACCGGCAACAATCCAAACTTGATTGATGTTCGTCTGAATCACTCGTAAGGCATTGGGAATTGCATTATATAACCCTACTCCGGCATCAGGAATTAGGACAATTGCCTTTGCACCTTGGGTTTGAGCTTGATTTAACGCTGTTATGGCATTGAAGCGATCGCTGGCTAAATTAAAAGCCGCTTGATGATCAATCACCTTCAAAGGAAGAGATTTTGTGCTTTCTCGAACAGCCTGGGAAAGAGATTCAGCATACTCACTACCTTGACTATAAAAGATAGCTACTTGATTCTGTTTCAATTCAGACAGCAAGTAAGTTACCATTTTTTGGGCTGCAATGCGATCGCTGGGGACAGTACGAAAGAAAAAAGGGTCTTTGAGATTTTGAGAAGTGCTAGTGGCAGAAATTAACACTACTCCGGCTTGGCGATAAATCGGTAAGGAATTTTTGGTGGCTTCGCTGCTATAGTGACCCAAAACAGCGATTAAATCAGGATATTTGACTAACTGCTGGGCAATTTTACGGGCATTATTGCCAGTTCTGCTATCTTCCCGATTACTATCGTCAGCAATGATAATGCGTAAAGCTCGACCTTGTTTTAGTGCCTCAGTTTGAGCTTGTGCGACACCCCTGAGTATTTCCCGACCTATATCAGTGCGTCGTTCTAGAGGGACTGCAACAGCGATAGTATGAATCTGATTTACGGGAAATTGCTGGTGAATCTTGCTATTATTTAGGTAAATTAAGGTTTCTGGATCTGATTCTTGCTGGAAAGCAGTTTCTAAGAATTTTACAGCTGCCTCAAAATTTTGATGGCGATACTCTTCCATTCCCAATTGCTTTGCTGGTGGCGGCTGACTATTACCCCAAAAGCTACTAGGAGTGAGGCTTTCTTCTCCACAACTCAGATAATCATTGAGTATATTGTCACAAGTCCGAGGTAATGTAATTTCCTGATATAAGGATTTCCCCGCGAACAGCAACAACAGACCACAAGCCGCACCCAACAATAATTTTGGCCATGGGTACGAATGCTGCTCAATATTTTCAATCTTTGCGAGAATTGCTTGTGCTGTAGGCGGACGGTGGTGGGGATAAGAATCCGTCATCGCCTGAAGCAAAGAGATGAATTTTTTAGGAGTTTTTGGGTCTTGAATGTATTTAGACCAATTGAGTAAATCTTGGACGCGATCGCCTGTTGGGTCAATACCTGTGAGTAAATAGATTACAGTCCGACCCAGTGCATAAAAATCTGACTGCACAACGGCATGACCATCACGTTGTTCGGGTGCAGTATAACCAAGGGAATTAATTATAGTGACAGGCTCACGGTTGATAATGGTTTGTGTCACTTTACGCGCCGCACCAAAATCAATTAATACCAGTTTCCCATCAGGACAAACCATAATATTCGCTGGCTTGATATCCCGATGGAAAAACTTTTCCTGATGTACGAATTGGAGAATTTGCATTAGTTGTTTGAGCCAATCTAATGCTGTTTTATAGGATGTCACATATTGATGGTGAGATAACCAAGTCTGTAAATCTTCACCAGGAATTTTCTCCATCACAAAACACCATAATTGACGACCTGTGTTTAAAACCAGGGGAAATAGTGCTTCACCAATAGGTAAACCAGGATGCCGCAAAGTCTGCAATATCGACGCTTCTTGCTGAAAAAGTCGTTCTAGTTGCGGCGTTACCTCTTTCAGCGACTTGAGAACTTTAGGTTGATCTCGGTTAACTAAATCTTCGATTTCAAATACTTCTGTATAGCTACGTCTATCAGTTTGCAACAGATGCCTAAGCCGATAGTGATTTTGAAGTATGAGTGGCGTTCCACAGTTTTGACATACTGCACTAGTATCAGAATTTTCTCGCTGCGAACAATCGGGATTGATGCAGTACGCCATAAAGTAAAGACAAAAAGCCGACAAACAATATACGTATTTTAAAACTACAACCTGTTAAAAAAAGCCTTTTCCATTACTTTAGGGCTTATGCACGCAGATTTTCTATTGAGATTGGGTGTGAGGGTGTAAGAGGTTCAAAAATTCACACCCCTATACCCCTAATTTGTCAAGCTCAATTTTATATCAGTTGTGTGGTGAGCTAAAACTTGACTAGTATACAGCAACTAATTCAAGGATATTGATAACATACACAAGCATAATCGAGAAAACCATGAAACGTTTGCTCCCAAATACTGCTTGGATTGTCAATGTAGTCGATATCTGCGGTGAGACAACAGTAACAGTTTAAAGTAATCCACAATTTATCAATAAGATTATGAGTGACTCCAAAGGCTTTGTGTTCTCGAAGACCTTTCCTCTATCATTGCAGATTGCGATCGCTCTCATTCTAGCCGTAGTCGTAGGAATCCTATTTGGTGCAGGTAACCCAAATCCCAATTTCATCGACTTAATCAATCATCTCACCATCCCCTGCAATTTAATCCTCAAAGCCCTACGTGCTTTAGCCACACCGTTAATTTTACTCGCCATTCTCCACGCCTTTCTGACAGTACATATTCCGGGGCGTTCAGGACGAAAACTGGCAATATTGTTGTTGAGCAATACCCTCATGGCAATTATCATCGGACTATTGGTTGCCAATTTGTTACAGCCTGGGCGTTGGTGGTCAGTTGCATCCTTTGGCGCTGCACCGACAAACAAAACCCTAGACCCTTGGGGATTACTGCAAGATATAGTTCCCCCTTCCATACTACAGCCCCTAGTGGATAACAATGTGATTCAACTAGTGTTCGTGGCCTTGGCTTTTGGAGTGGTTTTGCGCGCCATCAAAACTGAGCAGGTTGCCCAAAAAAAGAACGATTATCAACCCATTGAACAACTAATTGGCTTATTGTTTGAGGCTGTGATGGCAGTGTTGAAATGGGTAATTGCTCTAGTTCCCATCGCCGTATTTGGGATTGTCGCCAAAACCATCGCTTTACAAGGTTTTAAACCATTCATCTCCTTAGCTGCCTTTATTGTCGCCGTATTAATTGGGCTATTTCTCCAAGGAATTTACTATACACTCCGAGTTAAATTTGGTTCTTGGGTAAGTCCCCAAAGGTTTCTCCGTGGTGGTAGCGATGAACTGTTAACAGCTTTTTCTACCGCTTCATCCACAGCCGCCATGCCTGTAACCTTCCAAGCTTTGATGCAGAAAATCGGCGTGAGGGAATCTTCCGCATCTTTGGGGGCTTTGGTAGGTAGCAATTTCAATAATGATGGGACGGCTTTATATGAAGCCATGTCTGCTTTATTTGTTGGTCAGCTGTTGGGACTCCATTTAAATCTACCCCAACAATTGATGGTGGTATTCACCTCCATTATCGCTTCTGTGGGCGCTGCGGGGATTCCTGAAGCTGGACTGGTGACAATGACTCTGGTATTTACGGCGGTAGGATTGCCGACTCAATATATTGCCCTCTTAATCACAGTGGATTGGTTTCTCGATCGCTGTCGGACTGCAATCAATGTCATGGGAGATATGACTATTAGTTGTTTGCTGGATGGTAAAACACAGCACGTTGAGCAGGTGGATGTTATCTATTTGGAGGGCGATTTATCTCACGCAGAGGTGCAAAAAGAATGAAAGTTTTTAGCCACCCAACGCCAGGAATTAATCAATTCAAAATTCAAAATTAACTAATAGTAATCAATGATTCAAACTATGTGGACTAAAAGCATCCAAAGATTGTGTCTATTTTGCGTCGCTCTTTTTTGTAGTCTTGGGCTTTCTCTCAATCATGTCCAAGCTCAATCAGTGCCTTTCTATTGGGAATTTATGAATGTTGATATCGCCGTACAAACTAATGGTGATATGTACGTTACCGAAACTCAGAAATATACATTTACCGGAGACTATAAAAACCAGCGCTATCGTTACATTCCCCTAGATAAAGTAGACCAAATTACCGAAGTATCAGTATCAGAGAATGGTCAATTATTACCCAGCGAAACAGGTACAGAAAATAACCAACTTTGGATTCGTTGGAAACATCAACTTAAAGCGCCTGAAAGCCATACTTTTGTCTTAAAATATCGCGTTGTAGGTGGATTACACGTAAGTGATAATGATGCTCAAGTCTATTGGAAAGCCATTTTTGCTGACCGTCAAGCCCCTATTAAACAGGCACGAGTCAGAGTAAAATTTCCTGAACAATTGGCTAATAATATCAAAGATTTCCAAAGCTTTGGTGTAGCTGCCAACGTCCGTAAAGTAGATGCAAATACAGTTGAGGCTGTTGCTCAAACATCTCTGGAACCAGGGGAAGAATTAGAAATTCAGGTGAAATTTGATCCCACGGGGACTGAGATAAAAACTCCTATCTGGCAAAGTTCACAATCTTTTATTGATGGGAGTCAGTTGATATTGTGGGGATTTTTACTGTTCTTATTCTTTATTTTCTTTTTCCGTGGAAGTGGTGGTGTTAGTGTTAGTTACGGAAGTGATGGAAGCAGTGATGGAGGAGGAGGAGGAGGAGGAGGTGGTGGTGGTGGTGGTGGCGGTGGTGGCGGTGGTGGCGGCGGTGGCGGCGGTGGTGGTGGTTAAAATAAACGCTGCACACACTTGAGAATGACAGGCTGTAAATAAAAGCGTTCTAATTCACCATCTTTCATCGTTTCTATCAACCCTCTTCGCTTTAAAGATAAGAGCGCTGCTAAAATATCCCCATTGGCAGCGCGACTTGCTAAGTGTAGTAGTATCTCTTGGCGAGTGAATCCTTGCACCTTTGTAGCCAAAGATTTGATCAGTATTTGTTCTAAAGTAGAAATCTGCTTCAGCCATTGTGTTACGAGGGGGGCAAATTCTCCAGCCACTAAGGTTCCAGAAGCTAAAAACTCTCCCACATCCCCAGCAAATAATTCATGAATGAAATTAGCCGCCATATTGAGAAATAAGGGATTACCACCATATTGATTGACTAGCGTAATCCACTGTTGAGCATTAAAAGTCAGTTGATGATGCTGCAAAAGCTCAATAGCACCTTCCATTAGTCCACCAAGGGGGAAAATCACTGCACCCCCAGCGCCTAAAATATTTAACCCTTCTGGTTGTTCTCGGCTAGTGATAATTACACAACTAGTATGAGTAGTTTGTACCACTGTGCGGAGAAAATCTGCGTATGGTTCATATTCTGGGCGATATTGTCCCCCTCGATTACCCCCCAAAATGCCATCCCAACCATCAAAAACCATCAGGGTTTGTGGTACTAAAGTTGGTATTTTATCCTTGGCAGGTGGGTTGTGGTGAAACGAAAACCATAGGGTTTGAGAAAAATGAGATGACCTGCTTTCTACTAACTTTGTGGCTAAAGCCGTTTTCCCCATACCCCCAATCCCTGTAATAGCAATTAGGCGTGTTCCTTGTTCAATTGCTTGGCTGAGTGTTGTCAGTTCATAACGTCGTCCAAAAAATAAGGGAATATTGGGGATTTGGGTTGTCCCAATGATGAATGAGTTAGGGGGACGTTCCACTAAGTCTTGCCAATTCAATCCCAAAACCTGACAAAAGGCTTTAAATACCGACGCATCGATCGCATCACCTTTGAGGAAGCGTTTCCAGGTGGCTAAAGATACCCCGGCTGCAAAAACCTCCGCATTTTCCCAGTTACGCCCAGGCTCAAGCACTTGACTTGCTTGTTCTAACCAACATGGATTATCAATTGTCCAACCTTTTTCGCTTCGAGCTTGTTTGATGATTTGCAATCCAGTCAGCGAGAGTTTGAGGCTAGGCATCGGATATGAGTGGCAAGGTGTAGCAAATTCATCCAGTCTAATTCTAGATTAGTCTGGAAAACTATGGGAGCGATCGCCTAGAAAAATCGCCCTAAAATCAGATTAGAGTTTATAATTGCGGCAAAAGATATTGGACTTTATCTTCTTTCATACTTAATAGATTGAGTTTTTCTAGCTGGGTCATACCCAGCTGAGTAATTACTAAAAGTTTTCGTAGTTAGCGATCGCATCCTTCATCTTCTGCACCACTTCATCCACAGGTATAGCTCCTAACTCTCCGGAAGCACGGGTACGGATACTTAAGGAGTTGGTTTCTACTTCCTTGGCTCCCACTACCCCCATTACGGGTATTTTATCTTTCTCTGCGTTGCGGATGAGTTTACCCAGGCGATCGCCACTGGTATCAACTTCGGCACGAATCCCTAGCGATCGCAATTTTGCTACTACATCTTTGGTAAAGTCTAACTGGGCTTCACCTACAGGTAACAATCTGGCTTGCACCGGTGCTAACCATAGGGGGAAATCCCCTGCATACTCTTCAATTAAAATCCCAATCAGCCGTTCTAGGGAGCCGAAAGGCGCACGGTGAATCATCACAGGACGTTTGCGAGTCCCATCTTCCGCGACGTATTCTAAATCAAAGCGTTCTGGTAAGTTGTAATCTACCTGTACAGTTCCTAGTTGCCACTCTCTTTCTAAAGCATCGCTGAAAATAAAGTCTAATTTCGGCCCGTAAAAGGCCGCTTCCCCAATTCCTTCAAAGTGTTCCATCCCCAACTGTTCCACCGCACGACGGATTGCACCCTCGGCTTTGTTCCAAACTTCATCAGAACCGATGTACTTATCGCTGGCTGGATCACGGAAACTGAGTCTAGCTTTAAAGTTTTTCAATTGCAGACTCTTGAACACTGACAAAATCAAATCCACAACATTCAGGAATTCGCTGTCTAACTGTTCTGGGGTCACGAATAAGTGAGAATCATCAACAGTAAAACCGCGTACTCTGGTTAAACCGCCTAATTCCCCTGACTGTTCGTAGCGATAAACAGTCCCAAACTCAGCCAAGCGCATTGGTAGTTCCCGATAAGAACGCAATTCACTCTTATATATTTGGATGTGGAAGGGGCAATTCATTGGCTTGAGGACGAAGCCTTGCTCAATTGCTGCGGCTGCTTCATCTTCCGCCATTAAAGGAAACATATCTTCCTTATATTTTTGCCAGTGTCCAGAAGTCTTAAATAAATCTACTCTGGCAATATGGGGGGTAACTACAGGTAAATAACCACGCTTGAGCTGTTCCTGTTGCAGGAATTGTTCTAAGGTGCTGCGTAGCAAGGTACCTTTGGGTGTCCACAAGGGTAAACCAGGCCCCACTTGCTCAGAAAAGATAAATAATCCTAGTTCTTTACCTAGTTTACGGTGGTCACGGCGTAGGGCTTCTTCTTTGCGGCGCTTATACTCTGCCAGTTGTTCTGGACTTTCCCAAGCTGTAGCATAAATCCGTTGCAATTGGGCTTTGGTTTCATCTCCCCGCCAATAAGCACCCGCCACGCTTTCTAATTCAATTGCTTTGGGATTTAAATCTTTGGTATTTTCCACATGAGGCCCGGCGCACAAATCCCACCACTCATTTCCCAGGTGATAAATTGTGATCGGTTCTGATTTAATATCTGCCAGGATTTCTAATTTATAAGGTTCCTTGATTTCTTGAATGCGCCGTTCCGCTTCTTCCCGGCTCACTTCTTCCCGCACCACTGGCAACTTACGGTTAATGATCTTCACCATTTCTTTTTGAATGGCTTTGAGATCCTTATCAGTAAATGGCTCTGGACTATCAAAGTCGTAATAAAACCCATTCTCAATCCAGGGGCCAATTGTCACTTGCGCTTTAGGGAACAGTTTCTGTACTGCCATTGCCATTACGTGGGAAGCGGTGTGGCGAATCTTTTTCAATGTCTCTGATTCGCTGGTACGCGGTAAATAGATTTTTTCTGGTTGTTCTGGCTGGTTGTTGGGGTCTTGATTAGGCGACATTGGCTGCTGAACCATTAGCGAAGTGACTGCAAGAGTAACTGATCAATTGAAGTTTTCAAAATCTACCCAAATATAACATGAGCTTATCTTCCTGCTGTGTAAGCTTTCCTTCGTCATCAAGGTACTTTTGCATCAGAGGAATATGACAATGACTATCTTTAAATTCTAAAGATTATCTGAGGTTTTTTCATTCAACATAATCGAAACAATCAACTGCCAACATCTACCAAGCTACTGAGTATAGTTTTTTATTTATACCTACTAATAACATGAGATATTTCTTGAGAGATAGCGTATAGTAATGTTAAGAAACGTAAATAGAGTTAATATTGATAAAGAAATTAGAAGTATCTCTCTCATTTATGTCAGACTCGAACTTACCGGGAACTGATCTGCTAAAAACAGTACTAGAACCGTTGTTAGACGATTTCCAGTATTGGTTTACGCGATCGCGTAGCTTTTTGGAAACAGAACGGCTCTCATTTATGGATGAACAAGCGCAACAAGACTTACTGTTGCGAGTTAAGCAAGCCCAAGAAGAACTAAACACAGCAAAAATGCTGTTTAGCGCGACTGAAGGACAAGTCGGAATCGATATGGCAACGATGACACCTTGGCATCAATTAGTAACTGAATGTTGGAATGTGGCAGCACGCTTTCGTTCTCAGCAGCCAACCTAATCGATGGCAAAAATTACATAGCTTGCAGTGGTGCGACTAAATCCTTAACATTATTTTAATTAAAAAATAATGTATCCTCTGTTACCATTATTCTAATAATGTTGACAAATTTTCATACATAGACATAAATGCACTTCAATTGTGTCAAGTATTTATTCTCGCCAATGGTAATAAAAAGGCGAAAAAAAGAGTTTAAAGTATAGATTTTTAAAAATTGCTGTCCCTGGAGGAAAATCCGATGTTACACCTGCTTTACATTCTAGCTTTTACAATTCTTGCTGTTATAGCGGTTGCCAATTTAATTCGCAACTTAATCATGTTTAGTTTTGATCGCGAAGGATCACGAGGGAATTACTCAACCAGAAACTCACAAGTGGTAAATCAGGGAGGCTACGGTTATTTATCTTCCAGCAGAAGGGTAGCTCCACATCCAGAATTATTGGATAGTGCAGGTAAATTCATCAAAGAACCTCTGTTGGTAATGCGCTCAATTAATGTAGAAGATGCACGCCAACAATTGGATGCACTCTATGAATCTTCCCCAGGACATAAGAGCGAGAACTCAGAAGAAGCATAGATAACTAAAGATGTAGCGTCGAATTTAATATTTTTTTGATTAAAAAAATTGTTACAAATTCCATCCTGAACTTGTTCTCGTAACTGTTCAGGTTTTTTTGTGAGACGGGGTGTAAGGGTGTAGGGGTTGAATTTTGAATTCGGAGCGAAGCGACGTGACGTGACCAATTACCGCTAAAATCAAAAAATCAAATACAATATCATCCAAAGCGCTGTATTCTGAGCGAGCTTTATGGAAGTTTTAGAACTGAAACGCGAAATCGAAACGTTGTCTAGCCGCCTGGGTAAAACCCAGGACTATCTTTGACGTACCTGCACTCAAAGCCAAAATTCAAGACCTAGAACAAATTGCAGCACAGCCGGAATTTTGGGATGACCAAAACCAAGCCCAGAAAACGCTGCAAGAACTTAATGACCTCAAAGCCCACTTAGAAAGATATCATCAGTGGCACGCCAATCTAGAAGATACTAGGGCGGTGGTTGAGTTGTTGGAGTTGGAAACCGACGAAGCACTATTGCAAGAAGCGGAATCTACTATCACTAAGCTCAATCGAGACCTTGACCAGTGGGAATTACAACAGTTACTTTCTGGCCCCTATGATGCGGAAGGGGCAGTATTAACGATTAACGCTGGTGCTGGCGGAACAGATGCCCAAGATTGGGCATTTATGTTGCTGAGAATGTACACCCGTTGGGCTGAAGACCAAGGCTACAAGGTAGCTTTAGCAGAAGAGTCAGAAGGTGATGAGGCGGGAATTAAATCAGCCACCTTAGAAATTACTGGTCGCTATGCCTACGGTTACTTGCGGTCAGAAACAGGCACTCATCGCTTAGTGAGAATTTCCCCTTTCAACGCCAACGGCAAGCGGCAAACTAGTTTTGCTGGGGTGGAAGTTATGCCGCAATTAGATAATACGGTGCAGTTGGATATTCCAGACAAAGATTTGGAAATCACTACAACTCGTTCTGGTGGTAAAGGTGGACAGAACGTCAACAAAGTAGAAACAGCAGTGCGAGTGGTTCACCTTCCCACAGGCATTGCTGTACGCTGTACGGAAGAACGTTCCCAGCTACAAAATAAAGAGAAAGCCCTCGCCCGCCTGAAAGCTAAGTTGTTGGTTATTGCTCAAGAGCAAAAAGCTCAAGAAATTGCCCAAATTCGCGGCGATATGGTAGAAGCTTCTTGGGGAAACCAAATTCGTAACTACGTATTCCATCCTTACCAGATGGTAAAGGATTTACGTACCAATGCAGAAACAACTGCGATCGCTGATGTGATGAATGGTGAACTAGATATGTTCATCCAAGCCTATCTACGTCAGGAGAATCAAGTTGTAGAAGGTGAAGCTAGTTAGAAATTAGGGTTTTAGGGGTGTAAGGGTTTAGGGGTTTAGGGGTGTAAGGGAAGAAAAATTTACCCAATCCCCAGTCCCCAATCCCCAGTCCCCAATCCCCAGTCCCCAATCCTCACCATCACCTGTTACATTTATATATAAAAGCATTCGTGATTTATTCATTATGAGTAATTCTCCTTCCACAGAGTCCCAACCCAGCTACGTCAAGCTTGCCATGAGAAATATGGTGCGTAAGGGTGGTACTTCTGCAAAACATTTTGTCCTGACAGCCATAGGTCTTTTAGCTGTTCTCGTAGGCCTTGCTTACTTAACTCGCTAATCGTAAGCAAAAACCTAAAGTGCTGAGTGAGGAGAGTGAGTATTTGGTACAAGTTGAACTAGATGTACAAGACTGTTTTCTTGAGTCTTCCCCGGAAGCTGCTCAGGCTTCTGGATATATAGATAGTCAGGTTTCCTCTGCAACTTGGGAAGACTGGTTTCATCGCTGGTTAGAAATTCTGGATTCTTCTCTTCCGCCTGCACCAAGCTACGAAATCGGATTGCGGCTAACAGATGATACAGAGATTCAAGCGATTAATGCCCAATATCGTCAGCAAAACAAACCTACAGATGTTTTAGCCTTTGCGGCTTTAGAGGCAGATTTGCCGCAAAATCCGGAAATGGTGGCAGAACCTTTGTATCTAGGTGATATTGTTGTTTCCATCAATACGGCGCAGCGCCAAGCTGGTCAACAAGAGCATAGTTTGTCAACTGAGTTAGCTTGGTTAACGGCTCACGGTTTATTACACCTGTTGGGCTGGGATCATCCTGATGAAGAAAGTTTAATAGCAATGCTGCAACAACAAGTAGTATTACTAGATGCTGTTGGTATCAAGATAAACATTAATTATTAAAGTTTTGCCGTTTTTTGAGTATTTATCCTTAACCATGCTTTTATAAAACTTTAAGAGAAAATTGCCTAAAACCACGTAGCAGATTAAAATCGGCGAAGATTTCTCACTGAACCTATCCCAAGTTTTTATTTTTAAGCCTATGTCCCAACAAGTCTCCCCGCCACCAACGCAAAACAGCCTACCATCACTAGTAATGAAAGAACGGGAACTTTCTTGGCAAGTTGCCACTAATTTATTGATTAGCTTTAAATATGCCTGGGCTGGAATTACTTATAGTTTTCAAACTCAGCGAAATTTTCGCATTCATGTGAGTGTTTGTACTTTAGCGATCGCTTTAAGTATTTTCTTACATTTGCAAGCTGTAGAAATAGCCATTATTGGTATCACTAGCGGCTTAGTCCTGGTAATGGAATTGTTGAATACGGCGATCGAGTCTCTTGTAGATTTGACTGTAAAACAGACCTACCACGAGTTAGCCAAAATTGCCAAGGACTGTGCCGCAGGTGCAGTACTAGTTTCTGCTTTGGTAGCAGTGCTAGTTGCTGCAACCCTGTTGCTTCCACCCTTAGTAGTTTTAATTATCTCAGCTTTGTAGTGCTGACACCCGATTAAATCCCTATTATTAATATAGTTAAACCCACTCAAAAGCCAAAAAAGAGCGGGTAAAATTCCATCGTCTTTATCCTCATTTACTAATCCCCAGTCTCTAATTTGTAACAATGACGTTTATAGCAACTCAAATCTGGTAAAAACTAAACATGGTGAGATTAGTAACCAGGAGCTATGAGCGTTGATTATAGTCATCGATAATTACGACAGCTTTACTTATAATTTGGTGCAGTACTTGGGAGAACTAGCATCTGATTTCCCTGTCGCATCAGATATTCAAGTTTTTCGCAACGATAAGATAACTTTAGATGAGATCCGAGGATTAAATCCTGATGCGATCGTCATTTCTCCTGGGCCTGGTCGTCCAGAAGATGCAGGTATATCTTTAAATTTAATTCAAGAACTCGGTACTAACCTGCCAATTTTAGGCGTATGTTTAGGCCATCAAAGCATTGGTCAGGTATTTGGTGGTAATATTGTCTCTGCTCCAGAGTTAATGCACGGCAAAACTTCTCAGGTAACTCACACTGGGGTCGGGGTTTTTCAAGGATTAGAGAATCCTATGATTGCTACCAGATATCATAGTCTGGTAATTGACCGCCCAACTTGCCCCGAAGTGTTAGAAATTACTGCTTGGGTAGATGATGGTACGATTATGGGAGTGCGACACCGGAACTATCCTCACATTCAAGGAGTCCAATTTCACCCAGAGAGTGTTTTAACATCTTTAGGAAAACAGTTACTACGAAATTTTCTGGAACAGTTACAGTTACGAGAATAATTAATGAAAAGACGACAGTTGCTAGGCTATGCTGGGGCGGGATTAGCCACAGCTTTTGTCTCTACCCTTGGTTCAAACTTCCAAGCCGATGCACAATCTAGCGGTTTATCGGTGCAGTGGTTGGGTCATACCAGTTTTCTGTTTACTGGTGGTGGGGCGAGGATTCTTGTCAACCCATTTCGGACGATTGGCTGTACAGTGCGTTATCGTCCACCAAAAGTGACAGCAGATTTAGTATTAATTAGTAGTCAATTGTTGGATGAAGGGGCCGTGGATGGGTTACCAGGTAATCCTAAACTTGTATATGAACCCGGAGTTTATGACTTTAAAGGTATAAAATTTCAAGGCATCTCCATAGCCCACGATCGCAAAAATGGTAGACAATTCGGGATGAATACCGCTTGGAAATGGACACAGGGTGGAGTTAATATCCTACATTTAGGCGGGGCTGCTGCACCCATTTCCATTGAGCAAAAAATCCTTATGGGACGACCTGATGTTTTGTTAGTCCCAGTAGGTGGTAGTGATAAAGCTTACAATGCTCAAGAAGCAAAGCAAGCAATTGAGGCATTAAATCCCAAACTGGTCATTCCTACTCATTACCGTACACAAGCAGCTGATCCGGCTGCCTGCGATATTGCCCCACTGGATGAATTTCTTACATTAATGCAGGGCGTAACTGTGCGTCGTAGTAATAGCGACAGTATTAATATTAGTTCTGGTAATTTACCTGAAACTAGTACAGTTCAGGTTTTGAGTTACAAGTTTTAATGAGGGGATTGGGGATTGGGGGTTGGGGACTGGGTAAATGTCTCTTCCCTAAACCCCTAAACCCCTACCCCCCTACACCCCTAAGCTGTGTACCACTCTGGAGTCAGAGCATCTGTAACAGGAGTTTCAGTAGCCAAGGTACCATCCATAGTCCAGATGGCATCTGTACCGGTTGCCTGATCACGCCAGTAAATATCAGATTTGCCATCGCTGTTATAATCGCCAATATACGCCTTAGAACCTGGACTTCTACTTGGTAGAAAGGCTTCACTGGTAACGGATGTACCATTCATTAACCAAGCAGTGTTTGCACCAGTTGTAGTGTTGTTCCAGAAGATATCGGTGCGGCCATCACCATTGAAATCACCAATGTTGGCTGTCCAATCGGAACTGAGGGTGTTTAAAGTACCTTCAGTGACAAAAATGCCATTCATTGTCCAAATTTTGTTTTCACCAGTGACGGTATTACGCCAGAGAAGATCAGTAGTGAAGTCACCGTTGAAATCGCCAAGGCTGTAAGACCAAGATGCGTCTTGTGCTTGTAGATCATACTTGGTAGCTTGGATACCATCCATAAACCAAACGGAGTTTGCACCTGTGGTTGTATCTCGCCAGAAGATATCACTCTTACCGTTTCCGTCGAAGTCAACAATAGTGGCACTCAACCCTGGGGTTGTGGTATCCAGAACATTGGCACTGACAACGGTTGTGCCATCCATCAGCCAAATTGCATTTTCACCTGTTTGAGTATTATTCCAGTGGATGTCGGTTTTGCGATCGCCGTTAAAATCACCGATGCTAGCATTCCAACCTGGATCAACTTTGTCTAGATAAACAAAGTTAGCAACTCTAGCTCCATCCATGATCGCAATCGCATTCTCGCCTGTTGCATTGTTCCGTAACAGGAAGTCAGTCTTGCCATCACTGTTAAAGTCAGCGATTTTATAAGTCCAGACACTCAGATCAAATGTTCCTAAAGAGGCTTCTTCTTGAGTGACTGTTCCGTTCATCAACCTCACTCTAATTTCACCTGTTTGAGTATTAACCCAAACCTTATCTGCCTTACCATCGCCGTTGAAATCAGGTGAAATTGCTGCGCTAGTTAAGTAAGGATTAGGATTTGGGTTGGCACTCAAACCAGGAATGGAAATTGGCAAATCTACTTGTGTTGTTGCAGAGCTATTACTAGATGATGGTAGCTCAGTATTTAAATCACTTACATAAGCACTCGATACCAAAGATGCTGATCTTGCAAAAGATGTATTAAGCGAATTATCTATTCTCTTGGAAAAGCTTTGCGTTTCTTGCATGATGGTTTCTTAAACTTGTTGTCTTAAAAGTTTTAGCTGAAAATTTATGTTGGTTTCTGTCAGTTAATAACATTATTCCAAGTTAAAAAAATATTGTATCTACAGTTCTACTTTTGGGGAAATATCAGATTTTACAGATAATTCTTGTGGCTAATTTTAAACATATTCCTAAAAATATCAAGAGTATTTTGGACACTTTTTAAGTCCTAAAATGATGACTTTTCATGTCAACATATTTAGACATTTATCAGTTTTATGTCCTGATATCTATAGATCACCGACTTCTTTAAGAAATTGGTGATCTTATGGCTCTTGTTTATCAGGCAATTAAACAAAGAAAAAAACTAATAGTTATATCAGCAATTTTTAATAAAACTGAATAAAGCAGTGTAAGTCACAAAATATCTCAAAGATGACTGATTTTTTGTACTAACACTTGAGTTGAAATAAATATTGGTTAAAATACTTAAATTAGCAACTACTGAAAGATAGCGACTTTCAGACATACATAGTTGCCAAAAGTGTAAAAATATATGAAGATTCCCAAAATTAACGGTTATGCAAGCAGAATATCGGCAGCGTCGTGAGCAATTAATGGCGAAGATTGGTAGTGGTACAGGGATTTTTCGCAGTGCGCCGATGGCGGTGATGCACAACGATGTCGAATACACTTATCGCCAAGATAGTGATTTTTTCTATTTGACTGGTTTTAACGAACCGCAAGCAGTAGCCGTATTAGCGCCGCATCATCCAGAACATCGGTTTGTGCTGTTTGTCCAACCCAAGGATCGAGACAAAGAAGTTTGGACTGGTTATTTGTGTGGGGTAGATGCAGCCAAGGAAATTTATGGTGCAGATGAGGCTTACCCCATATCTGAATTAGATGAGAAATTACCCCAGTATCTAGAAAAAGCCGATCGCATCTACTATCATTTAGGACGCGATCGCAATTTTAATGACAAAATTCTCAGCCATTACCAACAATTGCTGCGGACTTATCCCAAGCGGGGTACAGGGCCTATAGGAATAGAAGATACAGGCCCCATCCTCCACAGCATGAGGCTGATCAAAAGTGAGTTAGAGTTAATTCAGATGCGTCAAGCTGCGGCGATCGCCACTGAAGCCCATAATAAAGCCCTGGAATCCTCTGCACCTGGGCGTTATGAGTACGAAATTCAAGCGGAAATAGAACATATATTTCGCCTACGGGGGGCTATGGGACCTGCTTACCCGTCGATTGTGGCTTCTGGTGCAAATGCTTGTGTCCTCCACTACATCGAAAATAACCGCCAGATGCAGGATGGAGATTTGCTATTAATCGACGCTGGTTGTGCTTATGGCTATTACAACTCAGATATTACTCGCACATTCCCAGTAAGCGGTAAGTTTACACCAGAACAAAAAATCCTCTATGAAATTGTACTAGAAGCACAAAAACAAGCGATCGCTCAAGTACAACCAGGGAACTCCTTTAAATCAGTCCACGATGCCGCCGTGCGTGTCCTCACAGAAGGTTTAGTAGAAATTGGTATCCTCAGGGGTGAGGTTGACAAATTGATTGAGGAAGAAAAATATAAACCTTACTATATGCACCGTACTAGCCATTGGTTAGGGTTGGATGTTCATGATGTAGGCGTTTACCAACACGGTGACGATAAACCGCAGATTTTACAACCAGGTCAAGTATTAACGGTGGAACCAGGATTATATATTGTCCCAGATACAAAGTTAGCAGAAGACCAGCCAGAAACAGACCCGCGTTGGGTGGGAATTGGGATTCGCATTGAGGATGATGTCCTGGTAACAGCTACAGGACATGAGGTATTAACGGCTGGAGTTCCCAAGGAAGTACATGAAGTAGAACGTTAAGCGGGTAGCTGATAAACCATCTGTAGAGACGCGATTCATGAGCCGGCGCGTTGCGGGGGTTCCCCCCGTTGTAGCGACTGGTGTCGCGTCTTCACCCAATGATGTTTTGCAATCATTAATTGAATTGGTATAAGAAATCCGTTGTTAGATTGGGTAATGAATAAGTCAATTAAAAAAGCGCTGATATTACTGAGTACAGGGATAATTTTGTTATGTTTGATGGGTTGCGATCGCTTGTTTAGTGCGAGTGGGGATTCAGTAGAAAGAGTCAGCGATGGTGATACATTAGTTGTGAAAGATGCCCAAGGGAAGAAAGTTACTGTGCGGTTTGCTTGTATGGATGCGCCAGAAATTGCCCACTCTAATAAAGAAAAGCAAAGTAAACGTGCTAGAGATCGCAATCAATTTACTTGGGGTGTGAAAGCACGAGAACGGGTACAGCAATTGGTGAAACAAGGAGGCGATCGCGTTACCTTGAATATTACTGATAGCGATCGTTATGGACGTAAAGTTGCCGAAGTCAGATTAACAGATGGCACTTTTGTACAGCAAGTACTCATACAAGAAGGTTTAGCTAAAGTGTATCGCCCTTATTTAAGCAAGTGTCCCAGCAAAGCGATCGTGCAGCAAGCCGAAACCAAAGCCCAACAACAACAAATAGGAATTTGGGGAGATCCTAAATTTGTCAATCCGTGGGAATATCGAAGTTTAAAATAAGTCGCCATCATGAACTGCGTACACCAGAACCCATGAAAAAGGGATCAAAGTATTGTCACATAACGACTTGAAAATACCAACCCATATTAAGTGATGTAAAAATACTAAGCTTCAGTTCGTATTAAAGACTTTAGTCCTTGTTTGAGAACTTTAGTTCTCACTGCAAACCTTTAATTATTTACCCTGTTGTACTTAATACCAAATCTGCAATTTTAACTATAAAGTTCTTGTTGAATGCTTAATTTTCAATTCGTATCCTGACTCTTGATTATTTCCTCTGTTACCACTTTTTGAGATAAAGCTTTTTGTGCAATTTTAGTGATATATACAGTCACACCCACAGTTGCTATCAGTCCCAATCCTTGCATTATCCATTGCCAAATTTGTGTTTCCGGTGTAACTGCTTGATGATTCGTACCTGCCAGAGCTAAATCACCAGCTAAAGAACCAATATAAACATACATTATAGTCCCAGGTATAATGCCCAAGGAACCTAATATATAGTCTTTTAAAGATATACAAGTTATACCAAAAGCATAGTTCAATAAATTAAAAGGAAAGACCGGAGAAAGGCGAGTTAACAGCACAATTTTCCATCCTTCCTTGGCTACAGCCTGATCAATCATTTTAAACTTTGGATACTTGTCTATCTGTCGCACAACCCAATCCCGTGACAGATATCGTCCGATGATGAAAGCTAATATTGCACCCGTAGTTGCTGCTATTAATACATAAACTGAACCCCAAAATACACCAAATAAACAACCACTTTTTAAGGTCAATATAGAACCTGGGATAAATAATAACGTTGCCAGATTGTAAATAATTATGTAGGCGATCGGCCCAAAAAATCCCAGGCTTTGCACCCAAAATATTAATGTTTGAAAAAGTGACTGAATGTTAAATTGTCGTGCTATAACTATCAGCACAGCAATTGCCAAACCCATAAGTAATAGTTTATGTTTCCTATTGAATCGAGTCTGCTCTTTGGGAACCATTAAATTACCTCAGTTTTCAGCGTTACTTTAAATAGTTAAGGATAATGTCATACAACAACCAACCAGCAAAAGATTCCTGAACTTGCTTTTATCACCACCTGCCATCAGAATATGCTATTTACATGAGAAATGGCTGAGAGAAAGTTTGTGAAGTATGCAGTCAACAATATTTCTGAACAGATGATCCTGATCACATACTGAATTAGTTAATACCAGCTATACTTAACTCTTAAGATTATCTATAAAAAATACTCAATTAGGAAGCTGAGTTATGGCAATGCGGAGATCGGATCGTCGGGACTCTAATCATGACAATTCAGTTAATAATCCTCGCTCACGTCAACAAGAACCAGCTTCACCCCATGAGCTTAAACAGCTCTTGACGACTGTCCGCGCTCAACGTGATGAATGGCAAGAACGTGCTAAACAAAATGAGGAAGCAGCATCTCAACTAGTTCATGTTCAGCAAACACTTCAAACCTATCAAGTTGAAGCTAATGATCTCAAAGAGCGTGTGACCCACAATTACCAGCTTTATCTTGACGAACAACAAAGATATCAGCAAACTCTCTGCCTTTACAACGAAGAAAAAACTAGAGCAAATGAATTATTTACCCAATATGAGACAGCAAACTCTGAGCGAGAAATGTATTTGACTTTATACAATGAAGCCAAAGCGGAACTCAAGTATGAGCGACGTTCTAAAGCTAGTATTAAAGGCTGGGAAACTCGTCGTAAAGCCGAGAACGAAAAACTAAAGCGAGAAATTGCGGAAATGGTTGTGCTATTGCGTGAATCTTTGGCTAGTAAGGAAGAAGCTGTCAACAGCTTGTACGTTGTAGCAGAGCGTATGGATCGGATTCAATCTTTAGTTGATTCGGCTGATGAAGAAACAGCAAGCAATCCGGTCGGTATGGTGCAAAAATTTAGACGCATCTGGCTTGCTATTAAAGAGATACTTTCTGAGTAAAGTTGTATCCTCATGGGTAAAAAATCAGTGCCAGCCACACAAAACAAAGCAACATTGGGAAACCAAATTCGTAGTATTGCCGATCGCCTCAAGCAAGAAACTGAGGTACAAATAAAAGCAACATCACGTATTTTAGATGCTGCTGCTCAAATTTCGCAAAATCATGAGCGATTAATTAACGAAGTAGTTGAGATGGTTGAGGAAGACCTTGAGCAAGAAAGCCAGATTTTTCCAAGGCAGATTTATAAGGTTGATATTCTGAAACAACAGTTTAAAACATTGCGTGAAGCTAAAAGTCACTTTAATTTGAAAGTCAATAGTTGGGAAGCACTGGCTAACAAATTAAATGAACAATCTTTGCAAGAGCGTTTCTCAGAGAATGAATATCCATCAGACGGTATCAGGAAAGAGGAACATGGACACAAGAAGATGGAAAGGATTACCGTTCGTTTACAGCCTGATGTTGCAGAAATTTTTCCTACCGAGGCAGCAGTAAATGAGGCTTTGCGTTTTCTCATCAGAATTACAAATAAACATCTTTACTAATATTTTGAACTGAAGTAATTCAAGCGCAGCTCCTAGAAGCAGGAATCACGCCATCCCCAGTGGTGTGAGGTTCAAAAATAATACTTATGTCATGTTTGCCAATATTCTGCACATCACCAGCTCTATGATAAATTTATGTGATTTAACAAAGACGGCTGTTTTATGTCTGAAGTCAATTATCAACAGCCCATTAGTACAGTAGCTACTCTCATTGAGATGTACACTGCGGGAAGGCGTGATTTTAACCGCGCTGAATTGGGCGATGCTAATTTACAAAATGTAGATATCAAAGGCTCTGACCTTAGCTACGCTGATTTAAGTACAGCTAACCTTAGAGGAGCCAACCTTAGGGGAACTGACTTAAGCTTTGCCGATTTGAGCCAAGCTGATTTACAAGATGCTGATTTGCGAGGCGCATTATTAATGTCTGCCAATCTCCGCCAAGCCAACCTCCAGGGTGCAAAATTAGAAAAGGCTGATTGCGATCGCAATACTCATTTTCCCGAAAATTTTGATCTCCTAAAAGCAGGCTTGCAACTCAAAGAACAATAAAATATCCAATGAGGTTTATTTGCGCCCGATGAGTTGGGTGATCGCCTCAGCTAACTCTACTGGGTCGGCGGGTTTAGCTATATGCTTTTGAAAGCCTGCGGCGATGGCTTGTTTTTGATCAATTTCTCCAGCATAGGCAGTCAGAGCGATCGCTGGAATTTGTCCACCTTGTTCTGGCGACCATTTTCTGATTTGCCGCAACAACATATAACCATCAATTTGTGGCATCCCAATATCACTTAACAGTACATCTGCCTTTGAGCGTGCTAGGGCTTCCAATGCCTCTATGGCTGATGCTACCGCAGTTACTGTTGCCCCACACTGTTCTAGAGCAAAGCTAAAAAATTCCCGTACATCTTCTTGATCATCAACTAAAAGAATCTGCACACCAGCCAATAGTGAGTCTTGATTCTCTAGTTCTGTAACCGCAGACTTAGCACTCTGCACTTGGTAATCAGCACTTTTATGCAAGGGTAGCTTGACAGTAAAAGTTGCTCCTTGGTCTTCTCCGGCACTCTGTGCTACTACTGTACCACCGTGTAATTCTACAAGATGGTGGACAATTGCCAATCCCAAACCCAAGCCACCGAATACCCTGGTTGTCTTGGCATCTGCTTGACGGAAGTATTCAAAGACATAAGGTAAAAATTCTGGTGTAATGCCTTTACCTGTGTCAATCACTTGGATTTGGGCATCTCGTCCCACCTGTTCTAAACGCACTTCTACCCGTCCTTCCGACGGTGTAAACTTGACGGCATTCGAGACTAAATTCCAGATGACCTGTTGCAAGCGATCGCCATCACCCATCACCTGTACAGGTTCATCACTCAAGATTGTGTGAATTGCTATTGATTTTGCTTCGGCGGCTAAACGGACTGTTTCTAACCCAGCTTGAACTGTGTTTCTCAAATCTACTAGGCAGACATTCAAATTCAGCTTACCGCGTAAGATGCGGGAAACATCCAGCAAGTCGTCAATGAGTTGAGTTTGTAACTTGGCGTTGCGCTCGATTGTTTCCAAACCTTGCTTGATGGTCTCTTCCTTATATGTGCGCGTGCGGAGTAACTTAGCCCAACCCATGATGGGATTGAGGGGGGTACGCAATTCGTGGGACAGAACCGCCAAAAATTCATCTTTAATCCGGTTAGTGGATTCGGCTACAGCTCTGGCATTTTTTTCTGCTTCATAAAGTTGAGAGCGAGCGATCGCCTGAGCGCATTGTTGACCCAATGTCAACATAAATTTTTGCTGTTCTTCGTTAAATTTTTGGGCTGTGGCAAAGCTTAATGCCATCACTCCAATTGTCTGCTGTTCGACGATGAGAGGAATACAAGCAAAAGCGCAATTACCCGTGAGGGAGGGGACGTTAGCAATTTGTGGATATTTGGCGGCAAATTCTGTGACGTTAGCTAAAAAAATCGCTTCCCCTGTCCTGGCGGTTTCCGCAATTGGTACAGTTGCAGTTAGGGGGAAAGTTTCCCAAGCATCTTGCACCGATTCTGGGTAGCCGATGGCTTGAATGATTTTCAGGGTAGTACCGCCTTCAGTCAACAGAACCACAGATCCAGCAGATGCTCCCAAAGCTGCTAATCCTTGATTTACTACCACATCAGCAACTTGTTGGGGCGTGAGGGCTTCGGAGAGCGCTGCTGTGATGCTTTGTAAACGTAACATTCGACTCATTGCTAACTCGGCGGCTTGTTTCGCCTGCTGAGTTTCCTGATACAGTCTGGCATTATCAATGGCTGTAGCTGCTCGTCGGGCGATATCTTCTGCCAATGCCAAATCTGTTTGTTTGAGTTGCCTGCCTGAACTACCAGTAACAAAGGAAATGACCCCAAATATTTGCTCCCGTGAGTAAAGGGGAACCACCATCAGCGATCGCATTTCCAAGCTTTGTAATAATTGTAAATGTTGTTCATCCTGTGCTATCTCTACCAAAATTGAGTTTGGTAGTTCAGGATAGAAAGCCGATGCTCCTTTGAGGAGTTTATCTCGAAACGGGTGTTTGCCCTCGGTTCTGGTTGGATATGAACGGCGAATTTCTTCTATAATCTCCAGTTTTGCAGGATTAACACAGGCGATCGCTACACGTTTAATCGACCAGTCAGCTTGGAGAATATCTACAGCACACCAATCAGCAATGGTAGGTACTGCCAAATGAGCCACATTATTCAGGGCAACCTCATAATCTAAAGAAGCTGCTAAAATAGTGCTGGCTTCAACTAAAAAGTTTTGTGCGGCTTCTGCTTGCTTGCGCTCATTAATATCTTCAATAATACCCAACGCATATTTAGGTTCTCCCTGCTCATTCCATACGGCTGATGCAGTCAGATTCACCCAAACAGTCGTGCCATCTTTGCGAAGATAACGCTTTTCTAGAGAGTAACCATTAATTTCCTTGGCTAATACTTGCTTGGCGTATGCCCAATCAGCTTCCACATCATCAGGGTGAGTAATTTCGGGAAACTTCATCTGACTTAATTCTTCAGAGCTGTAACCGGTAATGTCGCACAAAGCCGGATTATTTTGCAGAAATTGACCATCTAAGGTAACTAAGGTAATGCCCACAGCCGCTTGGTCAAACATGGCTCGGAAGCGTTCTTCACTTTCTCGCAGAGCAATTTCTACTTGCTTAGTAGCTGTCACATCTGCCAGGATAATCCCGATGCCTACTGTTTTGCCCATGCCGTCGTAGACTGGGTAATAATTACCTAACCAATAGCTATTAATTTCTGGTCTTCCTAGCGCCTCACCACTAACCTCCAAATTCAGCAGAGGTTGTCCCGTCTCCAATACTTGTTGCAATTGCTCTTCAAATTGCTCTGCCATCTTGGGTAAAACATCCTGAAATTTTCGTCCCAGATGCTCTTCTATACTCAAGCCATTGAGATCAGCTAATACTTGATTAATGCGGAGATATCGTAATTCCTTATCCAAAAAACAGACTGCTACAGGTGCGCCTGCCAACAAGGCATCTAAAAGCGCCAATGATTCAGCATAATGTTTTAAAGCTTGTTGAACATCTCGATACAGTTGAGCATTCTCCATCGCTAGGGCAGCACGATAGGCAATGTCTTTGGCTAAGCTTAAGTCAGATTGATTGTAGCTACGACCTGATTCAGCACTAACAAAGGTTATACATCCTAGCACTTGCTCATGTGCTATTAAGGGTAAAAGCATGAGTGATTTAATTCCTATCTGCCGCAGCAACTCCAGATTTTCCTCATTTTGATCTGCTGGTAAAGGAGAATCAGGTAAGTCTGCAACTAATAACTGTTCCCCAGTTTGTAATACGTTAGCAACTAAACTCCCACTCCCTAATTGTGGTGCATATTCCTGAAATAATCTTGCCAATTCTGCTTTTGTTGGGTCTACATGAGCAATAGGTAAGCGGCGAATCGAGCCATCTTGGTTGATAATATCAATACTGCACCAGTCTGCTAGTTGCGGGACGGATATTTTCGCAATCTGTGCCAAAGTTTGCTCGTAATCCAAAGAACTGGAGAGTGTGTTACTGGTTTGGGCAATGTACCGTAGCGCGTCCTCAGCCTGCTTTCGTTCTGTAATATCGAGAGCCGTCACTCCCACCCCCAGCAGTTTTCCATCTGGTAAACATACTGGATAGTAGTTCACTAAGCTACAACGATGTACTCCTGATGGATAGGTTACCCCACATACTTCTTGATTTACGAGTGGCTGCTTGGTTGCCATTACTTGTTGGAGAATAGGCTCCAGTTGTGTTGCCCATTCTGGCAATACTTCCCTCAAAGTGCGCCCAATGTGTTGACTTTGGGGTACACCGTTAATTGCTGCCAGAGCTTCATTAGTATAAACGTAACGTAGTTTTGTATCTAAAAAAGCTAGGGCTACAGGGGAGCTAGCCAGCCAAGCATTCAATAATGCTAGATATTCGTCTTGCTGCTCAATAGCTTTTTGGAGTTTACTCTGTAATTTAGCTTTCTCTAGTTCTGAGCGCTTGCGTTCAGTAATGTCTACTGCTGCACAGGTAATACCCTGGATTTGACCGTCAATTGTCAGGGGTTCGGCTAACAAATCATAGTAAACGACTTTTCCGTGAAAAATTACGGACACTTCCTCATGGACAGAAACATCTTTCTCTAATACTTTTTGCTTAATGGCTGTTAGTTTTTCTGCCACTGAAGCGGGGAACAATTCATTGTCTGACTTACCAATGATTTCTTCAGCAGAGGCTACACCTTGATAATTATGAATCCATCGATACCGCAAATCTCGATCCTGTTGAAAAACCACGATATCAGAATTGCTCAAAGCTAATCGAAATCGCTCCTCGCTTTGCCTAAGTTTCTGTAAATTAACTGCATCTTGCTTTTTGGTATTTCTCAAGATTTCACAGATAAAACTGAAAAACCATCCTTGTACAGCAAATAACCCTATGATAACTACATTATCAGTATCAATAGAGAGAGTATATCTTGGGTGAAAAAAGAAGTAATTACTAAGTATTACAGATAAGAAAGTTCCTAACACTCCTGACCAAAAACCTCCATACCAAGCACTGAACATGACAGCGCTAAAGAATAATAAAAAAGGAGTACTGGTCATCCCTAGCCAAGGGTCTAACAATAGCATTAGCGCACAAGCCAGTGCGACAGAAAATATGACAATTCCAAAACGTAGTAATGCAGAAATAGGAATATTAGGCATGAAAATGACTTGCGACAACTAATACTTGTTGCAGAGCTTATACTTAACCTAAGCTAGTTTGCAAGTTTTAGGTACTCGTCTCCAGATAGATTATCATATCAGATAAAAAAACTTCTTTTGGTTAGATGCTAATTTTTTCTTAATGTAGTATTACAAGAAAGTTCTTCACATTTAAGCAATCTCAAAAGTTGCTCCCTTTATTGTTATCAAATGTGAGGTTTTGTTTCAACGAAGATAAATACTCGACGAAAATCTATTTCATATAAAAATCCTCAAGTAATTGGGTAATCTAAATTATTGCTGAGAAAGGGATAAAAAATATGCTGCAAATTCCCTTGAATTTCTCAGCCAAGCTTTAGGACTGCATCACTTAAGATCGAGTGAGTGCCGTAATACTAAGAGCAGTTCTCTAAAGTAACTGTTAATACTTATGCAGCAAGCATCTCATCCCACAGTCATCCTGGGTGCTGGCTTTGCTGGACTGTTTACGGCTCTGCACTTAAGCCAGCAAAATTACTCTTATCCGATTATTTTAATAGAACAGCGCGATCGCTTTAGTTTCAAACCGTTATTGTATGAATTACTAAGCGGTGAGCTGCATAGCAAACAGGTCTATCCTCGTTATCAAGAGCTGTTAGCTGGTAGCAAAGTTAAGTTTGTCCAAGACACGGTGCAATCGATTGATATACATCAGCAGAGAGTTGATACAGTCTCTGGTCAAGCTTTCCACTACAGCAACTTGGTTTTAGCACTCGGTAGCAAAACAACTTATTTTGCTACTCCCGGTGCGGCAGAATATGCAATGCCCTTTACCTCTGGGGAACAGGCGATCGCACTCCGCCAACACTTGCGTCGCAAATTATATCAAGCCATTCAAACACCAGACTCAGAACATCGTCGTTTACTGTTAACTGTTGCCATCATTGGTGCTGGACCAGCTGGTATTGAATTGGCCTGTACCTTAGCCGATTTACTGCCCATTTGGTACGACGAGTTGGGCGGCGATGGTAGTGAAATTCATGTTGTCCTGGTCAACCGCAGTCGGGAAATTCTCAAAGGCGATGTTAATAGCCATTTACGCTGCACAGTTGAACGCGCCATGAAAAATCGCCTCATTCCCGTGGATTTTTTATTTGATGCGGCTGTCACAAAGATTACATCTGAAGGTGTAGAGTATCGGCGACAGGAGCAAATACAGATGTTACCAGCAGGAACCATCGCTTGGACTGCTGGTACTGCACCCAATCCTTTGCTGATGGAATTACCCGTTTCTCAAAATCGAGGGCGGTTACTGGTAAAACCCACATTGCAACTGTCTAATTTTCCCGAAATCTTCGCGGCGGGTGATTGTGCTATGGATAGCGATCATCCCCAGCCACCCACAGCTCAAGTAGCTTATCAACAAGGAATTGCGATCGCTCAAAATCTCCAACGAATCAGCCAAAACAAACCAACCGTTCCCGTACAAGTCCAACTGCGTGGCACTTTGATGAAATTAGGACTCAACGAAGGCGTTGCTAACTTATTCAACAAAGTGCAAATCAAAGGACAAGCAGGCCATTTGATTCGCGAAGGAACATATTTACAACTACTACCCAACTCTACTCATAACCTGAAAGTTACAACCGAGTGGCTAACAGATGAATTATTTCAGCGTCACCGTGCTGCTACCCCCATGCAGCTGGGACAAACACCGTGGTTATCTGGAGTCGCCACCACCGCAGCAGCACTAATTTTTGCCACCCCCCTAGTTTGGCGAGTAGCCCAACCTACCCAATTTCAGCAAAACCTCAGTTGGACAGGCGTTCCCACTTTACTCAATCACCTCACACCCCGCCGCTAAATTTATGATGAAATACCTACTCAACCTCCACACAGCCGTTAGCGTCAATCGAATTACCATCGGTTTTTTCTTCTTCCTCTCAGGTATTGCCAACTACTTAAATTTCAGCGTTCCTAACGGTTTCTACCAAACAGTGATCACTCAAAAACTGCAAATGATTGGCCCTGGAATTCCCCCCGGATGGGAAGGTGTAGGGCCGCTACCTTGGTTAATAGCAGTTCCTTATGCTTGGTCGTTACCTTTAGTAGAAATCGTCTTGGGAGCCTTGTTTGCCCTCAATTATTGGGTGCGGTGGACAGGTTTACTACTGATTCTCATGACATTCAGCATCATTCTCGCATTTGGTATTGTTCCCGCAGGTAGTCTATTTCCCAATGGTGCAGAAAGCTTTAACAAAAACATTCTCTTCATGACCTTAATTTGGATTTGCATTGCCTACGATGCTTACGAACAAAAAATGAGCCGCCGTCGTAGTCAAGCAATGGCTGATTATGCTGGTATGGGTGCTGAGGAAGATATTTGATATGGTCTCCAGCTTGAAGACGTGGGGATTGTATTACAGACGCGATTCATGTTTGTGGGGATTCTAGTACAGACACGATTCATGTTTGTAGAGACGCGATTTATCGCGTCTCTACAAAGATTTTTCACCCAGATGCTGAATTAATTTAGCGACTAAACCTGTCCATCCTGTTTGATGACTCGCACCAATTCCTGCTCCATTATCACCATGAAAATATTCATAAAATAAAATCAAATCACGCCAATGTGTGTCATTTTGAAACTTCTCTGTCGCACCGTAAACAGGACGTTTACCAGAAGTATCCTTTAAGAAAATTCTAGTTAATCTTTGGGATAATTCTGATGCTACTTCCCAAAGATTCATCATCTTACCAGAACCTGTAGGACATTCCACCTGAAAATCATCTCCTAGATAATAATATAACTTTTGCAGAGATTCAATTAAGAGAAAATTCACCGGAAACCAAATAGGCCCCCGCCAGTTAGAATTACCGCCAAATAAACCACTACTAGATTCAGCCGGTTCATAATCTACACGAAATTGAGAACCGTTGACATCAAATTTATAGGGATGTTCTGCATGAAATCTCGAAAGAGCGCGAATACCATATAGGCTAAGAAATTCACTTTCATCGAGCATTTTTTGGAGGATATGTCTTAGTTTATCCCGTGAAACTATTGCCAATAATCTTCTAGCGCCTATGCCTATTGTTTCCATACAAGCGACATTTTGTCGCAAATCTGGACGGTTTTTGATAAACCACTCCAGCCGCTTTTTAAAGCCAGGAAGCATTTTTAATGTGTCTGGTTCAATAGTTTCAATAGCAAATAGGGGAATTAGTCCCACCATTGAGCGCACTTTTAAGGTAATCTGTCGTTCAGGTAGATGCAGCACATCGTAGTAAAAACCATCTACTTCATTCCATAAACTAGCTTCCATTTCACCAATTTTATTCATAGCATCAGCTATGTAAAGGAAATGTTCAAAAAATTTAGTGGCAATGTCTTCATAAACAGGATTAGTCTTGGCTAATTCTAAAGCAATGGCTAACATATTTAAACAATACATTCCCATCCAACTTGTACCATCAGATTGATCAATATGTCCGCCCGTAGGTAAAGTTGCACTGCGGTCAAATACACCAATGTTATCTAATCCTAAAAACCCTCCTTGGAAGACATTATTACCTTCAGCATCCTTACGATTTACCCACCAGGTAAAATTGAGCATCAGCTTTTGAAATACTCTTTCTAAAAACTGTCTATCTGCTCGTCCATAAATTTTCTGTTCAATTTTATATATGCGCCAAGTTGCCCAAGCATGAACAGGAGGATTAACATCACCAAAAGCCCATTCATAAGCCGGAATTTGCCCGTTGGGGTGCATATACCATTCCCGTGTTAAAACATCTAATTGGTACTTAGCAAAATCCGGATCAATCATTGCCAAAGGGATGGTATGAAATGCTAAATCCCAAGCAGCAAACCAAGGATATTCCCACTTATCTGGCATGGAGAGAATATCTTCATTGTAGAGATGAAACCATTCTTTATTTCTACCATTGCGGCGTTCTGGTGGTGGCTTTGGTGTGTGGGTGTCTCCTTTTAGCCAATCTTCGACGATGTAATGATAAAATTGCTTACTCCACAGCATTCCTGCAAATGCTTGTCGCTGCACATTTCGCATATCTTCACTTAATTGAAATGGCGTAACGCGCTGATAAAATTCATCTGCTTCCCTTTGGCGTTGACTGAAAATTATACTAAATTCCTGTCCAAATGGTTCAATCAAATCAGGTGTATCAGATAGTCTTAATTTGATAATCTGCGTTTCACCTGCACCAACTGTTAACACATAGATGGCAGAGGCTTTTGTTCCCACCTGTTCAGGATTTACTGCTGATTTTTTGCCGTTAACAATATAGTCATTAATTCCATCTTTAACATAAGCAGATGTATTAGGATAACCAAATAATTTCTGTATATTTGTTTCGTTTTCTGTAAAAAGAATCTCATTTGGTTGTTGACAGTATAGCCATCTTTCACCTAAAGTTTGATGGTGGGCTGCTATGGTCTGAAAATCATCACTTAATTTTACTAATTGCAAAATAGGTTTATTTGTATCTCCATTCCAAGACCAAGTATTATGAAACCAAATCGTAGGTAATAAGTGCAGTGTCTTGGCTTCTGTTCCTCGATTAATTACCGTAATTTGAATGAGAATATCCTCGGCAGTATTCTTGGCATATTCAACAAATACATCAAAGTATTTATCATAATCAAATACACCCGTATCTATCAGTTCAAATTCTGCATCCCGACGATTGCGGCGCTGATTTTCTGTTACTAACTGGGAGTAGGGGAAGGCTGTTTGGGGATATTTATACAAAGCCTTCATGTAAGCATGGGTGGGGGTGTTATCTAAATAAAAGTAATATTCTTTAACATCTTCCCCATGATTACCTTCATTTCCCGTTAAACCAAAAATTCTTTCTTTGAGAATAGAATCTTCACCATTCCAAAGAGCGATCGCAAAACAAAGCCGTTGATGATTATCACAAATCCCCAATAACCCGTCTTCACCCCAACGGTAAGCGCGAGAACGAGCTTGATCATGGGTGAAATAGTCCCACGCATTCCCATGAGAACTATAATCTTCGCGCACTGTTCCCCACTGGCGATCGCTCAAATATGGTCCCCATCTACGCCAATGAGCTATGTGATCCCTGGCTGCTTGTAATCTAAGTTCTTCTTGGGTGAGATTTGCTGTCATCGGGTTATGCACATTGATCGAGTCGAAAATAGGAAAATCTGGCGTTGCTGAGTGAGAAGATGAATTTATTTCACGCAGAGGCGCAGAGGTGCGGAGAGAAAGAGAGGGAATTTTTGGTTTTTATTTTGAATTTTGAATTTTGAATTGATTCATATCTGGATTCAGCAAGGCCTAAAATTTGGCGCTCTACTAGCATGAGGCTTTACTCTGAATTGACCATGATATTTTTATGAAAATCCTCTAAGAATATCAGCCGTAATTATGGAAAAGTTCCTGAAAACTTGACTGTTTAAACAATAGCTGCTTCTGCGATCGCTCCCTGCATTCTCCCTAACGCATCAATCAAACTTTGTAATTGTTGGTCGGCTTTGAGGACTGCTAAACCCCTGACTGTGACTTTACCTGGAGAATAAACAAACCGGGTTTTCAGGTGTTCTGGTAAGTTCGCCGCAAGTAAATTCCATGCAGGTTCTTCCATTGGGGTTTCTAGAACAACGTGCTGTTTACTTTCTGGTTTGATGCGGCTAAAACCTAACTTTTTCGCTAGTTGTTTGAGTTCCATTACCCGCAAGAGTTGATTGGCGCTGACTGGTAAAGTACCATAGCGATCGCTCCACTCAGCTGCAATCTGGGTTAATTCGTCTTTGGACTTAGCCGCCGCTACCGCACGATATGCGCTCATTTTTTGGTCAATGTCGGTAATGTAATCGGCGGGGATAAAAGCGGTGAGGTTGAGGTCAATTTGGGTATCGTCAACTTTGGGAATTTCTTGACCGCGAATTTCTCGGATTGATTCTTCTAACATTTCCATGTATAAATCAAAACCGATCGCTTCCATTTGCCCTGATTGTTCTGCACCCAGCAAGTTACCCACACCCCGGATTTCCATGTCGCGCATGGCTAGTTGATAGCCGGAACCAAGTTGAGTAAATTCCTGAATTGCTCGTAGTCGTTGCCGGGCGGCATCAGATAGTTCTCGTTGTTTGGGGTAAAATAGCCAGGCGTGGGCTTGAATTCCTGCTCGTCCTACCCTTCCCCGTAACTGGTAAAGTTGGGATAAGCCAAAGCGGTGAGCATCTTCAATTAAGATGGTGTTGACGCGGGGAATATCTAACCCAGATTCAATAATTGTGGTACATACCAGAATATCTGCATCACCATTACTAAAGGTGAGCATAGTTGATTCTAACTCGCTCTCATCCATTTGCCCGTGAGCGATCGCAAATCTGGCTCCGGGAACCATCTCCCGCAGATTGGCTGTAATCTCTTCTATCCCATCGACCCGTGGAACTACATAAAATACCTGTCCGCCACGGTCAAGTTCTTGACGAATAGCACTGCGGACACTTTCCGGGTTTCTGGGTGAAAGATGGGTTTTAATTGGTCGTCTGGTAGGGGGTGGTGTGGTAATCAAGCTCATTTCCCGAATCCCAGACAAAGACATATACAAGGTGCGGGGAATGGGGGTGGCGGAGAGAGTCAATACGTCAACTTGGGTTTTCAAGGACTTAATTTTCTCCTTCTGGTTCACCCCAAAGCGTTGTTCCTCATCTATGACCAACAGTCCTAAATCTTTGAAGTTGACACTTTTACCTAAAAGCTGGTGTGTCCCAACCACAATATCTAACTCACCAGTCGCCAATCGCTTTTGAATGTTCCGCCGTTCTTCGGCTGTGCGAAAACGATTTAATAAGCCGACGTTCACAGGGTAAGGGGCAAAGCGTTCTTTAATGGTGTGGTAATGTTGCTGGGTGAGGATGGTAGTTGGTGCAAGTAAAGCGACTTGTTTACCAGAGGTCACTGCTTTGAAGATGGCGCGAATCGCTACTTCCGTTTTCCCAAAACCCACATCACCACAAACTAAGCGATCCATTGGGCGATCGCTTTCCATGTCCCGTTTCACATCTTGGACGGCTTTTAGCTGGTCGGTTGTGGCTTGGTAGGGGAAAGAATCTTCCATTTCCTCTTGCCAAGGCATATCCTGGGGATAGGCGAAACCTTGTTGTTGCGATCGCGCTGCATATAATTTCAGCAAGTCTACTGCTAATTTCTTAATCGCTTTGCGGACGCGGTTTTTGGTATTGTCCCAAGCTTTTCCCGTCATCTTATGCAGTTCTGGCGGTTTATCTCCCGTAGCGCGGAACCGAGATAAAGCACCCACTTGATCAGCCGCTACTCTTAAAAGACCGTCAGCATACTGGACAACGATATAATCACGGGTTTCATCGTTAATTGTCAGACTCTCCAGCTTGACAAACTTACCAATTCCATGACTCCTGTGAACGACATAATCCCCTGGACGCAGCTTATTCGGGTCAACTTGTTTAGAAGCCGCCTGACGACGCTTACGGACAAAATTCGGTGTAGCTAGGGAGTGTTGACCATAAAATTCCCGGTCGGTGATGACTGCTAGGCGATAGGTAGGGAGAATAAAACCCTCCAGTTCCGCCAGACCAGAATATTTCAACGCTACGGGGGTGTGGTTGATTTGCAGCTTGTCAATTGCTTGGTAATCGCGGGGATTGGGGATAAACTGCGCCGGACAATCGTGTTCTTGTAATAGAGAAACAGAACGGGAAGGTTGAGCCGAGATTAACCAAATCGAGAAATTGCGATCGCGCTCTTGCCTTAATGTGTCTGCCAGTTTAGCAAATTGATGGGGTGTTACCGGCACAGACCGACTAGCTAAATTCACCCCGCTATTTTCTTCCGATAGTTCCGATAAATATAAGGTTTTAAATCGAGTCGCATCAGCCAAACATTCCTCAAAAGACCGATGAATTTTGGGTAATTGTACACTTCCCAGATCCGTTTCTCCTGTTCCCAGGGACCATTGTTCCTCTGCATTTTCCACCCAGCGATCGCTATGAGCATGACACTGTTCTGGCTCATCAATTGTAATTAAGGTATTTTCCGGTAAATAATCCAAAACAGATGCAGGTCGCTCAAAAGCTAAACCCAAAAACCGCCGACTACCTTCTATGAGTGCAGAATTAATTTCTGAATCAGCACTTAGGACTTGATACTCAGCACTCTCCTCCAGGGCTGTAGTGATAATAGGCGTAAAGCTTGTGGGTGTAAGCACAATCTCTGTTATCTTGTCAAGCGCCGAGCGTTGAGTATTGGGGTCAAATTCCCGAATTTGCTCGATTTCATCCCCAAACCATTCCAACCGTACCGGTAGTTCTGAGGAAACGGGAAACACATCCACAATATCCCCCCGCCGACTCCACTGACCTTCTGTTTCCACCAAGGGAACACGCTCATAGCCCAAAATGGTAATCTTCTCACTGAAGGTCTCTAAATCAAATTCCAGCCCCCGCTTCAGAGTCAGGCAAAAAGGAATAAAAGCATCTGGTGGTGGTAAATGGGGTTGTAACGCCCCAACAGTAGCCACAACAGCTATTTTATTTTGTTGACCATTGACCGTTGACTGTTGACTGTTGACTGTTGACTGTGAGGCAGTCGCAGTCTTGGCGGTTACCGTCGATTGCGAACTGCCGAACCCGGAGGGTTGACTTTTAACCAAATCAGCCAACACCTGCATCTGACCCCAAGTCATTTCCGTTTCCGGGTCAAATGGTTCGTAGGGAGAGGCTTCCGAAGTGGGGTAAAAATGTACTGTTTGCCATCCCATCGCCTCCAACTGTGCGTAAGCGCGTCCAGCTTCTTCTAAAGTGGCGCAAACCACAAACAAATTATTGCCAGAATTTTGTGCCAAAGCCGAAGCCACCAAGCCCTTAGGCAGACGGGGAATGCCATTTAATCGCAAATCTTGCTGGCGATTGAGCTTAGAAAGTAACTCAGTGGTGAGTGGCGATCGCGCCAAGGCACGCACAATAGAAGAAAAAGCCATAAGTTAGGAAGTCGTTGCAGAACAGAAAATAGAGAGGTAGCCTATGTCAACTATTTTAAAAGTGTTAAACACTCCTCTTAATATTTCTGTGGAAGAATAATACTCAACAAATTCAGGAATCCATGAAAAATGCTGATTCTTAAGTAAGGTATTCTCTCCCCACTCCCGTCTCCTTGAAAAAAAACCTACTACTTTATGTATAGTTAAAGAGTTTATGAGAAAACCTTTAATACTAGATACTAAGGATTGAGCTAAGTTCGCTCTATATAGCGGCAATTCATCATCATGTCTTCCATAACTGTTGAAATTTTAATTATTTTGGTACTAATTATTGCTAACGGCATTTTTTCCATGTCCGAGATGGCGATCGTCTCGGCACGGAAGGTAAGGCTACAGCAACTTGCGAATCAAGGAGATCCCAAGGCAAGAGCTGCACTGAAATTGGCAGAATCACCGAATAATTTCCTCTCTACCGTACAAATAGGTATTTCTCTCATTGGTATCCTGACAGGTGCTTTTGGAGGAGCGACAATTGCCAGCAGACTAGCAGTTTACGTCAGGCTCGTGCCATTTTTATCACCTTATAGTGAGCCAGTTTCCTTCGGTATCGTAGTTTTGATTATTACTTACTTATCGCTGATTATTGGTGAACTAGTGCCAAAGCGTCTGGCCTTAAACAGTCCTGAACGTATTGCTGCTGTTGTTGCCATTCCTATGCGTGCTTTGGCAACTTTGGCTTCTCCGGCGGTGCATTTGTTGAGTGCATCTACGGACATGGTACTGCGAACTATGGGGATTACGCCTTCTCTAGAACCACAAGTCACGGAAGAAGAAATTAAAATCCTGATTGAACAAGGTACGGAAGCGGGAACCTTTGAGGAAGCAGAACAGGATATGGTAGAGCGAGTTTTTCGTCTAGGCGATCGCCCTGTCAGTTCCTTTATGACACCCCGTCCTGATATCGTCTGGTTAGATTTGGAAGACACAACCGAAGAAAATCGCCAAAAAATGAGCGAAAACGGTTACTCCCGTTATCCCGTATGTCAGGGAGGACTGGATAACGTCTTAGGAATCATTCCTGTCACCGACTTACTCGCCAGAAGTCTTAGAGGCGATTCCCTAGATTTAACAGTGGGATTGCGCCAGCCTGTATTCGTACCCGAAAGCACCCGTGGCTTAAAAGTTTTAGAGTTATTTAAGCAAACCATCACTCACATGGCGCTAGTCGTCGATGAATACGGCGTAATTCAAGGATTAGTCACTCTTAACGACATCATGAGCGAAATTGTTGGCGATGTACCTTCTGCTGATGGGGAAGAAGAACCCCAAGCTGTGCAACGAGAGGATGGTTCCTGGCTACTCGATGGAATGTTAGCCGTGGAAGACTTTTTTGAACTGTTTGATCTTGAGGAGTGGGACTTTGAAGAACGGGGTAGCTATCAAACCCTTGGTGGTTTCGTCATTACCCATCTTGGCCGCATTCCCGCCGCCGCCGATCATTTTGAGTGGCAAGGTATGCGAATTGAGGTCATGGACATGGATGGCAACCGCGTTGACAAAGTGCTAGTCGTACCGACGACAAATAAGGTAGCAGATACGCAAACAGCTGATTAGGAGGCAAGGAGCAGAGAATAAAATTTACCGATCCCCACTCCCCAGGAGTGTTTGCATTTGGAATTGACTAGGACTTACCCATGAAAACGAAAGATCATGGGTTTGGAGAAGGGTATAGGGGTATAGGGGTAAATGTTGAAAACCCTTACACCCTTAGACTAGGTCTCAACAGAAAATCTGGGTGCGTAAGTCCTATTGACTTCTCTCCATTCCTAAGTTCTTTATCTATCCAACATGTCGGATGGAGTTTTGCCGTAACCTGATAATGAGGGTAATTGCAATCATTCAAGAACAGATAGATAAAGGCAGGTTGCATTCATGGCATATTCCTGGTTTAAAGCATTTCATATTATTGGGATTGTGGTTTGGTTTGCTGGGTTGTTCTACTTGGTAAGGTTATTCATCTATCATGTGGAGGCTAACCAGGAACCAGAACCAGCACGGACGATACTGAAAAATCAGTATCAAATTATGGAGAAGCGCCTCTACAACATTATCACTACACCAGGAATGTTGGTGACAGTAGCAATGGCGATCGGTTTAGTGAGTACGGAACCAGAAGTCTTAAAACAGGGTTGGTTACACTTTAAGCTGCTGTGTGTTGCTTTATTACTTGGTTATCATCATTACTGCGGTCGGTTAATGAAGAAGTTAGCCGCCGATGAATGTCGCTGGAGTAGTCAGCAGTTACGAGCGCTGAACGAAGCACCAACAGTGATGCTAGTGGTTATCGTAATGCTGGCTGTGTTTAAGAATAATCTGCCTACGGATCTCACTGCTTGGCTAATTTTTGCCTTGATTATCTTTATGGCAGTCACAATTCAGCTTTACGCTAAAAAGCGCCGATTGGATAAAGAAAAACTCACAGCCCAAATCGGACAAATTCCTCAAGAACAGAGTTAGCCTTGCCGTACCAGTAGTGGCGTGACAAGCCTAAAATGTAGAAAAAAATGTAGGTTGGGTGGAGGATTTGCGTAACCCAACACCCTGATATGTGTTGGGTTGGGTTGCGCTGCACTCCACCCAACCTACGTCTAATATCCTATTTTATTAATTTCATTCCAGCAGGGTGCGCTACTTGCGAAAAAAACTAGCTGTACCAAGAAAATATTCATACCGACGCACCCTACCAACAGTCAATTTGGCATAATTTATTCACCAGTAATTGATAATTCCTCCACCCAAATTTTCGGAGCCACACCACCAGGTGTTAAAGCCACTTCTGGTTCTACGTAAATAATTGATTTCAAAAGTTCTAAGAAATCACCAGCAACTGTTGCTGATTCAATACTTGTTTTGACACCTTTGTTAATTAACCAACCATCAAAGGGCAGAGAAAAAGATCCTTGCAAAGATTTCACACCAGCGTGCAAAGCGTGTAAATCATCTATCAAAATTACATTGTCTGCTGTTTCTAAGCTAAATTTCTCCTCAGAATTCCCAGAAGCAAACACATGATAAAAGTTAGGACTAACACTAACTTTCGCCCCAATACTAGCATTACCTGTAGGTTGAGTATTCAACCTTTTTGCCGTCCCAGCACTATGAAGAAATCCTGTTAAAATCCCATTTTCTATTAGTCTAATCTGACGAGTAGGTGTACCTTCGCCATCAAAACTTTCTGCACCTATATTCGCAGGGTGCAAAGCATCATCATAAACCGATAATAAAGGCGAAGCAATTTGCTTGCCTAAATCATCGGGAGTAGATAAGCTTTGTTTATCAAGAATATTTTGGGCATTAAATAAATTAGAAAAAGCCCCTAGCAAACTTAAAAAGGCTTCCGGTGAAAAAATCACCCGATACTTACCAGTTTTAATTTTGTCGTAATTGAGATGACTAATAGTTTTTTCAGCAGTTTCTTGGATACATCCATTGATATCCAAATTTTCTAAGCTACGGTTGATTCTGTAAGCACCGGCACTGCGTGGTTTTTTCCCTTCCTCTTCAGTTTTGCTGTACAGATAAACTGATGACAAAGAAACAGACTCAGTTCTTAAAGCACCTTGGCTATTGAGATAAAATCGATCAATATCTCTTTGTGCCAAGCCGTTGTAAGGTACACCTTTGATAGCCGGATGAGCAGCCAGCAGTTCTTTTTCAGCCACTAGCAATTTTTCTATTAGTTCCGAAACAGGAGCTTGAGGCGCTTTCTCATTTAACGTATTAGCAAGAGGAACAGTAGCCTCTGGACTAAAATCAGGAACATTTTCTTTGACACCAAAAAAACTAGCTTCATAAGCCGTTTTTAAAGCTAATTCTAGCCCTTTGGGATCTACATCTGTGGTGCTAGTAATACCTATGGTATTGTCTTCATTCCAGACGCGTACAGTTACACCAGAACGATTTGAAGCTTTGACTTGCTTTGGCTCACCTTGGTCAACTTGTACACTAGTTTCATCTACAGTTGAGCCATAAATATCGAATTTTTGGATGCCCAGCTTTTGAGCATTGTCTTGGGCATAAGTAGCGATTTCATTAATGTTCGGCATAGCCAATCTTTGATTTGAGATTTTGGATTTTGACAAGTAAATCAAATTTCGGATTTTTGGATATTATGAATTACGTTTTTCGCCTAAGAAATATATGTAGTAGCACATCAGCCTAAAAACATTGGAATTAAAAAACCTAGCTAGTACCAAATAAAACTATTTTATGATTACTCAACCCAATACATTAAGCTTGCTACGCTAGTACGGTGGGTAATGCCCACCGTAAAATAATTTTGGTGGACATTGACCTACAGATACTGGCTTTAAACTCCTACTCATTCACAACCCAAAATCCAAAATTTAAAATCTAAAATTATTAACGTCCACCAACTGTGATGGAATCAACTTTGATGTGTGGTTGTCCTACAGTGGTGTAAATACTGCCACTGACGGAGCCACAGAACCCAGGCGCAAGTTCCAAATCTTGGGAACACATGGAAATTTTATTCATAATTTCCTTTGCTTCGCCGATGAGAGTTGCGCCTTTTAATGGCTTTGTGATTTTACCGTTTTCAATTAAATAGGCTTCATCAACACTAAAGTTAAATTGACCAGTAGCGCCAACACTACCGCCACCCATCTTTTTGCAGTAAATACCTTTATCTACAGAAGCAAATAATTCTTCAACTGTGTAGTCACCAGTGGCGATGTAAGTATTACGCATCCGGCTAGCCGCAGCAAAAGTATAATTTTGACGGCGGCCACTACCAGTTCTCGGATGTCCGGTGCGGGAAGAGCCTGTTCTATCTGCCAAGAAGTTTTTCAAAACACCTTTTTCAATTAGTAGGGTTCTTTGGGCTGGCATACCTTCGTCATCCATGTCAATTGTCCCGAAAGCATTATCGGCTCTTCCTTCATCCCAAGCTGTGAGGCTCTCATGGGCAATTTTCTCACCTTTCTTATCAGCAAAAGGCGTGGTGTTACGTTCTATTTGTGTAGTTTCTAGCAAATGCCCACAAGCTTCATGGAAAATTACACCACCAAAGTGATTCGCCATGATGATGGGGTAAGTACCTGATTCCACATAATCTGCATAGAGCATTTTTCCCGCAGATTCCGAAATTTGCTCGGCAGCTTGTTGATAATCCCAAGTCCTCAAGAAGTTAGCATCGCTGGTATTACCTGCACGCTCACCAATGGAAGCACGGTTCGCACCATCAGCACACAGCAGGTTAAATCCTACCGATTGAGTTAGGCGAATATCACGGGCAAATGTGCCATCACTGGCTGCAACTAATACTTCTTGCCAATCCCGAAAATAACTAGCACGGCGTGATTGTATGTGGTTGGCTTTTTGCTTCAGGTAGGCTGTACCATCAAGTAGGATTTCTCCCATTTCACGGATAGAACTGCACAGAGGCAGCCAAGCGTCTTTGCCGCGTTTGGTGGCATAGTCTCTGAGTAATTCCAGGTTAATTTCTGGGATAAAAGCGTTAGGGGCTGGTAATTGTAAGCCTAGAATAGATAGACCTTTTTCTAAGGCTGCTTTCAAGCCAGAGAAAGATAAATCGTTGGTGCTGACATAGCAATCTGCTTTGCCACGAAACACTCTGACTCCTGCACCTGTAGCTAGACTGGGCGAAATACTGGTAATTGTATCGTCTTCTGCCAAACTACTGATATAGTTGCGACGCTCTAGGAAAAGTTCAATAAAATCCGCACCGGCTGCTCTTCCTAGACCCAGGAGGGTGGCCAAGGGGGCTTCCCAGGTTTCATCGAATCGCTCTGGTGTAGAAGAATATTGCAGGTTAGGGAGTTGGTTTGAGAGAAGTAGGGTACTTGTAAGCATGAATAGCCTCGTCTGCTGGCGTTATCAGAGATTTGACTGAAAAATCCTGGTGTCAACAGTCTAACAAATCGGTGAAAGCCGCAGGTGGCATATAGGCGGTGGAGGTTTCCCTACTTTGCAATTGAAGGCTATTGGAATTGGTATATTTTGATAGTTAAAGAAACTAATCTTAGAGCTTATTTATAAAACAAAAATAAAGTTTCTGTAGGGGAGCCAGTGCGTTGCAGAGGTTCCCTCCGTTGTAGCAACTGGCGTTGTGTTAGGCGCATATTTCGATATGATTTTTCACGAAAAAATAATTAAAAATAATTTAAGTATCTTCTTCTCCCGGCTTCACTTTGCTTCTTTTGCCCTTCCCGGAACTTTTCCCCCGTTGCAGACTCACGTTAAATTACTAGCCAATATATTAGGGTGGGTATCCTACCCACCCCAAAAGAACTTTATTTTTGGCTAACGTCCAAGTTAATTGAGCAACATCTCATACCAGTTCCCTTTTCCTAATTACGAATTAGTTATAAGCTTCCATTGGCAGGCAAGAACAAACGAAATTTCTGTCCCCAAAAGCTGCATCAATTCTTCCCACACTGGGCCAGAATTTATACTCCCTTGTCCAAGACACGGGATAAGCCGCCTGTTCACGGGAATAAGGATGAAGCCATTCCCCAACAATCAAACTTTCAATCGTATGGGGTGCATTCTTTAAGAGATTATTGTGGGTATCCATCTTACCTGCTTCAATGGCGGCGATTTCTTGGCGGATGGCAATCAAGGCATCACAGAAACGGTCTAATTCTGCTTGCGATTCGCTTTCTGTGGGTTCTACCATGATTGTACCTGTCACAGGCCAGGAGACAGTAGGGGCATGGAAACCGTAGTCTATAAGACGCTTGGCTATATCATCAATTTCGATGTTGGCGGATTTCTTGAGGGCGCGCAAATCTAAAATACACTCATGGGCAACGAGGCCATTTTGCCCTTTGTACAACACAGGGTAGTAAGTTTCCAATCTCTTAGCGATGTAATTAGCGTTGAGAATTGCCACCTTAGTTGCTTGGGTCAATCCATCCGCCCCCATCATGGCAATATACATCCATGAAATCACCAAAATACTAGCACTTCCCCAAGGCGCAGCAGCCACAGCACCAATATTTTGCGGGTTTTTCCCACTCCCCAATACCGGATGTCCAGGTAAAAACCGTACAAGATGGGATGCAACGCCAATTGGACCCATACCAGGGCCACCGCCACCGTGAGGAATACAAAAAGTTTTGTGCAAGTTCAAGTGACAAACATCCGCGCCAATATCCCCTGGACGACAAATACCCACTTGGGCATTCATATTTGCCCCATCCATGTAAACTTGGCCACCATGACTATGAATCACAGCACAAATTTCTTGAATTCCCGCTTCAAACACTCCGTGAGTTGAGGGATAAGTCACCATCAACGCCGCCAGTTCATGGCTGTGTTTTTCTGCCTTAGCTTTGAGGTCATCAATATCAATATTACCTCCGGCATCACAGGCAACAGCTACAACCTTCATCCCACACATCACCGCACTTGCTGGGTTTGTCCCGTGTGCGGAAGTAGGAATTAAACACACATTCCGGTGTGTTTCTCCTCGACTTTCGTGATACTGACGAATTACCAAAAGTCCTGTATATTCTCCTTGAGAACCAGCATTAGGCTGGAGAGCAACCCCGGCAAATCCAGTAATTTCTGCTAACCACGCCTCAAGTTGTTGGAAGAGAATTTGATAACCCCGCGTTTGGGTTAAGGGCGCAAAGGGATGTATTCTGCCGAATTCTTCCCAAGTTACGGGAATCATCTCCGATGTAGCGTTTAACTTCATCGTGCAGGAACCCAAGGGAATCATCGATGTAGTTAGAGACAAATCTTTAGTTTCCAGCCTATGCAGATAACGCAATAACTCCGTTTCTGAGTGATAACGGTTGAAGACGGGGTGCGTCAGATAGCTGCTGCTGCGGAGAGGGAGGTTGAGAGAAGATATTAGTTCTTCTGGGGTAAAGGGTAAGTTGTCTTCACCAGCAAAGATTTGCCAGAGGTCGATGAGGTCTTCTGGTGTAGTAGTTTCATCTAAAGAAATACCTACAGCAGTCTCATCAAAAATCCGCAGGTTAATATTGCGGGCTTGGCAACCTGCCAGAATAGTTTCCAGATTGTTTGTTCCTAACTCTACCCGCAGAGTATCAAAGAAATGTTCGGAACTAATTTTGTAACCCAGACGTTTTAGTCCTTCTGCCAAAGTCACGGTTAGCTGGTGAATATTCTCCGCGATTTGCTTTAGTCCTTCTGGGCCGTGATACACAGCGTACATACTCGCCATCACTGCCAGTAATACCTGTGCTGTACAAATATTACTGGTAGCTTTTTCGCGGCGGATATGTTGTTCGCGGGTTTGCAAAGCTAGACGCAGGGCAGTTTTACCGTTGACATCTTTAGATACCCCCACAATTCGCCCTGGAACTTGCCGCTTGTACTCTTCTTTAGTGGCAAAATACGCCGCATGAGGCCCACCGAACCCCAAGGGAATACCGAAGCGCTGAGTGCTACCTACGGCAATATCAGCCCCAAATTCACCAGGAGGGGTAAGTAAAGTTAAGCTTAATGGGTCTGCGGCTACCGTTACCAATGCACCTTGAGCATGAGCTGTTTCAATAAAAGCTCGGTAGTCGTAGATTGTGCCATCACTGGCAGGATATTGTAAGACTGCACCAAAAATTGGTTTTTGGAAATCGAATGTCTGATGATCCCCGATAATAATCTCAATCCCCAAGGGTTTAGCCCGTGTTTGCAAAACGTCGATGGTTTGGGGATGACAATCATGAGAGACAAAATAAGCATTGGCCTTATTTTTGCTCACACCATAACTCATACTCATGGCTTCGGCGGCGGCTGTCGCTTCATCAAGTAGGGAAGCATTGGCAATTTCCAACCCTGTTAAATCGATAATCATGGTTTGGAAATTAAGCAGTGCTTCTAGCCGCCCTTGGGCAATCTCTGGTTGATAAGGAGTATAAGCAGTATACCAACCAGGGTTTTCTAAGATATTACGCCCAATTACTGGAGGAGTAATCGTATCGTAATATCCCATACCAATGTATGAGCGAAACACCTGATTTTTAGAAGCAATTTGTTTTAACTTTGCCAGGGCTGCATACTCAGTCTGTGCTGTTGGCAACTGTAGTTTTTTATGCAGTCTGATTGTGCTTGGTACTGTTTTCTCAATCAGGTCATCTAGACTAGAGAATCCCAACACATCAAGCATATGTTGAATATCTGCCGATGATGGGCCTATATGTCTTTGTATAAAATTATTTAAATCTTGTTTCCTTGCGTCTAGCTTTTGACTAGCATCCACGGTAGAGTCAGCTTCATCGCTAGACTGACGAATAGAGGCATAAGATACCACTAAATTAAACTCCAGAAGTAACTATTTAATATTTTGCAACAAATACCCCTACCTGTTAGGGGTATTTTATAAACTCTTGAATGATTCATCAATAATTTAGGACTTACGCATCCAGATTTTCTATTGAGACCGGGTGTAAGGGTGTAAGGATGTACGGGTATACGGGTTTCAAATATTTATACCCCCATACCCCTAAACCCCTAACTATTCCCCTTCTACCTCAGCACGATATTCATCTGCCGTCAAAGCATCATTTACTTCGTCAGGGTCATTCACACGTACTTTCAAGAACCATCCTTCACCGTAGGGATCATCTGCAACTGCGTCGGGAGATTCAATCAAAATTTCGTTGCGTTCTACAACTGTTCCTGTGATTGGTGCGTTCAAGTCTTCGACGGCTTTGACTGATTCAATTGTGCCGAAAGTGTCTCCTTTAGTCAGTAAATCGCCAATATCTGGCAGTTCTAGAAAAACCACATCACCCAATTGATCTACAGCAAATTCTGTAATACCGATAGTAGCGATTTCGCCATCTAACCTCACATATTCATGAGTATCCAAATATCTTAAATCTTGAGGGTATTCAAACGACGACATTTCTTTTCCTCTGAAATATTAAACAATTAGCGTCCCAAAGTAATTAAGACCATATTTAGTTAATGACCATACTGTGATTGAGTATCTTACAACACATTCAGTAGGTCAACATTGATTTTTAGATTGGGGGCTGGAGATAGGCTAAATTTTCGCTCTTTAGACCCTCTGCTTACCCTAATCGTGATTTTCTAGCCCTTCTGACTTGAACGATAAAATGGTCGCTTAACTACAACGGCTGGGTATGCTTTACCGCGAATTTCGACTTCTAGGGGTTGACCAACTTTTGCTAGTTTGCTGGGGACGTAGGCTAAAGCAACGGGATGACCTAGTGTAGGCGATAGAGTACCGCTAGTCACTTCGCCTACTACTTTACCGTCTGAGAGAACTTGGTAACCATGACGGGCGATGTTACGTCCTTGGGCTTGCAAACCTATGAGGCGGCGTTTTACTCCTGTGGCCTTTTGTTGTTCTAAAACTGACCGACCAATAAAATCTCCTTTGGTATCCAAATGAACTAACCACCCTAACCCAGCTTCTAGAGGAGTGGTGTTGTCATTGATGTCTTGACCGTAGAGTGCCATAGCTGCTTCTAGCCTCAGGGTATCTCTTGCACCTAAGCCACAGGGAATGACACCTGCATTAGATAAACTACGCCATAACTCCACTCCCACTTCTGGGTCTAACAAAATCTCAAAGCCATCTTCCCCGGTGTAACCTGTACGGGCTATAAAACCTGCTTGACCTAGTACTGTGGCTCCTAGATGTCCGAAGGCTTTGATTGGTTGTAAATTTTGCTGCACAAAAGGCTGGAGATAGTCAATGGCTTTTGGCCCTTGGACGGCAATTAAGACTTTTGCTAGTGATATGTCTTGGAATTGCACCTGATTTTGGTCAAGGTGTGACAGTATCCATGCTTTGTCTTTACTGGTGGTGGCTGCGTTGACGATGATAAATGCCTGTTGCATACCACTGTTGTCTTCACCTTGGTAGTAGACAATGATATCGTCAATGATTCCTCCTTGGGGGTTTAACAACACGGTGTATTGGGCTTGTCCTGGTTGCAACCTACTCAAGTCTGAAGGAACTAAACCTTGGAGTTGAGAAATCAGGTTTTTACCTTGGAGGGTAAATTTCCCCATGTGAGATATGTCAAACATCCCAGCAGCATTTCTCACTGCTTCGTGTTCGCGGGTAATCCCACTGAATTGTACTGGCATTTCCCACCCGCCAAAGCTGGTCAAACGGGCGTTGAGTTCTAGACTCAGTTGATACAAAGGAGTTCTCGCTAAGGTTTCGGCAGTGTCTTTTTGATTAGCCACAGATAGTTTTGCTTATGCGATCGCACTTCAACATTTAATATCCTACGTGATGGTTTCAATTAATAGGGAGTGAGAAATTGTCTTACCCACGATTTTCTACTCTCTACTCACCATTCCCCTTTAATGTTTAATAATGGTGGAGTGTTGAGATTTATTAAGAATACGTTATGAAATATTGGCGAGTAGTGGCTAGTTTTGTTTTAGCGATGGTTTTATTTCTGTTTCCTGGGTCAGCGCAAGCTGCGAGTTCGTCTAGTATCACCCGTTCAGCTGGTGATGAACTGAAGGCAAAGGATTTCTCTGGTCAAAGTTTAATTGGTTCTGAGTTTACCAATGTAGATTTAGAGAATGCCAATTTTAGCAATGCTGACTTACGTGGTGGTGTATTTAACGGGACTGTGCTGGAGGGGGTTAATTTGCATGGTGTGGATTTTAGTAACGGTATAGCTTATCTGGCAAGGTTTAAAAATGCTGATTTAAGCGATGCTGTTTTGACTGATGCCATGATGCTACGTTCTGTTTTTGATAATGTTGATGTCAGTGGGGCAGATTTTACTAATGCGGTTTTAGATGGAACAGAGGTGAAAAAACTCTGTGTTAAGGCCAGTGGGGTGAATTCTAAGACTGGTGTTGATACCCGTGAATCTTTGGGTTGTCGCTAGGGCTGAGATTGTTTTTAGTGGCTGAGTAGGAGATATTTGCTATTTTCGCGCAAAGGCGCATACCACTAAGTGGGAAAAGCACAAACGTGCAGCGTCTTTGCACTGTATGATTTTGTCTGCATTTGCTGAGTAATCATGAGACTTTCACAAATGCTTTTTCTTGCCCATTAATCAGTAAAATCAAGTCTTGGTATCAGCACAATGAATCCCCAAGGACTTGCTGAAATCTTCACATTTTGTTACAAGAGTACAAAGAACTTCTAGAGACCCACAACCAAATGTTCGGCGGACTTACTGGTTTACAAGATCCTAAAGGCACTGATTGGGGCGAGAGAATGCTCAATACAGTAGCCAGCCAAACGATTCGCCACTTGTTTTCCCAAAGCGAGTCAGTAGAAGTCTTTGTGCGCTGCTTCCCCTCTAGCAAGCTGTTGCAAGGTAGCATTGATAGCTTCAAAATGAGCGGACGCGGCTTAGTCATCCGTAGAGAGTTTGCAGTAGAGGAGATGTCTTTTGAGACGGATGCTGTGTCTATTGACTTTGGTGCTGTTTTGAGTGGTAAATTGAATCTCAAGCAGCCAACACAGGCGATCGCTCAAGTAATTTTATCGGAAACTGGAATTAATCAGGCCTTTAAAGCTGAACTAGTACAAAAGCGTCTAGTCAACTTAACTGTACCCGCCTTAACTGAATTATCTGATGGTAAACCAGTCTCTTTTACCGAAGTTCAGATACAACTATTACCCCAAAATAGCCTCAGACTGACAGCTCAGGCTGATTTAGGTAGCGGAGAACTGATCCCCATTACCATGACTCTAACGGTGGCTGTCGAAAAGCGCCGCCGTATTTCTTTTCAAGATCCCAAAGTTGAACTGGGTGCTGTTCCCGAAACACAACGAGAAATATCACAAACCCTGAGCCTAGCATTGGCGGAGATTTTAGATAATATGGTCGATTTAGACCGTTTTGACCTTGATGGCGTGAAAATGCGGCTAAACCGATTAGAAACGGAAGGAGACAGGTTAATTTTCAGTGGCTACGCAGAAATTGAACGGATTCCTCGTACTGCTTGAGGAAGCGGGAGGGGAATCCATTCAAAATTTGGAATAATATCAGTTCAATTAATGATGGCAAAACATCATTGGGTGAATGTGAAGACGCGATGAATCGCGTCTCTACAAATGGTTTATTTTTTGGTTTTCCCTGTGTTGAAAAAAAACGCAGGGTACATAAAACCCTGCGTCATCACAATCAATTATGTAACTGCAAATGAATTACAACTTAGTCCCACATTCAGAACAGAAATTGTGATTAGGTAAATTCGACGTACCACAATGGCTGCAATAAACTGGTTCAACACTGGTCCTTTGTGGTTGCTTTGGTAAGCCAATCATTTGAGCATTACTCTTACCAGGAGCTACCATTGGGTAACAGTTCTCGTCTTTTGTGACGCGGACATCCAAAATAACTGGGCCATCGTAGGCTAACATTTGAGCGATCGCATCTTTCAATTGCTCTCTTTGCGTAACTACAATACCCTTAATGCCGTAGGCTTTTGCCAATAACTCCACATCTGGCATCCCTACTTCCATATTTGAGCAGGAGTAGCGTTCGCCGTGGAAGGCTTGCTGCCATTGGCGTACCATCCCTTGCCAACCGTTATTTAAAATTACGGTCTTGACATTTATTCCATATTGTGAAGCAGTGCCAAGCTCTTGCAGACACATTTGGAAACTGGCATCACCGCTAATACAGATTACTTGTTCATCTGGGAAGGCCACTTTAGCGCCAATGGCGGCAGGTAAACCAAAACCCATCGTTCCCAAGCCTGCGCTAGAAATCCAACGTCTGGGGCCGTTCTTGAGGAATTGGGCTGCCCACATTTGATGTTGACCAACATCCGTGGTGTAGAAAGCATGGGGTGCTTGACTACCAACTTCCACAATTACTTCTTGTGGGGGAATGCTGTCTGGATGTTGGGGAATTACTAGAGGGTAATCTTCCCGCCAACGGTTAATTAAGTTGAGCCATTCTTGGTTTTGGTTGGGGGTATTTTTGGCACCTGTTTGTTTACAACGACGCAACAAATCAAGTAAAACTTTCCGTACATCGCCAACAATAGGGACTTCAGGAATGCGGTTTTTACCAACTTCGGCGGGGTCAATATCGATATGAATAACTTTGGCGCGGGATGCAAACTCATCTAATTTGCCGGTAACGCGGTCATCAAACCTCGCACCGACGCAAATCAACAAATCACAATCAGTCACAGCAAAGTTAGCGTAAGCTGTGCCGTGCATCCCCAACATCCCCAAAGATAAAGGATGATGTTCATCAAAAGCACCGATACCCATCAAGGTGGTAGTGACGGGGATATTAAATAATTCGGCGAGTTCCTGAATTTCTGCATGAGCGCCGGATGCGATCGCTCCACCACCAACGTATAGTAAAGGACGACGGCTTTCGCGGATCAATTCAATCGCGGCGTTAATTTGGCGTGGATTCCCCTTCACCGTGGGGCGATATCCGCGTAATTTAATTGAACCTGGTTCTACAGGCACATAATCAAATTGTTCAAAAGCCACATCTTTAGGCACATCAATTAACACTGGCCCTGGACGGCCTGTGCTGGCGATGTGGAACGCTTCTGCCACAATTCGCGCCATATCTTGGGGGTCACGCACTACATAGGAATGCTTAACGATGGGTAGAGTAATACCGTAGATATCGGTTTCTTGGAACGCATCTGTACCGATCATTTTCCGGGGTACTTGCCCAGTGACAATCACCATTGGAATCGAATCCATATAGGCTGTAGCGATTCCTGTCACCAAGTTAGTTGCCCCAGGCCCAGAAGTACCAAAGCATACACCTACTTTTCCGGTTGCACGAGCATAACCATCAGCAGCATGAGCTGCCCCTTGTTCGTGTCTCACTAGAATATGTTTAAGGCTGCCAGTTGCTTCCACCTTATACAGATCATCATAAATCGGCAGAATCGCCCCACCAGGATAACCAAAGATATACTCAACACCGTGGCGCAGCAGGCTATCAAGTAGCGCGAAGCCACCAGTTACCCGTTGTGGTGTCACAACCACCGATGGCGAATTAACAGACTGAGTATGTTTCTCTGTTTGTGAGGGACTAGTCGGGGAAGGCAAGCTCACAGTCACGGTCAAACCTCAGATGATAGCTAAGTTAATGCAGGAATTCTGTAGTCAGTACTTCAATATTAATAGAAAAGTTCAATCAAATTATGAATTAAATTTCTTTCTTTAGTATGACGATGATAGATACAGAGTATGAGGGGGTAATGGGTAACGGTTAGTAGGGACTAAATTACATCTTGCAAAACTCTACGGGTATTTTTCCAAGCCCAAACACCAACAACTACTACAACTGCGCTCATTGTCATCAAAACTACCCGTAAACCCAAAGCATCGGTTAGAGGGCCGGTAATTGCTAAAGGTAACGACAAGGCTATGTTTACAGCATGATTTTGAAAACCAAACACTTTACCGTGCATTGTTGGTGGTGTTTGCTGTTGAATTAAAGTTTGCATGGGTACACCAATTAAGGCCGCACCTATACCCAAAACTGCACATAGTCCTAGAGCTAGCGCCAAATTGTGGGTGAAGGTGAATACACCTAAAACCATTGCCATCATCAGAAATCCGATTAAAGGTAAGGGTTTGTGATGGAATTTATCACCCCAATGTCCTAAAATTCCTGCACCCATTACCATCCCTACGCCTGCTGCTGCTAGGAAAAAACCAAACTGTTTCTCTTTTAAACCAAATTCTTCGGCTAACCGAATGGTTAATACTGTCAATGCGGCAAATACACAATATAAGGTTGTGAGTTGCAGCATGGCATTTAAGACTAAGCGATTCTTTTTGAGGTAACGGATACTTTCGGTAAATTCAGCCCAGGGATGAGAGCTAGTTAGTTGATCATGATGGGATTTGTGTTCTGTAAATTTTATGGGCTGCATGAGCAACCCCGATAAGATATACAACCCCCCTACCACTAGTTCTTGACCGTAAGTTTCCCCCATCAAGCTTTTTGACCAACTCAAAATTGGCTCTCCTACAGCAAAACCAACTATTAAAGCTCCCATCATGGTGCTGCTGAACAAGGCATTGGCTGCCATTAAATTTTCTCGCTTTACTAACAGAGGAATTGCCGCCTGTTCAGCAGGAGCAAAAAACTGTGTTACTGAGGAAATAGCAAAGGTGAGTATGAGTAAAATCAGGAACTCTCTGGGTAAAAATGGCAAACACAAGGTCAAAAGCCCACGCACAATATCGGAGCCAACCATGATCAACTTTTTGGGCAAGCGGTCTACAAAAATGCCGCCGGCTGAACCAAACAAAATTGCTGGAATCGTGAATGCCACCATCAGAGTTGAGTACATGGAATTTTCTGGTAATCCAGAGGGCGCTGGGTACACTTCCAACAAGGCAATCATTAACACAAAAAAAACCTTGTCTGCTAATTGGGAAATTAGTTGCCCAATCCACAGGAGCATAAAACCACGGTTTTTGAGCAGTGCGCCAAACCCATTATTAACAGCAGCAGGTTCAGTGGGAAACATGGGAAGTTCGGTTATTAACTAGGGTAGATGGGGAATAGAGAGTGGGGAGAAATCAATTCAAAATAAAGAAGTTTTGAGTAAGTAGGGACTAGGGATTAGGGTCTGGGTACTGGAAAAATCTGGATTTTTTCGTAATTTTCCCCTTGCTTTCGTTCGGCTGACGCTCACGGCGGAAGCCTGTTCTCTACTCCCTTGCTTCTTTTCTCATCCCTTATTTTCTCATCACTCAATATTTCCCTCCTGTATACTTGGACTATTTTCCGGACTATTTTGCTTCATAGTTTCTTAACAATGAGTGTAAAAACTCGGACGCAGTTAGACGGATTTTTGAGGTAGCGTTCTCTACTGATGAATCAGAGCGCCAGCCTTGTACTGTTTGGGGCGATCGCCACATGGTTAAATGTTCAACGGGTGGTTCTGCGTAAAAATTAGTTTGCCCACTTCCTAATAACAATGAACTCCAATGAGTAAAATAATCGTGACTGAGCCGATGAATGGGAAAATTTCCCCACAGTGGTACACCCCACCCATCTATGGCAATAAATGCTTTGACATGACCCCCCCAATTTTGCCATTGCCAAGCAGCAGTGATCGCTCCTACTACGCCAGCACTGAAGCTGATGAATATAACTGGCGATTTTAGCTTATTCCCCAAGCGATCGTGTAAAAACTGCAAAATATGAAGTGATGATAAAGTCAAAACCCCTGCAACGGGAACAACAAGTATCTCTACTGGCTTTTGACTAATTGAGCTACCAGAGAATGCACCCAAGCACCCTGACACGAAGCTTTCAGTTAAATCTGAGTCATGGATTCCAGGGCAAATAATAATGCTCATTTATAAATTATAGTTATTTGTCATTGGTCATTGGTCATTAGTCAACAGTCAACGGTCAACAGTCAACATTTCTTCCTCACAGCATATAGTGTTAAATATTTTTCACTACTCAGTACCTAGTATTAAGCCCAGTATGTCTTTTGATATATTATTGTCACTTTTGTTGTTATCCCATCCAGGGGGATAGGATAATAACTTACTAGGTGGGCAAACAATATGGCTATTTTGTAGCTACAAATTTTGCTTGCCATTCTGGTATATATCGAGGAACTGATTGTGGTTGCCACACCGGAAAAACTACAAAATACACAGGAACATTTATCAACCCAAGACCGAGTAGCCGTGTTGCTCATGGGTTATGGTGAAGTTGAAAGCTACGAGGATTTTGCTAACTATAACGAACAGGCTCTCAATCTACTGACAGCAAAATTTGCACCTGTACCGACTTGGATTTATCCGCCGTTAGCAAAGTTACTGGCGTTATTTGACCGTCACGAATGGGGACATCAACACCACGATTTTATTTCCCCTCACAACGCCATCTTTGAAAAGCAGCGTGCTGGCATTGAACAAAATTTACAAGCAAAATGGGGTGATCGTATACAAGTTTTCAAAGCTTTTAATTTCTGCGCTCCCTTTTTACCTAACCAAGTTTTGGCGGAAATCAAAAGTCAAGGTTTTGATAAGATTCTGATTTATCCCCTACTAGTTGTTGATTCCATTTTCACCAGTGGGATTGCTATTGAACAAGTTAACAACGCTCTAACTGAGACGAATGATGGTGAAAACCATTGGCTGAAAGCATTACGTTACATACCTTCCTTTTATAACGAGCCAGAATACATACATTTAATGGCTCATCTGGTTGAAGAGAAAATTAACGCTGATTTAGCCACAGCTTATTTACCTTCCCAAATTGGCATTGTATTGATGAATCACGGTTGTCCTCACAAAGCCAAAGGTTTCACCTCTGGAATTGTCGAAAGTCAAGCGTTGTATGATCTGGTACGGGAAGAGTTAATTTATAAGTATCCCCTTATTTCCGTGGGTTGGCTGAATCATGACACCCCCTTAATTGAGTGGACGCAACCCAACGCAGAGCAAGCAGCTAAAAACCTGATTCAATTGGGTGCCAAGGTTATTATCTTTATGCCTATTGGCTTTGCTACAGAAAACCACGAAACTTTGTTAGATGTACACCACATCATTCATGATTTAGAGAAGAAGTATTCTGGTGTGGATTATGTGCAGATGGCTTGTGTGAATGACAATCCAGAGTTTCTAGCAATGGCGGCTGAATGGGCAAATGCTCAGATTGCTGAGTTACAGCATGAGCAAGCAGTGGCAATCAACCCACAATTAGCTGTACATCATCATCACCATCATCACTAGAATTAGGGGTGTAGGGGTATAAGGGTGTAGGGGTGTAGTTTTCAAAACCCTTGCACCCTTATTAAGTTTTGGCTCAAATTACGTTGTAATTCCCGAATGGCAATGCTGGTGTTACGCTTAGAGGCTAATTAGGGAAAATAATTTTTTACTTTGTTATATCTGATTCGTAAAGTAAATATTAAGCAGCTAATCGCTTAACCATGAGACGAAGCAAAGAACCATAAATCATGGCTTCACTGACTTCGGAATAGACTTCATAATCTTTACTCAACCGCCGAAATCGACTCAACCATCCAAAAAGTGCGCTCTACAATTCATCGCTTAGGCAATTGCTCAAAAGTGTTGGCGGTTCGTGCAATAATTTCCACTTGTACCTGCTCGCCACAGACTTGCTTGACAGCATTGGCAAAATTCTTACCAGAATAGCCTTGACCTACCCAGATCACTTCTAATTGGGATAATTTTTCCTTTGCTTCATCCAGTACAACCACGCAACTCGATCTAGCTTAAAATCCACTTTAACTCATCCAATTTTCCTTTAGATTTTCTTTACAAACCAGCTCTCAACAGGCAACCTGTGTGCAATACCGTTTCTTAATGAAGAGGTGCTTTATTCTGGACTGTAGAAATGTTGCATGGAACGTCTCTACATCATTGATTTGGCGCAACTTCATAGAGAATTGGTATAAGTCTTATAAATTACAAAACTTCATTTTCTAAAGCTTTCTGAGCAACGCGAGTAATATATACTGTCACAGCCACCGTAGCGATAAAACCCACAATCCGTATCGCCCATTGTGCTGTGGGGTTGCTGGGCTGGGACTCTGTACCAATCATAGCCAGGTTCCCTGCTAAAGAACCAATATAAACATACATGATGGTTCCGGGAATCATTCCTACGGAACCGATGAAATAGTCTTTTAGGGCAACTCCGGTAATCCCAAAAGCGTAATTTAGCAAATTGAAAGGAAATATAGGAGATAATCGGGTTAACAAGACGATTTTTAAGCCTTCTCTACCTACCGCTTTGTCAATAGCCGCAAAATTTTTGTTATCAGCGATTTTTTTAGCAACCCAACCTCTAGCTAAATACCGTCCCACTAAAAAAGCAGCCGTAGCGCCGAGAGTTGCACCCAGAAAAACATACACCGAACCCCAAACTACACCAAAGACAACGCCAGCACCTAAAGTGAGAATTGACCCTGGTAAAAAAGCGACTGTAGCAATAATGTACAGTATTATGAAAGCGAGCGCTCCCATTGTTCCCAAACTATCAATCCATTGCAAAGCCCCAAGTAAAAACCCCTGGGGGTTAGAAGGAACGGGATTAGCTGATACTGGCGTAGTATGAAAGAAAAAGGCGATCGCTACCACCAATGATGTTAGAGTAAGTGCTTTAAAAAACCAATTTTCGACCATATTACTTTTCACTGACATCACCTACTCTACTAAGTAGAACGACTTGAAAAAACAAATCTGTTAAATAATGTAATAACAATAGAATTGAGTTTTTTTTGAGAACTGAAGTTCTCACTACAAACGTTTGATTATTTACCTTGTTCTACTTAAATAGCTAGTTAAAGGAGTGCTGAGCCATGAGATAAGATATTCTTCCTCATGCCCCCTGTCCCTAATCTTGACATAGTTGATAAGCTGAATGTGGATAAAATTTACCGCACAAAATTCTGTGTATAACTGCTTCTAAGTCTTCAATCATGTATGGTTTGCAGATGTATTCATCAAAGCCTGCCTTCATAATCTTGTTTTGGTCTTCCTTTGTAGCTAACGCTGTCACAGCGATTACGGGGATTTCCTGAGTCAGAGGTTCTTCTTTCAGATGACGTACAACCTCCAGCCCATTTAAACCAGGTAATAAAATATCTAACATAATTAAATCAGGCTGATACTCTTTTGCCACCAATACAGTTGCAGAACTGTCTTTTTGGCAAATGAATCTACAACCAATTGACTCAAGGGCATAACTAATCAGCAAAAGACTGTCATCGTGATCTTCAACTGCCAAAACTAAAGGCTGCTGAGAGTAGTGCTTCTTGTTATCACTTATGAATGAATTGGTTAGATACATTTCTTCTCCATGAAGATGCCATTGGATTTTATCGTTGAATATCGTGGAAACAGACAAAATATAACGTAAAGAATATATTAGGCTGAATTTTGATATTGGCTTATATTTTGCTATTGCCTATTTATAATTTTCGTTGAGACCGATAACTCACAGGTGTAAGAGCTTTAGTTTTATCAGTTGAGCAGACATCTATCGATTGATTATACGCAATCCTACAGGAATATTTCTTCGTAACTTCATGATAACTTGTTATAAAAAATTCGGTTTTACTGTGTCATCCTTAGTGTTATTGATTTCAGTACAACTAAAGCTACCTTTCAGCAAGGATAAATACTCAAGTAACTGTAGCGAAAATAACGCTTTTATCTGGTACCATTCTGTAGCCAGTAGCAAATTCTGGAATATGCACTTGCCTATTGCCTTTATGTAATATATGTAATATGATATTACTTGCACATAATACAAGGTAACTAATATGCCATAGCTAAAAATAATGGATTATTGAGAATTAGTGAAAATTTCATAGTATAAAATGTTATTTATCCTTAGATTTTTGATAGTTTATCTACCACATAACCAAGCAAAAAGCTTACATTAAGAGAAACAAATTCCATTCATTAATAGTAAATGTGAGTGTAAATATTCGGCGTTGTTAATCTTTAGTTATTGCCCATTTTTATGAAAAACAAACAATGGTATAAATAAATAATTACTAACAGAAAATCATTAGCCTATAAAAGCTGATTAATGATTTTAATAACTGGAATTTACCCCTTCGCTTTTGTGATGGCTACGCAAATTAAATGTTGCACTTTGTTTTTTTATTCATTACAATCAACCAAAAGCCGTCGAAATTATTCATGTACGAGTACAGTAGTATAGGAATCATATTTGATTTGTGAAAATATCTAAGTATCTATAGGTTGGGCATTGCCCACCAAAACCATGGTACGGTAGGCATTACCCACCGTACGTATATTTCAGAAATCAAATACTAGTTCTATATAACTATATATGGAACCTAACTTAAAGCCAATAATGTATGTATTACGAGCAAATATCAATTTTAAACCTGTCTAACAAATGTGATTTTTTTTGGTAAATATGGAATTTGATTATTTTAGAAATAACGATAATAGTAATAACAATCAAAATAGACAAAACTTACTATCCAGTGGTTGGCGACCATTAAATCGAGACTTAGATTTAGGGTTTTTATGGCAATTAATACATAGTGATACACGAGAACTAACGCAAAAATCCTTAAGTGTAGCTAGTAATTTTGCTGAGGTTTTAGGTAGAAAGAATTTTACCTGGTGGGCTAATTTATTAAGCTTAGTATCTGAAAATACCCGCTACGAAATTGAGAAATATTGGAATTACATTACACCAGATCCTCAATCACCAGACCATCGCTACAAAGATGTTTTGAGTACAGAAACACCCATACATCAATTTGTGAGCCGTAATAGTATTCCTATTGATTATGTTCTCAACCGACTACAAGAAATTACGGTATTGCGACTTTTAGAATTATTAGGTCGTCCTGATGTCATAACTCAATATTACTCAGAAAGAGATTTTTATTACCCTGTAGAAAAGTTTATTAATTGGGAACGTATAGATGTCGTTAATACTGTTTATGCTTATTGGTCAAGGCATGATATTTGGCTACAAGTTGAAGCCTACGATCGCGGGCGGCGACAATACACTTTAATGTCCAAAAATATCTCACCATTAGTAAACAAAGCCACTCAGGATTTAGCTGTCATGCTGAGTGGTTATCAAAGCCGTGTCGGGAAAGTTCATAGCCAATTTCCTATTAGGACTTTTCCTATAGATATTCAAAGTTTCACTGATGCAGTACAACAGGCTATTCTCAATCAAAATCAGCTAGCTGTTGTAGTCCACGGAGAACCAGGAACAGGAAAAACCGCATGGACACAAGCTGTAGCTAAAGAAATTCTTGTACCTTTAGGGTATGTGATTTTTATTTTGGATCATGATGCTATTACCAACTTTGTCCCACCAACTTATTTAGAAAGAATTTGCATCATCATCAATGAAGCAGATAATTTAGCTCAAAATCGTGCTTCCGAAGTTGCTCAATATAACAACAAAACAGAGCATATTTTAAGTTTATTAGACGGGACTTTATACCAGAGTGTCATTGATGAAGCGGGTATTCATCTCAAGCAGCGTTTAGTTATCTTGATGACTTGTAACACTACAGAAAGATTAGATCCGGCAATGTTGCGTAAGGGAAGGGTAGATTTGATGTATGAATTTAATCAGCGATATGTTTAGAAAGTGGGTCTCCTAATTCTTGATTTTCTCTCCTGAAGGAATGATTGGCAGTTATACTCTTCCATCTGAGAATAAAGAGTAAATCTCTTGAAAAACTGCCATAGATGTCACAGCTTAACTCTGTAACCATAACTGATGTGCAAGCAGCACAGCAGCGTCTTGCTGGTATTGCCCATCGCACACCTGTGTTAACTTCCACAACTGTCAACGATCGCACTCATAATCAAGTCTTTTTCAAGTGCGAAAATTTTCAACGCACAGGTGCTTTTAAATTTAGGGGTGCTTATAATGCCTTAGCACAGCTATCACCAACACAAAAACACAAAGGTGTGTTGACTTTTTCTTCGGGGAATCATGGACAAGCGATCGCCCTTGCAGGTAAGTTACTCAACATCCCCACAACTATTGTCATGCCTGATGATGCACCTGTCATCAAGCAAACAGCTACCAAAAGTTACGGTGCAGAGGTAATTTTATATAATCGCCAAGAAACGAATCGGGAAGAATTGGCGCAAAATCTCGCAAGCGATCGCGGTTTAACCCTAATTCCTCCATACGATCATCCCCATGTGATCGCTGGACAAGGTACAGCCGCATTAGAACTGGTGCAAGAAATTGGTGAACTGGATTTGCTGTTAGTTTGTTGTGGCGGTGGGGGATTAATTTCCGGTTGTGCGATCGCCGCTAAAGCTCTTTTACCTAATTTGCGCGTAATTGGTGTAGAACCAACACTCGCTGATGATGCTACTCGTTCCTTTTACACCAAAACCCTACAAACCGTCACAAATCCCCATACTATCGCTGATGGTGCGCGGACTCCTAGCCTGGGACAGATGACATTTCCCCTAGTTTTACAATACGTTGATGATATGGTGACGGTATCAGAGGAAGCAATTATTCGCACCATGTTTTTCCTCTGGGAACGGCTGAAAATAGTCGTTGAACCCACAGGCGTATTAGCCGCAGCCGCTTTACTTGAAAATGTAGTCAAAGCACAAGGAAAGAGAATTGGTGTGATTATCAGTGGTGGAAATGTAGATTTAACCAAAGTTGCTAGTTATGTCAACTTAGTCACTGAATTTGGTAATGGGTGATTGGTAATTGGTCAGTTGTGATTAGTTTTTCCCTTCTAACCCCTGGCTTATCTCAGTTACAAATATTTACATTGTTATACTTACCTATGTTTCGTTCTTTACCGTTGGCTAAAGTACTACTATATGTGTTATTAACTACCTATGCAGTTATCACCTTAATTCCTTTTCTGTGGGCGCTTTCGGCATCTTTCAAGCCCTTATCAGAAATTGTTAGTGGTACGCCAAATTTCTTACCTCAAAATTTCACCCTGGATAATTACAGACAAATTTTTCTACAAGAACCATTATTTTTACGTTGGCTGTTTAACAGCATGGTAATTGCTGTCAGCGTCACTTTACTTAATTTACTATTCAACTCAATGGCGGGTTATGCCTTAGCCAGACTCAGCTTTGTTGGTAAGAATTTTTGGTTCTTCTTAATTTTGGCGGTGCTAGCCGTACCAGCCCAAATTACGTTAATTCCTACATTTTTGATTTTAAAGGCGATCGGTTGGCTGAATTCTTACCAAGGCATGATTGTACCTAGTATGGTTAATGCCACCTTTATTTTTATGATGCGACAGTTTTTTATCAATTTCCCTCAAGAGCTAGAAGAAGCAGCACAATTAGACGGCTTAAACACCATAGGAATTTTCCGTTACATTATTTTACCTCTAGCGAAACCAGCACTCGCAGCACAGGCTATTTTTGTCTTCATGGGCAGTTGGAATAATTTTTTGCTCCCAGTAGTGATCTTATTTGAACCCGAAATGTTTACACTACCCTTAGGTTTGAACACGTTTAAAGGTCAATATATCAGCTACTGGAACTACATTATGGCTGCTTCTATGGTGTTTACCTTACCAGCTTTAAGTATTTATGCCTTCTTTAATCGCTACTTTATCCAAAGCGCCACTTTTACAGGTGGTAAAGGATAGACATTAGTTATGAGTCTATAGTCAAAAGTTATTCTCCAGTGTTTCCCCAGTCCCCACCTTCTCAATCCCTGATCCCCAGTCCCCAATTTTAGGCGACAAATTGCACTCCTAACATGATATTGGTATTACAGCGACTTAATCTCATATGTCAGTTAACGAACATTATGGGTTTTGTAAACCTAGCGATTACCTGCAATGGGGCGTAGCCAACTGCCTCTGGCTGGCGGATACGTCATCGCAGAGATAGCCGACTACAGTAACTCTGTAGCCAAAGTGTTGTCTCAATTGAGATTGAGTCTTGTTTTATTAGCTGTGTTGAGCGTCAAAAACTTTAAGGGGAAACATGTTTAGAAGACTTATTGGCGTTGTTGTGGCTACTGTTTTACTGACGTTTCAGTTGATTGTCGGTAGCGCAACTGCTTTGGAACTGGACGAAGCTACCCGGACAGTTCCACTAAATGCTCAGGGTGATACTGTAACTCTTAGCCTTAAACAAGTAAAAGAAGGAAAACGTCTATTTCAATATGCTTGCGCCCAATGTCACGTTGGCGGTGTTACCAAAACAAACCAGAACGTGGGACTTGAACCAGAAGCTCTGGCATTAGCTACACCCAACCGTAACAATATTGAAGGTTTGGTGGACTATATGAAGAACCCCACCACCTACGATGGGGTAGAGGAAATTTCCGAAATACACCCCAGCATCAAGAGTGCAGATATTTTCACTGCAATGCGAAATCTAACAGATAAAGACCTAGAATCTATCGCAGGTCATATTCTACTACAACCAAAAATTCTTGGCGACAAGTGGGGCGGCGGCAAAATCTACTACTAAAGCCTGTGAACTTAACTGAGTACTGAGTACTGAGTACTGGGCGCTGAGATTAATGGGAGTGGTAAGTTTTTAAACTGGCATTCCTAATTCCCAGACTATACAGGACTCAGAACACAGTACTCAGATTTTTTGCTGAGGTACTGAGTAAACAGATAATAAAATTGGGCAATCTCCGCCCCCCTTCGTGTTTAAAAACCCTAGTCTTGTACCTCACTGAACTCTTAATCGCCGTAATGCAGTTCATAAAGCATAGCAACATCACATAAATAAAAAATTTAATTTTTTCTCTGGCTGCATATACCAATGTATTTTCAGCCATAAATCTTTTAGTGCCATGTAATTATAGTGATTTTTAGCGATCGCAGAGCCTTTTTCCCTAAATTTATCGCGATCTCAAAAAAAATTTCCCCGAAGTACGACAGATTGTCATATTTGGTGTCGATTTTATTTAAAATGAAATAAGAAAAATAAAACTACAGGTTAGGAGAACGCCATGAAATTGATTGCGGCAAGCTTGCGACGCTTAAGTTTAGCTGTGTTAACTGTTCTTTTAGTTGTTAGCAGCTTTGCTGTGTTTACCCCCTCTGCGGCGGCTGAAACATACACAGTAAAACTAGGCAGCGATAAAGGACTGTTAGTATTTGAACCAGCAAAATTAACAATCAAGCCAGGCGACACAGTTGAATTTTTAAACAACAAAGTTCCTCCCCATAATGTTGTGTTTGATGCTACTCTCAACCCGGCTAAGAGTGCTGATTTAGCTAAGTCTTTATCTCACAAACAGTTGTTAATGAGTCCTGGCCAAAGCACCAGCACTACCTTCCCAGCAGATGCACCCGCAGGTGACTACAGCTTCTATTGCGAACCTCACCGTGGCGCTGGTATGGTCGGTAAAATCACCGTCGCCAGCTAGCAATAACGCTGACGCAAGTAGATGATTTTCTTGGCTCCCCTGCAAAACTAGCTAAGAGCCAGAACCCATAATTAATAGTGGTGGCTAGTCCTATCCAGCCAAAAGTTACAAATGCGGATTAGCGCAGTCAGGAATGGACTTGTCACCGTAAATTTTGGGTAAATTTTCCTCGAATCGTTATTCTCTGAGATTAAAGTATATACTCACCATAGAGTCCCTAATTTCCAGAATCGATTACCCATAAGGGCATAGGTGATTTTGGTACTGCTGGCATAACTTGCTAGAGACTGATTGAGAGGAAAATGCTTTGAGAATAATTTTATTACTATTATTGCTGGCGATCGCTACATTTAAAATTACATTTATCAGTCCAGCCCTAGCAGCCGAACTACCAACCGGGGCAAAAATTTTTAATAATAACTGCGCTTCCTGCCACATTGGTGGTGGTAACATACTTATTTCTGAAAAAACACTCAAAAAAGAAGCACTATTAAAGTACCTGGAAGATTATGAGACCAACTCAATCCAGGCTATTATCCATCAGGTACAGTATGGCAAAAACGCCATGCCTGCTTTTAAAGACAAATTAAGTACTGAAGAAATTCTAGAAGTGGCTGCTTATATTTTTCAAAAAGCAGAAAAAGACTGGTCAAATCTGGAAAAAGAAGGTTAGCTGACATCTTGCACCATTTCTGAAAAACTGTAAGTCGGGCTGAGAAGCAGGCTTAATTCCTATAGCCGCGATTTTAACAGTCTGGTGCGTGATGTCAGTTAGTGGGAGTTGAGATAGTAATAATTACTCATCACTCCCCGCTTACCATTCCCCAGCCTTATCTGTCTGAAGAATTAGGCTCTTGTCTTTGCTGTTGCTGTTTTCTAGCCTCACGCAGCTTTTCTAGAAGTGTTTGACTAGATTCCACCGTTGAAGATAGCTGATTTTTGCCAGATGTCATCTCAGGTGAAGCCTGAACAGTTGGTGTCTGAGTAGGTTGGTCTTTTTTGATTTGTACTTGTGCTGAAGGTTGAGGATTAGCTTCTCTCAGTTGGAGTTGTGGTAAAGGCTTAGGAGTGGTGATTGGTGCTGTTGTTGGTTGAGTACGATTGACTAACGGAGTCGAAGCTGGTTTGGGAATAACCACACCAGGATTTTTATCTTCAGTCACCGCAGTATTATTGCTGTTGTTTTGGATACTCAAGCTAAAAGGATAACGACTAATTTGTCTGTCTCCCTTAGGAGCATTTTTTGTAAAATATTCCCTTGCTTTTAATTGCAAGTCGGGAGAAACAGTTTTGTCTTGAAACTTGATATCTAAAACTTTGCCTTCTGTATCAACTACCAAGAAACCTAAAACAGTACCTTCAACACCCGGTTTATCTGTCGCAACTGTACTGCGAATAACTGCTTTTTCTTGGGAATTTGGATACGCTTGCTGGAGGGATTTACGTAGGTCTTCGTATGAGTTTACCTGAGCAATCAATCCTTGTTCTGATCTTTGTTGAGGATTCTGCCAAGGTAATTCTGGTGTTTTGAGTGTAGAGCCTTGCTGCCATTGGGGAATACTTTCGTTAGCAAAAGCTAAATTATCACCCGCTTTGGGAGCTTGGACAATAGGAGCTACCTGGGGTTCTATTGGAGCCACTGTCGCTGCATTACTACCAGAATCAGCCACTGGTGGATTTGTATTACTGGGGGGATTGGGCGGTAAATCATCGGGGAGTTTTGCCGCATTTAATTCCGGTAATCTATCTACAGGTAGAGACCTAGATGTTTCTGGTATTACTTCCCTCTCATTAAAACTGGGAGGGGTTGTTGGGGTAAATTTTTCTCCAATAGCGCTAAAACCGGAGTTATCAAATCGCAAATCCCTTCTGGGTGACTGCCTCAGAGGTTGGCTTCTGGGTAAGGAGGCAATGCGATAATTATCAGGGGTTGTGTAAACCGGTGGTAGTGAAATTGGTGGGGTAATCGGTGGCGGTAAAGGAGGTAAAACAGCTGTCTGATTATTAAAGCTAGTAATATTACCTAGTTGTGGTTGTTGCGGAAATTGTGATTGTAGAGGGAGTTGTGCTTGCAGACCAACTTGATTTGGATCTGCACTTTGTGGTAAACGGCTTTGGTCTGCTTGACTGAGTTCTAAAACACCAACTGATTTTGGTGATGATTCATTAGATTTATTAGAATCAACTGGCATCAATGGCACAATCAACGCAATGGCACCGTGGATGCCAAGAGAGGCTATTGCAGCTATCCCAGTTGGCTGTCCTAAGATGTCTGGTATATTTTTTAACAGGGAGACGTAAGACATAACTGTTATCGTTCACTCGGCTCGGTTGCGGTTGACTAGCAGAAAAATATTATCTTGAATGCAATAAATGCGCCCTTTTAAAAATGATAACTGTCCATGTTGGCACTAAACAGGCGAAAATAGCCACTTTGTTAATTTTTTCTTTTTTACTATGCTGTGGGTATTAGTTGTGATTTGTCGTCTGGTTGCGCTTGCCAAGGAAGCTATGGAAAATATTTGATCTGCACTATCCAAAGCTTACACATAGGGTAGTTAGCTGTTGGGGCGATCGCATCCACCTAAATGAATATATCCGCAAGAAGATACCCTAGCCCCTAGTCCCTGTAAGATTTTGGCAAGCCGCGATATATTATCACCTCTGGTTATCTGGAAACTGTGGCCGAATTTGCTATTTTCCTGACCATAATTTCCGTTACTCTAAAATTTGTTGCTGCCCTATTTGAAAACCCAAAATTATCGCTCTCAGATGCCATTACCTACTGTTATTGTCCCTGGATATTTAGAAAGTGCGATCGCTTATCAGCAACTAGCCACCTCATTACAAGAATTGGGTTTTCCCACAGTTACAGTACCTCTGAGAAGGCGGGATTGGTTGCCTTTGATTGGTGGTAGGTCAGTCGCGCCCATCATACAACAACTTGACAAGACAGTCAAACAAGCTTTACAAGAACATAACGCCACTCAAGTTAACTTAATTGGTCACTCTGCCGGCGGTTGGATTTCTCGGATCTATTTGGGTGAAAAACCTTATGCTGCCAGGGGTAAGGCGCAAACCTCTCTCTGGAATGCCCATCCTCTGGTGGCTACTCTTGTCACCCTTGGTACACCCCACATCAGCCAAGAACGCTGGACGAGGTGGAATCTAGATTTTGTTAACAACAATTACCCCGGAGCTTTTTACCAAAATGTCCGTTACGTTTGCGTGGCGGGAAAGACTGTTTTTGGCGAGAGAAGGCGAGGTGGCTGGTTAGCTTATAGCAGTTATCAGTTAACTTGCGGTACTGGTAACACTTGGGGTGATGGAATTACGCCGATTGCGGCTGCTCACCTGATAGGGGCAGAAAATTTGGTGATTGAAGGTGTTAGACATTCTCCTAGAAATCCAGGGATCTGGTATGGCTCTCCAGAACCCTTGAAGGCTTGGACGCAGTATTTGGGTTAATGATGAATTGTTAATAAGAAAACGTGAAACTCTTGCTGTAAATGGGTGTAGGGGTATAGGAGTTTCTGTTTAGAAAAGTAAATTATTTTTATGAGAAATACAAATATATTAATATTTCTTAAGCTAAAATTTAAGAAAATACATACTATGCAAATAACCAGGAGGGGTGAACTATGCAAAACACCCAGTTTGATAGGATTTTGCGGCGAATAGCAACGATATTATCGGTCGTGATTCTTTCCCTGTGCCTGATTTATGTATCTACAGGAATTTTATTGTCTTTTAATTACGAGCCGACAGCAGGCGGAGCCTATAGATCGTTGAGAATGATTGATACGCAAGTGGCTTATGGCTGGTTGTTTCATCGGTCTCATGATATTGCTGGTAATGCCATGATTGCGATCGCCTTAGTCCAAATAGTCATCATGTTTTTGGGACGACAATTCCGCCAGAGTTGGCTGATTGCTTGGGTAAGTGGTATTTTCTTTACCTTGAGTGCGATCGGTCTGGATTGGACGGCGATGATTTTAGATTGGAATCAAGAAGGATATTGGCGTTTTAATATCGAGTTGGGCAATATTGAAGCGATTCCCGCTGTTGGTACACTGTTGAGAGATATCCTCACCGGTGGCGGAGCTATTAGCAGCTTGACAGTCCTGCACCTGTACACACTCCACAATTATTTTATTTCCGTTGCAGCGATAATTTTTGCTGTGGTACATTTGTCAGCTTTATTGTGGCAAGAACGGCAAATGTACGCAGAAACGAGGGAGGAAGTTATGCAACTGAAACAAGCAAGTGTCGCTAGCTGAAAGTTAAAGCGCCTTTGCTAAAGGTACTTCTTCCACCTCTGGTAAAGTTTCTAAGACTAAAGGTGTGGATTGACTAGCACCGGATAAACGTTTTAATAGGTTCGGTCTGGGGTCATGTAATAGGTAGATAATGCGATCGCCTACTTCCCATTCTTGGTTTGCTGGGATAATTTGTAGGCGTTCTTCCCTTTCTACTAACAACGGCACTAACACCCCAGTCCGAATTTTTTCTTGAATATGTTCTTGTTGACTAGTAAACTCCGATTCGCTCAGGGTAGTTGTGCCTAACTTCACCCGTCCATCATTCAGATATTCGTTCCAAATCTTAATCGGCAAATCAGAAACAAAAGCTTGTTGGACTTTATTATTAGTCGAACCGTTCGCCTGAGGATCGCGGGGGAAAACAGCCAAAACGCGGGGCGGATTAAATTCCTCGGCTGCCCTTTCGGCTAAAACAAAGTTTACCTCACCATTACTAGTCATCGCCAAAAAAGTTCCCATCGATGCCAGTCCAGCTTCTTCTAATACCTCGCCATCCAGCGCACTGCTAGCAATCACCCGCAGATTTTGCGTTTCTGCTTGAGCAATACAATCTGGGTCAGTATCAATCAAAACGACATTTTCCCCCCGTTCTTGGAAAAATCTGGCAATTAACAGACTCAAAGGATTACAACCAACAATCACTGCACCTGTAGCTTCTTGGGAAGTGATGCCCAAACAAGTCGCCACCCAACCAGCTGTTAATCCTTGACAAACCACCGTCATGATAATGGTGAGGAAAACTAAAGCTTTGATGGAATCACCACCATTGACCCCGCGCTGAGTGAGCAAAATCGCAAATAAGGACGCAACAGATGCCGAGACAATTCCTCTAGGCGCAACCCAGCTTAAAAATAGTTTCTGTCGCCAGTTTAAGTTACTGTTCCAAGTGCAGAACAAGATATTTACAGGGCGAACAACAAACATCAAGACCAATACAGTAAACAAGCTGCCCCAACCCAAAGCAAACACGCTGGCAATGGATAAATCAGCTGCTAACAGAATGAAGAGGACAGAAACGCTCAAAATCGTCAGTTGACCTTTGAAACTGCGTAAGGAACGTTCCTCTGGTACGGAAGAGTTAGCGAATACTGCCCCAGCGATGACAGTTGTCATTACACCCGATTCACTGCGAATCATCTGCGCTAGAGTAAATAAGCTCCATAGCACCGCCAAAACCACTAGGTTTTTTAACTCAGACGAAAGAAAATTGGCGCGTTTGAAAATCAAACTCATGAAATAACCACCAGCCGCACCGATGGCTGCACCAATACCCAAGCGCATGAGTAAACCGATAATGGCGTTTACTGGGTCTGCATCACCGTTAACGATGGTGTCCAACACCACAAAAGCTAAAATAGCTCCCACTGGGTCGATGAGAACTCCCTCGCCTTCTAATAACGTCGCCACTTGCCTGTCTACATTGATTTGTTTGAGCAGAGGACTGATGACCGTAGGCCCTGTAACCACAACAATAGACGCGTAGAGAAAAGCTATATTCCAAGGAAATTCACCCAGCCAATGGGCGGCCATACTACCCCCAATGAGGGTGATTAGCGTCCCTAAGGTGACCAGCCTTTGCAGGCTGATAGAAACTCTACCTAATTCGCGTAAATCTAAATTCAACCCACCTTCAAACAGGATGATTGCCGTTGCTAGGGCAACAATCACTTCCAGCCCTGTACCGAGTAATTGGGGATGTAGTAACCCAACCCCATCAGCACCTAGAAAAATGCCCAACAACAGCAATATGACGATGCTGGGTACACGCAAATAAGCCGCTAGGACTTGAGCGCCGATGCCTGCAAAAACAGCGATCGCCATTTGTAGGGTGACTTCAAATGATGCTTCCATGTTTTAGATTTTGAGCGATTTCTTTCAAAATCCTTTGTAAAGAAAAGTAAATGTCATCTTTACAGGTTACAACATCAGACAGTTTATACCTCGATGAATTTAGAGATTTTTTCATAGGTAGTTGCTCACACTACTCCATTTGTAGCTGATTAGCTATAAAACTGGAAGATTATTATTAGACACAGGAGAAGAAACCATAACAATTCAATGCTACTGAAAATATAACTGAGAATGTTCAGTATGTACTCAAAAGTAAGTGCTGATTAACAAATCCTCACTTCCAATCCCCAGTGAATTTTGGATTTGCGATTTTAAATTTTAGATTTTTTCATCCCAAGTCGGAAATCTAAAAATTACCCAGTTCCCAAGTCTCCAGTACCAATTCCCCATTCCCAATCCTATGCACCGTTTTTTATCTGGCCCGTTGAGTGTAGAACAATTGACGGTGAATATTGCAGGCTTGTCTGCATCGCTACAAGGTAAAAAGTTGGTGCATCTATCAGATTTTCATTACGATGGGTTACGTCTGTCGGAAGCAATGTTAGAAGAAGCGATCGCAGTTAGTAATCAAATACAACCAGATTTAGTTTTACTCACTGGTGATTACGTCACTACTACCCCACAACCTATTCATCAACTAACCAAGAAGCTGCAAAAACTCCAAAGTCATGCAGGTATCTACGCCATTCTCGGTAACCACGACCTTTATCAGAAAAATTCCAAAACAGAAATCACCCAAGCATTGACGAAAGCTGGTATTCAGGTTCTGTGGAATGAAATCGCCTATCCCTTGGGAACAGAATTACCCATAGTGGGAATCGTTGATTATTACTATCGGGAATTTAATCCGGACTTGCTTTTGAAGCAATTAGAACCCACCACACCGCGCATAGTTTTATGCCATAACCCAGACACCGCAGCTATGCTACAAGCTTGGCGAGTAGATTTACAATTATCCGGCCATACTCACGGAGGGCAAATTGTCATTCCTGGCCTTGGGGCTGTGTTACCTTATCACAAGAAAATCGTCCGCAGAGTACCAAGAAAAATACGGCGACTTTTTCCATTACTTTTCAAAGATTATTTTATAGTACGTCATCCAGAATGGTTACAAGGCTTACATCGCCTTGGCAAAAACCAGCTATATGTAAATCGTGGTTTAGGAACATATCTACCAGGACGCTTATTTTGTCCTCCAGAATTAACCGTAATTACACTGGAAGCTGAGTAATTTAGATGATAAACACCTGATTTTCTCAGATATCGGGTGTCGTTTCATCGTGATGTAAGTCAGCCACCTCTGGGAAAAGACGAAAATTGCCGCAAAAATCTAACTGTAAATTAAAGATCATGCCCTGGGATACTAGTTTTTGATATTAAATGAGAGTTATTGTAAGCTTCTTTAAGTTTTAAGTTATTAGTTTTATTTTTGATAAGCTGTAGGCGCTGGTATGAGGAGTTCTAGCAAATTATGCACTGGTTTTTTACAGGACGTTTAAGCGTAGATAAAATAACGGTTAAGATTGCTAATCTTTCACCAAGTTTACAAGGTATAAAGCTAGTACAGTTGTCGGATTTTCATTATGATGGTTTGCGGCTATCAGAAGAAATGTTAGAGGAGGCGATCGCAGTTACTAACGAAGCTGAACCAGACTTAATACTATTAACTGGTGACTATGTGACCGATGATCCTACACCAATTAACCAACTCGCATTAAGACTTAAATACTTACAAAGTCGTTATGGTATTTTTGCTGTACTAGGCAACCATGATATTCACTACAGTCACTCTCAAACTTTAATAACAAAAGCTTTAACAAGTATTGGCGTTAATGTTCTGTGGAATGAAATTGCTTATCCTTTGGGACATGAATTACCAATAGTCGGACTGGCTGACTATTGGTCAAAAGAATTTCATCCTGCATCGGTTATGAACAAACTCGATCCAACTACGCCCCGGATTGTTTTATCTCATAACCCAGATACTGCGAAAATATTGGAACAATGGCGAGTTGATTTACAACTATCTGGTCATACTCATGGTGGACATATAGTTCTTCCTGGTATTGGCCCTGTTGTTTATCATTATAAAAAGCTTCTCAAAAAAGCCCCCCGAAAACTGCGGCGTTGGGTACCATTTTTACTAGGAGACTGCTCAAAAGTTGTACGCTATTGGGAATGGGCGCAGGGATTTCATCAAGTAACAAACAACCAACTATATGTTAATCGTGGACTAGGAACTTATCGTCCTGGGCGCTTATTTTGTCCGCCAGAAGTGACTGTAATTACCTTAACTTAGCCCAGAACAGACTGATCAAAAGAGTTTTGCAATCAACTTTTTCAGCTTCCACCTCTTGCTTTCCTCTATCAACTCAAATTTTTATTACTAATAAAATTAACCGCCATCAGCTAAGATAGAAAATCTCATTAGCAAATGGCGGTTTGGTAAATATACGATTGTTCAGAGAAGATAGGAAAAAACAGAATCAAACAACTCAACTAAGGTGGACATTATCCGCAATCAAACATCTCTAAAACCGTGCATCCTTGATTCCAATAGGCAGGCATTTCTGGCTGTAAGTTCAACACCTCCATAAAAAGCAATACACTCAAGGAGAAAACACTTTCAATGAGGATGCAACCAACGAGTTTAGAATTGCGAATACTTAAAACATTAGAGCGAGGAGGTACAGACCCTAAGTCTAAGATTTTTTAATGAACTTTTAACCTTTTTGTACCTTGCTCTTAATGTAGCACCATTTTTTTCCAGTGGTGTAGTTGTTTACTAAACTTCAATACCATTGATTTACTGTAATAATTTTAGAAATCTTTCTTAAAATTTCCGCCTTAGCTGAGTACTTTCCCCAGTCTTAGGGAACACCAAAAAATAAATTATCCGAAATTGATAGTTTGATAGGGTGCGTCAGTATGAATAATTTCTGAGTATAGTTAGGTTCTATCGCACTGACACACACCACATTTTGGATATTTTCTTATCTGGAAGTCCCTTAGGAATATTTAGGAGAGGAATACAGCCAACGTTACTGGGTTCCCCAAATACCGATAATTGAGTTGTTATTGACCAGGATTGCTGTTTTGATTAGCATCATCAGCACTAGAAGAACTGCTATTCACGCCACTTTGTGATTGGTCTCTAGCTTCGGGTGTAGTCGTTGGAGAGGAATTGGGTTGTGTATTTGTAGTAGGCGCGCTAGTTTGAGTTGGCTGAGGAGTAATAGTAGGTGCTGTCTCTCTTGCAGACGGCTGGGGTGGAATAGTTACATTAACCTGTGGCTGAGAATTTGTTGTTGAAGGTGGGACTTGTTGTTGGGGAATGACTACAGGAACTTCTCTAGTTCTTTCAATAATTGTTGTTTGTTGTGGTTGAGGAGATAGGGTAGGACTAGTGTTAACAGGTACAGGACTTTCTACTGGTGTGTTAGTTTCAACGGCTGCATCGTTTTGATTAAAGTACCAAAATGCGCCAGCAATCAGACCCACTAAGGAGGTTAATAAGATACCAAGAATCAGCCCATTAGCTGCATTTTCATTATCACGTTCGACTTGATAGTTACGTTCAATATTACGTCCATTGACATAACCATTACGATAAGAATTATTTGGTGTTTCCGTTGTTCTTGTTACGTTAGTGTGAGTATTACCATTGCTATCAGTGTAAACATCACGGTTAACGCTTTGGTTATAAGTTTCACGCTCATTAGGATTAGTCATAGTTTCTCGTTCCACTCCTTATTTTCATATTGGCAATATCAAGTTTTAGTAAATATCAAAGAACTTACTAACCCTTGATATATTTACTGTTCAATTTGTAACTCTGTTTTAAGTATCCTCAGAATAACTTCTTAGCTTTTACTAACGGATCTACCTTGAGGTGAAAGCTCAATACATCGAAAGAATGAATATAAGCGGAATTTTGCTGGATTTTTCTAATTATTGACATAAATATCCAGTAATTTTTCCCCGTTAGCTAATGTTTTTATGGTTGTGTGATATTGATTACTTATGTTGAAGGTACAGTAAAAATACTCCACTGTTGTTTTATGAATATTGAATTTTTACTTAATATCTATTTAAGCTTTAGTAGTCTTTTGATTTTCTGGCATAATCTTGCGAGCAGAGATTTAGGCTTGGTCTTATATCTTGGTGATGATACATAAGTGGCTTTGGGAATTTTCCCTTCCAACTGTGCGGCTTTATTTAAATCGGAACTCGCTCTATATTCATAACCCAATTGAGAGCAAATGAATCCTCGGTATTTGTAGGCTGCAATGTAGCTGGGGTTGAGGCGAATTGCTTGGGTAAAATAGGCGATCGCTTCTTCATATTCTTTTTTGTCCACACTTTCCACACCCCAGTTGTAAAAAGTCTCTGCACCCCAACGATTAACCGATGCTTTCACAGGCTTTTTTGGTGGAGGCGTAGCTGAAGCTGGCTGCTCAACAGTTAGTTTTACAGATTTAACTCTGTTGTAAGCGGCGTTAATTTGTTTAATTTTTGTCTCGGCTTGCTGTTTTTGCTCGTCATCAACAAAGCGATCGGGATGCCAAATTTTAACTAGCTTTCTATAGGCTTGCTTTACTTCTACTTGTGATGCACCAGGTTTTAAACCGAGAATTTCATAAGCATGACTGATATCAAGTTGTAAACCATCTCGCGGCTTGTCGTTAGACATCGCGCATACTAAAAAATATAACTACGTAAATCTATCTTAACTAAACTCTCAAGAGGTTTTATGAGATAAAATCTCTAAAATCGTTTGTGAATCACCACACTCCCGACTTTTTCAAAAATTTGCTAATCGAAACGTAAGTGCGATCGCCTACAATGTTCAAAACTCTGCAAACTCCCCATAGCGGATACCATTGGGACGGTAGTAGTCGCCGTTTCTTTGAAGGTTGGTATTACCGTGTAACTTTACCAGACTGTGGTCAAACCTTTGCTTTCATGTATTCCATCGAAGACCCTATTGGCGGTAAACCCTACAGTGGTGGTGCAGCTCAAGTCCTTGGTGCTGATGATGAATATATTTGTCGGACTTTTCCCAATGTCAACAAATTTTGGGCTAGCTCAGATGTTCTGGCTTTGGGTCATTGGGGCGAAACAAACCTCAACACCAAACCTATTTATTTGTTACCAGCAGAGTTTGAACGCCATGTACAGCAAGGATACCAAGCTACAGCCACCCTCAATCAAGGCGTAATCACTGACCCTGCTACAGGTAACTATTGCCGTTGGCGTTACGAAATTCAACCGATATACGGCTGGGGAAATCAAAATAGTATCCAGCAATCGACGGCTGGGTGGCTGTCCTTTTTACAGATTTTTGAACCAGGATGGCAAATTTTGATGGCTCATGGCTTGGCTACCGGCTGGATTGATTGGAATGGCAAAATCTACCAATTCCAGAATGCGCCAGCTTACGGGGAAAAAAATTGGGGTGGTGCTTTTCCGGAAAAATGGTTTTGGCTTAACTGCAACAGCTTTGATGGCGAACCTGACTTAGCTTTAACTGCTGGTGGTGGTAGACGCGGTGTACTGTGGTGGATGGAATCTGTAGCCATGATTGGGTTACATTATCAAGGCAAATTTTACGAATTCGTTCCTTGGAACTCGAAAGTAGAGTGGAATATTCAGCCTTGGGGTAGATGGCAAATGAAAGCGAAAAACTCAGATTATGAGGTTGAATTAACAGGAACTACCCATCTACCGGGTACAGACCTACGTGCGCCTACAGTCCAGGGTTTGCAATACTGCTGTCGAGACACTATGCAAGGAAAACTGAATGTAGAGTTACGACAAATCCGAGGGAAAAATCCTCTGGTCATCCTGAAAGCACACAGTTATCTTTGTGGTTTAGAAATAGGTGGTGATTCTTGGAGCAATTCTTGGCAGTCTAGTTAAAACTACTGCTATCATTGTATATGCTTCATAGTTGGGGCTGTAGCTCAGTTGGATAGAGCGAGCGCCTCCTAAGCGCTAGGTCGTGCGTTCAAGTCGCACCAGTCCCGTCACCACAAAATAGTTAAATCAAATAATTAGTCAGAAATCCTGTATGTAGGATAATGACTAATTATGTGGAAACATTGTGCTAATACACATTAAATGATGAATTAGCTTGACGGTATTCCTGCCAGGGTAAATTTCGCCAAAGTCTGCTAACTTACATAGATATTTTTCTTATTTTGAGAGAAAATAACGCCCTCAACAAACAAAGTTATAGAGCCTTGAAGAATAATCTATTGTTTAGAGGTAAATCATTTTCGTTTGCGGTGCTATTTTTACCGCTATTAATGTGGTTTGGATACCAAGAAGCTAAAAACGCCTACACACAACCCCAAGCCGTAATAGTTTTAGGTGGTTCGACTAGAAATCTAGAAAGAGAAAAGTTTACTGCTAGTTTTGCTCGTCAGCACCCAAATCTACCAATTTGGATTTCTGGAGGTAGTCCACCTGTCTACACTAAACGGGTATTTAAGAAAGCTGGTATAGATACCAAGCGATTACATCTAGACTATGAAGCGGTAGACACTGTAACAAATTTTACTACATTAATTGACGAGTTACAATCTCGTGGTATCAAAAGCGTTTATTTAATTACGTCTGATTTCCATATGCGCCGCGCCTGTATCATTGGCGAAATAGTTTTAGGTAGTCGCGGAATTACCTTTAAACCAATCTCAGTTCCTTCAGAAAACTCTCCTGAACCAATTGAAAAATCTTTGCGTGATGGGGCCAGGGCTTTATTATGGGTGGCTACTGGTTATACGGGTGCGGATGAGAAACATAAGCGTTAATAATCAATAGTTTCCTTTTCTCCCACCTACCTTTTTTTATGGCCTTAGCAGTGGGAGTTACATAACCTATACTGCTATTTCCTGTATCAAAACATAGGGCTGTATTATCAGGGTGTTAAATCTTTTTTGCTGATTGATGTTCCATTCTCCCAGTTGCTCAGGAGACGGTTTACTAATTAATTGCTCATCAATCCATCGTTGAACTGAAGGTATATTATCACTAGCGATCGCCTCTCCCACATCCAGCAAGTTCAAGTCTAGTGATACTAAAATCACCGCGTCTCTCTGTGCATGAGGAATTAGCCATTCCCACTCTGATTCATCTATAGTTTCTGATAACTCTGTTCTTAAATCTGACATGATTCTCCATTCTTATCCTCATCTTTCGATTTTACATTAAATGGAAGATGAGAATTAAAGGTATGGCGTGGTAGAAGGAAAAATCAATAACTAATGACCTTTTTTAAATTTTGAACTGAATAAAAGCGACTTGACTAATAACTAAACTTCAGATTTCATCTCATCAATTTCAAATAAAGATACAATAACTCCCGTGATTGGGATAGAGATAAAAACACCCAATAGCCCTGCGACTCTAGCACCTACTAATAAAGCAAAAAATACTACTACCGGATTGAGATTTAGCGCTCCTTGCATAATGCGAGGAGAAATTAAATTATCTTGAATTTGCTGGAGGACTACACAAGCAACTAATACTTTTAATGCTAACCAAACATCTTGAGATAAGACAATTAAAGTAATTGTTCCCACACCTAGAGTAGCTCCAATACCGGGAATGATATCTAGTATTCCCACTATTACGGACAGTATTAAAGCAAAAGGTACTTGTAATAATAAGAAAATAATGAATGTTGAACTTGTTAAGAATAAGCACAATAATAACTGACCGCGAAAAAATCCTAGAAAACTGCGTCGCATAATATTTGTAAATCTAATGCGGCGTTTTTGCGGGATTATTTTGAGAGTAAAGTTCCAAAGCTTTTCACCGTCTAGCAACATGAAAAAAGCTACGACGGCAATTAAAATAAATGTCACAAAATTAGTGAGAAATTGTTGCACAATTGCCAAACTCGTAACTAGTGTTGATACAGCTTGGGTTCGCAATTGTTCTTGAATTACACTTAAATCTATTTGTAGATTGCGGTTACGTAATAAACCCTCTACTCTTTCCAAAAAAGGTAACAAAGAAGTTAAGAAAGCAGATATGCTGTCAATTAATTGTTGACCCTGGGATAAAATTGCTATACCGACAGTAATCAGTAATCCTCCTAAAATCACTATGCTGATTAGGAAAATTACAACAACTGCAATGTTGTGGGGGAGAAAACGGCGTAGCCATTGTACAGGGTAGCTCAGTAAAAAAGCCAAAATAGCTGCAAACGTAAAAATGACAATTACTGTCTCAAAGTAAGCCAGAAGCTGTACGATAGCCCAACCAGCCGCAACTAACAGCAAAAAGCGGACTAGTGCCAAATTATTTAATCGATGCCACAGGTTTTTGGCTTCAATACCGCTCATATACTGTGTAAAAAAAAGTTGATTAATTGATTTTCAACATACAACAATAAAATAGCGATCGCTACCTACTTTCAGCAGATTTTTTCCCAGTGGATACTTAGCGCCCTAAATCGTGCATTTGATTAATGGCTGCGGCACACTTTTGTGTTATTGACTCTAACTCGTCTTTATTAGTAGAACTGGGAGTATCAATTAAATTACCAATTCTCACTGTTAGAGGCACTGCACGAGGTACCGAGGAACCTTTTTGTAAAATATTCTCCGAACCCCACAAACATACAGGTAATATCGGCGCTTTTGCTTTAGCTGCTAGTAGCGCTGCGCCTCTTTTGGGGTCACTAATACGACCATCAGGGGTGCGAGTACCTTCCAGGAATACACCAACAGCCCAGCCATTTTCCAGATATTCTAGAGCTGCACGAATGGCATTGCGATCGGCACTTCCCCTACTAACTGGGTAAGCACCATATAATTTAATCGCCTGGGCTAAAACAGGGATTTCAAATAATTCTTGCTTCGCCATGTATGCCACTGGACGACGCACACAATTAGAGACGATGGGCGGATCAAAATAACTAGCATGATTACTCACAACTACTACAGGGCCTGATTGGGGGACATTTTCCACACCATAAATCCGACCCCGAAAGTAAGCGTGTAACATCGGACTAACAACTGACCACTTGAAGGCATGGTAAAGTGCCAGACTAATCAATGGTTCGCGGGTTCGGGACATAAGAACTTGGGGAGTGGGGATAAAAAAGTAAAAAGTAAAAAGTAAAAAGGTAAAAGATTTTTTCTTTTGCCTTTTTACTTTTGCCTTGAATTGGGAATTGGGGCAGGCTTCCCTCATAGAGGTTGCGCCAAAGCGTAGCGTCCCGCAGGGAAGTCCGAACAGGGGCATGGTGAAAAGGAAAAAATTTTTGAGTAGCGTCTCGAAGAAAGGGAAAGCCTCTCGCCGCACTATTTCACTAATCCCCAGTATCTAATTTAGTAGTTCCGCAGCGTTGCGGATGTTTTTTAAAATTAAATTAGCAGTAGTGCGTTTAATCAAACCTGTTAGTACATTGCCGGGGCCGATTTCCACAACTTTCTCAATGCCGTTGACTGGTAATGTTAAAGAAATTTCTCGCCAGCGCACTGAACCAGTCATTTGTTGGCTGAGGCGTTGTTTTAAAATTGTGGCATCAACTGCTGGCACTGGCTCGACATTCGATAATACGGGTACATTAGCCTGTTGAAATTCTACAGTTTCCAGAATTTCTTGGAACTCCACAGCAGCTGTATTCATCAGGTGTGAATGAAATGCACCCGAAACTTTCAACGGGACAGCACGCTTGGCTTTGACTTGGGACATCACTGTCTGCACAGCTTCTGGAGTACCGGATATGACAACTTGCGCTGGACTATTATCGTTTGCTAGCACCACATCAGGAGTCTGGGCAATTACTGTTTCTAACTGTTCGCGGTCAAAATTCATCATAGCCGCCATCATGCCGCCTGCGGCGCTATCCATGAGTTCAGCTCGTCGCTTGACTAGTTTTAAACCAGCCGACCACTCAAAAACGCCAGCAACATAAAGTGCGATGTATTCTCCTAAACTATGACCAGCAACTAAATCTGGCTGGTGTCCCCGTTCTTTTGTCAGGTCTGCAAGGATACTCTCTACTACATAAAGACTGGGTTGGGTGTAGAGTGTCTGTGATAATTTTTCTTCGTTTTGGCAGATTTCGCTTACAGACCAACCTAAGATTGCTTCAGCTTGAGCAAATTTTTCTTTGGCAGTTGGTATATCTAGTAAGTCTGTTCCCATCCCCAGTGCTTGAGAACCTTGTCCGGGGAACACCCATGCGGTTTTTGTCATTTGTCAGTCGCTTCGCTCTAATTCAAAATTCAAAATTAAAAATTCAAAATGAACAATCCAATTTTTGAATTTTGCATTTTGAATTTTTAATTGATTATCTTCCCCATTGGAAAATTGCTGCACCCCATGTTAGACCGGCTCCAAAGCCGGATGTAGCAATGATATCGTTGGGTTTTATTTTACCTTCTCGCACGGCTTCATCTAGGGCTAGGGGGATGGATGCGGCGGAGGTATTGCCGTAATTAGCAAGATTACTAATCACTTTGTGTGCAGGAATATTTAGGCGTTGAGCTACAGTATCAAGAATGCGTTGATTTGCTTGATGTAGTAGTAGCCAATCGATTTGGTCAACAGTAATATTGGCTTCAAATAAAGCTTTATCAATGATTTCTGGGACTTTTTGAGCAGCAAAGCGGTAAACTTCTTTGCCGTTCATGGTTACGGGTTGATATGTGCCTTGAGTGATCTTGATGTTGGGGAGAATTTCTTGGGCAGTGCCTTGATAAGCTAGGTTGAGATAATGGTTTTGTGTCCCATCACTTTTGAGGGCAAATCCTAATAAGCGATCGCTTTGGTTGGACTGCAATACAATAGCCCCAGCACCGTCACCAAATAGCACGCAAGTACGTCTGTCTTGCCAATCTACCCAACGGGAGAGGATATCAGCCCCGATCAACAGTACATTCTGATATACGCCAGTTCTGATAAATTGGGCTGCTGTGACTAGACCAAAGACGAAGCCGGAACAGGCTGCTGTTAAATCAAAAGCTACGGCTTTAGTAGCTCCCAATTCAGCTTGGATTTTAGTAGCAGTACCGAACAGATCGTCAGGTGTGGAAGTTGCCAGTAAAATCAAATCTATATCGGATGCTGTAATTCCAGCCGAGGCGATCGCCTGTCTACTAGCTGCCGCCGCCAGACTGCTTAATGATTCAGTCGGTAGGGCTAAACGCCGTTGGCGGATTCCCGTTCTGGTACTTATCCACTCGTCTGATGTCTCTACCAGTTGGCTTAATTCTTCGTTGTGAAGGGAAGTTTCAGGTGCTGCTGAACCACTTCCGGTAATTGCGATGCCTAAGTTTTGCACTCCTAGTCTCCCAAGCTATCAGTTATTAGAGACGTTGTATAGAACGTCTGTAGATATTAGTCATTAGTCATTTACTTTTGACTAATAACCCGCAGAACTGATGCTAATCGCTGGCGCTGTGTAGAATTTCATATTGGGATTGCAGTTGTTGCATCACTTGATTATCTACAGCTTCTTTTGCCATACGAATGGCATTAAATACTGAAGGCGCTTGAGAGCTACCGTGACCAATTAGACAAACACCTGATACCCCTAACAGCAAAGCACCACCGTGTTCTGCGTGATCCATGCGCTGCTTAATGCGCGTCAGGTTGGGTTTTAAAATGGCTGTACCGATTTGACCGTGTAAGCCTTGGGGCAATTCTTCCCGGAGGATTTGCAGAATTACTCCGCCGATCGCCTCCGCAAATTTGAGTAAAATATTGCCGACAAAGCCATCACACACAATCACGTCAAATTCGCCGGAAAGTACATCTCGCCCTTCGGCATTACCAATAAAATTGATGTTGGGGTTGTCCTTCAATAGTTGGTGAGTACGTAAGGCTAATTCGTTACCTTTGGTATCTTCCTCGCCAATATTCAACAAACCCACCTTGGGTGGTTCCCCTGTCCCTAAGACATACTGGCTGTAAATTGACCCAATCACAGCAAACTGCTCTAAAAACTTAGGACGGCAGTCTACATTAGCTCCCACATCTAATATCAGTACAGGTTTGCCAGCTTTGATGGTGGGAAACACTGTACCAATTGCGGGGCGGTCAACTCCTGGTAATCGTCCCAAGCGGAGTAAAGCTGATGCCATAGCTGCGCCAGAATGGCCAGCCGAGAATATGGCATCCGCCTGTTCTCGCTTGACTAAATCCATCGCCACATTAATAGAAGCCTTGCGCTTGCGTCTTACCGCGTTCAAAGGCTCCTCATCCATTGCGATCGCTTCCTCAGCAGGAACGATCTCCACCCGCTCCAAATTAGTTTTTGGTGGCAAGGCAGATGCAATTTGTTGGGGATCACCCACCAATAGTACTTTCACACCCAATTCTTCGCTTGCTCGCACAGCGCCAGCTACGATTTCATTGGGTGCGTGATCCCCTCCCATTGCGTCAATTGCTATCCGTACGCAAGTCGATCCCATTGCTCAAAGCTTCTAGAAACCTTACAAATTTTACCAGATGGCTTGGCTGAAAAATCTTAACTTTCTCACCACCGCATTTCTCTTGTGACAATTGCAACAAGTTTTAACGGCAAGCCCAAGATAGCACATTGTGAATAGGGGTGTAAGGGTGTAGGGGTGTGAGGGTGTAGGGGTGTGAGGGAAAAGAAATTTATCTTTATTCCTTCCCCTAAACCCCTAAACCCCTAAACCCCTAAACCCCTATTCACTCAATACCCAATCAACCAACAACCTTACGCCATAACCAGTTGCACCTGGGCCGTTATAGCCGTTTTCTTTGTCTGCCCAAACTGGCCCGGCAATGTCTAAGTGCGCCCACGGGGTATCTTTGACAAACTGCTTGAGGAACAAAGCAGCCGTGATGGAACCACCAGGACGAGGCCCGGTGTTTTTCATGTCGGCAATGCCAGATTTTAGTCCTTCAAAATATTTTTCTTCTAATGGCATCCGCCAAATCTTTTCACCAGATTCGCTAGCCGCTTGCTCTAGTTGCCCGGCTAAGGCATCATCGGGAGTATACAAACCAGCAATGTCATCACCTAAGGCAATGACATTGGCACCGGTGAGGGTGGCTAAATCAACGATCGCATCTAATCCCAATTTATCGGTATAGACTAGGGCATCTGCTAGAGTTAAGCGCCCTTCGGCATCGGTGTTGTTCACTTCGATGGTTTTGCCATTGGATGCTGTCAGGATGTCTCCTGGGTGCATAGCCTTACCGCTAATCATGTTTTCGGTTACGGCTGAGATGAAGTGAACTTCTACATTTGGCTTGATTTGGGCAATGGCTTTGGCTGCACCTAAGGTAGCGGCTGCACCTCCCATATCAATTTTCATGGTTTCAATACCACTACCAGCGCCTTTAATATTGAGTCCACCAGAATCGAAGGTTAAACCTTTACCAACAATTGCTAGTTTCCGCTTGGGTGTGCTTTCTGGTTTGTAGGTTAAGTGAATAAATTTAGGCGGTAAATCTGAGGCGAGGGCAACTCCTAAAAATGCACCCATGCCTAGTTTTTCACAATCTTCCTGCTCTAAAATTTCTATTTGTAAACCATAATCTTGGGCAATCTGTTGAGCCGTTTCTGCCATTGTAATTGGTGTGACGCTATTGGCTGGTGCTGCTACCAATTGGCGAGCCAAGATTACCCCAGAGACGATTTGATTTGCTCGGTTAATTGCTGCTTCTTGTCCGGCAAAACCAAGTAATTCTACTGTTTCGACTTGGGAACCTTTATCGTCTGGGTCTGATTTAAAACGATTATCTTGATAGAGCGCTAACTGCACACCTTCAGCAATTGCTTGGGATGAGGCTGTAGGGTCATTATTCCACAAGGGAAAACTCAGTCCGATAACTTTGCTTTTTTGTTTTTTGCCTACTTTACCTACAGCCGCCGCCGCACGTCTTAAGGTATCTATGTTGAAGGCTTCAGTTTTGCCTAAACCCACCAAAATTATTTTCCGGACTGGGATATTAGCACTCACACGAGTAAAAACCGTGCTGTTGGCTTTGCCTGTAAATTCTTCTTCGGCAATTAGTTCTTTTAAAATACCAGCAAACTTTTCATCTAAACTCGCTAGTTCACCAGTTAACTCGACTGCATCTTCAAATAATGCGATCGCCAAAGTATCGCCTGCCCATTCTAGTAGAGGCTTATCACTCAGTTGAATTGCCATGTTGGGGTCTTATCTATGTATATATGCCTTCCTGTACCAGTATTGCTCAAAAATTTTGTTTCAGGATAGGGGGGTTGGGGATTGGGGACTGGGGATAAGGGGTAATGGGGATTGGGAAGAGATAAAGAAGCAGACAAGCAGGGATCAAGGGAAGTATTGATCTAGAGGAAAATAACAGTTGACTGTTGACTATTGACCAATATCGAATTTCTTGGCGATCGCATTGATTATTTCTAGCTCTCGTGGTTTAGTCTGATGGTCTAGTTCGGCAATTTTGCGACAACGGGCTAGTGAGGGGACGGCAAAATCACGATTTAATTGGTTCAGCAGTTGCTCAAACGGTTGGGGTGATTTGATGTTTTGCTTGATGGCTGCTAAGGATGTGGGGCTGAGGTTGGCAACTTGCAAGTCTGGTAAGATTTCTTCCCAAGTTTTCTCTGGATGGCTGGCCAGGATCATGTGAACTAATATCTGATCCATGATGGCTTCTTGAGCGATCGCCTTTTCTAAATATTTCTCGCTCTCGGCTTTTAAGTTTGCCAATGTTTCTGGGGAATTGAGGGATGTTGCAGCGTCTAACTTGGCTTCGTAAAATCGACAAGCTGCATACCCTAAAGAATAGCTGAGTGTGGCATTGGAACTGGCAGCGATCGCCGCACCAGCAAAGGGTATATTTCTTAGTAAGGCTAATCCGGCTGCTTTGAGGAGACGATTTCCACCCAAGCCTAAACCAAAAATTGTTAAAAGCTCCCCTTTTCGAGCAGGATCTTTTAAATCAAGCCCATAAGCAGCAGCAATCTGATAAAGCATTTCTGTCTGCAATTTCATTGTTGCGGCTAAATCCACTGCAAATAAGGCTGCGGCTACTCCAGGTAAAATGCTACTCGCTAGACCTACTCCACCAGATTTAGCTGCTTTGTCCATCATGATGCGGTGGGCAATTTGGCTTGGTGATTCCTGAGGATACTTTTGTTTGAGTTTGTTAACTGAGGCTGCGACTTTTTCTAAATCTACATTGTCACTTGCCCCAATTAGCCAATTAAGATTCAGAAATCCGGAAATTTTTCTAATCAACCAATTATCACTGAGATGGTTGATGAAGTTACCTGTTATTTGAGTACCTTGCTCAAATAAGTTTTGCGTTTGCTTAACCGTTGCTTGCCCAAGTTGAGCAACAGCATCTATTACAGATGGTTTAGTATTTTTTTCTATGTTTGCGGGTGGTTTGTCTGGCATTGCTTGTCGTCATCCTTATCAGACCCTCTATTTTGGTTGTAGTCGATAATTGCAAGCCTTGACATCTATCAACCAGGACAATTCTCTGTATCTCTAGGGTTTAATATTTCCGCCACGGAGACACAGAGAGAAAACGTTATACATATCAAATTTTTTGTTGGGGAATTTTGAGATGAGAAATTTTGGGGCTTTTAATTTCTAAAAAGTTATTAACTTGGAGAATTTCATAGAGATTCACATCTTGCTCTAGCAAACAGGCGTGTCCACTGTTGGGTAGAATCACTTTCTGAGAATGAGAGATAATATTTGCTAGGCGCGTAGCTTCACTGACAGATGGTAACAGGCGATCGCTGCCACCAGCAATTAACAATGTTGCTTGAGTCAGAGAACGCAATTGCTCATCGCTGACATCAAATTCTCGCAATAAAGATAACCGCCAAAGCACCGTTTCTGGAGGAACATAACGCATAGTTTTTAGCAGTTCTTGGCGAATATTCCGAGAGATACGCTGCAAGGATGCCAAAAATGGTAATAAACCTAATGCGCCCACATCATAAAGGCATTCGGGGACTAATTGCACCAGTTGAGACAGCCCATCCAACCAAGGACGTAGCTTAAAAGCTGAGGCCGAATTAATCAGAATTAGACGTTTAAATAAGTGGGGCGATTTAATGGCTACTTTCATCGCCAAACAACCCCCGAAAGACTCACCACACAAGTAGACTGCTCTTTGGGAACTTTTTTCTAATTCTGCATGAATTAAGTCTAGGACGTTATTAGTGAGGACATCCCAGCTAGTGAGGTCTTGGCGGGGGATCGCCAAACAACGGACATCAAAGCCAATTTCTAACCCCGCCGTTTGCGATCGCAATAATTGACCAGTTCCATCCATTCCCGGCAAATAGACGAACAACGGATACTCAGGTCGTACTCGTCTAGGAGTTAGGAAACACGGCTTTAGTTCAACGTCTGGCATTGTAAAATTCAAATTTTATTTGCTGTTTTTATAAACTTTACCCTATGTCAAGCTTATACTTTGTATCGATAGGACAATACAAGGATAAAGCTTTATAGTCCAGTTAAAATCATAGCCTGGACTGTATAAAACTTTTTTGAAGATACTTTGATTAATTAATGATGCTCCTAGAGGTTAATCTAGGAATGAATCAATTCAAAATTCGTCTTGAAAAGTTTCCTACGGCGGGAAACCCGCCTACAGAACTTTTCGCAAAATTCAAAATAAAAAAAGATTTGCTAGTAAATTAAACAACTGGCTGATTATTCTTAAACCCCTACACCCTTAAACCCTTACACCCCTACACCCTTGTTTTTTTCATGAGTAAGCTCTACTTAATAACAACCTTGAGCAAGTAAAGTAGCGATTTCATCATGGCAGTGTGTAGTTAGTTCAGCCACAACATTTTTCGCCTGTTTGCCGTGATATTGGTGGTGATGTTGGGCTGTAATCCAATAAGGACGACCGACTAAGACAGCCACCCGATGATAGATTACCAGGGGATGCCAGCCATATTGATTGAATAATGGTTCGGAAGGATCGAACAAACTCAATAATTTTAGGGGAAAAGCCGCAGTGTTACTCTCTTCTAAGGAAGCGATCGCTACTGGTAACACTGCTAAGTTCTTGACTTGAGAACGTAACGCTAGATGAGCAAAGCCCCTGCGAAATTCCCCTACTTCATTGGCTGGAGTATATTTCACCATCGGATCAGCACCTTCAGGAAATACTCCCACCATTTGTTTTGTTTGTAGTAGCTTTTGTGACTGCACAAAAAAGCTTTGCTGACGATGTTGATTTTCTTCTAAAGGAAAGCAACCCAATTGTCCTGTGACAATCTCCCGCAATATTGGCACTTGTCCCATATAGTGATGACAAGCAAAACGAATCGGATTCGATAAAGCCGCCATTAACGTTAGTGCATCCATAAAACTGCGGTGATTGCTCACTATTAACAAACTAGCATCTTGGGGAATGCGATCCTCGTAATAGCGAAACATTTTAGTAGAGAGTGTGTTTAAGAATATCCGAGAAATATCTAGGGGGTTATTTGCACTCATGCCTGAACAATGTATTTTTTTGGGAAAATATCGCAGTTTATCTTGATTTAATTTTTACATTTCTTCACCCATACGTTGACCGTCTTAAGGTAGAAATGTTTTATCCACAAAAGCCGCTAAATTCCGTAGTTTGGAAGATTTGTGTTCTTCATCACCATAAATGCAACGAAAACATTATCCAATATTATTAGTAGTTGATTTCAGTCTTTTATCTAGGGATTAGTTGGATTTATAGATATTACAAAATAAGACTTTGGATGGTAAATTTGCTAATATTAAAGTGTTATTTCAGCAAAAGGAGCTATTATCATATAATTGCGTAAATTTGTTGATAGAAGTTAAGATATAAAACGTTTTTATAAGTTAATTTTTTATTTTGCATGAATCTAGTGAATAAATCAGAAAAAACATTTGCACTGACAACACCTCTGTATTATGTAAACGATGTTCCTCACATTGGCAGTGCCTACACAACAATGGCCGCAGACGCAGTGGCGAGGTTTCAGAAGCTATTAGGGCGTGATGTGCTGCTGATAACAGGTACAGATGAGCATGGACAAAAAATTCAGCGTTCAGCCGAGAGTTTAGGAAAAGCACCACAAGAGTTTTGTGACGAAATTGTCCCCAGCTTTATGAGTTTGTGGCAATTGTTGAATATTCAATACGATCGCTTCAGTCGAACTACGGCTGTCCGTCACAAAGCCATTGTAGACGAATTTTTTGCACGGGTGTGGCAGGCTGGCGACATCTACCAAGGACAGCAAAAAGGCTGGTATTGTGTATCTTGTGAAGAATTTAAAGAAGAAAGGGAACTGCTAGAAGGAAATCGTTGCCCTATTCATGTTAATAAAGAAGTTGAGTGGCGAGACGAACAAAACTACTTTTTCCGTCTCTCAAAATATCAAACTCAATTAGAAGAGTTTTACAAGTCTCATCCAGATTTTATCCAGCCGGAAAGCCGACGTAATGAAGTCCTCAACTTTGTTAGCCAAGGTTTGCAAGACTTTTCCATTTCGCGGGTAAATCTAGATTGGGGTTTTCCAGTACCCACAGATTCAAAGCATACCTTATATGTTTGGTTCGATGCTTTGCTAGCTTATGTCACAGCATTGTTAGATCCACAAGACGAACCAACCTTAGAAAATGCCCTAGCAAAATGGTGGCCAATCAACTTGCACCTCATTGGTAAGGATATCTTACGTTTTCATGCTGTTTACTGGCCAGCAATGCTGTTATCTGCTGGCTTACCTTTACCAGATAGAGTTTTTGGACATGGCTTTTTGACTAAAGATGGTCAAAAAATGGGCAAAAGTCTAGGTAATACTATAGATCCTGTAGGACTAGTCCAGCAGTATGGTAGTGATGCAGTTCGTTATTACTTCCTTAAGGAAATCGAATTTGGCAAAGATGGCGACTTTAATGAAGTTAGATTCATCAATGTGCTGAATGCAGATTTGGCAAATGACTTAGGTAATTTGCTCAATCGCACCCTGAACATGGTGAAAAAATACTGCGCTAATTATGCGTTATCAATTACCAATGAAGATATTCCTGCGGAAAATACGTTGAAAGCATTGGGTGTAGATTTAGGAGCAAAGGTCAAACAAGCTTACGAAGTGTTAGCTTTTAATCAAGCTTGTGGGGTCGTGCTTTCACTGGTGCAAGCCAGTAATAAGTTTATCGATGATCAAGCCCCTTGGTCGTTATATAAACAAGGCCGACAGCAGGAAGTAGAAACAGTACTGTACACTGTTTTAGAATCTGTGAGACTTGCCGCCTATCTTCTTTCTCCAGTGATTCCCAACATAAGTAGCAGTATTTATCAGCAACTGGGCTTTGGGATCAACTTTAATGAACAAACTGATATTACTCCTTTTGCGATTCATGCACAATGGGGTTTGCTATCTAATAAACAGCAGTTGGGTCAACCCCAACCCATTTTTAAACGCATAGAACAAACAAAAAACGTTTAATTGCTTTTAATTTTTGCTTAAAGCCAATTCAGTTCAATTTCTTAATTCTTTTCCCAGAAAATCAACGGGGCTGAACTGTATCTTAGCCCCGAAAAATTATCATAAGTCGATCTAAAAAATCAAAATTGATAATTAGTATCAGAAATAACAAGGATAAAATTGAGGTATGACATCAATGTTGAATAACTTGGAAAATGATTCAATATTTACACCAGAACAGGTTTTAGAAAATCGAGGGCGGGTTGCCATTTTCATTGATGGGTCAAATCTATTCTACGCTGCTTTGCAATTAGGAATTGAAATAGATTACACGAAATTGCTATGTCGTTTGACTGGTGGTTCTCGACTGTTGCGGGCTTTTTTCTACACCGGTGTAGACAGAACTAATGAAAAGCAGCAAGGGTTTTTGTTGTGGATGCGCCGTAATGGTTACCGTGTGATTGCTAAAGATTTGGTACAGTTGCCAGACGGTTCCAAAAAAGCCAACCTAGACGTAGAAATAGCTGTAGATATGATGGCTTTAGTTGATTCTTACGATACGGCTGTACTAGTCAGTGGTGACGGGGATCTGGCTTATGCAGTCAATTCTGTTAGTTATCGTGGCGTGCGGGTAGAAGTTGTGAGCTTACGCTCTATGACTAGTGATAGCTTAATTAATGTGAGCGATCGCTATATTGATTTAGAGGCTATCAAAGAAGATATCCAGAAAACTCCTCGCCAAAGCTATCCTTATCGACCTTTATCTAGCATGGGTTTTTTAGATGATCCCAGAGATAGCGACGGACACCTAGAAATGCAGGATTAATGACCTTTTCACAAGCTAGACAACAAAAAAGTATAAACTTAAACCAACGGGGGGAACCAACAAAACTTCCCCCCGCTTCTGTTTTTGATAGCAGTTTGCTTTGATTTTAAAAATAGCTTGCGGTAAGGTAAAGGAGAAATTAAACATTACCAATTACCAACTCCAACAGACCATACAATTATTTAATTAGACATGATATTCAAGAAAGTAAATTGGTATCACCTACCTTTGACTATTTTTTTAATTATTGCTTTAGTTGCTTGTGGGGTTAAATCTCCCAATAATACCCAATCAAATAATTCTGATACGACTAACCGAGAGAGTAATTTGACCTTCTTTGATGTCATCTTAGAACAAGCAGATGAAGTTGGTAGACCAGTTTGGAGAGTTAAGGCGAAACAGGCACAATATACCAAAGAAAAACAAATAGGTGAAGCCGAAAGCCCCTATGGGGAACTTTATCAAGATGGAAAAGTAGTTTATCAAGTCAAAGCCGAGAAAGCTGACATCGAACAAGATGGTAAGCAATTATTTCTCAAAGGCAAAATAGTGGCTACAGATCCCAAAAATGGTATTGTTTTATACGGTAATGAATTGGAATGGCGACCTCAAGAAGACTTATTGATTGTTCGTAATAAAATTAATGGTACTCACAAACAAGTACAAGCAGTAGCCCAGGAAGCCAGAGTAAAAACCCGCGAACAACGAATGGAGTTTTCTGGTCAAGTAGTGGCTAACTCTGCTGATCCCCAAATGCAGATGCGTACTGAACATTTGATTTGGCAAATTCAAGAACAAAAACTAATAGGCGATCGCCCAATTCAAATTGATCGCTACAAAAACAACCAAATTAGCGATCGCGGTCGGGGTAACTCGGCTGAAGTAAACTTAAAAACCAAGATTGCCACAATTAATAAAAATGCCCAAATAGATTTACTAGAACCACCAGCCCAAATAACTAGTAATTCCATGAATTGGAATATGAACACGGAAACAGTCACGACCAAATCCCCTATCCGTATATTCCAACGTGTGGAGAACTTAACGGTGACAGCCAATCAGGGAGAAATGAGAATACCGCAAAAAACAGCTTATTTAACAGGAAATGTTAACGCTGTGGGGAAACGTCGTCAGACTCTCAACTCTCAAAAACTAACATGGTATCTTGACAGAAAACTTGTGGAAGCCCAAGACAATGTAGTTTATCGACAAGTTGATCCAGCCCTAACATTTAAAGGTGAAACAGCCGTCGGTAATCTGGATACGGAAAATATAGTGGTTAAAGGTGGAAATTCTGGCGATCGTGTAGTTACAGAGATTATTCCACAAGAACCAAGCACGAGGAATTAGTACTACAAAGCGTAATTTAAAACTCCCCGTTCGAGGTAGGTTGAACTAATTTCCAAACTAAGTAATAGTCATCTCCATAGACAAGATTTGGCTTTAACTGATACTTTCTAGCTATTTGCAACCGCCAAGCATTTGTGGGGTTGAGTAGGAAAATATCAGTAAAATCATTAGGTATGATAGGCACAGTTTGATCCGGTACTAATTGAAATCTCACCTTTGGTTCTAAAAGATAACTTAAAGAAACAACATTGCCATAATTAATCTCAGAAAAATTAGTAATTAATAATGGACGATATTTTTGATTAATAAATCTAGCAATTTGAGGATTACCGGAACTTACGCCCTTACTCCACCAAGTGTCTGCTTGGTAATACACTCTGGAAGAAATTAAGCTACAAATAATTAATAGTCCAATAACTATTTGCCAGATTCTTCGATGTGACACCTTACCGTTATACATCTGTGTAGCGAGTAAGTAAGCAAAAATAATTTGTATGCCTAAATAAGACGGTAGTAAATAGGGTTCGCAACCCGGACTAATGCGACCAGAAGCCAAATTTGGTAAGATTAATGGCAAAGCAGGTACTACAATCAAAGTAATGATAAATAGCCAAACTTGGTAGTTAGTTGTGCGACATAAAAAATAAATAGCATATGCGGCTAAAATTAAAAAAATAGCGGATATTAAATAATTAATTGGATTATCTAAACTAATATTTAAATCAAAAAAACTCCTACTCATCTGTACGAGTAAGAAAGGAATTAGGGGTATGATATTTGGGTCTGAATTATTTGTACCATCTGATGAGAGGACAAATTGAAAGAACTTAGCAAAAACGACCAATAACCAAGGGAAAAATGCGAAAACAGCGAAAATCGTGGCTATCAGATAATATCTAACAGTTTCGTTCAAGCGTAGTTTAGCAACTAACACTACATAAATACCATGAGCGATCGCCACAAAGATAGTCCACAAGCAAGTATACAAACTCAGTGTCAGTGTAATCACATAGATTCCCCAGGTTGTGAAGGGATCTGATTTCTGGTTTGATTGCAGACGTATCGCTCTTAGTAATGCAGTGCTAGCAAGTATGATAGTCACTAACCAAAGGATATACTCCCTGCCTTCTTGGGCGTATACTAGGTGCATGGGTGAGTTAGCCATGAGAGCGATCGCTAAACTAGGCAGCGATAAAGTTACATTAAATAACTCTCGACAAAACCAATAAAGGCACGGGAAAACTAATAAACTAATTAGTGCTGATAAATATCTAATTACAGTTACAGAGTTGCCAAATCTTTCCACCCAAAATCTAGCTATTATAAAATATAACGGTGATTTCTCTGGACTTTCAATTATGAGAGACATCACTGTGTCACTAATATTTTTATTCAAATTGGGGCTTTGAAATTCTGTAAAGCTTTCCTGAGAGATTACCTGATTGTTAAATAATTGCTGTTTTACTTCAGCTAAAGTATAGCCAGAGATCCTTAGAGAAGTATAGCTTTCATCTAAAGAATATACCTTCCTCTCAACATATACAAATCGGAATAGTATACACATTACTAAAAGTAAAATCATTAAAAACCGCAACCAACTCGGCACGAGTTTTATATGCCGCATATTTCTCAAGAATTATTTATGAATTGTTGGAGCCTATTTATCTAATATATTTGGATAATTCCATCTGGTAAATTCTTTAATGTTAGCTATAGTCAAAAAATCAATAGTTTTAAATTCACGGTCTATTGCTGGTAAACTACAAATCCTTGCTCCAACATTTAGATACGCTTGCAAAATATTGGGAATATCTACACGACAAACATCAGAGGATTTGTGTGGAATATCTACATAAAATTGTGCATGAGGAAATACCAAAATATCCTTATGTATCAAATTATGTTTTTCAAAATAGTGATAAGCACAAGCAGCTTCCCAAGAACATTGTGTTAGTAATGAAGCACATCCAAAAAAATACTTACTGCAATTCAAAATAAGATAGTCTGCTAACCCTTTCCATAATAATAAAAGAGATTGAAAACTGCGGTATTCTTTAGCAATACAAGCGCGTCCCACCTCTACAGAAACCTTTAATACAGATTCAGGTATAGTTTTCAGTTCAAATATATCAGCAGCATCAAATCCTAATCCTTGAGAAGCCATTTTATAGGTTTGCATTCTATAAGTACCTATAGTTTTTCCCGTAAGTTTGGAAATTAGCATTAAATGATGGCAAACTGTATCAAATTCGTCTTGATCCATTTTAGTCAAATTAGAATCAGCCAAACCTAAACCTAACTCCACATTAAAAACTTCAAACCTTAAGCAAAAAATTGATGCTAATTCTTCTTCGGTTTCAGCAAGTTTAAGAATATATCTATCAGTTTCTAGGATAGGAAAATCTTGGATAATAGTGGGAGGACGAAGTGGGTACTTGATGTGGTGATATGAAATTTCCATCTGTCTTCCAACTTAAAGATGTGAAAATATACTAACTTTTGTGATTTACTTGCTATACAAACAGAGCATTTTATGTATTAGCGTGTCAAAGCGACATTCATGCAGTTTTGGAAAACAACTTGCTCCAAAAGGTTAAAAGTTGCAATGTCGTTTTATTATGCACCCAAATTATCATTAAAATCTGGCACTAGGATACAGAATTTTCTGAATATCAAGTTTAGATAACTGTTGACCCTCTAATGATATTCATAGGGCTAACGCAAGTGTCATAATCAAACTAACTGTACGGTGCATCAGACCCAATAATTTCGTATAAATTAAGGAATTTTTCACATCTGATGCACCCTACTATTGTGCCAATTGTGTAAGTTCTGATTCAGTAAAATTCGTAACTCGTAATATCATGATTAATTACGAATTACGAATTAAAAATTACAAAATAAATTACTCAATTGTGTTGAGTACTAGTGTAGCGAACCCTAGTACCAGCCCACAGTAATTTCTCTCGCAACGTTTGATAGTAGGAATTATTTTCCCGTAACACAATAAATTTTGCCCGACAATCAGCCATACGGATATCAACGCGATGTGCAGGCCAAATTGAAGTAGCTAAAACCCCATCCATCCACAATTTGGTACTTAAATCATAGTCTCCCAAAGGCCAGATACTGACAACAGAACCTGCGGGAAGTATGAGAGGGCGACTAGAAAGACTCATAGGGCAAATAGGCGTGATGGTAATTGCCTCCATACCATCGTGCATAATGGGGCCACTTGCAGAAACGGTGTAACCAGTTGAACCTGTGGGTGTGGAAATAATCAATCCATCGCCTACATATTGATCTACTACCTCACCATCAATTTCCATTTCTAGAATAGAGGTAATCATGCGATCAGCTGAGGCTGGTTTGACGCAAAATTCATTTAACCCAAGATATCGTTCCGTAACTGGTTCCAAATTCGTTCGGTGTCCTTCATAAACCGCCGCTTGCAACATCATCCGCCGTTGAATAGCGTAGCGGTCTTCAAATAGACGATCCCAAACTTTCTCTGTGTCTTGAAATTCATCAACTGACTCAGTTAAAAAGCCCAGATGACCCCCCACATTGACACCAAGAATGGGGATACCAGCTGGGGCTAAATGTCTGGCACTAGTTAAGACAGTGCCGTCACCACCTAAGACAATTGCCAGATCAATTGGTTGACTAGCTGAAGCCAAAAATACCGGATAAGGGTTATCTTTTGGCCCGCTAGGTCCCATTAAGACCTGACAATTGCGATTTTCTAGCTGCTTGGCGCAGAGTTCTGCCCAACGTTTGCTTTGGGAATCTCGCGCCTTATAAGCAATGATTACCTGCTTGAGTTGCACACGCAATTACCATTTCAGGAGATTAAACTGCTCCATATCGACGGTATCGCGGTTGCGATAAATGGCCAGCACGATCGCTAAACCAACCGCCGCTTCAGCAGCTGCCACGGTAATCACAAACACTGTGAAAACCTGACCTTTAATTAATGTTGAGTCAAGATAGTTGGAAAATGCCATTAAATTCAGATTAACAGCATTCAGCAGTAATTCAATTGACATCAACACGCGTACAGCGTTACGGCTGGTAATCAAACCGTAGATGCCAATACAAAATAAAGCTGCTGCGAGTAATAAAAAGTACTGAAGTTGCATGAATCTTTGTCTTCCTTGTGAAAATCTGGCTTGTTGTTACTCTTGAGTTTCGCTACCAGCGCCTACTAATTCTCTGGGGCGTTCTGGTAATGTCAACACGGTTTGAGGTAAGTCAGATGGTGTTACTTCAGGCAGGTACTCACGACGTGCCAAAATAATTGCTCCCACCATCGCCATTAACAACAAAACAGAAGCCAGTTCAAAAGGTAGCAAGAAGTCGCTAAAGAAATGCTCCCCAATCACAATGATCGAACCATCTCCTACTTTAGGAGTGGTCGAGTAAGCCCAAGGTGTAGCTAACACCATAGTGCTTAACAACGCGAATAATCCGACGCTGACGATCGCCGTCAAAATTTTCCGTATGCCAGCGCTAGGATAAGGTATAAAATCCTGCCGCTTGTTCACCAACATAATAGCGAACAAAATCAACACGTTTACCGCCCCAACATAAACCAGCACTTGGGCGGCGGCGACGAAATCACCATTTAGCAACAGGTACATTCCAGCAATACTGATGAATACACCTCCCAGTAAAAAGGCAGAATAGACGATGCTGGATGCTAGCACCACACCAAGGGCGGTTCCAATCAACATCGTAGCTAGTATGCCAAAGGAAACAACCTGTACTCCTTCCGCTAGATTCACTTTTTTTTCCTCTGTCAGTTGTTAGTTGTCAGTTGTCAGTTGTCAGTCGCTATTTCATATTTTTTGCCACTGACTACTGACTACCGACTATTGACTACTATCATGCTTCTGTTTTTTCTACCAAGTCTTCTGGACGTGCGCCAGCGCGGGGCGCATTGGCGGGTAGGTCGTGGGGGTCAAGTACACCTTTAGGTAGGTAAACGAGTTCCCGGAGTGGTGTCACCATCGGGTCGTCGGTAACTTTGTAGGGGAGACGACCTAAAGCCACACTATCATAGTTGAGTTCATGGCGATCGTAAGTCGCCAGCTCGTACTCTTCTGTCATTGATAGACAGTTTGTTGGGCAGTACTCAACACAGTTACCGCAGAAAATACAGACACCAAAATCGATACTATAGTGGTTAAGTTTTTTCTTCTTAGTAGCTTTGTCGAATTCCCAATCAACTACAGGTAAATTGATAGGACAAACCCTTACACAAACTTCACAAGCGATGCACTTGTCAAATTCGTAGTGAATCCGACCACGAAAGCGTTCACCAGGAATGAGTTTTTCGTAGGGGTACTGTACAGTAACAGGACGGCGGCGCATATGGTCGAAAGTCACAGATAGCCCTTGACCAATGTAACGACCGGCTTGTACTGCTTCTTTGGCGTAATCACCAACTTGCTTGAGGAACTTTAGCATTTTGTGTCTCTCTACTCTTTTGAGGTAATTGGTAATTGGTAACAGGTAATTGGTAATGATTTTTCCATTACCGATTACCGATCACCGATTACCCGCCGAAGGCGACGGGAAAAGCCAGTTTCAGGGCTGCGGTTAAAAGTAGGTTCACTAAGCCAACTGGTAACAAAAACTTCCATCCTAAATCTAACAACTGGTCAATCCTTACCCGTGGTACTGTCCAACGCAAGAGGATGGCGATAAATACTAAAAAGTAAGCCTTGACTAAGGTCATGGTGATACCTAAGGCAGCGCTGACCACCTGTAATACAGGATTTGCTTCGCTGACTCCCACCAAATTAGCCAAAACATTGATGGGAATGGGAAAATCCCAACCACCCAAGTACAATACTGCTACCAAAAGAGCCGACAGGACTAAGTTAACGTAGGAACTGAGGTAGAACAGCGCAAATTTCATCCCTGAGTATTCAGTTTGATAGCCTGCTACTAATTCTTCTTCTGCTTCTGGTAAGTCGAAGGGCAAACGTTCACATTCTGCCAAAGCCGCTATCCAAAAGATGAGAAAGCCAAGGGGTTGTCGCCAAATATTCCAGCCCAAAATACCGTAGCCAGATTGTTGGTTAACAATGTCTACAGTACTGAGGCTGTTAGACATCATGACGATCGCCAACACACTCAGCGCCAAGGGAATTTCATAACTAATTGATTGCGCTGCTGCTCGCAAACCCCCTAGTAGAGAATACTTGTTATTGGAAGAGTAGCCAGCCATTAACAAGCCAATGGGTTGGATGCTAGATAAAGCAATCCACAAGAATATCCCTGTACCTATGTTAGTAATGACAATATTCTGTCCAAAAGGAACAATCAAATAAGACAGAAATACTGGCAAGACTACAAGAATCGGGCCGAGGGTAAATAGCCAAGGGTCAGCTTGAGCCGGTACAATATCTTCTTTAAATACCAGCTTGAGACCATCGGCTACTGGAGCCAGCAAGCCCAAAGGCCCAATGTATTCAGGGCCAATCCGTTGTTGTGCGGCTGCCGAAATCTTCCGTTCTAGCCAAACACAAACCAGTACGCCCACCGTCGCCCCAATCAGCATCAGGATCATGGGCAGAGGCATCCAAATCGCTTTAGCTGTTCCTGGTGGGATTCCTAAATCCATTAGGGATTTAATAAACGTTCCTTGGAGGTCAATTCCTGAATTCATGTTTTCGCTCTTTAAGTCATCAAGTCATGGCGAGTTACAATCATTAGTTAAACTAATACCTGCAACCACACCCATTAATATCTCTGCTGAGATGACACCTGATTGAAGATTTGTTGCCATTTCCCATGCCTAGTATATCGCCGGATGGTTTTAGGCTTTTGTAACTCTATGAGAACTTCTACTTATAGGTAGGATTGAGTGGGACTATGGGGCATGAGGAAGCATAGGGGGAAGAGAGGCAGAGGAGAACGAGGGAGATTATTGTTGACCCTTCCGCCTCTGCTGCCTCTGAATCCTAATTTTTATCCCTAATTCCCAGTGCTTCACAAAAGCATCAGAAAAACGCCGCTTCCATTTTGGTAACGGTTATCAGCTGGCTATTAATTTACCGATTCCCCAGCTTTTAACGTTGGTCAATGGGGGTGTAAGTAACACTGTGTTTGCCGTTATAAACCTGGGTAGGACGGAAGATGCGGTTTTCTTCAAGTTGTTCTTTCCAGTGGGCTAACCAACCAGCCACACGAGCGATCGCAAAGATTGGTGTAAACAAGTCTGTAGGAATACCCATCTTCCTATACACTAGACCTGAGTAAAAGTCAACATTGGGATAAATCCCTTTATGACCAAGCTTCTCTTCGACTACCCGTTCCATTTCTTGGGCGATGTCGTAATACTTATCCGCGCCGAACTTGGCAAACAACTGTTCTGCGAGACCTTGCAAAATTGTTGCCCGTGGGTCTTTCACCTTGTAAACACGATGTCCAAAGCCCATGAGCTTGTCTTTCCGTTGCAACCTCTCTTCGACATAAGAACGCACATTCTCCACGGAACCGATTTCTTCCAACATCTGAATTACTTCTTCATTGGCTCCACCGTGTAAAGGCCCTCCCAAGGTTCCCACAGCGCTAGCAACCACCGCATAGGGGTCTGTCAAGGTTGAAGCTGTTACCCTAGCACTGAAGGTAGAAGCATTCATCGTATGCTCGACATGGAGAATCAAGCAGATATCAAAGATTTTTGCCGCCAAAGCATCCGGTTCTTTCTCGTTGAGCATGTAGAGAAAATTGGCGGAATAATCTAAATCATCGCGGGGTTTAACGGGGTCATTGCCTTTCCGCATCAACTGGAATGCAGCTACCATCGTTGGAATAGTAGCTATTAAGCGCACTACAGCATCCCGAATATAGACAGGATTGTGCAAATCTCGACGGGAGTAAAACAAGCCTAAAGCCGCAGCAGAGGCTTGGAGTGCATCCATTGGATGACCCGATTCGGGAAAGCACTTCATCATATCCCGAATCCGGTATTTAATCCGCCGATGAAGACGGACTTCCTCCTCAAATACTTGCAATTCTTCTTTTGTTGGCAACTCACCCCAGATTAAAAGATAAGCAGTTTCCAGAAAAGTACTCTTCTGGGCTAAATCCTCAATCCGGATGCCACGATATTCTAGTATTCCCTTTTGCCCATCTACATAACTGATACTCGATTGGGCGGCGGGAATGCCTTCTAAACCAGGCTTATATTCGCACACCATCATGGCAACACCATTTGCTTAGTGAAATATCTGATCAAGCTAACTTACCAGAAATTATTGCCGCCATAACACTAGCCTAGCTCACAACAATTCTTGGCAGAACTAACGCAACGAGACTCTCCGTCTTAGGGGGTACCAGGAATTAAGAGTGTGGGAGTGTAAGGGTTGTGAATCCTGCACTTCTACACCCCCAAATCCCAAGCCCTCCAAAACCCTCGATTTTTCGTTTTCATGCGTCAGTCCTACTTAGGGTAAAAGTTGGAGAACAGTTATAGCAAGTACCTGGGTGGTGTCAACCAGAACATCTGACTACGACCCACAGGTGAACCTATTTCTGGTAGTTTTAATCCGATCATACCTGCTTTTTTCAGGACTAAGCTGTCTTTGGCTTCCCCCCATAGGAGAATTTCTGCCCAGTTACTTAAACAAGGCTCATGTCCCACGATCGCAATTTGGGCATTTTCAGGAAAATTTCTGGGTTTTAACCAATAATCCAGCCAATTAAAGATATTGCCATTGGGTGCAAGATGGTTGGATTCTTCTAGCTGACAACTGAGTCCAGACGCTACAAGAATTTCTGCTGTTTGGTGAGCGCGCATTAGCGGGCTAGTGACAATTAAGTCAAATTGCTGCCCTAATTCTACAAGACGGTGAGCAACTTTCTCAGTTTTTTGTTTTCCTTCCTTGGTAAGCTCACGTTCCTCATCTTTTATACCAGTTTTTTGTTCTTCAGCGATGCCATGACGAATAAGGTAAAGTTCCATATTTTTAGGTGTGAGCGATCGCCATAAATATCTTGTAATACCTGAGAAATACTAGTAATTACATCTTACTCCAGCATACGTAATTACAACAGCCGTAACATTCCTAGTCTCTATATATGTATTATTTAAAATTTTAGATTTATTTAAGTATTAATACTGAATTTTCTGATGGCTGGAGCAAAATTACCGTAAATATATCATGTTCATTGCCAGTTCTTTCCCTTAAGCTCATGGCATAAAACCCCATACCTCAGTACAAACACTTATGCGATTACACATAATACTTGGCCCAACCAGCACAGGTAAGACAGATCGCTCCGTTGTTTTAGCCAAACAAACCAAAGCTCCAGTGATTGTACTAGACCGCATTCAGATTTATCAGGAACTAGCAACTGGTAGCGGCAGGCCACTGATTGATGAACTTGAGGGAACGACTCGGATATATCTTGAAGAACGTCAGCTAGCAGACGGTAATCTGAATACACTTGAGTCATTATCTTTAACCTTGCAGCACATCGACCGACTCTCATCACAGCATAAATTGCTGATTCTAGAGGGAGGATCGATATCACTCTGCACAGCTTTATGGAAGAGCCGAATTCTAGAGAATTATCAAACCACTATTGAGTATGTGAAGGTCGAGAACGAGGAACTTTATCAAAGTCGATTGTGGAGGCGTATGCAGAATGCACTGATATCGAATCCCCGACGACCATCACTCATAGAAGAACTGTCCAGGGTATGGCAAGATCCTCACAAATTGGCATTTGTTCAAACAGTGGTTGGCTATGATGTGTTGATCCACTGGTGCCAAAAATATAATCTTTCACCAGATCAGATGTGGAAGAGTTTTCAAGATAATTCGTTCTACATTAATCTAATACAGGAAATGTTTTTAGCTTACATACAGTACTCACAAAACCAACGTAAAGTCTTTGATCAGCTTGTAGTTGAATATCAACAAAAAGGAGCCTTGTTTGCTAGCACTGTGAAGTTTTAAATGGTGCTAATACTTCTATACTGCCCACAGAACATAAGTAAAATAACAAAATTTTCATCGGTTGCTGGCCAAGATTAATCAAACCCAAATTTTAACGATCGAAAATCAGAATTAAGGATTTCAGTCAGCCTTTCTGGGGTATAAAGGAGTAAAAGTTTTCAATATTGACGCTATTACTCCCTTACAGTTTCACTACCTGTGCTATTCTTTGTCCTAGAGCTTGGCAGACTGTTGTTATCATTTCATTACAGAGACGAAAGCTCTGAGCGACCTTATATTGGATATGGGGAGGCAACACGGAGCATCATCTGCATGACAAGCATCAGCGAAGATATTACTGACGGCAATCAAGCTGAAGCGGCACTGCGTGAAAGTGAAGCTAAATTTCGTTCGCTGATTCAAAATAGCTCCGACATCATTGGTATTTTTGAACCAGATGGAACTATTCGCTACGAAAGTCCATCTGTTGAAAGAATTCTAGGATATAAACCAGAAGAACTAGTCGGTAAAAACGCTTTTGATTTTATTCATCCCGATGATATTGCTGGTAGTTCTGAAAGCTTTAATTACTTAATCCAAAATTTAGGCGCGACTGTACTAGTAGAGTCGCGTTTTCGACGCAAAGATGGTTCGTGGTGTTTTCTCGAATCAACAGGTAGTAATCTTCTAGCAGAGCCATCTGTGAAGGGCATAGTTATTAATTCTCGTGATATTACCGATCGCAAGCTAGCAGAAGAGCGATTAGTTCATGATGCCCTACATGATGTATTAACAGGGTTGCCAAATAGAGTCTTATTCATAGACCGCTTAAGACGTGCGGTTGAGTATGCAAAACGATATTCGGATCATCTGTTTGCGGTGCTGTTCCTCGATTTGGATCGCTTCAAGTTTATCAACGACAGCCTGGGACACACAATTGGCGACCAATTACTGGTGATTATTGCTCAAAGGCTGATAGAGTGTCTGCGACCTACAGATATAGCTGCACGCTTTGGCGGAGATGAGTTCATCATTCTGCTAGAAGGTATTCAAGACATTAGTGACACAGTGCGTGTCGTTGAGCGAATACAGGAGAAATTGTTAGTTCCGGTGGATTTAAGTGGCCATGAAATTTTTACCACAGCTAGTATCGGTATTAGTTTGAGCGCCACAGGTTATGAGCAACCAGAAGACCTTTTACGTAACGCCGACATTGCGATGTACCGAGCTAAGGCGCGGGGTAAGGCGTGTTACGAAATATTTAATAGTGATATGCACGTTCAGATAGTGGAACGTTTGCAGCTAGAAAACGACTTACGCAAAGCAATTGAACGTCATGAGTTCCTAGTTTATTATCAGCCTATTGTGTCACTGGCAAGCGGGAGAATTATTGGTTTTGAAGCGCTTGTACGTTGGCTACATCCAGAGCAGGGAATTGTGTTCCCGGAGGAGTTTATGCCAATCGCCCAAGAAACCGGACTAATTATCCCGATTGATGCCTGGGTGTTGCGTGAGGCGTGTCGCCAGACAAGGCAGTGGCAGGAACAGATTCCCTCTCAATCAGTAAATTTACATCAGCAGCCTTTGAGCATCAGTATTAATCTTTGTAGTTCCCGATTCAGCCAAAAAAAGCTGCTGGAGGATATTAATCAAGTACTACAAGACACTGGTTTAGATGCACAGAGTTTGAAATTGGAAATTACAGAAAGCGTAATTATGGAAAATGGGGAAAATGCTACTACTATGCTCTATCAATTGAGAAACTTAGGCATCGAATTAGCAATTGATGATTTCGGTACAGGATATTCTTCATTAGGTCGTCTCCATAATTTTCCGATTAATGGGCTAAAGATTGATCAATCCTTTGTTAGTGGGAGAGGTGTAGAAGCAGGCAATTTACACATTGTGGAGACTATAGTTACCCTTTCTAGCAAACTGGGTGTGGATGTAACAGCCGAGGGGGTGGAAACACCAGCGCAACTACAAAGGCTTAGAGAGTTGAAATGTGAATATGGTCAGGGATACTTTTTCTCGGAACCATTGGATAGCGATTCGGCAAAGGCGTTAATTATGAGCAATCCCCAATGGTAGGCGTAATTTTTAGGCGATTGCTCTAAAGCCATTATGCTAATGAGTACTGTTTTGGATAATAAGCTTCTGCCGTTAGCACTCATGCAAATTGTACGATTCATAGACAATCTCAGGTAAAATCAATACTCTGATGACTGTAGATAGGGAGATATTCGCCTTGGCTACTCTTGGGGTAAACATTGACCATATCGCTACCATTCGACAAGCGCGGCGGACGGTGGAACCAGACCCTGTGGCGGCGGCGGTGCTGGCAGAATTAGGTGGTGCTGATGGCATCACCGTACATCTACGGGAAGACCGTAGGCATATCCAAGACCGGGATGTACAACTGTTGCGCCAAACTGTGCGTACTCACCTGAATTTGGAAATGGCGGCTACAGACGAAATGGTGGGAATAGCCCTTGACATTAAACCCGATTATGTGACACTGGTTCCCGAAAAACGGGAAGAAGTTACCACAGAGGGTGGTTTAGATATTGTTGGTCAAATTGCTAGAATAGGTGAGGTCGTCAGTAAATTGCAGAATGCTGCCATTCCTGTGAGCTTGTTTATTGATGCTGAACCAGCACAAATAGAGGCATCTGTCAAGGTACAAGCAAAGTTTATTGAACTGCACACTGGCAGGTATGCTGAGGCGACCGACGAGACTAGCCGTCAGCAAGAGCTAGCATTTTTGGCTACAGGGTGTGAACAAGCGATTAAAGCCGGACTAAGAGTCAACGCTGGTCATGGACTCACCTACTGGAACGTTTACCCCGTGGCTGCACTTCCAGGGATGGAAGAACTCAATATTGGTCACACCATTATCAGCCGAGCGGCTTTAGTAGGAATAGAAAGAGCTGTTCGAGAAATGAAACAGGCGATAAGAGGGGAGTAGAGACTGGGGAAGAGATCAATAATTTAGCCTCTCATGCCTAATCTTTGGTTTCTAGGCTCTGGAGGGGGTCGCTGCGTAATCTGGAAAATCTGTGGTAATTTAAGAGACTTCTATGAGCGCAACACAATCTAATGACCTTCCACTTTGGGTGCAGGACAGAGACCTGGTAATTGCTGAAAGTACTGATGTTCAATGGCGGTATCAGACTCCTCCAGACTATTCTCGCTCTAAAGAAAATCTTGCCAATGAAAGTACACGCAATCATCTAGAGGGTACACTGGAGGCGATCGTACAGAATTTAGTGAGAACCTTCGAGATGGAGGTATCTTTTAAGACTGATCCACAGCAATGGTTGTCGATTGTCAACGACCAGTTCCGCGTCAGTACTAATGGAGGACCAGAATTCACAGCAGAAGATGTATCTGCCCAAGGCACTTACAATCTATTTATGGCGGATTCTGAACATTACAAAGCATCACAAGAAAGCTTTGAATCATCTGCTAAACTCTTCCATACCACATTTCCTCAAGGCTTTCCTTGGGAAGTACTGGAAGTCTACTCAGGGCCACCAACTGTAACATTCAAATGGCGACACTGGGGACATTTTCAAGGTGCTTACAAAGATTACGCACCGACTGGAGAGACAGTAGAGATCATCGGCTTGAGTGTTGCTCATGTCACAGATGACTTAAAAATTATTTCTTTGGAACACTATTTCGACAACACGCTGTTCTTAGACAAGTTAACAGCTGGTGGTAAACAGGCAAATGGTAAACCCGAAGGAAGAGGTTGTCCTTTTAGTTCTTGGTTTAAAAAATCTCCCAAGAGTTAGGGTGTGAGGGTGTGAGGGTGTGAGGGTGTAAGGACAAGAAGGATTTACCCTAAACCCCTAAACCCCTATACCCCTACACCCCCATACCCCCAATACGGTAACCTAAAATTATTAGTAAGCAGAGGATGAAAATGCAAACATATTATTACGTTTTGGCTAGCCGCCGCTTTTTGTTGCAAGAAGAACCTATAGAGGAAGTGCTGAAAGAACGCACTCGTCATTACCACGAACAAGAAAAAGAAATTGATTTTTGGTTAGTTCCCCAACCAGCATTTTTAGAAGCGCCAGCATTCGCAGATATTAAAGCAAAGTGTCCTCAGCCAGCAGCAGCTATTATCTCTACTAACTCCCAATTTATTACCTGGCTGAAACTGCGGCTAGAGTATGTCGTTACAGGTGAGTTTTCGGCTCCTTCGGAAACAATTCCTAATCCTTTGGCATCTTTAGCCACAGCGTCTTAGTTATTAGTCAAAAGTCAACGGTCAAAAGTGAGATAGTGCGATTCTGTTGCCTTGGTTGCCTGTTCGCGGTAGCGTCTTGGCAGGAGAAGGGGTTCTCTTAGAGTAATCTTCAGGGTCAACAGTTTTGAAATATGGACTTTTGACTTTTGACTATGGACTATTGACTAATAACTACATAGAATCTTTTAAAGAATTGATTTATTTATATATTCGTAATTCTGTGCAGAAATTTGCAACTTTACCTAGTGTATTAGGATTGGCGATCGCCGGAGCGGGATTGATGGGTAGCATAACTTCTGCAAATGCCCAATCTATCCCTGTTTGTCAACCCCCCAGCGCTGGCGAGTATCTATTACTGGTAGTCAGTCCGACGGCGGAAAATCGCACACAGTTACGGAATGCTTTACCGAACGAAATTAAAACTACTACCTGCCAATATCTGAATGATACGGTAACGCGGATAGGCGGGTTTAAAAAAATCGACGATGCTAACCGTTGGGCTAGATATATCAACACTATAGTTGGGTTATCTGCCATCATTACTACACGACCAGGCGAAGCGCCAACTCCTCAACAGCCGACACCTCCCAGGGTTACTTATAATCCCCAAGCTTTAGGTCAAGGATATGCTGTGTTAGTGGACTATTTCAACCGTCCAGAATTAGTCAGTAATGTACAACAAGCTGTAGGGGGTAATGTAGGTTTGGCTTCCTATGGACAACGCCCTTTCCTATTGGCAGTTTATACCACTAACCAACAAGAAGCCTACAACACATTGCAAAGGCTGAATGAGCGTGGTTTATTTGCTGTGTTGGTAGATAGTCGTAATGTAGTATTACTGCGATCGGTTGTGAGGTGATAGTCGTTTAACAGTTGACTTTTGACTTTTGACTATGGACTATGAACTATAAATAAAGCCCTAGCTAGCCAAGAAATAGTTACACCCAAAGCTGAACCTGCTATTACTTGCACGGGTGTGTGTCCTAACAATTCTTTAAGTCTGTCTTGGCTAAAGTCTGGCTTTTCATGAAATAACTCATCAATCATTTGATTGAGAATACGAGCTTGCTTACCCGCAGCTTGACGTACTCCTGCTGCATCGTACATGACAATGATGGCAAAAACAGTAGCCAAAGCAAAGTCAGGGGATGCCCAGCCAAGAGTTTGTCCGACACCTGCGGCTAGAGATGTTACCAAGGCTGAGTGGGCGCTTGGCATACCACCGGTGGTCACCAAAACGCGCACATTCAATTTACGGTTTTTAATTAGCTCAACAAATAGCTTTAAAGCTTGAGCGACAAAACAAGCTACCAGAGCAACCAGCAGCACCCGGTTGTCTAAAATTTCGCCTATGTCCTGCATGGTGTTTTGGTTTGATTGGTCAATATTAGCAGTAGTTGTCGGTTGTTAGTTGTCGGTTGTTAGTTGTCGGTTGTCAGTGGTAATTATTTTTACTGTTTTCCGCCTGCGTATACTTGGGAACCAACACAACAACTAGATGTTTGATTAGTGATTACGGCTAGTGATGAAGTGAGCGATCGCTTTCAGAGGCTGTGCATCTTCTCCAAATGGTTCTAGTTCTGCACAAGCTGCTTCAATTAGCTGTTGGGCTTTGACCCGTGATTGTTCAATTCCCCATAGGCTAGGATAGGTGACTTTCTTCGCTAAAAGGTCTTTACCCGCAGTCTTGCCTAATTGCTCTTGAGTAGAAGTGATATCAAGAATATCATCGATGATTTGAAATGCTAGCCCAATATTTTGAGAATACCGTGAAAGTCTTTGTACATCTTCTGATGATGCCCCAGCTAAAATGCCGCCACAGACCACACAAGCTTCTAAAAGAGCTGCTGTTTTGTGATTATGAATAAAATTGAGCGTTTCTAAGGAAATATCTGATTTCCCTTCTGAGTCTAAGTCAACTACTTGACCCCCAACCAAGCCAGCAGCTCCTAATGCTCGTCCCAATCGGGCTACTACCTGCAATACTCGGTCTCTAGGCACGCTTTCAGGAGTACGGATAGCTACGAACTCGAAAGCATAGGCTAATAAGCCATCTCCCGCCAAAATCGCAATATCATCACCATATACCTTGTGATTCGTCAGCATACCGCGACGGTAATCGTCGTTATCCATTGCTGGCAAGTCGTCGTGAATCAAAGACATGGTGTGGATCATTTCCACAGCGCAAGCTGTTGGCATAGCTATTTCGATTGTTCCACCCATCATTTCCGAAGTAGCCAGACAAAGAATCGGACGCAAGCGCTTACCTCCAGCTAATAAGGAGTAGCGCATCGATTCATAAATTTTTTCTGGATAAATAACAGGTATGGCTTCATCCAAAGCCGCTTCACAAAGTTTTTGCCGCTCTTTAAGATAAGCTACTAGATTAAATTTGGCTTCCTCTGACATCTTCTGGAGGTTATCAGCTGCTACCATTCTTAGATTTCCTTAAATTTTTTGCTTTTGGCTGTTTGTCATACACGTCACAATTTTAAGATGCTCTGGAGCTGAAAGATTAACTCATACTTCAGTAATCATCAAAGATGGATGATAAATGATGATTTATGTTACGATTCGTAATTTTTCATTTAACATCCAAGGCTCCGCTTTCTTTTGCTGTTTGTAAATAGCTGGTGACTGTATTTTGTAATAACAAAGCCACAGTCATAGGGCCAATACCACCGGGAACTGGGGTGATATATTCTGCCACACCAGCAATTGATGCAAAATTAATATCGCCTACTAAGCGACTTTTGCCATTAGCATCAGTCACGCGATTTATCCCCACATCTACCACAACAGCACCTGGTTTCACCATGTCAGCAGTAATTAATCCTGGCAAACCGGCAGCAGCAACGAGAATATCAGCATTTTGGGTGATGGATTTTAGGTCTTGCGATCGCGAGTGGGCAATAGTCACGGTGGCATCAGCTTCTAGGAGCATCAAAGCCATAGGCTTCCCTACCAAAATACTCCGTCCCACCACCACAGCTTGCTTTCCTCGCAAAGAAATTTCATATTCTGCCAATAGCCGCATTACTCCAGCTGGGGTGCAACTGCGTAAACCTTTTTCCCCACGCACCAAACGCCCTAAATTCACTGGGTGGAGTCCATCAGCATCTTTATCCGGTTCTATTTGATGCAGCAACTTTACTGCATCCAGATGCTCAGGTAAGGGTAGTTGTACAAGAATGCCATCTACCTGTTCATCTTGGTTAAGTGCAGCAATCACATCCTCTAACTCTTTTTGGCTAGTTTCTTGGGGAAAATGCTTACCAAAAGAAGCAATACCCACTTTGGCACAGGATTTTTCCTTGTTCCGTACATAGGCTGCTGAGGCTGGGTTATCACCAACCATCAATACTGCTAACCCAGGAGGACGACCAATTTTGGCCTGTACTTCTATAATTTGGGCAGTCAGTTCTTTTTGAATTTTCTCAGCTAAAGTTTTACCATCAAGAATTTTGGCAGTTTTTGTTTCCATGAGAATTCCCAGAAGATGCGCTTTGGTGCAAATTTCAGTTGTCCGCAGTAATTATGATGGATGGCGTTGCCATCTGATGCCGTAGCGTCTTTTCTACCACTAGACTATATTGTTTATTTTCTCATATTCAGGGGCTGGGAAGAGGTAGGGGTTTAGGGGTTCAGGGGTGTAGGGGTGTAGGGGAAAAATAATTACAACTGACAACTGACCAATGACCAATGACTAATTAATAACTTTTATGCAGCAAACGAAAAAAATTCACAGTCTGGGATTGATGTTTCTATTGCTAATAGGAGTATTTAGTTGCACTTCAGTGAATGTATCTGACTGGAAGGACGGTAACATTAGCTTTGGTCGCAATATCACCCCAATTCGCAATATCAAACCAACACAAGATAAACAAACTAAAGTTTACATCCAAGGGAAGGTGGAAAAACAAGTTCCTTTATTGCAACGACGGGTGTATCAAATCAATGATTCGACTGGCACAATCTGGGTGGTGACTAAGCAGAATAATCTCAAACCCGGAGAATCGGTAGTTTTTCAGGGTAAAGTACGTTATGAGAGCATTCCCATAGCTGGTGAAGAGTTTGGGGAACTTTATCTGGTGGAGGAGTAATACTGGTAACAGAAACTTCCACGATAATTTTATGAGTAAGCAACCCATACACGTAGCGATCGCCATCCTCTACCAAGATAATAAATTTCTTATGCAGTTACGGGATGATGTGCCTAATATTCCCTACCCTGCTCACTGGGCGCTGTTTGGTGGTCATGTTGAACCCGGCGAAACACCAGATATAGCAGTAAAGCGAGAAATATTAGAAGAAATTGGCTACATTCTCCCACCTTTTTGGGAATTCGGTTGTTATGCTGACGATGCAGTAGTGCGTCATGTCTTCCATGCGCCGTTATTATTAGAATTTAATCAACTGGTGTTAAATGAAGGTTGGGATATGGGCTTATTGACACCAGAAGATATTCGTAAAGGTAGATTTTATTCGGCAAACGCAGGTGGAGAGAAACCGCTAGGAGAAATACCGCAGCAGATTTTATTAGAGTTTATGGAAAAGGATCTAGTTAATAGTCATTAGTCAGTTGTCAGTTGTCATTAGTCAACAGTCCATAGTCCATAATTATTCTTCTTTGCTCCCCTGCTCCTCTGCTTCCCCTGCTTCCCTAGTCCCCCGTTCCCTCGTGTGGAGTCGTCACTTATGCAGTCAGTAAATAAATTACCCAGATGGTTAACCGTTGGTTTGGCGTTTCCTGTTGCCATTCTCAACGGTTGGCTACTGCTTCAAGTTGTGCAGTATTTCCAACCCTTGGTGAATGTTGTTGCAGCTGCTATCTTGCTGGCTTTTGTTTTGAACTACCCAATTCAGTTTTTCCAAGAACGGGGGGTAAAACGTAACTTGGCTATTGGCAGTGTATTACTGCTGGCTGTGGTGATTTTAGTCGGGTTAGGTGTGACTTTAGTGCCTCTCATCATAGAACAGCTCAACGAACTGGTTAATATTCTGCCTTATTGGATTGATTCTGGAGGTCAACAGATTGACGCTTTCCAAAAATGGGCAGCTACTCAACAGTTACCTGTAAATTTAAGTGGTTTAGTCACGCAGATTTTAGAGAGGGTATCTAGCCAATTACAGTCTGTGACAGGAAGGATTCTGGGTTTTGCCTTTGATACGATTGGTGTTGTGGTTAATGTACTGCTGACAGTAGTATTGACTATCTACATGGTATTAAATGGCGATCGCCTTTGGGATGGTCTTTACCAATGGTTTCCTACCCATATTGGTTCTAAGGTGCGGCAAATACTACGGGAGGATTTTCACAATTATTTTATTGGTCAAGCTACCTTAGGAGCTATACTGGGGCTGACTATTACATTGGCGTTTGTAACCCTGCGAGTACCTTTGGCTTTACTTTTTGGTTTGGCAATTGGTTTATTTTCTCTTTTTCCCTTTGGTACAGGTATCGGTATCTCTATTGTTAGTCTATTGGTGGCGCTACAAAACTTTTGGTTGGGGGGAGAAGTCTTAGGTGTTGCGGTTGCTATTGACCAAGTAAATTCTAATTTTATTGCCCCAAGAATTCTGGGTAATTTAACTGGTTTAAATCCTGTTTGGGTAGTTATTTCTTTGCTGCTAGGCGCTAAATTAGGTGGTGTTTTGGGTTTATTAATTGCCATTCCTACAGCTAGTTTCATCAAGGATATAGCTGACAGTTGGCGCTCTGGAGAATTAAACGCCATAAATGCTCTGGATGTAGAACCGAAAAAAGTAGAAATTGATGTTAACGTTTCTTCAATAGAATTATTCACAAAAAAAGAATGATATTTGGTAATAGTAAAAATAATTAACTACTGATTAGTATCCATTACCAAATATATATTCATTAAAGGTTAGATTTTTTCATGGATTTTGACTTCTTGTTTCCCAAAAAAACAAGCCCAAAAGTCAACAGAGTCCCACCTAAAGTTGCAGGCTCAGGTATTTGTGAATAAGTTACACTGCCAAAGCTAATTTCTGTATTGCTGGAAGTACCCGAAAGGATTGTAAAGTTATTATCAACAATTTCGTAAACTATTGGTTCAGCCGGATTAGTTTTATCATAAAATGAATAGCTTAACCCGATAGTTGGCTTTCCTGTTAAATATGTAGTTGAGAGTACTACAGGAAAGAAGGGGTAAGCGATCGCATCTTTTTCGGTGTAAATGGTAGAGTCACCATCAAATTGGAAAGAGAGAGACTTAACTAGAGCTTCTGGAATACTGTCATTACTAAAAGTTGAGTCATCAAAACTAAAAAATCCCTTACCTTTATTAGTAGGACTATCTACGGTAAAAGCGTAATTAACAATTGCCGCAGATGCAATTTGTGTGTCTATGGTAGCAATACTTATTGTCAGGCTAGCAGCAGTAAGGGCTAAATGTGGAAATAATTTCATATCTGGTTTCCTCCTGATAAATATATGTCAGTAATGCAGGTTCCAAGGTTGATTAGTCAGCTAAATCAGACTGTATTACCTTCTTGAATATTGTTCAATGGCGATGATTCACGATGAATCAAAGAAACAATCGACTAATTGATGGATATGCAGATATTTTTTAAATCTAAGTTTAAGTAAACCTTAATTTAAGGTGAAAAATAACACCTAATTATCTTTAATTAAGATATAGAAATATCAAGAAAAATATATTAACCCGGAGATAACTCTGTCTTTACTTTCAGCCATAACTAGCTGTGGTAAACACTGATGCTGTAAAACCTTTGCTTCAGCTTGCCATTAATTATTATGGAATCAAATCATCAATTAAAGCTAAATCGTCGCCAGTTTTTCCTTCGTTCAGCCATAACAGCAGGCGGTATTATCACCACAAATTTAGTAGCAAAATCACAAGTTTTTGCCCAAGCGCCTGGAATTATTACCTCTGATACAATGCGCTCTGCCATACCTTACGGCGTGGCTACTGGTGATATCACAAATAATAATGTGGTCATTTGGAGTAAGAGCGATCGCCCAGCCAAAATGATCGTAGAATATTCCACTAGTGAAACATTTAGTAATGTGCAACGTATTTTAGGGCCTAACGCCTTAGAAAATAGCGACTTTACAGCCAGAATTAATCTGAGAAATCTACCCCCAAATCAACAAATTTTTTATCGGGTGCTTTTCCAGAATTTAGATTATCAAAATACCTACAGCGCCCCTGTTAGTGGAACTTTCCGCACACCCCCTACCTTCGGACGAGATATATTATTTGTCTGGGGTGGCGATACTGCTGGTCAAGGATGGGGTATTAATCCCGATTTCGGTGGGATGAAAATTTATGAAACCATGCGCCAATTAAACCCCGATTTTTTCATTCATTCTGGCGATAATATTTACGCTGATGGCCCCATTCAATCACAAGTATCCTTGGGTAATGGGAACATCTGGCGCAATATTACTACAGAAGAAAAATCTAAAGTAGCAGAAACCCTCAAAGAATTTCGTGGTAACTATATCTACAACTTACTAGATGAAAATGTGCGGCGTTTTAACGCTGAAGTTCCCATGTTGGCACAATGGGACGACCACGAAGTTACAAATAACTGGTATCCTGGTGAAATTCTCAACGATAGTCGCTATACAGTCAAGGATGTTAACTTGCTAGCCCAAAGGGGAAGACAAGCCTTTTTGGAATATATGCCTATCGAGTATGCAACCAATAACACAGACCAAGCCAGGATTTATCGCTCCTTTAATTATGGCCCAGCACTAGATATTTTCATGCTGGATGAGCGCACCTACCGGGGTCGCAACACTCCCAACCGTCAGCCAACAGCTAGCAAAGATACGCAAATGTTAGGTGTTACACAAGTGCAATGGCTGAAAAGGCAACTGCTAACATCAAAATCTACATGGAAAGTTATTGCTAGTGATATGCCCTTGGGGCTGATAGTTCGAGATGGTAGCACTGATTTTGAGGCTTGGGCTAACGGAGACGGCCCTGCATTAGGTAGAGAATTAGAACTGGCAGACTTACTCCGATTTATCAAAAACAGAAATATCAAAAATGTTGTGTGGCTAACTGCTGATGTACATTATGCAGCCGCCCATTATTACGACCCCAACAAAGCCCAGTTTCAAGATTTCAAGCCTTTCTGGGAGTTTGTCGCCGGGCCTCTCAATGCGGGTACGTTCGGTCCCAACCAATTAGAAAATACCTTTGGGCCTCAATTGGTATTTCAAAGCCTTCCTCCCGGTACAAGTGCAAATCGCCCTCCCAGTGAAGGTTTGCAATTCTTTGGCGCAGTCAAAATTAATGCTTTGTCGAAGGTGATGACTGTATCACTGCGTAACTTAGCAGGAGACATAGTTTACAGTGTAGATTTGCCACCAGAAGCATAAATACTAATTTCGTAGTAAGTACTTTAGTCCTGATTTTTCTCACTACTCAAGTGCTTACTAAAAACCAAAATCACGACTATAGGAATCCGATTTGATTATTGAAAATATCTAAGTATTTGTAGGGTGGGCAATGCCCACCACAACCATGATACGGTGGGCATTGCCCACCCTACAACGTATCTTTCTCAAGTGCTTATTAAAAACCAAAATCACAACTACTTCTCAAGGAGGATATTTAGGTATAAATGGGGAAAAAATTTGCTTAATAAAAATATATATACATTAACCTTATGAACTTCAGAAGAAATTCCAATTATTGTATCTAATCAATCATCTCAATTGTGTTTCACACTAGTTAAAGAATAATAAAAAACCTTTGCAATAGGCAGTTATATTATGAGTCTGATTGACGGCATCCTCTTAACTTTAGTAAATGCTATTGTCTGTCTTGCACTGCCAAGGCTCTTATCTGTAATTTTGGCAAGCAAAAAACCTCAAAATAATTTACCCAAACAATCTCCTATAGAGTTAGAAGATTCTCACCCCAAGATTTCCAGCTACGTAGATGTGACTCCTTAGTCAAGATGGGGAGTAGTGGGAGAGGATAACTTCCAATAAGGGCTGTTAACTGTTGACATTTAACAGTCAACTGTCAACAGCCTTCACGATGGATTGTGCAACTTAAAAGCAGAATATCTTACTTTCTGTTTTGTCGCCGCCATTTTTCTCTGACTAAGCGAATTTCTTCAAAAGAATAGCTTTCACCTAACTGTTCTTTAATGGGTGTTAAAGCTATATCACCAAGCACTTCTAGTACTTGCCAAATTTTTTGTTGATGTTCTAAGGGAACCAGTTGGTTTAAATCGACTGGCTGATTTTTCTCAATCAGTTTACCTAAATGAGTAGAAATTGTTGCTGGACTGAGTTTGCGTTTGCGGGCTATTTCGGCAATACTTAAACCTTGTTGATGTAATTGTAAGGTCTGTATTTCGCTATCGGAAACTACACTGGCTGTAGGTGCAAGATTAACTGGTTTTTCTTGAGGATGTTTTTCTTGGCGGTAGGCGCGAATTTCGGCGATGAATTTCTCACCATATTGGGCTAATTTGTGACTTCCAACGCCAGATAGTTTAGAGAATTCCAGTAAGTTTTGCGGTTGCACCTGTACCATTAACTTTAATGTGGAATCGTGGAAGACGACGTAGGGCGGTACAGACTGTTCATCAGCAAGTTGTTTACGCAGCGATCGCAGTCTATGTAATAATGCTTCTGCTTCTTCAAATTTGGGAGTCTCTTGTATCAAACTCAGCTTTTGTGCTACAGGAACAGAGAGAAACACTTGGCGTTGTCGCTTCATCACTTCCCAACTGAGGGCGTTTAATTTTAAAACCGAGTAACCATCGCTAGTCTGTTCCAATAAACCTTGATGTAAAAGTGATCTTCCCAGAGTCCGCCACTCATCCACTGTTCTATCTTTGCCAATCCCATAGGTAGAAAGCTTATCGTGTTCATATTGAATGATTTTGTCTTTTTTTGCCCCCCGCAACACATCAATTATGTGTAGCATCCCAAACCTTTCTTTACAACGGGCTACACAAGATAGAAACTTCATCGCCTCAATTGTCCAGTCTTGCATGGGTTTAGGATAACGGCAATTATCACAGTTACCACAATTACCCGCAAACCTTTCACCAAAATAACCCAGTTGAATTGTCCGACGACAGTCTGTCCCCTCAGCGTAATCTATCATCTGTCGCAGTTGTTGTTTAGCAATCAACTGTTCTTGGGGGTCTGTTTTTTGCTCAATACTCCATTCAATAGTTTTAATATCACCAAAACTAAAAAAGATTGTGCAGCGTGATGGTTCTCCATCCCTACCAGCCCTACCTGATTCTTGATAGTAACTCTCCAAATTTCGGGGAATATCAAAATGTACCACTAAGCGCACATCTGGCTTATTAATACCCATGCCAAAGGCGATTGTGGCTACCATTACCCGCACATCATCCCGAATAAACCGCGTTTGGTTTTTGCTACGCTCATCATCAGGTAATCCGGCATGATAAGATAAGGCGGAAATCTTATCTTTTTGCAGTTTAAATGTTAGTTCCTCAACTTTTTTCCGAGTTAAACAATAAATAATCGCTGAACCTTCATTATCTCGAATTAATTCTAATAATTCAGCGTAAGCTTGTTTACTTTTGGGGCGGACTTCGTAATAAAGATTTTGGCGATTAAAACTGGCAAGATGAATACTTGGTTGCTTTAATCCCAGTTGTTGGATGATATCAGAACGGACGCGGTCTGTGGCTGTGGCGGTAAGTGCCAAAACGGGAACATTTGGGTAACGCTTGCGTAGGGATTTTAATTGGCGATATTCTGGACGGAAATCGTGTCCCCACTCAGAGACACAATGGGCTTCATCAATTGCAAAGATAGATATGCCAACTTTTTCGTTGACTAAATCGAGAAATGGCAGAAATCTTTCACTGAGGAGACGTTCTGGAGCGACGTAAAGTAATCTTACCTTACCATTGAGAATGGCTTCCTCACGTGATCGCACCTGATACGCATTCAAACTACTATTAAGGAAAGTGGCAGAGATATTATTATTACGTAGTGCTTCCACTTGGTCTTGCATCAAAGCAATCAACGGTGATACCACCACAGTCAAACCCTGCTTCATGAGTGCAGGTAACTGAAAGCACAAAGACTTTCCTCCACCCGTAGGCATCACTACCATTAAATCTCGATTTTGCAGCGCATCTTCAATTATTTGCCGTTGTCCGGGACGAAAGTTATCGTAACCGAAGTGATATTTTAGCGCCTGTTCGAGATTGGGATACTGAAGCATAGCGATCGCTTTTTTGATTGCGTTCTGCGTGGGTGTTTACCGAGGATAACAAGATTTTAACAATGGGGAATAAAGTTTTTCTGGCGCGCAAGATAATGGCTTCGTGCATTTCTGTATTATGCAACGCCAAAAGTTTTATTAGCCCAGGCAATAAATCTATCTAGTGTATGTACTGCTAGGAGATTATGGTTAAAATTTACTTGTTGCCTTAACCACTGAATCGCCCCTTCTCTCATCCCTTCACCACCAATCACGACAATTGTCGGTGCTGGGTAATATTGTTGAATATTCAAATTTAAATAAGGAAACTTTTCATCAACGGAGCCACCACTTTCTTGCCATTTACACTCAATAATTAATTCTGATGGATTGAGAGGCAAGCCCACAACATAAAAATCAACTTTTAGTGATGTTTGATATACTCCGTTACCAATATAAACCTGTTTAGCGTAGCGTTTTTTTAATAAACTAGCGTTGAGTAAATATTCTTTTGTGACATGAGTGCCAATTTGAAAGTACTCATAGGCAGTTAGTATTGCTTCTACATTAGTTTCTAAAATCCTGCCTGACTGATTCGCTTTTGCACCCGGAGTCATGTTTATCACCCATCATTTTGCATCAACCATGCTCATTTCAGGATTTCATGGAACCAGTCGCAAATGATCGATTACTTAATATGAATTTTCAATTGAGATTTTACCAAGTTAATTTTTAGTGCAATTGTACTAAATAAATCATAGGATGATGTGATCAAAATCAAGACTAAGAGCTAAAGAGAGAAGAATTTTAATGTTAGTTATGCAGTAGGATTTTGCAGAAAATCTTGGTAATAACTTGTCTAACCAACTGATGAAATCTGATGATTTAGCCTGCTTGAACTTCAGTATTACCGTTGCGGATAGCCCATGCGGTATCTAGCAGTTCAGTCCAGCGTTTTTGTAATTGCTTGGGAGTACATTTGAGGGTTTTAGCGATCGCCTGATCACTATGTCTCGCCAGCTTTAATTGCAGGAGTTGTTGTTGTGGTAGAGACAGTGTACCCATCAAAGTGTTCCACTGCTGGGCAGATAAACCCAATTTCTGTTCTAAACCTGCACCTAACCATTGGTGGACTAATTGCCATTGGTGTTGTTTGGCAAACTTCTGCACATGATATTTAAAACGCTGTTGTAGATAATCGCGTTGACGGCTGGTCAGACCGAGAATTTGGTCGATTTCTGGTGCTGAGAGGTCTTGCAGCTTGAGGGTGAGGTAATCAATGCAGTCCGATTGACCTTGAGATTCTAGGTATTTAATTAATTCGGCAATGATGCGATCGCGTTCTGATTCTTCTGAAGGGTCAAAATTAGTTTGGGCAATCATTTGGGAGCGGATTTGCTGCACCGCCGAGTTACGCTGGTAAGATTCAGCCTCCTCACTTTTGGCAGATTCTACCGCCATTTCAATATCTACTGTTGTCTCTTGGGGCTGACGACGAGCAAAACCTTGGGCGCGTAAAATAACTAATTGTTGATTATTGCCACCCGGTAAGTTAATTCGGCGCTTGGCGTACTGTTCGGTAAACGCCATATATTCTGCTAGTTGCAGTTGAGTACGTGGTGTGTAATCTTCAGCCAGTTCATTTTCTCGACGAAAAGCTTTGATAGCCTCAATGTAAAATGCTTGGAGAAAATCTTCAATTAAACTGTAACGTCCATCAAACCCTAAATCTGAACCGGCGATCGTCACATGACGGTAAACCATAGCGCCTAGACTACTATGTAATTCTACCCGTCCCCGTTGAGAACCTAATTGATAGTAATGTAGGCATTTTTGCAAACGATGACGAGCCAGAGTTAATTGCCAAGAGTGAACCTCACCAGATGTTTGAATGCGAGAGCTTTTATCGCATATGCGGTTCACTTCTTTAGCCATGCGTTGAGCTACGGCTTGTACACACTTTGGGGATGCTTTGACTTGAGCCTGCATTTCTTGCAATAGAAATTGCATTAAAGCACCTGTAGCAGGTAATTCCTCAGTGACGATGTTGCTAACAAAATCAGATGTAGAGATTGGTAGATTTGCAAGGTTTACTTTCATGTATTTTCCTGGGTTTGGTCTTGCACCTTAAGTAGAATGCACAAACAGCACCTGAAAATGGGCTTTGCTGGAGAATCTTTGACCATTCATCCATCAAGACCTAAGACAAGTACCGCTCATATATAAGACTGTACGCAATCGAAAAAAGTTACAGAGAAGGTCATGTGTCGCTTTTTTCACTCGCAACCAGATCGAGGTTAACACACCCATATTCGCTTTGCCTGCCAAATTGCTAAAAACCTTAATGTATCTAGCAATACTCCTATTTCATCAGATCCACTAGCTTAACTCTTAGTTATGACGCTCACGAAACTGGAGGCATTTTGCTGCGCTATTCCGAAACTGACAAGAAAGGCGGTGAAGTTCGTTGTTTATACCCACGCTTTTACCGCTTCCCAACCTAATCCTTGTCTAGTAATCATTGGTTCATCTCCCGTCAAATCAACGATTGTGGACACATCGTAAGTTGGTTCCTGTCCAGTGTCTACAATCACATCAACTAATTTATCCACGCGGTCAAATAGCTCTGCCATTGAGGTAATCGATTCTGAAACTATCCCGACTTTCCCATTACCTGCCTCATCTGGCGGTATGTGTGCTGAAGTGGAAATAATCGGATTCCCCAAGGCTTCAAGTAATGCTAAACATACAGTATGATTTGGTACGCGAATTCCAGTAGTTTTACGCTTGGGACTTTGGACTAATTTTGGTACCAACTTAGTTGCAGGTAACAAAAATGTGTAAGTTCCTGGTATTAGTCGCTTCATAATTCGATAAGCTGTATCACTGACAAAGGCATAAGTAGCTACATTAGACAGTGAAGGACATAAAAATGTCAGTGGTTTATCGTTTGCTAACTGCTTGATTTGCCGCACTCTTTCCACCGCAGACTTGACATTTAAATCACAACCGATCGCATAAACTGTGTCAGTTGGATAAAGCATCACCGCGCCACTGGAAAGCGCTGACCTTATTTCCTCTATTCTGCGACTCTGGGGATTATCAGGATGGACAGCGATAATTTTTGCCATAAAATTTTGGGTTACTGAATGTTGAAGATTGGGGAATAGGGACTTAGGGGAGGAATCTTTCAGTAAGTTTTCCGTCTGTTTCTTATCTATCGACATTTATGTAAAATTAAGCGTTGCACATATTTACATAAAGAAGCAATTGCTTAAACTGTAGATACATATTTTTACGGGCAAATCACGAGAGTTCGTACTTAACAATGCGTAATACTTAGTTATCAGCGTTAATTACGAATTAGAAATTAAAAATTACGAATTATCTTTATGAACAAAATTGCTTACCTTCAATGTCCGACAGGCATTTCTGGTGATATGTGCCTGGGAACCTTAGTTAGCCTGGGTGTTCCGGTGGAATACCTCATAGCAAAACTCAATAACTTGGGTATTTCTCAGGAATATAAGTTAAGGGCGGAAAAGGTGCAACGTAATGGTCAGGAAGCCACGAAGGTTCATGTAGATTTGATTGACCATCATCATCACCATGACCATGACCACGAACATCATCACCACGGGCGACACTTGCCAGAAATTGAGCAAATGATTTTGCAAGCAGGTTTACCACCAAGGGCTGAGGCTTGGAGTTTAGCTGTATTTCGCCAATTAGCGGTAGCTGAAGGGGCTGTGCATGGGATTGCTCCGGAAAAGGTTCATTTTCATGAAGTAGGTGCGGTGGATGCGATTGTAGACATCGTTGGCACTTGCTTGGGTTTAGATTGGTTGGGCATTGCTAGTGATAACGCAGGATTCCCACTGCTTTATTGTTCGGCCTTTCCCACTGGTGGGGGAACTGTACGCGCCGCCCACGGACAAATGGCAGTACCAGTACCAGCAGTTTTGAAGTTATGGGAAATGCGGGGTTGTCCAGTTTATAGCAACGGTATTGACCGGGAATTGGTGACACCAACAGGAGCAGCGATCGCCACGACCCTAGTCAAGGAATTTGGAGCGCCACCACCCATGACAATCAAACAGGTAGGATTAGGAGCAGGCACGATTAATCTACCTATACCTAATATACTACGGCTCTGGCTGGGCGAAGGTGCTAATCTACAGGCAAATATCACGGATTCTGCTGCTAATAGCCCAACTCTAGAGACAATCTCTGTACTGGAAACTCAAATTGATGATTTAAATCCACAGGCGATCGGTTATGTCTTTGAACAATTGTTCGCAGTTGGTGCGCTTGATGTCTTCACTCAACCGATAGGCATGAAAAAATCCCGTCCAGGGATTCTACTAACTGTGATTTGTCATCCAGAAACTCTAAGTGATTGTGAAGCAGTACTATTCCGCGAAACTACCACCTTGGGAATCCGCCGGACTACCCAGCAACGCGCCATCTTACAACGGGAATTTAAACAAATAGAAACGAAATATGGCACAGTACGAATTAAAATAGCATGGCATGGACAATCACCAGAAAAAGTCATCACCAACGTCCAGCCAGAGTATGAAGATTGTGCAGAATTAGCCCGTAAACACAAAATTCCCTGGCGGGAAATTCAGCAACTGGCGTTACAGGGTTGGTATGAATCAATTCAAAATACAAAATAAAAACTCCATCCCCTTGTGGGTGGAGTCTTGTCAGTAGTCAGTGGTCATTAGTTAGTGGCAAAGATAGTAAAAACAACTCCACTTGCGGGTTGGGGTATTAGACCAGATTCTCTCAACAACTGACAATTGACAACTAACAACTAACACACAAAGCAAAATAAATTAATCGTTTCCTGTGGTTTGCTTTCCTTTTTTGACCAAGTCCTCACCAGCATTCTGGGTATTCTCTTTGATATTTTCTAGACCACGTTGAGTTCCTTTAACAACACCTTCGCGCAGTTCTTCAGCAGAACTACCGATGTCTTCACCTAAGTTCTTCACTCTTTCTCCAAAGGGTGTACCTTGGCGATAATTGCGAGCATATTGTTCTGTGCTGTCAATGCCTTTTTCATCAACGTTTCTCTTAGCATTGTCTCGCAGAGCTTTAGCTTTAGTTTCGGCTGTTTTTTCCCCAACTTCGGCTCTAGGATCTACATCGCTAAAGTTATTCATTCCGCCCTTGGGAGCGTTAAGCGGATATTCTTTTGTGGGATCGTATCTTTCAATATAAGCGGATTCAGCTTTTTGCTGTGGTGGTTGTGCGGCAATTCCTTTAGCAGAACAAGATTGGGTAAACAATAGGAAAAATCCTAATACAAAAACTGTGGCAATTTTCAGGGGACGAACATTCTTCAACCAATTAATGAACTTTTTCATAGTGCTACTCCTTGTTTTTTTGTGACTCAATTAAACTTTGGATGATGTAAAAAATCCTATCTACCAACGGCAGGATTTTTTTGTAATTCAGGTCTAGAACTACCTTCATCTGCCTTATTTTGGATAAATTTAGAAGCCTCTTGTACTGATTCTTTAACAGTTTCTAGCCGTTCTTGAATGCGAGTTCCTACATTTGGCTCATTCTGAATCAAGCCACCTGGTTCGGGGTGCTGGAAGTCTTCTTCTCGAATGATTGGCAGTTCCGCTTCTTTCTTGACTCTGCCTGCTGGTGTTTCGGCTCCAGGGTAAAGTAGTTCTGATTCTCTATTAACAGCATTAACAGCAATCAGTATTTGTGAACTGCTTGGTAAGTTAGCTTGATCACGTCTTTTCTTAGTTTCTGGGTTAGTGATATTAGGATCTGTAGAGAACCTAGAATTGACGTATTTATCTCCACCATTTTTATAAGGATTATTAGCGCCACCAGCTTGTACAGCAGGATTTTGAGGATTTGCCCCTTGAGGATTACCTTGGCTACAAGCAGTACTAATCATTAACAATATACCAGCCAAAAATACAGTTAAAATCTGGCGTAGTCGCAGATTTTTCCATATATTTGTTAAACTGTTCACTAGTTCCTCCTTTTATCAATCACAAAATTTATCGCTTAATATTTCCTCGGACAGGCGAAAGTTTTGTTGTTTTTTATGTTGACTAATTATTTAACCAACAGTTATCAATGTTAGGGATTTAAAAACATCTTTCCATCTAGCGTAAGTCACATTAATTTGAGCGATAATGTGCCATATTTATCTAACTACAGAGAGATAGAGCTTAATATATCGCAATATTATTGCTCCCCTGGAAATTTCTGTAACTTGATTGGTTAATTAAATATTTATGATATTTATTTCACTCTTGGGTAAGACCTTGAATTGTATTCATGGTTATGTTTAATTTTCAACCAATACATAAAAATATGCTCAGTTAAAACAATCTAGAATACTAAATATCTGATATAAATACTCATAAAAAAGCCATATTTTACTTGGGAATAAAATTTCCCATAATAATGATGGCTTGTAGCTGATTTAGCATAAAATCTGAAATATTCAGCTTCGGGTGTTTTCGCTGTCCAATGAAGATAAAATTGAAGCAAATTTTACGTTGGGTAATTTTAGGCGCAACGCTGATTTTTTTAGCCAAAGCCCTCAAGGATAACTGGTTAGAAGTTACAGCTATCCGTATTAATGAAGTTGGTTGGGCGGTTTTAGCGATCGCCACAGGTATAACTTTACTAGCTCATACTTGGGCAGGTTGGATCTGGACTTTGATTTTACAAGATTTAAATCAATCAATACCAACTACTGAGTTGATACAGGTGTATCTCAAAACTAATATTGCAAAGTATTTACCTGGTAATGTTTGGCATCATTATCGGCGAATTGTGGCGTTGAAAAATGCTAACGTTACCACTGGTGCAGCTACTCTGAGTGTGTTGTTAGAACCTTTACTCATGGCGGCTGCGGCTTTAATAATTGTAGTAATGTTTGGCAGTAGATTCGCGGTTAGTAGTAATAGCCTGACACTACGCATTTCACAGTTATTGAGTTTAGTCATAATACTGGCTGGGATACATCCCCGATTTTTGAATCCAGTTATCGGCTTTTTGTACAAATTGAAAGCCAAAAAGTCAGATTCCCAACCAACTACGGCTTTTAGCATTGAACGCTATCCCTTTCGACCATTATTAGGTGAGTTGGGATTTTTGGTGATACGCGGGATAGGATTTATCCTCACTTTGTTTGCTTTGATGCCCTTGAATATCAGTCAAATTCCCCTCTTATTGGGTGCTTTTAGTTTTTCTTGGTTGTTAGGGTTTGTGATTCCGGGTGCGCCTGGGGGTTTGGGTGTATTTGAAGCAACAGCGATCGCTCTTTTGCAAAACCGCTTTCCCTCGGCGGCGGTGATTAGTGCGATCGCTTTATATCGTTTGATTAGTATTATTGCGGAAACTGCTGGTGCTGTTTTGGCTTCCTTGGATGAAAAAATTGCTAAGTCATAAATTTTACCAACAGAAATTGGCAAGTATCATTTAATCAGGTATATTTGCATCCGCTTTCACTTGGGAAAATACACGATAAGTGTCCAAATTTGTGTGCGAATTACCAGATGCTTCATCTTCTACCATCTTCAGCAAATTATACTCTACGTTTTCTGCATAAATTGCAAAGGTAATATTATAAAATTCAATGAACTGAATTAGCCATTTACATTCATCCTCTGATTTATCTTTGTAAAAATTAATCAAATCTGCAATCCGGCTTTCTAAATGGCTACGGGTGCTTTTACAAATACAAATAATTTTCAGGAGAATAACTACTAAAGTTAAAGGATGCCCATGAGAAAGTAATAAAGTGAATAACTCGGAAGGCTCCTGGCGATTTTCCGTAGTCAGAAAATCAATTAATCGATTACAAACCCTCAACAATAAATCTTTACTTAAACATACCTCATCTTTTTCTACCTTCCATAGTGACAGTTTTTCTGTCAAAATTTGACTGATAATTTCTGCGATCGCTTGATTACCCACAGAAAAAAACAAATATTTATGGATGCTTTTTTTAAACTGCTTCAGCGTTTGATTTTCAGTTTGCTTGAGGAATATATGGGCAATGTTCTCATAACTGAATTTTCCTTTCTTCACCACAATCATTTTGATGAGACGCAAAACCTCATCCCCAAAAATGCTAGGGTTATGATATCGTGTTGGACTAGAAGCAGTAGACTGAGAACGAGCAATATACATTGCTAGCTCAAACTTATACTTGTCCTTCATTTGCTTGGAGAGTTTGCTTGCTGCCTCTTGTTGTTCCTGAGGTTTATCAGGATCTACAGATTGGGCAACTAAGAGATAATTAGCATAGCGATCGCTCCAGTGTGTTTGACTTTTATTAGTATTTGTATAATTAAATTTTTTCAGTTCTTGATAATCTTGACTATGAGCAAAGTTCTCCAGCCATACCTGATATGTAATTAATTCTGGGCAACTATATATTAGTAGTTTATTTACTGGTAATTGAGTAAATAAGCTAATTAGTTCGTGAATATACTTATGTTTTCTCTTAGCTGCCCAATTATTAATTAAAATGTAGCAGGAACGTTTGAGCGTGTAGTGAAACTCTTCTTCATTATCAAACATCACCATTTTCTGGATGACTGGCACAGCAGAAAAATTACCAGACTCCAGACAATGAATAAATAACTGTTTAAATTCCTTTAAAGCCTCCTCTGGGGGATATATATTTACAAGTTGTATTAAGAAGTTGTAAAGACTTTCTTGTAAAGCTTGTAAACTCGGCTCTGGATAATTCTGTTTAACAGTATGTTGATTTCCTAAAATACTAGGCAAACTATTGGTGGTCATGGAATTTATCAAGACCAAATATTTTTTAACTTTATTGTTAATAGCTTACCCTTGATACACCCTAGTATCAATCAAGCTATCTTAATTTTTTTACAGAGTTTTAGTGAATTTACGGTATAGCTTATCAACTGTTCAATCTTCCTCAGTCAATACCTAGTGGTAATTACTAGTATATAAATGATACTTGTACTCCTTGGTGTATGGATCATCAAGTCCAAATTAGAGGCTGTTAGAAGTTGCACCAGCTATGTATATATTTAGATATCATGAAATTATTGAGAAACTTGTATTATGTCCATTCAAGTCTACGGAATACCCAATTGTGGCACTTGTAAAAAAGCTTTTAACTGGCTTCAAGCCCATAAGGTTGACTATGAATTTATCAATACCAAAGAAAATCCACCAACGCGTGAGAATATCCAGAACTGGGTAAAATCTTTAGGTTCTACACCAATGCGTAATACTTCCGGTCAATCCTACCGCGCTTTGGGTGAAGAAAAAAAGAACTGGACTGATGAGCAATGGATTGAAGAATTTGCTAAAGATGCCATGCTACTTAAACGTCCCCTGTTTGTTAAGGATGGGATAGCAGTAGCGGTAGGTTTTAGGGATGAGAAAGTAATTCAAGAAAAATTAGGATTTTAATCAAGTAAGTCATTTGTTTTTAATTTTTATCCTCAAATTATCACTCTATATTTTGTAAAATAAATAACTGTTTTTACATATAATATTTATCGGCAGATTGTTGGTTGAAATTGCGGTATGTTTCGTAGTAGTATCTGTGGATTGCTGTTAAATATAGTAAATACTATTCCCAAGGTTGACAGCGAGACTATAGTAATTCCCGTTAGCCATCTTATTTGATTGCGTAAAGCCTTAACCTCAAGATTGTAATGATCTAATGGCAATGGCTGATGCTGTTGAATTGCCGAGACTGCAACTGCTATTTGTTCAGGTGTATTTACTACATACTCAAAAGCTACTTGGGAATGCAACCAATTAGCAATTAATTGAGGACAATTTTTCTTAAACCAATGCCACCCATAGATTCTAAATATAGGTTTAGAAAGCCGAGCGATTAATTTAACTACTCGGTTAAAGGGTCGATAGCGAAACCTTTGATTAATCAAGTTGACTGAACCGATATCATAGAGGCAATCTAGAATCAGCTTAATCGTTGCTTCTTCACTTTCAGATAAGTTTTGCAGCAAAAGCTGAACGTCTTGTATTCTCTGCGCTTCAATATTTTTGTGATCTAATAATTCTGACGAATCTACTGAGTTATTTAAAAAATTGTGCTTAATTATTGCCATACCAGTAAAATACCAAATATGAGGGTTTTTAGCTAAGTACCTAAAGAAGGAAATATAGAATAGCCAAAAAAACAGTTGATTTATTTTTGATTTATTGCTAATCCATCAAAAGATATAACTCAGAAAATCTTCTGGAATAAGTATTTGCTAATGGCATTAGATAATACTGAGAGTTACTCATACATTATGATTCCCCATAGATAAGAATAGATAACACTTCTTCTGAGAAATGAGGATACAGTAGTAGGAGTGTAGGCAAAATTTTCAATAACTAATGACTAGCTAGCATCGCCAATGCTTGCATTTCTGGTATTGATTCTCGTAAAGTACCCGTAACAGCGCTTCTTTATCAGTTATTAAGTACTGTTTACGGCTGAATATTTTGAATTGTGAATTACTGAAGACGATGCCTGTACGCCAAACCTTATCAACATCTGATATCCAACTGTCCTACTTGGAGTGGAATCAAGGTAAAGAACCCTTGCTACTGTTACATGGTTTAGGCGACCATGCCTTAGTCTGGTCTAGCTTAGGGGATGATTTAGCGGCTGGATATCACATAGTAGCGCCAGATATGCGGGGTCATGGCGAAAGTAGTAAGCCAGATAAAGATTATAGCTTTGAGAGTGCGATCGCTGATCTAGAAGCTTTGATGAATCATCTAGGCTGGTCATCAGCCCATATTGTTAGTCACTCCTGGACAGGTAAATTAGCAGTCATTTGGGCAAGGCAAAACCCCCAACGTCTACGGAGTATGGTGCTAGTTGACCCCATTTTCATTTGGAAAATGCCCAACCTCTTCCGCCTTACCTTTCCTCTGCTTTACCGCTTTTTATCCTTTCTCAAAGGGATGGGGCCGTTCACCAGCTACGAACAAGCCGAACAAGAGGCGCAGCAATTAAACCAGTTCCAAGGCTGGAGTCCCTTACAACAGCAAGTGTTTCAAGCAGGACTCGAACAAAAACCCGATGGTAGCTGGGGGAGTAAATTTACAATCGCCGCCCGTGATGGCATCTTTGACGCAGTATTGCGCGTACCTGGTTTCACCATCCCCTTAGACACTCCCGCCCTGTTTGTCCAGTCAGAACAGGGACTGAACCGCCTCGAATGGCAAATCAAACCTTACAAAACTTACCTCAAAAATTTCCGTCTGTGCCAAATTCCTGGCAATCATTGGCCTTTTTTAACCGCACCGCAAACCTTTAATCAGACAATAGCAGCATTCTTAGCAGAATGTCAGGAAAATAAGTCTCATGATTGATAGATAGGAACAGAAGGATAAAATTAGCCGTGCTAGTAACGCTACAGTCATCGCCAAGGCTCATTTTACTCTTTTGACTATCGACTACTGACTTCCTTAATCATGAGCCTTTGTATCAATCCAGTTTGCCCCAACCCTAACCACCCCCATAATGACAAAAATCGCTTTTGTCAAAGTTGTGGTTCACAGTTGGAATTGCTAGGGCGTTATCGGGTAACGCAATTATTAAGTGATACAACTGGCTTCGCCACAGTTTATGAAGCCTATGAAGAAAACACAGCTAAAATCCTCAAGATACTCAAAGCCAACCTCTCCCGCGACCCTAAAGCAGTAGAATTATTTCGCCAAGAAGCAGTCGTATTAGGACAGCTAAATCATTCGGGAATTCCTAAAGTTGATAGCTATTTTCAGCATCAAACCAGAAATGGTGTAATTCTGCACTGCATTGTTATGGATAAAATTACAGGGACAAACTTGGAGGAGTGGTTACAACAGCAACAAAATCAGCCGATTTCCCAAGCACAAGCCATAACTTGGTTGATACAGTTGGCAGAAATTTTAGATTCAGTGCATGGCAAACTATACCTGCATCTAGATATTAAGCCATCAAATATCTTGCTCCAACCTGATGGCAAGTTAGTTTTAATTCATTTTGGTACAGCTAAGAATTATGCCAATGGAACCACCACACCCACTTTATTATCTGGTTACAGCGCTCCAGAACAAATGAATGGAGAAGCCACACCACAATCAGATTTCTTCAGCTTGGGGCGTACCTTCGTTTTTTTACTAACAGGACAACACCCGTTAGATATGTATGATGTCCATCAAAATTTATTGCGATGGCGTAACTATACCAAACAAATTTCACCATTATTATTGAATTTCATCGATTGGTTAATAGCACCAGAATCAAAAAACCGTCCAACCAATACCCAGGGAATTTTGCAGCGTCTTAGAGATATTCAACAGCAAGTGAATTGGAACGAAATTCCTCAAAGCGAACAGCAAACTCAGCTAAAATCTCATCTGCCTTTACAATCACCCACAAAAAGCTTTAATAAAGTACCTTTAATTGCATTTTGTGCAGCCCTCATAGTCTCAGTTGGATTACTGAGTTTAGTTGCCTTTATGATAGGTTATCCAAGATTTACTTTATTACCACCACCAGGACAGTCACCACAGAGAAAGGGCAAGATTGCCTACTTTCCTTATGAAACAGGTAAAGATAGTCAAGGACGAGTCGCCAAATTTAATATTGCTGTTTTATCAATAGAACATAAATGGCTTTCAGGTAGCAATTTTCAGATTAGAAATAATGACAGAGTAATAAGCCTAGATGTTTTAAAATTGCGTTTAGAACAAGAAGGTATCCAGGAAATTATGGAAAATCCTGAAGAGATTATCTCTGTAGGTACTGCTTCCTGTGAAGGTAGTTTATCAGTCGCGCAACGTAAAGCTTTTGAGCGCTCCCAGCAGATACAAAATTTAGTTAAAAAAATATTTCAAAATAGCCCAAGCGTTAAAAACTATCGATTATTAAACTTAGGGGAATTTCAAGGCAGTGTTTGTCAAAGTAATCGGGATTTAACTGCATACCAAAGAAGTGTAATTATTATCGGTTTAAAAAGACAATCTAAAGCCGTAGTTATAGATGAAGCTTTGCGAAATAGATTAGAAAATAAGCCTTTCGGCGATTTTCAATTAGATGATTATTCCTTGGGTTCTGTAGATAAATTTAAGACAATACCAAGCCAATTATAATGTAGTTTAAGTTTAGGCGATCGCCTCTATTAATCAAAGACTAAAAAATTAGATATTTCTTCCACGTTTTAATTAATATCACTCATAAAATAGGCAACGAACTAGTAAATTTAAGCTCCCATTCCTGAATATTTTTTCAATCCTGCACGCCACAGCAAACGATTTACCACCCAAAACATGAATATCCAAGCCAGTAGTGACAAAAATCCCTGTACTACATCTACAGGTAGCCCTACCAACAAACTGGCGGGAAAATCAATCAAGTAGGGAAAGGGTGTAAATAAAACTATCGCTTTTATTTGGGGAGGAAACACATCTAAAGGTGCAATTAATCCAGATAAAAATAAATAAAATAAAAACCAAAAATTTTCTATAGCGTTAGCCCTTTCCGTCCAAAAGGCGAACATAGCAAATGTGTATTGAATTACAAACCGCAGTACAAAAGCCAATGATACAGCTACTGTAAATAACAATAATTGACTAACGGTTGGAAACCACAACGCCTGGGGATAAAGAATAAAAAATAACCCTATTAATAATATTGCAAAAGGTATGCGAGCAACCCTTTCTGAAAGATGGGATGCAACGTGATGCCATACTGGATCTAATGGCTGTAATAATTTAGGTGATAATTTACCTTCTACTACTTCTTTTTCAAACTCCCAAATTACCCAAACAACGGATATTTGTCTCACAATAAAAACTGTGAGAAAGTAACGGGCAAAATCCACGGGCGATAAACCAAAGCTACCACCTTGCGCCGCCTTTATCCAAGCACCCATCAAAATAATTGGCAAAGAACCAGACAAGACCCATAGGATTAGTTCTGCTCGATACTCAACCATATAGGCGTAGTAAACTGTCAGCAAAGTCCATGCTTTTCTAATAGTCTTTTTCATGAGATTTTAAATTTTGATTAAACAACTCCTGCCTGGAAAACTCGCCCTATCACTTCCTCAACAGGTGGCTCCGTTACTGTTAAATCTATAACTTCTAACTCTGTTAATATTTTCGATACTGTGCGCGTCAGTACCTCTTGCTGCACTATAAAGCATACCGCACGCCCTTCTAAAAGTTGCACATCACCATAAGATTTGAGTGTTTCTAAAGGTAAAGGTTGGGCTAACTCTACACGAACTTCTCGGTAAGGAGCAAAACTTTCTAGTAGTCCATCTAAGCTACCGTCATACATGAGCTTTCCTTGATGAATCAACAGCACCCGTTCACACAAAGCTGTGATATCAGCCATGTAATGACTAGTTAACAACACTGTAGCTTGATAACGTTGATTGTACTCGCGTAAAAAATCACGTACCGCAACTTGAGCGTTGACATCTAAACCCAATGTTGGCTCATCCAAAAACAATACATGAGGACGGTGTAACAGCGCTGCCAAAAGTTCAGCTTTCATGCGTTCACCCAAAGAAAGTTTCCGCACTGGTTGAGTCAGCTTACCTTCCAAGGACAGCATCTCTGTTAATTCCCCTACCCGACGCTGAAATTCCTTGTCCGAGATGTCATAGACAGCAGCATTAATTCTCAAAGAATCCAGTGCTGGTAAATCCCAGAGAAGTTGTTGCTTTTGTCCCATTACCAGAGTGATTTTTTGTAAAAATGCTTCTTGGCGCAGAAAAGGAACATGGCCAGCCACCCTGACAACACCATGAGAAGGATGTATCAACCCTGTCAGCATTTTCAGCGTGGTAGTTTTACCAGCACCATTCGGCCCTAAAAACCCCACTACTTCACCAGGTGCAATTTCAAAAGAAACATCCTGAACAGCTTGTATTGAACGGTAGGTGCGGCGGAAAAGGTGAGTGATTGTACCGCCAATTCCTGGTTCTTTCACCGCTACTGGATAGGATTTACTTAGATTTTCAACAGTAATAATTGACATATACCTCTAAGAATCTAGGAGGCAGCAAACAATAATACTAAATGTTTTTCACCCTAAATGAAATTATTTCGCTACATTCTGCGCCCCTCAGCGTTAACCTCCGCACCCCTCTGCGTTAAAAAAAATTATTTGAGACGACCCGATCGCAATATACTCACAATTAGCCACAATCCCAACAAACTTGCTACCGCAAACAAAACGCTACTTAAAAATGACAATTCACTTGTCTGGGCTTTCGTAGATATAACTGCTGCTCCCATAATCAGTGAACCTACTAATATACTGAAGGATAAGCGATTGGCTGCATCATCCATTGTGCGCCGTACCCCATCCAAACCATGTAGGGAAAGGTTCCACCGCAAGGTTTCCGATGTTACTCGGTCTAATAATAGTTCCACCTGTCGGGGCGATTGTAAAGAGAGACTTTTTAAATCTAAGGCTGTTCTCAGGAGCGATCGCACTGGATTATCCCCCAATAACTGCCGCCGAAACAAATCTGTAATTAATGGTTGAATTTCATCAAATAAATTTACCTCTGGATTAAAGGTCTGTGCTACCCCTTCCAAATTCGCTATAGTTTTGGCATACAAACCCATATTGCTGGGTAAACGAATTTTATTATTTCTCGCAATTTGCAAAATTTCATAAAAAATTTGACTAAAATTCATCTCAGTCAAACTAACGTTATAGTATTTCCGCAACATCCGGTCATAATCACTTTCCAACCGGGACAGAATAACTGGTTGGGCGGAATCTGCCAATTGCAATGTTAATTGAGCGCATCGCCCTGCATCTAAATCCACGATCGCCAACAGCATTTCTGTTAAAATCTGCTGAGTCCGGGGATCAAGTCTACCCACCATGCCACAATCTAACAGTGCAACACGCCCATCGCTGAGATAAAAGATATTTCCCGGATGAGGATCAGCATGGAAAAAGCCATCAACATATAATTGCTGAAAGAAAGCCCGAAATAACAGCGTCGTAACTGCTTTACGTTCGGCTACTGGGTCTTTACCGTTATTATTGTTCAAACTTGCTGACAGTATTGGTACACCGTCTAGCCATTCCATCACCAACAATTTTTCTGTAGTTAAAGACCAATAAATCTCAGCTACGACTAGCTGTGTGGGGTCAAACCAGCGACTACGAGATAAATTACGGCGCAGTAAATCTGTATGTCCTGCTTCCCGTGTAAAATCCAACTCCGCCTCTAAAGCTTTGGTAAATTCTTCCGCAATTGATTTAATTTCGTAGTTCTGCCCAAAATCGGTACGCGCCACCAAATCAGCAATCCCTTGAATTAAAGCAATATCTTGGGCAATAGTCAGATCGATCCCCGGTCGTTGCACCTTCAGCGCCACTTCCCTACCATCTATTAATGTAGCGCGATGAGTCTGGGCAATTGATCCTGCCGCTACAGGTACGGGATTAATCTTACTAAAAGTTTCTTCCAGAGGTCGTTTTAGTTGTTTGCGGATGAGAATTTCAATTTCTGTCCAGGGAACAGGGGGTACTTCGTCCTGTAGGGTAGAAAGTTCCTCAATGTAAGCCGCATTCAGTAAATCCGGACGAGTAGACATCAATTGACCGAGTTTTACATAAACCGGCCCTAAGTCCACCAAAATATTTTTTAAAACCGCAGGTGTCGGTAATTGGGGTTCATCAGCCTTGCCACCTGTAAGTAACCGCCGCATATAATCCCAGCCATTGCGGAGGACAACTTCAATAATTTCTCGTTGACGGGGGACAGTTTGGGTGAGGAACATTGTTGGGGAGTTGGGAATAGGGAATGGGAATTAGGGTAGGGAGCAGGGAGGGGGAGAATATTTCAGTATCATTTCTTCTTCTCTCTCTGCCCCCTACACCCCTGCCTCTTCATAACTAGTTATAATAAAAACCCCGCATTTTAACCTCTGCCAAGGGTTTTAACTTTTACAACTTAGTATAATTAGAGCAGGTCAGTAAATCGGGGATCACCTTGGAGGGTTTTGATAATTTGCTTGATTTCCTGGGTACGTTCCTTATTGACTATGAGAGTAACATTGCGATCGCGCACAATCACTACATCCTCTAAACCAATAGTAACAATTACATCCTCTGGATTAGTAGCATAAACAATCGCCCCCTGAGTATCTAGACCTACATGAGTAGCCAGTTCTACATTGGGATCATCCGGTTTTTTGAGTAAACGCTCAATTGCATTCCAATCTCCTAAATCATCCCACCCAAATTCTGCTGGTAAGACATATACTAGATTTGTCTTTTCCATAAGTGCGTAGTCTATACTCTTCTTAGGTAACTGGGGATAAACATCAACCCCATGTTCTACCAGTGGTTCAATGATTTCTGGCGCATAGGTATAGAGTTCCTTGAGAACAACTCCGGCTCGGAAAACAAACATACCGCTATTCCAGCTATATCGTCCCGTAGATAGAAAAGTTTCGGCTTTTTCCCGGATAGGCTTTTCAGTAAAGCGATTGACATGATAAGCTGGCAACTCATTAAAGGTACCAATTTTTTCACCTTGTTCAATGTAGCCGTAACCAGTTGATGGGAAAGTCGGCTTGATCCCCAAAGTGACAATTGCCTCTGTGCTTGTCGCTAATTGGCTAGCAGCATCTAAAGTGCGTTTAAACGCCTCTGGATCAGCTATCCAGTGATCAGAAGGAAAAAAGCCTATAATCGCGTCATCACCATAACGCTTTTGAATTTCCAAACTAGCCCAAGCAACGGCAGCAGCAGTGTCTCTACCCTGCGGCTCAGTCAACAAATTTTGCGATGGTAATTCGGGTAGCTGTTGTTGCACCCCTTGTCCTAACTGACTAGAGGTGATTACCCATAAATCATTCCACTCGCCTGCGAACTTAACCAGTCGTTCGGCGGTTGATTGCAATAGACTTCTGGAGCTACCATCAAGACTTAAAAATTGTTTGGGTCGGTCTTGGCGGCTGAGAGGCCAAAAACGCTCGCCTTTACCACCAGCCAGGATTACTGGGAACAATGGGCTACTCATGTTGTCATACACACAAACGGTAGAACATTTCAAGTGTACAGTGCGGTCTTACACTGGCAAGATTGGTAGCTTGCTTTAACATAAATTTTAGGGAGTGGTTGAGTGGGGAGATAATTGTGATTAAACAGGTTCAATGGTCGGATAATCAGGTCGCACCTCAACAAATACCGGATCTTAATTTAGAGGTGGGGTCTTCACAAATACAACTGGTAGAAAACCAGGGCATATCTCAACCAGTATCAGCACAAGAAGTAGAGGTAGAAACTGAACAAGATTCAGCCACTATTTCCCGTAACGTGGTTGAGTCTGTTGTTGCAATACCCAATGAACTGTACGAGCGCTTGGGCTTGACCATGCCTCGTTGGCTATTGTGGATTTTGACAGTAGTTTTAGGAGTAATCCTATCTGGGCTGTTAGTATCCACCTTGGCGCTATGGACTCCTCTGTGGAGCAATTTGGATCGCACTGACGAAGAATTGGGCGTTTCTGGGCAAAATGAGCAGAAAGTTCCCTTACCTGGGGAATTGTGGAGCAAAATCTCCCAATATCAGCTATCCAAGCCTATGAATATTCTCATCATGGGAATTGAGCCAGTTAAAGGCGCTGTTGATGGCTCACCAGAAAGTTTCTCTGGTAATAGCGATACCATGATGATGGTCAGACTCAACCCAGAAAGTAAAACTACACGGGTGCTGTCAATTCCCAGGGATACCATGATTGCGATCCCAGAAAAGGGACTCACCAAAGTATCAGAGGCTAATGCTCAAGGCGGGCCAGTATTGGCAGCCAGAGTAGTCAGCCGGACTTTAAATAATGCCAGAATTGACCGCTATATCCGTATTTCTACTAGTGGCTTACGGCAATTAGTGGATCAGTTGGGTGGTGTTGAGGTTTTTGTACCCACTGCAATGGAATATCAAGACCCCAGCAGTCGCTCTAGGGTGAGTTTAGTTAGTGGCTGGCAAACTCTCAACGGTGAACAGGCAGAACTATTTGCTCGTTACCGGGAGGAAACATTAGGGGATTTATCTAGAGTCCAGAGACAACAAGCACTGGTAGCAGCAATACTACAAAGGCTGAATAGTCCGACTGTATTACCCAGATTGCCCCAATTAACCCGCCTAATGCGGAAATATTTTGATACAAATTTGAAGACAGAAGAAATGATGGCTTTGGTAAATTTTGCCGTGAATTTAGAGCGGGATAATTTCCAAATGACCATGTTGCCTGGTACATTCAGCAAATTTAGTAAAGACCCCAATAGCTATTGGCTGAATATGACCGGACAGCAAAATCTATTAAACAATTATGTTGGGGTAGATGTGCCTGGTCTGAAACAAGATTCTCGGCCTGTTTCTCAGCTCAAAGTTGCTATTCAAAATGCTTCCAATCAACCCCAGCTAACGGAAAAAGTTATTGCTTACTTGAAACAGAAAGGCTTTAAAAATATTTACACTGTACCGGATTGGCCTGATACTCAGCGCCAAACCCAAATTATTATCCAAAAAGGCAACCGCCAAGCTGGTTTTGACTTACGCAAAATCTTAGGACTCGGTTTGCTAGAAACTAAATCAACAGGGGATTTAGAATCTGACCTAACAATTCGTATTGGGAAAGATTGGAAATAGTAAATTAGTCATTAGTCAATGGTCATTAGTCATTAGTTGTGGCTGTTGACTGTGAGGCAGTCGCAGTCTTGGCGGTTTCCGTCGATTGCGAACTGCCGTTAGCGTAGCGGTAGCGACGTTAGGAGCGTCACCCGGAGGGTTGACTTTTGACTATTAATATACTTTATAAAGTTATGAATAAGATTTTCATAAAATTGTTTGGTTTAATTGTGATTGTGATGCTGGCTTGGTTTTGGGTAATTATTGATACTCATCCGGCATTTGCTCAGATAAATACAATTAACTACAACAATGCAAATCTGGAAAACCGTGACTTTGCCAATGCTGATTTAGTAGGGGTCAATTTTGTCGCGGCGGAAATGCGAGGAACAAACTTTCAAGGCGCAAATTTAACTAATGCTATTCTCACCAAAGGTGTTTTATTAAAGGCTAATTTGTCAGAGGCAAATTTGACAGGCGCTTTAGTAGATAGAGTAACTTTAGACAATGCAAATTTAAAAAATGCCATTTTCACAGAAGCAACTTTAACCCGTAGTCGCTTCTATGATGCTGACATTACTGGTGCTGATTTTACAGATGCGATAATCGATCGCTATCAAGTTTCTTTACTGTGTGAAAGAGCCGATGGAGTAAATCCCGTTACAGGTGTTGCTACCCGCGATAGTCTGGGCTGTAAATAATTAGTTAAGAAAATTTACCTGACGGAGTGTGAGATTTCGAGTTAATCTTTTCAGGTATGCACTCTGCAAGAGTTGTCGGGTACTATTCGTGACTAATCAAGAACAAAAACCTTCTCGTTCTTTCGCTGGGATTGCTGGCATTGTTGCCGCAGCCACTTTAATTAGTAAAGTATTTGGTTTAGTGAGGCAACAGGCGATCGCAGCTGCTTTTGGTGTAGGTGCGGCTGCAACTGCCTACAGTTATGCCTACATTATTCCTGGTTTCTTGTTGGTATTGCTGGGGGGAGTAAATGGGCCCTTACATAGTGCAGTTGTTAGCGTTTTAGCTAGGCGCAAGCGAGAAGAAGCAGCCCCCTTGGTGGAAACAGTGACTACCTTGGTGGGGGGAGTGCTGTTGTTAGTGACGGTAGCCCAGATTTTCTTGGCAGATAATATTGTGGATCTTGTTGGTCATGGTTTGGAGGCGAAAACTAGAGCGATCGCCATTCAACAAATCCAAATTATGGCCCCGATGGCTTTATTCTCAGGCTTAATCGGCATTGGCTTCGGGACTCTCAACGCTGCTAATCAATATTGGCTACTCTCCATCAGCCCCCTATTATCCAGTGTGGCAGTTGTATTTGGTATCGGTATCATGGCTTTGCAGTTAGGCAAAGACATTATCAAGCCAGAATACGCTTTCATTGGCGGTATGGTTTTGGCTTGGGGAACCTTAGCTGGGGCAATTCTCCAATGGTTAGTGCAGCTAATTGTACAGTGGCGATTAGGACTAGGTAGTTTAAGGCTACGGTTTGATTTTAAATCCCCAGGAGTTCAGGAAGTCATTAAAATCATGACTCCGGCAACTGTTTCTTCCGGGATGATGCCAATTAACGTGGCTACTGACCTCTATTTTGCTAGCCCAATTCCCGGTGCGGCGGCTGGTTTTAACTATGCCAATCTTTTAGTACAAACACCGTTAGGGATTATTTCTAATATTATATTGTTGCCTTTATTACCGATCTTCGCCAAACTAGCAGAACCAGAAAACTGGCCAGACCTGAAATTACGTATTCGTCAAGGATTATTATTGACTGCTGTCACCATGCTTCCTTTAGGGGCATTGCTGATATCTTTGTCTGTGCCAATTGTGCAGGTAGTTTATGAACGTGGCGCATTTAAACAAGAAGCTACACAGCTAGTTTCATCCCTATTGGTTGCTTACGGTATTGGGATGTTTGTTTATTTGGGGCGGGATGTTTTGGTCAGGGTATTTTACGCCTTGGGAGATGGACAGACACCTTTTCGGATCAGCATTTTTAACATCTTTCTCAACGTTGTATTAGATTGGTTTTTCGTTAAACCTTTTGGCGCTCCTGGATTGGTGTTAGCTACAGTAAGTGTCAATTGCAGCTCCATGTTGATGCTGTTATTTTTACTCGATCGCCGTCTTAATGGCTTACCTTGGCGGGAGTGGGGCTTGCCAATCCTCGGTTTGGCTGGGGGTAGTGTGGTAGCTGGGATTGCTAGTTTTGCCACCCTTGCAGCTTCTCAGCAATTGTTAGGGAAAGAGGGTTTATTAATTCAAATTTTACAGCTGTGTATATCTGGCTTTGTGGGAATTGCCGTGTTTGCAGCGATCGCCTCACTCATGAAAATACCAGAAGTTAACAGCTTTGTAGTGCGTATGCGTCAACGCTTCTTGAAAAAATAGATTTTCTCTGATTTGAAGTTGAGCGATCGGCAGTTTGGCTAGTTTAACGTTCTACAAATTGCTATTGTCATTAAATTCAATGTCATCCACGCCAGAGTAATTAATTATCAACACCCCCGGCTACCCACCGGGGATTTTTCTTAATTAGCCCAAGTTGTTAGTTATATAGCTGGGGACTAGGGACTGGGGACTGGGTGAAAAGTCTTTTTGTGTCTAGGTTGTATCATCTATTGATGTCCTAACACTACTGGCGACAGCTATACCTGTTGACTGTGAACGGTCAACAGTCAATATTCCTCACGATGGATTGTGCAACTTAAGAGCAAAATAGCTTACTTGTTACCCTTTTTAGTTGAAAATATAAATAATTCTAAAATTGTTTATTGATAAACCGACCATCAAAGCACAAATATCTGCCGAGTAAAGGATACACTGGAATATGGTATCAAAACCAAGCTTATATCAAGATAAACTAAAGAACCTTAAGGATATCTACCCACAAGGGAATAGAAATTTTGTCGGTAGTTAAAGGCTTTCGCGCAGGGTGTTCCTGGAGATAAAAATGTTTTAAAATCACGACCCCATCAAATGCCTGAACCTCGCCGAAACTCAAACAGCTAGCAACTGACAAAAGACACTGGCGATTCAGTAAAAAATATGATCAGTAGAATCGATAAACAAGACATAAATTTTACAAAATCACAACATCCATTTTAAATGGGAATTTGCAAAAGCTGTGATAGCAAATAACTTTGCTTCAAGAGCGTATCTATTGATCAAGCAAAGACAACAAAGATTGAGCAACATTGAATCATACCTTCCCAAGAACCATCCATCTTTGTTGACATCCTTCATTGACATTGTGGTGAAATTGATCAGATTGCTGACTCACCATCTTGACAAAAAATATACCGAGATATGTATCCCCATATTGCTAGATTTTTGCGAAGATCAGAATGTGGGGTCAAATCAGTCAATTGCTGATGGCAATATCTCTGAACACATAAATGGAGCCTCACATTTACAAAAACTTTGTTTATGCAATTGAATTCTTCATTTAAGCAGTCTGAGAGTTTTTCGTTGACTAAAGAGCCAAATTCAGAAGAACCTGAAGTAGACAAAGAAGCAGAAGTGACAATAACTAGACCATCTTTGCCAGTATCGACAGGCGAAGGAGTAGGTATTTATCTAGGGCAACGAAACAATTCCCTTGCCTTTCAAAAGTCAGAAGAATTGCAAAAGGCTCTATTATTACACCGACATGAGCGTCAGTTGATAATATTGCAAGACTTCCCAGACCCCGATGCTCTTTCTTGTGCCTGGGCTTACCAATTAATTGCCCAGCAATATGATATCAAGTGTGAAATTATTTATGCCGGGACTTTAAGCCACCAAGAAAATATTGCCCTAGTGAAACTTACTGGTTTACCAGCCCAGCGTTGGACACCACAAACTATCAAGGGCAAAGACTTATCCTGTTATCAAGGTTTTATTTTAATTGATAACCAAGGGACAACTAGTCAGTTACTCACATCTGTTCAGCAAGCAGGTATCCCGCTAGTTGCAGTGATTGATCACCACAGCTTACAGACAGAACTGAAAGCTGACTTTGTGGATGTTCGTCCTTACGTGCGAGCCACAGCGACAATTTTCACTCAGTATCTCCAGGCTGGTCTGTTAGGTTTAGATAGCAGCATTAGTCAGCACGTTAAATGCGCGACTGCCTTGATGCACGGTTTGCGATCGGATACAAATCGACTGATGCAAGCCCAAGAAGAAGACTTTATGGCAGCTGCCTATCTTAGTCGATTTTATGATGCTCAACTGTTAAACGCCATCCTTCAGGCTAACCGTTCTAAACGGGTGATGGACGTGATCGAGCGATCGCTCAAAAATCGTATTGTCCAAAATAACTTTTCTATTGCTGGTGTGGGTTATTTACGGTACGACGATCGTGATGCTATCCCCCAAGCTGCTGATTTTCTGGTAACAGAAGAAAACGTCCACACTGCCGTAGTTTACGGCATTGTTCACGATGAAGATGATGAGCTAGAAGTAGTCATTGGTTCGTTGAGAACAACTAAACTGACCCTAGACCCTGATGAATTTATCAAAGAAGCCTTCGGTCAGGATAGTACAGGTCGATTTTTCGGTGGTGGGAGGACAGGCGCTGGCGGCTTTGAAATTCCTATGGGTTTCTTGTCTGGGGGTAACGAAAACTCTGCCTACGCCAGAATGAAATGGGAAGTATTCGATGCTCAAATTAAGCAAAAGCTCCTGAGATTAGTTAATCCTAAAGATAACCCAATTCAATCAGAATGAGCCTAGCATTTAAGGAATAGGAAGCGATGGTAATTGATAATTAGTAATAAAAATTATCTAATTAGCGATTACCGTTCTGATTGTCCTGGGGATACTACGGGTTTGCATAGCGTCTAGGAGAGAAAGGAAAAGCCCAGTATAAATCAATACGATTCAGTTAAGGCTAGAACGAACGTGAGTTGTAGTCTCAGAAAGATGTATTTTCAATTCATCAATAGTAGTAAAACCCTATACCCCTAAACCCTCGAACCCTTGCGCCCTCTCTCAACAGATAACTTTTGTGCGTCCTACGTAGAGCGATCGCCAATTAGTTAAAATTAGGAACTACTATTGTTATGACATTCCTCTTCAAAATTGGCTAGAGTTAGAATCTAGTCCAGGGCTAGGGTGTGCTAAAAGTTTACTGTTAATCAAAAGATCATTGGTCTAGATTTAAAGCCATAGCTTGCCTATGTCCATAGACGTTACTGAGGAAATTACTTTGAGTATATATATTTATGGTTGATACAGGAATCCAGTTTGATTTCTGAAACATCTAAATCTATCGGGGTGTGATAGGCATAAGCTGTAACGCACCGAAACCCTTGGTGGGTGCGTTACGCTGTCGCTAACATACTCTACTTATCTGTTCAAAAATAAAATATGGATTCTATACCAATTGAGGTGTTAAATTTATTGGATAATCGTCATCCAAGTGATTATTAAACTTAAAAAATCTGATAATACTAATAATAAAATATACTTTTTATAGTGTGTTTTGATTAGGCATTAAACGAGCAAAATATTTTAGCACTACTGTATCTTACATTAAAAAAATACATTGGAAACAAGTTTTTTAACTATTGATTAAATCAGGAAAAACAGGTATCTATTTCAAGTAATATGTCAGCATTGTGGACTTATTTTTTTAATTCAGCACCATTCATTCCACATGGTCACTGCTATTTATGGCAAACGGATTTAGTATGGTTACACATAATATCTGATGGACTCATTGCCGTAGCTTACTATTCTATTCCAGCTACTCTTTTTTACTTTGTCCGTAAACGGCAGGATTTACCTTTTTATTGGATGTTTCTGTTATTTAGTGGATTTATAGTAGCTTGTGGTACAACCCACATCATGGAAGTTTGGACGCTTTGGTATCCTACTTATTGGGTTTCAGGTTTTTTAAAAGCTATTACAGCAATCATATCTGTATTTACAGCATTAGCACTAATACCTCTAGTTCCCAAAGCTCTAATACTCCCTAGTCCTGCTCAACTAGAAAGAGCAAATAAAGACCTGCAAAATGAGATAGGTGAACGATTAAAGGTAGAAGCCGAACTGAGAAAATATCAAAATCACTTGGAAGAACTAGTTAATATACGCACCAATGAAATCACTAATGCTAACGAAAAATTACAACAAGAAATTCATGAACGTCAGCGTATCGTAGAAATTCTCAGAGAAAGTGAGGAACGTTACCGTTATTTAGCTGAAGCAATTCCCCAACTTGTATGGACAGCTGACGCGAATGGTGAATGTGATTATTTCAATCAAAATTGGTGTGATTATACTGGGTTAACCCTAGAGGAATCTTTGGGTTCTGGATGGTTGGCAGCGTTGCATTTAGAAGATTTAGAACGGAGTTATGAAACATGGTCGAAAGCTGTAGAAACTGGTACATTATACGAGAATGAATATCGCTTTAAACGTGCTGCTGATGGTTCCTATCGCTGGCTATTAGGGCGAGGTTTGCCACTTAAAGACCACCAAGGACGCGTAGTCAAGTGGTTTGGAACTTGTACAGATATTCATGAGCAAAAACAAATTCTCGAAGAACGGGCGCGTCTGTTGGAATTGGAGCAAACTGCCAGAGCTGAAGCGGAAACAGCCAATAGAATTAAAGATGAATTTTTAGCTGTCCTCTCCCATGAGTTACGCACTCCCCTGAACGCGATTCTTGGCTGGTCTAAATTATTGCAAGAGCGCAAACTTGAACCGGCAAGGACATTCCAGGCCCTAGCAACTATCGAACGTAATGCCACATTACAAGTACAACTCATTGAAGATTTGTTAGACATCTCCAGAATATTGCAAGGCAAACTAGTAATTAATATTACAAAAGTCAATCTGGTAATTGTCATATTGACGGCATTAGAAACCATGCGTCTAGCCGCAGAAAGTAAGTTAATTCAGGTATCAACTAACTTTCCATCCAAGATGGGGCAAGTGATGGGTGATTCTGCTCGCTTGCAGCAAGTAGTATGGAATCTTCTTTCTAATGCTGTTAAATTCACTCCCAAAGGCGGCAAGATAGAAGTTAGTTTGGAAAAGGTGGACGGCTATGCTCAAATCGTAGTCAGTGATACAGGTAAAGGAATCAAACCAGAGTTTTTACCTTATGTGTTTGATTACTTCCGTCAAGCAGATAGCAGTTCTACCAGAAGATTCGGTGGGCTAGGGTTAGGGCTGGCAATTGTCCGTAAAATCGTGGAAATTCACGGTGGTACGGTGACAGCACAAAGTCTTGGTGAAGAACAGGGAGCTAGTTTTACTGTACGATTACCAATCCTCCCAGAAGAAGATGGGAATGTCACCTACGAACAGCATCGTTCGACATCATCAATAACTAGTTCTTTACCTCTTGAGGGTATCAAGGTTTTAGTCGTTGATGATGATGCTGATTCACGGGATTTTCTGACTTTTATTTTAGAACAGGAGGGAGCCGAGGTTACTTTAGCGGCTTCAGCGTTAGAAGTATTACAACTATTGCCAGAAATTAAACCAGATGTTTTGGTGAGTGATATCAGTATGCCAGATATGGACGGCTATACATTAATTAGGCAAGTGAGGACATGGACAGCAGAACAGGGGGGAGCAATTCCGGCGATCGCCTTAACAGCCTTTGCGCGACAATATGATCGAGAACAAGCCTTCCAAGCCGGATTTCAGCTACACCTACCCAAACCCCTCAACGCCGAAGAATTCTTCGCCGCCGTTGTTGAACTGGTCAATGGTCAATAGTCAATAGTCAATAGTCAATGGTCAATAATCAGTTTTCATTAGTTTTTTTCTCTTTTCCCTGCTTCTCCTCACTGTTACCTTGTTCTGCATAGTCCCGTAGCTGCTGCAATAATTTTTCCTGAGATGATAATTGCGGCTGATTATTCGCAATTGTCACAGCATTAGGTAATGGGTTAGTAGCAAGAGAGGGAATGGTAATATTAGGCTTGTCGGCGGCGGCTTTCATTGACTCTAGGACAGTAGCTAACTTTGCTTGCTGTTCCATTTGGTCTGTAGAAGACACCAAACCACTCAAACCGTTCACCAATTGCCTAAGATTTTGCCGAAAACTCGGATCGCCTGTCAATTCATCTAAATCAGATGTAATTTTTTGGGTATTTTCAAAAGTCAACCTCGCTGAATCTAAAGTCTGTTGCAGCAACACTGCATTTTTCGGATCATTTAAACTTTCAGTTGCATTTCGCAAATTAGCCGAGGCTTGAGCAGCATTTGCAGATAGAGTTTCTAGGTTTTTGATTAACTCTCCTTGAGTTAAGCGATTCAGACTTGGTGATAAATTTGTCACAGTCAAGCGTAATTGATTGCTAGTTTCTGTAATATTATTCAAAGCGCCGACCAAGCTTGAGCGATTGGTATTTAACAAACTGTTCAAATCACTCAACAAACGACTCGCTTGAGTTGCGGTCGTGCCAAATTTATCTGCTGTGATACCGAATTGATTGACTGTTTTAGTGGTAGAAACAGTTAGTTCATTAGTGGCTCGTTGTACAGTATTGGCGGTGGAAGCAAAAGTACCTAACTGTCCTTGAAAGCTTTTTGTCAAACCACGAAAATCTTGGGTTAGTGCGGCTACACCGGTGGCTGCTTGGGCGGAGGTTTCCAAAAGTCTATTTACCCTTTGATAAAATTCAGGGTTATTGTATGTATTCGCAAAGTCAGTACTGCTACGAATCAGCGCATCAACACTTATACCTATTTGCCCCTTTAACCGAGAATTATTACAAACGATGAGGCTGTTATCACAATTCTTATCTAGAGGTTTAGTGAGATTTTGCCCAGTGGGTAGTGATGATTTGGGTGTGATATCGATAATACTTTCGCTAATCAATCCAGTCTGATTAGCTTCTATCACCACATCGCGGGGAATAATCAGGTCAGATTGAGCAAATTCAATTTCCACTTCTACAGCATTTGGCCCTGGTTGAATTTGAGAAATTCTGCCCACCTTCACGCCGCGATAGCGAACTGTTGCGCCTCTTTGCATACCCCCTGCATTGGCAAATTCCACCACGGCTTTGTAAGAACTACCAGCAGCCGTATACCTATTCAACCACAATAGAATAACTCCAAACGCCCCTAGTCCCAGCAGAAATAATAACCCTACTGAACCTTCCCTTAATGTGCGTTGCGATGTAAAACGATTGGTGATCAAGTCTCGCATATTTTACCTCTACCCAAAAACTTGGCCTAAGCCACTCAGCACTCACTACCTACGACGAACTACTCAGCACTAACCAACTACTTGAATTGGCCCTTGTACACTTCCACTGACAAACTGATTGATTAATGGATGGTCGGTAGTGTCTATATCACTAACTGTGCCTTCCCATTGCACTTGACCCTGATAAAGAAACACCAGTCTATCAGATGTCCGTCGAATCGTACTATCTTGGTGAGTGACGATCGCATAGGTACTACAAACTCCATGTGTACATTGCAAGTCACGGATTAAATCTTCGATGACTGTGGAAGCAATGGGGTCTAGTCCGGCTGTGGGTTCGTCGTAAAGTAAAACCTCTGGGCCTTCTGCGGGATTATCAGGGTTAGACATAATTGCACGGGCAAAACTTACCCGTTTTCGCATCCCCCCAGAAAGTTCTGATGGGTACAGATGACCGATTCCCCGCAAACCAACCATTTCTAGTTTTTCTGCGACTAATTCTCGAATACGCGATCGCTCTAACCGAGAATGTTGATAAAGTAAAAATCCCACATTCTCTTCTACAGTCAAAGAATCAAATAATGCTGCTTGCTGAAATACCATACCAATACCCACTGGGTCTTGACCATCCTCAATCAACCCTTCCCTTTTGACTCCTTGCACATAAATTTCCCCAGCATCAGGAGTAATTAAGCCTGCTATTATCCGTAAGATTGTGGATTTACCAGTTCCTGAAGGGCCGATAATCCCTAAAGCTTCACCTCGATAAATCGTCAAATCTACATTATCTAAAACCTGATTGTTACCAAAAGACTTAGAAACGCCTTTAAGTTGAATTAGTGGTTGTTTCATTGGTCAATAGTCAATAGTCATTGGTCATTGGTCATTGGTCATTAGTCAATAGTCATTACTCTCTATGAACTTTTCACTTCCTACTCCCCAATCTCCACTAGATATCATCGTTATCGGTAGCGGTATCGGTGGTTTATGTGCGGCTGGGTTGTTGGCACGTTATGGTAAACGAGTGATTGTGTGCGAAAGTCATACAATTCCCGGTGGTGCAGCCCATAGCTTTAAACGGCGCGGATTTGAGTTTGATTCTGGCCCCTCCTTTTATTGTGGTTTGACGGATGTCCAGAGTTTGAATCCTATCAAACAGGTTCTTGATGCCTTGGGTGAATCTCTCCCAGTTGTACCGTATGATCCTTTAGGAAAATACCATTTTCCTGAGGGAACTGTTGCAGTGTACAGCAACACCGAAAGATACCTTCATGAAGTAGAGAAAATCACTCCCCAAGGTGCAAACGAACTACAGCAATTCACAAAACGCTTATTAGGTTTATACGATGCCATGAAAGGCATTCCCACCTTAGCATTGCGTTCAGATTGGCAGGTAATTTTGATTTTACTGCAACATTACCTAATGTCTTTGGGGCAAATGTTACCTTACTTACCCTTGGTTCAGTCTTCTGTAGGGGATGTGATGGATAGGACTGTTAACGACCCTTGGGTAAGACGACTAATTGATTTAGAGTGTTTTCTGCTTTCTGGTTTAAAGGCACACGGCACAATTGCCCCAGAGGTGGCTTTTATGTTGGGTGAACGTTCCCGTGTGGGAGTTGAGTATCCAATAGGGGGTAGTGCCACAATTGTCAATGCCTTGGTGCGGGGTTTGGAACGTTGGGGCGGTCAGTTACGCTTGGGATGTCATGTTGAGCAGATTTTGCTGGAAGCTGGCAAAGTTGTAGGTGTGAAGTTACGAAATGGTGAAATTCTCAACGCGCCTATTGTGATTTCTAATGCGACAATTTGGGACACCTACAATCACTTGTTACGTCCTGAAGATTTACCCACTGCCTATCGGCAAGAGGCGTTACAGACACTGGCTGTAAAAAGTTTTATGCACCTGCATCTAGGTATCAGAGCAGATGGGTTAGAAAATTTAACAGGACATCACGTAGTAGTCAATGATTCTGGTGTAGATATTACTACCCCAGGCAATACTTGTATGATATCGATTCCCAGTGTGTGGGATGCGGCTCTTGCTCCAGAGGGACATCATGTAGTTCATGCCTATACCCTAGAATCCTACACTGGATGGGAACGCAATGATGGGTATGCAGTGAAGAAAAGGGAAAAAGCCGAGTCTTTATACCGTGCTTTAGAACGCATCATTCCCGATATTAGAGAGCGTGTAGTCTTGGAACTCATCGGTACACCCTTGACTCATGCTCATTATCTACGTCGCTATCAAGGAACCTACGGCCCTGCCATTGCGGCTGGTCAGGGAATGTTTCCGAGTACACATACACCCATTCAGGGTTTGTATCGCGTTGGTGATAGCACTACCCCAGGCATTGGTGTCCCGGCGGTAGCCGCTTCTGGTATTTTATGTGCAAATACCTTGGTAGAGCGATCGCAAACAACAGACTTATTAGATATTCTCCAGAAGAAATAAGGGAGAAGAAAAAGACAAACCTTTAACTCCCCACTCTCTACTTGCCCACAAACAACTCATCCCAATCAGTAATTGCTTTCTGTTGGGCAATTAATAGTTGCTGAATTCCTGTTTCGGCGCAATCTAATAGCTGATTCAATTGGGTACGGCTAAAACTACCTTCTTCTGCTGTTCCCTGAACTTCAATAATTCCTAAGTTTTTATTCATCACAACGTTGAAATCTACCGTTGCGGCTACATCTTCTATATAGTTCAAATCTAAATATGCTTCTTGTTCTAATAAACCCACAGAAACGGCGGCGACTTGTCCACATAAAGGCGATCGCTCTAATACCCCTCGCTGCAATAATTGAGAAATAGCCTCAGCTAATGCTACAAATCCGCCCGTAATTGCTGCCGTTCTCGTACCTGCATCAGCTTGTAACACATCTGCGTCTACAGTTAAAGTCCGTTCTCCTAACGCCTCAAAATCTATCGCTGCTCGTAAACTACGCCCAATCAAACGTTGAATTTCTTGCGTCCGTCCAGATAACTTCAATAATTCTCTTTCATGCCGTTGTTGTGTAGCTGATGGTAGCATCCGATACTCAGCCGTTAACCAACCTTTGCCACTACCTGCAAGAAACTTGGGTACACTTTCCGCAACGCTAACAGTACACAATACCTTAGTCTCACCGCATATTGTCAGAACCGAGCCAGGGGCAAAACGAGTAAATTTAGTGTGAAAATTGATAGGACGGAGTTCATAGGGTTTTCTACCGTCGGGACGCTGCCAAACCATGAGAGTCACCTCTAACTTTTAATTGTAGAATACCCCTTTAAAGTTACCTTAGTGGTGCAAAACATTAAGTACTATGCGGGATCAGCATCTGATAACCAGAATCAAATCAAGGAAAGCTGGCAGATATAGCTGTTGCCAGTAGTGTTAGGACATCAATAGATGATACAACCTAGACGCAACAAGACCCTTCACCCAGTCCCCAGTCCCCAGTCCCCAGTCCCTAGCTATAACTAAAAACTCTAAGTTACTAAAAGTAGTTTGAGGATGTTTTGCAACACTAATTCTGGCGCTTGATCACCGTTAATTGTCAACAGGCGGCGGCGACGGTCGTAATACTCTAAAATGGGAACTGTGCGATCGTAAAAAATCTCTACTCGACGCTGCACAATTTCAGGTTGGTCATCTGGTAGAGAACGCCCCAAAGAACGACTCACCATAACTGCTTCCGGTACTTGTAAATAAATTGCCCAATCTAATTTCTGCCCCAACTCATCAAGCAAAAAGTCCAACTCTTCAGCTTGGAAGGCAGTACGCGGATAACCTTCCAAAACCCAGCCATCACTTACATCAAACTTTTTCAACCGCAGTCGGATTAATTCAATGATCATTTCGTCAGGAACTAGTTCCCCTTTAACCATGTAAGGTTGGGCCTGACGGCCTAATTCACTCAGGTGGGAAATGGCTTCCCGTAAAATCTCGCCCGTAGAAATCTGAGTAATTCCTAAATGACTGCAAAGCCTTTGTGCTTGAGTGCTTTTTCCCGACCCTGAACCTCCCAGAACCACTAATCTCACAACAATTCACTCCTCAACCAGTAATATTTAAAACATAATAAATTTGTTTTGCCCAACCCCGTCAGAAATCTAACATTTAGCCAAAGAGTATGAGTCAGGGAAGATGAGGAAAATACATAATTATTCGTCTATCAATCTCCGCTCTTCTATACTCAACTAACTCTTGACTTCAGACAAACCTAGTGTTTGACTTATAAAGCAGATTGCCAGACACATAACGCTCAATCAAAATCAGATTGATTATACAGGTAGATTTTCTCCAAGAATGCCTGCACAACCTATTTTATCTATTGTAATTTTTTGAAATTTACCCTATGGTTGCCCAGTTAGAAACGCCCAGTGCAAATTCGTCCCTCAGTTTACCTTACCCAATTGAAGGGCTAGTACAAGTTTTCACTAGCTCACACCGTAACTTTTTTACCAGTGTCATGGGACAAGCCCTGAGAATTGCTGGGCAAGGTACACCAGTGTTAATTGTGCAGTTTCTCAAAGGTGGGATCAAGCAAGGACAAGACCGACCAATTCAATTGGGTCAAAATTTAGATTGGATTCGGTGTGATTTACCACGCTGCATCGACACCCCACATTTAGATGAATCAGAGAATCAGGCTTTACAAAAGTTGTGGTTACACACACAGCAGGTCGTCGATGAAGACAAGTATTCTCTTGTTGTTCTAGATGAGTTAAGTTTGGCGATTCACTTTGGGCTAATTCCTGAAAGCGATGTTCTAGCCTTTTTAGCCAAACGCTCTCCCCATGTCGATATTATTTTTACTGGAACAGAAATGCCCCAGTCTATTTTAGATGTGGCAGATCAAATTACAGAGATTAGGCGTAGTCATTGCCCCTAAACAAGATATCCTAGTAATTCGGTTGCAATTACCTGTGAACTTGTGATTAAGAACGACATCTGGATTACTGAAATGGCTCAAAAAGGGATGATTGCTCCTTTTGAGTCTAGTTTAATCCGAAAAATTCCCAAAGATAACCTTGTAGCCGCTCAACCCGTCATCAGCTACGGCTTGTCTTCTTACGGCTACGATATTCGCCTCTCATCAGCTGAGTTCCGCATTTTTCGCCACATCCCTGGAACTGTAGTTGATCCCAAAAACTTTAATCCCCAAAATTTGGAACCAACACCGCTACATACAGATAAAGATGGCAGTTACTTTATCTTGCCAGCGCATAGTTATGGTTTGGGGGTTGCCCTGGAAAAACTAGAGGTGCCAAATAATATTACAGTCATTTGCATAGGTAAAAGCACGTATGCTCGCTGTGGTATTATAGCTAACTTAACACCTGCGGAAGCGGCTTGGCGGGGTCATTTAACTCTAGAGTTTTCTAATTCTTCTAGTGCTGACTGTCGTATCTACGCTGATGAAGGCGTTGTACAATTACTCTTCTTGGAGGGTGAACCTTGTGCTATAAGTTACGAAACACGTCAGGGTAAATATCAGGATCAGTTGGAGAAGGTGACTCTGGCTAAAGTTTAGTTTTTGATTCTGGGAATATTCTTTGGCGATCGCTCTTTATCCCATCCCAATATTATAGAGATGATAGGGCGATCGCCTCTGATGGTTCATGCTGAGTGAATCAAGTGGGATTCCAGTAATATAGATAGAACAATAATTAATCAGTTTTTATTAAAAGCTTATGTCTTCTACTCCTCTTGTGCTGAACCTAGTTGAAGGTTCAGTGTCTTTCAGTTTTTCCCCCCAGGCGGCGCGGGAATTAAAAGCAGCCATTAATCAATTAATGGAGAGTCTCAAGGCTGTTAGCAGCAAACCAGCTTCAGGTGGTAAGGTCAATCCCCAGCCACCATTAGAATATCGTTATACTGGCGATGTCTTTTTAGAAATTTTCTGTAATCCCAATATCTGGCCTACTCCCTTTGCAGCAAAAGTACTACTGACAATTCGTGATGTCAGCATTCGTTTGACTACAGAAGCTGAACTCACACGAGTAATTGAAGATATTAATCAGTATTTAGAGCAAGTGGGTTAGGCTTTCTCGATGGGAAATCATGAAGTTTTTATCAACAAGTTTGATATTGTGAGTCAGTAGTACCTAACTTATGAGTCTTTCTTATGGAAATATTCCCTGAGAAATTAACGGGGTAGTTTAACACGGTAAACTACCCCGAACAGAGATTTTACATAAGTTAATCAAGTTATTACACAGGATCTACACAAAAGCTTGTTTTTTAGACGTTCATTAACGGGAAAAGTTGTAAAAACAAAAAATAGAGGATTCTGGATCGGGACGGAGTTATTAAAACCAGAGATTATCCCTCAGCTTGGGAAGTGAATCCTTTGTTGTCAAATCCAGTCATCCAAAAATAAACTCCCAATCCAAAATCACCAGTATTTATGGATCTTGGATTAGTCGTTGTCCCATTGTTCACGACCAATGAGGTCGCCAATGCGATCGCGTAATAGAAAGTCACATTTCTCTAACTCACACTCTACACAAACCCACTCTCTAGCAGGAATATATTGGCACAGAGTATAGATAGGCTGTTGTCTGCTGACCATTCCTTTTTCTACTAGTCGGCGTGCTTCGTCCTGAATTACATCTAGGGAGTAGTAATTGATAGAGGGCACCGTATTCACACTCATGGTTTTTACTCACAAATTTACACTTAAGATAGTGTTCCCACCAAATCAAAGGGAACAAACATGACAGGAATTGGACTTGCGCTTAGGGTTTTGTATTTTGCTATACGGAACTAATTTCATTTTGACGCTAGACACCCTCAAATAATTTAAAGAAATGTTAAGTTTGTCAAAATTTCCTGACATTAGTGACATAAGCATCACACAATCAGATATTTAGTCTGCTAACTTAATTCGTGAAAGAATTCATAGTTAATGTGAATCAATAAGGTGTGAAACTCTTGCTGTTTCCGGCTTGAGGTATTAATGGGTAGATGACAATTCTTCATAAAGACAGATGGCTGAGGTCAAAAATCATCGAAGTGGGAGCATTTATTACCACCCAAAGATCAGCAAACTCAACAGTTAAGGGAGAATAAAGGTATAAACTGTTGCGGAGCCAAGGTTACCCTACACTAGGAAGACTTGCAAAGTGCTATAAGTTAATAATTTCTTAAAGCAACTCATAAGGTATGAGGTTGATGAATTTCATTTGAATGAAATGATCCCTTGAAATCAACATCTGTCGTCCCTTGAGATGACATCCCTCTAGAGTAGCAGTGTTTATATAAAGGTATATCCTGCTTGAGATGTAGCTAGAAAGGATTGATTGTTACAACTATTACCTGAGTCATAATTTCATGACATATATTTACGTAAGTAAATTTTATGAAGAATATGAATTTTTGTTAAAGATAAGGATTTCCCTGTCAGTGAACTTATCAAGACCGGAAACGATAAGTTTGGCGTTCAAATCCTAACATTGCCGACCAGTAAAGTCTTAGGGGTTCTCACCCCTGATAATGGAAGTCCAACTAAAAAAATATCCAAAATGTAGGATGCGTCAGTGGGATGGAACCTAAATCTAGTCAGAAATTATTCATTCTGACCCACCCTACCGAACCATCTATTTCCAATAATTTATTTTCTGGTATCCTCTAAGGAATTAGATACTAATAAATTTAAACAGACGCGATTGAGTCACGTCTGTCAACTGTTGGTGAGTTCTGCGGGGATTAATTGTTCTCTAGTCACATTATGATTGAGGCTACAGGGAAGTTATGAACGCTGAGAGTGATTGCTGATGGCTTCATATCTCCTGGTTCCTCTCAATCCCTAGTCTCACAAAAAATTATGCCTAATCTATGCCTAATCTTCGTCTAAAGAGTCATCTGCTGAAGGTATATCATCAAGCGATCGCGCATTCTCCAGTTTATTCAGCAAAGTTAGCACTTTTGTTCCTCGTTCTATTGAACGATCTTCGATGAAAGTCACTTCGGGAGTGCGACGTAACCTTACCCTTGCCCCTAATTCACTACGGACAAAACCTGTGGCTGATTTCAACCCCGCCATTGTTTCTGCCTTAGCTTCTTCTGTACCATATATACTGACATAGATTTTGGCGTGTTGCAGATCCCCAGAAACATCTACGTCTGTGACACTGACCATGCCTGTACCCACACGATCATCTTTAATACCGTTAATTAGCATTTGGCTAACTTCCCGTTTGATCAATTCAGCAACACGGGAGACGCGGCGATTTGTAGCCATAAAAACATTCCCTCCTCACAGAGGTTGGACAACAACATAAATTTTAGTTAGATAGGACAGCAAAACTATGGGGAATACCCTCTAGAAAAACCTGCCGACAAAATCTACAAACCTTATTTATTAAGCATTTCCTTGATTTCGTGGTCTGAATCTCTTTCTTCGCTTTGGTATGTCCTAATCTAGATTGTACCGAAGCCAAGCATGGCTCTTAATGTAAAAGTGATGAACGCTAGCCCGCCTACCAACAAACCCACAATGGCGATTAAAGTAACGGGGCGTTTTAACAGAGGGAATAGTGGCTCAAAAGTGTTTAGGAAAATACCTAATACAATAGTGATCAAATAACGGGGGTAGCGAAAAACGTTATCCCAAAATCCATCAAACATTTTAATTGAAACTGCCTTCTTATATACTTAACGTTCATTTTGATTTACTTTATCAACATAATTGTAATATATGACGCTAGAAAAATACTCGCTCAATATAAAATATGGTTCGTTGGTTATATTTGCTATATTTAATAGCCTATAGCGTAGTTCCAGCCTTATGGTAAGCCAAATCCCTAAAGAAACCTGCCCACGTCCATTTTTAAAGTGGGCTGGGGGTAAAAGTAGGTTAATTCCGCAATATCTGTCACATTTACCCAAGAATTATCGGACTTACCATGAGCCATTTTTGGGAGGTGGTGCTTTATTTTTCTATCTCCAACCGAGCAAATCTATTTTAACTGATATTAATTCTGAGCTAATTACTACTTATCGCTGTGTCCGCGATCGCATCGAGGAATTAATTAGCCTTTTAAAAGAGCATAAAGGTCAACATAATAGAGATTATTATTATAGTGTCCGAGGAAAAACTGTTGATAATGAGTTAGAACAAGCCGCACGATTTATTTATCTCAATAAAACTTGTTACAATGGTCTTTATCGGGTAAATTCTCAAGGTCAATTTAACGTTCCTTTCGGTAAATATAATAATCCTAATATCTGTCAAGAAGATTTACTCAGAGCCGCTTCCAATGTGCTTGCTACCTCAGAAATCAAACAAGCCGATTTTACAGAGGTGCTGAATTATGCTACTGGTAGTGAGGATTTCGTTTTTTTTGACCCGCCATATTATCCTATTAGTAGTACTAGCTACTTTACAGGTTATAGTAAAAATTCTTTTGGAGAAAAAGACCAGTTAATTTTAAGAAATACTTGTGTAGAACTGGCTAGCCGAGGTGTTAAAGTAGCTGTGTGCAATTCTGATTCCGAATTTATTAAGAATATATATCAAGAAATAGGGTTTAATATTTATTTTATTGAGGCAAAAAGGTCAATTAATTCTAATATAAAAAAACGAGGTTTAGTTAAAGAGTTACTCATCACATCATATTAAAATTCCGGCGTTAGTGAATGAATTAATAATTTAATTTATCTAGGCAAAATTTGATATTTTCTATAATGAAGAAATAATTTAACAGAGTATTTTAGCATTTCTTGTAGGATTTATACTTGATTTTTGAAACACACGTAGGTGGGCAATACCCAGCAAAACCATGATACGGTGGGTATTACCACACCCTACAGATACTTAGATTCTTGTACGCAAGCGCAGGCTACGCCAACAATAATCAAATTGGATTCCTATATGAGTGGTTAGTGATAATCATATCCCCCAATTTTTTCCTGCATAATTAATGCGATAGACCACTAGCCAGTGTTACAGTCACCATAAATCTAGTGTAAAGCTCAGTATATTGAGGAAGTTCCTCAAATTTTACACATACTTTTCCCAAAATACTGGAAGCATAAAATGTCAGAATGTTAAATGTAAACTTTCATCACAAACACACTTATGCCAAGAGCCATCTGGAATGGAGCTGTGTTAGCCGAGAGCGATAACACTGTAGTCGTGGAAGGTAACCATTATTTTCCGGCTGATGCAATTAACAAGGAATATTTTCAAGCGAGTGAAACTCACACCACTTGTCCGTGGAAAGGTGTCGCCAGTTACTACAGCATCGAAGTTGATGGACAAGTTAACAAAGATGCTGCTTGGTACTATCCCAGCACTAAAGAAAAAGCAAAGAATATTGAAGGTTACGTAGCCTTTTGGAAAGGTGTAAAGGTTGAGACTAAATAGGCATAATTAGCCAAAAAATCAACCTTGTGGAGACGCGAGCAATCGCGTCTTTTTTTGTATAATCATAAATTTTTTTCATCTACCATCAGGTTCTCTTGTCACCAGGAAATAATCAGGTAATTTCAAGTAATCTTTAAATTTCATATTCAAAATTTAGTCGGAAATTAGTTAATATTCATTATTTTTATCCTAAAAATTACTGTTAGTAGTGAATTAACCTATACCTGGGGAGAAATTTAATTATTTGTTGATGTATATTTGTTTTCGAGCAAATCAAACTGACGAAGATGTTTCTTTAAATAAAGAATAAGAAATTTAGTTGTAATTATTCTAGCGATCGCCTACACCTACACTATCCCTAAAAGCCCTATAAAAATTAGAAATATTGCCTTAGATACTAATATGTATAAGTAATACAAGTCACTTAATTACATTCAAGTGAATTAAATATATTTGTATTTAAAATATCCTTCCATATAAAAAATTACCTGACTACTGATTAATTAGTGGCGTTATTTATAACAACCTGTTAGTTTAGAAAATCATCTAAATATTACTTCTAGGATATCAATAAGGATATCATGAAAAAATATCAGAGAAGTTGACACTACAAATACTCTTGTTTTAAGCTCAATATGCTTGTTGCCCATTTACTATGCAATCAATAATTTTAGTTATTGTACAAGCAATATTTGTATTTAAATCAAGTATAAATCTGTCCGTAATATAACTTTTGATATAAACATTATGCTTAAGACAATATTCAATTAAAAATATTCATTTCTTCTAGAAGCTGACCGATATTAGAGGGATTATATAGTGGCTAACATCAGTTTAAAACAAGGACAATTTGTTACCAATTCTTTGTCAAATGAATGGAAGTTTAGACATCTTACTAAAATTCTTCTAAGACGACGTTTTATAGTGTTGGGCGTTTCTTGTATCGTGATGTCAGCTACTAGCTTTACAGCCATAACAAACAAACCCACTTATAAAAGCCAGATACAAATATTAGTCAGCCCTAATGTATCTGAAGAGGTAGGTGCAACAAATAATAATATAGATATTCCCATAAGTATTGAGCAATACTCTGTGCAGAAAAACTTGATGCAGAGTTCTAAATTAATAGATAAGGTGGTAAACATACTAAGTTTTGACTATCCCAATATTACTAAAGAACATATTTTAGGGAAAACAGAGAATAGTGAAAATTCTCGCTTAAAAGTAACTCAGCTAGAGACTAATAAAGGAGCAAAGCAAGTTCTTAGCCCCGTATTTGAAATTTCTTTTCAAGATAACGACCCATTGAAAACTAAAAAAGTACTTCTAGCTTTACAAAAGGTCTATCAGGATTACAATCTAGAGCGAAGACAAGAGCGATTTAATCAAGGATTAGCATTTATTAATGCTCGGTTACCAGTAATTAAACAACAGGTAAGACAAGCTGAGAGAAAATTAGAACAGTTTCGTAAGAAGCACAATTTACTAGATCCAGAATTACAAAGTCAAGTTTTAATAAAATCCTTGACTAAAACGCAAGAACAGTTACAAGTAACTCGTACCCAATTACAAGATATTAATTCCCGCTATCAAAACTTAGAAGAAAGAATCACAGAGGCTAGTCAAAAAGCGCTCATCTCAATGCGTTTGGCTCAATCAAGTCGTTATAAAACACTGACGAGTGAATTACAAAAGACTGAACAAACTCTGGCCAAAGAGCAGCTACGTTATACAGATGACTCCCCTATTGTGCAGAGTCTCAAGCAGCAACGCCAGAGTCAATTAACTTTAGTACAGCAAGAGTTAAAACGGTTAACTGCGGAAATTAGAACAGAAACAACTCCAGAACCAGGACAACTGGTTGGAGTTGATCCAAATTTAGTGGAAGAATTTGTTCAAGTACAGACGACGGCTTTAGGATTAATTGCTAACGAAAAGAGCCTCAGAGAATCAGAACAACGTATCCGTTCTGAATTGAGAAAATATCCTAGTTTGATAGCAGAATATCAACGTCTTTTACCAGAACTAGAAACGCAACGCAAAACACTTGAGCAAATGTTGCAAGCACAACAATCAATGGGGATGAAAATTGCTCATGGAGGTTTTGATTGGTTGGTATTAGAGGAACCAAATCTGGGAACTTATGTTGGTAATGATAGGTTTTGGTTAGTACTTGTCGGTATGATTACTGGCCCGATTTTGGGTGTTGTCTTGGCGCTGATTTGGGGAATGCGTCATCGGATTATTCATTCTGCACAAGATTTGCAGAAGGTAAGTAACTTAAGATTACTGGGAACAGTACCGAAGTTAGCACCCCGGACGATGGAAAAACGCCTTCCCAATTTATCTTGGCTTGGGGGACGCAACGTAGCTGAGTCTGAGGAAGTAGGTAATTCTTGGCTACCTTGCCACGAAACCTTGGATATGGTCTACCAAAACACTCAAATATTGAAGTATCCTGTCCCTTTTAAGTCCGTGATGGTAACTTCAGCGCTACCAGGGGAAGGAAGGACAACTTTAGCGATGGGGTTAGCAGCTAGTGCGGCTCATATGCACAGAAGAGTGTTACTAATTGATGCTAACTTGCGATCGCCTAAACTCCACAAAATTCTCCAACTATCAAACGACTGGGGATTATCTTTACTACTCCTCGATGAGACAAACACTGAAGTTCAAGATTATATCCAGCCAATTCACCCTTCTATTGATATTTTGACTGCGGGGCCAACACCAGAAGACGCGGTAGAATTGCTCAGTTCTCAGCGATTGAAAGATTTAATTGAGTTATTTGAGGAAACTTACGACTTAGTATTGATAGATGCTCCACCCATTTTAGGCACAGTCGATGGCAGAATTGTTGCCTCCTACTGTCATGGAATTATGATGGTAGGGCGCATTGGTTGGGTAACACAAACTGAACTAACTCAAGCTGTGGAGATATTAAACAGCTTAAACTTAGTTGGCATTATCGCTAATGATATGAGTAGTTATCACAAGGGTTGAAATATAGCTGGGGACTAGGGACTGGGGACTGGGTGAAAAGTCTTGTTGTGTCTAGGTTGTATCATCTATTGATGTCCTAACACTACTGACAACAGCTATATTTTCTTAGAACTTACGCACTCAGGTAGTCTGTTGAGAATGGGTGTAAGGGCGTAAGGGTGTAAGGTTTTTCAAAATTTATACCCCTAAACCCCTAAACCCCTATACTCAACTAACTAGAACCTTAGCTTCTACTTCTGGTTGATAACGGATTTCATTGGGACAAGAACGACCTTGCTCAATATCAGCAATGTTGTTTAAGGTTGTCTCTGCTATGTTGCGTAAAGCATCTTCTGTAAAAAATGCTTGGTGTCCTGTGATAAGTACATTGGGAAATGTTGTCAGTCTTTGGAAGATATCATCTTGAATGATTTCCCCTGATAAATCCTCAAAAAACAATTCTGATTCCTGCTCATAAACATCTACACCCAAAGAACCGATTTTGCCAGTCTTGAGTCCTTCAATTACAGCTTGGGTATGAATGAGCGCACCTCTGCTGGTATTGATTAACATTACCCCTGGCTTTACCTGCTCGATTGCTTCCGCGTTGATTAAGTGATGAGTTTGCGGCATCAGGGGGCAATGGAGAGAAATAATATCAGAATTGGCAAATAGTTCCGGTAATTCTACGTATTCCCCCCCTAATGCTAACATTTCTGGGTTGTGGTACACATCATAGGCGAGTAGACGACAGCCAAACCCTTTCATGATTTGTCCCAAAATCAAACCGATTTTACCAGTACCGATAATTCCCACCGTACGTCCGTTGATGTTAAAACCTAAAAGTCCATCTAAAGCAAAATTACCTTCACGGACGCGATTATAAGCGCGGTGGATTTTGCGATTGAGGCTCAAAATTAAACCTACTGCGTGTTCGGCTACACCATAGGGTGAATAGGCGGGAACACGAACTACATTAACACCCAACTTATTAGCAGCTTTTAAATCTACATTATTGAAACCTGCACAACGGAGGACAATCAAGCGAGTTCCTCGTGAAGCAAGAATTTCTAAAGTAGCTGCATCAACTTGATCATGTACAAATACACAAACCGCCGGAAATCCGGCGGCTAAAATGGCGGTATCTTGATTGAGACGGGGTTCAAAAAACACCAAATCATGTTGCTTTGGAGCATTTGCAGCTTCTAAAAACTGCCGATCATAGGCTTTTGTACTGAAGACTGCTACTTTCATGCCAAACCTCAGGCTGTATGCCGGATATTTTTCACATACATATTAGCTTGGTGTTTGAACAGTTGATGTCCACTAAGGGCTAGCTGAAAATCTCCATTATGCTTACCAGTTATAGATTTTAGGTTTTTTTTACCTGTAAATATAACTAAAGCAAAAATTAATGCTTTGAGTATCATCAATCATTCATTAGCTGGTATTACTTTCCTTAGTGAATCAATGTTGAGTTCTAACTTTTCTCCCAGCCACAAGGCAAAACGGGTATGGTCGCTGACATCATCTCCTGTCAAGGGATGAACGAGAATATCTAATTCCTGACGGTGAAGCATTAACCAGGGGACAATTTGAGCGAACTCTGTTGACGGGAAGGCAACTTGGTACATGGATTTAGGGTGGGGGCCAATGGGTTTTTCATGCGATCGCCCAAGCTGTACATTGAATCTATTACCCAATTCTTCACGGATACTCATAGCTGTAGCAAAACTAGCGCTATCAAAGTAAACGTGAGCGTGAAAACCAGTGATGTTGAGAGATTCTTCTTTCATAGCTTTAAGTGCCAATTTATTGCGCTGCTCGTGTCAGTTTTTGAAAGGATCTGGTTTAATGCCCCATCCTCTCGTGGGTAGTTTTTAGGCGTTTTTGCCACTGACAAATGACGCGAAATCCCACTACCTTATGGTTGGAGTTTTTATAAGCTTATTTACTCCGAATATTTGTTGATTTTGAATTAACTTCTTGAGTTAGGGTATTTTTTATTTGCCAAAGTCTTCCAGGCTCAAACACTGGAAGCACCTGTTTTTTATTTTGTTTTAAAGCTCCTAATATTTGCTGTGACGGACGAAATGTCAACAATTGATTATTTTGGGAAAGGAAAAGATTTAAATTAGCATTCTCCAAATTAGTAGGCTGAGTTAAAAGCAGTAATCTTACATGATCTTGAAGTGAATAACTCTGGGCAATTAGATCGCCAGTGTTAGTGTATTCATCTCCAATATCACTGACTATCACTGGTGAGGAACTACCGTTAATCCGATTAATTATTTCAAAATTATGATAGCTTAAATCCTTGCTCCACCAAGTGTGTGCAGAAGCACTAACAGTAGCTGATGCGATACTGCCTGTGAAAATAAGTAGAGTCACACCTTGCCATAACCAGCGTTGGGAAATAATTTTAGTTCCTAATAAATAAGCAACTGCAAGTTGCACACCAGGATAAGAAGATATCAAGTAACGGCTGACAGTAGAGCGCCTACCCCCTAGTAGTAAATCTGGCAAAGCTAAACTGAGAAAAGGAACGAGAATTGTAGTAATAATAAATAACCAGGTTGCTCTTTTAGTTTGGTGACACACTAAATAAGTTGCCCCAGCTATTAACATAATAACGGCTAGTTTCAATAGAGAAGAACGGATACCGTTCCAGATAGTGTCAAAACCAAAGTCTAAGTCAAAAAATAAAGAACTAAAACTAACCAGCCATAGTTTTAATAAATACCATATGTCAACTGTATCTCCAGTCCAACTTGTGGTTTCTAATGCCCGTTGGCGGTTAGTGACTAGTACTACTAACCAAGGAAGATATAAAATAAGCGAGCTAGCGATCGCCACTAAGAAATATATGACATTCTTTCTAGTTGATTGCCTATTTTCTTGCTGAAATGTCCGCCCTAAAAATATATAAGTTCCTTGAGCAACTACCGTTAGAACAAAAAAAGGATGGGTGTACCAGCCTATAATGTTGCTGAGAGTATACAAACTCCAATTTTGCCAGGTAGATAAGCGCCAAGCCCGTAATAATAAAAAATTGCTCCCAATGACTGCTACTGTTAGTAAGCTGTACTGTCTGGCTGTTTGAGCAAACAGAATATCAAAAGGAGACAAAGCTAAAAGCACTGTTGCAAACAAAGCCACTGTTGTAGAAGCAAATAACTCCAGCCCCAAAGCATACATTAATGGCAACGCCAACAAACTCAGTAAAGCGGGCAAGGTCCGGGACGCAGTGAGAGAACTGCCAAACATCTGCATCCAAAAGCGAGCCATTAAGAAATAAAGTGGTGGATGATGCGGGTCTTCAATTTTTAGTGAGTTAATTGTATCTACTACAGTGCTTCCTGGTTTCAATCGCTGAAACTTCAGTAAATATGGTGCTGGTATGATGTGATTTTGAAAAATTTCTTGGTCTATTTCTTGGCGTGTGAAGCCCGCCGCCCGTATAGATGTATAGGCTTCATCGTGCCAGTAAATTTTGTAGTCGAGATGAAAAAAGCGGAAAAATACACCTGTTACCAATAGTATTAGTAAAAATAACCTCAACCAACGCGGAGTAAGTTTGAGATCCCGCATAGCAAAATCACCGCATGAATTAGAAATCTAAAGCATGGTGACTGTAATCATCACAATCACCCATGCTTCAGCGAAGTACCTGCTTAATTTCGTGTAGTGATACTAGTTGCGGTGTAAATACACGCCTATCGGCAATGTTTATCACCCTCACAACAGCGTAATTACGAATTACCCTACTAGCCACCATACACAATTTCACTGCGGTTAGTATTCCCCAGATCGGGTAAAGATTTAGGTGAATGGGGGGTAAGGGCTGTGGGTGTGCTAGGGGCTACTTGTAATTGCTGTACTAGACGTTGTAAAAGTTTGTCTTGTTGTTGGCGGAAAGCGCCAATTTGGGGGCCACGGTTAATGATAGCGAACCAAACCAAACCGCGATCGCGTGTGGGTACAACTCCAGCTAAAGCACTTACATCCCGCAACGTCCCAGTTTTCATCACAGTAGCCATCGGCAAATGTCGAGAGTGCATTGTGCCTCGGTGATCAAAGCCAGAGATGGGAAACAAGTCTGCTAGATTGAGTTGAGCCGCAGCAGCTTCATGTTGCAGCGCCATCAACATCGCACAAACCGCCCTGGGAGAAATTCGATTTTCTGGGCCCAGTCCCGAACCATTAATTAATTGAATTTCTGTCTCTGGTACTCTTGCTAGTTTGGCAGCTTTGGCTTGGACTACAGTATGGCCTCCCACCGCTTCTGCCAACATCTGCGCCATCTCATTATTGCTGTAAACGTTCATCTCCTTGATCAATTGTTTCAAGGGTAAGGAACGGTGACGCACAAGTAAAGTTTGTTTGGGGTTGGCCTGGGCGAAAAATTTGATTGTGCCATTAATTACTACCTGGGGCTTTGGTGTTCCCTTAGGCATGATGGAATGTATATAATTTGCTGGACGAGTCCAGGTTTTAGAATTTAGTGATTGTTTGAGCATTTGCCCAGCCAAGAGGGGATGGCGTTGGAAATTCATGGCAAAATTGCCTGTAATTACCAAATTGCCCTTTACCTGCTTGATTCCCATTTTATTGAGCGTATTACCCAGGGCGATCGCTTCTTCCCAAACAAACATCGGGTCGCCGCCGCCATTAATGATTAAATCACCTTGTAATACGCCATTAACAACTGAAGCATTAGTGGCGATCGTCGTTTCAAATTGATGTTCTGGGCCGAAAGTAGTAAAAGCCGCCAGTGAAGTAGCAATTTTAGTGAGAGAAGCTGCCGGCAGAGGTGTAGTTCCTTGATGATTAGCCATCAACATCGGCCCTGACTGCAACCAAATTCCTTGGCTTTCTGCTAAATTCTGAGCAATTAATTTTGTCGTGACTAATCCCTTCAGATATTCCTTGACTGTATTAATTCCTGCTGGATTCGGATCAGGTGCAATAACCAAGCCTGGGCTACTTTGCCAAGTTAGTGCATCTAAAGCATCCGCAGGCTTGATTTGCACACCAGCCATTTCCAGCCAGATAGAAACCAAACCCGAACTCAACAATTCCAGCATGATTCACTCCCCACTTATGACTGTAATATATTGTTTCCTGTGCTAATATACGCGCTTTATGGTGTTCATCAGCATTGAGTCATCATAACTGGTATTTTCTTCTCCTCTCAAAGTAAGTTGGACGGTATTAAGTATTAGGTATTAATTACCAATTACCAATGACTATTTCCTCTCTGGATGTACCTGCTCTTTGGTAGCAGGAATACCCATTTGATTAATTACCGCAATCATCTGATATAAACGTCCCAAGTCCCGTTGATTGAAGGATAAAACTAGGCGGGGTAATCCCACGGTTTCATCTTGGTTTTCTTGAGGCAAAGACTCACTTCTTTCTATCTTTCCTTGGACGAGAATGTCACTAAATTCAGCATTCAGTTGCTCAACCTCAGCATCTGATAATTCTTGGGTTAAGCGAATTACCAAGCGATCGCCCACATAGCGACAGGAATGATAAACCTGATAAAAGCGGGTTATGGCATCACAGGCTACTTCTAGACTATCTGTGACGGTGTACAGGCTAGGGTCTTCAGGATTTACCAAACCTGTTTTCACTAGATGCTGATTGATGTATTCGCTCCAAGATTGCCAATAATCACCGCCAGGATGATCTATTAAAACTACTGGTACAGGGCCAAATTTACCTGTCTGGCTTAAAGTCATGCACTCAAACGCTTCATCTTGAGTACCAAACCCACCAGGAAACAAAGCTATAGCATCGCTTTCTTTGAGGAGAAACAGCTTGCGGGTAAAGAAATATTTAAAGTGAATCAGCTTGGGATCACCCTCAATAATTGGGTTTGCTTGCTGTTCAAAAGGCAGGTGAATGTTCAATCCAAAGGAATTTTCTCGTCCTGCACCCTCGTGACCAGCCTGCATAATACCACCACCTCCTCCGGTCATTACCATAAATCCCATCCGAGTTACCGCACGGCCAAATTCCACTGCCATTTGGTACTCTGGGGCTTGTGGCAATAGACGAGCCGAGCCGAAGATGGTTACTTTGCGGACGTGTCGGTAATCATAAAATAATTGGAAGCCTCGTTCCATATCTGCTAAAGCCGCAGATAATATTTTCCAATCGAGACGTTCAATATCGCTGTCCGCTAGACGGACTATTGTTGCCAAAGCATTATAAATAAGTTGCCGATTTTTTAATGTCGGTAAGCGATCGATTAGTTCAACAAGATCGGCTTGGAGAGACTCAAATGTTTCAAACGACGCAGATGAGGTCATGATAGATGCCACCACAATGGCATTACATTCTACCTAATTTTTGAGTGCAATTTTACGAATAAACCGGATTCCTATCACGTCTCAAAATAATAGCTTAGGAACACCTCTTAAGTAGGAAGAATTTATTAGTTTACTAATTGTGACGTATATTTGTTTCGTCCATAAGAAATATTATGAGGTGCTAGAATTTGCACCTCATAAAGTATTGGACAAATATTACCTAAACTTAATGGCAATAGATTACTCAACAAGAGCTTACTATTGATTGAGTTTCACAGATGCTTTTCTAGGGTTTGAGATAATGTTGTTTTAGGCACCGCACCGACTACCATATCGACTTTCTGCCCACCTTTAAAAATCATAAGTGTGGGGATGCTGCGGATGCCGTACTGACTTGCAACTTGCGGATTCTCATCAGTGTTGACTTTCACCACTTTTATTTTACCTTCGTACTGTTGAGCTATTTCATCGACAACAGGAGCGACCATTCTGCAAGGACCACACCAAGGGGCCCAAAAATCAACCAAAACTGGTACATCGCTGTCGAGTACTTCTTGCTTAAAAGTAGAATCTGTAACTTGTGCGGCTGCTGACATGCCTAAAAACCTTTGCCAATTATATTTCTGACTTTCGTGAAAATTCTACCATAGCAAAAACAACTGCCCAAAACACAAGGATGTACATTTGCAAAGAAGCTGAAGAATTTATGTAATACATAAGGAACCGCCCGAACAGTAGTCCGGGCGGAGTGTGGTGTGAGGAGTGAACGGAAACATGCGTCTCCGCTATATCTATTGTAGGCGACATATGTGATTTTTCCAGTGGTTGTTTAAGAGTCTGGAAAAAATTTCTGAATAATTTAAAGTTGGTAATCCGGGATAGGGTAGAAGGCATACTAAAAAATTTATTTCTAATTAATCATTCGCCATTCCCTATTCCCTTTTACCTATTCCCTTTATTTACCCATACCTAATTGTTGAGCTTTTTGGTAAACTTTGCCCTCAGTTAACAAAGAAGGAGCAATTACAACTTCAACTTGCTGCATTTCTTTAATATCTTTTGCTCCCAAAGTACCCATGCTAGTTTTTAAAGCTCCCAATAAGTTATGAGTACCATCATCTAGTCCGGCTGGCCCAGTTAATATTTGTTCAAGAGTGCCGGTTGTACCGACGCGAATCCGCGTCCCACGGGGCAATACAGGGCTAGGTGTTGCCATACCCCAATGGAAGCCTCTTCCTGGAGCTTCGGCGGCTCTAGCAAAGGGAGAACCGATCATTACGCCGTCAGCGCCACAGGCAATACATTTACAAATATCACCACCAGTAATTAAACCGCCATCAGCGATGATGGGGATATAATTACCTGTTTCCCGATAGTAATCATCCCGTGCGGCGGCGCAATCAGCGATCGCAGTTGCTTGGGGTACTCCTACACCTAATACCCCACGAGAGGTACAAGCTGCACCAGGGCCAATCCCTACTAAGACAGCCGCCGCCCCAGCTTTTAACAAGTTCAAGGTGACTTCGTATGTCACACAGTTACCCAAAATTACGGGAATTGGCATAGAACGGCAAAATTCAGCCAAATCCAGGGGTACTACAGATTCTGGTGACAAGTGGGCGGTAGAAACTACCGTAGCTTGAATAAAAAATAAATCTGCCCCGGCTTGGGCTACTACCTCACCATATTTGCTGGCTCCTACTGGAGTAGCACTAACAGCTGCAATCCCACCTTGTTCTTTAATTTCTTGAATACGCTTGGTAATTAATTCTGGTTTGATGGGTTCGGCATAAAGCTCCTGCATTAAAGAGACAAACTCATCTTTGCCTACCGAAGCAATCCGATCTAAAATCGGTTCTGGGTCAGCATAACGAGTTTGAATGCCTTCCAAGTTGATAACTCCTAATGCCCCAAGTTGCGATAAACGCACCGCCATCTTGACATCAACAACCCCATCCATTGCACTGGCAATAATCGGGATTTCTCGCTCGATATTGCCAATTTTCCACCGAGTATCAGCTAAACTCGGATCGAGTGTTCTGTTACCGGGGACTAGAGCAATTTCATCAATGCCATATGCTCTGCGAGCTGTCTTTCCCCGCCCAAGTTGAATTTCCACGCTGTTAACTTTTCTCAATTCTGTTCTAGCTAGGGTATCAAATTGTGAGATAGTTTGCAGCGATTTTTTTTAATTGATGGCTAAGTTTACGTGTTGCACGATTAAGGACGGGTGGGGATAGCTATCCCATAAATCCCGCTTTTTTTAACGTAGAGGGTGCGCGGTGAACCCGCTTTGTAGGAAGGTTTCCCTGCGTAAACGACTGGTGAACCCAAAAGGAGGTTAGCGCAGAGGGGTATGGAGTATTTTGAAAGTTAATTGGCTAGGAATTTTGGGATTCCTGCATAAAAAATCAATCAGTAACTTATTGATGAATAGCTGTCAGGATTTACGGGTTTTACCAAGTACGTAAGTTGGATGGCAAGAGTCACTGTTGCTGGAGGTTGTAGGAAAATGCGAGTTAGAAATTACAGTCAGTTTACAGGTTTAGCGATCGCCGGATGGTTATTGTCGAGTTTTTCTACTGTGGCGACTGCTGTTAATGTCTCTCAAGTTGTAGCGCCAGCTAGTATTAATCCCTCTTTTGGGAATATGATTCAGTTAGCATCTAATCATCTTCCTCAGCCAAAATTAGTATTTCAAGGTCAGGAATCTTACACAAATGCAGGCAAAAATTTTCAAAGATATAAGTTGGCTGTAGCTAACTGGTCGGCATTTCCGGCTCAATTGTTTGATAGCTCCTCTGACCTTCCTCCCTGCGGGCTGAATAATAACTCTTCTCGAACTTGGGTAGATATTTATAACACCCAAAATAATCAGCGAATCTATGGTTTTTGTGCTTTTTCATTGCCGCAAAACTTAAATTCTCTCTGGTTTGCGGTTGAGCAAGGTCAAACACCACCTAGTTCTGTATATATTGTCCTTAATGATAGAAGGGCAAATAAAACCTATCGTTCTAACTCAATTTCATTGCAAAAAGGGCAATCACCGCCAGCACTCAGGGAAGATTGTATTGCTTTTAATCCCAATAATATTGCTGTTAATCAAGTTAATGGTAGTTGGAAAATAGTTGAAGGTGGTAATCATTGGATGTTTGATTTTGGTAATCAAGCCAATGAGGCAAAACTCGCTTTCCAAATCATTAAGAATTACCGCATGAATAAATCCTGCTTTGTTGGTAGACCACAGCCATCTTTCACATATTTATTAGTCAATAATCTCGCACCCTCTGGTTCTGTGCCTGGTGAAGATTGTGTGGCATTCAATCCCGCTACTACAACAGTCAACAAAATAAAGAATCGCTGGAAAATTGTAGATGGTAATCACTGGATGTTTGATTTTGATAATAATAAATCTGAGGCAGAACAATCACTAGCAATTATCCAAAAATATCAATTTACTCGCTCCTGCTTCGTAGGTAGACCGAATGCGAGTTTTAGTTATTTACGGAAATAAGACAGTGTAATAAATATAACAACTGTTAACTGTTAACAGTCTACTGTCAACTTAATTCATTTCAGCCTTTAAGAATTGGCTATAGAGAGGCTAGAATTGTTACGATCACTTCAGATTTGATTTTGCAGCCTTGATTCAATCTGAAACTTTAGAACTACTGGAATGGTATCGCCTTTGTCAGCATCTTTCTACATTTGCGGCAACTAAACTAGGGGCGATCGCATCTCTTCATCTACAAATCCCTGCATCTCAAGCAGCAAGCGAGCAGTTGTTAGAACAGACAAAAGAAGTTTATCAACTGGAAAGTCGTCTGGCAAGCGGTTTATCTTTTGAGGGTATCCAAGATATTGGTGATTCCTTGGAAAGATCAGAACTGCAAGGGATTTTGGCTGGAGATGAACTTTTGGCGATCGCGACTACTCTTGCAGGTGCTAGAAATTTACGACGTATAATTGATAACCAAGAAGATATACCAATTTTAACTGAGTTGGTGGCTGAGTTACGCACTTACCCTGAACTAGAACAGGAAATACATCGCTGTATTGATGAACGGGGTCAGGTGACAGACCGTGCCAGCACGAAATTAGGTGACATCCGTACAGAATTGCGGAAATTGCGGAGTCAGATTACCCAAAAGCTGCAAAATATCTTACAAGTAAAATCTAATGCGGTTCAGGAACAACTGATTACCCAGCGAGGCGATCGCTTTGTCATCCCTGTCAAAGCACCACAGAAGGATGCTATTCCCGGTATTGTTCATGACACCTCAACCAGTGGGGCAACGTTATACATAGAACCTAATTCTGTTGTGCCGATGGGTAACCAACTGCGGCAGACAATTAGAAAAGAGCAAGCCGAAGAAGAAGCGATTCGTCGCGCACTCACGGAAAAAGTAGCAGCAGTTAAACCTGATTTAGAACGGTTATTAGCAATTGTCACAACTTTGGATATGGCAACTGCTAGAGCCAGATATAGTTTATGGCTCAAAGCCAATCCCCCTAGATTTATTGACCGCCAGGAACAAGAAATCATTACCTTGAGGCAGTTACACCATCCCCTATTAGTTTGGCAACAACAGCACGAACAAGGTCATGCGGTAATTCCGGTGGATTTGTTAATCAGCCCCCATATCCGGGTAGTAACGATTACAGGGCCTAACACTGGTGGGAAAACGGTAACATTAAAAACCCTGGGACTGGCAGCCTTAATGGCCAAGGTGGGTTTATTCGTCCCCGCCCGTGAGCCAGTAGAAATTCCTTGGTTTGACCAAGTATTAGCAGATATTGGCGATGAACAATCACTACAACAAAGTTTATCGACTTTTTCTGGGCATATTCGTCGCATTAGCCGGATTTTAAATGCTTTAGGGACTGGGGACAAAGAAGAATATCGTCCCCAATCCCTAGTTTTACTTGATGAAGTTGGCGCAGGTACAGATCCGGCGGAGGGGAGTGCTTTAGCGATCGCCCTTTTACAATATCTAGCGGATCATGCCCAGCTAACTGTTGCTACAACTCACTTTGGCGAATTAAAAGCCCTGAAATATGAAGATCAGCGCTTTGAAAATGCTTCCGTAGAATTTGATGATGCTACTTTGTCGCCTACCTATCGTTTGTTGTGGGGTATCCCTGGACGTTCTAATGCTTTAGCGATCGCCCTACGTTTGGGTTTAAAGGCGGAAGTGGTAGAACAGGCAAAAACCCAAGTGGGAGAAGCAACTGACGAAGTTAACCTGGTAATTGCCGGGTTAGAAGCCCAACGTCGTCGCCAGGAAACCAAAGCCGCAGAAGCGCAGAAAATATTACAACAAGCAGAACGTTTGTATAAAGAAGTATCTAACAAAGCGGCGGCATTACAAGAGCGAGAACAATCTCTGCGGGCTTCCCAGGAAGTAGCGGTACAACAAGCCATTACCCAAGCCAAAGGTGAAATCGCCAAAGTAATTCGCCGCTTGCAGCAAGGTACAGCCACAGCCCAAGATGCCCAGCAAGCAACCAACAACCTCAATCAAATAGCCCAAAAATATCAACCAGCACCACCACCAAAGGCAAAACCGGGGTTTGTTCCCAAAATAGGCGATCGCATTCGCATCTCCCAATTTGGGCAAACAGCCGATGTGTTAACCGCCCCTGATGAAGATGGTGAGTTAACAGTCCGCTTTGGCATCATGAAAATGACGGTGAAGCTAGAAGATATCGAATCTCTCGATGGTCAAAAACCGGAACCAATCGTCAAGGCTAAGCCAGCCCCAGTTACTCCACCCCCACCAGCCCAACCGGTTCTAGCAATTCGTACCTCCAAAAATACTGTGGATTTACGAGGTAAACGGGTAGCAGATGCCGAATACATTTTAGACAAAGCCATTTCTGAAGCAACTGGCCCAATCTGGATTATTCACGGACACGGTACTGGCAAACTCCGTCAAGGTGTCCACGCCTTTTTAGAACAACACCCTAGAGTTAGCCATCACGAGCCAGCAGAACAATCTGATGGTGGTAGTGGGGTGACAGTCGCTCATATTTCTTGAAGCAAACAAGGCAGGGAGAATAACTTAGGACTTACGGATGAAAACGAAAGATCAAGGGTTTGGAGAAGGGTTTAGGGGTTTAGGGGTTTAGGGGTATAAATATTTGAAACTCTTACACCCTTACACCCTTACACCCGGTCTCAAAAGAAAATCTGGGCGCGTAAGTCCTATAACTTTAGTACCTTCACTCTGCACCTCCTAATGAAAAGAAAGGTAGAGAATCATCCTGTTCTCTACCCTTCTTTAATGAATTTTATTTATCAAACCTTTAGCAATAAATTTTACTAAGTTCCTAATTTAATCACGAGTATCTAATTATTCATTCTTCGATGAAGCTTATTGTTAATAATTAGACATTAGATTTTCTGATTATATTTATTTATACTTAAGTACTTAATTAGTAGATAATAAGTAAGTATATTTTACCATGACAATTCACTTTCTACACTGTTGAAAATAAATTTTCATCAAGTAGAGTAAGACAGTGACAATTGCTGTTTACCAAAGTTCAGAAAAGATAGTGCAGTTAAGAATCCAGCAAAGACTCATACTCAAACTTTTTCACATTCTGACTTGAAGAAAGGATTAGGAAGTGGTGAGTCCTGAATGGTGAGTAAAAATTTCTCTCCCTGTCCCCGTTCGCGTAGCATCCCGTAGGGAAGTTCGCCCGGAGGGAGACCCTCTTGGCGACTTCTCTTCCTGCCCCTCCTCCTCCCTTCTTCTTCCTGCATTTTTCAGAGGAAACCAACTCTAATTATTCAGAGTCTGGTTTCAAAATGGGTAACAGCAACAGCCCCTACCAGCCTGATCACCTATGCTTAAAGTTATGCAATCGGCCGCTGATCCAGCCACTCCCAATTCCCAATGGGAGGACTTAATTAAACTCCCAACCCCAAATGTCGTTGAATGGGACAACATCAAAACTCAGTTAGATTTGGTACTGTTGGCACTGGAAACCCTGACGGGAATTGGCTCTGAGGCTATGCTCTCGGCGGCAACCAGTCTGAATCTAGAGTCGAAAGTGCCAGACCGCGTAGCTTTATGGCGTTTGCGTCAGTCAAACCCTCTACGCAAAGGTCAAGGAGGGCGGAAAAAGCTGGATGTAGAAGAAGCGCGATCGCTTGTTCTCATCATCTGCTACCTCGCCAAACAGCACCAGGAATTAATTCGTCGTGCGGTGGGTCTACTAGAACAAATGGCGGAAAAAAATCGGGAACCTCATCAGGCTGCTTTACTTGGAGACTACATAGATGCTTTCTGCAACACCTACCAAGAGCGGATGGAAGAGGACGAGCAAATCTCGACGGATTTACTAACCAACCTAGCGCTGAAACTACTTGTAGATTTGCTGTTTTATAGCGCTCCTGGTGGACACCGCCGTCTTTGGCTAGCACTCATCGACCGTTCCGCAAAATTTTGAAAACATCTCCTTTGCAGTTCCTGCCATGCCTCTATCTAATTCTGTCATTCGCCGCTACACACCACCTACTTGTACGCTAGAAGTATTGGCGCAAAGCTCCCCTTTGTCACGTTGGATGGGCAAACCAGTACTTAGGCACTTAACCTTTGAGTTGCGCTTTGATGACCCGCAATTGCCCGAAGAAAACAGAGTACCAATTCGAGGCGATCGCGACCAACTTGAAGCTTTATGTGATGCTGTCACCACTTACGTACAACAATTTCTCCAACAGCCACCAGATAGTTTTCGTTTTAATGTCTCTGAACTGGAAGATTCAACTAAAGTATCTACTGAAGAATTAACAGATTTTCATCAAGCTTCACTCTTATCTAAAACCACAAAATCTTTTATACCCCAAATACCAGGGACAAAAATCTATTTAGAACCGGGCGATTATTTAACACACAATTTATTTCTTGGTTCCTTAGCTAATCAAGCATCTGGCTATGTTATTCAACTAAGTTTGTTGCAACTGTTCGATCTCGCAACAGCGTTAGATGAATATTCGACAGATGTAATGGCATTACCATCTCTCAATAACACTAGTTCCGTGGTACGGTTCCCGGCTTGGGCTTCTGTTGCTGCCGTATTAGTATTAGCTTTAGGTTTAACGCCTTTAACTTGGCAATATGCTAATAACACCAAACAAAAAGAGCAGCAGACAGCAACAAACAGCAATCCCAACGATGAACAAATAGCTTTACAACCAACCCTACCTAATTTTCCCGCACCTCAATCTGAACTAGCCCCTGCTAATAATTCATCGTCCTTGCCTTTAGGTTCGGCTCCGCCACCTCCTCCCAATACTGGTTTACCGACAACTCCCCTCATATCTCCTAATACCAGTTTCCCAGCTAATTCTGCTTTACCTCCCAACTCTGTAACTTCAAAACAACCATTAAATATACCTCAGACAAACATTCCACCAATCTCAGGCAATGCAGGAGGTATTACTCCACCAGGGCAACAAGTGGCTATTCAACCAAATCCCTCAGGGGGTATTAACTCAGCAGGGATTACTCTCAAGCGGAATTTGCCCCCCAGATTATCCACCTCTACAGGTAATATTGCCTCTGGTATTCCACCGGTACCACCACCACTGGCTACCATACCTAACAATGCAATTCCTCAGGCCTACTCACCAGTAACCTCACAAGCCACAAGAAGTAGAGTCAATACTTCTCCAGAGTTGGCTGACACTAGCTCATTAATAGATGGTTCGAGAAGTGAACCCAAGACAGCTTCGTCTGGTGACATTGCTACGAGTAACACTGGCACACTGTTTGATACACCACAGGTAGCAGAAGCTAGGGAGTTTTTCAAAAAGCGTTGGCAACCACCCTCAGGATTTGCACAAACCTTGGAGTATAGCGTCATGCTGGGGGTAGATGGCTCAATTGAGCGGATTTTACCTTTAGGCAAGGCAGCTAGAGATTATGTTGATTTAGTTGGAATGCCTGCTATCGGAGAACCCTTTGTTTCTGCTAATCGCTCTGGGCAAATGACAAGAATTCGGGTTCTTCTCAGCCCAGATGGTAAAGTACAAACCTTCCCAGAGACTGAATAGTCAAAACTGAAATTTTGAGAATATCAACTAGAGCTTGATGACAATCCTAAAACTGGTACATTTCCTGTGCCAGTTTTTACTTATTTTTATTAGTTAAAAATTACTTTCTTGAGTCCAGTTAATAAAGTGGATTGATTCTAAAAATCAGCGAATTTAGTAATCAATATAATCATATTTAATCTTAATTAGGGAACAACAAAAAATAAATTATCCAAAATTCATGGTTTAGTAGGGTGCGTCAGTGCCATAGAACCTAACTATACTCATAAATTCTTCATACTGACGCACCCTACATTTTGGATATTTTTTTATCTGGAATTCCCTTATTAAACATTAAAACATACACATAATTATTCTTAAGAAATCTCATCACAGGTGAAAAATATGCAAACTATTGGGCCTCAGAAAGATAGTGCGGCTTGGGTTATTCAAACATGGGCTGCTTTTGTGCTTTCTATTTCTATGACTAGTTTTGGAATTGCGAATTTACCTGTAGATAACTGGGTAAAAGGCTTTATGAGTATGGGTTTGGCTTTTTCTGTTGGTTCAACTTTTACTCTAGCTAAAACCACTAGAGATTTGCATGAAGCCAGAAGATTAGCTGCGCGCATTGATGAAGCAAAAGTAGAAAAGTTGTTGTCACAACATGATCCTTTGAACCTTAAATAAAATCCAGCTAAATTCAATTTAGTTAAGCCCATGAAATGAGGTTAAGCTCAAGGGGAATCATCATCAAAAGTGAATACCGGATTGATGCTAAATCGAGACTTAAAAAAAATCACAAAAATAAAAGGGCTGTTATTAACAGTCCTTTTACTTTTATAGATTTAATTTTTTATGTTAATAACGGGATTTTTTATTTTTTGACTTTTGCTTTTTCCGCCGCTTTTCGGTAGTTGCCACTGCATGGTCTACTGGGTAGCCAACAACAGGAATTACCTGGAATTTACGGTCTTCTTCTAAATTTTTGAGTTCGGTGTAATCAACCCAATGAATACAATCAACCGGACAAGTATCGATTGCTTCTTGAATAACTTCTTCCGCGTCCCCATCTTGACGAATTACACGCGATCGCCCATAATCAGGCTCAATGTAGAATGTGTTCCGCGCCACATGAGCGCAATGCTTGCAACCAATACAGGTGATTTCGTCAACATAAACACCTTTTTGCCGCAGTATTCCGCCCAATTCTGGTTCAAAACCAGAACGTTCTGGGGCATCCCGCAAAAAACCCCCTAGTTCTGGCTCAAAACCGGAACGATTGTCTTCTTGTTCTGGCGACGGCAGAAAATCAGCCATTACGCACTCCAGCGCTGTACAACTAGGCGAATCGAACCATCTTCATTTTTTTGCTGTTCGGAGACCTGGAAGCCTACACGAGCAGTTTCTTTCACTACTGTTTGGTAAGCATAACGTTGGGTAACTTGGCGTAAGAAACCATCAACTGACAGGTTTTGTTGCCAATATTGTAGGTCTGCCACTAGTTCATATTCTTTGCCATTCCATCTAAAGCCGATATCATAGCCATTTTCCTGCTCAATGGTGATTTCCGCAGGATGGGTTTGACCGCGATAGCCGCGTACTTCTTGTGGGCCTGGTTTCCAGTCTATGCCCAAATCGGTGAGCGCTTCTTGTAAAGATTCGAGGTTACGGATCTGAGTCTTAATTTGGCTAAAGTGTGACATGGTGGTTGTAAATCAACGACAATGAACTGCTATGAGAACTTACCAATCGCTGTAAGTAGTTTGCGTATTTGCCACGCTAGATTCTTGAACCTGGGTGGCGAAAAATTCTGAGGTTGGCTGATGAGTAAGTACTTGCCCTAGTTGTGCTTCTATTGCTGCTGTAACCTCAGCACAGGAAGCCCCTACAATGCCAGTGACCGTTTCTTGTACTCGACCGTCTGGATAGATGATAAATTCTAATGTTTCCATACTCTTAGCCAACCACAATAAGTCCGCTTGAATTTTACTGCCTTAGCAGCAAGCTATATGTATAGCTCTAGGAACATTGTTACTTAGATACAAACTTGCCATTTTTTAACTAATGTTCCATCTCTCAAAATAAATATCTCAGAAAATTTACAAAAATTATTAATTTTATAAGTCAACGCATCCGTCATTAGTTAGTTTCTCTTAACCTAATCCATAAGTCAAGGTTAATTTTATTTGGCTTTTTCAGGCGATAAAAGCCTAAACATCAGTGGTAGCAGTGGTATAGCTAGCTGTGTGAGCTTCTCAATTATCGAATTTATTGAAAATCTTTATCATTATCATTGATTTTAATCAAACTTGAGTGCTGAGTTAGGAGTAATAAATTATTCAGTAAGGGTAAACTCGCTCATGCTCAACCTTTTGTTCCTTAGGCTATGTGTAGCAAACTAAACTTCAAAATCATGGAGTTTACTGACACGACTTTAGCTGATATTCTGAAATGTGATTTTTGAAAATATATTATTGCTATTTCAAATAACTTTACGATGTGGCGATTAAGCTCTATGAGAAATTATCCGTTAGACTCCTTTGTCAGTGTGATCGCTTCTAAAAAATTTGCTGTTATCTTTATCTCAATTTTCACAATTGTTCTAATTTTATACTGTCTCAAGACCAATCCAATTAGACAAGGCGATGGCTATGAATATGCTTTGATTCTCCAAGGGTTCTTTAATCATTTCAGCCCAGATATTAGAGAAGGTGATATTACCAGTCTGATCAAGATTGTGGAAACTCAACCTAGTTCTTATGATGTTAAGGTTCTCCAAGGAACGCTGGAAGCTTTGAGAAATGGGGAAAATGAGATTTATTTGGGCATTCTCAAGTCTACGAGGGGAGAGTATTTTGGTTATCACTTCTGGCTTTATCCGCTAATCAATCTCCCTGCTAAAGCTTTTCTTGCTGTTTTGGGACTCAATGAACTTAAAGCTTTTCAGCTAACCAACGCAATTTTTATCAGCTTCACCCTGGTTTATGTTTTGTTGTTTTCCCGACAATCTCCTTTAGTACGTTGGGCGATCGCCTTATTATATTTAGCTGGGTGCGTGTTCTTTTATCTGCGATGGCCTCACCCTGAGGTTTTCATCGCTGCATCTATTTTAATCTCCGGATGTGCCTTTCTTGAGCAACGAATTTACATTGCGGCGATCGCTGCGACTTTAGCAACCTTACAAAACCCATCAGTAGTTTTTCTTTTGGCATCAATTTTAATATTCTTTGTCCTCAAGAACTTCAAATCCAATATAGTAAATAATCCCTTACAGTTCATCAAGAAACATATTTGGCTGGCTTTAATAGCCGCTTCATCTCTTTTTCCTTATGGATTTTTCTATTATCATTACCAAATCCCCAATTTGATTGCCAAAAGAGGATTTGTCAACCCTAGTTTAATTAGCTGGGAACGCTTTACTTCTACATTATTTGATTTGAATCAGGGACTAATTGTTGGGTTTCCAGGTCTAATGATTGGGGTTTTGATTCTTCTGGTATATCGCGTACTTCTAGTTGTAATCAAGAAGAAACAGCCAGCATTCAACCAAAGTGATATATTGCTAGTAGCATTTTTCTTAATGCTCCAGCCAACTTTAAGCCAAACAAACTGGAATCATGGCCAGGAAATTTTCAGTAGATATGCTTTTTGGGCGGCGATGGCTTTGATTGTCTGGGTAGCTGCAAATATAGATGATGTAAAAGGGTTATTCAAATATTCTCTCTTACCTTTGATGTTAATTTTACAGCTTTTTCCCAATGAACTTTTCTTTAAACGTCCTTGGGATGGGCATTATTTAAAAATGAAATCCCAAGCAAATTGGGTTTTATCGAATTTTCCTAATTGGTACAATCCAGAACCAGAAATTTTTGCTGAACGAGTTAGAGAATATGAGCGATTTGGTGAAGCGATCGCACCTAATCAAATAGACTCACCTTTTATTTATGTAAACAAGGCTGGCGATATTATCAAAATTCTGATTTACCAAGATTTTGTCAATCAAACAGAAGAACGTCTTTGTAGTACGAAAGGAAAGCTGATTAGTCGCAACCCACAAGATTCACTGGAACAACTATTAGCTAATATTTCTTTTAACCGTCAGGGTTGGGGATATCTCAATGGAAATTTTCGATGTGCTGTACCATTGAGTATAAATTTTGCAGAAAGTGGCAACTTGCGTAATTTTACTCGGAAAGGTTGGGGAAAAGCTGAAGTAGATGGCAGTTTAATTAAATCTCCAGAAGCTGAATTTATTTTACCTATTGATACTCAGAAATTAGAAGATTTGAAGTTAATGGCTAAAATAGATAATCTGTCAGTAGAAGCAAATTTAAAAACAAATTTAGAGTTAATAGTTAATAATCGTTATATTACTCAATGGACTTTAAACAATTCAAATCAGACTAGTGAATATGAGGCGGTTATTCCTAGAAAAATAGTAGGTTCTAATTCTCCTGTTTCTGTGAGCTTTCGTGTTGTTGGCGCGTCAAAGAAGTTAGACAAATACGTAAAGATTAAGGTTATTTCTGTGAGAGTAGATACAGCTAGTCCTTAAACAAAAACCAGTATATGGGAATCCGATTTGATGATTGAACAAACGTAAGTATTTGTAGGGTGGGCATTGCCCACCAAAACCCGGATATGCTGGACATTGCCTAGCCTACCTATAATTCACTAAAATTTATCTGCCTTTCATCACAGCAGCAACACATCATTGGGTGAAGACGTGATGAATCGCGTCTCTACAGATTGTTGTCGCATTCTTTTTTTTAATTGGTATTACTAACTACTACTAGAGCGATCGCCATTGGAATGATCTGAGAGATGGTGAGTTAAAAACTTATAAATAGCCTGATAAGTCTCTTCTGGTGCTTCTTCAGGTAGAAAATGACCACAAGGTAGAGACTGACCTTGCACATCAATGGCTCGTTCTTGCCACGTTTCTAAAACATTGTATTTGCGTTCAATAATTCCTTTTTCACCCCACAGCACCAGTACAGGACATTGAATTTTCTGTTCTATGTCGAGTTCATCATGTTCTAAATCAATCGTGGCCGCAGCACGATAATCTTCACAGGTTGCGTGAATTACAGCCGGCTGACAAAAGCAGCGTATATATTCGGCTAAAGCTTGAGAGATTATTTATAAAGTAAATCTTTAGGATACAAGACGACGTAGCATAATCCTAGTCATTACAGCATATATAGCTGCTTCGCTCATCTCTGGAAGATGCTCATAATCCTTACTGAGACGATGATATTGGTTCAACCAGCCAAATGTTCTTTCGACTACCCAACGTTTGGGCAAAATCCGGAATTCTTGCTCAGTACGCCGTATGACTTCAACATGTGCTTGGATCATCAACCAAACTGAAAGAGCAAATTTATCGCCGTCGTAACCGGAATCAACCCACATGACTTGAACTTTTTCCAGTAATTCCGGACGCTCCTCTAAAAGTTCCATTAATGCGTAGGCAGCAAGTACCCGTTCCGGCGCATTGGCTTCACTGACAACAACTTTCAACAACAGTCCCAGGCTATCAACTAGAGTCTGCCGCTTTCTTCCTTTTACCTTTTTACACCCGTCAAAACCGTACACTTCCCCTTTTTTTGGTCAGTTTTGACCGACTGACTGTCTGCGGCGATCGCTGTGGGTTGCGTTGATTTGCCTAGTTTTGTGCGAACTTGTCCGCGCAGTGTATGGTTTAATTTTTCCCAGACTCCTTTGCGCTGCCATTTGCGGTAGTAACTGTAAACAGTTGAACTGGGTGGAAAGTCCCCCGGAAGCATATTCCATTGGCATCCCGTTTTCAAGTGATAGTAGATAGCATTGCATATCTCACGCATATCCGTTGTGCGTGGATGCCCTCCTTCTTTGGCTGGTGGAATCAATGGAGCCAGAATTTCCCACTCCATATCAGTTAAGTCTGTGGGGTAAGACTTTCGTCCCATGAGTAGCTATGTAAATACACTATATTTCATGTATCCTATACCTCCAAGCTTACTTTTATACTCACTTTTAGATTTACTTTATAAATAGCCTCTGAGGATGAAAAGCTGAAAAATCTTTACCCCATTTTTCTAAACAGTTGCGTAGATAATATTCGGGATTAGCTCCGATTAAGGTTTCTGGTAAATTATCGGGTTGAATCAAAAAGAACCAATGATAATAAGCTGTGGCAAATTCTTGATCGGTTGTCCTGTACATTTTATGGGTGGGTGCAATATCTAGTAAGGCTAGTTTTTTGACACGATGAGGATAATCTAACGCCAGACGATGAGCAACTCGCGCTCCTCGGTCATGGCCGACGACATAAAATTCTTCGTATCCTAGCTTTGACATGACCTCGACTTGATCTTGCGCCATCACCCTTTTGGAATAATTGATGTGATTGGGTGTACTGGTGGGTGTGGAACTGTCACCGTATCCTCTTAAATCTGTGGCGACTACGGTGAAGTTTTCAGCTAAGAGAGGTGCTATCTTATGCCACATGACATGGGTTTGAGGATAGCCATGTAATAAAAGTAGTGGCGCGCCTTGACCTCCTTTGACTAGATTGATTTGAGCTGCTGTTGTATCAACTATGGTTTGTTCAAAGTTGGTGAACATGATTTTTCCCTGATAATCTTGACCTACTCCTTTGGTAAAAGTGCTTCCCACCAATGGCGATGAGTTAGATACCACTGGATGGTGTGGCGTAATCCAGTCGAGATTGTTTGTTGGGGTTCCCAACCTAATTCTGTTTTGATTTTTGTCGCATCGATCGCATAACGGCGATCGTGTCCGGGGCGGTCTTTGACGAAGGTAATGAGTTTACTGGCGGGAGAGACGGGTAAATCAGGGGCTAATTCGTCCATTAACTCACAGATCATCTGAACAAGGTCAATGTTTTTGATTTCGTTATTACCGCCAATGTTGTAGGTTTCTCCTGGTTTACCCTGATGAATGACAATATCTAAAGCACGACAATGGTCTTCAACATATAACCAATCACGGATATTTAACCCATCTCCATAGATAGGTAGAGGTTTACCTAAGAGAATATTGAGGCATATTAGGGGAATTAATTTTTCGGGGAAGTGATAGGGGCCGTAGTTATTGGAGCAATTTGTAATTAAGGTTGGTAAACCGTAGGTGTGGTAATAAGCTCGTGCTAGATGATCACTACCTGCTTTAGAGGCGGAATAGGGACTGTTGGGGGCGTAAGGAGTTGTTTCTGTAAAAGCTGGATCATCTAGTTCAAGGCTGCCGTAAACTTCATCTGTAGAGACGTGGAGAAAGCGGTAGTTAGCAGGTTTGCCTTGTTTTGTCCAGTGATGGCGAAAGGCTTCTAATAAAGTAAATGTACCTACAACATTGGTCTGAATGAAAGCATCTGGCGCGACAATTGAGCGATCAACGTGAGATTCAGCTGCAAAGTGGGCGATCGCCTGAATCTTTTCTTCCTCTAGTAGCTGATCAATGAGAGCGCGATCACCTATATCTCCCTTGACAAATCTTAAATTTGCTTTTCCTTCTATATCTGCTAAATTTTGGCGATTCCCTGCATAGGTGAGCGCATCCAAAACAATTATGCGATCGCCTGGGTACTGTTCATACCAATGATGGACGAAATTGGAGCCAATAAAGCCTGCACCACCCGTAATCAGAATAGGTACAGCCGCACCAGATGTTGTCAATAGTTCTGTATCATTTTGTATCATGGATTTATTTTTGCTTTAGTTTGGGAGAAAACACCGCAGAATTCACAAGAAACAATATCAATAAAGTTTACCGTTGACAAAATCTTCCATCTTTAGGCTGAAAACATATAAATTTTGTAAATAAATTTTTAATTCTTTCTCATAATTGACCTGATGTAAAAGCAAAGGTCTGCAAATTTTGTTTTATCAGTAAATTTCCTCAAAATATCTGCTAAGTATTTTAGCGATTTAGAGATTAAAAATTGGCTGCTATGAATTTTATGCCTGTTTATTCCCACTCAGAGCTATTTCCAGAGTATAAGTGTTTTATTTTACCCCCCATCAACTAAAGTGATAGCAATAAAGATAGCTGATTCTTCTCATAAAAAATCTTTCAGTACTGTACGCAACAAAATCTAGGCTAATTTCATCGAATCTTCAGAAAGAAATATTTTTTTTCATAAACTGAAGGAGCTAAAGTTTTGTTAAGATGCAATTGCTAGCAGTTTCTCGACGGAATTCCTGACTCAGGAGGTGGAGAAACAAAAAGTACTAGCAGCACAGAATTCAACAGGTGAAGCAATGACCACCTACATTTTTTTCGATGAAGCCTTGCGGATGCTAACCAGCGCCTTTCTGCTATCGGTAGTACTGTTGATTACAGCTTCTGGTATAGGTCTGGCGGTTATTGAAACAATTGAGAAGACAGGAGAACATTAAATCCACTCCTAAAGGTATACTTTTAGTCGCAACCCATTAATTACTAGTGTTCGCTATACAAAAATCCTGGGAACACTAAATTATGTTAAGTCTCACAGCGATGCAGACTTATCTGTAAGCCAAAAACAAACGGGTAACTGTACCGCTATTGAGACCCCCACCAGGAGCGACTATCATGAATTTATTAGACACCTTCCTGGGCAGAGAAAACCAAGCCCCAGAAGTACTCAGTTCCACAGAAGCTTTTGTTGCTATTATTTTATTGGCAACAGCGTTAGATGGTTATTTATCCTATGAACAAGAGCGTTCTATCTCTTGTGAACTGTCTCGCTCAAAGCCTTTAAGAAACTACTCCACGGAAGCGATCGCCCAGTTGTGTGACAAAACCTTGATGATTCTCCGGCGAGACGGTTTTAATGCCTTATTTAATTTGGCTAAAGAATCTTTATCTCTAGAGTTACGAGAAGTAGCTTTTGCCGTAGCCAGTGATTTGGTTTTGAGTGAAAATCATGTTACTGAAGAAGAAACAAACTTTTTAAAAGATTTATATCAAGCTTTGGGTATTTCCCCTGATATAGCAATACGAATTTTACAAACGATGTCACTCAAAAACCAAATTTAAGCTGATCACAAAATTATTTCTGGCAATTAGCAAGCCATAATTACCAAATACTTATATACTAAGTGTGCCAAAGGAGTTTAACTTCTTTGGCATGTTTAGTTAGAACTTACGCACCCAGATTTTCTGTTGAGACTGGGTTTAGGGAGTAAGGGTATAGGGCAATACGGTTCAGTTAACGTTGTCAGCTTATCGATTTCAGAAGAACCAAGACTTGGGGGATTCTCCCCCAAACCCCCGATTGGGGGACGGTTGCGTCCCCCAAGCCCCCTCCAAAAAATAGATCTGTTTTATGTGTAGCAGTTAATTTATTTTCTTAACTGAACCGTATTGGGGTATAGGGGTGTAAGGGTTTAAGGGTTTAAGGGTTTCAAACACTTATTTTGAATTTTGAATTTTGTAGCTTTAGCTTCCCGTAGGGTATTTTGAATTGATTAATATGTCTTGGTCTGTTACTTTAAATCAACTAATAGAAGTTCTTTTAGCTCGTCCTTTCAATATATCGGAAGCGGCGTTAGCACAAGTTAGTAGCGGTATCCAAACAGATACGCGGATTATCAAGCCAGGGGAAGTTTTTCTGGCTTTTCGGGGAGAAAAGTTTGATGGACATGAGTTTGTCCAGACAGCGATCGCTAATGGTGCGATCGCGGCTATTGTTGATGATGATTACGAGAATCCTGGATTCCCTGTCTTACAAGTCAGCAATACCCTAGAGGCTTATCAAAAACTGGGTAGATGGTGGCGCGATCGCTTCGATATCCCAGTGATTGGGGTGACGGGTTCGGTAGGGAAAACTACTACAAAAGAATTGATCGCCGCAGTGTTGGGGACGAAAGGTAATATCCACAAGACTTATGGCAATTTCAACAACGAAATCGGTGTCCCGAAAACCCTTCTAGAACTGAACGCTGAACACGATTACGCTGTGATTGAAATGGCTATGCGGGGTAGGGGACAAATTGCCGAACTCACCCAAATAGCCAATCCCACAATTGGGGTGATTACCAACGTCGGAACAGCACATATTGAGTTATTGGGTTCAGAAGAGGCGATCGCTGAGGCAAAATGTGAGTTATTAGCCGAAATGCCCAAGGATAGTGTGGCGATTCTTAACCATGACAATCCGTTGTTGATGGCGACAGCAGGAAAATTTTGGTCAGGGGAAGTATTAACTTATGGTTTATCTGGTGGGGATATTCAAGGTTCTCTAGTTGATAATGCCATTGTGGAAGTGGCTGGATTACGTCTACCTTTACCTTTGCCCGGTCGTCATAATGCCACCAATTACTTAGCAGCTTTGGCAGTGGCAAAGGTATTAGGGATTGAATGGTCGAGCTTGCAAGCTGGTGTGAGCGTGAATATGCCGACTGGGCGATCACAGCGTTTTAGTTTGCCCAATGATGTATTAATATTAGATGAGACTTATAATGCTGCACCAGAAGCTATGTTAGCAGCGTTGCAATTATTAGCCGATACACCAGGAAAACGGAAAATTGCGGTGTTGGGGGCGATGAAAGAATTAGGCGAGCGATCAGCACAGTTACACCAACGGGTAGGGGAAACAGTCCGTAACTTAAAATTAGATGGTTTGTTGGTGCTAGTTGATGGGGAAGATGCGGAAGCGATCGCCAAAAGTGCTGAGGGAATCCCATCTGAGTGTTTTGCTACCCATGCTGATTTAGTTGCGAGATTGACTACGTTTGTGCAGGGGGGCGATCGTGTGTTGTTTAAGGCGGCTCATTCTGTGGGATTGGATCGGGTGGTGAGTCAGTTGCGGGCTGAGTTTTCTGGTTAGGTAGAGGTTTGGTGAAAATTGTTTTTAAACGCGGAGGGGCGCGGAGGGAGGCGCAAAGATACGCGGAGTTTTTTTACTTGGTTTCTGTTTTTAACAGGGCTATTTGTTGTAGTTGTTGGCGACTGATTTTACCTTGAGGGTTGCGGGGTAAGGTATCTAATGATATCCAATGTTTGGGGATTTTAAATCGGCTGAGTTGATGGGAGATGGCAGTTTTAATTTCACTGACAGATGTATTGGTGTCTTTAGGAATATAAATTGCTGTTAATGCTTGTCCCCATTGCTGATCTGGTATACCAATTACGCAAACATCAGCTACCATTTGTGTGGCGCGGATGGCTGATTCTATTTCTATCGGGTAGATGTTTTCTCCACCTGTGATGATTTTGTCGCTGTTTCTGCCGACAATGTTTAGATAACCTTGTCCATCTAAAAAACCTAAATCATCTACTTGGAAATAATTTTGGTTCTCCACAAGTTGAGGATAATAACCAAGGGATAAAGATTGAGCTTGAATTGTAATATTTCCTATGTGATTTGCTGGTAGAACTTCCCCTTGTTGATTACAAATTGTCACTTGGGCATGGGGAAGAATTTGACCACTGTTAATTTTACCATTCAAAAAATCATCTGGTTTGAGGGTGGCAATTTGGGAGGCGGTTTCTGTCATTCCATAGGTTGGTGCTAATCGAATGTTATGGAATTTGGCTTTTTCTAATAGTTCATCCCAAGCTGGCGCACCACCTAAAAGTACGGTGTTGAATTGGGATAACCATGTAGTTAATTCTAAGTTTTGTAGTAGGCGTTGTAATTGTGTCGGGACTAAAGATATGAAAAATTCTGTAGGTTTGATTGGGGATATTTGACTGCTTTCTAATGATTTAAATGGTTGAATTACTAACTTTCCGTCTGTGGTAAAAGAACGCATAAACTGCATTAAACCACTGACATGATATAGAGGTAAAATACAATATGAATTAACTTGTTTGATGTGAAAATATTCTCTAAATCCCTGCACTGAAGCCGTGAGGGTTTCCCAAGTGTGAATGGCAAATTTAATTTGTCCCGATGAACCACCGGTGGGAATCATGATGAGTGGGGAGTGGGAATTGGGGATTGGATAGTGGGTAGTAGTTGTTGAGGTTTGAGTTGATTTGTCCTTAGTTTCTAAGCCTAAAATAATATCGGGTTGTACTAAATTAAATACTTGATGCCATTCTTGTTCACCCCAATCTGGGTTACAGAGAAAAACTTGGCAATTAGCAGCACAGGCGGCGATAAAACTAGCGAGAAAGTTTACTGGTTCACGTTCGGCTAGGATAATTTTTGGTGATGTTTCTGGCGTTGATAATTGACTCAGTTGTAAGTACAGTTCTGTGGCTTTTTGGTGAAACTCTCGGCTGTCATAACCAATCAGCCAATCATGGGAAGTGAGGCGATTCAGATAGGCTAGGGGTTGTTCCATAAACTTTGCAGCCAGTTTTCTGCTTCTTGGTAAAAAAAGTGGTTAACGCCAAAACCAACAGCCCTGTTGTCACGAGATAATTCTGCTGCTAGTTGGAGTGATGCTTTTCTGGCGATCGCAGTTTCAAATACCGATGAGAATACCGCGTCAATTTTATGCTGTTGGCAAAACTGTCGCAGGCGAGAGGGGGAACCAGCGATCGCAGGTTTAACCACAAACACATCCCGCCAACCCTGTGCATAACAAGTAGCTAGTTGCTTGAGGTTAGCCACAGATTCATCTAAAGCGATCGCTGTAGGATAAGCTTCACTCAATTCCAACATCTGGGAAAATTGCTCAACGGGTAGCGGTTGTTCGATAAATTCCACTTCTACGGGTAAATTATCACAAGCCTGTAACCATAGGTGAGCTTCTGGATAACTCAGTCCACCGTTAGCATCTAACCGCAGTTTGGCGGATGTTGGTAAATTTTGGGTGAGTAAGTCGAAAATTCTCAATTCTTCACTTATTTCACCCACGGCTATTTTCCATTTAAAGGTGCGATATCCCTCCTCCCACAAGCGCCGCCATTGATGTAGTGCTGCTTCCCCGGCTGGTAATAAGGCGCTAAATTGAGCGTTAGTTATAGTTACATCTTCCCCATTGCCCATTGCTTCCAACGCCGATTCAAAGCCAAATTGACAAGCTGGTAAATCATCGGGAATGGAAAAAATGGTTTCTTGGGTGATTTCTTCTGGTAATTGGCGACAAAAATATAAAGCCTGGGCTAGAGTTTCCGAACCAAACCAGCTAATGGGTGCGATTTCTCCCCAGCCGACTTTACCTGTGGTATCTGTGAGGCGGAGAATAATTGCCTCGCGTACTTCCCAGATACCATGACTAGTAACAAGCGATCGCACAAATTTTCGGGCTATGGGACGAAAGCTGAATTTATACTTGGATAACACATTAACAATTCAAAATTCAAAATACCCTACTCTCAGGCTACGCCAACAAAATTAAAGACATTTTGCACACTGCAAGCTGTTCAGCGTTCAGACGGGGATTTAAATCCGCGTGAGTTCGATAAATTCGGAAGAACCCCTCTCCAAACCTCTCCCCGACACGGGGAAAGGCTTAAAACCCTTATGATTTGGTACTCAGTTATAGATTTTCAGCCCCTTCCCTTGTAGGATACTGTTGGCGAATTGATAGAGGGCAAAACCAATCATCACAAAATAGAAAATCAGGAATACTATGAGGCAGTGGGAGCAATTCGAGCAAAGTGAGAAACGCGAGTCTGACTGCGTGGGACATGTTGCCACCAATCCCACATCCGACTGAAGTTGATAGCAGCAGCAGTAATGACATGCTGCAAGAGAGTTTTGGCAAGACCAATGTAGCGACAACGGCGTAATTGGTAGCGACCAGTAGCTTGGGAAATCAAGCCTTCAACGCCAGCACGTTGGTGATAAATTTGTTGAAAAGATTCAGTTTTTTGGCGAATGCGAGCATCATGTAATGCAAGATGTAGTTCCTGTGGTTTGAGGGTCAGAAGACGCGGTAGTTTTTTGGAGCGAGTGCATTTTGAGCGACTTGAACAAAGCGAACAATCGGATTTGTCAAATTGTATTTTGACTACTGGATTGTCATGGCTATCGACAGTTGTACGCCAGGACTTACTTTGTTTACCCATTGGGCAATCAACACGCATCAAATCCCAATGAATAGTGAAGCAATTTTGCTCAAAGCCGGATTGTGCTGTTGCTTGCCAACTAGTTCCGGGGGGAACTTTTCCTACTAAATCAACATGAAAATGGGATTGACTATCGACTAAGTTTTGAGCATTGACATAGCCAGTATCGACAACATGTTCTTGTGGCAAAAGATTGTTCTGGTTTAAACGAGAATGAATTACTGGTGTCATCTCAACATCCGCACTTGTGGCCACGGACGTTTCCACATTGATAATTAAGTTTGGCAGTATGGGGTGACAAATTTCTGTCAGATGCAGATTATAACCAGTCCAGTTGATTTCTCGCTTGCTGGAATTGCGTGCATCAACATCGTAAGGAGATTCAATCTGTAGTCTATTTGGTGGTAAGTTATCTTGTTCTCGCCAATAGACTTGTTGCAATTGAATATAGTATTGTTGCACCCAAACTATACGTAATGTTTCCACTGATGGAATCTGCCACAGCCAATTACAAGTTGAGTCTGCATACAAAGCGGATAGCAAATGATGACCATCCTCACCAATTTTTCGCCTCAATTTCTCACGTTCGGCTTTTGATTTGGGCAAGCGGTATTGCTCAAATCTCAGGGAGTAACGTTCAAACCAATCAACGTCAACTCTCGATTTGAGCCAATCAGGGGCAAAATAAGCCAAGTCATTTAAGGTATGACGTAAAGTTTCTCCCACTAATTCCAAACGATTTAACTGTCGTACTGCGGCTAATACGTGAGTTGAATCAGTTCTGACACGGCCGCGATTTTTGAGCCAACCTAGTTCTTGGAAACGAGCTAGCATTTGGTTGAGTAACTCTCGCTCTCGTCCTGCTTTGATTAATCGCTGACGAAATTCTGAAAGTACTGAATAATCAAACCCTGGGTCATTTAATTCCAACGATAGTGCGTATTTCCAATCAATATGACCCCTCACTGCATCCGCCGCTTGTCTATCCGTTAAACCTTCGATAAATTGCATTACTGTCACTAATGCCAGTTGTCCTGCTGATATTCCACTTTGACCACAATCTGCGCGGTAAAGTTTGACAAAATCCTCATCCTTATATAACACTCCTATTTCATCCCGCATCTTCATATATATGTTCCCTTTGGGAAATGAATTCCGGGCTACTTGCGCTGTTGTTTCAGGAATCTGCGACATATCACGCGGGTGCAGGGTCATAATCTTTGTAGATGCTACGCTCAATATACTTATTCTCTTTTTTCCACTGTTCCAAACTCTTGAGGGGCTTAACCCCTCAATAATTCGCCAACAGTATCCTACAAGGGAAGGGGTTGGGGTTAGGTTCCGTCGAACTCACGTTAAACGCCTGCAATGACAAACCCCAAACCCAACAGTAAGCAACTCCAGAAATGCACCGCTACGGCAATGAATTTACAATTGCTGACTTTTTCTGGTTGGTTGTGGTTTTGCTGGACGTGGCGACATAATTTGAAGGCGTAAGGTAGACTTAGCCAGCTTAACAGCGTCCACACAGGGAAGAATCCCAAAATTACAAACAGCAAGCTAAAGGGGTAAATGCTGGCTGTAAACCAAGTGAGAACTTTTGCACCGTTGGCTGTACCTAAACGAACAATGGGCGATCGCTTACCTGCTTTAATGTCATCATCAACTTGGTGGAAGTGGGAGCAAAATAAAATTAAGCTGGTGACAATCCCGACAATGACGGAGGCGGCTAAACTTGTGATTGACCAAGTTTGGGTTTGGCTATAGTATCCTGCTGACACTCCTAAAGGCCCGAAGGCAAAAAAGCACAGAATTTCCCCTAAACCTTGGTATCCTAAACGAAAGGGAGGGCCTTGGTACATATAGCCCAAACCACAGCATAACAAGATGATACCGATAACTGTGGGGTCTTGTTGCCAAGTGGCGATCGCTAATATCCCCGATAGTCCAGAAACTAAACACAAGTTTCCTAACCAAAACACCAAAGCCTTCTTGCCAGTTAAATTTACTAAAGAATGATGTTTATTTACATCAATTCCTGTTTCTGAATCGAATACATCATTACTGATATTTTCCCAAGCCAGAATTAAAATTGCTGCAAAAATAAAAGTAGAAAATACTGCTAAATTAAAAACTTTATTTTCAGCAAATGCAACTGCGCTTCCTACCCAAATAGGCATGATGGCAACACTATACATCGGCGGTTTGATCGCCGCCATCCATAGCTTAATTTTAGTATGAGAAATTTGCTTTGTAGTCATCAGTTGTGGTAAACAATTCAAAATTGAAAATTACAAACAATACCTCTAGCTAGTAGAGTACAGGTTAAATAAAGCTACTATCTTTTTTGGAAGTATCTCTCACACCCCCACACCCTTACACCCACCCCTAAAGGACTTTGGTAAGAGTCTGGGAACACCATCAACAAGAAAAATCATACTCTGGTGAAATGGTGACTGAATATGTTACCTGTAGAAATACGACCATGATTAATTACACTTTGGAAGATAACTTAAAAAAAATTTACTATTTTTTACATCCATGACAGTTTCACCATGTCGTCGTAGCTTATTTGTCGAACAAAAAGACCTCTATCAATTTTTGTTAGCTGTGCAACAAAATTGCCTCAAAAATCATTGTAGGCAGATTGTGAGCGTTTCTTTGGAAATTGACTGGGTTGATCCTTTGGCCGTATTTGCTAAATTAGCGCAAGCAAATGCAATAAATTTTTACTTTGAGAACAAAGTTAAAGGAGAAGCGATCGCCGGCATTGATGCAGTTACGAAATTACAAATTGATGGTAAAGAACGCTTCATTCAATCAGAGTATTTTATTAAATCTAATTTAGAAAATATAGTTAATTTTGGTAACACTAGCCAACCTTTTGCCGGTCCTCACTTTTTTTGTTACTTCAGCTTCTTTGCAGAAAAAAATAAACTAGACTATCCCTTTCCTGCGGCAACAGTTTTTTTACCACGTTGGCAAATATCTGTAAAAAATCAATGTTGTACATTGGTGATGAATGCAGTTATTAACTCTAGCGTTAATATTCAAATATTATTACAAAATTTACTAGATAAAATAGAGCTTATAAATTCCCTGGAACCTTATTCATCTAATCTTGATTATTTTCCCACTAATCTCAGTAAAAAATTAGTGACTAATGGAGAAAGATATAAAAAATCAGTGGCATCAGCATTAGAAAAAATTCAGTCTAAGGAATTAAGCAAAGTAGTTCTAGCTGATATCTTGGATGTGAGTTCAAATCAGCACTTTAATTTATTACATTCATTAAATAATCTGCGTAAAACTCATCCTAATTGTTATATATTTTCTACCAGTAATGGCAAAGGACAAAACTTTATTGGTGCCAGTCCAGAAAGGTTAATTACTATTCATAACCAACAGTTAATTACTGATGCTTTAGCGGGTTCTGCGCCACGAGGAAAAACACCTGCTGAAGATGCAGCTAATGCTAATCGCTTACTAAATAGCGAAAAGGAAAGACATGAACATTTATTAGTAATGGATTTCATTACTCAACGCCTTACTCAACTGGGTCTATTACCCCAAGTATTACCACCGCGTCTACGACAATTATCTAATATCCAACACCTGTGGACACCAATCAACGCCATAGTTCCCGCCAATGTCCACCCATTAAAGATTATTGCCCAACTACACCCCACACCAGCTGTAGCCGGTGCAGCCAGGGATATAGCCTGTGAAGAGATTCGTCGCTATGAAACATTTGAGAGGGGTTTATATGCTGCGCCCCTTGGTTGGATAGACTCTCAAGGTAACTGTGAATTTATTGTCGGGATTCGTTCCGCCTTAATAGATGGCGATCGCGCTAGACTTTATGCAGGTGCTGGTATAGTTGCCGGTTCTGATCCTGACAGAGAATTTGCGGAAGTGCAACTTAAATTACAAGCTTTACTCAAAGCACTGGTTTAATTCGTAATTTGTGAAATGTAGGATTTGTAATTTTTTTTGAAACAAGCTTATAGATCAATACATTTTAGTTAAGGCTAACAACTTAGACTGGTGTAGGTTGGGTGGAGGAACGGAACCTAACATTCTCAAAACTGGGCAACTCCTACAAAAAAAATCAAAAGGTGGGCATTGCCCACCCTACTTGAATTACAAATTATTCATCTACCATTTGTACTTAATCCATTCGTAAATATCTAAATATTCCTTGCCTGGATTATTCCATGAGTAGTCATATTTCATGCCCTGAATTGCCAATTGTTGGAATTTTTCAGGAGACTGATACCACAAATCAATTGCCCGATTCATTGCTGATTCTAAAGCTTGGTTATCAGATTGATAAAATACGTAACCATTGCGTTTTTCTGGTGGTAAATTTTGGTCATAATCTCGGTCAAATACCGTGTTTACTAACCCACCAACACCGCGCACAATGGGAACAGTACCATACTTCAAACCAATCATTTGTGTTAAGCCGCAGGGTTCATAATTGCTGGGAACAACAATCATATCAGCCCCGGCGTAAATCAAATGGGACAATTCTTCGTTAAAGCCCAATTCTAAATGGACATCAGGATTGTTATTTAAAAACTGTTTTTCATGCCGGAAATGAGCATTGATTCCTGCTTCTGTTGCTGAACCCAATAATACAAATTGCGCTCCTTTATTCAAGGAATGATAAATGGCGTGGTGGACAAGATGTACACCTTTTTGATTATCTAAACGCCCAATGTAAGCAATGATTGGTTTATCAGCAGCTTGCAGCAACAAGCGCTCGCGTAAAGCTTTTTTGTTATATAGTTTTTGTTCAAAGTCTTCTTGGTTGTAGTTGTAGGGGATGTAACGATCAATTTCTGGGTTCCAGAAATCGTAATCAATACCGTTGAGAATCCCACTAAATTTATCTTTGTGTTGATACAAAGTATGACCTAAGCCACAACCAACATCAGTATATTGTGCTTCTAAAGCGTGGTTTGGTGAAACTGTGGTAACAGCATTGGAGTAGACTATACCGCCTTTCATGTAATTTAAGGCAAAGGGGTTAAAGTCATCCTGTAACTTATCATTTTGGAAGTAATAAGCTTCTCTGTTTAACCCTGTCGCCCAGAGAGTTTTGACACCACCAATTCCTTGATGTTTAAAGTTGTGGATGGTGTAGCAAACCCTTTGAGTGTCCATACCATGATACTTGTAAATCTCATAGAGCATCACAGGAACTAAGCCTGTTTGCCAATCATGACAATGGATAATATCAGGACGCTTATTGCTTTGATGGAGAAATTCTAAAGCGGCTTTGCTAAAGAAGGCAAAGCGCATATCATCATCATCACAACCGTAATAGCAACCCCGATTAAAGAAATTGTCCTCGGAATGGGGTTCAATGAAGAAACACACCCGTCCATGTACCCAACCGCAGTAAACAGTACAGTGAATTGCTGCACCAAACCAGGGAACCCACAGGTTTAAATAAGCCTCATGTAATCCCCAAATATGGTCGTAGCGCATACAATCATACTTGGGCAGAATTAGTTCGACGCAATTGCCCCGAATCTCTAATTCCCGACTCAATCCATAGACAACATCCCCCAAACCCCCTGCCTTAATTACAGGAGCGCATTCCGAGGCAATCTGTACAATGTACATCCGTAGTCCTCGCTTCACAAAAATTTATCTTTACTATACTAGTGAGTACATGAAATATGTACTCATTGACAAGTGACTAAGGGAATGTTAGCCGGAGATTTTTGCTTAAAATCCGGGTTTGGTGAATATATATTCAAGATTTCGTAACTTTGGGAGGATGAGAGGATAAGGGTGTGAGGGTGTAAGGGTGTAAGGGCAGAATTTAGACTCCACTTCTTCCCCTACACCCCTATACCCCTAAACTCTGGCAAAATCTTCTAAAGGAGCGATCGCATATCTTCCCTGTTCATCTTGACTAACTAAACCTAAAGTTAGTAAATCTTTGTCAATAAATAACTTTGTAGCTTTACCGCCTGCGTCGATTTTGGCGTTGATCAATTGCATGGCGTAGCAAATTGTGTCATAAACCCGTTGGGGATTTATTGCTGTGCTTATAGGCTGATATCTACCTACTGACTCACACAGTCGGTAAACTCCATGTGTGGGCGACTGGGGATAGCCATATTGTTGGACAGCGCGTTGTAAGAAATAGCCGGCGGTAATTGGTTTATTCCCAGAAGGACGTACACAAGAGTAGCTGCAATCGCCAGGTGTATCAGCCGCAAAACTTCCCGGCATAAATCGCAGTATGTTAAAGTTCAAAAAATCAGGATGGCATTCTTCTAAGCCAAAACGAATTGTCCTCAGATCATCTTCTAAAGTTGTTGGTTCATAACCGATAATTTCGGTTTTATCTTCATTCAGCTTGGCTTTTGGTAGTCCTAAAATCAAAAAGTAACTGCTGGGTAATCCAGCTTTATTCATATCCTGAAATGCTTTTTTTATATTAGATGGGTAATCAAAGGCTTGCTTGATTTGGCTTTGAATCGAGCCATTAAATTTATGATTAGCTAAGGATACTTCTGGTAAGCTATGCTCAACACCAAAGAACATATAGACACAGTTATGCTCTACTAAATAGCGCATCTGTTCATAGTCAATTTTGTCAATTCTCGTATTTGAACCCCAAACAAAACCTTCTTGTTTAAGAATTTCTGCTTCCTTTTTAGCTGCTGTTACATGGGCAGTAAAAGTATCAACATCGAGATAAACTGCTTCATAACCACGCTGTTTTAATTGCCGCAACTGCTGACGGAAAGAAGCTTCACTTAATCTGACTATATGATTATTTTCCTGACTTTTATTACAGAAGCCACAGCCCCAGGGACAACCTCTTTGAGTAAAAATCTGGGCTGTTTTTAGTTGCCTTCCGTCTTTAGTTTTAAAAATATCCATATTATGAATTTGGGGAATATGAATTAACCCCAAATTTTGGTCTATGTCATCAAAATTCTCAACTCTAGGTGCAATAGAATGGTGAAATCTATTAGGCTGGCTATGGTTAGAGGTAACGCGGTAAAATTCCTTATCTTTGTTCATGAAACACAATCCAGGTAAATGTTTCATGTTTCTGTAGAAGTTCCCTTTGGCAACTGCGTAAGCAATTTCTACAATTGATTCTTCACCCTCACCATCACAAAATCCGGTGATCCAAGGGGTAAGTTGAGCAATATCTTTGACGCTTTTTGTCGCATAACCACCAACTAAAATTGGAACATTTTTCCGTCCATGTTTCTTTAGTTCTGTAAATACTTTTTTGCTATGTTCATCAATTTCTTGCCATTGAGTAGTTAAGCAACCAGCGAAAATGATTAAATCAGCGTTTCTTACTTCATGTAAAACATGATCAATAGTCAAGTCAGGACGCTCTAAATCTAGCTGAATAACTCTGTTAAACCCAGCATTTACTAAACTAGATGCCAGTACAGGCAGAGCCTTGTTAGCTCCATTAAAAGTTCTATATTTAATATATTCGCCAATCAAAACAATTTTTGATAACTTCCAACGGTTATCAATTGGTTGCCATATTGATGATGGTAGTGATAAAACCTTTGCTGTATCTACCATATCTTGTACAAAACCAAGGAATTTTATAAATTTATTTGGCGGATTGATGAGATTTAAAAACACTTTTCACCACCTATCTTTATAGATTTTGATTGGTGGTAATGCACACCTGTTTAAGAGTAAAATCTTCTCTAATTTCAGAGATATGACTCAGGAAATTATGTTGATCAAAGAATAACAAACCAAAAATATACACCGACATACATATATCTATGGAAGTATTTATAAAACATTTTTTCCTCATCAAGGTAACATTTGCAAAGTTTCAGATCCCAACTTCTGGAAGAAGTCAGGGATCTGGTTTGAAGAAACTTAACTTTCCTCAACTGCACCCAACATTTTCAAAGAAGCTTTTTCCGCGTCTGTAATACCTGTGATATCGGTAATGTCCATATTTTCATACAAGCGAGGAGATTTGAGGGTTTTCAGGCGGCTACAATTTTGCATATCCCACAGTTGAATTTTTTCATCTTCGCTACCACTAGCAAGCAATCTGCCATCAGGACTGAAAGCTACAGAACGAATTGCGGCTGTATGTCCATGTTTGAGAGTGTCAATACATGAACCTTTGCTGATGTCCCATAGCTTCACGGTGGTATCTTCGCTACCACTAGCTAAAATTTGCCCATTGGGACTAAATGCAACTGAGTAAACCTGTTTATCGTGTCCTGTGAGGGTGTGGACGCATTCGCCTGTTTTTAAATTCCATAACTTGACTGTTTGGTCTTCGCTAGCGCTGGCAAGTAATGCGCCATCGAGACTAAATGCTACCGACCAAATCATGCCCAGAGGATCTGTCAAAGTTTGCAGACATTCACCGCTAGCAACATCCCAAATTTTAATTTCACTGTCAGCACTGCCACTGGCTAAGGTGCGGCCATCAGGACTAAAAGCTACTGTCCATACCCAATGGCTGTGTCCCTTTAATTTTTGGAGACAATCACCTGTATCTTTATCCCACAGGCGGATGGTGCGGTCTTCACTGCTGCTGGCGAGGGTATGCTTGTCGGGACTAAAGACCACCGTCCATACCCAGTTAGTATGTCCTGTAAGTGTACGAATACATCTGCTGTGGTTAGTGTCGCTGATATCCCACAGCTTAATGGTGTTATCGGCGCTACCACTGGCGAGTATTTGCCCATCGGGATGAAAGGCGACGGAACGAATGCGTCCTTGATGTCCCCGTAGGGGGTGACATTCTCCTGTGTTTAAGTTCCAGAGTCCGATAGTGTAGTCATCACGACCACTGGCGAGAATTTGACTATCGGGACTAAAGGCGACTGAATAAACATCACGGGTGTAACCGCGCAGGATATTAAGGGAATTACCTGTGATGACATCCCAAAGTCTGGCTGTTTGGTCATCGCTACAGCTAATTAGTGTACGTCCATCAGGACTGAAGGCGATCGCCCAAACTTGGCTAGAATGTCCCCATAGGGTATTGGTACATTCACCGCGTTGAATATCCCAAAGTTTGACGCTGCGGTCTTCGCCACAGCTAGCTAGGGTTTCTCCGTCAGGGCTAAAGCGTACAGAATAAACTTTTTTACTATGTCCTTCAAATATTTGCCCGCACTGTCCTGTTTTCACATCCCACAGTCTGACGGTGCTGTCTTCGCCACTACTGGCTAAGGTTTGACCATCGGGACTAAAGCTAACAGAGTGAACCTCCTTAGTATGACCTTTGAGAGTCTTCAGACACTTACCTGTGGCAACATCCCACAGTTTGATATGCTGATCAGCGCTGCTACTGGCGAGTAACAACGGCTTATCATCGGTAACTGGACTAAAAGTGACAGACCACACCCAATCATCATGACCTGGGAGAGTTTGTTGACAATTCCCTGTGGCTATATCCCAAAGTTTAATGGTGTGATCTTGACCGGCACTGGCTAAGATGCGACCATCAGGACTGAAAGCGACTGAGTAGACTTTGTTAGCATTTTTTGAGAGTGTTTTTAGACATTCGCCTGTGTGAACATCCCAAAGCTTAATTGTCGAGTCAGCACTACCACTAGCTAACATTCGACTATCGGGACTAAAGGCAAATGCCCAAACCCAAGCGGTATGACCTTTATAAATACGCAGTTGTTTATTATCTGTGGTTTGCCACAGGCGAATTTCTCCATTCATCAAACCTGTAGCAAAGTATTTGCCATCAGGACTAAATCTCACTGACACCACACTAGACATGGTTTCAGTGAAGACAGAACCAGTTAAGTCAGAGTTGGCAAAGATGGTTTCTCTTAACTTCACTTCTTTAAAATAAGCTTGCCAGATGGTTAAACCAGAAAAATCTCGCCCACTCAAATCGATGGGGGATTCATCGGGAAACTTATCTAGTTGTAGTTGACGCAAGAGATTAATCAAGTTACCGGCAGCATAGCCTTTTTTTGGTAGGGGTTCTTTTTGTAAATTTCCTAGCATTCTGCGTAAATGCAGTTCTAGTTCTGTGCCAAAAATATTGAGTAACTTCTGCTTGACTGGTTCTAAGATTAACCGTTCTTGAATCTGGCGGATATAATCAAGCGATCGCGCCTTCATCAAGGGATAGGTGTTAATAAAATCGAGTTTTTTTTTCTGACTAAATTCCTCCACAGAGTTTTCGATAAATTTGGCGGTGATATATTCCATGACCACAGATTCCAGTCCAAATTTACTGGATTCTGCCTCTTTTTCTCCCTGAGTAGACGAAGCTTTTTCGATGAGCGTAGGCGAAGCCTTCTCGATTAGAGATCGCCGCAATAAAGACTCCAAGGCTTCCATAATTTTGATTGGCGATTCTGTGGTTAGCCAATCATCTTTAATCTCTCGAAAAGAAACATACTCACGATTAGCCCCCAGGGAGTACATCACTTTTTTTTCTAAATCTGAAAGTCGTTGGAATTGTTGTTTTAAAAGTGTGCGAATATCTCCATATACAGCACTTTCCTGGTGAATTTGGGCGAGGAATTCACTGATATTATTACTAAATAACTCATAAACTGTAGTCGCCACTATCTTCAGCGCTAAAGGATTGCCAGAATAACGTCTGACTAATTCATCTAACTGTTCGTCAGTGCAGTAACACCCCTTATCCAGCAAAATTTCCCTAGCTTCTGCTAAGTTAAGACTTGATAGCTGCAACACTTTGACAGGCAGATTTTTACCTTCTAAGGCTGCTACCTCTTTGGGTTTTTCTCGGCTAGTTAATAACAAGCAACTTTCGTGAGAAGCTTCGGCTACTTTTTTAAATAAATAACCGTAGTTTTCGTATCCTGGTTGATATTCACCAGCCCATTCTTGATTTTTGCCCTCGCCACTACGAAGGACTGATTCAACATTATCTAAAATTACCAAACATCTTTTTTTTCTTAAAACATCTATCAGTCTGACTATTTTATTGTTATCAGTGTCTGCTAAATCATTTTCATTTTCATTAGCTAAAAAGCGCAGCAGTTGTGTGAGAATATCTCCCAGTGATGGAGCATTGCGGAGCGATCGCCAAATCAAATAATCAAACTCCTTTTGGACTTTCTTAGCGACCATCGCCGCTAATACGGTCTTGCCTATTCCCCCCATTCCCAATACCGCCACTAGGCGACAACGATTAGAACCATTACCTTCTATCCATTGTTCCAATTCTAGAAGTGGTTCCTTTCGCCCCCGAAACCCGGCCACATCAACAGCTTCTCCCCAGTCTTCCGATGAAAATACAGGGTGTTGATAAGTGAGCTGGTATTGCTCATATAGCTTTTGCCTCAGTCCATTAATTTTTTTATTGCCCTTACCCTCTATACCTAATTTGCGGTAACTCTCTCCTAGTCTTTTTCTTACCGCAGGTTGAGAAATATCTAGCTTGGCAGCAATCTCAGCACCAGAGTGATCGTGTAATGCCAAAACTAAGGCATCAAGCTCTGTTTTTGTAACACCATATTTGGTTGCTACTCCTGTGATGAAATCTTCTGGAAGCTGAAACACGTCAGCAGCAATCATCATTTCATCCTGGCTCCACACAATATATTCACTTAGTTATCAGTATGTGAGATAACTTCTTATAACACAGTCCCTTGGTTCGGGAAAGGGTATTTATACACATTTCACAATAACTACACAATAAATGTTTGCTACTAGGGAAACACCAAAAAATAAATTATTCCCAGTTGACGGTTAGTAGGGTGCGTCAGTCCAAAAAAACCTAGCTGTGCCAAGGAAATATTCATACTGACGCACCCTACATTTTGGATATTTTTTATCTGGAAGTCCCCAGTGATAACAAAGCATTTAATCCAAGATTATTAAGTAAAAATACTTATTAAAGTCCTCTATTTTATCCCTGGGGATGAATTTTTGTGATTGGGACTGCTTTCCCTCGCGATATACCCTAGTGATATAAATATATATAAAAAATATATCTATTTTCATGGATAAACCTCTTGGGTCAAAAAAATGCCACTAAAGTACTTGCAAATTTTAATTAGATGTGATTATCTTATACCTAAGCTATATATATGTGAGATAAGCAGATTAGTGTAAATCTCAACAATCAACATCACGGAGCATCTAAATATGAATAGCTTCTCACAATTGCCAGAATTCATTAAGGGTTCTAAAACTCTCAGAATGCAGCTAAAGATAGAGGATAACCCTTGGGAAACTTCGCCTAAATCAGGACTGGAAGACAAAAGTCAGCCAAAAATTCTGCCGACACAATGTTATTCAGTTGATTTACCGCCGGTTTTTTCTCACATGACCTTTCTCTTAATTGAGACTTTATCTGCAACTCAACATGGTGAGTTTGTGACTCGTAGTAAACAGGGTAAATACGAAACTATTGTCGAACTGTCCGGCCACGTTAGTCATCGTTATGGCTTGACTCATCAAGAATTGGCAGAAATTCAGACGATATACGACCAAATCCTCGAAACGTGGATAGCTTGGAGGATAGCTAATAAAAAGACCTAATCTGCTCAATCTGCCATAGCTATTTTACAGTTGAGAAGATTGATAGCTTGGTGAGAATGATGATTTGCAACTAAATAGGTGAAGTTTCTAAAGACATTTGGCTTTTGATAAATGAGAAGTTTACAAGCCCGGTAGTGTGATTCAGCACTGACGGGCTTTTTGCTTAGGTTTGTTCTACATCGGAGGAATGATCATGAAATCGAATTTCGACAACAAACAAAATGTGATTTTAATTTGGGCTGGTAGAGGGGTGAAATATTTTCTGTTGATGCTGGTGGGTATGGCGATCGCTTTCGTCATCTCACACACCTTTACAGTTCTCCCCGTACTGATGCTACTGCGATCGCCAGATACATGGATTTGGATCGCCAGGGTGGCAGTTTCACTGGTTTGTTTACTGGCGATCGCCATGATCTTTGAGTCTTGGAGTTAATTTTGCGCCATGATTACCCACCTTTGGCTAAATTATCCCAGCCAAAGGTTCCCAACTACTAGGAAGGAGGTTAGGTTATGACAAACAACAACAACGGTTTCAAAAGCGATGCACTCTCACCAATTTTAGTCATCTTAGTTGCAGGGTCGATATCTCTAGCGATCGTCAACAAAGAAAATCATCCAGCATATTTTGACATTGTGAAAATAGCAATGGCTTACAGTTTTGGGTCATTCAAATCTCACAAGTCCTCTAAAAATTCTCACAACGAAGATGATGCAGAAAATAACCAAGTCAAGTAAGACCAATTGGAAAAAAGAATGCGACAAATAAACCATCTGTAGAGACGCGATTCATCGCGTCTTCAAGCAAGGACGTGTTGCAATCATTAAATAAAATTCAGCATATAAAGAAAAAATGTCTTGCCTCACCCTGTCGGGTAAAGTAATAAAAACGCCTCATGCCAAGAATTTTTCTATATGCCTTGATTACGAATTACCACCATGTCCCAAATTCTCGAACAATCAATTCAAATTAACGCCACAGCCAGCACAGTAGAACGCTGTATTACTGATTTAACCCTTATGCACCGTTGGCTAAACCCCGTCCTGCGCTGCGAACCGGTGGGTGAAACGTGGAGTACAGATATTGGTAGTAAAAGCCGCTTTATAATTCAAATTCCCCTACTTCAACCTACTTTAAACACCGTTGTCGCCGAACGCCAACCTGGTTTAGTAGTGTGGACATTTCAGGGATTTTTTCAAGGAAGCGATCGCTGGGAATGTCAACCCATAGAACAAGGAACCCAACTAATTAACCGCTTTGAATTTGACATCCCTAATCCTCTAGTTGGTTGGGGCTTCAACACCTTCGCCGCCGTCTGGACAAAACAAGATATGCAGGCGCAACTCCGCCGCCTCAAACGGGTAGCGGAAAGTCAATAGTCAATAGTCACTTCATCTCTCCCAATAACCGCTTGATAGTTACCGCATCTTCGGCGTTGGGAACATTTGCTAGGTAGGTTTCTAGGTCATTGGTAGCTTGAGGATAGTAACCTAGTTGGTAGTAGAGTAAACCGCGATCGCGCAATTCTGAAGTTGCCTCAGGAAACAATAATAAAATTCTCTCAACGACACCTAAGCTTTTTTCTAATTGCTGCTGTCTCAGGTAAATATATTTTAGGTTCGTCAACATCCTTGCCAAAAACTGCCGCTTGCTAACTCTAGCCAAAAATTCCGGGCGCAAATTCACCGATTCCTTAAACATTTGATTTAGCTTGTCTTGGCAATCTTGGGCAAACATCACCTCACCACGATTAAACGCATCCACAAAAATCTCCATATCAGAGATAGCTGGACGGATGAGGAAATGTCCCGGTAATCCCACCCCCTCCATTGGAAAATCAATCCTTTGGGCAATCTCCAGATAAACTAAAGCTAAAGTAATCGGAATACCCACTCGACGGTCAATTACCTCATTGAAGAAACTATTGCGTGGGTCGTAATAATCTTTCTGATTCCCTATAAATCCTAAATCGTCATACAAATACTGATTAATACCTTGAATCACCCGTAACGGATACCGTGAAGATGGCAAGCGTTCCTCAACTTCCATTGCCATTGTATCGAGTGCGCTTAGATATTCCTCTACATCCAGTCTAGGATATTCTTCCTTAGCAATATACAAAGCTGCCCTAGCTAGGTCAATATCCGCCTCAGATTGCTGAATCTCTTGATAAAAATATTGTCGTGCTGAGGAGAAATTCATAAACCAAGCCTCACTTAATTAAGTTAAACCTCTGCGTCCCTCTGCGCTAGCCTCCGCGCCCCTCCGCGTTTCAAAACTCCTCTCAAAATAGACACAGAGAATGAAAAAAGAGGTCTAAACAGACCCCTCTCATAACTTAACTATAATAATTTTCGGCCTATAGGAATTATTGCAACCCAGCATTAGTACCTTGCTTACCAGTTGCGAGTTCCACCTTGATAATTTTGCCCCCTGCTTTTTGAATGCGCTGTTGTTCGCGGAACCAATTTTCATAAGGAACCAACTTGGTAAAGTAGGTGTTTTGTAGTTCGCGTTGGGTACGGGTTCTGCTGAGGCTAGGAACAAGCGCTGTAATTTTAAACAAACGGGACATAACTTGAAATCTCCTATCAGTATTCTGGGAAAAATTCTTTATCTCAAAAAATCTTGAGCGCAAATTAATTAATTAATCATTCCAAGGCTGGAAATCAAGCATCAATACCAGACCGCTAATACTCATCAATGTAAGCAATAGAACGTCCTAGCACTCACGATTGATTTCCAGACCTTCATCAAGCCGCACTTAATAAACTAAGTGCGAAACAGCTTCTAGCTCAAGCCAGAGGAGATATAGTCTAGGTAGATACCCATTTCTTTACCAGCATCAGCACCAACTAAGCTAGCGGTTACTTCTTTGATAGCTTGGATAGCTTGTACGGTAGCGCCAACGGGTACACCCAAGGAGTTGTAGGTTTCTTTCAAACCGTTCAATACACGCTCATCTAGGATGGAAGGATCGCCAGCTAGCATAGCGTAGGTAGCGTAACGCAGGTAGTAATCCAAGTCACGGATACAAGCTGCATAACGACGGGTTGTGTACATATTACCACCGGGACGGGTGATGTCAGAGTACAACAAAGATTTAGCTACAGCTTCTTTAACGATCGCAGCTGCGTTAGCGCTGATTGTTGTAGCTGCACGTACGCGCAGTTCGCCAGTGGAGAAGTAAGCTTTGAGTTTTTCTAAAGCTGCGGTATCGAGGTACTTACCTTGCACGTCAGCAGAGTTAATGACGGCGGTGATTGCATCTTGAGCCATGTTGTTAATTCCTTATTTCCAACCTTATTGCAATATTCCAGTTTCAGCAGGGAAACAGCTGCACCCTACTGCAACGCACCTACTACGTAGTCAAAGTAAGAGCCAGCTTCAGCAGCATCTTCAGCAGACAGAAGGGTGGAAGCAGCATTTTTCAATGCACGTACGCCTTCACCAACTGCCTCAATAGGAGTGCCGAGGGACTTGTACATTTCACGAACACCGATTACACCAATTTCTTCAATAGGAGTAACGTCGCCAGCAACAATTCCGTAGGTAACAAGACGGAGGTAGTAGTCTAGGTCACGCAGACAGGTAGCTGTCATTTCTTGACCGTAAGCGTTACCACCAGGAGAAACAACATCAGGGCGCTTTTGGAACAATTGGTCGCCAGCTTGCTTAACCAAACGTTCGCGGTTGTCGGTCAAAGCTTGAGCAATGCGGAGGCGTTGTTGGCCACCAGCAACGAAGCTCTTGATCCGATCTAATTCGCCAGGGCTGAGGTAGCGGGCTTCTGCATCAGCATTCACGATGGACTTCGTGACGATACTCATTAATGGATTCCTCCAGTACGAAATGAAACCAGAATTTGATTAAACTGGTGCGATTTTAAATTTGGGTGACTGAGATTAGTTCCCATCTTGTGGACACAGCAGTAAAAGAAGTGACTGCTATTGTGACTACAATACAAGTTCGCTTGAGTTAATACAACTACACAAGCTTTAAAACTCAGTGACCTTCCGCAAAATATTCTCCGGCATTCTGTTGAGCATTTATGACTGCTCTTAACAGTTTGTAATATTTGTTTCAGATTTACTGCGATCCAACAATAGTTACAGCAAAACTAGGGATTGGGTATCGGGGACTGGGTATTGGAAAATCGTTTCCCAATCCCTAATCCCTAGTCCCTAATCCCCAGTCCCTAAACTGAGACTGGGTATTGGAAAAATTTTTTCCCAGTACCTAGTTCCCAGTCTCCTGTCCTACAAATTAGCGATCGCCTGGTCTACCTGTAAGGGTGGATGGCGATAAGCTAGACCAAGATTGTTTTACCAAGTCAGCTGCTGCTTGGACGCTACCGAGGTAGTTACCTGCGGGTAGTGATGGGAAGCGTGGGTAAGGAACCACATCTTCACCGAAGTAGCGGCTGTATTCTGGACTATCCACAATTGCTTCTACCGCAGCACGCAAACCGTGATCAGCTAGCAGCTTGTTATATTGACGAATTTCGCCTTGAGTTGCTGGCGCACGTCCCAACAGGTGACGGAATAAGAATTCAATTACCTTGGTGTTGGGATAAGGTGTGTAGAAACGCTTGCGATAGATTTCGGAACTAGCTATTTCCCGCACGAATTCCCGTACAGAAATTTCCCCATTCCGCAGTTTGCTATCTAGTTCTGTGCGGCGGTAATAATCTGGTACTTGTCCGCTAAATACATCCAATACCTGACGGTAAATCGCGTTAATTACCAGTTGTTTTTCTGCTTGGCCGATACCATCGGTCAGGCGATAAATACGTGCAGGTTTACGACGAGTTGTACCCACACCCACTTCTACAGACTGTCCGCGACCGTCGTTGTAGGAGCGACCCAATTCAATGAACAGAGGCTTGCTCTTGTCGATTTGTTTGGCTTGGGCTGCTAAATCTGCGATCGCCTTCGCTAAAATTGGTGTCTTATCAGACTGTATCCGCGCTTGTACAGGCTTAAAGCTGGGGATAACCACATCATTATTTTGTTTGGTGAGTTGGTTATACAGCTTTTGGGTATTGGGGAAGTTCGCCGCAGGTAAGGTCGGGAAGCGTCTGTAAGGTACTGTATCTTCACCAAATACCTCGTTGTACTCCTGGCTATTTACCAAAGCGTTAATAAAAGCCCGAATCCCTTGGGTAGCCAAAATTTGGTTATACTTGCGGATTTCTGCTTGGTCAATTGGTGCGCGACCGAGGAAGTGCTTGGTTCCCAACTCGATTACTTTGGTGTTGGGGTATGGTGTGTAGAACTCCTTCAGGTAGAGGTTAGAGTAACCCAAACCTTCAATAAATTCTTTTACAGTGATTTCACCGTTACCCAGTTTGCTTTCCCAGCCTGAAAATTCATTCTGAGCAATGTATGGTGCAATATCACGCTCAAAAATTTGCCGATAAGCCGCACTAATCAAGGTTTGGGTCGCAGTTTTATCGTTGTTAGCCGCTACCCGCTTGAACACCTTGGTTTGTTCACGCTGCTTGGTAACACCTTGGTTGATGCGGAAATCGATATCTGGTTGAGTCCGATTTTCCTTGACTGTACCCAGTTCTACAAAACGTGGTGTTTCTTGTTTTTCAACATTCGCCACATCTTCCCGGATAGTACCAACACGTAGCTGTCTGAGTGCTACACCAGCCGGAGTTAGATAGCGTTCGTAAGGAACTGTATCTTCGCCGAAGGTTTCGGTATACTCTAGGCTGTCCAGAATGGCATCAACTACAGCATATAAGCCCTTCTTAGAGGCGATATCGAAGTACTTGTTGTTTTCTTGACGACCGTAGGTAGGACGACCTAATAAGCGACGGTGGATATATTCGATCGCCTTACAAACATAGAAAGGAGTCCAGTAAAGCTTACGGAATAGATCCGATTTAGCCAAAGCTCTGACAAACTCTCTTACAGAAATTTCGCCGTTTTCCAGCTTAATTTCTTGGACTTTCAGCCGTTGACCTTCATACACATCCCGACCGAAAACTTGCAAGTAAGTAGCTTTAATTACTGCTTGGGTTGAGCTTTCGGAGAACTTGACACTTGCACCCTTAGCTGCTTTTCTACCGATAGTTCCAGGTAATTGATCTAACTTGAACACTTTAGGCCCAAGAGAACCAGGAGCTATACCTCGTGCGCTGGGGTTACTAACTTGGTTGTTAATTCCAGGGCCTTGGTGAATCAAGATCCGTCTGGTGTCCTTACCAAAAGGTGCGGGACTGGTGCTGGGGTTGCGGGTTTCTTTCGGGAAAATTGCCCCAAACTGAATTTCTAATGGGTCATTACCAGAACCGTATGGGTGTTGATCTGGTAGTGGGCGATCGTACGCCGCAAATGTGGTAATAAACTGAGGTACTTTACGGAAAGGCGCACTGTAGTTAAACAGGTCTTGCTGTGGTCCCCAGTTACGACATTCTTGAGCTTCTTGACCTAAACCACGTAGGTAAGGTACTGTCTCTTCTCCAAAGTAGTCCCCATATTCTGCCGAATCAACCAAAGCATCTACTAAAGCTGGTAGACCGCCGTTAGAAATGATTGAGAAATATTTTTGAACTTCTTCACGGCTACTTGGCCCCCGTCCCAAAATGTGACGGAAAGCTAGTTCGATAACGCGGCTGTTAATAAAAGGTTGGTAAAACTGTTTTTGGTAAAGAGGAGATTTTGCTAAACGACGGACAAACTCCTTCATAGAGATGTCGCCGTTCTTAACTTTGGATTCTAGGTCAGAGATTGACAAGCTGTAAGCACGAGTAATATCGCGCTCAAAGATTTGTCTATAAGCTGCTTTTACTACTTCATTTTTCTCAGTCGCTGATAACCCCGGTTTCATCACAAACTTGGGTCTTCTTTCAGCCGCACTGAAGTAAATTTGAGGTAGTTGTAAGCCTTGTTGGTCACCAGAGGGACGTTGACGCAGCTTATTAGATGGTGTGGGTGCTTTGAATTCTGTGATCAAAACATCCATGTATTGAGACACAATCTCTGTGGCTTCTGGATCTTTACGGAAATAAGAAAGTGATGCAGCTTTGATTTCCTGCAAAGCAACAATGGTTGCTTCACCAGAGCAAGCATTTTCGATAATTTCCCGCAAACCTCTTGTGTTCACCACAATGATGTTAGGGTCGCCAGCCACGATCGCATAAGTAGCATAGCGCAAGAACCAGGACAAGTCCCGCAAGCTCTTGGCCATGTTGCTTGGGCCGTAACGAGCAATGTTGATTGGTCTAAACCCTGGAGGAGTTGGACCACTGGGAGATGTATTAAAGATAGAGCGCAAGTTTTCTAGGAATCCACCACGGGTTTCCACATAGGTGACAGTTCCCAACTTCATGCTCTCTCTGACATCTCCACCACCACCAACAGCAGCCATTGCCAGTTCTGGTTCTCTCGGCTTTTCCAAGAAAGCCATTGGCGAACCACCAACAAAAATCCGGTTAGCAGCACGAGAAACAATAATCTCGGAATTTTCTGTGAGAAGTTGGGCAATTTCTAGACGTTTTGCACCAGATGCAAAATAGCTTGCTAGTTCATCTAGTTCACCCCTGCCTAAAAAGCGGTCTTGCTGTTCCGCTTGGGTGATTGTTGCCACAGCTAGGGTTTGATATAGTTGCGGGCGCGCAACCGAGCTTCCTCCACTCGCCTTAACACTCATCTGATTTGTAAAACTCCCATCATAATAATTTATGTGTTAAGTCTGGGTCGCTTTGAGGCTTGACACATGGGTGTACCTATGATTTACAAATAACGCCTTCAAAACTGCCAGTAAAATTAACCCAATCAGCTTTTAGATTAGAACGTTTTGCGTTGACGCTGGTGATTTATTAAGAAGTATGTAGATTTTTTAGTCTCAACCCTTGTATTTCTAGAAGTACATACTCTTTCAGGGCGAAGACAAAATCTAATTTTTGTTACGTTCTTTAACAAATCTGCCAAAAAAGTTCTAATTCGCTTTGGTTCTCTAATTTTTATTTGAGCATAAAAATCAGGGTACTGGGTACTGGGGGCTAGGGATTGGGTAAAAATTCCTCCCTAAGTTCCCTTAGCCTAAAGTACTTAGTATTATAAGCTACTTGAATTTTACATAAATCATACCAATCAAAGTCAGACTGGTCGTAGATCATGAGAGCGATCGCCTAATAGCTAGGATACAGAAATTCAACTGTTATTTGACACAGAGCGCCATCATTATCAAGTTTTAAATATTGGTTGGAAAGAACAAAAAAGAACTTATGGTGTCATTATTCATGTTGATATTAAAAATGAGAAAATTTGGATACAAAGATATGGTACAGAAATCGGCATTGCCAATGAATTAATTGCTGCTGGTGTACCAAAAGAAGATATTGTATTAGGATTTCACGCGCCTTATAAACGTCAATTTACAGGTTTTGCTGTTGGATAAACCTTCAATTAACTACATCAGGGATGATTCTAGCTCAATCTAAATAAAATTTGAGCATAGCAAGCTTTGCCCTAATCACCCCTATCCGCTAAACTCAGAAATGCTGCGTTCTTCCTCATCATGTCCGACCCTCAAACCGTTAGTAATGCTGTAGCTAAACTCTACGATACTTATCCCTTCCCGCCAGAACCGATACTAGATGAACCACCTCCTGGTTACAATTGGCGCTGGAATTGGTTAGCGGCTTACAGCTTCTGCACAGGACAAAAACCAACAAAGCAAGATATTCGCATATTAGATGCTGGTTGTGGTTCAGGTGTGGGGACAGAATACTTAGTACATCTCAACCCCCAAGCGCAAGTAGTTGGAATTGATTTAAGTGCAGGTACTCTAGCAGTAGCCAAAGAACGTTGTCAGCGTTCCGGTGCAAACCGCGTCGAGTTTCATCACTTGAGTTTGTACGATGTGGAACAGTTACCGGGTGAGTTTAATTTAATTAACTGTGTCGGTGTGTTGCATCACCTACCAGATCCAATTCGTGGTATTCAAGCTTTGGCGAAAAAGTTAGCTCCTGGTGGACTAATGCACATTTTTGTGTATGGAGAGTTGGGACGCTGGGAAATTCAACTGATGCAAAAAGCGATCGCACTCCTGCAAAATGAGAAACGAGGTGATTACCGCGATGGTGTGCAAGTCGGGCGAAAAATATTTGCCTCTCTGCCAGAAAATAATCGTCTTGTCAAGCGAGAAAAAGAACGTTGGGCAATGGAAAACCAACGAGATGAATGCTTTGCTGATATGTACGTTCATCCCCAAGAGGTGGATTACAACATTGATACATTGTTTGAATTGATTGATGCTTCAGGTTTAGAGTTTATCGGCTTCTCAAATCCCAGCTTTTGGAGTTTAGACAGGTTGTTAGGGAAAGCACCAGAGTTAATAGAACGATCTGAAGAATTGAGCGATCGCCAACGTTATCGTTTAATAGAATTACTAGACCCAGAAGTTACCCATTACGAATTTTTCCTTGGTCGTCCACCTATCAAAAAAGCTGACTGGTCAAGTGATGACGCTTTACAGCAAGCAATTCCCGAATTAAATCCTTGTATCGATGGGTTTCCCGGTCGATGTATATTTAATCACGATTACCAAATTGTGAACTTGTCAGCACTAGAGTTTGAGTTTTTACAAAAATGTGATGGCAATTCTACCGTAGCTGAGATTTTGGTAAGTGTGCAGTTAAGCTTAGATGAGGTTAGAAGCTTAATTAAGCAACAGCTGATTATGCTGATACCAGATGCAAAGAGCTATGCCTCATGATAGGCGATCGCCCACAACCCGTTTTTGCAAATCTCATGTAAAGTAGAAGTGTGTCTAGCCGTTGCCCAGCATACTGGGGATGACAAACTCTACAAGTCCAGGTTTTGGAAAACTTAGCAGTGGTGTGACCCGCCTCAAGCACTAGCTAATTTGATAAAACCTAACTCCATCACAACATCAAGGCACACGCTAGACCTCTGGCAACAATATTGGAGGATAGTTATTCACCAAAATCGGTTAAAAACTTGCGGTTTCTCAGGCAGGGATTAGAGATTAGGGAATAAGAGCTAGAAACTAGAGTCAATAGAGAAATTACTCTCTAACTAGTATCTATGTGATTAACTATACAACAAGATCAAGAAACATTTCCTGGTCTCTCCCCTCGTATCTACCTTATCCTTAAGGTAAATTTTTCCCTATCCATATCTCCCTGACAAGAAGTTAATTGTTTTTTTCTAAAGTATTGTTACCGGATCGTGATATGATTCAGCTGACTGAATGTGCAGTCATAATAAGTTAGCTGTACTGGTTTCAAGTCCCGTGAGCTTGTCAGAAGAACCAATCGCACCCACCCCGACAACACGACAAGATACTCAACCTGGTTTTGAGGACGCAGAACCAGCAAACTCTTCTATGCAGGAGTTTTATCAACTCTATCAAGAGTTGGTGCTAATCACTCTTGTCTTAACAGGGGTTGTATTTATCTCTGTCTGGATCTTTTACTCCTTAAACATTGCCCTGAATTATTTATTAGGGGCGTGTACAGGTGTGGTTTACTTGAGGATGTTGGCAAAAGATGTTGAGCGTTTAGGTAGAGAAAAACAGTCGCTGAGTAAAACTCGGTTGGCGTTATTAATAGCGCTGATTTTGCTGGCATCACGGTGGAATCAACTGCAAATAATGCCCATATTCTTGGGATTTCTCACCTATAAAGCAACACTCATCATTTATGTAGTTAGGGTGGCTTTTATCTCTGACTCGCCAAAGCTCCGGCAACCTTAAAAGGCTCCTCTTCTCCAGGTAAGATTGGAGAAGCAATTGAAATGGAAGGAAAATGTTGAATTTTCTGAACTTTTACTCTGTTCCACTTGCCGAATTGGAAGTGGGAAAACATCTGTACTGGCAAATAGGCAACTTAAAACTGCACGGTCAGGTGTTTCTCACCTCTTGGTTTGTTATTGGCGTGCTAGTACTAGCTTCTGTGGCTGCAAGCAGTAACGTTAAACGGATTCCTAGTGGCATACAGAACCTACTGGAGTATGCCCTGGAATTCATTCGGGATTTGGCTAAAAACCAGATTGGCGAAAAAGAATATCGCCCCTGGGTGCCTTTCGTTGGCACTTTGTTTTTGTTCATTTTTGTGTCAAATTGGTCAGGAGCCTTAGTTCCCTTCAAGCTAATTCATTTGCCTGAAGGAGAATTAGCAGCACCGACAAGTGACATCAATACAACTGTTGCATTAGCGTTGTTGACATCTTTGGCGTACTTTTACGCTGGATTCAGCAAAAAAGGACTGGGGTATTTTGGTAACTACGTGCAACCTGTATCGTTCATGTTGCCATTCAAGATTATTGAAGACTTCACTAAGCCCCTTTCCCTGAGTTTCCGTTTATTCGGTAACATCTTAGCTGATGAACTTGTAGTCGGCGTACTGGTATTACTAGTGCCTTTATTTGTACCTCTGCCTGTAATGGCTTTGGGACTCTTTACAAGCGCTATCCAGGCACTAATTTTTGCTACTTTGGCTGCGGCTTACATCGGTGAAGCGATGGAAGATCATCATGGCGAAGAGCATGAGGAACATCATTAGTCATTGTCATTAGTTATTTAGTAAGTAACAACTGACAATTGACAACTGACCCTTCGGGTTCGCCAGTTGCTCATGCGGGAAACCCCCAAGACCGCACTGGCTCACAACTGACCACTAACAAAACCATTCGTTTCATTAAAGTAAGGAAAGAATATCATGGATCCATTAGTTTCTGCTGCTTCCGTTTTAGCTGCTGCTCTAGCTGTTGGTTTGGCTGCAATCGGCCCTGGTATTGGTCAAGGTAATGCAGCAGGACAAGCTGTAGAAGGTATTGCCCGTCAGCCCGAAGCAGAAGGTAAAATTCGCGGTACATTACTACTCAGTTTGGCGTTCATGGAAGCGCTAACCATCTACGGTCTAGTAGTTGCTCTAGTATTGTTGTTTGCTAACCCCTTCGCATAATCAGTACTGAGTACTGGGTACTGAGTGCTGAGTGTTGAGTGAAAATAGTTAGGAGTTAAGGGTTTAAGCCTTTAACCCATAACTCATAACTCATAACTCACAACTCAGAACTCAGGACTAACATAGTAGATAGGAACAAGCAAACATGACACATTGGATCACCTTATTGGCGGTGGAAGAGGTTGCCAAGGAAGGCGGGCTATTTGATTTAGATGCTACCTTACCCTTGATGGCAATCCAGTTTCTCTTGTTAGCTCTGGTATTGAATGCCACTCTCTACAAGCCATTGGGTAAAGCTATTGATGGACGAAATGAATATGTTCGGAACAATCAATTAGAAGCCCAAGAGCGTTTGTCCAAAGCTGAGAAATTGGCAGAGGCTTACGAACAAGAGTTAGCAGGAGCTAGACGGCAAGCACAAACAATTATTGCTGACGCTCAAGCCGAAGCCCAAAAAATTGCTGCCGAAAAAGTAGCAGCAGCTCAAAAAGAAGCTCAGGCACAAAGAGAACAAGCGGCCGGTGAAATTGAGCAGCAAAAACAGCAGGCTCTGGCTTCTTTAGAGCAACAAGTAGATGCCCTAAGTCGCCAAATCCTAGAAAAGCTTTTGGGAGCCGATCTAGTAAAGCAGCGCTAACTCAATAAATTTAGTCATTAGTCATTGGTCATTAGTCATTAGTCAAAAGAGAAAATGACGAGGGGCGAATGACACAAACCTTTGGCAGCGCAGTTGTGGATGAAAAATCATGGGGACTTTTTTACTGTTGATGGCGGAAGCCAGCGCCGTTGGAGGTGAATTGGCAGAAGGTGGGGCGGAAGGTGGTTTTGGTTTAAATACCAATATTCTCGACACCAACCTGATTAACCTGGCCATTATTATTACTGTGCTGTTTGTCTTTGGACGGAAGGTTCTGGGTAATACCCTGAAAACTCGCCGCGAAAACATTGAAACAGCAATTAAGAATGCAGAACAACGTGCCGCAGATGCAGCCAAGCAACTGAAAGAGGCGCAACAAAAACTAGAGCAAGCACAAGCAGAAGCTGAGAGAATCAAAAAATCAGCCCAAGACAATGCTCAAACCGCAGGTCAAGCCATCCTCGCCCAAGCTGCTGTAGATATTGAACGCTTACAAGAAGCAGGGGCAGCAGACTTGAATGCAGAACTAGATAGAGCGATCGCTCAGTTGCGGCAGCGAGTAGTTGCTTTGGCATTGCAAAAAGTCGAGTCGGAACTGCAAGGCGGCATTGCTGACGATGCTCAAAAGATTTTAATTGACCGTAGCATCGCACAATTGGGAGGCGAAGTATGACAAGTAAAGTAGCAAACACTGAGGTAGCTCAACCTTACGCTCAGGCACTGTTGTCAATCGCCAAATCGAAAAGCTTGACGGAAGAGTTCGGCACAGATGCGCGTACTTTGCTGAACCTGCTGGCAGAAAATCAGCAGCTACGCAACTTTATCGACAACCCCTTTATTGCAGCTGAGAACAAAAAAGCTCTCATCAAACAAATATTGAGTGAAGCTAGCCCTTACCTACGTAACTTCTTACTGTTGTTGGTAGATAAACGACGCATTTTCTTCTTGGAAGAGATTTTACAGCAGTATTTGGCTCTCTTACGGCAACTGAATCAAACCGTATTAGCGGAAGTCACTTCTGCTGTGGCTTTAACAGAAGATCAACAGCAAGCAGTTAAAGAAAAGGTATTGGCACTCACCAAAGCTCGTCAAGTGGAACTGGCAACCAAGGTAGACAGTGACCTGATTGGTGGTGTGATCATTAAAGTAGGCTCTCAGGTAATTGACTCTAGTATCCGGGGTCAGTTGCGTCGCCTCTCCTTGCGCCTAAGCAATAGCTAGAAAGTTCAGAGGTTAAAGTTAGCGGTTTCACATCAGGCACTTGACAATTAAAGTTGTTTGTGATCTGTGGTTAACTCTTAACACCTCAAACTAAATGCAGACGCGATATTATTTCTCGCGTCTATTAAATATCTTCCGTCTCGCAAGAAAAAAAGATACACACATGAGCATTTCAATTAGACCTGACGAAATCAGCAGTATTATTCAGCAGCAAATCGAGCAATACGACCAAGAAGTCAAAGTTGCTAACGTCGGTACTGTACTACAAGTAGGTGACGGTATCGCCCGGATCTATGGTCTAGAAAAGGCTATGGCTGGGGAACTGTTGGAATTTGAAGACGGCACAGTTGGTATCGCCCAAAACTTAGAAGAAGATAACGTTGGTGCGGTATTGATGGGCGAAGGCCGGGAAATTCAAGAAGGTAGCACCGTTACCGCTACCGGTAGAATTGCTCAAATCGGTGTTGGTGAAGCCTTAATTGGCCGCGTTGTCGATGCTTTAGGTCGTGCTATTGACGGTAAAGGCGACATCAAAGCCAGCGAAAGCCGCTTGATTGAATCACCTGCACCTGGTATTATTGCTCGTCGTTCCGTACACGAACCGATGCAAACAGGTATCACCGCGATTGACTCCATGATTCCCATCGGCCGTGGTCAACGGGAATTAATTATTGGTGACCGTCAAACAGGTAAAACTGCGATCGCTATCGACACCATCATTAACCAAAAAGGTGAAGATGTAGTTTGCGTTTACGTTGCCATTGGTCAAAAAGCTTCCACCGTTGCTAACGTAGTCCAAACCCTGCAAGAAAAAGGTGCAATGGATTACACAGTAGTAGTTGCTGCTGGAGCCAGCGAACCTGCTACCCTACAATTCTTGGCTCCCTACACAGGTGCAACCATTGCTGAGTACTTCATGTACAAAGGCAAAGCTACCTTGGTAATTTACGACGACTTATCTAAGCAAGCTCAAGCTTATCGCCAAATGTCCTTGCTGTTACGTCGTCCACCAGGACGGGAAGCTTACCCTGGAGACGTATTCTACATTCACTCTCGTTTGTTGGAAAGAGCAGCTAAACTCAGCGATGAATTGGGTAAAGGTAGCATGACCGCGCTACCAATCATCGAAACCCAAGCTGGTGACGTTTCCGCTTACATTCCTACCAACGTAATTTCTATCACCGACGGTCAGATATTCTTATCTTCTGACTTGTTTAACGCTGGTATTCGTCCGGCTGTAAACCCTGGTATCTCTGTATCCCGTGTGGGTTCTGCGGCACAAACCAAAGCGATGAAAAAAGTTGCTGGTAAAATCAAACTGGAACTAGCACAGTTTGACGACCTCCAAGCCTTCGCGCAATTTGCTTCCGACTTAGATAAAGCTACCCAAGACCAATTGGCAAGAGGTCAACGCCTGCGGGAACTCCTCAAACAGTCTCAAAATCAGCCCCTATCCGTAGCTGAACAAGTAGCCATTCTGTACGCAGGTATCAACGGTTACTTAGATGATATCCCTGTTGATAAAGTCACCACCTTCACCAAAGGCTTGAGAGATTACTTGAAGTCTGGCGTTAACCCCTACTTCCAAGACGTACAATCCAAGAAAACACTGGGTGATGATGAAGAAAAAGCATTGAAGGCAGCTTTAGACGATTACAAAAAAACCTTCAAGGCTACAGCGTAATTAGTCATTAGTCATTGGTCAGTGGTCAGTAGTAATACACACTGACAACTGACAACTGACAACTGACAACTGACAATCAACAAATATTATGCCTAATCTCAAATCAATACGCGATCGCATTCAGTCGGTCAAAAACACCAAGAAAATCACAGAAGCCATGCGGCTGGTAGCGGCGGCGCGTGTACGTCGCGCCCAAGAACAAGTAATTGCTACCCGTCCCTTTGCTGACCGTTTGGCACAAGTATTATACGGCTTGCAAACTCGTCTGCGCTTTGAAGATGTAGACTTACCACTACTGAAAAAACGGGAAGTTAAATCAGTAGGCTTGCTAGTTATTTCTGGCGATCGCGGTTTGTGCGGCGGTTACAATACTAACGTCATCCGTCGTGCCGAAAACCGTGCCAAAGAACTCAAGAAAGAAGGTCTAGACTACACATTTGTCATTGTTGGGCGCAAAGCTGAACAATATTTTAGACGGCGTGAGCAACCAATTGACGCTAGTTATACTGGCTTAGAGCAAATCCCCACTGCCGAAGAAGCTAATAAAATAGCTGACGAATTGCTGTCTTTATTCCTCTCAGAAAAAGTAGACCGCATCGAGTTAGTTTACACCCGCTTCGTCTCCTTGGTTAGCTCTCGTCCCGTCATCCAAACCTTGCTACCCCTTGACACTCAAGGTTTAGAAGCAGCCGATGACGAAATCTTCCGTCTGACAACTCGTGGCGGTCAATTTGAAGTGGAACGGCAAACGGTGACAACTCAAGCTCGTCCCTTGCCCCGCGACATGATTTTTGAACAAGACCCAGTACAGATTCTTGATTCACTCTTGCCCTTGTATTTAAGCAACCAGTTATTACGGGCGCTGCAAGAATCAGCCGCCAGTGAACTAGCTGCACGGATGACAGCCATGAGCAACGCCAGCGATAACGCCGGTGAATTAATCAAGTCTCTTTCACTGTCCTACAACAAAGCCCGTCAAGCCGCCATTACTCAAGAACTGCTTGAGGTCGTTGGTGGTGCAGAAGCGTTGACTTAGGAAAAAGCCAATTGTTAACTGTAATAAATAGCTAATTGCTGGTGACTTTAAATCTAGCGATTAGCTATTTTTGCTTTTGAGAAAGACAAAGTTAACTCCTACCATGCCTAACTTCGTGATACAAACAGACGCGCTACTTCACAGGTAAAGTTAGGCAGCAACGGCGACGTGATCACATCATCCACCAGCAAAGTTGTCGCCAATTTTAATTGAGCATAGTCTCGTCTATAAACTTCAATTCTTTGAGCAATGCGATCAACAATCCAATATTCCTGCACTCCCTGAACCGAATACAGTTTCAATTTAGCTAATCGATCGCGGTCTTCATTAGCTTTTCCTAAAGATAAAACTTCCACTACCAGTTCCGGCGCTCCGCGAAAATGTCCCGCTTCATCTTGAATTTGAGCCAACCGTTCATAACTCACCCACACTACATCAGGAGCTACATTATCGGAGTCAGAGAAAATTAGTCCTGGCATAATGGATGGTTCTCCCAAACCACTATCTATCGACCAAGAGTTTAGCACCGAAAAGATACATCCAATTACGTGCTGATGTTTATGGTGGGGCGATCGCGTCACAAACAATTCTCCATCAATAATTTCATAACGAATCCACTCGTTATCAGGTAAAGCTGCCACATCTTGAATAGTCCAGCGAACGCCGTCTTTAGTCTGACTCATGACAGTTAAGGGTGTAGAAGGAGAGTTTAATATTTCTTTGTCATCTTGTAACACATTTTTTCCACAGAGAACTATAATAAGAATATAAAGTACATGGGTCCGTAACGGTTTCGACAGGTTGGCGAACGCTACTCTGTGATTCAGGTCGAGAGTGAGTCTCCTCTCGCAAATCAAGGCTCAAAACAAAAGTAAATGCGAATAACATCGTAAAATTTGCTCGTAAGGACGCTCTAGTAGCTGCCTAATTAGCCTCTTACAGGTTCGAGCGTCTTCGGTTTGACTCCGTTAAGGACTGAAGACCAACCCCCAACGGATGCTCTAGCAAGTGTTCTCTGGTTGGCTTGCTAGCTAAGATTTAATCAGAGCATCCTACGTTCGGGATAATGAACGATTCCCGCCTTGAGGGTCAGAAAGGCTAAACCTGTGAATGAGCGGGGGGTCAATACCCAATTTGGACAGCAGTTCGACTCTGCTCGGATCCACTAACCATAAATATAGTTAACAAGTCCACTTCCTATGAGGTGGACTTTGTGATTTATGGATAGATTTGTGTAAATGATAATTACAGTCATAGAACCCCGACTTTTTTGAAAAAGTCGGGGTTATGAACATTCGATAGATGCTGCCAACTGTCAACAGCCCTCATGATGGATTGTGCAACTTAAGAGCAGAACAGCTTATTGATGAGGTGTCCGTGAATACTTATGACTTTAACACTTCTTCACAATTTTACATAATTATATAAGTATATACTTATCAATATAAATATAGCAACGTTAATTTGCACTTGTATCTGCGTTGTTTAAAGGAATCAAGTTATTTAGTGTGCAATTTTTAAAGTTGTATATGCTACTCTTATGTTCTTACTTTCTGATGGTAGAATTACTGCACACATACAAAATCAATGTTTTGATCTTACCTGAAAATGTTAAAACTAAATGACGTAGAGGTATTACCTACAACAACAAAAAAATGTTCCAGACTAACTGCAAATGCTCCTAGTATTCATCAACAGTCTCATTAATTGGCGGAATACGGAGTTAAGATTGCATAAATTAAGGTATGATTCTGAATTAGTTTCTTCGATAATCAAGTAACATTTTAAAAAATGTTACATACTTATTGTAAAGCTAAAAATCTTGTTATAACTGCAACAAGTTAAATTAGGAGCAAAAGTATCATAAATTACATAAACGTAATTTATAATCTGTATCATAACTAAAAAACGCTATTAGCACCGACAAAAAAGCTCAATACAGTAAATAGTTTTAGGACATATTAGGGAGGGGTTCAAATTCTAGATAAATGTAGCAAATTCTCTAATTAATAGCAAAAACTTAAGTATAAGCTTATTTTTTCAAACAATTAACAAAGTCATGGTGTATGACTTTGAACATATAACCTGCCTATAAAAGGAGATATATTTACTCTCAATAATCAAGATTGATCTCTAATACCTTCTAGATTTATCTATATAAAGTAGCGATATCCGGAATAATACATAAATAATTTACATATAGTAAATCTACCTAATGGTTGATAGTGAGTAAATCAAATAAATTTAACTTTCTTTGTACCACACCCATAAAATTTCCATGTTGTTTACAAATCAGTCTATTAACATTTCAAATAAGGAAATAAAAATGATGAAACCCATTATTTTTTTGTCTCAACTACTTACCTTGTCGGCATTAGCTTTCGTGTCTATTCCTAATGTTGCAATTGCACAAGACACTCAAGCATCTCCTCAGCCACAAGCTGCACAGAAAATTTGTGCCTCAGATCCAGTCGAAAGTTTGCTACCTCCATTACCTGGACAAAAAAGAGGTAATGATTCTGCACTGTCTTATCTTGCGGCTCAAGGTTTTACACAGAGTGAAGAAGGCTCTTGGGTATGCTATGTGAATGACTCTAAAAAAGAGGGGCGTTACTATACCTTATTTAAAGTTCAAGAAGTTAACGGCAAACTCATTGGTAGTTCTTTTTTGGATGGTGGTACTCTCACGACTGGACAGGATAGCCGGAGTCTAGATTTCTTTATGACTCTCATTGCAAACCATACAAATATCAATCCAGAAAATCGTCAAAGTATACGTAGATATCTAGAAGCCTTTATTGAGCTAGTAGAGGAAGGCAAAATACAACCTTCTCGTCGTGGTTTTGTCTTTGACCAACCCAACCGTGCGTTAGTTATTTATCACAAACTCACTACCGGAGAACTCCAAGGTACTGCTATTACCCTCAATATTCAAGTGCCGAAGAGTGTGAGTTCTGGCTCCCTAAAAAATGCACTGCCAGTATCTCCAAAAGGAACTTTAAAACCCAATCAATAAATACTCACCCCTCAAAAGCAGTTGTTGTACTTAGTTAGTTTTGTGTCATTTACCAAGCATATATGAAGTTTGTTAAAAATATTGTCATATTGCTGTCATCTTTGGCAGCAGTATTAACTGTATGCGAGAACGCAAATGCAGGCCAAGGAAGTTTAAATGTTGGTGCAAAGATTCCACCAGGACAAGAACGTCAACTACTCCAATATCAGCTCCAGAATGACGCTAAAGGTCTACGTCAGATCAGAGTTATTCCCGAATGTTCCGTAGGATTTGCTTTAGGCTGTAACAAAACTGGAACGATTCTTGAGCAAGTAATTCAGTCTAATGGCGGCCCTACCTATCAGCAGATGTTAATGCGAGCAGCTGGTGGGGAAGACAACTATCGCAAGTTTTCTCAGTTTTATGGCTACAATCCCAACCCATACGCCTCTGTTTGGAGAAAATTTGATAGAGAAATATTAGATTCTGTTCAATATAGTTCTGGTTCTAAACTGAGTTCTAATCCTGTAGCAGGCTTAAGAGATGTAACTAAAAACTTTCTATTAGCACCTCTTTCAGGATCTGATCCTCGTAGTGGATTCATAAACCTGAAGATTAGCTACGTCAACACTCTTTTACAAGAAGCATCAAAAATACCTAACTTAGAGCAAGAAATTCGTCAGCTTGGCTTAGATTCAAAAATGACGGAATTTTATGTCAATAACCTTGAAAGAGGGTTAAATGCTTTACGTTCAGGAAACAATAGAGAAATCCAGGAGACGAGTTTAAGAATACTCTCTCATCCATATACTTCCATATCAACAGGTCAACCGTATGCGCGGGAACCCCAAACTTTAGTAGCTTTTTCTGAAGAGGGAGCAACAATTCCTGGTGGCATTTTAAATGAGACGCTAGCAACACCAGGAGGGCTGGAAGTTATCGAGGGAGAAGGACTTGGGGGTGGAGAATTTCTTGTAACTTCTGCTGGAGGTTCGCCTAGCTTATTACCATTAGGATTATTAGCTATTGTTCCTCTTCTTGCCTTATTACTCAGTGGAGGTGATTCATCCAGTTCCTCACCTCCTGGAACATCGGGTTTCCCGACTCCGCCAACTAATCCTCCTACTAATGTATGTGATTTTGTCAATCCTGGTGGAAACCCGAACGGAGGAGTTTGTGAAACCCCCATTACTCAACCCCCAACAGAAGTGACAAGGGTAGTAGAACCATCGACTATGAAAGCTATTCTGTTGTTGACTTTGATATGTTGTTTAGTCCGCTATAAACAGAGGTGCGCTCAGACAAAACTTTGAATAGATTAATGGAGAAACTTGCAAGATATAGTTTTTAATCCATTCCTAGAAAAACTTTAATGGTCACTATAAGAGGTTATTTCTAAAGTAAAGATAAAATTTCTATAGCATCGGTTTATATGACGGTGCGTTAGGGTAGAGCCATAACACACTCTAATTAATGTTTACTTTATAAATAGTTACTAATTTAGGATGACTAGACTAAATAGCCGTGATGAACTGGGTGCTTTATCAGACTTGACCTCAGTTATTTTGAATAAAAATCTCTCAGCGATGAACTGAGAGATTTTGCCTTTTATTACTTTTCACATGAATATATCCCACCCTTACAGGATATCTATACTTTTAAAATTGAGTGTGCCAAAATGCCTAATTGTGATTTGTCTGTCAAAATAATATGACTAAGCTGATTGAATACGAAGATGCAGGCGACGAAGTAAAGGCCATATACGACGACATCCGCGCTACTCGTCAGACGGAGTATATCAACAACTTCTGGAAAGCCATAGCCAACCATCCTCCCACCTTAAAAAGAACATGGGAAAGCATCAAAGAGGTTATGGCTAGTCCTGGTGAACTTGACCCCTTGGTACGTGAACTAATTTACATTGCGGTGAGCGTCACTAATGGCTGTGACTATTGTATTTCTTCCCATTCAGCAGCAGCGCGTGGGAAGGGGATGAATGATGCTATGTTTGGTGAACTCTTGGCAATTATTGCTACGGCTAACACAACTAATCGCCTCGCTAATGGCTACCAAATTCCTGTAGATGAGATATTTAAGACTTAAATTAGATCAAGGAAATCAACTCATAAAATTGATTTCCTTGATCATGAATTTATATTGCTTTTTTAGTCGCACATCCTTTGTAAAAATGTGCCATCAAATCAGGAAAATTCTCAGGTGTAAAGCGTTTTAGCTCTACATGGTTAAAACTTTTTTCTACTAATTTTTGAATATTTCGATTTAGATGACACCCATCTGCCAAGATTTTCTGAATTGGGGTTAGGCGATTCTGCCAGACTTGTACATTAGGCTTATTACTCAGTCCATGTTCTAGAAAAAAGAACTTACCACCTGGTTTTAGTACCCGATAAACTTCCTGTAGGGCTTGTTCTACATTGGCAATACTGCATAAAGTCCAAGTGCTGACCACACTATCAAAAGTATTATCTGCCATAGGAAGATTTTCGCCTGATAGCAGGAGTTGTTGAACTTTAATCCCAGAGTCATCAATACGCTTTTGTGCGAGGGTATTCATCCCAGGATTCACGTCAACCGTGGTGATTTCGTGAATATGTGAAGGATAGTAAGCCAAGTTTAATCCAGTGCCAAAACCGATTTCTAGTACTTCTCCTGTTACGTCTGTTAGTAGTTCCTGACGATATGTAGCTAGGGTGGGATCAGACAAGCTCCAGTCTAAAAGACGCGGTAAAATGACTTGCGAATAAAAACCCATAATTTTCATCCCTCCATAATTCGATTCTTTGCTGTTGGGCTAACAAAGTTATTGATTGGGGTGTGGTCTCTGTTGTCTTATTTTAAACAGATGGGAATTATGTTCCGGATATTACTCGTGTAAACGAGTCTATGTATAAAAATAGAACCGAAAAGCATCATGATGAATCAGATTACGACTTTAGAGTCTTGTTGGCATATTTCTCCTGCTTGGGGTGCAATCATACCTCCATTGGCTGTTCAAATCAGAGAAGAGGTATTGTTAAGCCCTGATTTATCAGGCTATTGCTGCGGCGTTCATTGGGAAGAGGAAGAGTGGATTTATGCAATAGTTTGTCATAACAAAACTCTTTATTTACGAAGTGGTGAATTTTCACCAACAGGTGTACTCAAAAGTCAAATTGTTTCTGGGCAGGCTTTTCAATTAGGCGATGTGGTTGAGGTTGATTTTAGTGAACAGCCAAATCAGCGTATTATTCAAGGGGTTTTCAGTTTAAAACAAAATTGGCTTTATGCTGTGGAATGGCGATCGCCTATTTTGGAAGAAACTACATCAGCTCAAAGTAGACTGATATGGTTGGCTGATATTGATTTGGTCGGTGTGAAGGTATGCTAGTTGTTAAATATCTTGGGAATGTTCTGGTGAGTAAGTAACACCGTTACCTTGGGGAGGTTTAGATTTACCAGCTAATCCCACTAAGGCAAAGAAGGCGATCGCATAGGGTAACATGGCAAGAAACTGATAAGGGATGTTTGCACCCAAGGCTTGAATGCGTAATTGCAAAGCTTCTGTAGCGCCAAATAAAAAGCAAGCTAGAGTAATACCTAAAGGATGCCACCTACCAAAAATTAAAGCAGCGATCGCAATAAATCCTTTACCTGCACTCATATTTTCGGTGAAAAATTTTATCTGCACTAAGGTAAGATAAGCACCACCTAAACTGGCTAGACAACCACTGATAAATACAGCCGCATATTGCACTTTTGATACTGACACACCAGCCGTTGCAGCTGCTTTGGGATATTCCCCTACTGCCCGTAAAGTTAAGCCAAGGCTAGTATGAAATAAAATATAATTACTGACAATCACTGAAATTATTAGTAAATATACGAAAATATCTTGTTGAAATAATAAAGCTCCAAGTATGGGTATATTTGCTAGGCCAGGAATAATAATAGGCTCAATTCCTGGTAATCTTTGGGTGCTACTACCATGAAATACTAACCGCGCTAAAAATGATGTCAACCCGGCCGCTACCAGATTAATTGCTAGTCCTGAGACTAGTTGATTGACGTATAATGTTACACATAAAAAAGCGTGGAGTAAACCGACTAATCCCCCAGCAATTAAAGCACAGAAGACACCTATCCAAGGATTGCCTGTGTAAAGTGTGGTAACTGCACTGGTAAAAGCACCAGTTAATAACATCCCTTCTAGGGCAATATTGAGTACTCCTGAACGTTCTGAGTACATTCCGCCAAGGGCTGCAAATGCTAGGGGTATGGCTAGGTTGACACTAGCAATGAGGTAATCGGAGAGGAAGTTAAGGTGATTCATGGTTTTTAAACGCAGCGAAAAGTTCTGTTCGCGTAGCGTCTCCGTTAGGAGAAGGAGGGTTTCCCTCCGTAGGAAACTTTTCAAGACAGAGTATCGCTAAGGGAAGCGCGGAGGAAGGCTGAGAATTTTTAGGGTTAAATCTCCGCGTTACTTTGCGTTTTGATTTGTGTTTCTACGGCGAGGCTGATGGCGATGAATAGGACGGTGAATCCTTGGATGGCGTAAACTACGGTGACGGGAACACCTGCGCTACGTTGCATGACGTTTGCACCACTACGCAAAGCGGCGAAAAATAAAGCAGTTAGGACTACACCGTTAATACTACCGCGACTTAAGAAGGCGATCGCAATGGCATCAAATCCGTAGCCAGGGGAAACTTGTTCAAATAGGCGATATTTCAACCCCATAACTTCCGATGCACCCGCCAAGCCTGCTAAACCACCGGCTAAGGACATTACTAGCATGATGGTGTTTTTGACGGAAATTCGGGCATAATGGGCGGCTGTGGGGTTAAAACCAACGGCGGAAATTTGGTATCCTAGAGGCGATCGCCCTAGTAACACCCATAGTAGTCCGGCAGTGAGTAAAGCTAGTAAGATACCTGCATGGGCTAGACTTTGGGGTAGGATGATGGGCAATTGTGCAGATTTAGCAATCAATGGCGAATAGGGACTAGGTGCGCCTGGTGCTTTTAAGGGGTTCTGCACCAAGTAGCTGATTAAATTTATGGCAATGTAATTTAGTAATAGGGTGGTGATAACTTCATTGACTCCCCCCACGGCTTTGAGATAGCCGGGTATCCAACCCCAAACCGCACCAAATCCAAAACCTGCGACAAGTGCTAGAGGAATGTGGATGATAGCAGGTAATCCTTGCACATATAACCCAACTAAAGTGCTACCCAACGCACCAAGGTAAATTTGTCCTTCGCCACCGATATTAAATTGACTAGCCTTTAATGCTATTAAGACACCTAAACTGGTGAATAAGAGGGGTGTCATTTTGGTGAGGGTGTTACCAAAGCCGAAGTAAGTAGAAAGGGATTCTTGGAATAAAGCTGTGTAGGCGGTGATGGGATTTGCCCCAGCAAGTAGGATGAGGATAGCACCGACGATGAGAGCAGAGATAATTGCAATTAGCGGTGATAGGATTGGTAACAGGAGTTGAAAGCGTTTATTTGTGATCATGATGCGATGATTACCAATATTTATCTAGCTGAAGTGCAGAAACATTGCATTTCCTTTCTCAGCCGCATCTTGGTAATATCTCACAAGTGGGTTATATGCGTATTCATATAAATGATGATAGCTATCTTCTTCTAAACTTCTAAATTGTAATCTCTTTCTAATAGTTTCAATAGAAAAATTGGATAAAGCATCGGCTATTTTTCTGACCTCATCATCATTAAAGTATAATAATGGATAGTCACGCTCATAATGTTCGATTCCATTACTGCCAATTACAGCCCTAATTAAAGGAAGATTATCTTCGGGATTTTGACTAACGACTAATTTAGATAAATATAATGGTTGATCGTAAAAGTCATATCCCGTAAGTAAAAATATTAGTGGCTGCCACATTTTATCTAAGTCTAAATATTCACCTTTGCCTTCATTAATAATTAAAGTAATATCGTCTTTAATTTTTTCAAATTCTTCCGTTTTATCTTTTTTGAATTTATCTATTCCCTCTTGTACAAAATTAATTGCCTCATGAAACCACTCAATATCATCACGTTCAATTATTGAAAAATTTTGCCAAAATGATGAATCCTCTAAGTATTTTGCATCTAAAAACAAACCTGATAAATCAGGATATTTTTTGATTTTTTCCAATACGTATGGAGATACCTGTTTTAGATTTAATGTAATTCCCATTAGATGTTATTTGCCTGAATCGCTGTAATTTCGTCAGCAGTTAAAGTTACAACCTTCCCATCTTGCATAATACTAATCAATTGACCAAGCTTGCGATGTCGTTCTATGGCTGCGGCAATTGCAGCTTTAACTCCAACATCAATTTTACTATGTAAATTTTTCATTTCTTCTTCAGTCATTTTCTACCTCTGTAATTCGATTCCAAGTTTCATTTACATAGATTATAGGCTGCTGATTAATGATGCGTTCTGCAACGAAAACAGGTGATGAACTTGAATTGTTATGTATCATCCAACCATTGCACAAAGGTAAATATAGAGAAATTAAATTTACTCTCCCTCTCTCGTAGCGTCTCCGGAACTGTTTGCACCACCGATGATGTACAGACTTGGCATTTTATTCTCTGCGTGTTCCCCCAGCCATCAATAAACCAATTTCTTCTATTATCGCCGTCTGTGCATCCAAAATAGCGACAAACTTACCTCTGTAGATTACAGCAATGCGATCGCTCATTGCCATGACTTCTTCTAACTCAGTAGAAATATACAATATTGCCGCACCGCGATCGCGTTCTGTTAACAAACGGGAATGAACTGCACTTGTCGCCCCAACATCTAAGCCCCGTGTGGGTTGCATCGCTACAATTAAATCTGGTTTTCCCGCCAGTTCTCGCGCTAAAACTACCTTCTGTTGATTGCCCCCCGATAGTTGACTTACCTGGATATCTTCCCCAGTCGCCCGGATATCAAATTCCTGCATTGCAACTTGGGCATGATGTTTAATTACTGATGATTTCAATAAGAAATGCCGACAGAAAGGTATTTTTTTAAAAACATTTAAAATTAAATTTTGGGCAATAGTAAACTGTAACACCAGTCCCATTTTTTGCCTATCTTCAGGGATATATCCTATTTTTTGTTGAGGAGAGGAGCTATTAAGTTGAATTGTACCATTGAGGATGCCTCTTAAATTGGCGATCGCATCAGCTAATTCTCGCTGTCCATTCCCATCTACACCAGCAATTCCCAAAATTTCCCCAGCCAGCAATTGAAAGGAAACATTGTGGACAGCAAGAATACCTCTATCATCAGCAACTTGCAAATTTTCTACCGACAGTATGACTTTTCCAGGTACAAATGCAGACTTATTGACTTGTAAAACTACTTCCCGTCCTACCATCAATTCTGCTAATTTTTGAGGAGTCATATCTTTAGTTGTCGTTGTCGCCACAACTTTACCTCGCCGCAACACTGTGACGGTATCGCAGAGATTGATTACTTCTTCTAACTTATGACTAATAAAAATAATCGTATTACCAGCCGCCGCCAATTGTCGCAGGATATTAATTAATGATTCTACTTCTGTGGGTGTAAGCACAGCTGTTGGTTCATCGAGAATTAATAGTTTAGCTTGACGATATAAAACTTTGAGAATTTCTACTCGCTGTTGTGTGCCTACAGGTAAATCCTCTACTTTAGCTGTGGGGTCAATTTCTAATCCATAAGCTTGGGATAAAGCTGCAATTTCTTGTTGTTTTTGTCGCAGATTTAAACGCCAACTATTTTCCCTACCCAAGATAATATTTTCAGTTACAGTTAACTGTGGCACAAGCATGAAGTGTTGATATATCATACCTATGCCGAGTTTTATGGCTTGATTTGGCGAAGTAATTTTGACTGGCTGATCTTGTAAATATATTTCTCCTGCATCAGGCTGATATAGACCACCAATAATATTCATTAAAGTGGTTTTACCAGCACCATTTTCACCTAGAATTCCATGAATTTTACCAGCATCAACACTCAAGCTGATATTATCATTAGCAATAAATGAATTAAATCGTTTACTAATATTTTCTAAACGTAAATACATTTAGGCTTTTTTGATACAACGTGTATTTTTACCAGCTTCCTGACAAGTTACAAAGGTGATTGTCTGATCGACAATTTCCTGTTTTATTTTTAAAGTATTTTGTTTTATAGTTTCCGGCACTGCTACGCCAAATTTACCTAAAGATAATATATCTTCTCGTTCCAAACCGATAGTATATATCTGCCCTTTCAGTTGTTTTTGCTGGGCGAGTTCCGCTAAATAAGCTATAGCTATATCTAAGCGTTTAACTACACTGGTTAACACTGCTTTGGGGGCAATATCTAACTGGTCTTTGGTATTCCCAAAAGCATAAACACCCTTATCGCTAGCTGTTTGTAAAACTGCGGGTGAGGCGCTATCAAACCATTGATAAATGACATCAACCCCAGAGGAGATTAAAGCTAGTGTCGCTTCTTTTGCCTTAGCAACATCACTCCAATCGCCCGTAAATGTAGAGATAACTTGTATCTTGGGGTTAACGGATTTTGCTCCTAATTCAAATCCTCTTAGTTCTTCCTGTGTGGCGGGAAATTCTTGTCCAGCAATATAAGCTAATTTATTAGATTTAGTTACAGACGCGCCAATAATGCCACATAAATAACTACCTTGCAAGTGGTCGATTCGCAAAGAGGCGATATTTTCTGCTTTGGTATTACCATTTACACCCACAAAAAATGTATTGGGAAATTGCGGCGCGACTTGTTCTATCGCTGCATCAAATTGTCCACCGTGGGCGAATATAAGATTATAACCCTTACGGGCAAAGTCTGTTAATGCTTCTGTTTGGTCAGTTTGGGCGACTTGTTCCACATAGGCGACTTCTGCATTGAGCTTTTGTTTAGCTAAGTTTAGTCCTTCATAGCCAGACTGATTCCAAGCTTGGTCTGTGATTGCACCAGGTAGGGCGATCGCTATTTTAAACTTTTCCTGTCCACTACTAGCCGTTGGCGTAGAAGTTTGATTACTACTGCAAGCTTTTAGTAATAGAGTAGTAGTAAAAGTAGCTGCACCATATGATACAAATTTACGCCGGCTAAAGTCTTGCTGCATATACTGCCTTTCGAGGTGTAGTCATTTTAGTAACTTAATATAAGTCTCTACGACAAAAGTTTAATAAAAATCTTATATTAATAATTGCATTCATTTATTTTTAATTGTTAATTGTTGCAGCATACTTGGCTACCAAAACCCCCAAATTTAACCTTATTATCAGATGAAGTTCATCTCTGGCGCATTCCCCTTGACCGACCAGAATCACAACTACAGCATTTAGCAGCCACTTTATCTAGTGACGAATTAGCCCGTGCAAACAGATTTTATTTTCCCGAACATCGCCAGCGTTTTACTGCTGGTCGTGGTATTCTCCGCAGTATTTTGGGACTTTATTTGGGGGTGGAACCAAAGCAAGTTAAATTTGAATATGAATCCCGTGGTAAACCAGTATTAGGCGATCGCTTTGCCGACAGTGGTTTATTATTTAACTTGTCACACTCCCAGAATTTGGGTTTGTGTGCAGTCAATTACACGCGTCAAATCGGCATCGATTTAGAATATCTCCGCCCCACATCTGATTTAGAATCCCTTGCCAAAAGGTTCTTTTTACCGCGAGAATATGAATTATTGCGATCGCTACCCGATGAGCAAAAACAAAAAATTTTCTTTCGTTACTGGACTTGTAAAGAGGCTTATCTTAAAGCAACGGGTGACGGCATCGCTAAATTAGAAGAAATTGAAATAGCACTAACTCCCACAGAACCAGCTAAGTTACAGACAACTCCAGCGTGGAGTCTCCTAGAGCTAGTGCCAGATGATAATTGTGTTGCTGCTGTTGCCGTGGCGGGTTTTGGCTGGCAGCCAAAATTCTGGCAGTATTGATATAATCAAAACCTCATTCCCTAAGCAACTGCGGTGTCATGAGCGATGAGACTCGACAGCTACATAGCCGTCTTTGACTCTATTTTCAGCTCGTTTTTGATTGAAATCCACTACCCCCAACCAACGATAAATTCTATCCACCGAAGTGGGAGAAATTTGCCCTATAGCCAACATGAATTTTGTCAAACTTTCCGTGATGGGATTTTGATTGACAACAACTTCAGATGTTTTCTTTTTAATAGCTTTGACGACGGCATTTGCTACACTTTTGGGCGTAGAAATACCTGCTAACTTGGGCGCAGAGACACGAGTATCAACAGTCATCCCAGTTTGCGAGACATAGCCTGGACAAACCACCGAAATGTTGACACCAGTACCAACTAATTCCTGACGCATCGCATCAGTCCACATAATCAAACCTGCTTTGCTAGCTGAGTAAACGCTGTTGAAAGCAACGCCCTTTTTACCAGCTAAAGAAGCAATATTGACAATTCGACCACTACCGCGTTCCATCATGCTGGGTAGTAACAAACGTGTTAATTCCATAACAGCCAATAGATTAGTGTTGAATATTGATTGAATTTCCGCTAGAGAATAATTCGCAAAAGCTGCGTTAATTTCTATGCCAGCATTGTTAATCAAGACATCAATAGGGCCGACAATATCTTGAGCCTGCTGGACAAGAGCCGATAATTGTGATATGTTCCTCACATCAAAAGGAATAGCGATCGCTTTACCACCCGCAGCCTTAACTACATTACAGGTTTGAGCTAATCCTGATTGAGAACGAGAAACACAAACTACCGTTGCCTGTTCTTTCGCCAAAGCACGAGCAATGTAGACACCAAGACCGCGTGAAGCGCCGGTTAACAGTACTGTCTTACCTGTAAGAGTTGTCATTGTAACCTGCTAGTCTCCAAATTCTGAGCCGCAGGATTTACGCATCGATATCTTGGGTAAACTCTGTGTAGCCTAATTTAGACATGACCACAGATATTTGAAACCATCAAACTACCCACCCATCCACAACTAAATGCGATAAAGACAGCTACACTTCAAACTCGCTCATAGAACTTACGCGCGTAGACTGCACTTGTTTGGCAAAAACTAGGATAACTCACTCATAACAGTGTTGATCGCCTATGTTGCAGAACAGGCATTCATTTATTTAAGCTAGGGATTTGTTCAATGAGGTTTAACCTGAATTCAACTCCATTTATAGCATTTATTTAAGGGGGGTAGTGTTATTGATAAACCTTATTTAATATCATGCAACAGGAAAAACCCAGTTTTTCTGAGAAACTGGGTTACACGCATGAAATAAACCATCTGTAGAGACGCGATGAATCGCGTCTTCACCCGATTCATGAGCCAGCGCGTTGCGGAGGACAGTTGCGTGGGCGGGTTTCCCGACTTGAGCGAACTGTCCGTTGGGGTTCCCCCCGTTGTAGCGACTGGCATCGCGTCTTCTCCTCAAGCCAAGGTCAAGAACCCAGTTTGAATCAAGTAAGCTGTGTAAGTCATGAATAATTTGCCATCAATCGGTGGGCAACCAATAGAAGTACCAGCTAGGGCTTTGAGGGTGTCTTGACAGCTAATGTGGGGTCTTCTGGCTTTGAGGTACAAATCAGGGATAGTGAGTTGTTCATCAGACCAGCGTTCTAGGAGGAAAGGACGCAAGGTGTATAAGGGATTATCTACAGAAGTGGCATTTGCAATTAACTCTGCTTGCCATTCTTCGTAGGGAAGGGTTTTAATCTCGTAGCCAAATGAACGTACCCAGTCAACTAAGACACTTAAAGATACTGGTTCTGGGTGTTGTAGGTGGAAAGCTTTACCTAGCGATTCCTTTTGCATCGATAGATGCACAATCGCTTTGCTGACATAATCTACAGGAGACATATCTAGCATATACTCTACATCGGGAAAGCATTTCATTTGCAAACAACCCTTAACCATCAAATTGATAAAGTCGTGGGTGTTACCGATACCAGTGGCACTATCTCCACCAATTAAGGGTGGTCTATGGATAGTAACAGGTAAACCGCGATCGCTCGCAATCTTCACCAACTTTTCTGCCACCCATTTGGTTTGGGAATAACCAAGGAAAATCCCTTCCCAATGGCTAAAATCATCACTTTCCTTGACTACCTTACCAGCATAGACAGGTGATTCAAACACCGCCACACTAGAAACATAATGCACCGGCTTAACTTTAATTTGGCAAGCCAATCGTAAAACCTCTTGAGTTCCCAATACATTCGCCGCCTTCAAAGCTGAGTAAGGGAAAACATAATTCAACAATGCGCCACTATGATAAATAGTGTCAATTTCCGCCGCCAAAGTCTGGAACTGTGTGGAACTTAAACCCAAAAGTGGTTCCGCTAAATCACCAACAACAGGAATAATTCTCGACGCATATTCTTCCTGCCAAATCGCGTAACCTTCCAGATTAGTTTGGATTTTTGCTTTACCAGCTTGGGCATCAGCAGCGCGTACCAAACAATATACATCAGCCTGAGTTTGCTGTAGCAGTTCCCGAATTAAGAAAGCGCCTAAAAACCCAGTCCCCCCAGTCAGAAATACTTTCTTAGGTTGAGTTACCGGAAAATCAACCGGGATAGCACCACCAGGATGAATTGTGGGGTCAAGAACCACCTCAGCTTGTAAGTCGAGGACTGGTGTACCATTGCTGTGGCTAGCAGTAGCAGAATCTGTATCTTGTTCCTCTGATTGTTCTGCCAACTCTTCAGCTAAACGTTCAGACAATGACTCAATAGTAGGGTAATGCCACAACAATAAAGGTGAAGGTTGAAATCCCAACAATTGCTCTAGTTTACTAACTAGAACCATTGCCTGTGCCGAATCTAAACCATAGCTTTCTAAATTGACAGTAGCATCGATTTCATCACCATCCACCCCCAACAATTCAGCTAGATTAGCTATCATCCAAGCTTGAATATCTGCTGCACTATAATTTTGTTTTAGACTCATTATGAAATCTCCGAATTATTTAGTAAGTCAAGTTGTCGATTTATAATCTTGGTAATTGGTAATTGGTCATTGGTAATTGGTGGTTTACCATGAATCTTTCAACTATTACCCATTACCATTCGGACTTCAGCGTGAGAACTACTTCGACTCTTCGACAAGCCCACAGCCCATTACCATTAACCATCACCCATTACCCATTCCTAGTAACGAACCGGATGATATTGACAGTAGTAATCGGGAATTTGCATTCCTTGAATTTTCAAACTTTGAATGCGATATAAGAATGCCGCACCAGTCATAATATGATGAGCCACATCCACAACCCGCCGATTATTTGCTTCTGCCAAATAAGAACCGCGCACCCAGTCATTAAACCCGCCCATTGCCGGGCCGCACCAAATTTGATAATCTACTTCTCTCCCTTTTTCTCCAGCACTAGACCAACGAGAAGACAAACCTAAATACCAACGGAAAATCAACGCCATTTTTAATTTAGGATTATTAACTGCCTTACCCAATTTCTCAGGATTTCTCTGAGATAAATAAGCCGCAGTTCCTTCCCAAACCTCAGCAATTGTCTTGCGAAAAACTTGTTTTTCTAACTTCTCTCTTTCTGCTGGAGGAATCGCTTCAATCGAGTCATAAGTGCGGTATAGTTCATACAATTTTTGCGCCCGCATAGCAAACATTGTCCCCCGTTTGAGGACTTGTAATTTCACTCCCATTTCAAACATATCGGCGGCGGGAGCCATAATTACATCAGCCATTTCCGCTTGCGCTAATAATTGCTTGGTATGGTCACAAGCACCCGATTCAATACAAGCTTGATTCACCGAACCAGTCACCACATAAGCAGCACCCATGATAAAAGCTGCTAATGCTGATTCTGGTGTGGCAATTCCTCCGGCTGCACCGACTCTAATAGGTTGCGAGTAATTATATTGTCTTTGAATTTCATCCCGCAAAGCAATAATAGAAGGCAGCAAGCAAACTAAGGGACGATTATCTGTATGACCGCCAGAATCAGCTTCTACAGTAATATCATCCGCCATCGGTACATTAGCAGCCAGCTTGGCTTGCAACTCCGTAATTAAACCTTGTTCCAGCAGTTCTTTAATAATTCTGGCTGGTGCAGGCTGCATAAACTTACTCGCAACTTCCCGGCGAGAAATTTTGGCAATGACTTTATTTTTAATTTGAATTTGATTGGCATCATTTAAACTTAACCCCGCCACCCGATAATAAACAATGTTGGCGGTTAAATCTAAAAATGCTGAAGCTTCTACAGTTGTTACCTCATATTTGAGGTATAAATCCACTGCCCGGCGTTCAATCGCCATATCGTTGGGGCTGTGAATTAAATTGAAGGCATAGGGGCCGTGAGGTAGCGCTTGTTGAATGCGATTAATAGCTACTTCTAAACGTTCTGGAGGTAAACCACCTGCACCAAAAGAACCGAGAATTTTTTCTCTACCTAAAGCAATGACCATTTCCTCAGAAGCAATACCACCAGCCATCGCTCCAGTCATATAGGCAGATTGTACGCCGTAAAAAGAGAGAAAATTGGGGTCACCTAATTGTTGAATGCGGATAGATGGTAGAGATGTTAAAAGTTCTACTTGTCCTGGTGTCCCAAGTTCGGCCGCAGATAAATAACCGTCATTTGTGAGACCAATCTTGCCAGCAACCTTCACAATATAACAAGGTTTATCTAAAGCCAGTAATTTATTTTTTATGGCTGTGTGGTCAAAAGATATGCAGTCTAAAGAACCTTTCCAAGCTAGATTTTGATATGAGGTATAAGCTAAAAAGCCTAAGCCATTATCATATTTATTTATCAACGCATCAACAGTGGTCACGGTCGTTCCCTCGCACGATTAGCAATGAATTACTACCTATTGGTAATGGGTAATGGGTAATAGGTAATGGGGGGTAGAGAATGACCAATTATCTATTACCAAATCCCCCTCAAACTAAAACTCTTACTAAACTAGTTACCGTCTTCCTGCAATAAATCTTCGGCACAAACCATTTGTAATTGAATAATTTCGCTCATTTGCTGACTAAAATCTTGTCTGGCTTTTAAGAAGGCTGTGTGATTTTGCGTTATTTGCAGATTATTCGCATTCAGTTTTTGATACTGAGCCTTATTTAAATCCAACATATTGATGATGGTGGCAAATTCGATATCGGTGGTGGTATTGGAGAGAAAATCTGACGGTTTGGCTGGTTGAGTTGCAGTTAACTCAGACGATTTTAATGGTTCTTCTGGCTTTAAACCGTGTTCAATGATATTTTCTGCGGAAAATGGTTTTGGCTTTGGTAGACTTTTTTGATGAGATAAATACGTTGAATTAATACCTAAAGCATTACCAGAGGGTGCTATATTTTGTTGCTTTTTCTCCCTAATTTCTGCAAATAGCTGGAGGTTTTCTGGACTCAAGATTTTGCCACTGATGGAGTCACCACCGACGGTTATCTTCCGCAGTGTGACTTTATTTAAGTTGCTAGTTTCAATCACTGGGCTGTACAGTGGTGACAAATCCACATTCACCCGATGACTGACAAGTTTAGCTAAAGCTTTCACGAAAGAAGTATGGTCATCAATTCCTCGACGATTGAGGGAAACGGTGATGTGTTCTTTGTCTTCTAAAATTTTGTCAATCCAACGAGAACAAACACTACCAGGGCCAGCCTCAATAAAGATTTTTGCCCCGTCGTCGTAGATGCGGTTTACTAATTTGGGAAAATCCAGTTCTTGGGATAACCCAGTCGCCAGACTTTTAGCCACAACTCCAGTCTCCAGTTTTATAGGTTGATACTCCGCCGCAGAGTAGAAGGTGATATCAGCAATATCTTGGACTGGTAAGCTATTTAATTGCACAAACTCATCATACTCCGATCGCATGGCCTGACAATGAATTACATGATCAAAGGGCGCTGTGAAAGAATTACAGCCAATGGTTTTAATCACCCTTTGACAAGCTGCTGGGTCACCGGCAATTAATACCTCTTCCGGTGTATTAATTTGCGTCAGATAAACACGGGGTTCGTTTCGGATAGCATCCCGCACTTGGACAGGACTAGCCATCAGCACATAATTACCCCATAAATTATCACCTGAAGCCGTAGCAGCTTTTGGTAATCCCCAATACTCACGCACCGAATTTTTCGGCCCGGATAACCTATCACCAAATAAAGTTGATGAGTTAAAAGAGTTACTAACTTCCGAAAAATTGCTCCAAATCCCTTGAGCAACCATCATACTGGTTTCACCCAAGCTGTAGCCAAACACATATTTGGGGTGGACTTGAAAATCATCCCGAATAATTGTCGTCAGCAATCTGGTGCAGAAAATTTCTGCTTCAAACATCGCTAGGGAATCGCTCAAGAGTTTTTTCTCTAGCTGTTCTAACTGCCTAGTAGATAACTTACTTAAGCTTCTGGGGAAAACTAAGCGTTCAATATCCGCAGCCCGTTTGTAGAGGCTCTTAACAAAAGAATTATCGTGGAGTTTGGGAAAGAGGCGGAAAAGATTGCGCCCGATACCTATATAAGAATTAACCGCCGCCGGATACACGTAAGCCACTTCACCCTTTTTACCCAAGGGTTGGGCTGTGAAATAACTACCTACAGGGGTTTGCCAATCTGTACCCTTATCAAAAGCTGTGTTAATACCTTTCCGTGCCGATTCGATTTCTCGGAGGAGTTCTTTTTTGTTCCGCCCCGTAATTGATACCGCGTAGTTAGCTTGTGATTGCTGCTGGAAAGTAGTAAAAGCCAGGCTAGCACTACGAGAAAAATCAGCACTCTCAGCAATACTCTTTTGCAGCTTATCCAAAGCCTCTAAAAGGCTTGTCCGGTCATCACCAGCCACCGGGAACAGCAAAAAGGGCATCTGTTCCAAATACTGATTCGGGCGTTCGGCTTGATTAGTTTCTTCCGACAAGATGACATGGGCATAACTACCATCACACCCCATACCATTAATCGCCGCAATACGTCGGGAGGCGTTCTTGCTGAGAAACCAAGGTCTAGATTCTGTAACTACATAGAAGGGGCTACCCTCAAATGCTTGGGGAGTCTTCACACCAGACCAGTTAGGAGTAGCCGGGATATATCTGTAATACAAACACAGAGCAGTTTTAATTAAACTGGCAATTCCCGAAGCCACAAAAGTATGACCAATGTTCGCTTTGACACTGCCAATTGCACAGTGCAAACCATCACCCACCGATGGATAAGCCTGAACTAAACCAGCGATTTCTGCCTCATCTTCCTGGGGAATCCCACTAGCGCAAACCTCCACATACTTGACTTGCTCAGGTGGCACACCCGCCATCTTTAAGGCTTGCTGACAGGCTTGGTTAACACTGCCCCCATAGACTTTGGTGTGGGATTGCCCAATACTAATAGCATCAATTACAGCATAAATGCGATCGCCATTTTCTATCGCTTGCTGATGACGCTTGAGAACAACAGCACCCGCCCCTTCTCCCACCGTCCAACCATTGGCTTTTTGGTCATAGCTGAGAGTATTAGCGCCAGTATTAATTGGTGCGGTTTGACTACGTAATAATACGTTTTCCACACCGCCAGCCAAATCTACCGCACCCACAACCACTGCATCCACTTCTTGAGTCATCAACAGCATTTGGGCAACTTCCACCGCCTTAAAAGCCGAACTTTCTACAGCCGTAAGGGTGAAAGAAGGGCCGGTGAAATTCCACAAAGAGGAAATCCGACTAGCCATGATATTGGTGATGTAGCTCAAATACTCACCAATTTCTACCTGATGGTGAACACTGTCTTTAACAATACTTTCCAGTTGGGAAACTTGGGTTGATGGTAAGGTAATTTCCGCCGCATTCAAACCATCTTTAACTTGCCAAGATGAATCCCACCGTTGCTGTAGCTTGTGTACAGACAATTCGGCTTCAGCCGCAATAATCACAGCTACATTGCCACCTTCAGGAATTTTCGCATCTTTCAGGGCGCGATCGGCCACTGTCAACAGTAGCAATTGTTGAGGGTTGAGTTTTTCGACTTCGTTAGGAGGAATCTTATAAGCGAGAGTGTCTAAATCAAAGTCTTTGATATAAGCACCTACAGGGGCTTTACCATCAGTTAAACCATACTCTTGCAGTAAGTCTTTCTGCTCGTCAATACCGTACCATCTTTTCGGCGGTAGGGTAATGAAATGCTGCTTACCATCATAAATACTGCGTTCAAAAGCATCTAAGCCATTGCACTCACCAAAGAAGGCATCCATACCTACAATGGCGATTTTTGCTGTGTTGTTATTTTCTGCTGCAAACATCACTTTACTATTAGCCTGTCAAGGTTGAATTGATAGAAGAAAGGCAGGAGGCAGAAGTGAGTAGATGTAAGGTGCGTCAGTGCAATAAAACCTAAACATACTCAGAAATTATTCATACTGACGCACTCTACTAAACTAATCAGCAACGCCTATTTTTTGGTGTTCCCTCAGCCCTCAAGTTATGGCTACAAATCTGCTGCTTTTTCCAAAATCAGATGGGAGTTTGTACCACCAAAACCGAAAGCACTTAAAGCCGCGTGTTTAGTTCCGGTATTGATAGGCCAGGCTGTGGGAGTCCGAACAATGTTTTGGGGAGAAATGACATTGTTTTCAGTACCTATAGGGTCATTGACATTAATCGTGGGTGGAATCACACCATAATTCATGCCGTAAATCGCCTTCGTTAAACTCACCATCCCCGCCGCAACTAACAAGTGACCTACATTAGCTTTGCTTGAACCTATTAATGGTGCGGCTTGATGTTCTCCAAAAAAGCTTTCGATGGAATTAAATTCCGTCGTATCTCCTAACAAAGTGCCGGTAGCGTGACACTCCATATAATCTATAGCTTTGGGGCTAAGTTGGGCTTCTTTATAGGCTCTCTCAAAAGCTGTAACTTGCCCTTTCGTGTTGGGACTGAGCAAATGCTTACCCTTCCCATCATTAGAAAGACCATTACCACAAACTGTAGCCAGAATTTTATCCCCATCCCTCACAGCATCGCTATATCGTTTTAGCATTACCATACCAATGCCTTCGGATGTAACTAAGCCTCTGGATGATTTATCTAAAGGAGAGCTAATCCCATTTTCTGGATAGCCTTGAATCCCAGAAAACAACATCCGCAAAAACAAAGGGTCTGAGCAACTAATAGCACCAGCTAACATTACATCAGCCTTACCTGTCCACAGATAATGAGATGCTAACTTGATAGCGTAGAAAGCAGAAGAACAAGCCGCATCGATACAGAAATGAGTACCTGATAGAGAGAAAGCCTGAGCAACTAATGCGGCTGGTAAACCAGATATCATCGCATTATGTAGAGATGGTTTAGTTGCTGTAGGTAAAGCAGCCAGATGAAAATCTTGATTTTGTAAAAGTTCGGCAACAGCAGGTTCTATAGTTTGTCGATAAATAGGTGTAACCAGTTGAGTAGAAAGCTTAGTTGGGAAAGAGAGAGTACCTAAAATGACTCCACATTTAGATAGGACATCTTGATTTCCCCAATAACCACTATGTTTTATTGCTTGTTTAGCCGCATATAGCGACCATTTGAAGGTATTATCCAAGCTTTCCACATATTCTGATGGCAGATTGTATTCACTAGCATCAAATTGGAAGTTTTGAATAAATCCACCTTTGAGAAAATAAAATTTTTCCGGCTTGCCTTTTACCGGGTCGTAAAATATTGTGGGATCTACACCCATTTGGGCAACAGTTACAGATGATGTCGAATCTTTCTGCTCGGTGAGATTCTGCCAAAATTGCTCAGGATTATTAGCATCAGGAAACAGGCATGATAAGCCAATGATGGCGATTTTTTCCACTACTGATATCCTCGTTAGGGTATAACGAATTACGAATTATTGGATTTACGCTATTCCCCAGACTTAATATAACTTGAGTTCGACAAGTCTTTTTTGACCTCTCCCCCAGCCCCTCTCCGACGCGGAGAGGGGAGTAAAGAGTTAAATATCAGCGAAAAATTGGGTTTTAAAGCCTCTCTCCTACAAGGAAATAAGCTTTGATTCTTACTCCCCTTCCCTTGTAGGGAAGGGGTTGGGGGTTAGGTCTGTATTTGACTCAACTGCAAATCGCTATAGTTAGGAAGTAAGAAAGAAACCTTTTGGATTCTCCGCATTTTTGGCAAAAATCAAATCGCAGTCTTACAGGATTTACGCTACTTTACAGACAAGCAAAGATATGAGGCTGATTTCATTTCGGCCTACTATAGCAATCCTAAATCATTTAGGATATTTTGAGGGTTTTATTTTAAGAATTGGGGAGTGTGTCAGGGTTGATGATTTCTATCACGCAGAGGCGCAGAGAGGATTAAGAGTTTGAACTTTCATTCATCACCTGCTCCCCACAACTCTGACTTTGGTTAGTGTAAATTCATCGGTGCAATGATTGCTTTCGCTTGGTAAATACGGAAGTAGATTTTTCCTTCTCGGTCATGCAAGATGATATCAGCTGTGACACCAGATGGTGTTTTGTTTTCGATTTCGCAAGAAACATAAAATGGTTTGTTGCGAGGGATGGCTCGAAACTGTTCTGATTTAGTTATTTGTCCGGGTAAGCATACTTCTTGATGTACATGACTCAACCATAACCATAGGGGTTGTGTACTCAAATCTGTGGCGTACGGATTGTGCCATTTGACGGGGAATTGTCCTTGAACTTCGAGGGGAATTTCTGCCCAACAACATTCAACAGTAATTTTCCGGGAATTGATATTTAAAACTCTGGTGATTTCTTGGAAAGAAGTACCATGAAATAGGGATAAACCCCCCTTTTGATAAAAATCTTTACTGATCGCCCCAATGGTATGATCTTCTGTGAGGTCGAGAGATTCATACACTGGCGCTGGTGGTAAATCCCGCACTATGGTGATGTGAGCGCTGAAGTGATAATGAATTTTCCCTTCCGGTGTCTTGCTGAGTATCTTGGTCTGAAATTCAATGGATTCAGAACCATGTTTCGCAACTTCTTGTATTTCTAAAATATGTTCGGTAGCTACCTTGTCATTGAAAGTAATACCCTTCAAAATTTTAAAATCTTGACAACGGAAATACCTGTAACCGGGATAACACTCCTCACAAGCATTAATCATCCAAGACATCCCACAGGTAGCTGGTAATACTGGAGTACCAGCAATCACATGGTCTAGGAGAAAGGGATTAGCCTCTACAGTCATGCGGCGACGGATGCGATAGCTGCGTAACTGGGGGTCAATGTTTCCTGGTGCGGGGATAATAGGGCTACCAATGACTACTTGTGTAGAATCATGGTGACTAGGATGTAATTCATTCACCAGCATCTTTGTCCCTACATCCACAGGGATAATATCAATTCCCCGTTCTGCAAAAGCTTTTTTCAGTTCTGGTGTCACCATCCCACTATCCCAACCACCCCAATTGATAGCCACAACGTGACACTGGGGATAGTTTTTCTTAATTAAATGGGCAGACTTATTGAGAATTTCATTAGCGATCGCATAATCCGATTGCCCCATATTCCCATAAAAACCAGCCACCGAGGAAAATAACACCAAATGTTCTAACTGATTAGCATCCACACAAGACAGCAGATTTTCTAAACCTTGCACCTTCGCCGTGTAAACCTTCTCAAAATCCTGGTCTGTCTTCTTCTCAATTAACTTATCCGCCAAATTACCCGCACCGTGGATAATACCTGTTATTTTCCCCACAGCCGCTAACTTTTGGCGTAACTCAGCCACATTAGTCACATCAACATCAATATATTCTACCTGTGACCCCGTCGCTGCGATCGCCTCCAAAGTCGCCTTAATTTCCCGACTAGAAACAATCTTGTGATAAACCTTCTGTACACTCATCGGCGTAGGCTTTTCCCCTTGCGCCACCAGGTGCTGCATAATCGCTTTTTTTAAAACCGACTCCTCAACACAATCACGAGCAAAATCCGGCTCACTTTCAATAACTTCCGACCGACCAAGGAGAATAAAACGACAAGGCTGGTGCTGCGCCAATTCAATCACACATTGCGCCGTAATGCCTTTCGCACCGCCACTTACAACAAAAACCGAAGCAGGACGAACTTGAGTGAGTGTAGTCATATACTTGAATTCTAAAAGTATCTCATTTATCTCTCTGCGCCTCTGTCTTGAAAAGTTTCCTACGCCGGGAAACCCGGCTTCGAGGAACTTTTCGCTGCGTCTCTGCGTGAGATAAAAAAGCATATTTCTCAACGCAGAGGAACGCAAAGGTACGCGGAGTAATTAACTGATGAGGGTGACACGGCCTTGAGAACCGTAAGCGACTTCAGGGATATAGAGGTTGGAGTCGTGTAATTCGTCGAGAATAAACTGTGCTGACTGCTGAGGGTTCAACGCGGGGCTTAAGTCAATCCCTCTGGTGAAGACATTCGGCCATTCCCATCTGAGAGTTTTCACTAGTCCAAACAACCCACCGGCGATCGCGCCAAAATTGGTGTTATGCTCTAAGCCAAAGGCTCCATCCAATCGAGTCACCGTCACAAAACAACTGCGCTCATAGCGTCCGGCTTCCGTGAGGGATTTTTTCAAATGTTTCGCCAGGAAAAATACGTGCTTGACAATTGACTTTTCTTGTGGTATGTAAATTCCCAAGTTTTGGAACACTGGGTGGATGTGGATGAAAGCGCCAATCTTGCCGTAGTTGGTGGCGATCGCAGATAATTTGTGTTGGAGTAGTTCTTCACTCATATCTGCGAGGGTGACGCGGTGGACGCTGGCGGGTAAGGTGGACTGATGGGGAACTAGGGATTGGGGGAAGCTTAGGACTACAACTTTCCAACCACGCTCTGTCAGAGATTGGGCTACTTGGGAGGTGGTGAGGGAACCATCATCGGTAATTAAACAGATGTGTCCCTCTGGTAAAGAAAAGTCTAAGCTATCCGGTGTTGGTAGGTATTTGAGTTTGGCTGGACAGCGAGGAACGTTGCCGATTATGCTGACTGGTTGCCAGTCCCGCTCAGACTGAGACTTTTTTTTTTCACCTCCCGCCAGCTTCTGGAGGTAGTCAACAATTTGCCGAATGGTGCGGAGGTCGCCTAATTCCTCGATGTTGGGCTTGGGTAGGTTGGGGTACGCTTCCTGCATTGCTCCCAGGATTTCTACCCGTTTGATGGAGTCAATCCCCAGGTCTGCTTCCATGTCCATATCGAGTTCTAGCATTTCTACTGGGTAGCCAGTCTTATCGCTAGTAATGTTGAGTAGGGTTTGTCCTAAGTCTGCGTAGTCTGAGGTGTCGGTTGGGGCTGCCGGTGCTGGAGTTGCGGGGATAGCTACAGGCTCAGGCACAACTACGGGGGCTGGTGTAGGTATACTTGCAGTGACTACCAGTGTTGGCATCTCGGCTGCTTGTTGCGCTTGCTGAATGGCAATGCCTACAGATTGGCTAATAGCGGTGTTAGCTTTGAGATAATCGACAATCTGTCCGATGGTGCGTTTTTCTGCCAGTTCTTCTAAGTTGGGCTTGGGTAGGTCGGGATACACTTCTTGTAATCCGCCTAAGATTTCTACCCGCTTGATGGAGTCAATCCCTAAGTCCGCCTCCATGTCCATTTCCAGTTCCAGCATTTCCACTGGGTAACCAGTCTTATCACTGATGATTGCTAGAAGATTCTTATCCAAGTCAGCAACATCAATAGCTGGTGTAATGACAGGAGCGACTACAGGTGCAGGTGCAGGAGTAAATTCTGCAACTTGGTTGACTACAGGTGCGGCAATTACTGGCTCAGGCTCAATTGTAGAGACGACAGAAGCGGGTGCTGTCACCACAAGCTCAGACTGAATTTCCCAGGTTGTGGGTGCAGGGGGAATGGGTGCGTCAACTATGCTAAAGCCATTTTTGACTACAGACTCAGGTTGAGGCTCAACTATTTTGGGGGTGGGAGTTACAGGTGCTTCGATGGTGAAAGCAGGAACTTCCTTGACTGGTGTTGGAGTTGCTGGGGGATTCACCTGACCAGACAACACCATTGAGTATTGTTGTTGAATCAGTTCAAAAAATTCTCTGGCGTATGCTACCTGTTCCTGGAGATATTTTTCATGGATGCGGAGGGTTTCGCCTTGTTGGGAGTGAAACTGCATCATGCTGCGCTCTAAACTTTCCATCACCACTAGTTTTAGCTGGGCAGCTTCTTGGGAAGATTTAGCGTTTGCAAACAAGGTGTTTTGTTGCTGCATCAGTTGGAAGAATGCTTTGGTGTATTCCATCTGATGGTTGAGGTAAGTACCATGAACTTGGAGATTCTCAGTTTGGTTTTGTTGAAACTGAGTTGTCAGGTACTCTAGGCTTTCTAGCACTCGCTTGTAGTTGTCCAGTTTTTCTGGTGTTTGCATCTTCTTTTCTTCGACTAGTTGAGGTGAAACGATCGCAGAATTCATTTCAGGTTTGACAGGGGTAACACTAGTAGAGTTATTAATAATTTTCGGCAGTTCGGAAATTTTGCTGTGTCCGTTACCGTTTGTCTCTTTGACGGGGGGAACTGTGACAGTGGGTGCAGGAGGTAAGGAGACTTTGAACCCATCGTTCATTGCGTCTTCCCATGCCTTTTTGGTTTTTTCCGATCTGTAGTTGATACCCCGTAAGGTGACACTCAGACCTTTCTTGGTCTCAGTTGGGGGTAGTGCAGGTGGGGCTTGATATGGGTCGAGGTTCTGCAACTGCATCCCAATCACGCGCATTTGTACGGCTGCTTCCCGCAAAGAGCGATCGCTGTTCTTTTGGGTGCTGGGGTTCAAAGATACGGTGATGTGGGGGCGATCGCCGAGAATATCTTTCACCAAGTTGGTAAGAATCCGCTTCGGCCCAAATTCTACGAAGCAATGACCACCAGCCGCATAGATATTTTCAATTTCCTGTTTGAACAACACCGAGTTAGCCAGGTGAGTTTCTAGGATTTTTTGAATCGCTTGGGGTTCTTTGGGATAAGGCTTACCTGTAACGTTGGTGAATACAGGGATTTTCGGCTCATTGAATTGGACTGACTTAGTGGCGATCGCAAAGGATTTTTGGGCGAAAGCAATCAGTGAGGTGTGGAAGGCGGCGGACACTGGTAAGGGTACAGCCGCGTAACCTTGGGCTTGTAAAGCTTGACGGACTTTAGCGATTTCGGCGGTCGGCCCTGCTAAAACAATCTGGGTGGGAGAATTGTAATTAGCGATGCTAACTTGAGGAAACTGCTTGAGGATGGGTTCAATTTTGCTCAGGTCTTCCTTCACCGCCAACATTGTCCCCGCATCATGGTCTGGGTCTTCTGGCGCAGCCATTGCTTGACCCCTAGCTTTCACTAGGTACATATAATCTGCGTCACTCAACACACCCGCAGCCCACAAAGCGGTGATTTCCCCAAAGCTGTGTCCGGCGACAAAGTCAGATTTAAATCCAGCTTGCTTCAGGATGGCATACAATCCGGCGCTAAATGCCCCAATCGCTGGCTGTGCATATTCTGTGCGTTGCAGTGCAGCAACTTGAGCATTTTTCTCGGCTTCAGAGAACACAGGATGGGGGAAAACAATCTCAGATAGGGGGCGTAAGTTATCTTTGAGCAACAACCCATCCATGTAACCAAACAAACGGCGCAAGGTGGGGAAGTTCATCACCAGTTCCCGTCCCATTTCCAGGTATTGGGAACCTTGACCGGAGAACAGGGAGACGACTTTACCGTTTAATTCCATCCCGGAAGCGCGGTAATAAATCCCTTGGGGATGTTCCCAATTTGCTACACCAGCCTTATGTTTTAGCCAGTCAATGCTGGTTTGCATGAACTTGCAAGCTTCCTGCAAGTTCTCCGCGACAAAGCCGACCCTAGCTGCATTTTGCGGAATTTGTAACGCTTGACAATCCCGAACTAATTGGGAATAGTGCTTGTCACCACCCTCTGATTGCAACTTACCTAAAACTTCCTCACATTGTTTGAGGAGTTCCGCCGGGTTCGCCGCAAACAGTAAGATTTCGCTGGCGCTGTTGTGTAAGCGGTAAGGGCGATTTTGTTCGGCTTCGTGTTCTTCGAGAACTACGTGGTAGTTTGTTCCACCAAAACCGAAGGAACTCACCCCAGCCCTTCTTGGTGGTTCCCCTTCTGGACGAATCCAAGGTCTGGTTTCAGTATTGAGATAAAAAGCGGATTCTGTAATGTTGAGCTTGGGGTTAGGCTCAGTGATGTTAATTGTCGCTGGTAATACTTTATGATGCAGCGCCAAAGCTGTTTTAACCAAGCTGGCTGCACCAGCCGCCGCTTTGGTGTGACCGATTTGGGATTTCACACTACCCAAAGCAATATGCTGCTTTTTCTTGTCGTGTTCGCCAAAGAAATCTCTTAAAGAACCGAACTCGGTGGGGTCGCCAGCCATTGTCCCAGTACCGTGGGCTTCCATTAGACCAACGGTTGCGGGAGAGAAACCTGCATCTTCATAAGCACGGCGTAGGGCGTTGACTTGTCCTTCCTTACGGGGTGCATATATACTCTTGTAGCGACCATCGCTAGAAGTACCAATCCCTTTGATGACTGCGTAAATGCGATCGCCATCACGTTCTGCATCTTCCAAGCGCTTCAGCACCAGCATACAAATACCTTCACCTAACATCATCCCGTCGGATTTAGCGTCGAAGGGTTTGACGTTATCACCAGGAGATACGGCTGGGGTTTTGCTGAAGGAAATATAAGCCATGATGGTGTTATCTGTATCCACACCACCAGTCAGCATCATATCGGCGCGATGTTCGACTAGTTCACTAATCGCCATCTTCAATGCACCGAAGGAACTCGCACAAGCTGCATCCACAACGCAGTTCATCCCGCCAAAGTTCAAGCGGTTGGCGATGCGTCCAGCCACAACGTTAGCCAGCATACCGGGGAAGGCGTTTTCATCCCACTTGACGTAAGCACTTTTGATTTTATCGACGATTTTTTTGGTGTCTTCGTCGGAGAGTCCGCTATTTTTGAGAACTTTTTCCCAAATTGGATATTCTAACCGTGCAGACAATGGCATACCCAATTGTTTCGCCATCGCCACACCTAAGATTACCCCCACCAAATCGCGGTTAAATTCGCGGGATTCGCCGTAACCTGCATCTTCCATTGCTTCTTTCGCAACTACTAAACTTAATAGTTGGGAAACGTCGGTTACTTCCAAGATGCTGGGAGGAATCCCAAATTCCATTGGGTTAAAATCAACCTCCGGAATAAAGCCACCCCGTTTACAATAGGTTTTATCTTCGGTGGTTCTGGGGTTGGGGTCGTAGTAATCTTCAACGCTCCAGTGAGTAGAGGGAACATCAGTAATACAATCAATTTTGTTAACTATATTTTGCCAATACTCCCGTAAATTTCTCGCTTCGGGTAGTAGGGAAGCCATGCCAATAATGGCAATAGGATTATGTTGTAGCTGTCTATTAATTTTGTTGATTGACATTGGTTTTTCTGATTTCATTTTCTTTTCCTCAATACACCTCAACAAAGCCTTTTCGCAGTTATTTATTTGGGCTTCTAACTCCGCTAAGGCTGTATCAATTGGATTAGCAGACATAGGACATATACTGTTCTGAAGTACTGTGAAAATTGCAGCTACAGTAGTTTCTGTTGCTCAGTTAAAATAATCGATTCGTTCTTGTTAGCAACTAGCTATCCTATGTGCGTTGGCACAGCGTGTATCAATTCAAAATTCGTCTTGGAAAGTTTTCTACGGCGGGAAACCCGCCTACAGAACTTTCCGCAAAATTCAAAATTCAAAATACCCTACGGAAAGGCTTCTCTACGAGACGCTACCGCGAACGCCAACAAAATTCAAAATTTAGAATTTAAAAACCAATCTTCTCTCAGGTTTTCGAGCTTGAATTTATGACTGAATTTTGGAGAATTGCTATTGCTGTAGGTCAGGCTAAATGCTTTTTTGAAACACCACACTATACATACTGGTCATTCAACCCTGTTAATTTGAAGGGTATAGGAGTCTGAGGGTGTGGGGGTGTAATACCAATTTAATGTGAAGTTGCACATATTTCGATCCCCCTAAATCCCCCTTTTTAAGGGGGACTTTGATATGTGTTTTTCCGGTTCCCCCCTTTTGAAGGGGGGCTAGGGGGGATCTGATTCTATGCAGCTTTATAAAAAATTGGTGTAAGGGTTGAAAATTTTTATAACCTACACATATACCCCTATACCCATGCACCCCTATACCCTGAATCAGTAGAATGTTATCCAACGCTTGACTCTTGATATTGTGGTAATAGGTCAATCACGTTGTTGAAACTGGTAAAATAATCTTGGATCACGGTAGCTGCTTGACCAGTAAATTCTATCCATTCGTAATGGTAGAGATTTTGAGCAATTGTATCCCACTGGAACGATGGCAACTGAGGAGTAGCTATTAGGACAGAAACGCTTTTTTCTCCCAAACTAGTTTGATTTTCTAGCTTCACCGCAGCCACGTAGCTGGTATTAATGACAACGTTCTGTATCTTGATGAATGCCATAGCCAGTTTCAGCGTCCAGGATAATATATGTTATGGGATTTGACCCAGAAAAGTTGACAAGTTAGTTACAGAAAGAACATCACCTTAACTCCGAATTCACACCATTATTTGAAAGACTAATCAAGCATATAAAAGGTGATGGTGATGCAGTCATTAGAAGGCAGGAAGTCGGTAACAGCAGGCAGAAGGGAAATAAAGTCTTGTAGCTTTTTCCATTGAGTAGTTATTTCTACCATTCTCACCGGGGTTAGTTTTTACTGTTACAGATGCGATTAAATAACTAATTTGCCTTGCCACTTTTTAACGTTGAATTAATACAAACAATAGCACAGTTCATGGAAACTAAATCATTTGTTTAAATTATTTTTATAAAAAAACTAGTTGTTTGTTGATGAAATTTACAGTTTAGATATAGTAGAAAGGTATAACTAAGAACCCATAAATATAAACGGTTAATTTGCTTGATCCAAGCTGTAAGGCTAACTATATCTTGATATACAGGGAATTTCAGCTATTTGTTACATCAGTAATCATTCTGGAAACAAATAAATTTAATGACTTAAATCTATAGATTAATTTTTCAGCATAACGACATAATTAAGCTGTCATTTTTGAGGGTTTTTTAATATAAATGACCTATGAACAAGCATAAGTATTTATCAAGCAAATATCGATTTTATTGATTGTGCATAATAAACATATAAAAGGCTTGTTAGGAATTACCTAAATTGCATCTACCTAAATTAGTATTTGGTAAACAAGCTACAGAATAAATTTTAATTCGTAATAGCTTGGGGCAATACCAACTTATACCAATTCAATTAATGATTGCAGCACATCCTTGGGTGAAGACGCGATGAATCGCGTCTCTACAGATGGTTTATTTATCACATTCTTTTTTTCAAATTGGTATTAATGCTTTTATGGTCATTTATCTTGGTGTATTGATGAGTGATTATGCTTTTTTAATTTTGGTTTCACTAGTAACTGATTTTATGGCTTTTTTACTAGTCCATTTTTGCCATCTGCCAATACCTCGACCAACTAATTCTGCATTGCTGTCGCCAATAAAACAAATTCTGCCCATCCTTTCACAAGTAACTAAAATTTCACCATGTCCCATAAATGGAGCAATCACAAAATGATTGGGACTGGTGTACAAATTGATCAAATAGTTAACAATTCCTTCAACGCCCTCAATATTAATTGGTGTTTGGGGTTTAGCTATTACCTGATGAGAAAAAATTCCTACGTAAAGATTTCCTAGTAATAATTCATATTGAAAGGGCATTTGACTACGCTTGTAAAATTCGTAAATATGCCCTTCCGAACGGATAACCGCCACAACTTTGGCTTCATCTACCAAGTAATTATGCTCCCAGGTGGGTGAGAGAGTAGCGATCGCCAATGCTGCATCTGAAGGTAACAAATTGCGGAATTCCGCCTGGGCTGTGTCGCCGCAATAGACTAAATGTCTGCCTAAAATCCATTCATCACCAATTTGAGTCGTGGGTTCATCGGCGGTGACTGGTTCTGCTTGGTGTTGAGTTTTCTTCGCTGCTAACTTCGCTTCCTTTTGGGCGATCGCACTTTTATAAGCCAATAACTGCGCGGCTTTTTGCTTTACCTTTAACTCTTCTATCAGCTTTGCTTGTCGTTCCGCCTCTTCTTGATCACCCTGAGTTTTGGCTAACTCCCAAGCCTGCTGTGCTGACTCTGCCAAATTTCGCTCCTGCGTCCCCGCCCTTGCCACCTGTAACAAGGCTGTGGGACTATCCGCAATGGGTGTACCCTTAATTAACTGCTTGACTTCTGGATGAATACTTTTGGCAATTTGCTTACCATGCTGAAAGGTGCGTTCCGAGTAACCAGCCTCTTTCGCTAACTCTATTGTTCTTTTAGGTGGTGAAACCATTTCACCACCTTTAAAAGTATGTTGATTATCTCCAACTTTCGCCCGCAGTCCCATACGTGCTAGAATTTGGTCACGTTCCAACCACAATTCTGAACGCTCTAAAGGTTCTAACTCATTGCGAATCAAATTCTCATCGATTTCGGCTAACCTGGCTTGGTCAGCATCATCGTAATTAACAATATTGCACTCAATGGCCTCTAACCCCAACAACTTACAAGCTGTCAGCCGATGTAGTCCAGCAATCAAGGTAAGGCGTTGATCTACCGTGATAGGGTTTAATAGACCATTCGTTTTGATGGACTCCTTCAATTCGTCAACTTTCTCACCCTTGACCGGACGGCGGTTGCGACCGATTTTAATTTGGTCTATGGGTACTGTAGGCATAGTTATACCAATTCAAAATTCAAAATTCAAAATTAAGGAAGCCAAGCTGAATTATGGTTTTGGAGTATGTATCTGTCCCATTATTTTCTCAAATTGGTATTACTATTTTTCAGTGCAGTCAATTATCACACCAAGCAAATACGACTAAGATACACCTAATAAGTTTCATCAGTATCCAGAAATGATGATTTTCTCTCCAAAATCTATGAGAATGTCTTATACTACACAGCTAGGGTAAGAATAATGCGTCGATAATACAGTGGTCAATCAGCTAATGTCAGCGCCATTCTTGACGGTAGAGTTTTTTGCTAGATATTCACAGGCGATCGCTGATCAAAAGAGCATAAATACCTTCGTTGCGTCCTCTCGGTTCTCAGGACTTAAATGCTTTACTTTTAAATACAGGCCAGTCCATTCACATTGATTTAGTAGGCTGGCAAGTCAACTTTGTAAGGTTAATCACATCAAAAAAACCTCTTTCTCCACCCGCTTCCCCCTAGCCGAGAAATTTTGGGTTGGTCAACTCTAGGGACTGGAATTTTCACTCAGCAAGGCCACTACATTAACAGCATTTTCCAGACAGTCCCGATGAAAAAATTTCACAGTCATAGATAAAAGATATCCTTCCCCCTACACCCCCATACCCTTACACCCCTACACCCTCTTTCAAGTCAGTCTCGCACAAAAAATCTCACCACCAAACATGAAAAAGTCTTTCCCCTACACTCCTACACCCTGTTTTCAAAAAACCATTTAAGAAAAGAGTCTTTGGCGAATTGCCGATGATTAGCAGTTTACCAACATAGCCATCTGGGCTATTTCCTCAATAATTACAATTAGAAAATGGAATGAAAATATGGCAGTAAATAAAGAACGCCAATTATTTATCAAACCCCAAGGTCGGTGGCGGTTGATTTTGGCAGCATCCCTCACCTTAGCTGCTGGGCTAATATCCCTCTATAGTTTGTCCTCCAATCGATTTTCCGCACCAGTGAAAACCCCTGTTGCCAATACTCCCAAAGCAGCACCAGTGAGAGTTGCTGTCACCGCTCTAGGACGCTTGCAACCACAAGGTCAAATCACTACTTTATCTGCGCCTAGTTCCACCAACGGTATCCGTGTAGATAGATTACTGGTGAAAGAAGGTGACGAAGTACAAGCAGGACAAGTATTGGCATATCTGGAAGACTATAGCCGTGCAACCTCAGCCCTAGAACAAGCTTTAGATAAACTGCAAATTGCCAAAATCAGACTTGCACAAGTAAAAGCAGGTGCTAAACCTGGAGACATTGATGCTCAAAAAGCAACTGTTGCTCGTTTAGAGTCGCAACTAAAAGGAGAAGTTGCTACCCAACAAGCAACAATTAATCGGATCAACGCTGAACTCAACAACGCCCAAACCGAAAACGATCGCTATCAAAAATTATTCAAAGAAGGCGCTGTTTCTGCATCTGTATCTGACAGTAAAGCCTTACAACTCAAAACTGTTGAACAACAACTCACAGAAGCCAAAGCCTCTCTCAGTCGCTCTCAAAACACCCTAGCTGACCAAATCAAAGAAGCTAAAGCTAAACTCAGCAGCGTCAAAGAAGTACGGGCTGTAGATGTAGACTTAGCCCAGATGGAAGTGAGAAGCGCCGTAACAGCCGTCAAACAAGCCAAAGCCGACCAGGAGTTAACTTACATAAAAGCTCCCATCGATGGCAGAATTTTAAAAACTCATGCCAAAACAGGGGAAGTTATCCCCAGTAGTGGATTTGCTGATATTGGTAAGACATCGCAGATGTATGTAATTGCCGAAGTTTACCAAACTGACATTCAAAAAGTGCGTGTAGGTCAAAAAGCAACAATTACCAGCACAGCATTTTCTGGCAAACTCCAAGGAACTGTTAAGGAGATTGGTTGGCAAGTTGATAAACAAAGCATCTTCAGCCTCAACCCCAGATCAGATACCGACCGGAGAATCATTGAAGTTAAAGTCTCCATTGACAATCCCGCAGATAGCGAAAAGGTCGCACGTTTAACTAACCTACAAGTTGATGTATCAATTCAAATTTAATTGTCATTAGTCATTAGATTATGGACGACTGTACAGACGCGATTAACCGCATATCTGAAAAGTACAGACGCGATTGATCGCGTCTCTGACAACTATCAATTGACACAATCAATATGAATTTTAAAATTCCTTTAGCATGGCTACAGCTAGTCCAACAGAAAATTCGTTTTCTTATAGCTGTAGCTGGCATTGCTTTTATTGTCTTACTGATGTTTGTGCAGCTTGGTTTCCAAGATGCGCTTTACTCTAGTGCTACCGCAGTACATCAAAATCTACGTGGTGACTTATTCTTAGTCAGTTCACAATATAAATCTTTGACGGCAAGTCAAAGTTTTTCTCGCACTCGATTGTATCAAGCTTTAGGGTTTGATGGAGTAGAATCAGTTAGCCCCATGTATTTGCAGTTTGCAAAATTAAAAAATCCGGAAACTGGAGAAAAATATTCCATCTATGTAATTGGTTTTGACCCCGGTCAGCCAGTGATGAATATTCCCGAAGTCGAAGAAAATTTAGACAAGCTCAAAATTCCTGATGTCATGCTTTTTGACAGAGATTCCCGGCCAGAATTTGGCCCAATCGCTGCCAATTTTAACAAAGGAGATACAGAGCAGACAATTGAAATTTTTCCCTTCGATGCGCCTATTGGCTACAAAGTCAGAGTAGGTGGACTATTCAGTTTAGGCCCTTCTTTTGGTGTTGATGGTAACTTAATTGTCAGCGATTCCACATTTCTCCGCATCAATCCTAATACCCGCCCCGCAGAGAAAATTGATATTGGTGCAATCACTCTTAAAGCAGGTGCGGATCAAGAGAGAATTGTTGCCAATTTGGAAGCTAATTTACCTAATGATGTGAGAGTTTTCACTCGTAAAGGATTTATCGATTTTGAAAAACAATATTGGTCAGTCAGAACACCAATTGGTTTTATTTTGAACATAATGCTAACAATGGCTTCTGTTGTGGGTGTGGTGATTGTTTATCAAATTCTCTACAGTAATATTGCCACCCAATTTATCGCTTATGCCACCTTAAAAGCTATTGGTTATCCTAACATTTACCTTTTAAATGTGGTATTTCAACAGGCTTTAATCTTGGCATTATTAGCTTACATCCCAGGATTTTTATTTGCAGTAGGCTTATATGATTTTGCGATGACAGCTACTAAGTTACCCATTGTGATGACGGCAAATAATGCCCTCATTGTCTTTGTATCTGTAGTCTTAATGTGCATCACTTCTGGCGCATTAGCTATTAACAAACTTCGTTCGGCTGACCCGGCTGATATTTTTTAGGGAGTAGAGAGTAATTTCTCTCCTGGGTTGAGAATGGAAATTTTAGTAAAAAAATAACTCTGTATTATGGATTTGCAAAATAAAACTCTGCTGATTACTGGGATTGATGAATTTATCGGTTTGCGTGCAGCTGAGTTGGCGATCACCCAGGGAATGAAAGTGCGTGGACTGCAAACTTCCACTAATAAAGATAAAGCGCAGAAATTAGGCGCTGAGGTGATTGTTGGTAGTATCACTGATGCAGCGATCGCCCACAAGGCTTGTCAAGGAGTGGACATTGTTCTACATACAGAACAATTGACAGAAGAAGCAGGCCCCATCAAGAATTTTCGGGAAATTAATGTGAATGGTGCAGTCAATATGGCTAAGGCTGCCAAAAATGCTGGTGTGAAATGCTTTGTGCATCTTTCCAGCGTTATGGTTTATGGGTTTAATTATAGCGATCGCATCACTGAATCTGGGACACTCTCCGGTGATAACAATCCCTATTGTCAAACCAAAATCGAAGCTGAAACCGAACTTTTACCCCTAAATTCTCCACCCGATTTTGGCTTAATTATCATTCGCGCTGGAGATATTTACGGGCCGGGAAGTATTCCCTGGATAGTCAGACCAATATTAATGATGCGGCAGAAATTATTCGCCTATGCTAACGAAGGTCAAGGAGTTATCAATCATGTGTATATCGATAACTTAATTGATGCCATCTTTTTAGCAGTAGAAAAAGATGCCTATGGTGAAATCTTTAATATCACCGATGGCGAAGAAACTTCTTGGAAAGAATACTTCATGCGCCTAGCGGCAATGGAAGGTGCATCTGCCCCTATGTCTATCCCAAAGGATGAAATGAAGTTGTTTTTAAAACTGCGAAATCAGGGACAAAAACTATTTCGCAAAAAAGCCGATATCCTGCCAGAATCAGTGGACTTCATGACTCGTCCCTATGCCTATTCCATCACTAAAGCCCAAACAATATTAGACTATAAACCAAAAGTTGACCTAGAACAAGGTTTAAGTCAAACAAAAATTTGGTTGCAAAATACCGACATTCAAAAGTTAGTTAAATAGTGGTCTGGATAGATTAGAAAATTGACAGACGTGAGCAAAATAATTCCCTGCTCATTTCTCTGACTGCATTTTTCTAGAATTAACCATCTCAAATAATCTGAGGAATAGCAATTATGTTGAGTATTTCACGTTTGCGCTACTTTTTATTAGCTGCTTTATTAAGTATCGTTTCCTTAAAAACAGCGAACGCAGAAACTACAACTAAATTAACTGTTGTAGTCAACGGGATACGCCAACAAAAAGGCGCAATATGCTTCCGGGTGTACGCCAGTGAAAAAGGATTTCCCATGAGTGATACTAGCGAAATCCAAAGTGGCTGTACAAGAGTTACAGGTAAGACTGTAACCAAAAGTTTCTACGGCTTGAAACCAGGCAAATATGCTGTGGCGATCGTCCATGATGAAAATGGCAATCGCAAGTTAGATACAGACTTTTTTGGTATTCCCAAAGAAGGTTTTGGAATTTCTAATAATCCCATCGTTTCTATCCAAACAGGAACACCAGCATTTAGCAAGTCAAGTTTTACAGTCACAAAAAGCACCAGCGTTAATATTTCCGTTAAATACTCACTTGATCCATAAGGAGTAGAGATTGGGGATTGGGGATATATATGTTTACTCCTCACTCCCCCATATCTTGACCATTACACAAGCAAGACAAAATTTGCCGGAGACAAAGATGTGATGAAAGAGTTGGCAATTTTCTTGTCTAAGTCTTTGCTGGGGTGGTTAGTTATTCAGATGTGTCTTTCGTTAGTATTTTTGCTGTATGTGCGGACATGGCGGTCTAAAAACATACCTGATGAGCAGTTACCAAAAGCGGCGGTAATTATTTGTTTACGGGGAGCAGACCCTTTTTTACCCAACTGCTTAGAAGCATTATTACAGCAAAATTACCCAAATTACGATTTAAAGGTAGTTGTTGATAGTCAGGATGACCCTGCTTGGAAGATTGCTAGTGATAGCATCGATAAATTAGCCGCAACTAACGCTCAAATTAACCATTTGCGAGTTATTCGCCACAACTGTAGTCTTAAGTGCAGTTCTCTAATTCAAGCTATTTCCGATTTGGATGATTCTTATCAAGTAGTTGCTTTAGCCGATGCAGATACAATCGTTCATCCTCATTGGTTGCGGGAATTAGTTAGCCCTCTGGGTGACCCCAAAATTGGGGCGACGACTGGTAATCGTTGGTATGTTCCTACTAACCGCTATTGGGGTTCTTTGGTACGTTACACCGGGAATATAGCTACTGTTGTGCAGATGTACCTATTTGGTATTCCCTGGGGTGGGACTCTAGCTGTGAAAACACAGGTGTTGCGTCAAACAGGACTGCTGGAAAAGTGGGCGCAATCCTTTGGCGAGGATTTAATGATGCCCAATGTGCTGAAAAAGCATGGTTTACGGGTTAAATTTGTGCCTTCTTTGATTATGGTTAATCGTGAAGAGTGCGATTTGTTGGGAATTATCGAATATCTCCAGCGCTTTCTGCTTTATTCTCGGCTTTATCATCCCCAGTGGCTAGCTATAGTTAGTGAAGCTGTTTCTAGCATTTTGTTCCCCACTTTAAGCATTATTGTGTTTCTGTTGTCTTTGGGTGATGCTCAATGGGATGTAGCAGGTTTATTGTTAAATTCCTACAGCATTTATACCCTGGGATTGCTCTTACTCATGGTGGTGATGGAGATAGGGCTACAACCAGTAATTTGTGCTCAAGGTCAGCCAGGGACACAGTTATCAATTACCAGGATGGGCAAAATGTTACTAGCAATTCCCCTAACACAATGGGTGTATGGGTTAGCAATGCTATCTTCTGTGTGGATATCAACTGTTAAATGGCGGGGTATTATTTATCGGATTCATAGCCATGACGATATCCGCTTAGTTGAGTATCATGCCTATGATTTTTTGGATCAACCTATTGATAGCAAAATGTCTCTGTGAGATTACCAAAATGCTAGGTAGAGGCGTTGCATTATAACGCCTTTGCCATCACGCCAATTAAGAAATCGCGTAGAGGTAATCAATAAAATGGACGAATTGGCGATATCAATATCTAAGTTATTGGTGATTTGGTTAGTTGTTCAGGTGGGCTTGGTACTCAAATTTTTGTGGTCTTTGAACTTACGATCCCATAGCTTACCTGATGAGAAGTTGCCAAAAACGGCAGTATTGTTATATTTGCGGGGGGCAGATCCGTTATTACCTGATTGTTTGCGATCGCTCCTCCAGCAAAACTATCCACGCTATGATTTAAAGCTGATCGTCGATAGTGAACAAGACCCAGCTTGGCAAGTTGTCAACGAGACTATTAAAGAAATCGGGGCAAATAATTTTCAAATTAATTATTTGCGGACTATCAACCAAACTTGTAGTCTCAAATGCAGTTCCTTAGTGCAAGCTGTTTCAGAATTAGATGATTCTTATCAGGTAGTGGCTTTAGTAGATGCTGAGACTATCGTTCATGCCAATTGGTTACGAGAATTAGTTAGCCCTCTGACAAATCCGACGGTAGGAGTAACTACAGGTAATCATTGGTATGTACCTACAGGAACCTATTGGGGGACTGTGGTTCGGTACATTGGCAATATCTCGGCGATCGTCCAGATGTATCTATACGGCATTCCTTGGGGTGGAAGTTTAGCAATAAAAACGGAAGTACTGCACCGAACAGGGTTGTTAGAGAGGTGGGAACATACCCTGAGTGAGGATACGATGCTATCTAGCGTCATGGCTAAATATAATCTTCAGGTCAAGTTTGTACCTTCTCTGATTATGGTCAATCCACAAGAGTGTGATTTACCAAATTTAAAATACTCGTTCCAGCGCCAACTACTTTCGTTCCGACTTTATCATCCTTGGTGGTGGGTGTTAGTAGGTGAAGCGGTTTTAACAATAGGTCTACCTCAACTTCTATTGTTTGTGTGGTTTATCTCATTTTTTAGTGGGCAAGGAGATACAGCCATTTTTGCTTTGAGCTGGTATGTCATTTATATATTGGCATTAACTATGCTCATCCTGTTTTTAGAGTTGGGTGTACAACCAATCATACGTTCACAAGGTAAACCTGTAACTCAACTGTCAGCATCGCTCATCTTGAGAATAGCGATGGGAATACCACTTACACACTGGGTTTATGGCTGGGCAATGATAGCCTCTCTACGGATGCAAACAGTTAATTGGTGTGGTGTCACCTATGAAGTTAACGGGCCTGTGAATATTCGCCTAGCTGATTATCGTCCTTATCAACCATTGAATTAACCCATAACTCCTGACTATTGACTAATAAACAATAGGGCGCTTGCAAATACCAAATTTCCCTAAGAAATACAGGAATTTACTAAAAGTATGCAAAAATCAAAGCTTCGCATTGCGCTGTTTAGCGGATTATATGCACCTTTTTTAACTGGAGTCTCAGTTGCGGTACACCAGAGGGTTCATTGGTTGTTAAAACAAGGTCATGAAGTATTACTTGTTCACCCCCAAATTAACGACAAGTTCCCCAAAAAAGTAGGAAGCCGCCCAATGGCGGGACTAGAAGAACTAAAACCTTTCCCCAATTTTTCTTCCTTTGCATTTCCCACACAACCACTGATATTTTATAAGTCTCTTCCCCAACCTTTAAGCTATCGCCATTGGAGTGATACTAAGTTACTTTCAGACTTCCAACCAGATATAATCGTAGTGGAAGAAGCAGCACAAATGCGGGGTTTATACTCAGGTTTGTTGCAGGGTTATGGTCGTCCTGTAGGTGTAAAATATGCTAAACGCACCCATACACCCATTATTTCTGTCTTCCACACAGACATTGTTGCCTATATCAAATATTACTTTGGTGATATCTTCTTTAGCTTGGTGCGCCCTCTGATTCCACTTTTAGTAAAACAGTTTAGTGACAATTATGACTTGAATGTGTTTCCTTCACGAGAACAACTCAAGAAATACCACAACTTAAAATGTCAGCGTAGCGAATATGTGCCTTATCAAGGAATTGATTGCGAGAAATTTCATCCCCGCAACATCACTCACAACCCAATTCCCGACGATAGTAGACCAACTCTATTATTTGTAGGACGCATCACCGCCGAGAAAAATGTCACGCAACTCATAGATATGTATCCTCTGATTGCTGCCAAAATTCCTGATGTGCATTTGGTAATTATTGGTAGTGGGCCTCTAGATGAAGAAATCCGCAGACGCGTGCAAAAATTTCCTTCCGGTATTACCTTCTGGGGTGAGTCTCACGGTACAGAACTTTTAGGTTGGTTCGCCCGCGCCGATGTTTTTGTCAATCCTTCTGTAACAGAAAACTTCTGCACTACAACCAACGAAGCCTTAGCTTCTGGTACTCCCGTAGTTGCAGCGATCGCACCATCAACTTCAGAACAAGTTTTCCCTGGTCTGAATGGTCTTTTAGCAGAACCTAATAGTCCAGAAGATTTTGCTCAAAAGATAATTACAATTTTGGAAAATCCTGAACTCAAATCTGCCTTGAGTGAACAAGCCCGCCCTTCCATACTGGGTTACGATTGGTCAGCTTGTATGGAAAAGTTTGAAAGCAAGCTGTATGAATTAGTACAATCTTCCGACAAGCAAGAAGTAACTTCTGTGTAATATTAAGTTCAGTTACTAACTGAAAATATGGTGGGTAATGGGTAATGGGTAATGCTCGATCACCAATTACCAATTACCAATCACCAATATTAAATACTGTTAATTTGCTGTGTGAAATAAGCTTCTTGATGTTTTAATTGTCTCGCCAGTTCTAAACCCTTTTGAAATGCTGCGAGTGCGGCTGAGGAGTCTTTCCGCTCTAAGTATAATTTCCCTATTTGGTCGTAAGCCTCCATCAAACCATAAAAATTGACGGCTCGTGTTTGTATTTCTAAAAGAATTTCGCTGGCTTGCAAAGCTTCATCTAGCTGTCCTTGAGAACGGTACAGTGAGATTAATTTCTGTACAGCTTCCGCCGCACTAGGATACTGTTGCAATTGCCATGCAGTTATATAAGCTTCTTGATAGTTTTTAAAAGCTGCTTCGATTAAAGCAGGATTTTCTCGCGCTAAAGTTTCATAATTAGCGGCGATCGCTAGCTGTAAGGTTGGCAATTGAGTAAAATTATTATTCTGGGAATAAATAGCTTTTATTTTGTTTAAAACATCAATAGATTTTTGTGCTTGCTTAGACTGTTGATAAATATAAGCTAGCTTTTGCAAGTATGTGAACTCTTGATTTTGATTTTCACCCCCAGAGGTAGCTAATCTAAGCAACTCCTCGTAGGCGGTAGCAGCTTGGGGATAATCAAACCAATTGAGATTGAGTTCCCCTATGGTTGTGAGAGTATTTACTTGGGCAACTAAATCTTGTTTTTCCCGAACTGTGGCTAAAACTTCGCTATAAACTGTAATGGCACCTTTTAGCGATCGCACTTTCTGATAAGCTTCGCCCAAGGCTTGTAGTAGTGGTAAGTCAACACTTTGCTGCACATTTTTGTTTTGCAGTTGTACCTGTTTTTGAATTGCTTGTAATCTTTGAGTAATATATAGTAGCTCTTGGCTATCGTTTTGATTCCATGCAATCTCACCAACCCGCGACAGGGCTTTTACTTCAGTAACAGCCCCTAAATAACGGCGCAAGCGTAGTTCACGGTTCCAAATTTCAAACGCCCCTAAATTATCCCCAGCTTGCAACTTTGCCGTTGCTTGTTGATTCAACTCATCTAGCGCCGCTTCCAACTTTTGTCTTTCTGGAACAGTTAACTGCTGTTTATCTCGCAAAGTGGGTACAAGCGGATCAGGCTTAGTAATTTCCAATGGACTAGGAGGAAACCTGTCTGCTTGTTGAGGATCGTTACTCCTGGCTAGAGTTACAGAACTGGTAAGTTGCCAAATAATCACAGTCGTAATAAAGAGACTTAAGCGCCTTAGCATAAGGATTTGACGATTTTGTGGGTATGAAGGTAAGTAACCGATAATGGGTACAAGTTGCTGCCTAATAACTTTAACTGCAAATCCATTAGACGCATCAACTGAAATAAATATCCCCAATTCCTCATCCCCAGTCTCCAATCCCCATTAAGCTTTAAAATACTCTCAGATATTTTTAATAAATCTGATGTAATGACTCATTCTACAGACATAGCCACCTTAGCACGGTGGATGGCAGCCGATTTTAGTAATCAAGCACAAGCTTTTGAAAACCCACCTTTTTACGCCCATATTCGTGTGTGTATGCGTCCCCTACCGTGGGAAGTATTGTCTGGAGTAGGTTTTTTCGTTGAACAAGCTTATGATTATATGCTGAATGATCCCTATCGTTTGCGGGTACTCAAGCTAATGACCGTAGGCGATCGCATCCATATTGAAAATTATATAGTTAAGCAAGAAGAGAATTTTTACGGTGCATCCCGTGACCTTAATCGGTTGAAAACTTTAACTAGCGAATCTTTGGAAAAATTACCAGGCTGTAACATGATTGTTGAGTGGACTGGTAACAGCTTTAAAGGTACGGTAGAACCAGGAAAAGGTTGTATTGTTGTTCGTAAAGGTCAAAAGACCTACTTAGATAGCGAATTTGAAATTAACGAAGAGAAATTTATCAGTCTTGATAGAGGGCGAGATTTAGAAACCGATGCACACATCTGGGGTTCTGTTGCTGGGCCGTTCTACTTTGTACGTTTGCGGAATTTTGCCGATGAGGTCAAAATAAGTGCCGAGTGATATTAGCTGTAGTGGGATGTTGAGCAGCTTTCTCAGTTTTGAGTATAACTTGGTAATATTCTGCGTCCCTCTGCGCTTTCTTTATCCATAAAATTACTGTCAGGTACTTAGTAAGATACCGTTACCGCCGACTCTATTGGGAGGGAATAAGGCACTCGCTCAATTTTAGTTGTCCATGTGCCATCGGCGTATAGTTTCAACAAACGAAAACCTGGTAGTTCTTGGTTAATCGCAAAAATGGGGCTTTGCGACTGGAACTGATAGCAAGTTGAGGGAGATCCCAAGTAATGAACATTGTGGCGCTGATGTCGAAATTCTTGGTGAATATGACCAAACAAGACTAGCTTGACCTGCGGGTAACGATCAATCACAGCAAATAACTCTTGAGAATTCCGGAGACAGCTACCATCTATCCATGCGGAATTGACTGATACAGGAGGATGATGCAACGCTATTAATGTGGGGTTATTAGGTAGCATTCTTAACTCAGAATCCAGCCAATCTAGTGTAGTAGCTGAGAGATAACCATATACACAATCAGGAATACTAGAGTTAAGCAAAATGAAATTCCAATTTCCACGTTGAAAAGACTTACGTCGGGAAACCATGCCTAGATTTAATATTTTATCCATTGCGATCGCACAGTCATGATTTCCTGGGAGCCAATAAGCGGCTATTTGCAATGAATTTAAATAGTGTTGTAGGTTTTCATAAGATTCTGGTGTCCCATCTTCGGATAAATCTCCCGTCATCAGCAGCAAGTCTAACTCTGGTCGTAGTTCCTCTAGCCGCTTCATCACAGCTAAAAAAGACTCTATTGTAGATATTCCTTGTAGCCTTTGGCTTTCTGAAGCCAACAGATGTATGTCCGTTATTTGAGCAATTGAGATGGGTAACTTTTCGTTCATTTTTACGTTTAGCCACTTATGCGTATTGATACTAGATTCTCCCTAACAACGTGAAATGAGTAGTAAATTCATTTTTTAACTTATCAATGAAGCAATAGGCTATCTCATCTCAGGTATATAATTAACGGCTTGCTACTATATCTAGGTAAATAAATATAGGGAAATTTTTGTTTCTTTTTATACTTTTATAGCTACTTTCAGATTTTCATCTATCTTAAGGAGTAAATTATATTTTTTTTGTATTTTACGACACTCATAACTCATAAATAGAAGTGTAAATGCTTCTCTCTCATAAGACTAGTTTATAACTTATATTTTTTTAACTTAACACTGCCTATCCGTTGAAAGTTACACTAGCGATAGCAAAAATTTTGCAGCTTGGGGATGCAATACAAAGCAAACCTATGCTATGATGGTTGACTGTAGAGTGTGGCGGCATAGCCAAGTGGTAAGGCAGAGGTCTGCAAAAGCTGGCTCCGCATCGCTGACAACGCCAGATTAAGCCTTTAGGAAACTAGCGACTGAGAGAAAACGCTAGTTGGCTCCTATATGGCTCCTGAAGAAAACAACAGCAAACCAAAGCAGACCAAACTCCAGAAGTCTCCGCTTCGCGGAAAGTCCTCCAAAGCTGATGTTGCAGTAGAAGATAAGCAAGGCAAACTAAGACTAAGGCTACCGAGGCGTATTGCAGACGGTAGCTCTCGTTATATTTACACTGGGTTAGACGCAACAACAGACAACCAGAAGAAAGCCCAGGTAGTCGCTTGGCAGATAGAAGAAGACATTAGGACTGACCAGCTAGACCCAACTCTCGACCGCTATAAGCTTCAGTTCAGACCTAAGATAACGGTAGCTAAGAAAGTTGACCTATCAGAATTATGGGTTAGCTACTGCGATTACAAAAGACCTCAGCTTGCCCCTACAACCTATCAGCGAGATTACATAAGAAAGTTCGCTCATCACATCGATAGCTTACCTAGCAAAGACATCAGGGACGCTGTAGCTATTCGTGATTTCTTATTACAGACGCTAAGTGCCAGCACAGCTAAACGTTTGCTAACTCACTTTGCAGCTTGTTGCAGATGGGCTGAGTCATCTGGGTTACTTAAGTCGAATCCGTTTGCGGGGATGGCAAGCAGTATAAGAAAGCCCAAGAGCGACAAGAGTATAGACCCGTTCACAGCATTGGTCACAAGTTAATGTTGTGAGCCAGTTGTCAAGGGGATTTTAGAAGGAGGTTGAAAGAAAAATTCCTCAGTTCCTCGTTGTTGATCAGGGAAGGGTGCAACAATGAGCTTCATATTTGGTTTTCGTTGCCGTTTAACAATCCCTAAGTCTTGATTTTCAGGAGATGCAAAATATTTAATAGGGTCAGTTGCCTTGCCTTGTTGATGGGCTACATAAAAATGATAAAGTCCACGATAAATCATCTCTAAAGAAATGGAGTCAAAAGGTAGAGAAAGTTCGTCAGCGACAGCATCACCTAAATCAACCAATACAGCATAAAATAACCAAGTACCCCAAACTTGCAATTGAACACCATTAACAGAACCAGTCCATAAATAACTTAAACCCAAAAGTCGCTTTACAGTATTAAAAGCATCTTCAATTCGCCATCTGCGGCGGTATAAATCAGCTACAACGTATGGAGGTAAAACTTCTGGGTCAAGTACACTAGTTAAATAAGAATGCCATGTTTTATCTGAACGAATTTCAACGAGACGTAAAGTAATAAACGTAGTTTTCTTTGTGCCAGAACCAAGACGCACCAAACGGTCTCTTAGCGCAAAGCTATCTGTAAATACTTGCTGGACATGAATTGCTGCTCCCTTCTTCAACCGAGTAATAAAATTTACATTCTGAGCAATTAATTGTAGCCAAAAGTTAAAGTGATAGAATCCTCTATCTAGTAACAGCAACGTATGGGGTGTAACTAAATTTAAAATATCTGCTTCAAACTTTGTATCAGCAGTTCTGGGATTCTCACAAAACCAGATTTCTACAGGTAGAAGATTTACTAAATTTATGACCGTGCCAATTTTTCCGGCTAATTGTCCTTGGGGCGCATCTTTTAAGCTATCAAGCTTCTGAAATAACGCTTCTAAGATTGAACAGTCTACTATCCATATCTTTTCAAATTTCGTCAAAGTAAATTGAACACTTGGGGGGATTTTACGTTGATTTCTTCTTTGCCAAGAAGCTTGTAAATGTGGCAATAAATCTTTAAATACTTTCTCAAATAATTGAGCCGGAAAAGTTAAAAACCTTTGAGATATTGCTTGCTGGCTAACCTCCAGGGGTCTACACCATAGAAAGCCTTCTCTGGCTAACATTCTTGTCAGTTCCGTGACTCCTGCAACATCACGCCAGAGTAGAGTTAGCACCGCCGCCACCATTAATGGTAAGTTGAGAATCCTATCTCTTAATCCCAGTTGCCGATAGTAATTTTCTTGGGATGTAATGGCTGGTGTTAGTAATGCCGACAGATGCGATGCTATTACTTCGTCTTCCACCATCGGCCGTTGCTTCTTTTTGGCATGATCTCGATTAGTCTTACGGCTGCTACTCACGGTTTTTTACATTGCTCAAGTATTTGTCTTAACTGAGTTTCACATAATTTTTTGGCAAGCAAATCATCCTAGCAAACCAGCACAATAATGATCATCAAAAATAGGGGTGTGGAAGGGTGCGAGCGTCTCTCGCACCCTTCCCCTTCGATACGATTATCATTCTTATACAGAAATATTTATGCTCAAAGATGTATTGACAAAATTTCCTGACTTTTAACTTGTGACCAATGCGTTCACAGCAGCAGAACGAGACACAATCATTCAGGCTTTCGCAGACAAACGACCGCATTACTTATTTTTTGTCCAGTTTCTATTTCTTACTGGATGCCGGACTGGTGAAGCTATTGGGTTACGGTGGCAACACGTCAGCCTAGACTGTACTCAGATAACCTTCTGCGAGTCTTATGATAGCCAGCTAGACATAAGGAAGACTACGAAGACTGGAAAACCTAGAAAGTTCCCATGTAATCAGAAGCTCTCTAGTCTACTTTTGTCAATTCGTCCAGCTAACACTAGCCCTGACTCACTGGTGTTCACCAGTCCAAACGGTAAACCGATAGACAACGGTAAGTTTACGAATCAGGTGTGGCGTGGGTGTAGAAGCGGTCAGAAGGTTTACAGAGGCATACTCGCTACGCTCGTGGACGAGGGCAAAGTACGATGATACAGAAGCCCTTACAACACTAGGCACACTTTCATTAGCCAGTGTATAGAGGCAGGTGTCCCTATCCCGCAGATAGCTCGTTGGGTTGGGAACAGTCCAGAGGTAATCATGAGACACTACGCAGGCTGTATCAGTGACCATGAAGTACCAGTATATTAGAAGAACTACGGTGTGCCAGACTTTGGGACTTACAGAGAGAATAACTATGAACGAAGTGAACGAATCACCGGATAACCTAAAGTACTGCTTGTTTTCAGAGGTGGAACAGTGACAGCGAAATACAGCTTACTGACATCTCAGGGCGCTTATGGTTAGCTATTGCACACTTGGAAGAATACAAACGACAGCTACCAACAACTAGCAACGAGTATCACCAAATATGCTGCACACTAAGACACGCCAAGAAAACGCTTGTTGTATACAGCCTTACTCGTCACAGCCAGTCTACCGAAGTTAGTACAAAAGAACTTCGTTCGCTCTGAAAGAGCTTACCTCCTGCCAACCTAAGAACCAACAACGGTTGACAGCTTCAGAAGTCAGAATAAGAGAACTCTTCTGAAAGCTTATTCAGCAAGCAAGTAAATCTCAGAAGCCAGATAAGAGCTACCCTTCTGAGGCTTATCAGTTGGGCGCGGGTACACTTCAGCAACCTTGCGCCTGTTTGCTTTGGGTTGACTTAAGTGAGAACTAAGTAAACTTAGGGTATCCAAGTCCACAGCGCACGAATACACCAACGCTTTCCTTAGTTTGCAAGGTTCTCAGCGTTTGTTTTCCTTTGTGGAGAGACAAATAGAATAGAAGTGAGCCTGGAACTTAAGCACTGTAAGCTTTACAGGCTTTTGTTATCTGCGGTTGGCTTTGTCTGTTATGTGGACTGAAGAAGGCTTAAGTGTCCGGGTAAACGTTGGCTATTTGCTAGAGAAAACTACTGCCAGTGCCAGCCAAAAGTTCACTCCCCCCGGAGGCTTAAGCGCACTTGTGCTGGAGCGAGAAAGTCTTTGTCTAAGCACCAAGCAAGCCTTAGACAGCAGTTGGTCAATTATAGTTAGCCAGCACTTAAGCTACAGCCGACTAAGGTTTTCTTCTTTCGTTTCCCAAGCTGCTAAGTAGAGGGTCACAAAAGTAAGGAAGGGGAGGGGTCAGGCAGTTTACTGCTGTTGTCAGTAGCAAGCTACAAGTAAGCAAGAGGTTTGCTCAGTAATGGCTTCCCTTATGCTTACGCTGTATAGGGTTCACGTTAGCTTAAGCAAGCGTTTCTTACTCGTTTCTTACTTTGTCTTTGTCTTTCTTACTTTGGGTCAACCAACCGAAGTCAACAGCACACTTAAGTTATCTATTGACTCGGACTTCCCGAACAACAGAGGTACGGTTATCACTACAAATTACCTCTGCTTTTGTTCGCTTAAGCCCTCCAAGTTTACCCCACAGCTTTTCTAGAGAATACCCGGATAAGTTAACCGAAGAGGAGGTGAGCCAGTGGAAACAAGCCAGCTAGTGAGACAAGCTCTGTGTGCAGCTTATCTACACTTAGCAGACCTATACAGCCAGCTACAGATAGCCAGAACAGACAAAGAACGCAGAAGCATACAGCAGGAAATCTGGGCAGCTAAGGATTACGTGAAAGCACTACACAGCGCAGAGAACTAAAGAAAACGGAGACTTAAGGCAGTGAGCAGAAGAAAGCAACGACAAGACAACCTTCTTTTACCAGTAGACGATGATTATTGTCTCCTAACCAAGAGGACAACTTACGGAACGGTAGAGGTTTACTTAGGCAATCCGACATTAGGTAAACGGTATAAGGACATGGCTAAGGACTTGGGCTACAGAAGCCTAAGTGAACTCGTACGAGAACTTCTAGAGAACCTGGACAAGCTAACCTTCGATGGTAAGACACACAAGCTTCCGAAGTCGCAAACAGATAACTAAAGTTAGCCGCTTCGGACTTACGCAAGAAAGCCCTGAAGACTAAGGAAAGCAAAAAGCCAGCCAAGGCTGCGAACCTAAGCTGGCTTATCAGACAAATTACTAAGTAGGAGAATGAAAGTGAGAAAGCAACGGATTATAGAAGGTCATCTACTGGAGCTAGAACCAACGCTCCAGCCAACTTACCCATACGAGAACTTAAGCGAAGAGGAAGCGATAGCCCAAGCTAACGAATGGTTGGTACTTAGTTCACCTGTGGAGCCTCACACGAAAGTTGACTTGGGTGGGCAAACACTCGTTCATTTAGGTAGTTCTCACGTTAGCGTTAGCAGTCCTGAGAAACTGAGACAAGACAAACGTAAAGGGAAGGTAGCAGACTATATGACCCACGAACGCCTGTTAACTTATGCCGACACTTACCAACGGTCACACAAGCTAGAGAACTTAGTCGTCCAAGAACTCGCTAGGCAAGGTCTGAATGCCGTCGTGTTGCCTGCGGTAGCCGATGGAGACACTAAGAGCAAGCAAGCAGACATCATAATAACTAACGCTAACGGGCGCAAGTTTGCCTTGGAAGTGAAAGAGGCTCGGTACGCTGGCTGCACACTAGGTCTACCTAAAGACAGCAGCAGTCATCTTGCTGGCTATCGCCGCTATCCTCAGAGTCTTTGGGTTGACTCATGTTCTGCCTGGGACGCGAAAGCTGAGGCTTGCAAGCGAAGAGGCGAGACACTGCTTGGTTGTATTGTCTTATGCCCTATCGGTAGGTTGTCTGATGAAAAGCGCACTGTCTACGGGCTTGTATACTTACCATCTGCCCTCAGTGATGAGTGGGAAGAGGAAGAAACCTGCAACAGAGAACGCTATTACTGGGCTTACAAGGCTTACCGTGATTGCTTCTGCACACTAGGAGACTTAGTAGAGGAGGTAGATAACTATGCCTAGAACTCGAAGTCAAGAACAAGCCAGCTATTCGAGGCGTTCTCGCTTAGACGTTAACCCAAAGCAAGCAGAAGCCTTGCAAGCGTTCGCTGACTCTGAGGGACACGGCAACCTATCAGCCGCATTAGCTACCCTCATCTGTCTATTCTCGTTCGCAACTGACTGACCAGTTCACCTTAAGTTCAGCCTCAGAAAACGCTGAAAGCCTTACAGCAAGCCAGCGTTCGCCTGTTCACGAACGTTCAGCCGACTACGAAAACACCCAGCAAACACAAGTAAATGCTGTAAGTGAACTGCTGAACGAACAACCGCTTACAGGAATCGAGTTGACACAGCACGCTTTAGAGAGCTTAAGAAGTTTGTATACAGAGAGTTGGAGTGTAGTAGCCATCTTAGAGCAGAAGCTAGGACAGAAGCGCGGCGGAAGTTGGCAGAAGAAACGAGATTGGCTAGAGAGACTACTGGCTGCGCGGAGTTCCGAAGACAACAAACAAGCCTCGAATAGATGACTCTTGTTTGACTTCGAGCAGACGGGAACTCTGAACAACTAACAAAACTTGGTCGTAACAAACAAGAATATGGAAAGTCTAAAGAAGGCTTGGGGTGGCGACCGCAGAAGCAAGTACAACGGGAAGAAAACAAAAGTTGTAAGAGTGCCTGAAGATATGGACGCTGACGCTCTTGTTCAGCTAACTGAAGACTTGCGCTCGTTGCTTTCCGCTTGGAAGGCAGAACTTCACCCAACTAGCCCAAGACATGAACGCTTTAAGTTAGCCATAGATGAGGTGCAGCAACTATTAGACGGGCTGAAGGACTAGCATTAGCTGTTCTATGTCTAAAGGAGGATATTTGCAAACTAACTATTTCTGTATCACACGCTACAGTTTTACAGTCCACAAGAAAAACTAGTAGAGGTCAAACGAACCTCTGATGACATCTAAAGAAAACTTAGGAGCAGGAGCAAAGCGACTATGGCAGACCGAAAGACAACTAAGGTTCAGTTCTACGTTAGCAACGAGTTATACGAGCAACTGAAAGCACAAGCGAAAGCGAAAGAAGTACGCATTGGAACGCTTTGTAAGCTGGCTATCGTCACAGAGCTTACTGAGGGTAAGGAGACAAATTAGTGGCTAACAAAGCACAGAAGAACTCCGTCCGTACTGAGCTTACAGAAGCAGCACGTCTAGAGCTAACCTACCATCTGGCAGCTAACCCCAAACCTGAGACAGCTACAGAAGCTTACTTACTTTGGCTGGCTTGGTGTCTAGAGTGGCAAGAAATGACTAAGGCACAGGCTACAGAAATCTTAGAACAGACAATTAACAAGCTCACACAAGCTCTCTCTCACTTGTCCAAATCTTAAGTAAACCGACCGAAGCAAAGCGAGTACGAAAGTGAACCAGCTTTGCGAACTGGAAGTTCTAAGCAAACCAAAGAGCCGCCAGTGCAGCGAACACATGACGGCTCTAGAAATCCAAAACAAAAGCAAACCGCAGGGAGGCGGTTAACTCATGAAATCTATTAACCCAATTCTACACCAAAACTCTGACTACGCGCAAGCTGAAACCTTCTTAAGCTTGCTATGTGGAGACTCAGAAACAGCCGTCACTTGGCAAACCTTTGACGACAGCGACAGCGAACAGAAAGATAGAACACTAGCCCAGTGCTGGCACGATACGTTAGCAAGCTCGTGGAACAAACTGCAACGACTGAACAACAAAGGTGCTGGCGTATTTGTCACAGTGCAAGAGACAGACGGCACAGGAGAGCGCAAGACAGCAAACGTAGTCCAAGTACGCGCGTTGTTCATCGACTGTGATAACGGTATACCCGATAGCTGGCATTTGCAGCCCAGTCTGATTGTCTCTACCAGTGCTGACAAGTGTCATGCTTACTGGTTGCTAGATGAGTCTGTGCAAGCGTCAGCCGATGAGTTCAGAGGTTGGCAAGAAAGGCTGATTGCTCACTATGGCTCAGACAAAGCTGTGAAGGACTTGGCGCGAGTCATGAGGCTACCAGGGCTACTGCACAAGAAAGGCGAACCCAAGCTGGTAACTATCTTCGAGGCTTCGGGTACACGGTATGCAGTAGATGAGATTATGGATGGGTTACCAGAAGTTGGCAAGCCAGCCAAGGTAAACCAGCCTAAGCCTAACTACTCTGATGCGAACTTCAGAGAGAAACTAGAACATTTTGCCAACAAACTAAAGCAAGCCAAGGAAGGCGAACGTAACAGCACTCTGAACTCTACCAAGTACACCTTAGCTGGCTTGTTCCCTGACAAACTCGAAGACATTGACAACTGTCTATTCACTGTTGCAACCGAGTGTCTAGGTTTGTCTGAAGAGGAAACCAGAGCAACGTTAGCCAGTGCAAACACAGGAGCCAGTAAGCCGATTACACTAACTAGCAACGGAGGCAAACGAAGCAAGAGTAACCTTATGCGGGATACCTTAGAGCAGTTATTTGGCAACAGCTTACAGTGGGATGAGATGCAGAATAAGCTTAGGTTCAGAGGCATTCACATGAGCATAGAGAAGCTACATGATATCTGTGAAAGAGAGTTAGACCTAGACCTACCGTTCGATAACTTCCGTAGGATTGCCTCTGTGATTGCACAAGACAACCCGTATCATGCTGTCCGTTCTTACCTCCAGAGCCTCACAGCCGCAGAAGACCCAGAGCCTATTCTGTCTGCCCTCTACCAAGCAATGGGAATCACCAACCGTTTACATAGGCTGTATGTTCGTCGTTGGCTTGTGTCTGCTGTTGCTCGTGCGCTTAACCCAGGATGCAAGGCTGATTGCGCGCTTGTGCTACAGGGTAAGCAAGGCATAGGTAAGACAACATTCTTTAGCAGTCTATTCGGTGAGTCCTTCCAGACGCTAGGGGAACACAAGAGCGACGTAGACCAACTGTTAGCCATGACTCGTAGCTGGTGTATCGAGTGGGGCGAGATAGAGAACGCATTCAGTAAGAAAGCCGTGTCAGCCATTAAGTCATTCATGAGCATAGAGCGTGACACCTACCGTAGACCTTACGCCAGTGAGCCTGACACCTACCCAAGACATTTTGTTATTTGCGGAACAACGAACCAGAGCGAATTTCTAACAGACAGCACAGGTAATCGTAGGTTTTGGGTTGTCAACTTAGACCAACGAGTAGACACCAAAGCCGTAGAAGACATGAGAGATGATGTCTGGTCAGCCGTGTTAGCTCTGTTCTTGGCTGGTGAACGCTGGCACTTGGAAGGCGAGGAAGTCGAGAAAGCAGCAGAAGATACAGCCCAATACGAACAAGATAACCCTTGGACAGAGAAAATAACAGCCTACACAGCGCGTCACAACCCTTGTACTGTTGCTGACATCATGGAAAACGCTTTAGGCTTCGACGTGAGCAAACTGAACGATAAGAAAGCACAGGGAGATGTTACAGCTATCCTTCGTCAACTTGGTTACACAAAAGAACAGAAGCGGCTTAACGGTGTAAAAGCTAGGTACTGGTATCGCCCAACCCTAGAAAACACTAGCACTGACGACGTAAGGGTAACTAGAGACAACATCCCTGCCGAAGAAAACATAGAATACTCAGAAGACCTTTACTAAGTTAGGTGGAAACTTACTAAGCAGGCAGAAGCCTCCGCAAGCCAGCCTTAGTTGACATTTACGTAAAGCCAGCACTTGTTAGCAACAGGTGTTGGCTTCTTTGTGCCTTGCCTCCTTGTCCCAGCCTAAGCTGTCGTCTTCACCTGGGGACAACTTGCTAGGGACACCTAAAACCTTAGTATGACTACACCTCAGCTTTCTGTCCCTTCTGTCCCCACTGTCCCAAGGAGTTATAAGAGTATAAGAGTATGTGTAGTAGTTACGCATCAGAGGGGCAGAGACAACCGAAGATAGAAAGTTGTCCAAAGTCTGCAAAACCTGGGGACAACTAGGTACACCTGGGACAACCCAGTTACAGCAAGACTTTCAGCCTGTCCCTTGTAGTTGTCCCAACGTGGAGACACCTGCAACCTTGGGACAGCAAACGCAGATTATGTAAAGGTTAGTGAGAGTCTGTAGACAGCCTGTAAACTACAAGAGCATACTTTAGTTATCTGCTACACCAAAAGCCTTAAGTTGTATGGATAACTACGAACGATACTACCAACGAAAACACGGAAACAAAAGAATAGTTGCTGGTTCAGAGCCACCAGAAGAAGGGTTAACGGTACAGAAAGGCGCTATAGGTAAAAGTTTACGCAGTAAATTGTTAGCTCTACTGATAGCAGGTCTAGCTTTCGTGACTCCTAAGCTTCCTATACTGGTCACTAAAGGACTCAGCAAACTACACATCTTTAGGCAGAAGCCCCAAGTAGAGAGCGTAAGACATGACTCGTGTACCGCCACACTTCAGCCTGATTGTAAGCTAACAAAGTAAAGTTGCTTTTACGTTATGGGTGAGTTATATTAGGTAAGCTAGTGACTTATGGCTCCTGTTTGGCTCCTGTTAGCGCAGATGTAGACAAAGCAAACGCCAGAAAGCCAGTGTGGCGGCATAGCCAAGTGGTAAGGCAGAGGTCTGCAAAACCTCCATCCGGCGGTTCAAATCCGCCTGCCGCCTTTAACAAACTATTTGTCACAAACCCTTGCCCATCAAGGGATTTGTTGTTTCTATGTTAAATCACAGTAAGGCATCTGGGGTAAAACTGGGGTAGACAAGCATAGTCCAGAATATGCCAAATTATGTCAAAATACGGCGAGGTATGCCAATGACATAGTTACAAATCTAGTGACAATTGACGAGAAAATCGACGAAGCCAACGCGAAACTAAAAGCAGCTAACACCAGGGTATCCATTGAGCGGCGGGGTAATAAGCTATGGTTACGGGCGACGTTGCCACCCAAACCCCACATTGATAAGCAGCAACCTTATCAACAGAAGGTATCGCTTGACTTAAATGCTACGCCAGCCGGCTTGCAATCAGCCATCATTAAAGCCAAGTCGATGGGAGTGGCGCTGGACTCTGGGAAATTTTCTTGGGATAACTGGATCGAAACACCAGGGGAGGAGCAAACTATCTCCCAGTGGTTGGAGAAATTCGAGGATGACCACTGGCAGAGAACCAAGCGAACAGATGCGGCGATGACTACCTGGAAGGATTACCGGATTATTTTTGGTAAGCTCCCAGGCGATCGCACTCTCACCCTTGAAGCTCTACTAGAAGTAGTAAAAAGCACAGAACCTGACTCCAGAACCCGTAAGAAAACCTGCACCTATCTATATAAATTAGGAAGATTTGCATCCCTCGATGGAGTGGAAGCAATCAAGGAATTAGCTGGTAACTACTCAGCCGATGCCGTGCAGCCGCGTAAGCTTCCCAGTGATAAGCTTATCGCTGAGTATAGAGAGACTATTAAAACCGAGTCTTGGCGTTGGGTGTATGGGATGCTGGCGACTTATGGTTTGCGATCGCATGAAGTATTCCATCTGGACTTGGAAGATTTCCCAGTGGTGCGGGTACTGAAGGGGAAAACAGGAGAACGATTTGTTTACCCCTTGTATCCTGAATGGGCTGATAAGTGGAACCTACAGGATTTCCAGCCACCAGAAATTGACAAGAGTTTCAGCAATGCCAAGCTTGGGACTAAGGTGTCTGGGTGGTTTTATGATCGTAAAGTTCCGTTCAGGTCTTATGATTTACGCCACTGCTACGCCCGGCGGTGTTTTGAATTTGGATTAGCTCCCGATTGGGCGGCTGGGTTGATGGGACACTCCCTACCTGTGCATCTCAAGACTTATAGGGCTTGGATTGATGAGGCCACCTATCGACGGGCTTATGAGTTGGTGATCAATCGGAGTGATCGACCGAAGCCACCCTGTTTACCTAGTGGGTAGATTAATTACCTAGTGGGTAGATTAATTACCTAGCGGGTAGCCCCCTAGATAATCAATGACACGTCTTTGTTTAGTATGACTTAAGTTAAACGGTTTTGCCTGTAATTATGAGGGTTCTAGCCTGAACCCCTACAGATTCAACATCGAAATATTCCCCGTAGGGATGCAGTATTTTCACTTCTAAATCTGCGTCAAAGTTCAGTAAAAATTCCAAAAGTTCTTTAACAGTCATTTCTGTTTCGGGTTCTGTATCCTCATCCCCCTCGTAGGGTTCGCTATATTCCGCGTGAAGTTCTATGATTTCCAATTCAGCTTGAACGTGCCTCAGCCAATGCTCACGGTCATCTACGCAATTTTCTGGTGTGTTTGGCAACTCTATTTCTATTACCAAATTTTCAGGAATACTTTTTAATAACGTTACTAAAAATTTATTCTTCATGGTTAGGAAATTTTCTCAGATCAGTGGAACGTTAGATTTCAATCTTCCTTACCGAAAATCTAATCGATAATGAGGTTACTGCTCATGTGCTTTTTTATCCAACGATTGAAACTCTTCACCCCAAGGAATCATACACAGCACCACCACGGCGTTCGTTAAAGGCACTTCCCATCTTCCTGCGATGATCTGTGATTGGGCGGTGGGACTAAATTCAATCATGATAAAACTAGCGGCAATTACTTTCTGAAGCAATGGCAAATTGCGCTTGACTTTGAGAAAATCAACTATTTCTCCACAAATCAACCTGTGTAATTCAATCTCAGATTTAACCAAATTTTCTCGCAGAAAACGCACTCTATCCGACCTTAAGTCTTCAGGATTAATGCTCAAAATGGCATTGTCAATTGCTTCTTGTACGTTATCGGCAGTGATAAGTTTGCGAAACCAAAAGCAAGAACCGTCAATAGGGTAGCGTTCTTTTGCCCGTTCTATTGACTTGTTCTCAACAATCGCTTGCTTTGTTCTACCTTCACGGAATGCGTGTTTAAAATAGATATCCCAAAACCAAGTTTGTAATAGTTTAAGTCGTTGGTTTTTAGCTTCCCTTGCTTTGCGCTCTAACTCTTCTTTGGTGTAACTGGAAACTCTGAGTTCACACTGTTTGACAAGTGCTGGATCTGAAGCTTTGAAGTGAGCAAAATGTGCTGCTGCTCTTTCTGATTTTTGCCTCAGAAATACTCCTGACTTGCACTCAGGGCAAATCAATCCCAGACGTTTGTAATCATCGTAATCAACATCAACTGCATCAATCAGTTGACCGCCGTAACGAATACTAGAAGCTAGTCGCATATTAATTATCTAAATCAAATAATCTTTGCTGTCCGTGGTACTCGCGCTTAAGTCGCTTTTTTCGTGCCATTGCCTTCAAGTCATACCGGCAATGGCAGACGCTGCACAGTGCCTTCAGGTTTTCCCTCCGGCAGTCTTCAGGAATGTGATTGAGGTGGGCAACCGTGAGAATAAACCGAGCAGGTTTATCAATGATTTCATCAAGCAACTGGGATGGTGTTTCTGTCACAACTCGGTCAATAAAATCGCTCAGGGTTTCACCAGATCGCCTACATTCTCTACCGCATTCCTGGCACTTCCAGCCAGCTTCGGTTTTTATCTGTAGAGCGATCGCATCCCAATCGTCTGGGTATCGCTCACGTTGCATGGGCATGATTACAATTTTTCAAAATTGAGCAAAGTCCCATTCCCGTGGCAATACCTTTCGTATTGAGCAGCCTTGTACCCGGTCATGAAGCTTTCGCGGTCAAGCAAAGCAGGAAGGTTTTGGTATCCAGCCTCCATACCCAGTGCGTAGCACCACCCAGTCATATATGCTTGATTGCCTATATGTTGTGGGAATTTTTTGTCACAACAGTCCCCGTATCCCCTGTGCCAGTCGTCGTAGTGTAAATTTCCTGTTTTATCAGGGTTGATTAAGTAGGTTTCCAAATAAGTCATCTTCTTCCCGCCGGCACTTGCCTGAGTTTATTCACTTCCACTAAATTGATTTTGATAATGCGTTTAAGCGCCCCGTCGCGGCGGTCATCCACCCAGTGAATACCTTCCTTCCATTCACCGGAATCAATCCGGCGGATGATACTCCGGCGGCTATACCCGCGCCCAAGCTGGCTTGATGCTTCGGCAATGGTGACCAACTGTGATAAGTCAACCTGTAGCAAATTACTACGAGGCATGGGGCATTTCCTCCCGGCGCTGTTCTAAAATCTCGGTTGCCCAAGCGATTAGTTTTTCTAAGGTTTCATCGCTTCGGGATGCGATCGCACTCCAAAGTTGCTCATCAGAAAGGTGTTTGACAAAACCACTAACATCTTCAGGTTGCCTTTGGTTAATCGCACTCCATACCTTTTGGAAATTTTCTTCTGGTAGATCATTAATCCAGGTACTGAGTTGATCGCCTTCACCAGTAAAAGGTCTGTCATCTACTAGGCTATGGGGTTCGCCTTGGTTGCGTTCTACGTCAGGTAATATCTGTGAGCGATTACTCAACCCTAACTCGGTTGCTTGCTGCTCCACCTCTTGCTCGATTGAGGTGATAGCTTCTGGTTGAGTAATTTTCCCAGTATCTAGCAATTGGGGAGCTTCGGTTTTTTCTAAGCACCGAGGATGAATATAACCACTCGGCAATATTCTTCCTTCCCTATCAGTTGCACCGGGTAAAGGAATAATGAAAACACCTTTACGCTTATCAAGGTTTTGGATTTGGGCGATTGTCCCCCAAGGGAAATCAGTCCCATCAGCGATACTCTCTTGTACCCGCACCCAGTCACCTTCACTGAACTGGGAAAAATACCCGACCATTTCCCGTTCTTGCTGGATGTTGATAACAGTGCGGTAGCCGGATTCTGTCAACCGTAAATATTTAGCAACTACCCGCGCTGACCATTTACCACCCTGGCAGTTACGGCGCTCAATCTCGCTTAAACCAGGAACGGATTCTAGTAGTTGGCGCGATCGCACTTCATCCAGCCCATCCAGAGTATCCAAGAACATCTCTATCCGTTTACGTTGGTCTTTAGCCCGGAGTTGGTAGCCGTGGTCAGTGTTTGACTGACAGCTAAATAAAATAGCATCTACGAGTTCGCCCGGTCGCAGGTCAACGTAAATTTGTTTTTTAACAGTATGGGCGGCTGATACCCGGTGATGCCCATCGCCTACATAGATTTTCCCCTCAGATGAAAGGAAGGCTACAGGCAAAGGCTCACGATACCAATCCCATAAATCTTCCTGCATTACTTCAGCAAATCCCTGCACTACTTTGACATTAGCGGCGTAGGCTGCATCAACGTAGTAACGATACTGTGTCCCATGTTTGAGAATGATTTTCTTGGGGTCGATCCATTGTTTCCCACAGGTATTTGACTCGCTGGAGGGCAATTGCAGCTTGCTGGGGGATGACTGTTCTGCCGTAAAGGATTCTTGATTGTAGTCTTCCTGATTGAGTTCTAGGTTCAACCCCGAAAGGCACTTCGTCCAGTTCGTCGGGAATCCAGAGATGGCTGCCATCGCCTCTACGCTCAATAGTTGGGAATCTGTAATTAGCCCTAACTTCCTCGCAGTGCGATCGCACTTGGTCGTTCCACCCGGTCGGGAAGTTTTCCCATCCAAGGCTGTTAAGGTAGGCAATTGTAAAAAGTCTGGTGCGGCGTTGCGTTGCTCCAACACTAGCGCTCGGTAGGAGGATCGGATCTTCCCACTGATATCCTGCCATTCGCAGTCCGCCAAGGATTCCTCGCAGGCCTCTATGAATAATTCCTTCTGGCTGCTCGATAATGGCGAATTTAGGTAATCCCTCAACAACGCAACGGAGCGCTTCCAACCACAGTCCTGATTTGTCTCCGAGTAATCCTGTTCTGTCGCCGGCGTTACTTGTGTTGTCGCAGGGGAACCCGATTGTGTAGAGGTCGGCGGCTCCTGGTTGGGGGTGGTAGTCTCGGATGTCGCCGTGGTAGATGTGGTGGGTAAAATTATCTCTGAGGACTTGGACGGCATCGTTATCAAGTTCGACTGACTCAACCCATTCAAATCCGCCGATGAGTTCGGCTGCTCTACAGAATCCGCCGATGCCTTCAAAGAGTCCAATAGTTCTAATTGGTTGCCGCATACTTGGAAATTTTCCCTTAAGTCTTCAATGGTGCATTGCAGTTCATCTTCGCCAAAAGTGATGGTGAAAATGTTTTTGTCTTCACTGCTGATTAACCCGGTGCGTGTTCCGTCTGTAACGTACTGCCCAACTTGAAATTTTGGCAGGTGATAATAATCTGCACCGTTGTTACAAACTAGTCCGTCTCGCTCTAGGTCCTTGAGAGCCATGCCAATTTCCAACATGGAGGCTTCAAGTGCGATCGCAATCTCTGTTTGGGAACGAGCAATTATTCGGGTCTTTAGGTATCCCAGGATGCGTTTTTCTGTTTCGGATCGGGGATTGGGGATTGGGGATTGGGGATTGGGGACTGGGGAAGGTGAGGCCCCCTCTGGGGATAAGGGGTAATGGGGATTGGAGGAGATGATTTCTGAAACCCAGTCGGGGCGAGTCCAGATGACTTGATTTTTATTGCCAACGACTACAGGGACTTTACCTTTTTGCAGGGAGTTACTAGGACGGTTAGAGCCAATTTTCCCGCGTTTCCCCTTGTGGTCGCCTTTGGTGATTTTTACTTCTGTTCCTGGTTTCATCATGACTGACCCCCATAGGCGGCGAGTTCATCCCAGTTCATGTTGTAGGCTTCAGACAATTTGAGCATTTTTCCTGTTTTGTAGATGATAAAAAACTCTTCCCGTCCAGATGAAGGAGAAAAAAGCCGGCTGACGTTTTGAATCAAGCTATCCCGGCGCTCTCGTCCCCACGTTCGCGCTGCTGTCTCCCACCAAGCAGCTGCATCCATGCGCGGCTGCCAGTTGCGAGTGATGGCGGCAATAGCGCTGGCGATTGGGTTTTTCAGCCCGTTTTTGCCAGCTTCTTCTTCTAGGGCGGCGATGTTGCGGGATAGTTGGTCTTCTGGTTTTTTGACAAGAAGTTCGCGGATTTGCCCAGATAGGGGAACATCGATGGCGCGCAGGCGGTTGAAGAATGGGGTGAGGTCGCGGCTTTTCTTGGGTTGCTCAATTTGGCAGTCAGTGTCTGCCGAATCTGCGGCGGGTTGTTCTTGTGGTGAGGGTTCAAATACTACCCCAAGAGATGCGCTGATGGCCGCTTGAATTTCTTCCTCACTCATTTCTTCTTCAGCTTCCACCACACACTCGTTTGTTGGTGGATCTAAAGATGCTTGATCAGTTTTCTGTGGATCTGTATATAAGGTGAAAACCTCACTTTGAACATCGGAAGGTTCAACTTGAGCATCGGATGATTCGATTTGCTCTTGGGAAGGCTGATTTTGCAAAAGCCTATCTAGGACTTGGCTTTGAAATCTATAGTAGTATGTGTGTACTTGTCTGTCTTTGTTGTGCTTTTCCTGTAGAACTAGCCCCAATTCATGAAGTAATTTTGCAGATTTGGAGACAGTTGCCTTGCCGTATAGTCCTCCAAGATAATCAACTAAATCCTGTACTCTCACCTTGAAGTAATACCCTGGCTGTTCTTTCGTTGCCCAGTTTTGAAACATACCGAGCAAGTCGGCTGCACAACGCCTAATGTGAGTCGTGATATTATCAGGGGGTATTAGGTTGAACAGTCTTAAATCAGTTCTGACAAAGGAGGTCATAGCCTGCCTCCTCTGTCGAGCGATAGATTTTTATGATTAACGACTAGAAAAACTTTTTGTAAATCAGGCATAATCCGATCCTTACTATTGTTAGCTGCCCCTCCACAGGGCAGTTTTTTTATGGTTTTACCCAGTACATTATCTATGTAATCTTCCCAGTGTGAATGTTAACATTTCATATATAAAAACATCTATAGAAGATGGTTATTTATGAAATGTTTACAGGATTCACTGCATTACATATGTAAAATTAGGTGGACATCAAGTGGAACAGGACAATGCCAAGCAGACCTCAGCCTCACAAGGGCGCGAAAACCCGGCACGCGGAATATGGGGAGAACAAGAAGAATGTGGTGATTTCGATAACCCCCAGTGCGATCGCGGAGTTGGATTCACTCTCGGACAGGTTCGGCATCAGCCGCAGCGAACTAGTGGAGAGGTTCGCGAGGGGAATGATTTCACCCCAGGAGGCGAAACTTTTGGGGGAACCCTTAGCCAGCTAGTTGAAGATTGCAAGGAGCAAATAGCTGGCAACAATCAAATCATCGACACCTTGCAGTCCATGAACCAGTCGCTAGAAGAAAAAATTGATTTTTATCAGCGACTGTTAAAGCAGATCAATGTACAGGAGTGAGCAACAGGACTCACTCCTGTTTTGTTATGCGGTCAATTTCCAGGTCTTCTAGTTCCATAAGTAGTCTGGATGCCTCTGGATCTGCATTGGCTGCTTGAGCTTCTAGATACCTTTCCATCTGGTCAAACAGGCCGGATGGGAGTGTGATGTGATGTTGTGATGGTTGTTGTCGCAGGTAGTTTAAGAAGTCTTGCAATTGTTCGTTGCGTAAGAAGTTAAGGCTTGATGTGTCGTGGTGTTTGGTTAAATATTCCCGTACTTGTTCAGATGACAAGTTAAGACGCTGGATTTGGTTATCAATTTCTTTCATCAATTCGGTGTAGTTCATGCTTCTTTACCCTGTGGATAACTAATTAAATTGGTGACTTTTTCGGGTATAGGTTCGGCGTTGCTGTTTCTCGGCTTGAAAGTGATCAGGCGTTCATAGATAGTGTTCTCGCCATCCTTGCCAACGGCGCAACTAAACCAGATGGCTGCACTGTATTTATTAGCGGGTGAACGCCGTAAGAAGGAGCGTCCACCCCAGGAGACTACAGCCGCGCCGTATTGGTCGTGTTTTTCGACTACTGCCCCTATAGATTCCCAGTCAAAAGTAAGAAACTGTTCGATTGGGTATTGGTAGTTGGGAGCCTTGGGGGTGGCTGGGGCAATGCGTTCTAGGGCATCGGCGATGCGGAGTAAGACGGTCATGAAGAGTTGAAATTGGTCATTGTTCATGCTGAATACTCGGTAGAGTCCTTTCATACTCCGATTTCGTTATAGGCTTCTAGTCTGGCTGTTTCTTCTCGTTTGAGAAGCTTGAGGATGGTAAATTCGTTTTTTAATTGCTCTAGTTGGATCTGTGCGCGATCGCGTCCATAAATCCTAGCGGCAAGGTCTTTGCTTAAATATTCATAGTCTCCACTGGAAGCAATTAGTTCAGCCTTTTTGGCTTTGCGCTGAGAGTCGTTTTTTAATTCTGGATCAAAGGCTACCTGTAATTCAAATTGATTGCAGATACGGTTAAGGGACTGGGAAATTTGCTCAATCTCTTGGTTAAGATCAAGAATCTGGGTTTGGATGTATGCGATCGCACCTGGGTAATCTTTTAGTTCCATCGGGTTCCACTTCCTATACATGGGTTACAAACTGGCCCACCGTGGTTTGGCGGTATGTAAGTAGTTGTTGGGGGATTACTGCCTGGTCTACGGCTTGCGCCTCTATGGTCTTCGGCGTAGGCTGCGGGATTGGATAGCAAAATAATTATGACTAGGATATACTTCATGGCGTGTACGTGTACTTATGTGTGTTTGTGAACTGAGCGAATGCCATCGACCGTTTTCAGGGGTTGCGGTGGCATTCGCTCTACTCGGCTTTTTTAATGCACTCTTCGAGCCTTGCCCAAACTTCGTTGGTATGATGGATTGCGTCTTCTAGGTCTGTTACAGTGTCACTGTGTACCTGATGCAATAACGGATACTTTTTGACTTCCTGTAGGGCGGCGTAGGCGATTTCAATTTGTTCAAGTGCCTGCTCTAAATTCATAATGTTTTTACTCACAATGTTTGTTTGATGGATAGCCGGCTCATATAGGGGAGCCGGCTTTTTACTTTAGGTGATGAGCGCCAGTGAACGAGACTCTAGTAAGGCGTAGGTGGCTTCTTGGGGTGTGGCGTAGACAATTGTGTGAGAACATTTACTCGGTGGGATATTTGAGTAATCCCTATCAGGGATTGAAATTATCCAGAAGGTGTCCCACTTCATGCTGATTGTTCCTACGAGGGTTCCACCGTCGAACACTTCCCAGGTGACCGCAACCTCACCTCCGATTTGGGCGCATTTGATGGTCAAGCCGCCGATTTGGTAGGATTCGCCAACGGTGGGTAGTGTTACGGGTTGGCTGTTGTTGACTTCGGTTGTTTGTTGGGCTGCTGCTTGTTCTGCCAGTTGCTCTTGGATTGCGGTGTAGAGATTGGGGAAGATTGCGATCGCATCTGTCAGCTTTTTAACTTCGGCTACTAGTTGACCGTCGAAGAAGATACCGTAGGGTGCGCGGGAGTTGGCGTTGATTGGTTGAATAAGTAGGTCGTAGGTTTTGGCTATTGCTTGGACTTCGCGGAGGGTGTAGCGCTTTTTGGCTTGGCTTTTTGTGTCTGTATATGTCATGATTAGTTCAAGTTTTTAATTAATTCGTTTTGATTTAAGTTGCACTGCCGTTGGCGCGGCGGTGATTTTTTTTGGAAAGGGTGCATCTGACACTGCACCCGTGGAACATCTAACCTAAGAAGCTTTGGGAAGTTTTCCCGTTTGCCTCTATAACTAATATATTAATCGCTACGATTAACAGTGTCAATGCGTGTGACTAAAATATTATTTGCAAAGGTTAACTGGTTAGTGGATAAAGCTTATGGGTATATTGGGGAAAGGATTAATATGAAAGAGTAGTACTGTGAAAATTTCCCAAACAATGTCTATCAAGTGGCGATTAGCTGTATTGATGGCTGATAGAGAAGTTGACTATAAAGACCTGGCAAAAATGACGGGGATGCACCCGGTTACAGTCAGTAAGCACAAGAACTCTAAAATCATGCCCTCAAGGCTAGAAAGCGAAACCCTAGAAAAGTACTGTGAAGCATTGAAATGCCAACCTGGAGAGCTACTGGTATGGATGCCTGAAACAAAAAAGCAGGAACAGGCTGACGAGCAGACAGCAGTAGCATGAATTGCCCATTGAAACACTCGCCACACTTTCTACTGGTGAGTGTATTTTTTTAGGCAACATAATCTATAGAATAAATGAGGCTTTTTGTTCACATCACATATATCAATAGGTAATGCGGTTAGAGCGATCGCAGGCTTTGGGAAAATTTCACACTAATTCCGCAACACCCCGATAGCCCAACCCAGAACACCGTTTTTATGGTGGGATAAGTTAGCCGGGTGAACCATGAACAGCCAAGATATTATTCAAGGGATAAGAGCTTATATTGCTCTAGACGGACAAATGGTAATAGTTGCAGCCGATGGAACCTATCTAGGGATAATAACCGCCGATGTTTCACACCCTGAATCAATCTGTAACCCCCAAGGCAATTACGGAAGCATCTACTCAACTACCAGCACACAAAACCCTAATTCTCTATACGGTGGAGCGCATGGAATTTATAGCCCCTACAATCCGCACTGCGTCCAACCGCCACAGCTAATAGTCAATAATCAGAACGCTGGTGTAATCAGTATCAACCCACATTTACCACAACGGGAAAGACACGACCTAAATATGATTTTAGGTATCTTACTGGGTGCAAGGTATTCAGCTAAGTCAATGGCTGAAGTTGTCTTAGATTCCTATAGCCAAAACCGAGCAACGAGCGCCTGGCTAATGAATCAAACCTTGGGGTTTTAAATACTCTGGGAAAATTGCTCATAAAAAAAGATGGGTAAAATTTTTATTTACCCATCCAATCAAAATCAACTATTTACAAGGCTTCTCCACAAACCTGAAACCGCAACATATCAGGGTCAATTCTTAAACTGGGTTTTAATCGTCGGTCTTTTGAAATGATGTCCACCACCTGTCCGTTCTCTACTAATGCCGGTGGTCTACCTGCCCGTGGGTTGTATGCACCCAGTTCAGAGTACGTACCACCGTAAGTCCCATACTGGTTAAAAATGCTGTTCTCCTGATAGGGACTGCCATAAGTTCCATATTTATTACAAATAGACTCTTCAGCGTAACTATCACTACTCACCAACCCCAGATAGGAACCATCACCACCCATAATTACAGCCTGGGCATTAGCGACGGCGGGTAACAGAACTAGAGAGAAAGCAAAAGCAGACAGAACCCTTTTCATGGCAGATGGTTTTTGTGTGTTTTTTCCATCAAAGTCTTTCTGGCTGTATAAAGCCTCAGAAAAATCCCTCGTTACATCATGAAGAATTGGTGAATTAATCAGCCACGGGTCAAGTCTGTAAAATGAAGTGCGATCGCTTCCCTTGTTTCTCTACATTTCAAAGCAATCCCACTTAGGTGATGGCGTATTCGCTCATAACCCAAATCCCACTCAACACTCCGTTGCAGGCATTCAAAACCAAACAGAATGATTTTTAGGTGTTTGTCAATAACTTCAAGTTTTTCCTGTCTTTGCTTCCTCTCCCACTTCTCGATCCAAGGACGCGGTAGGCTGTTTGGGTTTCTCCCCAAGATGTAAACCTGTTCGAGAAAATCGATTTTATCTTCCCAGTTGCCCTTTAAGCACCAGCCTTCATGGTGTCTACTGGCTTTTGTCCAGGTGATGAGTTGAATTTTGTGCTTATCCCAAAGCATTTGTCTGTGGGTGCGGTCAGTGTCTATTAAGTGTAGACAGCATCCAGGAACCGCCATGAGGATGTATGCCGGGTGAGTTGGGTCAAAATAAGATACCTTTCCTTTGGTTAGCCAGAGATATTCACAAATAGCCCGCCACAGAAAAACATCTTCATAAGTTACACCACGATTCCAGGTATCAATAATTGCCCGGCAATGGCTCATACCATCGTCAACATCTAAGCAATCAGGTAAACGCCCATCGTGACGGCGGTAGCCTTCGTTGTTGTAAATTATGAATGCCCAGTACATATCATGCTCGTTATAACTGCCACTGCCACCGCCGGCGTAGATGCAAATGTGATAGTCGGCGTATGGTTGACAGCAGCAAAATTTCTGGGCTTCATCTAGGTTGAGTGGTGGAATCATGGCGTTGTAGCTGATTGTGTATCTCTTGTGTCCAATTCCAATTGCTAAAGGTCAAAAGTATGATGATGACCATTGCAATACCCACACATAAATCAAATAGATTTTGTTGCTGATTTTCGTCGGTCGTGAATCGTATTTGATATTTTCTTCGAGGCCGCCTCATGCTTCGATAACCATCCCTGTCTTAATCGTTTGTAAAACTGCGGGGTGTTCTTGTTTCGCCACACTCCCTGATACCGATACTGCCGCCAATTCCTGCCGAGATGCGCCTGGGTATGACAGGAACTGCACAAACCAAATAAATCAACCCCAGCCTTATAGGGGCCAAAGTAACAGGTGTGATGGGTGCAGGTAGCTCTTTTGCTGCACAACACACATTTATTCCCAGTAGTCCGCCGCACCTCCAAAGAAATATCACTCCAGGGCTTGCCGTGCAATTCCTGGGAGCGCTTATCGTACCTATCATCCCAGTTTGTATTTGAGCGCTGTACCACCACCCGTCACCTCCCCTATACCCATAGCTGCTAACCGGGTGAACCATTGCCGCACCTCTTCAGTTGATGCGGTGGAAATTTTCCCACGGTTGCGATCGCGCTTAATGTCCCGCGCCGTTACCCAATCCCCCCGCTTGCGTTTGGCGTATTCAGCCACGATTCGCAGTTCTTCAGGTAGGGCCCGTAGCGTTTCTTCCCAGTCGGCTTGTTCAATAAGGTTTTCAATGGTTTCAATTTCCTCCCCTTCCCTCAGTTCCACCTCGCCGTCAAAAGCAAAAGCATTGGGTGGTGGCATCTGAGCAATAAATGGCATCTCATTTTGAATTGCCACCAAGCCAAAGTATTGTTCCTCCGGCTTGTCGATACCTTGCAACTTCCTTTGTCTGACCAATGCCAACCGCGCATATATTTGTTGTCTGAGTTTGGTTTTCAGTTCCCTGGTGGTTTTGAGTTCATCCAGTCCCTTCAAGGCCATTGCTGCACCCAAGAAAAAGCGGCTGGCATTTTCTGCGTCTGGTCGCTGTAAACCATAGTTAGAGCAGTTGGGATTTTGGCCAATTGCGATCGCCACATTACGAGTTGAACGACCGACCCAAAAAGCATTCTTGAGTGGTTCGGAAAATTCATTACCATATCGCTCATGCAGCGCTGCGGCCTCATCAATCACCCAGATAGTCGGTGTACGTTCTGGCAGGGGTAGAACGTAATTAGGATCTGCAAATAGTTCTTCGTCGATTTCTTCTGCGATCGCTTTGGCTTCATCAAGTCGGCGGTCAACTTCTTGTCCCATGTCGGCTACGCCAGTAATGGAATTTTCCCACCCCCGATAGTTTGGTTTGATTCGCTTGCCGGCGATAATCCATTCACTGTCTGGGAATTTCGGGTCAATGATTACCAGTTCTGGTGCAAGACTGTAAACCTGTTCTAACTCCTGATTGGCACAGCAGATTAAGTTACTTACCAGTACAGACTTACCCGCACCCATCCCACCGTGAATTAAGCAGCTGAAGGAAACACGAATTGCTCGACGGAACCAATCGGGGTCATCGGGTTCAATGACGGCGGGTAATTCTTTCGGGTCGTCGATGACGTTAGCCAGCAAACTTTCTTCAGTTTCGTATCTGGGAGCAAAGCGAAATTCCCAGATACATTCATCCTCATCCCACTGGATAGCCGGCTCACCCAGCTTTACCAGCGATGCTACCTCTTTAGATAACCCCTCCAGTTTCCGGGCGTAACCCGGTTCAACCGCAATTGGTTCCAACTCCACCCAGACGCTAACCTCACGCACACCGGGGACTTTTTGAAAAGCAACCATCCGGCAGTAAACTTGGTTTTGTTCCAAAGCGTCCAGCAGCATTTGAGCAACCCAGGCCGCGAACCCTTGCTTGGGGTCTGGCCTGTTTGCCATTCTCATGATTTTTTGCTGCAAGCCAACGATAGTCCCTTCCCGCAGCCGTATCTCCGCCATGTACTGTTCGGCTTGCTGTTGCAGTAATTCCTTGTAGTGGTCTTCGGTCTGTTGCAGCAGTTCGCGGAATTTCCCCTCAGCTTGCAATAGATTTTGTTCCCATTGCGCCAACTGAGTGCTTTTAGTTTGCAGTTGCGATCGCATCTCTACCAATACGCCAGCCTTCTGCTCAATCTCTTCCAGCCTAGACTGAGCCGATTTTTCCACCTCGGTTAAAGCCGATGTCCGCCAATTTTCCCGGTGCGCTGCGGCAATGAGTTCATTCTTTCTGGGTAAGGGATTTGGAAATTTTCCCAGTACCCAAGATGAAATAAAAAATCCAATAGCCGTGGTGGGCAACAAGACACTTGGCTCATACAGCCCCACAATAATCAAAGTGTGGGCTGCTGCTATCTGAACCACCCCACTCCATACCCCAGTACCGCGATTAGTATCACGCCTGACTTGAGCCATATTTCCTGATCACTTGGTTTAATTTCGCCGTAGTTCCTTTGCCAGTGCCACCAGCCGTAGAAAGCTAGGCTGACGGCGGTGAAGATAAAAAATAGGTGCGGCTTGAATATCAGGGTGATTCTGCCTGATAACACCGCACCTGAAAAAACAGTGGTGTAAAGGGTTAACCAATACATTACAGAATCATCACAAGTTCGGGTGTGGGTGGCAATAAGCCGCTTATATTTTGCATCAGGTCAGGTAGTGCTACCTGTACCTCAATGCCGTCGAGTTGCCGCAGAACTGTTTGATGGCTTAAGTCTTCGCGCTTGACTTTATTACTAATCATTAACTCTTCAAGTTCCATCTTGGCTTTAGTGAGATTTTCCCGCTTCTTCTCCAGTTCAACATTTTGGCGCTCTATCTCAATCGGCATGGCTGCGATCGCAACTCTGGCTTCATTCCGAGAGATGCGATGTTCAGCAACGGCAGATTGAAACTTATTCCAGGTTGTTGATGATTTGGTAAGGGCAGTTGCAGCTGTAATTTGGGCTTGTCCAGCTTCAAATAATTTCTGATGGGCAACGTGCTTTTTCTTGAGGGTGTCTTGTTCGGCGGCTAGTACATCCCAGGCGTTACCAATGTTTTTGTATCTAGCAATTTGAATGTCTTTTTCCTGGCTTGTCACTCCACCAGGGGACACAGAAAGGCGCTGATTTTGCGGTTTGGCAGGGTTGGTGTAGTTGTCACCAGTTGTCAGGTGTAAGCCTATGGCTGTGGCGGCTTGGGTTGTGTCTTGCATAGTTCCAAAATTTCATCCATTAAGATTTGTCTTCGCTGATATTCTGTTTCGTTCTCCCGCTTGAATGTCTCCCAGTTGCACAGAGGCATTCTCGCTTCAAATCTTCTACCCAACTCAAACTCAATGAAACATAAAGCGTTGAGTTTTTGCTTCAACGCATTACTCATCCTCGTCAGTAATTCCAAATAATGTGAGTGTGCCTTTGGTGAATCCAGTCCCCAGCAGGATGGACAATGAAACTAATGCAGCGCCTGTGAAGAGGTCTTTCTGTCGTCGCCAGTACTCATTGGTTGTGAATATTTCCGCACCTAATGAGCCAATCGCGCCTATTCCAAAAAATCCCGTACTCCAAAGACTGGTGGCTGCAACACTAGCCAAGAAAATATTGGTGATTGTATTTATCTGGGTGGTGACTGTACGCATTCCATGATTCGACTGCGTTCTTGGGTGATTGCTTCTTGTTGCCATATTGATTTTTGTGAGTTCATTTCTTGATGTTGTTTGAATAAGACCCCTCCAGATGCGGCGACAAATAAAGCAGCCGCACCTATACCCAACATGGGCATGAGGTTTTGATTGGCGGAAGTTGTCGCCGGGGGACGGTTAGTAGCGAACACGGGTTGCCAGCCAATCATGTTGGTTTGGTCTACTTCTGGGTGTGGCTGCATTTGGACTCCTAACAAGTAGAGGAAGATGTACCAGTTGATTCGCCAGAGGAGGGTAGCAGTGCTGGTGTGATCACCTTGCCCTCCAGAAGGGCTTGGTGCCTGGACTCCAAAGGGGAAAGCATTCCTCCCGAAAAAGGAGTAAACATTGCTGGTTCTACATCGCCGTAGTCACCAAGGGCGAAATCCTGCATTGCCATTGCGATCGCATTATGGACAACAACCTTTTTAATCGTCCGTTTCATGTCCAGCGACATCGACATGATCGTGTCGTCAACGCTGCCGTTAGGTTGTTCTGGGGACTGCGAGTCTGTTGGTTTGTCGCTGTTGGCTCTACCTGTTCTACGATTTGTCACGCCAAAAAACCTCCATGTGTTGTTTAATTGAGTTCTTTGCCCTGTCTTTGCGTTGTATTTTTACCAGTTGGGCATATTGGTAAATAATTTCTGCACTGGTGCGTTCAAATCCTGTGCTGTAGAAGTACCAATCAAACTTCGGCACTTTCAAGTTAATTAAGTCATCGCGGTATCTCTCTAAGGTGGAGAGCGAAACACCGCATACAGCACACATCGTCTTGGTGGGGAAGAAGTCAACCCCTGGCGCTACATCATCCAGTGAAAGAATTTTGGGGCATTCCAGAACAACCATTCATAATTCCGTCAAAATTTCGTCAACAACTCCCAATTAAAAACCCCACAGCCAGGTGTGGGGTAGCGGTTGAATTTCGTAGTTACGTCCGTCAAATTGCCGGTACAAGAAAAGGCGGGGGCTGCACTCTACCTATAGTCTGCCAATAAAAATCAAGCAGTTGGCAGGTTAAAAAAACCTGGGGTCGCGGGTCGTCTGATGCGTGCGAACAATATCTTTCAGCTGTTCTGCGATCGCAGGTCATATAAAAAGCTAACTGTGTTAATGAAAGATTGTACTTTTCTCGAAGCTCTCTTGGGTGCATACTAAAATTGCTCCTTTAGTAGGTTACGACTACTTGAGGGGAAGTCCCTGGTGTGTCAGCACTGGGGGCGATACCTTAATAAACGCATGATACCATAGTCTCAGCTACTAAGCAGTAGCAAGGGTAAGCATAGTAAGGGTATCGCAGGTGGATATAGATAAACTAATTGAAGTTCTCAAGCAGCGCGGTATTATCACCGAAATCATCGACAAACGCCCAGGGGTGCCAAAGCTCCCAGCGCAGTTGTATTTGAGATTGGTTATTGCATCACTAGCCACCAGAAAAGATATCAGCGCCTGCATCAGTACTGCGCTGGAAACCTACACTATGCGAAACGCCGAGAAGCATTTAGATGAAATCAAAATTCAAGCGGCGGCGGTTGATAAGGAGCCGGAAGAATATTTAGCGGATGCGATCGCGGCTAGATTGGGGAAGAAAAGTTTAGAAGATGAGCAATGAAATCCCACTTACCATCAGCCTTAAAAAGCTGGCTAAACAAGCATGAAGCCTCTGTTAAAGCACAGATTAATCTATTGCAACAAAATGGAGTTAAGCCGCCGTATTACATCCGGGTGCGTATCAAAGGTGTTCACTATGAAGTGGATGTCACAGCTTTAGTAGGTTAACTGCCCGTTTCTTCGCCGCATCCCCACGCCTGTCATACTTCGCCGTAGTCGCCGGGTCAGCATGACCCATGAGCTTTTGTACAGTCACAATATCAACCCCAGCATCCAGCAAGTCACCTGCAAAAGTCCTTCTAAAATCGTGGGGCGTAAAATTCTCAATACCTGCTTCTTCACCCCGTCCCAGCATGATTGACAATACAGCTTGATCAGAAAGCCGTCGCCACACCAAATTACCAGATTTGCTAATCGGGAGTAGCAACGGACTAGAGTCATCACCCCTGATTTTCACCCATTTCTGCAAGTATGCGATCGCACTTTCAGGAAAAAACACCACCCTATCCTTACGTCCCTTCCCCCCTCTGACCTTCACACTCCCTTCATTCAAGTCAAGGTCAGCTAAATCCAGGTTCACCACTTCACCCCGGCGCAACCCCACCCGGAGTATCATCAACATCGCCGCATCCCGAACACCAAATATTGATTCATCTTCAACGCAGACATTGAGCAATTTTCCCAGCTCATCAGAAGACAACGCCCTACCTTTAGGCAACCCACTAGACTTAACTCGCTTAATATCAGCAGCCTTGGCGTAATCTTCCGGTGTCATTTGCCCCAGGCGTTGGGCTTCCTTGAGTACCCGCCGCAGTGCAGCCAGCATCTTGTTTGCCGTCGCAGGTGCGTACTTCTCCATCAACTCAGCCCGAATTGCCATTGTGTGCTGATACCGTAGTAGCCCCCACGGGCAGTTCATAGCATCACAAGTTTGATTAGTGGCAAGGAGTGCGATCGCATCCAATGCCTGCTTCATCGTCCGGCGGCTACCTTTACCCAGTGAGGCGAGGTAAACAGCAGCCGGATTAAGTGAGGCTAACCTATCCCCAGTTTCTAAAACTAAAGCAGCTTCTTCCATATCCTAAGCTGCCCAATGTACAAAGTATTTAATTTACTCAGTGATAATTCTGAGTTAAAAAAATAACTTTACGGCGCAAGATTAAATATTAATAAAAGATAAATTATGCCATTAGTAATTGACGAAGCCAAAGGCTGGGCATCAATCCAACTCACAGCCGCAGTATGTAGACGAGATAGCCAGAAGGTATCAGAACTAAGCCAAAAGCTGACAGCTTTGTACGACGACAAAGAAATTCAAGCTATTTGGAAGAAAGTAAAACTACTACTAACCCAGGAAGATATCACCTGGCTAGAAACCACCTTGACGGAACTATCCCAACTGCAATTAGCAAGCTAGGGCAACTTAGAGTATAGTCTTGACCTATGCTCTTATGGAGTCCATTGACAATGACCGTCCATCCAGTGGGTTGACGCTGGTATTTCAAAAAGACAAAAAAATTCATTTAGACCCATTTGAGTTGCTGCTGTGGCTACTGCTGATGATGCCAGTAGGAATTACCGTCAGAGATGCTTGGCTGGGGCAATTACCGTTTCGAGAATCTATTGAGCGAATAGCTCTTATATCTGGCTTGGGTGGGTTCATTCGTTTGTCTCCCACCGACCGAGTGAGCAATCTTTTGTCCAGCTTCGACATCGGGAAAAAATAATGTGGCATGGCTCACCCGATTACGAAGATGGATTAGAAAACTATTTCGACCTGCATCAAAGCAGCGCACTAGCCCAACCATCATCAAGAGATGGTATGGAGCCAACTGTGCTGTACTGCGACTTGAACGCAACACCCAAGGGGCTGTCGCAACCTATAGGATCATTCCCAAACAAAGCAGCCCTGACTATTTACTCACACTTGATTACCTCCCCGAACTGCAAGCGGAGATGGTTGGGGAGTTCGGCGGGACAGCTTTCCGGCTTCGACCATTACCTTATCCACATAATGCTGCGCTTACACATCGCTTTGCAGTTTGGGAAATTTACCCTAATAGCAGTAACCGGGCTATTGGTGTGTGGGATGTTGATTTACAAGGTGCAACCGGAAACTGGTCACTCCGAGAACTTGCACCCAAACGAGCAATACTCGGAGTTGCGCTGCGTCCCTTGCAGATAACTAATTCCAGTAAAACACCAGACATGACTTGGCTTTCCCAGGTTGATAGACTCAATTGGCTGGGATTACTGGAGGAAAAAATCAGGCAGGAATTGAGCAACCCTCGCCACAGTATTAAGGCTTGCACAATCCTACCCGTTGATCATTAAGACTGCATTTACCAATAAGGTTTTAACATCTTTGCCTTTACCAGATGCGATCGCTGTCCTCTTCACTTCTTTAAGCGGTTCATTCTGGAAGAAGAACATCTCGATCAACTGTTGATTAGCTTCATCTAACTGGCTTAACGAAGACGGTTCTATGGTGGTGGCAATAGGTTTAACCGGTTGTTCTTGAAATGATAATGCCGACAAAAACCGTTTCATACTTACTGTGTCAGAACCTCCGCACCCTTCGCTCCATTCCAGTGTGAGAGTAAGCAAGTTATCGATGTTAAACAAATTGCGATTAACCCCTATGGCTTTGGCTTCTTTCCATTGCTGTTGGGTGCAGCCTAGAGCTTTTGCAATTTGCTCATCGGTTCCATGCAGCTTCTTGCCTCGCTGGTACAAACTCTGAAGCGATCGCGGAATCTTCACAGTACTGGCTTTGTCTCTCAGGTAATGCCGGATCTCCCCTTTGATGTACGGGCAAGCAAATGAACTAAAAGCATTGCTTCGGCTTGGGTCAAAGCGCTCAATGGCTGTCAACATTCCTACCCCCGCCAACTGAATTAAATCTTCTAGTGGTTCATCACAACAGATTCTATATTGATGGGCAATCTCGCAGGCCAGTTTGTAATGGTGGTTGAAAATGCGATCGCGCAGTTGCCGTGTGGGATTGTTTCGGTACTCTCTAAATAATTCAGTGGTCATAAGCCCCTCCCCAGGTGTGCATACCCCTATGATTCCCACCACAGGCTGGATGCAGGGCATCGGCAGGGTTTATTTTTAGCTGGGGAAAACCCACTTTGAAAGTAACACCAAGTGTCACAAATTTTTTGAACCCTTTTTTGGGCGTGAAAACTTGGGTTTCATGTCTTTATGATACTGATGACATTGTCCACAGTATTTGTGAATTATATCGTTTTGGTTGTAGGAAATTTTCCCACATTGGGGACAGGTGATTGATTGCTCGTTCAAGGATATAACTTTCTATACAAGTCACCAATTTTATTTATATCTTCCCGGCTCAACGGGCCACCAATTCTTATTTCTAGTTCTTTCAATCTATCAAAGCATTCACCTAAGTCAACCATTTCTGCACAACACTCAGATTTTTTAACGGTTACACCAAAATTGTGTTTTAGTATTTCGATTACCTGTTTCCTGGTAAAACCGTGAATCAGGTACATGGAATGAGAATGTCCCAAGGGAGGATACCCAATCTCTTGACGCATATTATTTACGTCTTTGGCACTTGGGAAAAATTCTAGAATTCTTAGTCTATCGCCCTCATTCATGCACCTAGAAAAAATAATATGCAATGACATCAGACTTTTTCCTATACCAAATCCAAAAGGTGCGTCTTCTCCTTTTACCGCAACCCCAGGATTCTCGTTCAGCCATGCGATCGCATTGGGGTAAGAGTCAAATTTTAAAACCACTAGGTCTTGCATAGCTACAATTCCAAATTCAAAATAGATTGGGCAACTGATCGCGCACAATCAAAATCTTCACTCATAACCGCAGAAAGCAAATCGCTTAACTGAAATATCCTCGCTCTACATACCTCACATAAAAAGTGATTGGGAGCAGGAAAAGATGTCACTCGATTTTGTTTGCAAGTAGTACAAGTAACTTCAACATTCTTCAATATGGGAATTATGTTGTCTTTAGCCATTTAGGCACTCCAGTCACTAGCATTGAGTAACCCATCTTGCCACTTTTGCAGAAATTCCCACGCTGTTTTGTTCCATTTGGCATCCGCGATCGCGCTATGCTCACCCTTGCCTTGTTCGGGCAACTTGGGGTTGCCTAATTGGTCGCACCATTGCTTGATGTCTCGACAATACATCGGGAAGCCTTGGGGTAAGTCAATCATCCTGCCGAATAGTTGGCAAAACACAACCCAGTCATAATCAGCGTAGTACCCCCAAAACTCTGGCTTGGAGATGTGATTTGACAAGTAATATTTGCCAGGGCATAAGCTCCCAGGTGTGCCGTAAGTGCATCCCAAAAAATCCAATACAGCCAATTTCAAGTCTTTTTTTGTGTACCAGTTTTGGGTGTTGGGGGTTGGTTCGTTGACCGGGCGAAATGGCAAATGAATCAGAACGTTCTCTTGGACCCATTTACTCGCGTGTTTGAAGTCGCAATCCCAGTTGATACCGTAAAATTCCCGCCCGTCTTCGCAAACTATACCAATACTGATTAAGTCGATAGTTTGACCGTCTTCAATGAACTCTGTGTCAATAAAATATTTCATGCTACTCATCATCCTCATTGCCTTCTTCTGTGTCCACATTGTAGGAAATAGGAAAAATCTCCCCTGGATTGAATGACATCCTGTACATCATCAAAAAACCCTTTAGTCTGTGCTGTCTAACAGATATCTTCTCAATCTCGTCGAGCAGATGGTCAGCGATATTTTTATGGTTGATTCTGCCGAAATCTTCGGTGAGAGGGTTTCTGTATCTTCTTTCCGGCTTACCAAGAGTTTCGTCGTGCTTATCTAAAGCGCTAGTTACGTCTAGTATTTCTCCCAATCCAGGAAAGATATGTGCTGGTTCCATCTCATCTGCGAAGAACTGGGTGCAACACCTCTCTGGCAGATGCGATCGCAAATTAGCTATCACCCCTCTTTTGCCCAGCCCATTCAACCTGATTTCAATGCCATTTTTTAATAACCAGTAAACAAACCGAGGGTCTATGTCCTCTGGATACATATCAAAGCAGTACCATTTTTCCTTAAGGTCTTGCGGCTTTTCCTCTGGTGAAGTCACTGCAACAGCAGCACTCGTCCAAGCCTTTTGAATAGTCTCTGGGAGATTTTCCCAATCAGGCATGGATAAGCCTTGATAGTTTTTGAAATCGGTTGTTTGACCGTATGCTCGATATGCTTTTTTAGCTAATTCTTCACTCATAAATTACTTTTGAGAACCGTAGTTCTCAATTGTAATCTTGGTTACGACGGTTGAGGGCAACTTAGGTCAGAGCTACGAACTTACTATGACTTCGGGAACCAATACCAGGACAGGGAATAGGAACACGAACTTGGCGAGGCGCAATGAAACGCCGGAGCGATTCTTGCAGCCAAACGATCCAGCACGGCTATTGAGGCAGTCGCAACAGGCTGCAACTGACGACGCTTTTCAGCAAAGGTTTTTTGCGGGACAAAATCAGCAGGATGCCTACAATCGCCAACGCAATGCCAGTATTGAGGCGGCGCAGAGGGAGGAGTATTCAAAGCAAAGGGATTTTGAGCGCCAAACGGAGGCGAGGCGAGAAGCCAACCGATCTGGTGGCAGTTATTCCGGTTATGAAGAAGGACTCAATGTATATCGCCCAGTATTCAAGGGAAATATCTACAATCCCAGGGTGGAGTATGAAGCAGGACTGAACCCCAGGGTGGCAATGATGCGGGAGGAGTCGAGGCTTCGGGATGAGTCCGCAACAAGAGACCTTAAAAGACAATTAGCACAAGCTGACCGCGATCGCTACAATCAACAAATATTGGAGCAACAACGCCAAGCTAATGAACGCACTATGCAGGGGGCGCAACTGGCGGCGCAACAAAGGTTAGCACAGATACAACAGGATACCGCCATTTTAAGTGGCAATACTGGTGAATCGACCTGGAGGTGGTTCTAATGGTAATGTCAGCCATCGGCGGATCTTCCGTCTCGACTCAAAATCTAACTTTTAATGTTGACGGGAAGCAAATGGACTGGGCTGAGTATGGACAGTACTTAGCAGACAAGAATCGAACGGCCGCCCAGCAACAAGCTCAAGACCGCCTAAACCAACTTAGAGACACCTGGAACGTAGGCTTTGACTTGCGACAAAGGGAGGCAGAAGCCAATGCTTCTAGGGCTTTTGGTTACAGAGCGAAAGAAACTGATCAGAATTTCCAGAATAACCGCACTCTACAAGGTGACAACCTGCAATCTATTGAGCGCCGGGATGCGGCTCAAATTGCGGCGCGGGAGAGGATGCAGGAATCTGGCTTTGGTCAGGAGCGCGATATGGCAGGACTTCGTAGCCAAATAAAGCAGCGTGAAAAGTCTGAGGATCGCTCTGCTGCGATCGCATCCTTCCGAAATAGACGGTAACTATCAACAAGTGTAAACATCTGTGACTAGAAAAGCCCCTCAACATAGGGTAGACCAGATTCGCTCGCTCATGAGTGCCGAGCGGTTACAGGAGTTTGACGAATTTTGTAAGCACAACCGTAACACCACGGCTATTCGTCAACTACTTGAGGATTGGGGGTATAAGGTTTCTCAGACTGCGGTACAGAATTGGTATCGGGCATTTTTCCCAGTAGGTGAGGAGGCCAAACGGTTCAACATCCTAACATCAGCCTTCTCTGGTGTAGATACTGGAGATGCTTTACAGAAAGTATTGGTGCTAAACGCTGACCTAATTGACAGCGTAATGGAGGTGCTGAAGCTCAAGGGAGGGGTTGGGGCGATAGACCCTGAAAAATTACTGCCAGTAGTTTCTCACTTATCCAGAGAAGTGAGGGCTTGTGCCGAGGCGGTGAACGGGCAAAAGTACATCCGCGATCGCAAGGCTTTGGAAATGGCAGGGGCGTATCGGGCAATTCAAGAGTTGCGCTTGATTTTCGCTGATACGCCTTTTGAATCGGCATTGGTGGAAGCTACCAAAGGTGTCCTCAGCCGGCTTGAGGAAGAGTAGCTGTGACTTCAGTTTTAAAGTGCTTACCAGGGCTAAAGGCGGGGACAGTGGTAGCTGGGATAATCATCTTTTCGTTTGTCTTGGGGTTACGTCCTTCACGCTCCTTTCTAGCCCTAGCTTCAAACGAACCGAACCCAACGAGTATCACTTTCCCACCGTTGGCGACTGTCTCAACGATGGTGTCTGTTGTGGCGTTAAGGACTGTCTCAGCTTGCTTTTGGCTGACGTTTGCTTTGGCGGCAACTGCTTGTATCAATTCTGCTTTGTTCATAAGTAAAAACAATGGCGACACGAATCTATAAGCAGTATAGAGAGAAAGCCAGGGAAGCCGCCAGATCAGCGACTATTGCAGCGCGATCGCCCAATGCTCTTAGGGCTTGGAATGACTTTGCTTACTTTGCTGAGTATGTAACGGGAAAAACGGCAGCAGAGCATCACCTGGAATGGATTACTGAACTAGTTACAGGGATTTCTTCCCAGACTCTTGAATTAGTCGCGGGGGACAATCTGAGTATTCTTGCACCTAGAGGTAGTGCCAAGAGTACCTGGATTGCTATGTGGGTGGCGTGGGTGATTGGTCACAATCCCAGTATTCAGATTATTTATGTTTCTTACTCTGAATCTGTCGCCTTATCTCGTAGCCGCATCATCAAGCGAATTATTGAGAGTCCCAAGTATAGGGAAGTTTTCCCAAATGTATTACCGGGTAAAAGGTGGAGTGATACCGACTGGGAAATTAGAAAGGATTTTGCAGGTGTTGACAGCCTGGATTCTGACTACACCTTTTACGCCACAGGTATCACTGGAAGTATCACCAGCCGCCGTAGTGATTTGGTGGTCTACGACGACATTATTAAGTCTTCTGAATCAATTGAGAATCCAGAAGTACGCGAGAAAATTACCACCAACTATTCAGAGGTAATCAGGCCTACTCTCAAGCCAGGGGGGAGACAGGTCAATATTGGGACTCGCTTCCGTGCCGATGACATCCACTGTACTGATTTCATTCCGGCGAAGGGATGGAAGCAAATTGTACAGCAGGCAATTGTTGATGATGATGACGGTAAGGAAGTAAGTTACTGGCCGGAACGCTTCACCCTGGAAGAATTGCAAGCACTGAGGGAAGATAGCCCGGTCGCGTTTAGCTTCCAGTATCAAAACCGGGTAATGCGGAGTTCTGAAACCTCCATTGACCCACTGTGGATCAAGCATGGTGAATTCCCCGATCATTTTGACTCGCTGTGTATCGGTGGGGATTTGTCAGCATCACTCAGAGAACGGGCTGATTACACGGTGTTTGTTTTGGGTGGTCGAGTTGGCAACAAGTTTTACATTCTCGACATCCGGCGGGGTCGGTGGAGTGGGAATATTGAAAAGCTCGACCAGATTATTGAACTGTGGGCAGACTGGGGAGAGTTGCCAATAACACTGTGCGCTGAGGCTGTGGCTTATCAAAGTTCCTTGAAGGGTGACTTTACTCACTACTTGGTGAATGAGAAGCAGATTTTTAATATTCAATACCAGCAGCCGACGACTAAAGGGGATAAGTTGCAGCGACTGCGCGGGGTGTCGGGGTTATTTCAAAATGGGCTAGTTACCTTTAACCAATACCGGATGATGGGGCGGTTGGTTGATGAACTCATTAACTTTGGCGCGATGGATAAGGATGATTGTGTGGATGCTTTGGTTTATTGCTTAGTTGGGTTGATGGGTAGACGTAAGCTTGAGGTTGCGTGAGGGAACAATAGGTCTGTTCATCAACAAACTTTACTGGAGATTACGAACTTAGCTATGGACTATACACCCGATAACGAAATGACAAAGGTTACAACAACACCAGAAAGTGTTGAGGCGCAGGCAAAAAAAGTGCAACTTGAATGCCGACAACTTATTGCTTTAGCTGCTCAATGCCCCGAAATCGGTATGACGCTTCTTGGCGAGTTAAATAACTCACTATGTAGCACCGCCCATTTACTTGATCACATTGCCGAAGGAAAAGCAACAATGGGAGGTTTTGCAGGTCGATTAGGTGTGACACGTTGTTGTTAGGCTAAAAATTTTTCCTACACCTAACATTGTTGTCGCAGATATCCCCCACTTACCAGGCAAAAAAAATGGAAGAACTCGCTAACCTAACGAAAACTCAAATCAGAAAAATTTTAGCCAAAGACGCTATCGGACAGGATGAATCGGTGACGCTAGTAAACCTCACGATTGTTCTACGCAACTTAGAGAGTCTATCACCCAATCCTTGAGAAATTTTCCCTATGGTTGCGTGAGAAAAAGTGAAATGAACCTAAATGATGCGGATCGCAGTTTCCACGAAGAATACTTGAAATACTACGAACAAATAGTTGATAGTCCTTATTTGTGTGATCGCTGGTTAATAGAAATATATCCAGCGCAATTAGGCTGGTCTAAGCTTTTTTGGAGACACAGACACAAGATAGATAAGTGGGCAACTTAGGGTAGGAAGGTTGTCTTTCTATAGAGTGTATCCTTTGTTACGCGGCTTACCCCTCGGAAGGTAAGCCGGATTTCCTAATTAATGACCCTAGAGAACATCATTCAGGCAGTTGTAAATCGTGACGGCAATGGCGGCGGCGAATCGCTGATTGTTGCCAATCATCTTGCTCAGTTGAAATTGTTCGGTGCCAGGGGAATCGAACTTTACCCGGTGCAAGACCCCACTGGAGAGAGAAAGAAATTTATCTCCAGTATCTGGAAGTACAACCGGATGGATCTTTATTTGGACTACATCTGGGACTTGTACCTGACTTGTGGCGAGATTCTTTTCTACCTGCGTCCCACTGGTGATAGTTATGAAATCTCATGGTTTCATGGGGGGACAACCGACCCCAACCCAGAGTATAAAGCCTACTACAAGCCAGGGGGTAGGGAACTAGAAAGGGTAGTGATTGCCTATCCCTACAAGCGGCTTTCGCTGCTGGGGACGGAAGAAGAACGCTGGGTGAAACTGGAAATTACTAAAGAGACAATCCGCCAGCATGATTTAACACAAAAGCCTAATCTCAATGGGATTACGGGTGATATCGATCTGCAAGACCCTAATGTACAAACTGTAGAGAACACCTTGGGGTTTATTCCCTGTGTGGCTATCCCCAATCATCCCAGCCGTCCCGGTCAACCAGGGTCAAGTGAGTTTCATTGGTTGCGTCAGCCGATTGAGCGTCATGACAAGATGCTGACGACTATCAATAGAAACTTGTCGCTGTTTGCCAATCCTACATTGGTGACGACGCGATCGCGCTCTGAGGTTTTGGAAGCTGCTGCTGTATCAGGTTTTGTTCCCACAGTTGCATCTCAGTCTGGGTACTATCCCAGCACGAACAGGTCAGACCCCAGGGAGCGCAGTCAGTTTGATGGTGGTGAAAAAGTCGCCAGTGTGATTGGTGGTATTGGGCCTGATGAACGGGTGGGATATATTCAGGTTGACCCGGTGAGTGGTGATCAGAATTTATATCAACGGGAATACCGTGAGCAACTACACACAGCTTTGGGTGGTGTTGATCCGTTGGGGATTCGTTCTGGTGCGACGGCATATGAAATCAAAGTAAGAAGTGGTTCAACTGCGGCGACTGCTAGGAAAAAATGTTTGGCTTTGTATGACTATGGACTGTGCAAACTGTTTGAGATGATTCTCTTGGCTGAGGAGAATCTGTTTAAACAATCTCTATTTGCAGTAGCAATTGAGCAAGAAAAAGAATTTAAAGGCTTACTGGCTGACATCTACAAACAACAGGGAGCCAAGCTCAAGCCCAAAGACATTCAACTAGAGTCACCCAACGACATCACAGACGATATCTGTCAGATGCTGTTGGAGTTTGGCGTTATCCCTCGCGGTGTGATTGGGATGCCACCGATGGGGGACAGAGTAATTGAATGGAGGTTCACCAGTGAAATTTTCCCAGACACTTCACGGGAAATTTTGGATAAGTCGATTGTGGGACGGAACTTGGCAGAGGCGGGGATTAATACTGAGTACGTTTTACGCTTTCTTTTTCCCGACAAAACCGATAAAGAAATCGCCGCGATGCAGAGTGGGAATTTTAGCTATAGAACCACTCAAAACAAAGTTCAAGCGATTAATCAACTCATAGGTTTATATCAAAACTTTTTGAGTCTCCCTGACCCGCTTGATCCGGCGATGCCCTTGGGGTGGCGATTGGATATCACCCCACTAATCGAAAAAGCTTTGTCGTTAGTTGCCCAAGAGTTTTCTTACGGTGAGACTTACGACGAACCCGACAAACTCAATAGCCCTACCACAACTAATGGCAATGGCTCTAACTCATATAACGATGTAACAACAAATGGTAGCAGCCCCCCAAGCGACACCAACCCCGGCATTTATACCCCAAGGGACGAGCGCGGCTCCACAGCCGCCGCAGGACTCCCAACACAGTTCCCAGGAGTGGGGACAAGTTACCAACCGCCTGTTGGATATCGTTCAAGGGCGGATTGGGGCAATCCCCTCCCCACCCCCGGCGGTACAGTCACCAATTCCGTCCCACGTCTACCAACAGGACAGCAGCCAAGCAATTTCTATCCCCCAGGGCTTCCAGCAGACATCGCAGTCTCCCCAGAACTTTGGGGTATCTTCGCCCAACAGCAACAGACAGGCAACAGCCAACGCTCTAGGGGTAAGCGCTAACCAAACTGCTGAGTATGTGGGCTGGCTGGAGAATGTGGTGCGGAGTCAAACTAACGCACTAAACATTGCTGATCAGATTGTTGGACTTTTTGCTCAACAACAACAACAGATTGCGATCGCAACTCAAGTGATTGAGCAATTTTCCCAGTTGATTGGACAGCAAGAGCAAAATCTGGCGATCGCCGATCAAGCTCTGGATGCTCTTGGCCCCTTGGCGGTTAATGCCGTGGTATTGGGAGAGTTCAGTGCAACACAGGACTTGATGATCCAAAAGTTCTGGGAAATTCTCTCTGACCCGGTGCAGTGTGCTGAGTGGTATTTGCAATTAGATCCACCACAACAAAAGCAGTTGGTCACACCTACAGCTTCTGTCCCCAGTGCCTTTAGTCGTCCATCTTTCCCCGCACCCCCCGCCCCTGGTGTTGGCGGTGCAACCAACAACCGGGACAAGTTCAGATCCGCTTGGCAACATAACCCAGGTATGGCTTGGCAGGTGATTGACCAACTCGCCAGCCAGGATATCGTTTCGCTGTTTGGTCAGTAGTCAATGGTCAATGGTCATTAGTCATTAGGAGAAAAAATATGCAGGCTGTTATCGGAGCCGTTGCTCCTTCCTTACTACGTGCTGCTGGTAGTGCAGCTTCAAATATTGCTGGTGCTGCCATAGGTAATGCAGCAGGTCGGGCAGCTACCGCCGGACGCAATTACGACGATGTTTTAGACCAAGCCAAGGCCTTGGGCTTTGACATGAACGAACTTGCCAACGCCGCCACCGCCCGCGCTCAAACAGACATGAGATTTCAGCAAGGCGTTGGCATGGAAAACCAAGCCTTTGCACGGGGATTGAATGCTGACCAAATGCGCCAAAACACCTACAACAATATGGCGATAAACGAGCAGCAAAACCGCTTCAATGCGGCTCAAGGTTTGGTGGATGCCTACAACCAGGCGCGCAATACCAATGCCAACCTGATGGCAAATACCTTGCGTTTCTAATTTGTTTTTTGCCAACCAATAAAAAACCCTGGAGGGTTTAGTCCAGGGCGATCGCGTTCTCAGTTCTGACCTAAGTTGCCCACTTCATAGAAGGTCAGAACCCCAGTGTGGATAGATGATGATTTTCCCAGGATTCTGGGAGCAGAACTATTAAGACCGGATGCCCAGTTTATATCTAAGTTCGTCTGTCAACCTCAAGTTGTTTGGGATGCTTCGGCAACTCGCGGTAAGACGGTACAGCTCGATAGATACGAATACTGGGAAGACGACAGCTTTACTTTAGAATCCCGCCGCCGCGCTCCTACTCAGACAATTGGTACTGCTAATTCCCGTGACATTTTGAAATCCAAAATCATTGTCACCATTGATGAGTACACAGGCCCTAGTGGTGGTGATGCGAATAACCCCAATGCTCCAGGGAATTTCAAGATTCCGATGGAGACCATATTGCTGGCTCAACGGGCTTTGTGGCAGTACAACCCGCAACAGATACAAGCCTTTCACCAGAGTATCGGTGCGCTGACTCTATTCCGGGACTATCGGAAATGGTTGGATAGGGTCTACATCAATACACTTTTGCAGTCACCGTTTACTTACAACCCCCAAGGTGTAGCGGATGGCGGTACTTACGCTTCCGGCCCACCAAAGATTGATGTCAAAAATGACCTGTTAACCATCGTGGAAGGGATGCGGACACGTAACGTTCCTACCTTCAGTGATGGGTATTACTACTGTTTGGCTGCCCCTCGGTTTATCAAACACCTGCGGCAAGATCCAGATTTCCGCGCTGTTGCTCAGTATCCTTCTTTCTGTCCTACCAATTACCTCCAGCCGGGCATTACACCGTTCTCGGCTCCCATGATGCCACCACCCAACCAGGGTTATATCTCTGGCCCCAACCAATTGATTTTCGGTGGCTCTCAATATGGGCAAGCCAGCTTCATGGGTGAGGCGATGCCTACAGGGTTTGTGTTTGAGGGTGTGAGATTTTTTGAATCCAACAATATGCCCACGGCGACGGTGAATTTAAATTACACCGCGTCTACTAATGCTGGACTACATCCCACCGGTGCAGCCAACAGAACTGGACATCTGGGAATTTTCTTAGGTCAGCAGGCGGTGGGAGAAGCGATCGCAACTGAAGTCCCGGTGAGTGTTCGCTTGAACAACAATGACGATTACCAAAGATTTGTAATTGCGATTTGGGCTATGTACGGCGGTTGGTCACTCACCAATGACCGCTTTGTGACGGTTGCTAGAACCTACGGAGATTAACATGACTCAACCACTTTTCCCAGGCAACCAAACCCAATTACTCAACTGGTATAACGGTGAGCGGTTGGAATGTTACCCAAAGATTTTGGCTTACCATGCTTTGGGTTACGCCACCATCACCAGCAGCTTGCAAACCCAAATTGATATTTTTGTTCCTAGCCATCAAAGGGATAGAAATGATACCCCGCTTATTGTCCCGGCTGGCGCACAGGTTTACTACATCGGGTTGCGGACTCCTAATGTAGCTTTGATTGGGACAACCGGCGAAAGACTAAAGGTGGCAGCAGCTCATACAGATACAGCCCCGGTGTTGACAGTGGCGAGTAGTGCGATCGCAGCCAACAGCAGCGCTCGTTCTGTCGCCACCCCTTACGATACCTTGGCGGCTCCATTGGGAACGCTGGGGGGCGCTACTCAGTACAGACTACTCAATTCCAACGCTGGTAATACGGTGGCGGGTACTGGTGTACGGGTGGCTTCTGGTACGCAAAGGGTAATTTGCGATGTGTGCTATTTGTTAGCGGCTGATCCTTCCCGACTAGAGCAAGTCGGCTACCCCAGCACTTATTAAGGAAATTTTCCCATGACACTAAAAGTAGGTGAAAACGCTTTTCACAAAGGGCTGGGGCGGGAAATACTAATTACCGGCGAATTCTCCACCCATTACCAATGCAAGGATGGCGGGACTGTAATTAATGCTTCAAAAGTCGAGGGGGTGGATTTGATCCAACCCCGCACCTTTGAAGTATTGGACGGCGGGAAGGAAGGGGAGACGATTGAGAAAATTAACATCAATCAAGTCTCTGCTTCCAGCCTTGGTAAGGCACTGCGCGGAGTTGGGCAGTTGTCCGCCAGGAAAATCATGGAACGCAAACCAGAAGGTGGTTACGTCGGGCTTGAGCAATTGAAGACGCTCAACGCTGACTTAAACATTAACTGGGAAGCCGTCCTACCTCATGTTGAGTTCTAAAATATGCCAGCCCTCTCTGAACTGGACAAATCCCGGTGTAGATTTCATCTTGGCTACGGCGCTGGAGTTCCCGCAGGCGATCGCGCCCGACTGGAAGAAGCCATGAATCTCTTACAAGATGACTACGAAGTGCAGCGCATCCAGCAGATTTTGGAGAGGTGCGATCGCGCTTTTGAAGCTTCTGAATTACTGGGAGACTCCAGCCGATTCAACACCAAAGAACTCTACACCGGGGATATTAACCGGGCAATTCTGCGGGAGTCCGCTAGAGATTCCCGCGTTTGGTGGGAAAACTACCTTAAAGAAACTGACCTGTTGGCGGCTCATCCCCTTTGGGTTCCCAACTACCGCCAGGAGGCAAATCTCAGGTATCGCTTTGCTCGGACTGGTGCAGAATTTATCATGGCTGTCCCTGGCGTTGCCGATACTTGCACCGGTGACAGAATTAGTATGAGTACAAATTATGGTTAATACCCAGCCAATTTTCATTAAGAATCCCATCATTTGGACGGTTACACTTACCAATGAAGTTGTTAACCGTTCGCCAGGCGCTGCTGTGCCGAAACTGTTGGGGACAGCCGGGACTAACGGAACACTGATTGAAGCGATTCAGGCTTATCCATTGGGTGACATTGTTGCTTCCCCACTGAGAATTTTTCTCAAAGCTCCCAGTAGTAGTGATTATGTTTTGTTGGCTGAGACTTCACTCACGTCTGTAAGTGGTAGCGGGAATACGACCGCGATCGCAAACTACCCAATTGAAGTAACCTTACCAAGAATCCTTTTCCCAGCTTCCCAAACGCCAGCAACACCCAACAGAGGTTTACGGCTACCTACTGGATATGCACTGTACGCTGCATTAGGCACTGCTACTGCTGGCGTGATTGTAACTGCAACAGGTGGTGATTATTGATGGGAAAAAGGAAAAATAATGGTGGTATTCCTAGATTTTTTGACCTACCACAAAGTAGCAAAGTATCTTTTAAGGTTCCCGGTAAAAAATCAAATCGTCGCAGATTACCCGATGGCAATTATCTTGATGACGATGCGATCGCACCACGACTAGATTTTATAGAAGATTTTGAACTTACTGTTACTGGAGCGCCGAGAGTCTTTAGTCCAGAGCAAGAATATAATTATAAATCTGCGTGGAAGAGATACCAAAAAGGTATGGAGATAGCCCAAGAAGATAAAGTATTGAAAGACGGTGATGATAAATATAAAATACCTTCCCCGAATGCACCCAAGGGATACTGGGAAGTCAGCAAGAAACCTCAAAATAATATTACTTGTGAATTGCCTTTGCTTTTAAATCTTCCTAAATGGTTTGTTGGGGATATAAGATTTGATGGAGATTTTGAAACTATAAACACTCCAGCAAATGTAGTAGCTCAAAGTTATGATAATCAGACAGGATTGTATACAGCCACTATTATTGAAACTATTAGTATTACAGCCGATAGTGAAGGTATAGTTAATAACGATGCTTTGATAATTATTAATTCAACAGGTGGCGCTTTTAATGATGGTTCACCTGTAAAAATCACCTCAAAGGTTATTACAACTCATCCCGGTGGTGGCATTAGTATTGGCAATTCTATATACAAAGGAACACTTGTACCACCTTTTGGCGGTAGAGTTCCAGACCCGGAAAGTGGATTTGAATTAAAAGAATGGGTGTTTGATACCTTTAGCAATGAAGAACAAACAGAGTTAGAATTTATAAATAATTCCGAATTTACTACTGGAACAAACAGAGAAGATTACGTAGGCTTTACATTAGAAACTACTGTTGCTGGTGGTTTTGCCTCTGAAACATTTCCAGAATGGGAAGTAACTTTTGAAGTAACAGTAGAAATTTATCTATTTCCTGGTGGATTAGAGTTTACATTTGAACCATACTTTGATGATGAGCTACTTAATAACTATCGACCAGGAATAGTTTTTAATGAAGAAACTGGAGAAATTGAATATTTTCCGAACGGAGAAAACACGGCAACAGGTGTAATAGATGGTGCAAATGTTAGCTCTATTTATACTTGGCAATCTAATTTTGATAAAAGCAATATAGTAACTAGTAGTGTAAAAATAGAAAAAACTTGCAATCAAGCAACCAATGTATCTGGTTTTACTCTTAGGTCTAGTGGGGCTATAGATTTTAATTCTGAACTTAATATTAATAAAATAAGTGGCGTTCTTTCTTGGACAATATCACTAAGCTATAGCGGTGCAGAAATATATCCAAATGACCCTATTGATGCACTCTTTACTCAACAATATGTAGAATTTTCTGGTGAGAATTTTACAGAAGATGACAAAGAATCTTATAGCAATGGAAGTCTTGTTTCATTGGAACAAAACAATTTAACTTATCAACATGAATTTAGTGTAAATTTTAAATACCTAGAAGGAGGGGGGCAGTTTTCAGCATTCTTAACTCAGCAAGTAAGAATATTTGAAATTGAATTTGCTGATGGTAGTAAATGGGAATGTGGTAATGCTGACGGTGACGGTGACGGTGACGGTGACGGCGACGGTGATAGTGACGGTGATGGCGACGGTGATTGGCAATGCAACTGCCCTGACGCAACCAAGAAAAAATCCCCCAACCCCAACAGCACATCAGATGACGGAATAGAAGAAGACTGGAGTAATACCGATGCTGGCGCACAAGATGGGCAGTGTAAGCACATCTGGGCTGTGAGGATCGTGCTGAATGATGTAGCGCCAGAGGAAATTCCTACAGATATGCCCATTAGTGAAAATTTCCCAAATGGTAACGGGAACAGTACTAACCCCAAAGTCATTGGGGGAAATGGTGGAATAGGATTTGATGGATGGAATCCAGGCAAAAGAAGGAGGGGGAAGAATGCCTAAAGGTGTGACATACAACCAAACGCAGGCGAACCAAGCCGAAGCGATCGCAGATGCTTTTATAGAAAAGGGCTTAGGTGTAGGTACTGGTGGTGGTGGCACTGCAACACCCACACTTGTCAATACTTCTACCTCTGGAACAGTTACAGCCGGGAAAATATCAGTGAGCATCGCCAATATTGGTGCTGCTGCTGGGACATTGCTTGGTACTTCTTTCCCTACTGGGGCGAGTATCGCTTTTGAAGCACCCACGGGAAAAACCCTAGCCGCGATCGCCTACAACGCCACAGGAACCACCTTTTTAATAGGAGTGCTGGAATAGTGGGTGTAAGTATTGCCATAACAAGGGGTAGTGGCGGATATCAGGCGTTTACGTCATCAGGAACCTGGGCAAAACCTAGTGGCATTACCACCGTGATTGTGGAATGTTACGGCGGCGGTGGTGGTGGTCGCGGTGGTGGAAACACAAATGCTGGTGGAGGTGGTGGTGGTGGTAGCTGCACAAGAAGAATTTTTAGTGCTGGAGAATTGCCTAGCACCGTTGCTATTACTATTGGGGCTGGTGGCGTAGGTGGCAATGGCTCCACATCTTCCATAGGAAGCACCGGGGCTTCCGGTGGTAGTTCTTCTTTTGGAAATTTTCTTATCGCTTATGGTGGCGCTAGTCCATCCAGTAATGGTGGAGGCGGAGCAAGCAGCCTTCAACCAGGACTCGGAACTGGAGTTGCTTCTGCTCCAGACGGAACAAGCGATACTTCTCCAGGGCTTTTTGGGGGCGGTGGTGGTGGCAGGAATAATGGCAACAGTGGAAATGCGAGTGTTTACGGCGCACCTGGTGGGGGTGCTGGCGGAACCTCTACCACAACCACAGGAGGGACAGGAGGAAGTAGCACCTTACCAGCATCCGGGGGCATTGGGGGAACCGGTGGGGGTGCTGGCGGGAATAACGGAAACAATGGCACAGATTTAACTACAGGCGCTGGCACTGGTGGCGGCGGCGGCGGATACGGTACAACCACAGGCGGAAATGGTGGCAACGGTGGCGCACCAGGGGCCGGCGGCGGTAGTGGTGCAGCAGGTGGAACTACAGGTGGTAACGGTGGCAACGGTGGACGTGGTGAAGTAAGGATCTGGTGGTCATGAGATATGCAGTTATTCAAAATAATTTAGTCGCCAATATCATCCTTTTGGAAAATCCAGAAGAATACACTACCGATGATTTGCTAATTCCTTCAAATACAGCAAATATTGGCGATACCTGGGATGGCGTAAACTTTATCACTGCCGTACCTATACCCCCGCCTCCAGACTGGGGGGCATTCAATAGAGAAATGCTCCTTAATACCGGGTACAATCGCATATCCGCGCAAACTATAAACCAAAGGGCTGTAACCAGGCTGGAAACCCTGCTTTCACCCACAGGCTACATGGGGGGACTAAGCGCATCAGATTATCCTATACTCAAGGCACTCTGGGATGAAGCAACAACAGGACTCCCATTATTAGGAAAACCGACAGCAACAGAAATCGCTTCATGGAACGCGATCGCGCTCCAGAACAATATGCCCTTCAGTTTTGATACTAACGGCAAGCTAGTATTAAGTTAGTCACAATTTTAGTTACGCTGAAAAACTTAATCGCCACAATTCATATACTGCAAGCGTTTAATTCAATTCCTTTTGGTCTGCAAAACCTCCATCCCCCGGTTCAAATCCGGGTGCCGCCTTTACAAGTAACAATCTCCTACCCCTACTCTCTGGACTGGGATAGCCAAGCGCTGGCGCTTTCAGCAGCAGTTGACTTTATATAGTCGCTACCCAATTGCCAAAATTTGATTCAACGAGAGATTGATATATCAGGATGAAGATGCGATCGCCTGGAACCCCAGTCTAACAGGCGCTAACGTCGAGGATACTTTTGTCATTCTCAAGGACGGAAAGCTAGAAAACCTGACTTTTGATCCGAATTTTCCCAGTGTTGAAGTGCAAGGAAGATTGCGTCTAGTGCCTTGAGAAATTGAAGCCAAATTTTAGAAAAAAATCCCCCTTTCACCTAACGGTATCAAGGGGGACAATGGCTAAGGTCAAAGGATATCAAAATTTTTTAACCAAATTTACCAGCCGTTGAGGCTATAAGGAATGCTGCATAGGTAAGGATGTAACCAACGGTAAAGTGAGCTAAACCGACTAACCAACCTTGCACAATAGATAGAGCCACTGGCTTATCTTTCCAACGAACTAAGTTAGCTAGGGGCGTGCGCTCGTGCGCCCAAACTAGAGTTTCAATTAACTCTTGCCAGTACCCACGCCAGCTAATCAGGAACATGAAACCGGTAGCCCAAACTAAATGTCCAAACAGGAACATCCAAGCCCAGACAGACAAATTATTTGTGCCGTAGGGATTGTAACCGTTAATTAACTGAGCCGAATTAGCCCAGAGGTAATCACGGAACCAACCCATCAGGTATGTGGAGTTTTCGTTGAACTGAGCAACGTTACCTTGCCAAACCCCAAGATGCTTCCAATGCCAGTAGAAAGTTACCCAGCCCAGGAGATTCAACATCCAGAAGAGAGCCAGATAGAAAGACTGTTCCCAAGAGGAGGTTTGGCAAGTACCACCACGGCCAGGCCCATCACAGGGGAAGGTGAAGCCGAAGTCTTTCTTATCGGGCATCAGCTTAGTACCACGGGCATCCAACGCACCCTTAACACAAATCAAGGTGGTGGTATGCAAACCGAGAGCGATCGCATGGTGTACCAAGAAATCACCAGGGCCAATGGTCAAGAATAAAGAGTTAGTGCCGGAGTTAATCGCCTCTAGCCAGTTTGGCAACCAGACGTTAGCGTGGTTTGGCCAAGCTGTATAAGCAATACTATCTGGGTTAGATAATAAAGTATCCATCCCATAAAGCAGTTTGCCATGAGCAGCTTGGATGAATTGAGCAAACACCGGCTCAATCAAAATTTGCTTTTCTGGAGTGCCAAAGGCAACTACAACATCGTTGTGAACGTATAGTCCTAGAGTATGGAAGCCTAAGAAAAGCGACACCCAACTTAGGTGAGAGATAATCGCTTCTTTATGCTTCAGTACACGGTCAAGGACGTTACCTTGATTTTGTTCTGGGTCGTAGTCTCGTACCCAGAAAATACCAGCATGGGCAAACGCGCCAACCATCAAGAACCCAGCAATGTACTGGTGATGGGTATATAGCGCCGCCTGTGTTGTAAAGTCCTTTGCTATAAAGGCGTAAGGCGGCAGCGAGTACATATGTTGCGCCACTAACGACAACGCAGTCCCTAACGCTGCCAAGTGTATGGATAATTGGAAGTGCAAGGAGTTGTTATAAGTGTCGTATAACCCTTGATGGGGTAAGTTGAACTGTCCTTCAGTACGGATACCAAAGAATTGTCTGGCGTTCAGCATCTCTTTGATGCTGTGACCAATGCCAAAGTTAGTCCGGTACATATGCCCGGCAATGATAAAGATAACAGCGATCGCTAGATGGTGATGCGCCATATCAGTCAACCACAGCGATTCAGTTTGGGGATGGAAACCACCCAAAAAAGTCAAAATAGCGGTTCCTGCACCTTGGGATGTGCCGAAAATATGCCCGGTCGTATCTGCATTTTCGGCATACACACCCCAGTTACCCATCCAGAATGGTGTTAAACCTGCTGGGTGAGGCAAAGTAGTCAGAAAGTTTCTCCAACCCACATGAACCCCACGAGATTCGGGGATGGCGACGTGAATCAAGTGACCGGCCCAAGCCAAGGAACTAACACCAAACAAACCAGCTAAGTGGTGATTCAGACGAGGTTCAGCACTCTTAAACCAAGTCAAGCTAGGACGAAATTTGGGTTGCAAGTGTAGCCAACCTGCGAATAAAAATAAGGCTGCTAAAAGCAACAGGAAAATAGAACCTTGGTAAAGGTCGTTATTCGTCCGCATCCCGATGGTATACCACCAGTGATAAACACCAGAGTAAGCAATATTTACGGGATAGTTAGCACCACCTTGGCTAAAAGCCTCTATGGCTGGTTCACCAAAATGGGGGTCCCAAATGGCATGGGCAATGGGGCGAATATGGAGTGGATCTTTTATCCACTGTTCAAAGTTACCTTGCCAGGCGACGTGGAACAGAAGACTTGATGCCCACAAGAAAATGATGGCGACATGACCGAAGTGAGTAGCGAAAATCTTTTGGTAGAGATTTTCCTCAGTTATGCCATCATGACTTTCAAAATCATTTCCCGTGGCGATCGCATACCAAATTCGACGCGTAGTCGGATCTTGAGCCAGATCCCGGCTAAATTTAGGATATTTTGTAGCCATGTATTCTAGTCATATCCTCCTGAAACGCTAATCCAAGTTGCTAGTTCTCATGAGCCAGCAAATTTTTTCAATTGAATCAACATCCTTTCAGCCTACAGATGATGGTCAATACTAATAGCCAAAGCCAGCAATTATTAGGATTAAACACGCTAATTTTTGAACTTACATTCTGAGGCAGAATGGTGCAATTCATGAACCTAGAATTAATCAACCAATTAATTACCACTGCTACCATCTAACTAAAGATGGATTCTCATTATTAAATGAGTTTGTAGTCTTCTACACATCTCTGATGCTCGATTTAGTCCATATAATTTCTCTTATAGGATGAGCTTGGTATTTAGCAAAATCTGTACTTTTTGATAAAAAATATTACGCTGCAAATTACAGATGATTCCATCAGATATCATGCTTAAATACTGCCTTATTGATGAGACTGGTTAACTAAATATATTGCACTATTCTCAACAAAGTCTGCTGTGCAAACTAACTAATTGGTTCCAGGTGAAAATAGCTTAAGGGTTGATAACTCCGTAGTAAATGGCAGCAACAAATAGGAAAGCCGCTAATATTACCAAAGCCAAGCCGTAAAGCAATCGCTTATATGATAAATCTGGATCATTGATTTTATTATCTCTTCCTACCGAAGTGATAGATTCAGCTTTGTCGGGAATTTGACGATTAATATCATCGAGTGTATTTTCTATCGTTTGAATTTCTGGTAATCGCATATATTTTTACCTCATATTTTGTGGCGATGCTGTTGCCATAATTCCAAATTTCAACTCATCTGTTCATCATTCTTAAGAATTACTTTGATTGAACATTTGTTTCTACTGAAGTATTATCTAACATAAAGTTACATTGTAATTATCAATACCTTATATGAAAACCGAGAAATTATATTTGTCAATCTTTTTCTAATTTAAATAGAATAATAAAAACCGATGTTTAGCTTTATCATTTATTACCACTTTGTTAGTAGAAAGAAGGGTTAACTTATGAGTATAAAAGCGTTCAATATTTCGCTTGTTTACATTTTTATAGAGATTTAATCCAATAGATAGATGTCAATCATTTAAGGAGTTATCAAAAAGTCATTGCTTGATTTCCTAATCTATCTGGCTACGGCTATATCTCTGCATACCGGAACACCGATGAGCTAACGACTCAAGCACCTAGCATGACCAGACATCTTTATCCAGGCTAATTCTCGACATCGTAAGGCTGACAGCAAAATTGAGTTGATCGCAGATGAGTATTTTGCCTATTCACACCAACCATTAACCTGTAGTGTTGTTTCTCAAAATGGAAGTAATTGACCAAAAATAAAGTAGGATGCAAGACTCCAGATTGATTCATGGGGTGATTAATTTTGAATTTTGTACTCCCCACAAGGATTTGAATAGATACACAAAGGTAAAATCAGGTCTCCATTGATAGTTCACAGCTATACCTGGGCAATATAAGTATGCAAGATGAATCGTTTTATGGAAACCTCTAAACAGCAAATTTATCAGTAATTTTTATGATTTTTCCCATCAAAAAAAATCCTTGGCTTTATCTGTGCTTAAGTATTCTGAGCTTTTGTTTAGCGGTAACCATCACTCCTGCAAAAGCATCCATACCGTTACAGACAACTCTCAATGTGTCATTATCCACTCCTCAAACTACCAACGGGTTAGAACAAGGACGAAACCTCTACCATGCAGGACGTTTTGCGGAAGCTGCTACAACATGGCAAACGGCTGCACAGAGATATCATATCCAAGGCGATCGCACTAATGAAGCTCTCAGCTTGAGTTACTTATCATTAGCACAACAGGAACTCAATCAGTGGGACATCGCCAGACAATCTATCGAGCAAAGTGTGAAAATTCTGCAAACGGCTCAACCTTCTGTTGATGCGATTATCTGGGCGCAGATATTAAATACTCAGGCAAATTTACAATTACGTACTGGCAAAGCGGAAAACGCGCTGGAAATTTGGCAACAAGCTCAAAAATATTATGAACAAGCAGGCGACAATGTGGGCAGCTTGGGTAGTCAAATCAATCAAGCACAAGCCTTACAAAGCTTGGGATTTTATCGCCGCTCGAAACAACAATTGGAGATATTAACGCAAAAGCTACAAGAAATGCCAGATTCGGAAGTTAAAGTGAGTGGGTTGCGATCGCTAGGTTTAACGTTGCACGCGATCGGTGATAATAAAAGTCAGCTAATTTTAGAACAAAGTTTAGCCACCGCCAATAAAATCGACGCTAAAACTCATTTAAGTTCTATTCTTGCGAGTCTGGGGAAAGTTGCCTCTGACTTCCAAGATCCAGAAGTGGCATTAAATTACTTTGAAGACGCAGAAAAAGTAGCCACCAATCCAAATGAATCCTTGCAAGCGCGTTTAGCTCGGTTCAAATTATTGATAGATTACGACAAACTAGAATATGCAGTTCCCCTAGCACCTCAATTACAACAACAGTTATCAGAACTACCACCCAGCCATAGCTCACTCTACGCAGCCATTAATTTTGTGGCTACATTGAATCGCTTGGAAAAACCTGACCAAGTTTTACCAATTAAAGATTTGGCACAACTGATGGCATTGACTGTTAAGTCTGCACAACAGATTGAAGATTCTCCAGCCCAAGCTTATGCACTGTATCAGTGGGGGCAACTCTACCGTCGGACAAAGCAGTGGACGGAAGCCAAGGAAGTAGCCCAACAATCCCTCAATATTGCCCGTCAACTCCAAGCTGACGACATCATCGCTCAATCAGCATGGCAAGTAGGACAGTTGTTTAAGCAACAGGGCGATCGCCCAAAAGCGATTACAGCTTATACGGAAGCAGTTAAGTCATTAAAAGCATTGCGGGGAGATATGGTTGCAGTGAACCCGGAGGTTCAATTTTCTTTCCGCGAAAGTGTAGAGCCTGTCTATCGGGAGTTAGTAGGTCTACTTCTAGAAGAACAACCAACCCAGACTGCTTTAATGCAGGCTCGTGAATTGATCGAATCGTTACAAATTGCTGAACTTGATAACTTTTTCCGCGAAGCTTGCTTAGATAAAGCCCAGCAAATTGACAAAGTTGACCCAACCGCGACGGTTATTTATCCGATTATTCTCAGCGATCGCCTAGCGGTGATTCTCTCCCAAGCTGGACAGCCTCTGCGTTACTATGTAACCCGTAAATCTCAAGCTGATATCGAACAAACTCTTGATAATTTGTTAGTAGCCCTCAACCCTGTTTCCAATTCCCAAGACAGGGTGCGATTGTCTCAACAAGTGTATGATTGGCTGATTCGTCCGGCAGAAGCAGAACAAGCATTTAAAAATACTAAAACACTAGTATTTGTTTTAGATGGCAAGTTGCGGAATATACCAATAGCTGCTCTGTTCGATGGACACCAATATCTGATCGAGAAATATGCAGTGGCTCTCTCACCAGGGTTGCAATTAATAGCTGCTCAATCCCTGGAGCAAAACAAAATTAAGGCAATCATCGGTGGTATTAGCGAATCCCGCTCTGGTTTTGCTGCCTTACCTGCCGTGGAATCAGAAGTGAAGCAAATCTCTCAGACAATAGCTTCTTCTATGCTATTGAACCAGAAATTCACCAGTCAAGCCCTAGCAGATCGTATCAAGTCTAGCTATGCCGATGTCGTTCACCTCGCTACCCACGGACAGTTCAGCTCCCGTATCGAAGATACTTTTTTATTGACTTGGGATGGACAAGTAAATGTCAAAGAGTTGTCTGAACTACTCAAGAATCGTAGTGGTGATTCATCAAAAGCGATCGAATTATTGGTACTAAGTGCCTGCGATACTGCAACTGGAGATGATCGCGCCGTTCTGGGACTGGCAGGCTTAGCGGTCAAATCCGGCGCTCGCTCAACTATTGCCACCCTCTGGCCTGTCAAAGATAAAGCTGCTGAAATGCTGATGACGCGCTTCTATGACCAACTACGAAAGCCAAAAATCACCAAAGCCGAAGCATTGAGGCAAGCCCAAATCAACCTGATTCATCAAACTGATTTCCAAGATCCTTTCTTTTGGTCTGCTTTCGTTCTGGTTGGTAACTGGCTTTAATTCAGTAATAATACGGTTATAAATTAAAATCTTCGCAATATCTTTTACCTATATTTAGCCAGAGTTGGTTTATATTGGTATCAGCTATTCTTCACTTTGATCAGTAGCCAAAGAGACCTTACACGCTTCTTCCCGCAATCAGAATAAATCTACTTAGTATTACCTTTCATCAAACAAGGGATAGAATCATGAGACTTGGATATTTAGCTAGTACATTAGGCTTGATTGCTCTAATGACTAGCGGTATGTGGAATAGTGCCTACGGTATAACCTTTACCCCACCAATCGATAGCGGCGCTCCTAGACAAGCAACTGGAGGAGCTTCCAGAGGCAACCTCTTTACTCCCAATTCTCGCAATGCCGCTCCTAGACAAGCAACTGGAGGAGCTTCCAGAGGTAATCTCTTTACTCCCAATTCTCGCAATGCCGCTCCTAGACAAGCAACTGGAGGAGCTTCCAGAGGTAATCTCTTTACTCCCAATTCTCGCAATGCCGCTCCCAGGCACGCAAGTGGAGGAGCTTCCAGAGGTAATCTCTTTACTCCCAATTCTCGCAATGCTGCTCCTAGACAAGCAAGTGGAGGAGCTTCCAGAGGCAACCTCTTTACTCCCGCTTCTGACAAAGGCGCACCTCAAGAGGCAAGTGGAGGAGCTTCTCGCGTTGGTACTTACTACTTGAATCCTTCAATTGTGGGAGCGGCAGGTCCAGCAGCCCTAATTGCACTCTTACCCCAAAGCTTCTACGGCACCACGGTATCTGAGCGTCCCACCATTATGGTGTATATACCTACTACTAATGCAGAAGAGGCTGTCTTCAGTCTCAAGGATGAAGCCGGCAATACGCAGTATCAAACAACCATTCCTGTTTCTGGGAAAGCTGGGGTTATGGGAGTAAGATTACCAGCAGACGCACCAGCTTTAGCCGTAGGGAAGAACTATCAGTGGTTTCTGGCACTGAAGGTAGATGGAAAACTCAATCCTAGTACACCTTACGTTGATGGTTGGATTCAGCGCATCCAACCCACTGCTGAACTGGCAACAGCAATGCAGCAGAGGGATGCGTTGAAGTTGGCAACTGCTTTCGGTAAATCTGGCGTTTGGTATGACTGTGTAGAAACACTGGCTACCCTGCACACATCTCAACCCAATAATGCAACTATCGTCAAGCAATGGGAAGAACTCCTTTCTTCAGTTAGCTTGAAGGAGATTGTTAAAGCTCCGTTATTAGCATCTGCTAATTAATCAAGATTAGGGATTGGGAACCAGAAAAATTTATTCCTCAAACCCAATCCCTAATCCCCAATGCTCATCAATTTTAATTAAAGCGTGTGACGGAACTATGTGGCGCAAATTCCAAGCTTTCATCCAGCGCACTCGCACTGTCTTGATTATTACGCCTAGTGTTGCCTTAACGATTATTGTCGGACAATCGTTAGGAATTTTCAATTTGCTTGAGTGGAAACTTCGTGATGAATGGGTGCGACTGCGTTCGTGTGAAGCAAATACCCTTCTGGTGTGTTCCCACAATACAATAGCTGACGAAATCATCATTGTCACAATTGATGAGCGGGATATCCAATCAGTTGGTAAATGGCCGATTCCAGATAGCTCACTGGCAGAGTTACTAGAAAAAATCCGATCGCAACAACCCCGTGCCATTGGCTTGGATCTGTATCGGGATTTACCAGAAGGTAAAGGCCATGAACAACTCGTGGAAGTTTTCCATACTACGCCCAATTTGATTGGAGTTGAGAAAATCACTGGTGAGCGTGTCAATCCGCCACCTGCACTGAAAAAAAATGACCAAATAGGATTAGCTGATTTGGTGTTGGATGGCGATCGCCATGTGCGTCGCGCCCTCTTGACTGCGGTCGATACCCAAGAAGAAGGTAAAATCAAAGCCGGACTAGCAACTCTTGTAGCGCTCAAATACCTAGAAGCCGAAAAAATCACCTTAGAATCAGTTGATGCCAAACAGCAGAAGTTTCGCTTGGGTAAGCAAATACACTTACCACTACAAAATTTAAGTGCGGGTTATACGGATTCTGACTTAGGTGGGTATCAAATTTTACTTAACTGGTACGGCTCAGAAGCAGCCTTTCGCACAGTTACCATGCGCCATGTGTTGGCAGGGAAAATTCCTCCAGAACTGATGCGCGATCGCATGGTTTTTATCGGTTCAACTGCTGCCAGTACCAACGATTTCTTTAGTACACCTTTTAGCTCCTCCTTGATGTCTGCTCAAAAACCTACACCAGGTGTTGTGATCCATGCCAATATTGCTCATCAACTGGTACGAGGGGCAAGAACAGGGAAAGCGAATCTACGTGGTGTTTCTGGATTGTCTATGGCGGGCTGGATTATTTTATGGTCTGTGATCGGTTCTAGCGGTAGTTGGTTGTTAGCTAGCGCACGCAGTGGACGAAGGATTCCAGGCGGAAAAATTCTTTGGACAACCACATCCATCAGTGGGGCATTTCTGGGAGGTGGCTATGGAATGTTTCTGCATGGTGTTTTGATTCCGGTCACACCCCCCTTAGCCGCTTTCATCGTTAGTGTGATTGCCACAACTAATGCCTATAAACAGCAGAAGTTAGAAGAAGCAAATCAGCAATTAGAAATTGCCAATAGCCAACTTTTAGATTATTCCAAAACCCTAGAGTTAAAAGTCCAAGAACGGACTCATGAACTACTGGAAGCCAAGCAAGCTGCCGACGCTGCTAACCAAGCTAAAAGTGAGTTTCTGGCAAATATGAGCCACGAACTACGCACACCACTGAATGGCATCCTTGGTTTTGCTCAGGTGCTAGAGGTATCACCGAATCTGAAAGAGAAAGACTTAGAGGGAGTGAACATTATTCACCAATGTGGCTCACATCTTTTGCTACTGATTAATGACATTCTTGACTTGTCAAAAATTGAAGCTCGTAAATTAGAGTTGGTGGAGGCTAATGTACATCTGCTAACTTTCTTACATGGTGTGAGCGAGATTTGTAGTATCCGAGCAGCGCAAAAGGGGATTGCATTTAAAGTCTCCGTGGGCGATCGCCTACCAACAGTCATAGAGGTGGATGAAAAACGCCTAAGGCAAGTGTTGATCAATTTACTAGGTAATGCTGTCAAATTTACGGATAGCGGCGAGGTGGCTTTTAAAGTAGAGTTACTAGACACTCAAGATCAGGATAATCAACAATCCTCTGTTGCCAAACTTCGTTTCCAGATTGAAGATACAGGCGTGGGTATGTCCCCAGAGCAGCTAGAGAAAATCTTCTTGGCTTTTGAGCAAGTAGGTGATTACAGACGGCAATCTGAAGGTACTGGTTTAGGATTAGCCATCAGTCAAAGAATTGCCGAATTAATGGGTAGCCAAATTCAGGTACAGAGTCGCCTGGGTGAAGGAAGTATCTTCTGGTTGGATTTGACACTTCCAGTGCCAATTGCCCATGATTGGCAGACCTACGCCCCAACGCACCAGAAAATCATTGGTATTCAGGGTAACGCGCCGCAAATTTTGATTGTCGATGATGATGACAACCACCGTTCTATGTTGAACAGTCTGCTACAAGAAATTGGCTGTCAAACCCTAGAAGCAAGCGACGGCAAACAAGGACTACAGATGGCACATGAACATCATCCGGATTTGATTCTGCTTGATTTAGCTATGCCTAATATGGATGGCTTTGAGCTAATGGTTCAGCTACAAGAGAATCCACAAACTAGTTCTATCCCCATCATTGTCTCTAGTGCCAGCGTATTCGAGGAAAATCGCCAACGGAGTTTGCAGGCTGGAGCAACAGCGTTTTTGCCGAAACCTTTACAAATTGATGAACTATTCAATGCGCTGCGATCGGTACTCCAAGTCGAGTGGATTTATACCCCATCTGCATCTTTGTCTTTATCTCCTCAACCAGAACATACAACTCATACTGAATTGGTTTTGCCATCACAGGATGTTTTGCAAGAACTCTATCATCTGGCCATGATGGGGGATATACCAGCGATTGAGGGAATTCTTAGAGAGCTAATTCAGCATAATAGTCAGCTAGCTCCCTTCGCCACTGAGTTGAGTAAACTCACTACCAACTTCCAAACCGCAAAAATTCGCCAGTTCCTGAAATCATTCGTTATAACGGAGTCGCATCCATGATCGCAGAACCTCTTGTACAGCCAACATATGTCCTTTTAGTAGATGACAACCCCAATAATCTGAAAGTTTTATCAGAAGCAGTTCAGGGATGTGGTTGGAAAGCACTCATGGCGACGGATGGAGAGTCGGCGCTAGAACAAACAGAATATGCTCATCCTGATTTGATTCTCCTTGATGTCATGATGCCGGGTATTGATGGATTTGAAACTTGCCGTAGATTGAAAGCCAATCCCATCACTCAGAATACTCCGGTCATTTTCATGACAGCGTTGTCTGATGCTACAGATAAAGTCAAAGGACTAGAAATTGGTGCAGTTGACTACATTACCAAACCCTTCCAACACGAAGAAGTTATTGCTCGATTAAAGTTACACCTGAAAATATCCCATCTCACCCGCACCCTGGAACAAAAAGTCCAAGAACGTACAGCAGAATTGACTCAATCTCTACAACAGTTAAAGCAAACCCAAATACAACTCATCCAAAGTGAAAAAATGTCCACCCTTGGACAACTTGTTGCTGGTATAGGTCATGAGATTAATAACCCGATTGGTTTTATTAGTGGAAATTGCTCTCATATTGAGGAATATGTCAAGGATATTCTTCGTTTAGTTCATCTCCAACAGCAAAAATTATCACACTCGGACCCGGAAATTGAAGAACTAGTTGAAGAAATTGACTTAGAGTATTTAGCAGAAGATTTACCAAAAATTTTGGGATCCATGCACCAAGGGATTGATCGGCTAAAGGATATCAGCCTTTCTCTGCGAACCTTTGCCCGATCTGATATCTCCTCTAAAGTAGAGTTTCAAATTCATGAAGGTATGAATAGCACCTTAATGTTACTGAAACATCGGCTGAAAGACCAAAGCGATCGCCCAAAAATAGAGGTGATCAAAGAATATGGTACTTTGCCACCAATCACTTGCTATCCTGGACAGCTTAACCAGGTATTTATGAACATTATTGCCAACGCTATTGATGCCTTTGATGATCTCCATCAGAAATTTTCAGATCAAGAAATAAAGGCTTCTGAACCTCATACAATTACAATTAATACATCGGTTGATCAGGAGCAAGCAAGTGTAACAATTTGCATTGAAGATAATGCTCTTGGTATACCTCCTGAGGTGCAAGACAGAATTTTTGAGCCATCTTTTACAACTAAGGCCGTAGGTAAGGGAACTGGACTAGGATTAGCCATCACCCAGCAAATTATTGTCGATAAGCACAACGGACAAATTAAGTGCTTGTCAACTTTGGGTAAGGGAACAAAATTTATTATTACTTTGCCAATCTCTAGTCAGTAAGTCAGAATGAATTGCCTGTATTCAATAATATAAAAAATAAACTAGCTTTACAGTGATCTTATAGCTGTAGCCAGATAGATTAGGAAATCAAGCTAAGATAAAACCCTGACAATAAAAGGCTTTCAAGTCTGTCAACATTCAACCATCAACAGTTATATAGCTGTTGCCAGTAGTGTTAGGACATCGATAGATTATACGACCTAGACACAACAGGATTTTTCACCCAGTCCCCAGTCTCCAGCTATACCTTTTACTAAGTAGGCATGAACAGGAAGACAGTCGCCTAGAAAGGTTTTCTCTCTTAAGCAGACTGTCGTCATCAATCCTGCAACGCAGTGGCTCCTCCCTATTCCCTATTCGACGCTCACAGTTGTTTGGACAACTCCTCCATTATTGCGAGTATCCACATTCGGTAAACGACTATTGTTAGTTAGTAGTGGGACTTCTTGGCGGCAAGATAGGCAGAACCAATATAGTTCCCCGTGACGGACATGGCGGAGGAGAGAACCACCGCAACATGGGCAATTATTGGCTCGCAGACTCATACCAATGTCCTCCTAAAAGAAAAATGTTGTTGAAAATGTAAAAAAAGTTGTTTAAAATCGGATTTTAGCTGTGTGGATATAACCGTTTAAGTTAACGCGGTCTTTGATAATTTGTTGATATACCGCTTCATACCCATCAACCATGTGGCTAACGCTAAATTTGTTGACTACGGATTCTCTACAATCTCGACGATCTAATTCCAAGGTAACAGCTATCATCTGAATCATTTCTTCATAAGTTCGGCAGATAAAACCTGTTTTGCCTTGGTCGATCACCTCAGGTACAGAACCTAAATTCATCCCTATGACTGGCGTACCAGTTGCCATTGATTCAATCATCACTAAACCAAAAGGTTCTTGCCAATTGATCGGAAAAAGAGTAGCAGCAGCATTGCCTAGTAGTTCAGCTTTTTCTGTATGGTTAATTTCGCCTAAATATTCAATTTGCTGACCATCTATATGAGGAAGAATCTCTTGTTCAAAAAACTTGGCATCTACTATATCAACTTTTCCTGCCATCTTTAAACGCCAACCACTCTGCTTAGCGATCGCGATCGCCTGATGTGGGCCTTTTTCTGGAGAAAAGCGTCCTAAAAATGCTAGATATGGCGGCTCTTTTGGTTGAGAAATGAACGGATAATCTTTTGGCTCAATACCGTTATAAACGGTTTTTATATAGTTGAGATGAATTTGACGCTGGGCGTTGCTAATACTAACGTATGGTTGTTGATGATGATGACTAAAGACGTTTTGGTTATCTTTGGTAAAATGTCCATGCAGCGTATGTACTGTAGGGGTTTTTACCAAGTTCGCTAAAGGTAAAGCCGAAATCCCTAAATGAGAATGGATAATATCGAATTCCGTCGCGTTCTGGTAAACTTGGCTCAGTTCTAAAGTTTCATAAGCGGCATAGTCTTGAACATTTTTGTCTAAGCGCAATGCACGCGGACAAACTGTTTCTAAATGTGCCAAGGTTTGAGAATCGCCAGAGGCAAATAATGTTACCTCATGACCACGACGAACTAGTTCGTTTGTCAAGTGACTTACTACTAGTTCAATACCTCCATAACTGGGAGGTGGAACTCGTTCCCATAAGGGGGCAACTTGAGCGATTTTCATAAATTGTTTCGGTTCAGTCGGTAAGATGCTCCCCACAATTAAGACTTACATCATTTTATGAGGAATAAAATTATTACTTCCTGTTTTGACATTTAAATTAACCTAATGAACACTTTCAAGGAGAATATTAGGTTGAGCATACTGTAACAACTTAAGGAATATATTTTAAACCCTGAATCATAGGCACTAGGCTACTACTTTTAGAATATAGCTTATATTTTCCGAGTTCATCTGTCTGAAGAATCATAAGCAAGTAAAATATTTTGTAGCCTAGCTGACAAAAAGGAGGATTTTGTAGCGAAAACTACTAAAAATATAGTTTGGGATCAATTCTAAAAGACTTCTCTTGCAAGAAAAGGCAAAAAAATGAAGGAATCTGATAAATATTAAATAATCATAAAAAAAATCGATGTCATAGTCATTATTCATTTACATACTGTTAATTAACTGATGAAAATCGCTACTTGGAATGTTAACTCGATTCGCACTCGTCTAGAGCAAGTTGTGGATTGGTTAAAACAAAATCCCGTTGATGTTCTGTGTTTGCAAGAGACAAAGGTTATAGATCATGATTTTCCACGATCGCCTTTTGAAAATTTGGGCTATCACTCATATATATCAGGACAGAAAGCTTACAATGGCGTAGCTTTAATTAGCCAGCAACAGCTTACAGATGTGACCACGGGATTCACACCGATTTTGCCAGATATAGAACCAATATGGGACGAGCAGAAACGAGTAATCACAGGTGTGATCGATGGTGTCCGGATTGTTAACCTTTATGTTCCCAATGGTTCAGCGATCGCCAGCGAAAAGTATGAGTATAAGCTACGGTGGTTGACTGTATTGAAAGAGTATCTGCGATCGCTTCTGCTATTACAGCCCTCCATCTGCATCTGTGGTGACTTTAATATTGCCTTAGAAGACAAAGACATTCACGAAAAAGTCAAAGCGGAAAATCACATCATGGCATCCCCAGCCGAGCGCCAAGCTTTACGAGATGTTTTAGAACTAGGCTTTGCTGATGCTTTTCGCAAATTCACCACCGAAGGCGGACACTTTAGTTGGTGGGATTATCGCGCAGCCTCTTTCCGCCGCAACCAAGGTTGGCGCATAGATCATCACTACCTCACACCAGTACTATACGAACAGGCAAAAAGTTGCATTATTGATGTCTCCCCCAGAAAATTAACTCAACCAAGCGACCATACTCCCGTCATTGTCGAAATTTAAAGTTGAGAATTTAGATTAGATACTGGGGGACTGGTGAAAGAAGACAGCAGGGGGAGTAGGGGAAGCAGGGGAAGCAGGGGAAGCAGGGGAAGCAGGGGGAGTAGGGAGAAAAATTTCCCCAGTCCCCAGTCCCCAATCCCCAACCCCCAATCCCCAATCCCCAGTCCCCAGTCCCCAATCCCCAATCCCCAATCCCTAATCACTATGTTTTTGGTAACTGGAGCAACAGGAGACATTGGCCGCAGAGTGATAAGACTCCTGCGCGAACACGATCATTCTGTGCGAGGTTTTGTCCGTCTTACCTCGCGTTACGGTGAACTGGAACACCGAGGAGCCGACATCTTTATCGGTGATTTGCGGCGCGAACAAGATATAGAAAAAGCTTGCCAAGGTGTTCAATATATTATCAGCGCCCACGGCTCTGATAACGATGCACTCACCCTCGACTATCGTGCTAACATCACATTGATCGACCAAGCGAAAGCTAACGGAGTGCAGCACTTTGTTTTTATTTCCGTATTAGGAGCCGAACGGGGGTATGAAGACGCTCCCGTATTTAAAGCCAAACGAGCTGTAGAAAATTATTTGGCAGCTAGTGGCTTGAACTACACCATTTTACGTCCGGCTGGATTAGCATCTAACTTGCTACCTTTAGCAGAAAGGTTTCGGGAAACAGGGTTATATTTGCTAATTGGCGACCCCAAAAACCGTACCTCCATTGTGAGTACAGATGATTTAGCAAGGATAGTAGTGGATTCAGTGACTGTTCCAGACGCTCGTAATCAAATCTTTTCCGTCGGGGGGCCTGAGATTCTATTACGTGAAGACATTCCCCAAATTTTCAGTCATATCTTTAAGAAAGAACCAATAGTGGTTAACTCACCATTATTGGTAATTGATGGATTGCGGAGTGTCTTGGGTTTAATTAATCCCGAAGCACAACAGGCTTTAGGAACTTTCCGCACATTACTGTCCAATGAATTTTTCTGTAGAAAAGATGAGATAGCTAAATTAGAGCAGACCTTTAGCTTTCCCTTGGAAACTTTGGAAAGTTTCTTAAGGCGTTATTTAGCTGTTTGAATAAGTCGGTTGTTAGTGGTCAGTGGCTAATTGTCACTGCATACCAACCACTAACTACTGACAACTGACAACTGACCAAGCCCAAATCAAAAACTTTATGAAATATTCTCTATTAGCTAATGCTCCTCAAGCTCGTCAAACAAAACAACAGTTTGCTAGACCAGAAGACCAACTATCTTATGAACTAGGTAAGGCAGTTAAAGAATTACCGCCACTTTATACTAGATTATTAGCAGGAACCATTAGTTTAGTAGTATTTGGGACGATCGCTTGGGCTGCTCTCTCAGAAATAGACGAAGTAGCTGTTGCACAAGGGGAATTAATCGCCTCCGCCCAGGTCAGACCCGTAACATCCCTTGGTGATGGCACAATTAAAGCCATTAAAGTTCAAGAAGGCGATCGCGTCACGAAAGATCAAGTTTTAATTCAACGCGACCCAGACCTCAAACAAACTGATGTCACCCGACTAGCCCAATCAACTAAACTGATTCAACAAGACATCCAGCGTTTGCAAGCAGAACGTATTGGTGGACAAACCACTGGTACACCAATCCAAGATGAACTTTTAAAATCTCGCCTCCGCGACTACCAAGCACGCCAAGCCGCAGCCGAAGCAGAAGCCAGCCGTCAGCGATCGCTCATTGACCAAGCCAGAGTTCGTCTCATTCGGTTACAAGATAATTTAGTCAATGCTAGAACTAGTGTTGCCAATGCCAAAACGAACCTGTTTAATGCTAGAAGCATCAGCAGCAAAGTAGAAGAAAACCTCGAAATTGCTCAAAGTAGAGAGAAAAATCTACGTATCCTCATCACTCCTGGGGCTGTTCCGCGAGTTGATTATCTAGAAGCGAGAGAAAGATTAACTCGCGCTCAAACAGATATTACTAGGGCTAAAGATGAAGTCATCAACGCCCAAAATCGCTTAACAGAGGCTGAAGATAAAGTTACATCTTTAGAAAAAGATATTTCTGCACAAGACCAAGAAATTCGCCAAGCCGAACAAGCGTATCAAGCTGCTCGTAATCAAGCGCAACGCGTAGTATCAGAGCGCCAAAGTGAAATCCTGACAGAAATGAACAAGCGCAAAGAAGAACTAACCAACGTTTCTGGACAATTGGAGCAAGCCAAAAAACAAACAGACGGTGAAACCATCAAAGCTCCCGTTGCTGGCACAATTTATAAAATCAAAGCCACCAAAGGGCCAGTACAGTCAGGCGAAGAGTTATTATCAATCTTGCCAGAAGGCGAAGAGATGCTCCTAGAAGTGAAAGTTCTCAACCGTGATATTGGGTTTATTCGCAAAGGAATGAGAGCTAAAGTAAAAATGGCAACTTTCCCCTTCCAAGAATTCGGCACAATTGAGGGTGAAGTTGCACAAGTCAGTCCTAACGCCACCATAGACAAAGAATTAGGCTTAGTTTTTCCCACCAGAATTAAATTAAATCAGCACTTCGTCAGCGTTCGCGGTCAAAATGTGACATTTACACCAGGAATGGCTGCAAGTGGTGAAATTGTCACTCGGAAAAAATCAATTTTGACCTTCATTATGGAACCAGTAACCCGCCGATTCAGTGAAGCATTTTCTGTCAGATAGGGTGTCTTATACTGAATAGGGAAAGGTAGTATCATTTGAAGCAGAGGGAAAAAGGCTAGAAAAATGGTACGTCCCAGGATAAAACTAACAGAGCATCTATCAACAGAAGAAATAGAACAAAGTTATCGCCGATGTGAAGATGCACAAGAGAAAACCCGATGGTTAGTGATTAAATTGCTCAATCAACAACCACAGTTGTCAGCGCAAAAGGTAGCAGAGATTGTGGGATTCTCAGGGGACTGGGTGAGAAAAATCGTGCGGCGATACAACAAGCTAGGAGCAAACGGAATCATCAATCAACAGAAACTGAAACCAGGAGGAAAAAAACTTGCACTCACAAACGAGCAACAACAGTGGTTGCGCCAAAGGTTAGCTTCACCACCAGAAGATGGGGGGTTATGGAGTGCGCCAAAAGTAGGGGAATTGATCCGAGTACAGTTTGGAATTACACTCCATGTCACTACAGCTTGGGATTACCTCAAAAGGCTAGGATTTAGTCTGCAACAACCACGACCTCTGCATACTGAGGCGGCAACTTTTGTTCAAAGACAGATGTTTAAAACTGAGTTAACGGAGTTTGTGCGATTGTTACGTTTCCTCCATCCGCACAAATCAGTTGAAGTTTGGGCAGAAGATGAAGCTCGATTAGGCCTCAAACCCATCGTCCGTCGAGTTTGGACACCAGTAGGTCATCGTCCCAATGCTGTGCATCGCACTCGTTACCAATGGCTTTATACTTATGGATTTGTCCATCCAGCTACTGGCGAGAGTTTTTTCTTGATTTTACCCAGAGTCAACATTGCTGTCATGCAAATGGCTTTAGATGCTTTTGCCGCTGAAGTCAATCCTCATCATCACAAAATCATTGTTTTGCTTGTTGATCAAGCTGGTTGGCATACCAGTAAACAATTAATGTTGCCAGCTGGTATCATTCTGTTTCCTCTGCCTGCTTATACACCTCAACTCCAACCGACTGAGTGTGTTTGGTCGCTTCTACGTGAAGCTGTTGCTAATCAGATGTTTTCTACTCTCGATGAACTAGAAACTGTGTTAATTTCTCGTTGTCAATGGTTAATGTCTCACCCTCAAATTGTTCATGGCAAGGTTGGGTTTGATTGGATTTGCCAAATTTGACCTCAGTTATTCAATTAATACTTCCTTTCCCAATTTAGTATTATGCCGCAAGCTAACGCACCTTCAGAATAGGTATGCGAACTGCCGTTCTCCGAAGGAGTTCTCGTTCGTGGAGCGTCCCGAAGGGAATAGTACCCGGAGGGTTGACTGTTGACCACCCTCAGAAGGGTTTTTTGGTTCAGTGCGTAAGTCCTATTAATGTTGTTATATTGCCAACAAAAAAGGAGTCCAATTAGACTCCTTTTTTTATAGTAAGAATATTTAAGCAATGGATGCCTGATGGCTTAATTACTTAATTGTTACCTTACCGCCAGCTTCTTCAATCCGCTTCTTAGCATCTTCAGCCGCATCTTTAGCGATCGCTTCCTTAACTGCTTTAGGTGCAGCCTCTACTAAGTCTTTAGCTTCTTTCAAGCCTAGACCAGTGATTTCGCGGACAATCTTCAGAACTGCAATCTTCTTATCAGCAGGAACAGATTCGAGAATGACATCAAACTCGGTTTGTTCTTCTACTGGTTCAGCAGCAGCCGCCGCCGCAGGAGCAGCCACAGCTACGCCAACGGGTGCAGCAGCACTTACGCCAAAAGCTTCTTCAATTTGCTTAACTAACTCAGCAGCTTCTAACAGAGACAGAGATTTTAATTGGTCTAAAATTTGATCGGTTGCAGCAGACATTGATATAACTCCCGTAATGTTGATTTATTTATTTGTTCGTTGTCAGTTGTCAGTTGTCAGTTGTAATTTTTATTAACTGCTAACAACAGCTAACTACTAATTAGGCAGCACTATCATCGCCGCCATTTTCTTTGTCAGCGACAGCTTGCAAAGCCCGCGCCAAGCCACCAGGAACTTCGTTGATACCCACAGCAATCTTGGTAGCCAAAGCGTTGATAGCTCCAGCAATTTGACCCATGAGTTGTTCCTTGGATGGCAAGTCTCCTAAAGCTTTGACATCTGGTTCTTTGAGCAAGCGCCCTTCCATTACGCCACCGCGAAGTTCTGTCTTCTTGGTAACTTTTTGGAAGTCTTGGTATGCTTTAATCGCAGAAGAAAAGTCTTCTTTAACTAGCAAAAATGCGGAAGAACCTTTGAGCAACTCCGACAGAGGCTGCCATTTTTCATCATCTTGAATGGCAATACCCATCAAAGTATTTTTAGTTACTTTGCAGACAGTACCACTAGGACGCAGCCGCCGCCGTAAGTCGCTAATTTCAGCAACTGTCAGCCCTTGGTATTCAATTACCAGTGCCAAAGTAGACTCACCCAAAGTTTCTTTGAGGTCAGCTACAATTTCCTTTTTATTTTCTAACGTTCTACCCATGTCGGTTTCACCTCCTCAAAATAATCGTCGATGGCTCTTTTGATGATTTTTTCTGACCAGGGTATAACAATAAACCCCGACTATCTCAGCCGGGGTTTAGTCTCAAGACTCTGATTACTAAAGAGACGCATTATTTTTCACGTCACATTGAGTAAGAGAGCTTTCACCTCGGCAGGGTATTTAAGCTGTTAGCACCTGCTGTCTCCGGCTTTGCATATTTAGTTTTGGTTATTAGTCATCGGTAATAGTATTGTATCCATTACCTATTACCCATCACCCATTACCTCGATTATGCAGCTTCAGTCAGTTTATAATCTCTCAGAGCGTTAATATCGACTCTAATAGATGGCCCCATTGTGGCAGACACATAAAATGTGCGCCAGTAGCGACCTTTGGCTCCCGAAGGACGGTTACGATCAATCGTCTCTTGCAACGCCTTCAGGTTTACCAATAAATCTTCTGGCGAGAAGGATGCCTTACCAAACATAACATGAACAATGCCTGTACGGTCAGCCCGGAATTCTAGCTTACCTGCTTTAAATTCAGCGATCGCACTTGCTATGTCAAATGTCACCGTACCACCTTTTGGTGAGGGCATTAAACCGCGAGGGCCTAACATCTTACCAAGTTTTGCTACCTGTGGCATGACATCTGGTGTGGCAATCAACTTGTCAAAATCCATGCGGCCTTTTTGGATTTCGTCAATCAGTTCTTCCGAACCAAATACATCAGCACCAGCGTTAGAGGCTTCTGTAACTTTTTCCCCACGAGCAATTACGGCTACTCGCACAATTTGCCCTGTACCTTTTGGTAATGCAACTGTCGTCCGTAATTGTTGGTCTGTATATTTTGGATCAATACCTAAGCGGATATGCGCTTCCGCAGCTTCGGCAAATTTTGCTGTGGCTGTCTCTTTCAACAGGCTCAGAGCATCTAAAGGCCCGTATTCTCTATCTTCAACTTTTGCTTGCAACTCTCGCAAGCGCCGTGATACTTTCTTTGTCATTGTTATCTCCTGGGGTCGGTTACGAAGCTTGGCTTCTCCCCCGATAAATTTTAGTTATGAGTGGCAAGTTTTGAGTAATCAGTGCTAGTCACTGTACCCATCACTATTAACTCGAAATTTTTAACTAATCGGTGACTGTAACACCCATATTTCTGGCGGTTCCTGCCACAATCTTCATTGCCGCATCTATGTCGTTAGCGTTGAGGTCAGGTAGTTTAGTTTGGGCAATTTCTCGCAGTTGTGCTGTGGTAATTGTGCCAACTTTTTTCTTATTCGGTTCGTTGGAACCTCTTTCAATTTTCGCGGCTTTACGGATTAATACAGATGCTGGTGGGGTTTTGAGTACAAATGTGAAACTCCGGTCTTCATAAACCGATATTTCTACAGGAATCACCATGCCAGCTTGGTCGGCTGTTTTGGCGTTGTACTCTTTGCAGAACATCATGATATTAACACCATGTTGACCCAAGGCGGGACCAACTGGGGGTGCTGGGTTGGCTTTTCCAGCATTCAGGGCCAATTTAATGACCGCTACTACTTTCTTCGCCATTTTTTATTTAGCTCTGTTTTTCTACCTGATTAAATTCCAGTTCTACTGGTGTGTCTCGCCCGAAGATCGATAGCAAGGCTTTTAGTTTACTCCGTTCTGGACTAACCTCAATTACCTCACCTTCAAAGTCCTTGAATGGGCCAGAAAGCACGATTATCTTATCACCACTAGCCATGTCAATTTTGACAATTGGCTCTTGTTCTGTGGTTTGTTTAAAGATACGTTCTACTTCTGAGTGACTTAGGGGTAGTGGTTTAACGTGACCGCGGCCTTTGCCTGTACCACGTTTTTGTTCTGCTCCCACAAAGTTAATTACATGGGATGTATTACGTACCACCTGCCAGGTATCATCATCCATCACCATCCGCACTAACACATAGCCAGGAAATACTTTCTCTTCTGTGTGTTGGCGGCTGCCATCCTTACGGATTTTGACTGCTGGTGTGTGGGGAATTTCTACCTGGACAATTTTTTCCGCCACATCAAAAGTTTGAATGCGCTGCTCTAAATTTGTTTTTACCCGCTTTTCGCAGCCTGAGGCTACTTGTACTGCATACCAGCGTGCTTCTGTAAGTGCTGTTTCTGCTGTTTCCTCTGACTGCAACGCCGAGTTTGTTGGTTCGTCTGTCGCAGAAGTCATCAGAATACCTGCTTTGCTACCCAAGCAAACAATCCATCGACTAAGTAGATTAGGGAAGCGGAGAGTGTCACCATAAGCAACACGGCTGCTGATTCACTTATTAGTTGCTTGCGACTGGGCCAAACTACTTTCTCTAATTCTTCTTTTGTTCCTTGGAAGAAGTTGGTAAAGTTAAACCCACCAGAAGTCTCTGCGATTTCTGCTTCATTTTTTTTGGCCACGGTCGTTTATCCCCCGTCTTTACTCAATACAGCTATAACTCTGCTAATTTTCATCCAGGTTGACAGCTTCAATTCCATCAAAATTAACTGGAAGCAAAAAAGCTGCGAGTATAAAACAACTACACCCGAAATCAATAGCACTTCCTGCTATCTTAGCAGTTGTACCACTGGTTCGGGCTGTGTTTTTTACTTTCGAGCGCGCCCTGGAGGACTTGAACCCCCGACATCAGGTTTTGGAGACCTGCGTTCTACCAACTGAACTAAGAGCGCACAAGCTGGCTTGATTTTAGTTTGTGTCAAACTTTTTTTAGTTTAACATAACTAGGTTACCATTCTACCATAGTTTTGTCGAGTTAACTAGCGGCAGATGCCGCCGATTCACTGAGATTTCTCCCATACCCTGAACAAAAATTATAGAGAACGGTCGAACCGTTGCTTGATCCGGGTGGCTTTACCTACGCGACCACGTAGATAATACAGTTTAGCACGTCTTACTTTACCACGACGTAGTACTTTGATGTTGTCAATCCGGGGTGAGTGCAGTAGGAATACCCGTTCTACACCAACGCCTTGGAAGACGCGGCGGACGGTGATTGTTTCGTTAATACCACCGTTGCGTCTGGCGATAACAACGCCTTCATAGGGTTGCACACGATATTTATCACCTTCTTTAATCTTCACACCGACTCTGACGGTATCACCGATGTAAATTTCGGGCAGATTAGATTTTAGTTGTTCCGCTTCTATGGAACGGATGATTTCTTGAGCGCTCATGGTCTGTTTGTTTAAAAAACTCACGATCATCTATCATAAATGGATCGCTATGTTTCAGTCCACTGGTTTTGACTTAATAATCATCACTATTTTAAGTTACAGTGCAATCTGGCACTCAACACCAGCAGAGAATCTTTAACTAATTTGCAACAGTCGGGTTATGGGTATTTTGATTGGGCGATCGCTTGTCTCTATCCCACAGTTAATTGTCCCAACTGGTCTTCTAAGTAAGTCACCATCATCCGCTTCATATCAGCAATCATGTTGTTAATATCTCCACCGGCGTTTTGAATCTCTTTTTCTTGCTGGATTAAATAGCTCATGCCTTTATAAAGGGCTTTTGTCACCCGCGCAATTTGCCAACCCTGGGTGGGGTGGAGATGAGGGCAAACTCTCAGCAGCAAATCATAGATGGTTGCTAGTATTTCTTGATCAACTCGTTTGGCTCCTTCAGCCAGGATACCTTCCCCTTCTTGACCGGCGTTTAAATGTCTAAAAGCGGGATGCTGGCGCTCAAAGGCAATCATGGGGTCAATTACTCGATCAACCATAGCGGCAAAATCTAGACCAGAGACATCCTGTTGTAAGGCTGCTACTGTATTCCTGCTTAATTGCTGCATATATCGCTCCCCTAAGGCCGTGAGGATGGACTCCTTGTTGGAAAAGTACTGATACACTGACCCAATGGAAATATTGGCGCGATCGGCTAAGGCGTTGGTATTGATAGCTTCAGTCCCTCCCTCTGCTAGCAAATTGGCAGCCGTATCGAGGATTAAATCACGTCTTTGCCGCCCGCGATCGCCTGATGGTTTGCGTCGGCTTTTCTGAAGATTGTCATCTTTTACAGCTGATGACTCCACTTGTTCATTACCTGGGGATTGACCATGTGAGTTTTTGCTCATATACTGCAAGATATGATGTGAGTAATAACTCACACTAGCAAGGTTCAGACTGGGCTTACAAGCTATAAGGTCAACAGGAATAAATATCATGAGCGGCAAAATAGCTTTTGTGACTGGAGCAACAGGTCTGCTGGGTAGTAATCTTTGCCGAGCGCTTGTATCTCAGGGATGGCAAGTAAAAGGTTTGGTTCGTTCTCTTGATAAAGCCAAACGTTTCCTGGGAGATAGCAACATTGAACTGATTCAGGGTGATATTGAAGATGTACCCGCCTTTACTCAGGCATTAAAGGGAGTAGATGTGGTGTTTCACACGGCAGCTTTTTTTCGGGAGTATTACCAACCGGGTAGTGATTGGCAGAAGATGAAGCGCATTAATGTAGATACCACGATAGAACTTCTGCAAGCAGCAGAGGCGCAGGGGGTAGCAAAGGTGGTGTTTACCTCATCCAGTGGGGTGATCCAAACTGACCCACATCAGGCAGCCACGGAAACCGCACCTTACAATAAATTTGCCGAACAGAATCTTTATTTCAAAACTAAGATTTTGGCAGAACAGGAAATTTACCGCTTTCTCAACACCAGCCAAATAGACGTAGTGATGATTCTGCCTGGTTGGATGATGGGGCCTGGAGATGCTGCACCAACTTCTGCGGGACAACTGGTGTTAGACCTATTGGCAGGTAAACTGCCTGGGGTAATTAATGGTGGTGCTGCATTGACTGATGTACGGGATGTGGCTACGGTTATGGTAAAAGCTGCCGAAAAAGGTGAAAGCGGTGGGCGTTACATCGTAGCGGGGCCACTGACAACCATGAAAGAGATTGCCTTAGAACTGGAAGCGATTTCCGGGGTCAAAGCACCTAGAATGGAAATTCCTGATGGGATGGCGATCGCGATCGCTTGGTTTTTGGAAAAGTTCACAGGTTTAACTGGTGGAGTTAACCCCATGCCACTAGCTGGTATCCAGACTTTACTTGAGAAAGCAAAGTTAAGTTCAGCCAAAGCCGAACGAGATTTAGGCGCAACCTTCCGCCCTTTGAGGGAGACTTTGAAAGATACGGTGTTGTGGTATCAGTCTCAAGGCTATGTATAATTCTTCTACCCAAACCAGAGAGAGGACTTAAGACTATTTCTACACTTACCGACGACTACTACGGCGTGTGGGTGGTGATGGTGGGGGTGGTTCCTGAGATTTCAGTTTGTCGTCATCAGTCAGAAACTCCACATGGTAGCCTTTTTGGTGATAATGCCAGCCCAAGAGAACGATACTAGCATCACCCATAGAAGTTTTTTCTACAGCTTGATTAGGAAATTGCTCCGCCAGTTTTTTGAGTTCATCTGCTTCCCAAAGGACAATTTGCTCACGGAAAGCAGCCCAAGGGCTTGTTTCATCAGCCGCATAAGTAATGATGTTGGCAAATTGTCTAGCAGTTATGAGTTTAGCTGCTGAATCGTTTGTTTTCGCTTGTGCGATATGGTTACCTGTTTCGATAATCGTAGCTAAAGGAAGCACTAAGGTAGTGGACTTGGCGCTTTCTTCCTGAATTTTCTGATTTACAAGTTCAAAATTCCATTTATTGTTGCCAGCAGTTTCCTTACCTGGAACTTTTAACCAAACACATAGCAGGGATGTATCGATGAGCAATACCTTTCTCATAGGAATAATTATTCACTATGAGAAAGGCTTCTTTCAATTGCCCCCTTAGTTGTCATTTCACCTAAGGAATAGGATGCAAATAACTTGGAAAAATTATCAATATTTTCTAACAAAGTTAGCTTACTCTCTCCTGTTTCTGCATCACGGTGAGCTACAACTACAAATGGAACTGTATCCGGGCCTAAAGCATCAAGTAAGGCAGGATTATGTGTGGTAAGTAAAATATCAATATTTCTTTTACTGCCAATCTCTCTGAGTATTTTGACAAGTAATTTGGCGCGGGAGGGATGTAAACCGTTATCTATTTCCTCAATGACAATTTGACTACCTTCTGGTCGAGTTAGTAAAGCTGTGAGAATTGCCAGGAAACGTAGAGTTCCATCTGACATACTTCTCGCATCAATATCTGTGCTATGTCCGGGTTTCCATTCTTCCTGACAGTAAAGCATGGCATCTGTGCCAAATCTACCAACTTTCTCTGCCCATACTTTTTTAATATCACCTTCTGGTAAATCTTTAATATAAGTAGATAGTGTTAATTCAATTTCTAATTTTAGGTCATCTGGTAATGCTGCTAAAACACCTGCAATGTTGGAAGCATCACTTTCTAAATCATCAGCCAGTCTGGAATAATTACGCATATTAGAAGCTATAGGATTTAAGATAAAAATATTTTTTAGACTGGCAACAACAAACTTACAAGCTTTATTTCTGAATGGCAAGAGAACATTATTTAGTGTTTCTAGAAAATCTTTATCCCCTAATAGAATATTTTGATCTGGTGGAAAAAATTGCATGAGATCATTAATATCTACATGAAGTTCTAAATTTTCTAAGCCACTTTTTGTAGGAAAAATAGGGTTTTTTACGGTAAGATGTTTTTTATTATAGACTACATTATCTTGATTTATATTTTCAAATGTAATTTGTTCTTGTATTACTCTGACTTCAGGTATGGTTTGTATTTGTACAGTATATAAATAATCTTGTGTTTCATCCTCACCCTGAATTAAAGTTTGTAATGTAAATCCAGTTTCTTGTTTTCTAGCAGCCCACTCAACACCGCCACGAATGGATACAAGTGTTTTGTCTCCTGCTAAAGCTGCTTCAACATTTTCGCCTCTAGCTATTCTTTGCAAAAATTCTAAAGCTTCAACTACATTAGATTTGCCACTTGCGTTTGTACCAATAAGAACTGTTAACGGGTCGAGTGGAAGTTCTGCATAACGGAAACTTTTCCAATTTTCAAGGATGAGTTGTTTAAGCATGACCAACTCCAATAAAGTATTGACTGACTGGGAATTATAACTAAATAATCTAAGTCAGCTTTTGCAGACTAAATATCTTAGGATAGTATTCCAGTGCTTTACTTAATGTAACGTTGTTCAGTCGCACGCTCAATCAATAAATGCGATCGCCTGTCCTTAAGCTATGACGGCTTTAAATCACATAATCATATATGAGTTTCGTTGACGGTGAACAGTCAACCGTCAACGTGATTACAGCTAATTTTTTACAAAGTGAACCTTTTCCTCCAAACCCGCCACCAAATAAATACTGGCTTACTCCAAGCTCCACTCAATAAATCATGGAGTAGGGTGTAAAAGCAGGGGATGATGAATAGTGTGAGTAATGTTGCTAAGGATAAACCGGAAAACACTACTACACCCAATGGTTGGAGAAATTCTGAGCCTTCACCGATTCCTAATGCTAGGGGAAACATCCCTAAAACAGTAGTAATGGTGGTCATTAATATGGGACGTAAGCGTTGGGGTGCAGCTTGCAAAATGGCAGTGCGGCGATCAACTTTGTCGCGATCGCGGATTTGATTTGCCAATTCCACCATGATGATGGCATTATTGACGACAATTCCCACTAATAGAACTGCACCGACGATGACGGTTGCACCAATGGCAGTATTGGTAATGTAAAGTCCGAAAATCCCGCCTGCTAGTGCTAGGGGAATGGTAAACATAATTACTAGCGGGTCAATGAGGGAATTGTACTGCACTGCCATGACGACGAAAACGAGAAAGCTAGCTAATCCGCCTAATAGTTGCAGTGAACTTTGTAGTTGCCGATTGGATTCTGCGGCGGCGCTTGGTAAAACACTTACGCCTTCCGGTAATTCTAGGTTACTAATGACGTTATTTACCTGTTCGATGGCGCGACTTAAACTAGCTCCTTCAGTTAAATTTCCGGCAAATATGATAACTTGGCGTTGGTTAATACGCTGAATCTCTCCCGGTGCTTGGGCTTCGACAATTTTGGCGACATCACTGAGGCGAACTTGCCGATTGTTGCCAACAAATAAAGGTAGTCTTTGTAGTTGGGAACCTGTTTGTACTGCTGACTCATTTAACTGTACTCGCACATCTACCAAGCGGTTGCCGCGTTGCAGTTGTGTGGGTACGCTGCCTTCTAGGGCGGTCTGAATTGTGTCTCCGATATCTCTAGTAGTTAGTCCTAATGCAGAAACTCTTTCCCAGTCGGGCAAGATTTGAATTTCTGGTTGTCGTTCATCAGCATCGGGACGAAATCTCACTTGGGTGGCTTGTTCTTCTAAGGCTGCTAGTACCTGACGGCTGGCTTGTTGTAATGTGTCTGCATTAGTACCCTGGAGAATCACATCAACGTCGGCATTGCGTACAGGAGAGTTATTGGTAATTAAACCCCGTACTTGACCAGGAGCCAAGCGTAAACGAATACCTGCTAAATTTAGTTTATTTAATTCTTGGGTAACTCGTTCGACATAAGTATCTACATTAGTGCCTGGTTTGAGGGTGATGGTGCTGGTACCTCGTAAGGGGTTAGCATTGGTATTAGTGCCAAATAAAGCACCACCGGCAGTCGTGAAAGTATATTCTGTTTCTGGCTGTTGCCGAATGATTTCATCCACCGCGCTCATGACTTTGCTATTAGTCTCTAAGGGCGTGCCGGGTGGGAACTGAGCGAATAAGCTGGCTTGTCCTGTACTAATACGGGGGAGGATTTGTTGGGGAATTTGGGGAGCCATCCATAAACTACCACCACCAAACAGGAGAATGGCGATCGCTACTGTGACTAATCGCCAGCGTAAGATGCCAGCTAAAAATCTACCATATCCTCTCGTAGCTGCTTCAAAACGCTCATTGAATTTTCGTAATGGCCAAAAGTTGCTCAAGCCACTGGAAAATTTCCAGCCTAATAAACGAGAAGCAAGCATTGGCACAACTGTTACAGCAATGACGATAGAAGCGGCAACAGAAAAGGTGATGGTGAGAATTAGTTCGTTAAATAATAAGGCTATAAATCCACCAATAAGTAAAAACGGCAACACTGCCACTAAGTTTGTACTCGTAGAAGCAACTAGAGCCGATTCGACTTCTTGGCTGCTGGTTTCTGCTTGAGCAATTAGTTGCTTGTGACTGAGTCTGCTTTTACTATCCTTACCAGGAGTCATGCCCACGCCTTCGGCAATGCTCTCCAACATGACGATGGAGTTGTCTACGACTATACCCACGCCCAAGGCTAAACCACCTAAACTAAAGACGTTGATGGATAAGCCGAATAACCCCATCAAGATGATGGCGGCTAGGGTGGCTAGAGGGATGGCGATAACGATAATAAAGGTCTGTCGTAAGGAACCAAGGAAGAGAAGGACAGCGATCGCCGCTAATGCTGTTCCTATCAATCCAGAACTGGTAACATTGGAGATAGAGTTACGGATAAATCTCGATTCATCTAAGGTAGGTGTAATCACGGTACCTTCAGGAACTACGCTAGATTGTCGCAGTTCTTCTAAACGTTTTTTTACAGCATCAACAACATTAATAGTGTTAGCATCTGGTTGCTTTTGAACACTGACTTTGACTGCCGGCTCACCGTTGAGTGAGACATATATCCGTTGTTGTTCTGAACCATCTATAATTTGGGCAAAGTCCCGGAGATAAACGCGGCGGTTGTTAATGGTTGATGGTTGACTGTTGACTGTTGACTGTTGACTGGGATTTGAGGAAGCTGTTGAGGAGACCTCAAAGGACAAATTTCTGAGTTCGTCGGCACTTTGAAAGCGTCCAACAGTACGGGTTAAAGGTTCGGAATTTTGTCCTAAAATCCGACCACCAGAAATATCAACGTTGCGGTTTCTGAGTTCATCTAGAACATCATTTAAACCTACACCCAAAGCTTGCAAGCGGTCTAAATCAATATTAACTCTAACTTCTTCTTGCACTCCGCCCGATACGTCTACCCCAGCTACTCCAGGAACAACACCCAATTCGCGGGCTAGTTCTTCTTCTGCAAACACTCGTAAATCTAGCCCTTCTAAGGAGGGGGATGTTAAGGCGAATTCATATACTGGTAACTGGGAAGGATCGATTTTGAACAGACGCGGTTCTTCAATTGTGTCTGGTAAGCCGTTTCTCGCTCTGTTGAAAGCCGCAGTAGCATCATTGAGAGCTTGGTCAATATTACCTCCTGGTTGAAAGAACAAATCCAAACTGACTTGTCCCTCACGAGTTTGAGAAAAAATCTGTACCACACCTTCTGTTGCCGAGAAGGCTTCTTCCAAAGGTCTAGTCACTTCATCAATTGCTACCTCCGGGGAAACTCCAGGTGCTTCTATGCGTACACCAATGCGGGGATAGGTAATTGAGGGTAATAAATCTACGGGCAAATTGATAATGAAAAATACACCCAGCACCATAACTGCTAAGGTGAGCATGAGTGTACCGATATGTTGGCGAATTGATACGGTACTAATACTAAATCCGCCACTTTTATTTACTTGCTGCATGAGTCGCTGCGCTCCAATTCAAAATTCGTCTTGGAAAGTTTGCTCAACGGGGGGAACCCCTGCACCGCAACTTTCCGCAAAATTAAAAATTCCCAACCTAAATCTTTACTTTGAATTTTTAATTCCTCGCAGGGTTTCGCTCTGAAAGAATTGAAAGACGTACATTTTCCCCATCTTTTAAGGGTCTACCACTACGTGCGACGTATTGCTCTCCAGGTTGTAAGCCAGATAAAATTTCTACTTTGCCATCAGCACTTTTTCCTAAAGTGACTGTACGGGCTGTGACAGTTGGCTTGCCTTGGCTATCCGTAACTACGTACAGTGTGCCGTTTTGATTTTGTGATTGTCTTGGGGTTTTTGGGGCGGATTGCTGGTTTCTGCCTTCCCTTTGAATGGCTGTTTGTGAGACTACCACTCGTTCTGGAGTTTGACTGGCAAAGTTAACTCTTGCTAGCAATCCACTACCAATATTGCCTTGACTATTAGGAATTACTACTTCTACTGGTATTAAACGAGCTGTAGCATCGGCGGTGGGGGAAATACGGGTGACTCTACCAGTGATTTCTCGGTCTGGGAAGGCATCTAAGCGTACTTGTACAGATTGTCCGACTTGAATTTGTCCTAGTTCTAATTCGGAGACTTGCACTACTACTTTAATTTGGCTCAAGTCAGCAATTTTTAAAACTTCTCCTCCAGCTTGTAAGAGATTACCTGGCTCTGTGACTCTCTCGGTGATCACACCATTAAGGGGGGATGTGAGGCGTGTATATGAGCGGCGTTCTTTTGTTTGGGCAACTACGGCTTTTTGGGCAAATACTCTACCTTTGGCAGCCGCAACTGCTTGTTCTTCGGTTCGGACTTGCTCAGTAGCTGCGCGGAGTGCTTGAGTAGCTGTTTTTGCTTGTGTCCGTGCTTGCTCGGCGGCTTGCTCGGATATAGCTCCTTCTTTAAATAATCTCTCTTGACGTTGGGCATCTGCTTCAGCCTGTACTACTTCGAGTCTTGCCCGTTCCACTTGGGTGCGGGCATTACTTACCTGGGTTGTCGCTCTAGCTACTTCTGATTCCAAAGCTGCGAGTTCGGCTTCTGCTTGCTTGAGGTCTGTGGATAATATGATGTCATCTAGTTGTCCGACGTTCTGCCCTCGTCTAACTGTGTCACCTACATCTAAGTTCAAAGCTAAGAGTCTGGCTTCTACCTGCGATCGCAACGATATTGTTCTAAATGGTGTGGTTGTACCTGTATACTCTGGTTGTGTCTCTAGCCTCTCTCTACGGGCGATCGCCACATCTACAGGTGCTACCCCACCTCGTTCTCCACCTCTACGTTGCTGAGATTGGGCTTCGGCTGTTTCTTTGGGTAAAGAACCGCAACTTGCTGTTAGTACACCCACACTCAACAAACAAGCAACAAATAAGCTATGTTTTGCACATTGCCAGTCAGGAAATATCTGTCTGTGGGCAGATATTTCACCGCTAAATTGTAATTTTGTATTTATTAACTGGCTTGTCGCTGGGTAAGTTTGCTGTTTCATGATTTTTGCTGTGGATTTTGGTTGAAAATCATTTATGGTTTGTTTCCTTGTTTGTGGAAGCTTTTAAAATAACAGCCTTTTTTACCTAGCAATCATGTACATATCATGCTGGCTGAAAAATAATATTGAGAATAAACCAAGTTTATCCAAGAACTTTTTTGTGTCAAACGTTACTACTTTTACGAGATAAAGTCAAAACAGATTTAGCTACTACTCTATTTACGCAATTGCAGGATTGTGTTTGATATTTGATTTGGCTATGTAAGGTGTATGAATTTTTTATATCGGTATGAAAGTTATTTCCGTTAGGGAACTTTAAGAAACTAAAATTAGTCTCTAACTTTTTTCCCTAAAAAATATCAGGTGCAAATATTTAGCTTTACTAAATATACACAAATATTAGCAAAAACACTAGCAATGTTATAGGCAATTCTGAAAGATTTCGGTAATATATTAAATTTTCTGAACATAAATTGCTTTTAGCTACGATATATTATATAGACAAAATCAATTATTTCTGCCTTTTAGGTGAGGACAATCACGAGTGAAATCGCTGTCAAAACTTGCACACACCGTTGATGAATCCCAAATCATCGAGTTTTTTCAAGAGTCGGTTGGTCAGTGGCGTTCGCAAAGGCGTTATTATACTCTCCCTGACGGTGAAACCAAGGAGATGGTGAGTATGATTACTATCCGATTTTTGGAACAAGGTTGCGATGAATTACAAGAACTGGCTCAGATACATGAATTAGCTGAGTCAGTTTTTTTGATCTGTGGTGCAGAGGTGACATGGTGCAGTACAGATGTTCTAAAAAACAGGAGTGAGTCTCAAGGTTCCACACTATTTGGTGCTTTAGGAAACACCTTGTACCGCGATCGCGGTTTTGCCACATCTAAACCAGTCACAGCCCAGTATAATTTTCCTAACCCCAAAACCTTATATTTGCGAACCGAATACAATGGTTCAGTATTTGAGGAAGAATTAAAGTTAATTGGTAGCAAATATCGCACCAGACAAACTATTATTTCTCGTGCTGGTGAGCAATTAATGATAGGTCAGTATATAGAAAAGAGAATATAGGACTACTATTTGATTGGTGAATTATATGTAGCAATGCCCACCATATCCGGGTTTTGGTGGGCATTGCCCACCCTACAGATACTTACTTTCCGAATTGCTAATTGGTATAACTTAGCGTTTGCGCTTTACTCTCAGGATGGTAGTTGAAACAACAGCACCTAAAGCAAGCATAGTTCCGGGTTCAGGGACTGTTTCTATATCCAGAGAGTAGATGGTAGTTGTTCCACTGATCTCATTGGCGGTAATTAACAAAGGCTTCTGATTGGGACTATCAGCAGCTGAGATAAATAGTAAGCCTTCTGGGCCTAAATCTCCGGCTAATGGGTTAGTCTTACCACCTGGATTTTGTAAAGGAACTGTAAAATCACGATTGTTAGCATAGTCTACAAAAACAGGTTTGGCTGGGTTAGTAATGTCATATACCATCACACCTCCCACCCGTTCCAAGCCAACAAAGGCGTAAAAGCGACCGTTAATTTTGGCAATCTTTACGTCTTCTGGTTCTGGCCCTTTGTCATCGCTACGGGTATCAAAACTATTCTCAGTATTATTTGAGTTGAAAAACGCGGGTAGACGTTGGGCAATAATTTGTTCAAATTGGTCGCCACTATCAAACACTAACTTTAACTTACCCGTAGTCTGATCCGATTCCCAAATAGAGAAAGAACGCGCACCATAGGAGTAAATCTTTTCAAACGAACCATTTTTGTTTTCATCGCCTAAAGTTCTAGTGACATTGAGACGACCTAAATTAGCAGTGTTTTTTAAAACACTAGCATTCGGAAACACTGTAGGATCAAGCAGATACTGATTACTACCCAGGCGCACTACTTCACTGAAACCAGCGTAATCCCTGGCATCACCTTCATTAGCGGTGACAATATAAGTCTTGCCATTCACTGTATAGGAAGCTATGCCATCGGGTTGATACATTCCCAAGACAGGCCAATTAGAGATATTAATAGCATTATCGCGATCGCTAGCATCAAAACCATTCCCTGGCAGGCTATGATCCTTAAAGCCCAAAGGGTTGATATTGGTAATCTCATTTGTAATCAGGTCTAAGGTGGCGATCGCATTATTTTCTTGCAACGATATCCAAGCCTTAGTAGAATCAGGGGAAACGGTTATATACTCTGGCTCTAAATCCTGAGCAACAGTAGCGTTAGGGCCAAAAATTCTTACTCCACCTGCCCGTAACTGATCGATTTGACTGTTGAATTGACTAAAACCAGCATGGATGACACTAAAGTCAGCTATATTAATAATGCTAACTGAGCCTTCTGGATCAACTGTATAGTTGGTATTCGGTTCACCTTCATTGGCTACTAAGACACGTTTGCCATCTGGTGTAAAAGTGAGCATATCTGGCAATGCTCCAACATTTACAGAATTGATTAAGTTGCCATTAACATCAAAAAATACAGCTTTACCCGGATTTTGGGGCGTGAAATCTTCAATAGCTGCGGCCAGTAAGCCATTCTTAAAAGCGACGCTATTAACCCCTCTACCGTAGTCTTGAATACCGATATTAAACAAGAATGAGGGTTTAGTCGGATCACTAATACTGATGACATCAATACTACTAGTCCCCCCATTAACCACAAATAGCCTTTGACTTACAGGATCATAAGCTGGAATTTCTGCACCACCCTGCTCAAATAGACCTGTACTATAAGTACCTATCGGTTTGAGGGTAGTTGCTTCTGCTGGAGCCAACATTGCTCCTAACAGAATAAAAGATGGAGCTATTATGGCGATAAGCTTTTGGATAGTCATGGTTTGGATATAATAACTAATGCCTGATTTGTTGATGTTGTGCCACAAATTCGTAGCACGAAAACTTCCCCACAAGCCTGAAATGAAGGCTGGCGGAGTTTTATTACTCATTGCTGAGTAGACTAAATTAGTCGGAAGTTTTCAGATGAAATTGAGTTGACTGTCAATTACAGGTACATCCGAGAATTTATTGGTCAAAAGTTAAGGTAAATATAAATTTAGGTTAACTGAAGATTAACGACCGTATTTTTACGTATTCTTTATTTAAATCAATGAAAAATTATCATAACTATCATTCTTCTCTGCCAGCAACTTCAAATAAGTGAGAATTATTACTCTCTCTCTGCCAAATATTTACGGGCTACACACAAAAAATAAAAAATATACAAGGGTGCGTCAGTATGAATAATTTCTGAATGTAGTTAGGTTCTATCGCACTGACGCACTCTACCAAACCATCAATTTTGGATAACTTATTTTTTGGTTTTCCTATAGACCGTAGCCTGAGAGGAGAGGGTGAGATTGCAGATAAGTTAATTAAATAACACCAAGATTAGTCAATCCCAACACGGCAGCAACGCCAATAATGTGACCAAAACTCATAGATGCCAAAAATGTGGCAACGCTGGGATTATTGAAAATTGAAGGGAAGGGCAAAGGCATCTTTGTCCCTACATGGGGATAGCGAATCGACCTGCCGGCAATTAAAAGCACTAATAGACAACTAGCGATGATAATAAATGTGCCATTCCAGTTCCAGGTTGTACCTGTGTTGGGTACGGTGGCTTGAGCCGCTATGAGGATTGATGAGAGCATAGTTCTTTCTCCTGCATGAATAAATTGATTTAGCTGATTAGTTAACAGCAACATCAATACTCCGCTTGGTGAAGCCGCAGAATCCTCTCTCAAAAGAAAGGTTCAACTCTCCTTCTAAAGTTGGGGTAATGATGTAAAAGCTAACTGCACCCAAATGGCAAGTTTAATCGCTGGAGAAAGAACAGAAATTATTTGTAAACTTGAATTCGTTAAAACCAGAAATTTCCAGTCTTAGCGATATCCAATTCTACAGACGACCAATATTAGTCAACCCCAAGACGATACCAATGCCAAGAACATGACCAAAAGCCATTGCACCGATAAAGGTGGGAACGCTAATAGGCAACCCAGGGAATTTGGGGCCTACTTGGGGATATTCAACTTTGAGAGCGAACAAAAGAGCTACCACACTGCTAGCACTAATGATAATGCCTACGGTTGGCGACCATTCAGGGGTTGCAGGTACAGTTGCAGCTACTGCTAATAAGGTTGATGAAATCAAGCTTTTGTCTCCTAAATATCTAGGGCAAAGTTAATCTAGACCTAGAAAATTATAGAGTTAGTTAGGACACAACCGAACTTAATCAATCAAAATTCGACTTTTTTTAGTTCTCAATATGGGAAATTGTTATGCGTGTGAAAATTTGCGGCATCACTCAACCACAACAGTCAGTAGCGATCGCCTCTTTGGGTGCAACAGCGCTAGGATTTATATGTGTACCTTCTTCACCGCGTTACGTTACAGCCGCACAAATTTGGGCAGCAGTAGCACCACTACCCAAAAATATTGATAAAATCGGCGTTTTCGCCAATAGCAGTATTGCGGAAATTAAACAAACAGTGATTGATTGTGGCTTAACTGGTGTGCAGTTACATGGTGACGAAACCCCAGAGTTTTGCGACCAATTACGGCGATCGCTTCCCCAAGTAGAAATCCTCAAAGCTTTGCGAGTTCGCAGTCTTGAGCATCTGGAGCAAGCAATTATTTATACTCAATATATAAATACTTTATTACTTGATGCCTATCATCCCCAGCAATTGGGTGGGACTGGTCAAACTTTAGATTGGCAAATGTTACACAAATTTCACCCAAGTTGCCCTTGGTTACTAGCGGGGGGACTGACACCAGACAATATTTTAGAAGCTTTAAGCCAACTTAATCCTGATGGCATTGATTTATCTAGCGGTGTCGAACGGAAACCAGGGGACAAAGATTTAGATAAAGTTGCACTACTTTTTGAAAAATTGGGGAGTAGGAATTAGGGAGTGGAAGAAGGGATATTCCCCATTCCCCACTCCCCATTCCCTAAAAGAATGATGGTTGATGACGAATCAAGTTAAAGAATTCTTCTCTAGTTTTTTGTTCTTCTTGGAATACGCCTAACATGGCGCTAGTTACAGTCCAAGAGCCTGGTTTTTGTACACCACGCATCACCATGCACATATGGCTGGCTTCCATCACAACCGCTACACCTTGGGGTTCTAAAATGGTCTGCACAGCTTCAGCTATTTGGCGGGTTAGCCTTTCTTGTACTTGCAAGCGCCGGGAATACATCTCAACAATCCGGGCTAGCTTACTTAGTCCTACTACCTTCTGGTTGGGGATATAAGCAACGTGCGCTCTACCCATGAAGGGTAACATATGGTGTTCGCATAAGCTAAAGAAGTTGATATCTCGCACTAGTACCATCTCGTTATGACCTTCATCAAAGACAGCACCGTTGAGTAATTCTTCTAAAGATTGGTTGTAGCCACTGGTCAGGAACCGCATCGCTTCTGCCACGCGCTTTGGTGTTTTTAATAGACCTTCTCTTTCTGGGTCTTCTCCAACACCCACTAATATTGACCTGACTGCATCCATCATTGAATCCATGTCTTGTTCTGAAGGTTGGTGCAATTCTGGTTCTCGGCCGTTATGGGTATTGCGGTCAGGTCTGGTATTAATAGCTTCTGCCAAGTCGGGAATTAGGGGCGATTGAGCGCGATTGGAACCGTTGGAACTAGCAATAGTCATAATTTCAGTCTTGGTTATGGTTTATTCAATGGTTAACCCCATAAGGGGAATTCAAAATTCAGAATTCAAAATAATCCTACAAACTACGTAGGAGTTAGCTTTCTCTGGATCAGTGCAAGCCTAGCTGTAGGCTATTACGAATTACGAATTTACGAATTACGAATTACAGCGCACCTGCGCTGGGCATGAGCGTCAATTCATCAATGACTGCTTGTGGTGGTAATAGTGCAGTGTAAAGAATTGACTGAGCCACAATTTCTGGGGTGAGCATTTTGGAACGGTCAAAGTCAGCTTTAACCGTCTCTGTATCCCAAAGTCCAGTATTTACAGCCCCTGGACAAATCGCACTTACCCGAATGCCGTGGACACGTTCTTCTTGTGCCAAGGTTTGAGAAAGTGCCATTAATCCTGCTTTACTGACGCTGTAAACTCCCCAGTGCGGAAAAGATTGTTTCGCTGCAATCGAAGACACATTGATGATTGTGCCTGTATGCCGAGCGCGCATTCTTGGCAAAATTCCTTTAATACATTCAAATACGCTGGTCAGGTTCAAGTTAATTACTTGTTGCCAGTCTGCTAAGGGCGTTTCACTTAAGGTAGCTGTGTATGCTACACCCGCATTATTTACAAGAATATCTATGTCTCCAAAGTCAATGGCGATCGCCTGGATTTTCGCCTCTACTTGCGATACGTCTGCTAAGTCTACAGTATACGCTTTGGCTACTACTCCAGTCTGTTTTGTTGCTTCTACTACAGGTGTCAATTTATCCCCAGAACGGCTCACCAAAGCCACATCTATTCCTGCTTTTGCAAAGGCTAATGCCGTTGCTTTGCCAATTCCACTACTTGCCCCAGTAATCAGAGCGCGTCGTTTCTGCTCCAAACTCATGCTTTCTCCCAATTTTTTGGCAGTTTTGCAAGCCCTTGTCACCCAATTATCGAAATTTTTAGAGTCAAATAGATTAAATTAACCTTAAATTTCGATGATATTCCCTGACAAATGCTATGATTATTTGCTATAATTAGTGTTCTCTGCAATTTTAGTTTACACAAAAATAACAAACGCTAGTTTAGAGACTAGCCCATGTTACTACAGTTAATTAGCAAATACTTTGATCTAGCCACCCATCTACATTAGTGGCTATTTAGATATAAATACCTATGGCTGATGAGATTGTTAAAAATCTTTAAGTAGCCACAGGTAATTATAACACTGGTTTTGGGTAATAAATCAATTAAGCGCGTTTGTTAATGTGCAACTTCTGTAAATACACCAATTTTGCGGAACTTATCATAACGCAGTTGGCGGCGTTCCTGTGATGTTAAGCGGTCTAGTTCATCTAAGTTATCTAACAGGGCTTGTTTTAAAGTTGTAGCAGCTGTTAAAGGGTCGGAATGAGCGCCACCTGTGGGTTCAGGTAATATCTGGTCAATGATGCCCAAATTTTTCAGGTCATGGGAGACGATTTTCAGGGCGACGGCGGCTTGGGGAGACTTGCTAGCATCTTTCCAAAGAATTGCCGCACAGGCTTCGGGGGTAGCCACAGTATAGACAGAGTGTTCAAACATTAATAGGCGATCGCCTACACCAATACCCAAAGCACCACCAGAACCACCTTCCCCGATAACGGTGCAGATAATTGGTACATCTAAAGAAAACATCTCGCGCAAATTATAGGCGATCGCTTCCCCTGCACCTTGACGTTCGGCTACTACTGTGGGTAAAGCGCCTGGAGTATCGATAAATGTCAAAATCGGCATACTAAATTTGTTGGCGTGTTCCATCAGCCGCATAGCTTTGCGATAGCCGCCTGGAGTCGCCATGCCAAAATTACGAGCGATATTATCTTTGGTATCTCGTCCTTTTTGATGACCTAACATCACCACAGGTTTACCACCCAAACGCGCTACGCCGCCAATAAGAGCCGGATCATCACCACCACAGCGATCGCCATGTAACTCCATCCATTCATCACTGATGGCCTGAATGTAATCGAGGGTACTAGGACGGCGGGGATGACGTGCTACTTGTAGTCGTTGAGATGGAGACAGAGTACTAAAAATTTCCTCACGCAGTTGCATAGCGCGTGTTTCTAGCTTGCGAATCTCACCAGACACATCTACGCCATTCTCCTCTGCCAGTTGCCGAATTTGATCAATCCGGTTTGCCAGTTCTGCTAGTGGCTTTTCAAAATCCAACAGTAGTGGTTTGCGCTCAGTTGTAGCCATAGTTAGGGATTAGATATTAGGGATCGGGTAGTGGGTATTAGGAATTGGGTATTGGGGATTGGGTACAATCTTGTGACTAGGGTCTATTTTTCTTCTTAATCCCCAGTCCCCAGTCCCCAGTCCCTAAACCAGCAGTGGTCTAAACCCATGTTTCACTGATGCTTGACCAATCTGCTCCATTTTGTCTACGGTAATCTGATTGCGCCCCCAAGAAAAGTTCGTGTACAACTTCTCAAATTCCAAGAGCATAGATTCCGCAAAACAAGCAAATAATTGGCGTGCAGGTACATCCATATTGACTATTTTCATGATTTTCCAGTCAATATCTAGGGAATGTTCGACGATACCTCCGTTCAGTACATAAACACCAGGATACTGAACTTTTGTACCCAAGTTTTTCGGATAACCACCATCAATCAATAAACAGGGTTGTTTCAAAACTTGAGGATTAATTTCCACGCCTTTAGGCATACTAGCTACCCAAACTACAATATCAGCTTGAGGCAATGCTTCATCTAGGCTCATGATTTTACCGCGTCCCAACTCGCTTTGCAACTCTTGGAGACGTTCTTGATTACGGGCGATTAACAGTAATTCTTTTACGTCTGTTTTGGCATCCAGCCAGCGAGTAACTGCACTACCAATGTCACCAGTAGCCCCACATATAGCTACTGTTGCTTGGGAGAGTTCAATGCCGAGTTGTTGTGATGCTTGTTCTACCTGCCGACAAATGATATAAGCTGTGTGAGTGTTGCCTGTAGTGAAGCGTTCAAACTCTAGTGTGACATTACGAACTTGGCTAAACTGTTCCAATTTGAAGTTTTCAAAAATAATGGAGGAGAAACCACCCAAAGCGGTGATGTCAATGCCATGTTTTTGAGCATGAGCCATAGCATTGAGGACTTTGCGGGTTGCGGCTTTAATCCTACGGCTGGCTAGCATTTCTGGTAAAAAGCAAGATTCTACATACCTCCCTTCAATTATTTCACCAGTAATGCTAGTAACTTTAATGTGGTCAACTATTTGCGGTGGAGCGCTGCACCAAAAATCTAGCCCTTGGTCGGCGTATTCTGGGTATCCCAGTTCTTGAGCTACCGCTTGAGCGTGTTCTAAACTTGTCAGATGTCCAATTAGACCAAACATGGAGTGATATATTTAGGCTTGTGTCTTGGCGAATGCGTGGGATATGTGGATAAGAGATAATACTTAACTCTTAAAAATACTATACAAACTGTGATGAATGCTGAGTCCTGAGTTTGATCATGGGTAATTGGTAATTGATAATTGGGAATAAATTTTTATCCATTACCTATTACCCATCACCAGTCTGAAATAGATAACTGGCCGCCTTACTTTAATCAGGAATCAGAACTATTTAAGCTGCTGTGAGTCCGTAGGCTGACATCCGCATAATATCTCTGGTTGTGAAGCCAATATTACTTAGTGCTTCGCCGTACTGAATCATAAAATCTTCCACTAGGGCTTCTTTTTCCATAGCTAAGACTGCCGCATCATCGGCAACTTGATTGAGCATTTTCCAGACTATGGGAAGATTATGACGATTAGCTTCTTCTAGTTCTGCTTTTGATTGAGCGAAATTTTTCTGTAACCAAACTTCGCCGAAGTTGAGGTGACTGTATTCATCTTTAACTACACCCTCAGTGATTTTACGGGCGAAATCGTCAGCCACGGGGATGTAGATATTGTATGCGGCGATCGCAAAACATTCAATAATCAGGGATTGAATCAATAGGCAAGTGACAACTTTACCTTCAGCTGCCGCTTTTTGGAAATTACCGTGTAGCCCGGCAAAGAATTCTTTAGCGAACTCTATGTCTGGGGATACTTGCAGGTTCCGTCCACAAGCTTCAAATCCTTTTTTGTGGCGACTTTCCATTTTCGAGAGGCGAATTAGGTCTTCTTTATCGTCTGGCAGCAGTTGGGATAGTTGAATGTAATTCTCATATGCTTCTTGTTCCCCTTCAATCACGATCGCATTTATGCGACTATAGGCATCTTTATATTTTTCGCTCTTGAAATCGATTTCTAAATCGGCTGCAACCTGCTGCATGATATGTTTACTCCTGTAAACCTGAATTATTTGATACCAGACTTTAATTTACCCTATGAATTTAAGGTAATGCTCACTGTGGTTTAATTTTACTTAACAATTGCCTATGTTATAGATTAGCGGTTGCTGAGTTCGATACTGTATTACCAAAGAAACAAGTGCTTGGCGATCTAACTCATGACCAAACTAAACTGGAATTGGAAATCTGCTGATTTTTGGAGTCTAGCAGCGCTACTGCTGGGGGCATTGATTGTGCTGTTGCCACTGTTTGTGGTTTTTCTCACTTCTTTTGCACCTCCAGGTTCAAATTTAGAACTTTTGCCCAAAAATAATTGGTCATTAGCTAATTACCACGATGCTTGGCAACGAGGTAAGTTCTTGTTGGCATTCGCTAATTCTACCTTGGTAGCGATCGCAGTGACGGCATTTCAGATTGTCACTTCAGCGCTAGCTGGCTACGCCCTAGCGAGACTGAAATTCCGGGGTAGGCAAATACTACTTTTGATTGTTTTAGCGACTTTAATTATCCCTTTTCAATTACTAGTGATTCCCATCTTCTTGGTGTTGAAGTGGGGACACTTGATTAATACCTACGGAGCGCTAATTTTACCAACTGCTGTTAATGGCTTTGGCATTTTCCTTTTACGTCAATATTTCCAGACAATTCCCGTAGAGTTGGAAGAAGCCGCAACCATCGATGGAGCGAACCGGATACAAATTTTGTGGCAAGTGATGTTACCTCTGGCTCGCCCCGCTTTGGTGACGCTGTTTCTGTTCACCTTTATTGCTGAATGGAATGATTTATTTAAACCTTTGGTTTTCACCACCAGACCAGAATTAAGAACGGTGCAGCTAGCATTGGCGGAGTTTCAGGAGCAGTTTACCAATAATTGGCCTTTGATGATGGCAGCAGTCACAATTGCAACTGTACCTGTAATGGTGCTATTTCTTATCGGTCAGCGTCAGTTTATCCAAGGTATTGCTGCTACTGGTATGAAAAATTGAGTACATCCCATGATTTATGATTGATTATCAGTAAAGTTATGTAACTATAACCGTAATTCTCATAAGCCGGACTGATGAATTATTTAGGTCATCAAAAAAATCACCCAACTCAGTTAATAACTTGTAAGGATAAACACAATCATGAATTCTCCAACACAAAAACAGCCACAAACAGACTTTCAAAACGAATTAGTAGATAGCATTGAAAATATTTATACTAATTTTTTCAGTGATAATATTTCTTTAGTAGAGAGTGTTCAAGAAGAGCAAACCTTAACAAATAATGATTTAGAAGAACAAGCTGACCAGCAAACAAAAGCGAACTCTCCCGTAAGAGTAGCCCCAATGGGCTGTGTTATGACTCCTAAAGGTTTGATATGTGATTAATAAAATATGGTGCTTATTGATGAATATTAATCACGATATCATCGATAGCAAGTTAATTTTTGAGAAGTTTAATGTTTCTATGTATCAAAACTCAAAGAAATAGCAACATGATCATGCTGTTTCTGTTCTTACTACATCGATAATTCAATAAAATAAAATTGCTACCGTAGGAGTAAAACATTTTTGATATCCTACGGTATATTATTTGCATATCAAAATATCATCAGCCGGGTTGAAGCTCATAGCATCAAAATATTGGTTGAATTAATTGAGATGTCAATTAATAAACCTAGCCCTAATATTTTTAGTGTTGGGTAAATAGTAAAGGCTGAAAAGGTGTAATAGCATACATGAATAATTTTTGGGTCTGGATTCCCAAGCTAGGAGTTGCGATCGCCGGCGTATTAACCTGCATGACAGATTATGCTGTCGCGCAAGTTGTTCATGATAATACACTAATTAATAATTCCCAAATTAATACACACAATAATATTATTTCTATTGAAGGTGGAACTAGAGCCGGAGATAATCTTTTCCACAGTTTTGAGCAGTTTTCTGTAGCTCAAGGAATTACAGCCGAGTTTAAAAATGCTGTGGATGTAAAAAATATTATTAGCCGAGTGACGGGTAATTCTATTTCTCAGATTGATGGCATTCTGAAAAGCCAATATGAAGCCAATCTTTTTCTGATTAATCCTAACGGCATTATTTTTGGTTCTAATGCTTCTTTGAATATTGGCGGTTCATTCGTAGCGACTACGGCAGATACTTTGATTTTCGCTGATAGAAGAAATTATAGTACAAGAGAGTTATCCCTTGTACCATCTCCTTTATCAATTAGTGTTCCGATTGGTTTACAATTTGGTGCAAATCCAGGTTCTATTCATAATCAATCTCAAACAAGCCCTAATGGAGCTATGAATAGTCTTTTTGAGCCAGTTGGTCTGCAAGTGAAACCAGGTAAAACCCTAGCTTTAGTTGGTGCTGGCTTGATCATGGAAGGTGGGAATCTGACTGCTCCTTTGGGTCGCATTGAACTAGGAAGTGTAGGAAGTAATAGTTACGTCAGTCTAAGTCTAGTAAATCAAGGTTGGATATTGGGATATCAAGGTATTCAAGATTTTCAAGACATACGATTAATTCAAAGAACTGTTGATGGTTCTGCATTTCCATCTCAAATAGATGTGGGCGGTGATGGAGGCGGTAATATTCATATCCAAGGTAAAGCTGTAGAGATGAATGGCCGTGATGTCCGCTTATCGACTCAAACATTGGGTTTCAATAAAGCTGGAGATATAACGATTGACGCAAACAAATTAGTAATTCGTAATGGGGCGCAAATATTAACATTCACTTTCGCTCAGGGAGCAGGTGGAAATTTGGTTATCAACGCGGCTGAATCTGTAGAAGTGATTGGTGGCTTTCTTGTACCGAATACAAATCGTGTTGAACCCAGTGCATTGACAAGTTCAACTGCGTCTGATGGTAAAGCGGGTGATATCACAATTAATACAAAAAGATTAATTGTCCAAGTTGGGGGAAACATATCTACCAGTTCCCTTGGGTTACCAGATTTTAATAACGAAAGAATAATATTAGCTACAGGAGCAGGAGGAGATTTAATAGTCAATGCTGCTGATTCTGTAGAAATAAGTGGCAAAGCCAGAAATGTTCCTAGTTCTTTGTCCGCTTCTACAAATAGTTATGGTAATGCTGGCAAGTTAATGATAATTACAGGAAAATTGACTGTAAAAGATTCATCTGAAGTAGCTGTTGGCAGCGTCGTTTTAAAATTTGCTGGACTGAGAGTTGATAATAGCAATTTAGGCTCTGCTGGGGAACTAAACATAACTGCTCGTTCTATAGTTCTGGATAACCAGGGAAAACTTTTATCAAATAGTGAATCAGGTCAAGGTGGTAATATTGAGATCCAGGTGCAAAACACTCTACTGATGCGCCGTAACAGCCAAATCTCCACAAATGCAGGTATCACATCTGGGCGAGGCGATGGGGGTAATATTATCATCAATGCACCTAATGGTTTTATTATTGGCACTCCTAATGAAAATAGTGATATCACCGCCAACGCATTCTCTGGTAGTGGTGGGAAAATCACTATAAATACTAATAGTGTTTTGGGGTTTGTACCTCGTAATCGTGCCGAATTAGTAAAGTTGCTAGCAACTGAAAATCCTAAAAAACTAGACCCAAATAAGCTTCCTAGTAATGATATTACAGCTTTTTCTCAGGAAAACCCTTCATTCAATGGCATCGTACAAATTAATACACCTGATGCTGATCCTAGTAAAGGGTTAATAGAATTGCCGAGAAATATCATTGATACTTCTGAGAAAATTGTTGCTAGTTGTCATCCTAGTCGAATTTCGCAAAGAAGTTCATTTGTTTCTACAGGAAGAGGAGGAATTGCATCTAGCCCTACGGATACGCTGATTGATGATGCTGTGTTGGTAGGTTGGGCTGCATTACCGACACAGATAGAAAGTAGTGCTGATAGTATTCCTGAACAACACGCACAGCAGGATAATTTGAACGTCTCTCCCCAAATTTTAGAAGCACAAGGCTGGCAAATAGATCGCGACGGTAATATAGTACTGGTGGCGCAAGCACCTACTGTAAATCCTCATACTCCAACACTACATTCGTCAGCTTGTACAGAATAGAAATTGTACAGACGCGATTAATCGTGTCTAATTCGTTTCCTGAATTTGCAAACGGACTGTGTGTTCAGTTGCGCCACTGAGTTGCACTTCCATAACTTCACCACCCAAGGGTTCTATGCAACTGAGGAGCGATCGCAAGTTGGGAGTACTTGCACCAGTATCTACATATAATCTATCTGCTAAATTACTGATGCGTTTCCAAGTCATGTATAACTTGGCAATAGTTTGTTCTATTTGGGATGCTTGATTGACTAAATCAGCCGCTACACTTAGACAGCCGACCCTTTGGGCTTCTTCTAGGGCTGTTTCAATATCTACATCATTCTCTGTTAAAGCTTGGACTTGGGCGGCGGATTTGAGATATTTGCCTAATTGTCGTGCCTCTGTTGTGGCTTGTTTGAGGGTATCAACGTCGGGATTGGCAGCTATTTCACGCTGGATGAACTTTTGGTGTGATTCTGGCAGTTTTTCCATTTCCTTCACCAGAGGGGCAATGTAGCGCGGAGGAAGGGAATTTTCTGCGGCTTTTACCTTGACTGGTTCTGGTAATAAATCTGAAGACATCGCCGTCCATTCGTCCGTGAGTTGACGGACTTCGCGCCTAGTGATGCGATCGCCTTTGCTGGCGGCTTCACTGACCATTTGTTGCACTTCTGGGGAGGCTTTGGAGGTTTCCACAAAAGCCCGTTTACTAAAATTATTCACCGCGCTTGGCTCAAGCTTGCCCTCTTCTAGGAGAGTATCAGCACTATTGGCCAGTTGAATCCAAGCATAAGCTTGACTCTTACTGATTTCTCGTTCCTTGAGCCAATTGAGAAAACCAGTACCACGTCCGTCGCCACCTTTCTTTTCTCTGTCGCGGATTGCCCTTAAGATTCTTCCCCGCCAGATTTCGGTTTGCAAATCAAAGCGATCGCATACCTGCCAAGCTACATCCAACTGCTGTTGGAAATCTGACTCTGGAATCTGTTCATCTTCGGGATCGGGCAGTTCAAAAGTGAGATCCGCAGGCTGTTGTAAGGCTGCTGCCAGGTCGTTGATATTATCCGTTGATTGCACAGTCGGTAACTTATTACTCTAGCGATCGGCTTATTATTACACAATCTGGTGACATCGGCTCAACAGAGTGCTGACTCAGTCCGCTTGACGAACATAACCACTCTGGGCTAGCACAAGGCAAAATAAAGACAGTAAGAGCGATGTGAACACCATCCCACCAATGAGCTACTGTCTTAACCCCCGTTGTCCCAAGCCTGAAAATCCTCATGATGTGAAATTTTGCCTAAGTTGTGGTTCTAAGCTACATCTAAAAGAACGCTATCGGGCTATCAAACCCATCGGACAAGGTGGTTTTGGCAGAACTTTCTTAGCAGTGGATGAAGATAAACCCTCCAAACCTCGCTGTGTCATTAAGCAATTTTATCCCCAAGCTCAAGGTACTAACACAGTCCAGAAAGCTGTGGAATTATTTACTCAAGAAGCCATACAGTTAGACGAATTGGGTAAGCATCCGCAGATTCCCGAACTTTTGGCATACTTTACCCAAGACGATCGCCAATACTTAGTACAAGAATTTATTGACGGGCTAAACTTGGCGCAGGAACTAGCACATAAAGGTGTTTTCAGTGAAACGCGAACCATTCAACTATTAAATGATTTGTTGCCTGTATTGCAATTTTGTCATAACAGACAGGTGATTCATCGGGATATTAAGCCAGAAAATATTATCTTACGTAATAGTGATAACAAACTAGTTGTAGTAGATTTTGGTGCTTCTAAATCTGCCACTAATACAGCCTTAAATCAAACTGGGACAAGTATTGGTAGTCCTGAATATGTAGCACCAGAACAAATGCGGGGTAGGGCTATATTTGCCAGCGATATTTATAGTTTAGGAGTCACTTGTATTAATTTGTTGACTGGGAGATCGCCTTTTGATTCCTACGACACCAACAATGATACCTGGGTATGGCAGCAATATGTAAAACCACAAGTTAGCAATTATCTATCTCAAATTATCAACAAAATGACAGCAAGCGTTCCCGCAAGACGCTATCAAACTGTAGAGGAAGTTTTAAAGGATTTAAATCAGCATTCACCAGTAGCAACTACACCAGCAAAACCTAGTCATCAAGTCCCACAAAATCCTCCCCCACAACCTGTGTCAAAAACCCAGAGTCAAATTGACTTGGAATTAGAGGAATTGAAAACGCAATTTTTGCCTGGTGGGAAATCAAAACCACAAAATATACAACCACAACCTGCAACTAATAATAATTCTGCTAAGAGTGCAATTGATTTAGAGTTAGAAGAATTAAAAGCTAAATATCTTGGGAATAATAACGGCTAAATTATCCAGGTTTTCTTGTGTGACTGTACGAGAGGACTTAACTTGATAAAAAAGTGACTCTAATATTTAGAGCCACTAATAAATTAAGTTCAGAATTTAGAGAATTACCAGCTTATTTCTTGGCTTCAGCAATGGGAACCCATTCAGTGTGGAAAGCGCCAGCTTTATCGGTACGCAAGTAGGTGTGTGCGCCGAAGTAGTCGCGTTGTGCCTGTGTGAGGTTCTGGGGTAGGCGATCGCGGCGATAGCTGTCAAAATAATCCAAGGATGCACTAAATGCGGGTACTGGGATTCCGAGTTTAGCCGCAGTGATGATTACTTCCCGCCAAGCTGCTTGTCTGTCGAGAATTGTTTGCTTAAATTCTGGAGCGAGTAGCAAGTTGGGTAATGCGGGATTTTCGTTAAATGCCTTCTTAATCTTATTCAAGAAGCCAGCGCGAATAATACAACCACCTTTCCAAATCCGCGCCAATTCACTCAGATTCAAATTCCAATTAAATGTTGTGGAAGCTGTAGATAGCAAAGCCATCCCTTGAGCATAAGAACAAATCTTGGAGCAGTAAAGTGCATCCCGGACTTTGTTAATAAACTCTTTGGTATCGCCGTCATATTTGCCACTAGGGCCTGTCAACTGCTTAGATGCTGCTATGCGCTCATCTCGAATGGAAGAGATAATCCGAGCATTCACTGCTGCTGTAATGGTGGGGATAGAAACACCCAATTCCAAAGCAGTTTGTACAGTCCAGCGTCCAGTTCCCTTTTGACCAGCTGCATCAACAATCAAATCCACCAAGGGTAACTTGGTATCTGGGTCAACATAGGGGAAGATATTGGCTGTAATCTCAATCAAAAATGAATTGAGTTCATCGGTAGTATTCCATTGGGCAAATACTTCATGTAGTTGTTTAGCATCCAGCCCACCAGCAGTTTTCAGCAAGTCGTAGGCTTCTGCAATCAACTGCATATCGCCATACTCAATACCGTTGTGTACCATTTTGACATAGTGACCGGAACCACCAGGGCCAACATAAGTTACACAAGGGCCATCATCAACTTGAGCAGCAATTTTGTTGAAAATGGGGGACAGATACTCGTAAGAACTTTGTGTACCACCGGGCATCAGTGAAGGGCCATTGAGTGCGCCTTCTTCACCACCACTGACACCCATCCCCAGGAAGCGTAAGCCTGCTGGTTCTAGTTCTTGAGTCCGTCTTTGGGTATCTTCAAACCAAGAGTTACCACCGTCGATGATGATATCGCCTTCATCTAGTAGAGGCTTGAGCTGCTGAATTACTGCATCCACTGGTTTACCAGCTTGCACCATCACTAGAATCTTGCGGGGACGTTCTAGTGCAGCAACAAACTCTTCCAGGGTAAAAGCAGCTTTAACGTTGCGTCCACCAGCACGCTGTGCCATGAAAGCATCGGTTTTCTCTCTGGAACGGTTATAAACTGCAATTGGGAAGCCATTACGCTCCACGTTTAGAGCGATATTCTCGCCCATAACGGCTAAACCAATCACACCAAAGCTTTGTAGTGTCATAAACTATGTTTGGCTAACTCTTGCAGGTTCTTTCATCTTTAAGGGTAGACCGAGTTTTTCTCTTCTCCCCTAAAGAAGACATTAAGAGTTAATTTAAAGAATAAAAGCTCACTAGTAACACAGATAAATAGTTTTAATTTGTATCCAAATCAACAATTAACTTGTAAAATTTGCGAAATTGGGGGCTAGGGATTGGGGACTGGGTGCTGAGTAATAGGGCATGAGAGAAGAAAGTGTGACATATTTTCAGTCCCTAATACCCCATTCCCAATCCCCAGTCCCCAATACCCAATCCCTAGTAAAAGGAGTAACCAAAAAATGCTGGCAAATATCCTAGCCTTGGTGGTTGGCCTTGGTAGTTTAGCAATCTACATTGCAGCTTTCTTTTTTCCGGAAATCCACCGTAAAAATGATTTTATTTGGAGTGGAGTAGGGCTTTTTTATGCCCTAGTTTTGTGGATTTTCGCACCAAAAATTTCTGGAGGTCTCTTACTGGGTCATGTGGCTAGTGTGGCACTCCTAGTTTGGTTTGGCTGGCAAACTCTTTCATTGCGTCGCCAGGTGACTCCCCTAGCACAACAAACCACCGTACCAAGTCCTGAGGTGATACAGTCAACTATCCAAGAACAAGCTGCTAAGTTTTCTCTTCAGGAAAAAGTTGCCCAGTTACAACAAGATATTGGTAGCACTTTTAGTGGTTTGAAAAATAAAGTACAACAGACGGGTAATCAAAAAGTTACAACTGCTCCAGTACAAACTACAACAAAACCATCTGTTGAAATTGTTGATAAAACGGAAAAATCTACTGAGGAGACCGTTACCACTACAGAGACTTCATCACCAACAACTACTACAGAACCACCAGCAGCAGTATTGTCTACTGATACTGACTCCACCACAGAAATTGTCCCAGAAGTGATTCCACCCAATCCCCCAGCCCCTGAATTGGTGGAAGCCGCTCAACCACATCCTGAGTCTGAGGACAAGGAACCAATTCCCGTGGAAGAAATTGCCCCTGATGCGGTACTCGCTCCCCCCGCAGAAGCACCACCGGAGTCACTACCGCCGACTTAATAAAAAATTAAGGGTTGAGGCGGTTTTTGGGAACATCAGGTGTTAACTGGGGAAAATACGGTAAATGCGGGGATGAAGTTGTTGTTAAAAAACAAAACAGGGATTGCAACATAGATTGATTCTGTCTTAATCTGGAAAAGCAATAGGTTGGTTTCTTTAACTGCCTTCATATGCCGGTATTGTGCCGACGAATTTCCCCAGAAAAACACCCCGCAGCCTAAAACGATGAAAGCATCTGCTAAGTTCGACTTTGAGGACGAAAAATTTAATGCACCCCCTTCTCAAGTCATCCCTTGGTGTCAGATGATTAATCCTCGGTATGGCACAGATGGTATGCAGCATCACGGTTTAGCGATTAAGCTGGATAATGCTCAAGCTGTGGGTTTTCAGCCAGATGAAAATTGGGAAAAGGTGGAACATGAGTTTAGTTCCGGTATCGAAACAGTTTTCATTAGTGCGACTCCCCGAATAGTGATAGTGCGGCGGGGGCCTTTGTCTGTTAAAGACAGAGAGACTGGGATCAAATTGGGAACTTTGAAGGAAAATTATGATGCGTTTTTGGCAGATAAACTCAAATTTAAAACCTTTACACGTTATCTAATTTTCTTGGTTGGTGAAAATAAAAAGTTTCTGCATGAATCACCACTGCAATTAACCTTAAATGGTGCAGCCGGGGCAAGTTTTAGCAAGACTTATTGTGAATTTCAACAAGGCAAAGTAGTTAGTGGCTTTGTGGCGGAGATAGAAAGAGCTTATGCTTTATACCGCAAGCAGCCAATAACGCCGAAGGGGCCTTTGTTCCATGCTCACGGTATTTTCTGCCCGATTATTGAGTGTGAAGAAAGAGGAATTGAACCAAATACAGTTTTGGTGGCTTCGACCGTAGATTATGAGCATCCATCAATTGCTAATCTGACTAATTACCTGATAGCTTCCGACGCGCCCGAATCGGCAATTATTTGTAAAACATTTGAAGATTACAAAGATTTTGGGAAGGAACCTGTCAGAACAGAAACTCCGAAAATGGCGATGGCTGGGGTTTCTAGTTCCTATATTTATCCTGATGAAGATGATTTTGGCTATCCACCCTATTAAAGAATTAGAAACACCCTACAGAATAACGCTGGGGGTTATGAAGTACTAAAGTAACTTGTCAGCCTGAAGACTTAATTTATTGTTTGAGGGTGGCCTTGGAATAAGTGGGTGACGAGGGATTTGAACCCGCAACCAATAGATTAAGAGTCTACTGCTCTACCGTTGAGCTAGTCACCCACACCAATCACTATATTAACAAAATTCTGTAGTTCTGCCAAGATTTAGCTGAGTGAGGCGGGAAATCTGATCATAAAAGTAGTTTGACCATGACTACTCTCGACAGAAATGGAGCCGCCTAAATGCCTGACCATTTTCTGGACTAATGCCATTTCCAAGCCAGTACCACTATATTTCCAAGGATCGTTGTTAGAAATATGATAGAACGGCTCGAAGATGCGCGATCGCACATGAGTAGGAATTTCTAAGCCAGAATTGCTAATACTTAGTTGCACAGTATTATCTGTGAGTTGGGCGGAAACTGTAATTGATTCGCCAGCCGGAGTATATTTGCAGGTATGACTGAGTAGTTCGGTAAGAATCCGCTCTAGTTCGGTAATATCTGTTTCTAAACGCGGTAAGCCTGGCTCAATTATCAGGTGTAATCGCTGTTGCTGACAACTGGTGAGGTCACGGAAGGATTCAACGATGGGGGGAAGCCAGGTTTGGAAGTCGATGGAAATGAGTGTAGGCGGTTCTGGTTTGGTTTGTAGATAGGTAAGTGTCAGCAAGTCGTTAATTAATTTGCTTTCTCTGCCACACTCATTATGTAGAATCTGTAAAAGCTGGGGGATGATTTCATCTAAGGTAATTGAGGGTGAGAGGACAGTTTCGAGGGTTTGCGCTGCTAGGCTAATACTAGTTATTGGTGTCCGCAGTTCTTGAGAAAGTTTTCTGAGAAATTTGTTGGTCAGGTTTTCTCGTTGTTCTAATTTTTTCAGTCGTGCTTGGTTAGTTGCGTCTAACTTGGCCTGGCGAATGGCGATCGCACATAGATTTGCTAAAGTTTGTACTAGGCAAATTTCTGATTGAGTCAGCATTTGTTGTATGGGTCGAATCAGCCACAGATTACCCAGCATCCCTTGAGCATCGAAAATGGGACAAGCCAGTTGGGTAATAACCAGTAATTGAGGATGCCAACCAGGGACAATTTCTATGGTTTGAAAATGCTGTTTTTGCAATAGTGGTTCATAGATTTCGCTAAAGTCTGCAATTTGTCTAGTGAGTCCCTGGTATGTGGGCTGGTTAGCTGCATATTCATGAACTACACTAGCTACGGTGCAGTCAGTGCTATAAAGTTCGATGTAGCAAGATTCTAGTTGGAATAAATTGGCTAATTCTTGAGTGACTGTTGCTAAAACTTGCGTTTCCTCGCCGTAATCACGGGTTTTTTCTGTAATATTTAAAACTAGTGCTTGAAATTTGTCTGTCTGTTTTACCTGGGCTTGCTGCTCATGTTTGTGTGTTGTTAGCTTGGCTTGCAGTTGTTTTAGTTGCTGTTGTAGTTTCGCATTTTGAATGCCTATACCCAACTGGGTGGCTAGTTGCTTGAGTAAGTCAATTTCTATTTGCTGCCATTGGTGTGGTTCATAGCAGTATTGAGCAATTAACAGCCCCCATAAGTCTGGTTTTAAGGCTATTGGCATGACTATATTCGCCCTCACCTGCATGGAGGCGAGGAAATCCCTCTGGCAAGGTTTCACTCCTGCTGCATATATATCTTCAATAATTTCTAGACAACATCGCCCCTGAGATTCCTTATTTTTACCTTGAAAGCAAGGATCACGGAAGTGTTTTCCCAAGAGGGAAATATCAGGCAATACAGTTGATTCTGCAACAATCGCCCCATTATTGTCTGATTTGATTTGATAAATCAGAATGCGATCGCATTTTAAACACTGTCGTAAATCTTTGGCAGTTTGATAAAGGATTGTTTCTAAATCCAAAGATTCCTGAATCCTTTGGGCAATTGCGGCTAAAATCTGCGCGCCTTCCGCTTGAATTTCCCTGGCTTGTGCTGTTTGTTTTGCCGCAGTGATATTGCTACTAGTGCCAATCAATCGATAAATTTTGGAGTTAGTATCTCGTAGTGGCGTAAGCGTTGTACTCCACCAAGTGCTTACTCCCTGAAACTGTAAGCATTGTTCATAGGAAATCGTTTTGCCAAAGCGTACACAGTCAGCATAGTGCTGACGCACTTTAGCCGCATCAACAGCTGTTAAAATATCTTCTGGTTTTTTGCCCCGCAAATCTTCTGACCTAATCCCTACCCATCTTTCATGGGTGGGATTGAGTGCTACATACTGAAAATCTCCATCTTGTAGAACATCCACCACAAATATAGATGTCTGCACAGAATCATACATACTCAGTAATAATTGTTCGCCACTGCTGTGTTCATCTACCTCTGTCCCAAAAAGAATATGCGGATGCGACTGCTGCTTCAACTTGATGGCTGAATCTACTGGGTTGATATTCATGCGAGAGTCCCTGTCTGGTTTTACTGGCTCGTGTAGGCGCGTTCTCTCGGAATTTCATGGTAGAAAATGCTTTTTAGCGCCTAAAGTGAAATTTAGTTCGACTTTGCTTGTGATATTTTGCCCTATCTTTATTTCTTACCAGAAATCTAGAAAAGTGGATAGCAATAAGAACAAAAAATCCTGCTTGGTGAAGGTGAAAACGCATTTGCAGGTTAATGTAATTTTATTGAAATTTATTATTAAGATTTAATTAAGATTGTTGCATAAGCTTAATACAATTCAAACAGTAAATTAATTAACGTTATATATTTTAATAAAGTCATGCTCGCTTAACTTAAATAGGACTTACGCGCCCAGATTTTCTGTTGAGACAGGGTGTAAGGGTGTGAGGGTGTGAGGGTGTAAGAGTTTTAAACCCCTACACCCCTATCCAACTTATAGGCGTTAATACCTGTGAGGATGGCTACTACAAGCCAAGTCATAGCTAATCCGGCGACTTCACCTAAAAACAAGTGAGTGAGGCGGCAGAGGATAAACCCTATAGTAGTACCTATGGGGATAGCGATCGCCCAACTAAAAGAATTAACTAATATCCATTGCCAAGTCCATAAGATTGGCTGACGAATTGCCAAACATTGGGCTATTCCCAAAGCCAGACCGCCAACAACACCGATTTTTGCCCCATACAGGAGGCGTAGAGGGAGAATTTCCCCAGAGGGTACAACCCAACCAATTGCGCCGACACCGATAGCTGTAATTAATACCCAAGCAACCAAGGTGAAACAAACCCACTTGAATATAGAGATATTTTCTCGCAGAATTAAACTTTGAGGTAAGGCGATCGCTAATCCACCAATAGCAGCTTGTACAAGGCCAATCTCTGACTGTTCCCCCACTTCCACCCAAAACAAACTACCCAAAAACCCACCAAAAGTAGCTATAGTCCACAGCAAGATAAATTTTAACGGTGTTTTCATGGGGATAATTGGGGATTAGGGACAAGGAAAGAGCCGTTTTACCCTTCACCCTGCCTTTTGCTTTCCCTCACTGGTGCTAATGGCCTAGCGGCTTTAGCAGTAAACATTTGTTGAAATATTTGACGGCGGTATGGGGGTGATTCTGGGGTGATGTAACCCCACAGACTTTCCCAGTAAAAGAAAGAGATACCAAAAAAAGAGCGATCGCGTACAGCTTGTACTTGTTCTCTAATTTGCTCAATCTTAACAGGACTTCGCAAAGTTCCTGTGGATATGCCAATCGCTACGGGAATTTGAGTACGCGCAAGCTTGACAGCAGGCTGTTCTAATTCGTACACAAAGCTACTTTTATCATTGCGATACACCTGCAAAATCAATTCATCCACTAAACCTGTTTTTATCCAACTTGCCCAATCTTGCAAATAATACCTGTAAGCAAAAGCTTGCGAATTAGGAGAAAGAGATACCTTAACATTGGGTTTAATCTCTTTCACTACTTGAGAAACTTGTGTCATGAAACGAGTGATCTTGTTAGCACGCCACTTCATCCACTCCCCATCAAAATGATTGCGAGGGGGGCTTTTACCTTGATGTTCTTTTTGATAAAGTTCAGTTGTATATGGATCATAGCCAAACTGTACTGGCATTCCAAAATGATCATCAATTTGAATGCCATCAATATGATAATTAGTAACAACTTCTGTAATTAGCGATAGGATAAACTGCTGTACCTCTGGGTGTAAAGGATTGAGCCAAACTAACTTATTTGTAGGGTCGGTGTCGCTTTCTTCTGGTAACATTTCACTAATAGATACGACTCCACCTTGACCGTTTGTTAACCACTCAGGATGTCGTTTTGCTATCACTGAATCGGGCGGTGCCATAAAACCATATTCAAACCAGGGAATAACGCTTAAATTTTTCGGTTTAGCAAGTGCAACTATCTTTGCTAAAACATCCTGTCCCCCGTGGACAAAATTCAGCAGCGGTTGAGTATCAGCACCCGTAACAGATTTAGCTGTACCACTTTTATAAAAGGTATAGCCCCTGTTCCAAACTACAGGATAAATTGTATTAAAGTTTAGTGCAGATAGTTGGTCAATAGCACGATTAATACCCCAGGGTACAAAAAGTACACCGCTAGCAACATTAGTCAGCCAAACTCCACGAATTTCTGTTGTAGTCGGTAGATTGCTTTTTTGTTCATAATTAGAAAATGAAGGGATAGATAATCCTGTTAAATACAATATTAATTGTATAAACAGTAAGTACGAAAAAAACAATTTTGCCAACCGAGTCATGAGAAAGTCTAACTTCGCCGGGAAGAGGGGATAAGAATTACGGAATAAGTTAGTATACCCTCAAACTCTTGATGAATAACGTCATCTATATATCAATAATTCAAACTATAGCAATCCTAAATCATTCGTGAACCAAAATATATCCGACTTCTTAAAGAAGTCGGATATCTGATCCTCTTGATTTTCACAAATCAAATAGGAATGCTGTATATTAATTAGTGATCAGCTTGCTTGATTGCCAAAAATTCCATAGATTACAAAGAAAATGGTGTTAAATATCATTTTTTAATAAATTTGGTAAAAATAGAATAGTTATAGAACCATAAATGATTCCTGTAGATACACTAATTAATAAAGGTGCAATCAGAAATGCGTAAACTAAAACTCCTAAACCACCACCACTTAACCCTCCGCCAATTGAAATTGTGAGAAAAAACAGAAATACACCGACTAAAACGCTAGCTAAAATGCTGAGAATATGGATAAGTAACCATTGGGAAATTTTTTTGATAGACCACTGCATGACTATTCCTTGAGCAAGTCCGATGAGAAATAGGATTAGAGATAGCTTAAAAACTAACATCTGAGGCGTTAAAGTACCATCTAAATTAGTCCATAGACTGGTGACTTGACCACCTAGAGAAAATGCAATAGTTGTTGCCAGAATCCATTTAATAGTAAGCCGACGAATATTTGTAGATAATTCCTGATGCTTTAATAACTTTGCTAAAGCTATACCTTGACAGAAGCCTAGAATTAATCCTGCGATCGCACTAGACAAAAAGTTTATCAGTCCTTTGCTAGCACCCACAAGAGGGAGATTATAGATAGCAACACTAGAAAAAAGGGCAGAAATTAATCCAGCAACTAGGCCTATAGTAGTTCCTAGTATCCAAAAAAAGTAAAGCTTATCTTTCTTCCAATCAAAGTACATAGATAAATATGGCGGCTCAATAGAGTCAGTATATTATAAATATTGTTTAATTGTATTGTTTTACACATGAAATCTTATTTTTTCAAGTTCTTTAAAAAAATAAGGGCTTTAGCCCTTACTACAAATAAATATTTTTGTTGTTAATTGATGAGTATTAAAATCTTTCTACTCCTTCAAAATGTTGATTTTTAATAGCATTTGCAGCTTCGCCACAAGTGCGCGGTGTGGGGAATATCTTTCCAGGATTAGCCAAACCTTGGGGATTAAATACTTGTCTGATCCACTGCATTGTTTCTAAATCAACATCACTAAACATATCAGGCATATAACATTTTTTATCTGCCCCAATACCATGTTCTCCAGAAATACTACCCCCGACTCTCACACAAAGTTTGAGAATTTCTCCTCCCAATTCTTCGACTTTCTCTAATGCACCAGAAATGGAATTATCAAATAGAATCAATGGATGCAGATTACCATCACCAGCATGAAAAACATTGGCAATTGGATACCCAAATTTTTGACTCAATGCCTCAATTTCCTGCAATACATAAGGTAACTGAGTCCGAGGAATGACACCATCCTGCACATAATAATCTGGGCTTAAATGACCAGCCGCAGCAAAAGCCGCCTTACGCCCTTTCCATAATTTCAATCTAGTTTCTGGGTCACTAGCAGAAGTCACACTACGCGCCCCATTTTGTTGACAAATGTCAGTCACCCGTTGTTTATTCACGGCAACTTCGACATCTAAACCATCAATTTCTACTAACAAAATCGCTGTGGCATCACGCGGATAACAATTAGTGGCGACAACATCTTCCACTGCATTAATACTAACGTTATCCATCATTTCCATCCCACCAGGAATTATCCCCGCGCTGATGATATCAGAAACAGTCGCCCCAGCCGCTTCCACACTGGTAAAGTCTGCTAATAATACACAGATTGATTCTGCACTTTTGAGAATCCGCAAAGTAATTTCTGTAGCAATCCCTAAAGTACCTTCCGAACCGACAAATATACCAGTTAAGTCATAACCAGGGGCTTCAGGAATTTGTCCACCTAAATCAACTATTTCCCCTTCAGGTGTGACGATTTTCAAACCCAAAACGTGGTTTGTTGTGACACCATATTTTAGACAATGTACCCCGCCAGAGTTTTCCGCAACGTTACCCCCAATTGAACAGATAATTTGACTAGAAGGGTCTGGCGCATAATAAAATCCCGCACCACTAACAGTTTGTGTCACCCAACTGTTAATTACTCCTGGTTGTACAACTATGCGCTGATTATCTAAATCAACATTCAGAATTTGCCGCATTAAAGAAGTAACAATTAAAACTGAATCTTCCGATGGTAAAGCACCACCAGATAAACCAGTACCAGAACCCCGCGCAATGAAGGGTACAGCATACTGGTTACAGATTTTAACTACCGCCGCCACTTGTTCTGTCGTTCTAGGTAACACCGCCACAGCCGGACGTTGGCGATAGCTAGTTAAACCATCACACTCATAAGTGATAAGTTCCTCACGGCGTTGGACTACGCCATTTGTACCCAGGACAGCCTCGAATGCTTTGATAATGGGTTTCCAGTTACGTTGTTTCTGATCTTGGTCTTGGGTAAGCATAGATTTTTATTTAACAGACTGGTGGAGGAGTTTAATTACTATTGTTGCAAGAATAGCAGTTTCAGGGGGTGAAGAGGCGATCGCACTGATTCTAAGTAAGCAGTTTAATCGGTTGAGAAAAGGTGAACATATTTTTGTTATTTATATTGTTACTTTTTTAACTAGGCGCAAAATAGCACAAATACTTTGAAATAGCTGTTTATTCCCATATAGTCACATCTTTTATTAAAGTAACTCTGGGTTACTTCATTTGATTTTGAAATAGCATACCAATAATTTTAATAAAGTTTCCCATTTTATTGATATGGTACTTTTGTTTTCCAATTTCAACCATTGCTCTCCCGTTACGGAAGTCGTGAGCATAATCAAACTGAGCTTGGATGACTAGCGTTCCATTTTTATCTATGTATCCATATTTATCTCCAATCTGGACTACTGCTAGCCCTTCAGAAAAACTCCAAGCTTCATGAAATTGTGCCTCTATCACTACCCGTCCACTCAAGTCGATATACCCATATTTCTTATTATCAAACTGGACACACGCCAACTCTTCGGCAAAATTATGAGCTTCATTAAACTGGGGTTGAATAATAACCTGTCCAGACTGGTCAATATAACCATATTTGTCTGCAATCTGAATTGGTTTTAATAACAATAGTAATAACTGAGATTGGTTTGAAACTTTTAATTTTGGTGAGTTGGCAGATGTTTGTAAACTAAACTGAGTCTGTTTTAAGGCTTCCAATACCGCACTTGCATCTGTGTATCGCAGCTTGGAATGATAACGCACCATTTTAGTCAAAATATCTGCCAGTATGTTGCTTACTTGAGCTTTTTCTCGCCATATAACTTCTAATTTATCAGGATCTATGTGTAGTTCTTGTGGTGGCAAACCAGTTAACGCTTGAATTGCAGTCATTCCTACCGCATAAATATCACTACATAATTTAGGATGACCATGAAATTGCTCACTTGGCATATAACCACGAGTACCAATTGGAACTGTACTGCTGATTTTTCCTTGAGCATTTACGCCTAAAGCACTTATTTCTTTGACAATTCCAAAGTCAATGAGGACAATTTTATTATCTGAATACCGCCGCATCAAATTTAATGGTTTGATATCACGGTGGATCACATTATTTTGATGAACAAAATCTAGCACCTCTAGAATTTCTTGCAAAAGTTGAATTACATCAGCCTCACTCCACGGTTTACCTTGTTCCATTTCGTAACTCAAATCATGTCCATCAATATATTCTTGAACAAGATAAAATTCTCTATTTTCCTCAAAGAAATCATACAGTTCAGGAATTTGGTTATGTTCCTTACCCAACCTGAATAATATAGCTGCTTCCCTCTTAAACCTTTCTTCTGTATCTAAGTCTGGAGTCTGGGGTCTAGTAAGTCGCTTGACAACACATTTGTACTGTGGGCTGACTGGTAGATCCTGCGGGTATTCAGCCAAATAAGTTTCGCCAAACCCACCTGAGCCTAATTGTTTGATAATTTTATAACGCCGCCGCAGTATGTATCCAATCATGATGCTGTTCTACAGTCCTCTATTTGTAGATTTTGGCACAGCTTACTCAGTTTTTGTAGGTAAATAACTAAGAGGGTCTTTGGATTTGTAACTGTATCATTTAGAGGCATTTGATCAAATTTCTCTACTGTTGTATGCGCTGCCAAACAATATCTAATAAATCAGCATCATCTGCATTAAACCACTCAATTTGGGGATAGGCTCTAAACCAGGTGCGTTGGCGTTTGGCAAATTGTCTTGTATGCAGTACGATTAATTCTTTGGCTGCTTCTAAGGAAATTTCTCCAGCTAAATATTGCTTAATTTCTTGATATCCTAAAGTATTTAACAAGGGTAAATCAGCACCATATTTTTGGCACAGATATTCAACTTCTCCAACTAAGCCATCTGCTATCATTTGTTCAGTGCGTTTGTGAATGCGCTCACTCAATCTTTCCATTTCACAATCTAATCCAATTTGTAAAATAGGGTAATCTGGGGGATTTTCTCCTTGCTGTGCCGATATGGGAATGCCAGTAACGTAAAATACTTCTACTGCCCGTAAAGTCCGTACAGGATCATGGGGATGAATCTTTTGAGCCGCAACGGGATCAACTTGTTGTAATATGCCGTAGAGTGTAGTTTGACCTAAAGATTCGAGTTGCGATCGCAATTCATAATTCGGCGCAACCCTGGGGATCTTCATCCCCTGCACAATAGAACGTATATATAAACCAGTACCTCCCACTAACAATAACGGCGAAACTGGCAGAGAATTAATTAGTGCTTGTGCCTGTTCTTGATAATCTGCAACTGTCATCGTTTCTCTGGGAGTGCAGATATCTATTAGATAATGAGGAACGGCTTTTTGTTCTGCCAGCGTTGGCTTCGCTGTACCAATATCAAATTCACGATACACTTGACGAGAATCAGCACTCAAAATCACAGAACCCAACCGCATGGCTAAGTTCAAAGCCAAACCAGATTTACCCGTCGCCGTAGCTCCACAAATTACGATTAATTTAGTCATTGGTCAGTTATCAGTTGTCAATAGTTTTCCCCTACTCCCCTGCTTCCCATCAACGCTTTTGTGCTAAAATTCTTAAGCATTTTGCTCTTTTTAGATTTTGAGCGATTTAACAGACGATAGGTGAAATTTTGTTCGGAGACTAAACACTACAAAGTCTTAATCTCTTCTACTCAAAACTTGTTGAGTATGTTATAAATCGGTGAAATTTGCAATAGTAAGGCGATTAATTCAAAAAACTTATGGGGTTACATCCCCTATATAAACTTCTCACAAAAATGCCCTACAGTCGCCTTTAAGGCTTTTGTGTTAGAATTTTGGAGTGATTTGACTTTTTAGCCTTTGGGCGATTTCAACCCCACGCATCAGGAGAATATTCATGACGAGCAGTTACAGTGCCGATCAGATTCAAGTTCTGGAAGGTCTGGAAGCCGTCCGTAAACGACCGGGGATGTACATCGGTTCTACCGGGCCGCGAGGACTCCACCATCTAGTTTATGAGGTGGTAGACAACTCTATTGACGAAGCATTGGCAGGTTACTGCACTCATATAGAGGTGGATATCAATGCTGATGGTTCCGTGACTGTTACAGATGATGGTCGCGGTATTCCTACGGATACTCACTCGCGGACGGGAAAATCAGCTTTAGAAACAGTGATGACGGTACTGCACGCTGGGGGTAAGTTTGGCGGTGGTGGTTACAAAGTTTCTGGAGGCTTGCACGGGGTTGGTATTTCCGTAGTTAATGCCTTGTCAGAAGTTGTTGAAGTTACAGTCTGGCGAGATAAAAAAGTTCATATTCAACGTTATGAACGTGGTATCCCTGTTACTGAACTCATAGCAAAGCCCTATAAGGAAGCAAGAACAGGAACATCTGTCAGTTTCAAACCAGATAGTCAAATCTTTACTAATAGTATTGAATTTGATTACATCACCCTCTCAAGTCGCCTGCGCGAGTTAGCGTATCTGAATGCAGGAGTGAAAATCACTTTCACCGACAATCGTTTGGAACTACTAAAAAGTGATACACCTAAAGTAGAAAGCTACGAATATAAAGGTGGTATCAAAGAGTACATTGCTTACATGAACCGTGATAAGCAACCACTACATGAAGAAATCATCTATGTGCAGGGAGAGCGTAACAACGTACAAATAGAAGTTTCCTTGCAGTGGTGTACTGATGCTTACACAGACAATGTACTGGGTTTCGCCAATAATATCCGCACCATAGATGGCGGTACACACTTAGAAGGTTTAAAGGCGGTTCTAACTCGGACACTCAACACGATCGCCCGCAAGCGCAATAAAATTAAAGAAAATGAAGCAAACCTCAGTGGTGAACACGTCCGCGAAGGTTTAACAGCAGTAATTTCCGTCAAAGTCCCAGACCCAGAATTTGAAGGACAAACCAAAACCAAACTAGGTAACACCGAAGTCCGAGGTATTGTTGACTCTTTAGTAGGCGAAGTCCTCACCGAGTACTTAGAATTTCACCCTGGTATCGCTGACGCAATTCTAGATAAAGCCATCCAAGCTTTCAAAGCCGCAGAAGCAGCACGTCACGCACGGGAGTTAGTCCGACGTAAATCAGTACTAGAATCTTCTCCATTACCCGGTAAATTAGCAGATTGTAGTTCCCGCGACCCCAGCGAATCTGAGATTTACATTGTGGAAGGTGACTCAGCCGGTGGTAGCGCCAAACAAGGACGCGATCGCCGCACCCAAGCTATCCTCCCTCTACGTGGTAAAATCCTTAACATCGAAAAAACAGACGATTCCAAAATCTATAAAAATAATGAAATTCAGGCGTTAATTACTGCCCTGGGTTTAGGTGTCAAAGGTGAAGAATTCGACTCCACCCAACTACGCTATCACCGCATCATCATCATGACCGATGCTGACGTAGATGGAGCGCACATTCGCACATTAATATTGACCTTCTTTTATAGATACCAACGAGCGCTCATCGAACAAGGTTTCATTTATATTGCTTGTCCCCCATTATATAAAGTAGAACGGGGACGCAATTATGAGTATTGCTATAGCGAGCGTGATCTACAACAAGCGATCGCCAAATTTCCCGCAAATGCCAACTACACCATCCAACGATTCAAAGGTTTGGGTGAAATGATGCCAGAACAACTCTGGACAACCACCATGAACCCAGAAACCCGTACCCTCAAGCGAGTCGAAATTGAAGATGCCGCAGAAGCCGATCGCATCTTTACAATTTTAATGGGCGATCGGGTTGCACCTAGACGCGAATTTATTGAAACCTACGGTTCTAAGCTTAACCTCACAGATTTAGATATCTAATTGGTAAAAGTTTGAATATTTGATATAACAATGGGTAATTGATATTGAACAATTACCCATTGTTTTTACAAGACAAAATTCACACAACACTCTCGATAGAAAGCCGCACCCATCAAAAATTAACTTACTTCTTATAGTTAGGTTCTATCTTACTGACGCACCGCACATTTTGAATATTTTTGGTCTGGAAGTAACTTAAAATATTTCTACAGAAGTTAGACAAAGTTCAGAACAAAACTTGGACAGTGTCGCTAATGATCTCCAATTCCCACAATAACTTCTCATATAACCAACTAAAGTCATTTATTTGTTTTAGGACTATTATAATTACTTGGTAAGGGTTGGGGCTTTTCCAAGGGAAATAATTGTTCTTGAATTGATAACTGATGGGGAATCTTGAGAACGGCTTCTTGAGTCTGTCGATTTGTTGTGAGTAAACGGTAGATTTCTCTATCAAACAGATCCCTTCCCTGTTTAAAGAAGTTTGGTTCTCTAGGAATTAAACCACCAGTAATCTGAGAATTTTCGTTAGCTACTGCTGGTGTACTTAACAGCAAAACTGCTAGAGAAATTTTTATAGGTGTAGCTAAACCGGAAAATATTTTCTGCACAATATTTTTCATATTATTCCCCTGTTATAGCTGTAGCCAGATAGATTAGGACATCAAGCTAAGATAAAACCCTGACAATAAAAGGCTTTCAAGTCTGTCAACAGTCAACAACTATGACAGGTTAATATCCGGTTGACGTTGAAGGGTCATTTCCATTCAAAGAGCCTCTTTGATTGCTCGAAGTTGTCGCTTTTTGGACTAATTGTTGTTGTACAAAACTATTATACCAAGTTCAGTTAATCACCAACGATCGCCCTACAGACTTAATTTAGTTGTTTGACAATTCTCCGAGCGCCGCGCTGAATATTTATCCTGCTCCATATGATTGTAAATCAGTGCTGAAATCCTAATTAACAATCGTGGTGATTCTGTCTAGGGAACTACCTGTACCTGAATACCAAAGTTATCAAACAATTCGTCGTGTATGGACAAAAAATCTCGCCCTTCTAAAAAATCGCAGTGGTTTTCGTTCCAATTGCGATCGCCAAAGGCGGGGCTTAGCCCACTGCAATCTCTGTCCTGTGCCGCCAATAATGTCTCAGGACAGGTACCATAAGAGCCATGATTCAGGAGAACCACAGATTAATCCAGTGACCAAAATTGCAGAAACACATTGAGTAGCTTATCGAAGCTTTACTTCTCTCGCTTCATTTTCTACCATTTGCTTTCTCTATTGTTAAACTCCCCAGACTGGATTCGAACCAGTGACCAATCGATTAACAGTCGATCGCTCTACCGCTGAGCTACTGAGGAACGTTGCTCTCACGATTTATAATAGTAGCGTAGTCGATAGGATATGGCAAGTACTTTTGCAAAAAAAATTTTCCAGTAGCTTTATTGTCTAGATTATTCCAGCCAAAACCTTCTCTAGAATGACACTAGAGGCTTTTAGATGGTAATATTTACTTAAATCCCCATTCGTAGTTCAGCTAGCTTTTGACGCGCTTGAGGATCAATGGTGCTGGCGAGAAACCTGCTTTTAGATTGTTTACGAGATTGATACTTTTGCCGCATCCTACACACTGTAGTTTCTACTTCGCCGCACAGTTGATATGCTGATAACCATTCAGCCCCGTATCCCTGTACTGTCAACTGTTGTGCGCGGTCTGATGTAGCAACAATTACACGAGAAATGCGAGCTTGCGAAACTTCAGGGCGCAAAGAAGCACAAATTTTTTCAATATAAGTATCTGCTGTTTGCCCAAAATCTGTGTAATAAACTGAAACTAGCTCTGTAATAATTTCTTTGTTACTACAAGTATTTTGATAGTGAGCATCAAAAACTATTTGAGTGTCATAACCCTGATACGAGCTGTAACTTGTCATTGCTTCCACAAGTTGCCCGCGAGCAGCCTCTAGTCCATTTTTATCACGGGTTTTTTTCAAACAAGGCCAAGCGCCAATTATATTGTAGCCGTCTACTAATAAAACGGCTGGGATTGGGGAACGGGGCATGGTTTTCGATCACAATTTTCTAGAGTTAACAAGATCCATTCATAACTTTTATAGTAATTGAAGCATCGCCTGTAACACTATGTTACAAATAGTTGGAAATTATGATTTGTTTGCAAAGTTGAGGTGAAAAAAGCCCCAAATAATAACAAACGCGCCATTAATGGCGCGTTGCAGTTGTCAAAAATTACTGATTAATTCAGGCTGGTCAGTTGTCAGTTGCCAGTAGTGATTGGTCATGAGGTATGGGCGAGGCATTCATCCTTTCCCCCATTCCCCATTCTCCAATTCAAGAAGCTTCTTGGTGTACTTCCATAAGGCGTTGTTTGAGGCGTTGGGGTTCACCTTGATCTACTAAACAACCTTTCTCCAGTAAGAAAGCACCATCACAGTAATTCAATTCATCCAAGCGGTGTGTTACCCACAAAGCTGTGATACCCCTACTTTTCACTAGGCGGCGGACACTGGCCACTAAGTCCAGTTGACTATCTGGGTCAAGTAAGGCTGTAGGTTCATCTAATAATAAGACTTCACAGCGACGAGCGATCGCTCCAGCAATAGCCACACGCTGCTTTTGTCCCCCACTCAGGGCGTAAATTGGGCGTAGCTGTAAAGCACTCAAATTCACTGCCCCCAGTGCCTCTTCTACTCTCGCTCTGACAGCCGATGTTGGCAGTTTTTCTTCCACCAAACCAAAAGCCACATCAGCACCAACAGTTGGCATCACCAATTGATGATCAGGGTTTTGGAAGACAAAACCCACAGGATGTAAAACCCCAATTTCACCAGATTTAGGAGCCAAAAGCCCTGCTAGGAGACGGAGTAAGGTAGATTTGCCACTGCCATTAGTACCCAAAAGCATCCAAAATTCTCCTTGGGGTACTTCCAAAGAGCAAGATTGAATTGCTGTCTCACCGTTCGGCCAACTGAAATTTAAATCTTTAACGACAATGCCCATGTCCGCCATGTTGATACCTTGGGTTACTCACCCGCTAGGGCAAAAAATCCAGGCGCTCTACCACTACTTGTAGTGACACCATCTTTCTGAGTAATCTGGACTCCAGAAATTTCACTAGCGCGGACAGCAATTTTTTTCTCTGTCTTGCCCTCACACTTCAGTTCCACAATATCAGGATTACCAGAGCGGATCGCTGCCAAAATCAGCTGATAAACAGCCTCAGCGTCCTCTGCTGTCTTACGTTGCACTGTTATTGGGAAGGCAGTGTTCTTGATGCTTAAATCAATGGTAAACATTTAGCAGGAATTACATATAACTGTAGGACTCATTTTAGCGTTATGAGATTGGAGATTGGGGAATGATGAGTGCTGAGTCATGAGTGCTGCGCTCCTGCGAAGAACCTGTAGGGTGTGCTGAAGCGGGGTAGGGGGCGTGTAGCGGGTGCTAAGGATTCCCCTGTGCTTGTCTGCTTCCGCCTAGTCCCCAATCACTCATCCTCAACCCTTTCTGTATCCAAAGATTAAATTATTCCCAAAATTTACTGGAAAAATTAGCGGTTTGCACATAGAATTATTAGAGACGGTAAAAATTTGTAAACTAGATTGACAATCTGGTTAACTTTCTGTTTGTAAGATGTAATACAATTTTCATCTACAGGCAAACCCGAACTTATAAAAACATTGGAGATTTCTTGTAATGACCATCGCAGTAGGAAGGGCCCCCAGTAGAGGGTGGTTTGACGTACTAGACGACTGGTTAAAGCGCGATCGCTTCGTATTCGTAGGTTGGTCAGGGATATTATTATTTCCTTGCGCCTTCCTAGCACTAGGCGGTTGGCTAACCGGTACAACATTTGTCACATCGTGGTACACCCACGGACTAGCATCATCCTACCTGGAAGGAGCAAACTTCCTGACAGTAGCAGTATCAAGCCCAGCAGACAGCATGGGACACTCCCTGTTGTTGTTGTGGGGACCAGAAGCCCAAGGGGACTTTACCCGTTGGTGTCAGCTAGGGGGGTTATGGCCATTCGTAGCCCTACACGGAGCCTTCGGTTTGATCGGATTCATGCTACGTCAATTTGAAATTGCGCGCCTAGTAGGAATCAGACCCTACAACGCACTAGCATTTTCAGCACCCATAGCGGTATTCGTCAGCGTATTCCTGATGTACCCATTGGGACAATCATCTTGGTTCTTTGCACCAAGCTTTGGAGTAGCAGCAATCTTCAGATTCTTGTTATTCCTCCAAGGGTTCCACAACTGGACACTAAACCCCTTCCACATGATGGGAGTAGCAGGTGTACTAGGTGGAGCGCTACTGTGTGCCATCCACGGTGCAACAGTAGAAAACACCCTATTTGAAGACGGCGAAGGCGCAAACACCTTCCGCGCCTTCAACCCCACCCAATCAGAAGAAACCTATTCAATGGTGACAGCGAACCGATTCTGGTCACAGATATTCGGGATTGCTTTCTCCAACAAACGCTGGTTGCACTTCTTCATGTTGTTCGTACCCGTCACTGGGTTGTGGATGAGTGCGGTAGGCATCGTTGGTTTAGCATTGAACCTGCGGGCTTATGACTTCGTTTCCCAAGAATTACGGGCAGCAGAAGACCCAGAATTTGAAACCTTCTATACCAAGAACATTTTGCTGAACGAGGGTATCCGCGCTTGGATGGCTCCTCAAGATCAGCCTCACGAAAAATTTGTATTCCCCGAAGAAGTATTACCTCGCGGTAATGCTCTCTAAGCATGATTTAAGATTCATCGCTTGCCATTGTGTTCAAACCTCCGCTTTTTGGCGGGGGTTTTTCTTTTTGTGGTCGATTGTCAATTGACTATGGACTAATCTCTAAACTTGTATGTTATATTGAGCAAAGGTGAAAACCCAGAGATAAATTCTCTGCCTTTTTGAGACTAAGACCGTTTAGGCAACAAGGAGGTGATGCCCATGATAGAAAGTAGTAAAAGCATGGGTCATCAGGTTGCAGTTAGCCGGCTGCGCGCCGGGGCTGTTCTCTAAAAGTTAGCCTTAGTCTTTTCGAGACTAAGTTAGCTCCAAAAGCTAGGCTAAAGCTCGGAGTTCCTTCCGGCAGTCTGGTTGCAACCTGAAGACCCGCTAGACCGCTCTGACTTAGATTATCCAATCTAAATCAGAGCGGATAGTTTTTTATGGGTACGTTTTAAGATATTGATGGTTGCATAGGAAAAATCAGCAGATAACTACGTTAAATTTTTGTAAGGGAATGACCATATCCCGTGCTTCTTGTCTCCTTGCGGAAAGAGAAATTGGCAAGATCAAAAAATGACAAGGGTGACAGAGCCATACACATCTTTTAAATATAGGAGATTTTGCCAATGGCGCAATTACTAGGCGATGCAGAAATTCAGTCACAAGCTAGCAAACTATCTGGGTGGACGTTAGAGGGTTCTAAGTTGCAGACTACCCGCAAGTTCAAAGATTTTATTGAGGCGATCGCATTTGTCAATAAGTTGGTAGAACCTGCGGAGTCAGCTGGACATCATCCAGATATAGAAATCTCCTACAACAAAGTCAAAGTTACACTAACAACCCATGATGCAGGTGGTTTGACACAAAAAGACTTTGATGTAGCAGCAACGATCTCCCAAATCAACTAATCATTTTTTGGTATTGCTTGGAAGCTACATACATCAATGTATGACTTTCGGTACACAGGGAGTTGTACATTAGATACTCCCTTTTGTAATCTAACTACGAATCAGTGTGACAGTTAATGAGGCGATCCCTCCTATCTTGCCATACAGTCGAAATGCTCTATAATAATCAGCTATATGGGTACGTTTTTGCATGAGTTAATTGCGTTAATTTTTAATACTAAGTTAATCAATCATCAACTTGGCAAAAACTAAAATTGTAATAGTGGCAACTATGCCTCATCAAAAGATTTCAATAAGATGTCGCATTTTTGAGAGTAGCTGCAACAAGAACAATTATCTATACAAGGTGTGAGGAGAAAAGTAAAAATGTCTAATCTATTGTGGAAATCCCTAGTGGTTAGCCCTGCTGTTTTAGGCGCAACACTATTAGTGTCGTCAGCAGCGATCGCAGCTACAAATGCAACTACAGAATTATCAGTAACCGAAACAGTAGTACCTACTGAACTAGCTCAACAACCAGAAATTGTGGCTCAAGCAGCCCCAACAACTGAAGATACAAAGGTTATCGACCAAGTTAACCGCTACAGCAGCGAAGGTAAAGGTAACGCTCAAAGCCAAGTCACCTCGGTTTCTCAGTTCTCTGACGTACAGCCAACCGATTGGGCATTCCAAGCATTACAGTCTTTGGTTGAGCGCTACGGTTGTATTGCTGGTTATCCCAACGGTACCTATCGTGGAAACCGTGCTTTAACCCGCTATGAATTTGCGGCTGGTTTAAACGCTTGTTTGGATCGTGTCAATGAACTGATTGCTACAGCAACAGCAGACCTAGTAACCAAGCAAGATTTAGCTACCTTACAACGCTTACAAGAAGAATTTTCTGCGGAATTGGCAACCCTGCGCGGTCGTGTAGATGCTCTAGAAGCACGGACTGCGGAATTGGAAGCTAACCAGTTCTCTACAACTACAAAACTAGTCGGTGAAGCTATCTTCGCCGTTACCGATGCTTTCGGTGAAAACACTGGCGACGCTAACAACACTGTTTTCCAAAACAGAGTTCGTCTAGGCTTGCAAACCAGCTTCACAGGTAGAGACGTTTTAACCACCCGTTTAGCGGCTGGTAATGCAACTGGCTTTGATTTTAGAGATAACAATAACAATTTTATTGATGCTGGTGGTCAAGGACTACAAACTTTCCAAGTTGGTAGTACTGGCAACAATAGTGTAGAAATAGACCGATTGACCTATGAAGCACCCGTTGGCCCAGCTCAAGTTTACCTTGCCGCTAGTGGTGGACGACACAGCCATTATGCAGCCGTAAACAACCCTTATTTCTTTGACAAGACTGATGGCGGTAACGGCGCTTTATCTACATTTTCCTCGGAAAATCCCATCTACCGCATTGGTGGTGGTGCAGGTATCGCCTTCAACGTGCCTTTTGGTCAAGGTGGTAGCATCTTAAGACCTAGCTCCTTTACCGTAGGTTATTTGGCTTCGGATGCTAATAACCCTGGCCCTAATACTGGTCTATTCAACGGCGATTACGCTGCTTTAGGTCAGTTGAACTTTAGTGTAGGCGATCGCTTGGCGTTAGCTGCTACTTATGTTCATGGTTATAGTGGTGCCGGTGGCGTACTGTTCAACTCTGGAGATACTGGTGCTATCGTAGGTACTTCACTAGCCAACAATAATAGTTTCCTGAATGCTTCTTCCAGCAACTCCTACGGTTTGTCTGCGGCATTCAGACCTAGCGATAAACTATCAGTTAGCGGCTTTGTATCTTACAGCGATGTCACAGGCTTCGGTGCCAACGATGACAGAGAAGTTTGGAGCTACGGTATCGGTGTAGCATTACCTGACTTTGGTAAGAGAGGTAACGTCCTGGGTATCTTCGCAGGCGCTCAACCTTACGCACGCGGTGTCCAAGCTGGTGCTAACGAAGTTCCTTACCAAGTTGAAGGTTTCTACAAATATCGCGTATCTGACAACATCTCCATCACCCCTGGTGTAATCTGGTTGACTAACCCTGGTCAGAACAGCAATGCAGATGATGCGATCATCGGTACTCTGAGAACAACCTTCACTTTCTAAGCTATTAAAAACTTCTAGAAAGTTGAATATAATTGAAACCCCGCTCAGTAGCGGGGTTTTTTGCTGTCTTTAGCACTAATGCACAAACCCTACTGCTTAACCGGAGTATACTAGAGGAAGTTAGGGTTTAACACTTAACGCTCTATTCATAATTATTCACCACTCACTTATTGCTTGTGGAACTATCGTGTAAATCAGAATACGCAATTCTTGCCTTACTAGAAATGGCAACTCATTACGACAGTGGCGAACCGATGCAAATTAGGCAAATCGCCGCTCAACAAAGCATACCCGATCGCTATCTAGAACAACTATTAGCGACATTAAGACGCGGGGGTATACTCAGAAGCCAACGTGGGTCAAGAGGTGGCTATTTTTTAGCCCGCGAACCCAGAAAAATTAGCATATTCGAGATATTGGAATGTTTGGAAGGGTTAGAGGTGAAGACTAGTGAAGAAAATCTCAAGTCTCAAACCTTAGATGGTTCTGTTATAGAAGAAATTTGGCAAGAAGCGCGTCAGGCGGCAAATTCCGTTTTGAAAAAATATAGCCTACAGGATCTTTGTGAAAAAAGAGATTCTCGAAGGCAGTTGGATGTGATGTATTACATTTAGTGGTCAATAGTCAACAGTCCATAGTCCATAGTCCATAGTTTATAGGCTGTCGGGCGTGTACTGTGAATGAGGGAAAGTAATTCATGACTAATGACTAAATAATTAATTAAATAAGGGAAAATTATGCGGGTTGCTCGTAACATTACAGAACTTGTGGGTCGTACACCTTTAGTACAGCTAAATCGCATTCCTCAAGAGGAAGGATGTGTAGCTCAGATTCTTGTGAAGATGGAAAGCATGAATCCATCATCATCTGTGAAAGACCGAATTGGGGTGAGTATGATTAATGCAGCTGAACAGGAGGGGTTGATTGCTCCTGGGAAGACTGTATTAGTCGAACCCACATCGGGAAATACGGGGATTGCTTTAGCAATGGCAGCAGCAGCCAAGGGTTATCGCTTAATTTTAACGATGCCAGAAACCATGAGTGGTGAGCGTCGGGCTATGTTGCGGGCTTATGGAGCGGAGCTAGAATTGACACCAGGAATGGAAGGAATGAGTGGAGCAATTCGCCGCGCCCAGGAGATAGTGAATACTACCCCTCACGCTTATATGTTGCAGCAGTTCCGTAATCCAGCGAACGTGAAAATACATCGGGAGACTACCGCCGAGGAAATCTGGGAAGATACCGATGGTCAGGTAGATATGATTGTCGCAGGGGTGGGTACAGGTGGTACGATCACAGGTGTAGCGGAAGTACTGAAAGCCCGTAAACCAAGTTTTCAGGCGATCGCAGTTGAGCCTGCCAATAGTCCAGTTTTATCTGGAGGTAAACCAGGCCCCCATAAAATTCAGGGAATTGGTGCGGGATTCGTTCCCCAAGTCCTAAAAACACAATTGATTGATGAAGTGATTACGGTCACAGATGAAGAAGCGATCGCTTATGGTCGGCGTTTAGCTAGAGAAGAAGGGCTATTATCTGGGATTTCCAGTGGTGCTGCTTTGTGTGCTGCCATTCGCGTAGCTCAACGTCCAGAAAACGCAGGACGCTTAATTGTATTGATTCAGCCTAGTTTTGGAGAAAGGTATCTGAGTACACCATTGTTCCAAGACCTAGAAACGAAGGTAACAGCTAGCATTAGCTAACGTAATTTTGGATGAATGGTCGATTCTAAGAAAGATTTAAATCACTACGAAATTCTCAAGGTCAGCCCTAAAGCCAGCCAAGCGGAGATCAAGCAAGCTTATCGCCGCTTGGTAAAATTATTTCACCCGGATAGTAACCAGGACACAGCAGATAAAGAGCAGATTATCCGAATTAACGCAGCTTATGAAATTTTAGGCGACAATCAAAGTCGCCTCAATTATGATGAGGAACTGCGGGATAAATCTCAGAAATTCAAAGGCGATCGCCTACAGCGTACTACATCAGCACAAAAAGAATATCAAGTAAAACGTAAAAGCGGCAAAGATGCTGATGAACAGGTAGAAGAATGGCTACGCTTGGTATATCAACCAGTCAATCGTTTACTTTCTACTATTCTCAGTTCGTTGGAAGAACAGATTGAGGAACTAGCGGCTGATCCCTTTGATGATGAACTATTGGACGAGTTTCAAGAATACCTACAAACTTGTAAAGATGACTTCAAGCAAGCCCAAACTATTTTTCGCTCCCGTCCCAACCCTCCTAGTATGGCGAGAGCCGCCGCGCACCTTTACTACAGCCTCAATCAAGTAGCAGACGGACTAGAAGAATTGGCTTACTTTCCCTTAAACTACGATGATCGCTATTTACATACAGGTCAAGAATTATTCCGCATTGCTACAAGATTGCACTATGAAGCACAAGCATCTGTAAGCAGTCATTAGAGGTTAGAGAAGATTTCCTGTAATTAGTTGTTTTGAAAATAAGGAGTAGGGGTAATGTCAATTAAAGAACAGATTACTCAAGAACTAGAAACCTTGCCTGAACCGCTATTAAAAGAAGTTTTAGACTTTGTTCAGTTTGTACAAGCCAAACATAAAAACATCAAACCCGTTATAGCCGAACATACTTTAACAGGTTCCACTGCTCAAGATTTATTGGCATTTGTGGGAAGTTGGGAAGGTTCAGACATGAAAGAATGTTTACAACTGGTGCATGAAAGCCGTATGCCACTTGAATTTTAATTATGTATCTTATTGATACTAATCACTGTTCCTACCTAATGGAAGGCCTGCCTAGTGTAGCCGAACATTTGCGATCGCTTGGTCAAGTTCAACTAGCAACCAGCGTGATAGTTGCTGGTGAGCTAAGGTTTATGGCGCACAACTCCCATCAAAAGGCTGCTAATTTAATTAAAATCAATGCGTTCCTGCGCCGGATTAATTTATACGGAATCGATAAAGAGACTACAGAAATTTACGGTGATTTTAAATCAGAAATTATCAAGCAATTTGGCCCAAAAGAAAAAAGTCAACGCAAAACAACTAAATTAACTAGCATTGGTATCAGTGAAAACGACCTCTGGATAGCCGCAACCGCTTTACGCCACTCATTAATTATCGTGTCGTCTGATAGTGATTTTGTAAGAATGCGGCAAGTAAGAGAATTAGCTTTAGAAAACTGGGTTTAGAGTGGGCATTCTCTTGTTTTAGTGAGGAAATAAAATATGCGATCGCTACAGACAAAGAAATTAGTTTATGCTGGAAAGAGTGAAAGATTAAGAAAGTTTAAATTTTGCTCCCAGTTTACTCATGCAATGTATTGTAAATCGCCGCGCTCAGTTTTCGGCTAGCCATCGCTATTGGTTGCCAGAACTGAGTGAAGCCGAGAATATTGAAAAATTTGGTGCTTGCTCTCGATTTCCTGGGCATGGACACAACTACGTCATATTTATCTCTCTGGCTGGAGAACTAGATGAATATGGTATGGTGTTGAACTTGTCTGATGTGAAGCAAGTAATCAAGCGGGAAGTTACCAGCCAACTGGACTTTTCCTATCTCAACGATGTCTGGGCAGAATTTGGGCAAACTTTGCCAACTACAGAAAATATCGCACGGGTTATCTGGCAGCGACTAGCCCCTCACTTGCCTTTAGTCCGTGTGCAGTTGTTTGAACATCCTGAACTTTGGGCAGATTATCAAGGAAACGGAATGGAAGCTTACCTCACTATCAGTACTCATTTTAGCGCCGCCCATCGGCTGGCTCATCCCAATCTTAGCCAAGAGGACAACACAGAAATTTATGGTAAATGTGCGCGTCCCCACGGTCACGGACACAACTATCATTTAGAAGTGACAGTCAAAGGCGAGATTGATCCACGCACCGGTATGATTATCGATTTAGGTGCTTTGAATCAGGCGATTGAAGATTATGTTGTGGAACCATTTGACCACACATTTTTGAATAAAGATATTCCTTACTTTGCTGAGGTTGTGCCAACGGCTGAGAATATCGCTCTATACATTAGTAACTTACTGCGATCGCCCGTCCAGGAATTAGGAGCTAAACTTTACAAAGTTAAGCTGATCGAGAGTCCCAATAACTCCTGTGAGATATACAGCACAGATTCAGAATCGAATACTGTCAACACAGCAAAACCAGAACCAATTTTAGCGCGGATCTAATTGATTCACTGTTCACGGGATGTAGAAAACTTCCTGTGATGAGAATACAAAACAAAATAAAGTAAGATGAGTCTCCAACTTCGCCTTCGTTGGAGACTCATGTTTATTCAGAGTTTGCTACTAGGTAAACTCTATAGTTTCTACAAACCCTAAAATGTTTTCTTTAATGTTCTTAGCTTCTTCTTCAATAGAGGTAGGAGTATCTTCATTAAAAAAGCTACGCTGGTTGCTAACTATATACAAAAAATCATCTTTAATAAAGGAAATCAAACCTCGATAAGCGTTCAATCTAGTAACAGTACCGTTGTTCTCTGCTTGGGAAATTGTTGAGCCATTAGGCATATCTACCAGGGCATAATAATAGCCTAGTGTCTCATGCTCTTGATATTCTGTATGCTTAATTTCCGCGTTGGGTAGATTATTCAGAATTGCCTGTGGTACATACTTTTCAACCATGATTGAGCGGAGATATTCTTGTTTTTCCGTAGAGTCAAGTTCCTCTAATTGTTCTGGAGGTATGGGATAGTAATCAATTCTTAATAAAGTGCCGAAGTCATCTGAGAAACCAACTACGCCTTCTTGACTTTGAATTTTCCCCCCTTGTTCAGCATCAACGGGAATGGGTACAGTGAAGTTACCCAAGGGTGATTCGTATACCTCATCAGAGTAGTTTTCTACTGTAAAAATATCGTCTTCGTCGTCTAGGTAACCTTCATTTTCTACTTCTTGGAAAGCTGCTGTTACCTCTTGGATGATTTCTTGGGCTTCGTCCTCTTCCAGTTTTAATGCTACCTGAAGCTTTTTCAGATAAGCCTGTTTCTCTTGAGGAACTACTAGTTGTTCTTCGTCTAGGAGCATAATGACCCCGGCTGCAAACCCATCCCAGACCAACTCATCGGTGAGGGCTTGACTTGCTGCATTAAATAAAGCCCCGACTCCCTCATCTTCGGCAATGGCGATGAGTTCATCAACCGTTTCAATGATTTCATCTTCTGAATATTCAGCGAAAACCTCAAATTCCCAAAGTATGCCCGCTATACTTTCTGCGTCTATCTCTTCAATATTAGAATCGGCAATGGCGGTAACGACTGCGATCGCAGCAACTGCTTCTTCCGGGCTGAGTGATTCTTCTATGGTCTTTTTTGAGTTAAAGACCTGATCGTAACTAGTCATAAGTGTTACCTCTAGCGAAACGCGAGTTTACACAAAACTGGAGACTCCTATAACAATAGGAAGAAGAAAACGGGCTTTTCATCTACAATGTTTGGTATTTGTCCAATCATCGCAAATCATTAGTACCATAACCTTGTAATTTGAGCCTCTAGCAATTGAATTATTTTTATTAATAAACTGCGATTTTTTAGTTAGATATTTACCTATATTTACAAAGCGATCGCTTTTTAATTAATCTTGCTTGCAGAGAATATTAGTGACTAGCTATCAATCAACTTGATTAGGTTAAGAAATATAGATAAAAAAGTAGAAGGAGAAAATACTAAAGATTTTTAGCCTTTCTCCTTCTAGCTTGTCGTTAGGTAGTAATCTTAAACAGTCACCCTATATTTAAAGACTGACTAATCAACAAAACCTAATCAGCACTATGTTCCCCCATAGCTGTTCCTGCCAAGTAACCTGTTGTCCAAGCACTTTGAAAATTAAATCCACCAGTAACACCATCAATATCCAAAATCTCTCCAGCAAAGTAGAGATTTGGCACAAGTTTACTTTCCATTGTTTTAAAATTAATTTCCTTCAGATTCACACCACCACAGGTGACAAATTCTTCTTTAAAGACTCCTTTACCACTAATTAAATATTGCCCTTGAGTGAGTTCTTGAACTAGCAGATTGAGGGTTTTATTGGATAATCCTGCCCAACGCTCATCTGTGGTAATGCCGACACGAGCAATGATATATTGCCAAAGACGGTGCGGTAAATCAACGCCACGATGTAAAGCGATCGCCCGCTTTCCCCATTCATTTTTTATTGCTAGGATATTTTGCCGTACTTGTTCTTGAGAAAAATCTGGCAACCAATTAACTAACAAGGTTGCTTGATAACGTTTGTCGTGTAGCAATCTTGCACCCCAAGCGGAAAGCTTGAGGACAGCCGGGCCACTTAAGCCCCAATGAGTTATTAACAAAGGGCCGGTTTGTTCCAGTGGTGATGCACCATCAGCACATAACCGCAACCGCGCCGGGTTAACGCTAATACCTGCTAACGCCCGCAATTTAGCTTCAGAAATATTAAAGGTAAATAGTGATGGGACTGGTGATTCAATATGATGTCCCAATTCTTGGGCTATTTGATAGCCGACACGACTGCTACCCGTAGCTAATAATAGGCGATCGCAGTTGATGATCTTCCCCGACCTGCAAAAAATCTCAAACTGATTCCCTTGTGACTGTTTAATTGATGCAACAGCCACTCCTGTTAATATTTCCACCCCTGCGGCTGTGGCTGCGTTCATCAAACAATCTACAATCGTTTCCGAACTATCTGTGATGGGGAACATCCGCCCATCTGCTTCAGTTTTTAACCGCACACCTTGGGTTGCAAACCAATCTACCGTATCTTTAGCCTGAAAGCGTGCGAAAGCTCCCCGCAAAGCTTTACCGCCTCTAGGGTAATACTGCACTAACTCATGTGCATCAAAACAAGCGTGAGTCACATTACAACGCCCACCGCCAGAAACACTGACTTTCGCCAGTGTTTGACGACTGGCTTCAATTAACGTAACTTCTGCTTGGGGGTTGACTCTAGCACAAGCGATCGCACCAAAGAATCCTGCGGCACCGCCGCCAACAACTACAATTTTTGAAGGTAGCAATTTTCCAACTTTCTTTTCTAGATCACCTACTTTCTAGGCTAGTACAGCACGGCGGAAATAAATTTCTCATTGTCAATCTTTCAAAACCTTTGAACACAGGATTTTGAATTTTGCGTAGCGGTTATCGTAGTTATTTTTACAAATCTGCTGGTTCAAATAAATCTTTTGTCGCACCGCAAACCGGACACACCCAATCTTCTGGGATCTCCTCAAAGGGGGTAGCCGCAGCTATACCGCTATCTGGATCACCAACTTCTGGATCATACTCGTAGCCGCACACAGTACATACATGAGTTACCATAGTTTTCCCCTGAATGATTGTTGGGATGGCTTTTAATATACAAGTAGCGCCCAAAAGAAAAATCTACAATCGAACATAAAAATATTTCATCTCTAGCTTTTTGTTTCTCCATAGAGGATTTATCAGCCTCAAGGCTGGCATTATTAAAATAATTGGTGTCAATTTATACGATTTTAATTTTTTTTAGTCGTTATACTCATTTCTAGGTTCTACCTGGGAAATCTGAAGTGGCTTTGCCACTTCTTTTTATGAGTGCAATTGCCTGACTGGAAAAAGTAAAAAGTCATGATAGAGAACTTTCTACTTTTTATCTTTTTTTAATCGTTAGTCAATTCATCTCGCCATTTAGTCTGAGTTTCCTTTACCTCTGTCTCAGGCGATCGCGCTAACAGCCAAGTCTTCCACATCAAAGGTTTTTGCATTTCCACATGATTGATTAATTGCACAATCGATTGATCTACTTTGATGGGATTTTTTAAATTAAACTGCATATTCTGTAAAATGTTTCTCTCATCCCTGATTAATTCCTGCACCAAAGAATTACTCAGCCATAACATCAAACGGTTAAATAACCAACCCAAAAGACCTTTACGTTGCTTAGTAAAAAATATAGTTTGTACTTCTACCTGTTCCCCTGCAATTAACCGCAAAGCTAACATCAGATAGCAACGGCGTAAGTCTGTTCCTACGGTTAAAGTGACTGTACTACCATACCAATAGCAAATACTATAAATAGGATTTTTGTATAAAGGACGAAAGACTTTTTTAAACGGCAAATCATGATATTGTCGTTTATATTTACTAAAAATAATGGCATTTTGATTTAATTCCTGTTTTTCAAAGCCAATATCTAAAACCTGGACTCCTTGAAAATATTGAGTATCAATAGCATTCAACATAATTAGATGAGGATGGCAATTTATCACAAAACTAGAACCGAGAACAGCCTCGTAATCCTGAAACTCTAACTCTGGAACGAATGGTACAGATTCTCGTGGTATTTCTCCAGTCCAAATCCATATTATTCCGTACTTCTCCACCGTCGGCCAAGTTTTTAACTTGAGGGACAGAGGTTCATCTAAACACGGAATCTCCACACATATTCCATCAGCATTAAATTTCCAGTGATGGAAAGCACAGCGTAATTCATTACCTTCAACAGTACCTTCTCCCAAGTGAGCGCCCATATGTGGACAATAGGCATCACAAATAGTTACTTGGTAATCTTGTCCGCGATAAATTACTAGTTTCCTACCTAAGAGAGTGATAGATTTTACTTCATTTATTCCTAAATTATCAGATGGTATTACCCAATACCATCCCTCAATAAAACGTTCTGAATTATTAAAAATTTTCGGTTTATGAGTAGCCTTGATATGCGGAGAGTTTGCATCCATTTGAGGTTTCACTGACAGTGAAGCATTTACCTTAGGAATAGCATGGATATATTACAAAAACAGTTATTTTGAGTACTGGCTTCAATAACCAAATTCATGATTAAGTAAATCAGTATGGACAAATTTAACTATGTCCTGGCGATCGCACACATTTTTGTAGAGATGATAAAGACGCATTCAAGTAGAAATTACACATCAGAAAAATAGGCATTAGAAGCCAAAATTTATGATTTTGCAGAGTTTGGTATCATAATAAAAGAGCTTAAGTAAAATAGCTCTTGATTTCTGCAATAATCTCACCCATATATCTTTACTCATTATTATCATGTCTTCCGACAGAAAAGTTATCTAGAAGTAGTAGGATGACAGTATATATTGATTGTTACGTTAGACGATAAGATCGGCTAATCCACAATGTATAGTATGGGCAATGCTTGACGAGAAGCTAACATAATTTTCTTGTAATACTAATGTGATAGATTTAACAGGAACCCCCTATGGAACCAGGGTTAAGATTACTAATTCAACTAGTACTAGAGTTTGCTCCTGTGTTTGTAAATATCATCCACAAGAGAAGCGAGGAAAGTCTAACCACAGCTAGATACCAAGTCCCCAATTTAATTCAGGGATGTATCGAGACTATCAATAATATCAATGATATTGATACTTCAAATAAGAGCCTTGAACAAGAAAAACTTTGGCAGCAGCAATTGGTGGCTTATCAACGGGAAACACAAGCCCAAATTGCCAATCAACACAGAGAGACAGCGTTAAAGCTACCAGAAGTTAACAAAATTCTTGATAGTTGGCCTTTAAGGTTATATCCGTCACAAATTTTAGAATCCCATCATAGTTATGGACGTAAACCTCTCAAAGTTTTTATTGCACCTCCAAAAATCCAGTTTGATAAATTTGATAATCAAGCAGAGACTTATTCGGAAGTTGAGCTAATGTTGGCGGAGGGTTTACGAGAGTTCATCAACAAAAATTACTCTCTCCACAACCCCACTAGACCTATAGAATTTTTAGCTGGAGCTTGGGATAGTAAAAGATTTCATAGTGAATCAAGTATCAAAGCTTTATTTGGAATCTTAAAAACAGAGCCAATATTAATTTTAGAGTCGGAAAATGATGGAGATTATTTAAATTTTCGCATTGCCTATTGGGGTTTGACTCAGGGAACCTACTATTACAAAACAATTTCTCGCTTACCTTATAAAGAAATTATTCAGAATTCGGCAAAAAATCGGGCTTTAGAGTGGAAGAAAATTAGAGATGAACTACTAGAAATAGGCGTAGATGTAGAAGAAATTAATGAATTCGGAAAAGATAATGTTTTTAATTTAGCAATTTTAGAGAAAGCAGAAAAATGGCAAGCACAGGGTATTGATATTAGTAAATTATCGTTACAGTATCGAATCAATCAACAAGATATTAAGCAACTTTACCAAGTATTAATCACTTGTCATTGTCTAGTTACGGCCTGGGTAGCGGATATCTATCATCTGGGGAATCATGATATACCACCTCTACTACCAGAACTGTTACCAAGTTTGCTCAAAGATGCGATTGATATACAATCCCTGCAAACAATTGCCACAAGTTACAAGCAAGTTTACGAAGCTTTAGAAAAAGAACGACTTTATTGGATACCAGAATTATCTATGCAGTTAGCGCAGAGTTTATCCCATTTACCGGATAATTCTTGGGCGCAAGCAGAAGTTGACTACTCCATCAACGCATGGTTAGAACTGCGTCAAGTTTCATTACAGCACTTTACCAGTCCCTTGGAAGCGATGCAGTCAGTCATCAAGATAGAAGACGAAGAATATATCCAAAAGCTCAGAAAATATTTCACAGCCATAGGCGATCGCCACAGTTTAGAACCTGTAGATAAACTGCTAGAAGCGATCGCCACCCTCAAATACAAACGTAGCCTAGAATACCCAGACCTAACCAAAACAATCACAGGACATTCAGGTAAAGTCACATCTGTGGATATCAGTCTCGATGGCGAAGTTTTGGTTAGCGGCTGTACAGATCAAACAGTTAATATCTGGAATTTGCAAACGGGTAAACTCATCCGCACCCTAACAGGTGATTTAGGAGAAGTTTCCTCCGTAGCCATCAGCCCCGACGGTAATTTTCTCGCAGTGGGTAGCGGTATACATCCGAAAAGTAATGTCAAAATCTGGCATTTAAAAACAGGTAAACTACTCCATACCCTCTTAGGACATCAAAAACCGGTAAACGTAGTAGTTATCAGCCCAGATGGGCAAATTTTAGCTAGTGGTAGTAATAAAATTAAAATTTGGAATCTGCAAAAAGGCGATCGCATTTGCACTCTTTGGCATTCCTCAGCCGTTCACGCCGTAGCAATTAGCCCTGATAGTACAATCCTCGCCAGTGGTAGTTCCGACAACAAAATCAGGTTGTGGAACCCCCGCACAGGCGACCCTTTACGTACCCTCAACAGCCATGATAACGAAGTAAAAGCGATCGCCATCAGTCGAGACGGACAATTTTTATTTAGTGGTAGCGCCGACACCACCATCAAAATTTGGCATTTATTAACAGGTCAAATTCTGCATACTTTAACTGGACACTCAGGCGATATTAAATCCCTCACAACCAGTCCAGATGGACAATTTCTTGTTAGCAGTAGCACCGACACCACCATCAAAATTTGGCGCATTTCCACAGGCGAATTACTACACACCCTCACCGGACATTCAGCATCAGTCAATTCTGTAGCCATCAGTCCCGATGGTACAATCCTCGCCAGTGGTAGCGCTGATCAAACCATCAAAATTTGGCAGATAGATAAAATTTAATAATATAAACTATTCACTACGGAATTTGGAGGTTAAATAGCTATGCTTAAATACTCCTCAATTATTAGCACATCGCCAGAAATTATGGGTGGAACACCCGTCTTTACAGGTACTAGAGTTCCCGTGGAGACACTTTTGGACTATCTCAAAGCCGGAGAGTCGATTGACGATTTTTTAGATGGATTTCCGACTGTAACTAGAGAGCAAGTTATTGCATTTTTAGAAGAGACAAGGAAACAAATTGTTGACGCGGTAGCATAGTTATGAAGTTGCTTGTTGATGAGTGTATTCCCGATTGTAAGATTCTCACCAGTGGTAGTTCTGATCAAAACATCAAAATTTGGCAGATTGATTAAATACAATGAGCTAAAGTCACTCTGACAAAAAACATCGCTAAGATTAAATTTAATTAGCTCTATTTACGGCGATAAACATCTCTACGATGACTAACTTTAACAACTTTAACTATTAATAAATCATCTTTAATCTCGTATAAGATACGGTACTTACTTACACGGACACGATATGTATCTTCTTCACCCTCTAACTTAACAACGCCATTAGGGCGAGGATTGTTTGATAACTCTTGAATTTTTTCCTCAATTTTAAGCTTAATATCTTCAGATAGCTTTTTTAATTGTTTAGCTGCCCTAGTTGTAATTTCTATTTGATAAATCATGCACTCTCTTGTTTATATTGCTCCCAAGAGATAGTAGTATCATTTTTTGCAGCACAAATATCCTGAATATCTTCTTCATCTTCACTTTTACGAATTTTTAGTAACTCTAAAACATCTTCTAAAGTGTCGTCATAAGCTTGTTCTAATTCTTCATCAATAGCTTTGAGTAATTCCTGTCTAGTTTTTGTTGGTTGCATGATATACCTCATTGGTTATTTTTGATTGCTGATACTTATACAATGATGATGGTATTTGAAGTAGGCGATCGCTGTTGTCTCTTGTTTGAGCAACAGTAGATTGATGGTGATTATATGTATTTTTGGTAGTCTATATTTAGATAATAATGCGTTGAGTACTAAAATTTATTAACTCATCTGCAAAATTTTCAAACATACTAACTGATAAATCTCCTCAATTACTGCTTCTATTTTAGATTCTATATCCTCTGTTACATATCTTTTTACAACCCATCCCATCTCTTGTATTCTTAGATTATGCTCTGCGTCCCGCGCTTGGGCTTGAGGTGAAGAATGATAAGTTATACCATCTGTAAAAATAGCCATTTTTAGCCAAGTACTTGCAAAATCTGCCCGAACAATATAGATACCTTCGTTATCATATAATTCAATTTGTGGCTTAATGTAATCATCCAAACCCCTTGCAAGAAGTTCAGCCCAAAGCCTTTGTTCTAATGGGCTGGATTCCAAAGAATCGATATAAGATAAATTCTGCCTGATTCTTTCAAATAACAAGAGTGAATATTGTTTCCTCAATGAATTTTTGCTTAACTCCTGCTGTAATTTTACAAATTCCCCATAAATTTCTTTTTCAATTTCTTTCCCTTCCGTACTTTCAGCTCTGACACTGACTATCTTTCTTGGTTCATTTCCGCAGAATGCACAAATTCCTTCATTGGAATCAATATTGTAAAATAATGATATTTCTTCTGTATTAAATTCTTTTCCTTGTATTGGTGTTCTTAAATGTTTCGGACATTTATACTCACCACACTTAAAGCAGCCATCATGCCTGAACCCCAGATTATTACAACTGGGAATTGCACACTTTACAATATGATTTGGTCTTCTTACGTATGGCGTAGGTTTTATATTCTCGTTCATAAGTCATAAATATTTCGTATCATCTTGTAGGTCGTAACAGAGATTACTGACTATCTTGTCTATGATTAACGTTTAATGGGTAAAATCCGTACTCTTGAACGGAAACGGTCTATTGTCATCAAGACACCCGCTTCCAGTTGCGTTTGGAACTGAATTAAAGTTGTAATTACTAACTCTCCAATAGCAGCAGGTAATAAATCTTGAGTACGTACTTGCACAACACTGGGGGAATTTGCTTGAGTAGCTGCTAAAAGTGTTCCAAAATCTAAATCATTTGTAAACACAATGTAGTTGTTATCAACAGCCCACGTCATGATTACACGGTCGGTTGCACGAGGATTTCCAATAGTTGACCAATGAACAGCTTCAATACCTGCTTGTGCAAAAGTTTCGACCCAATCAGGTGAAAGATTCATATCAATGAGAATTTTCATGCTGAAGTTAAAGGCAATTCTATCTCCTCAACCCGCCAAGCTGCATAGGCTAGAGCCTCATAAATATCAGCCAATTCTAAATAAGGATAAGCTTGAAGAATTTCTTCTGGAGTTCTACCAGATGCCATTAACCCAATAATAGTACCGACAGTCACCCGCAACCCACGAATACAAGGTTTACCTCCCATAACTTCAGGATGGAATGTAATTCTAGTTAGCTGATTCATAAGTATTTCTTCAAGACAATCAACGACCTGATATATAGCTATTCTTGATCTTCTACGATACAAGTTTTTAACGTCAATTATCCAATATGCAACGGATAGTAATAGCACAGTTTTATCATCGCTACGATAATGAATCACTCATTTCCACAAAAAACCGGGTAACACTGAAGTTTCCCGGTTTATTTATATCAATATCAAAAATTTTGCAGGAGCAAAGTATTGCCCCTATTTATCTTTGATTAAAATTAAACCTTAGCAGCAGATTTGCTGATAGCGTTCAATTCGCCTTTAGCATACTTAGCAGCAAAAGTTTCTAGAGAAACTTGCTTAATCTTGCTAGCATTACCAGCAGTACCGAATTGTACATAGCGTTCTGCACAAACCTTCTGCATATATGTAATAGAAGGCTTGAGGAAGTGACGGGGGTCAAATTCCTTGGGATTTTTGGCTAAAGCTTCACGTACAGCCGCAGTAATTGCCAAACGGTTGTCAGTGTCGATGTTAACTTTGCGAACACCACTCTTGATACCTTTTTGGATTTCTTCTACAGGTACACCGTAGGTTTCAGGAATAGCACCACCGTACTCGTTGATCAAAGCGATTAAATCTTCAGGTACGGAAGAAGAACCGTGCATTACCAAGTGGGTGTTAGGCAGACGGCGGTGAATTTCTTCAATACGGCTGATAGCCAAAATTTCGCCGGTGGGTTTGCGGGTAAACTTGTAAGCACCGTGGCTAGTACCGATAGCTACAGCCAAAGCATCTACCTGGGTTGCTTCTACGAAGTTAACAGCTTCATCGGGGTCAGTTAACAGTTGAGAATGGTCAAGAGTACCTTCAAAACCGTGTCCGTCTTCAGCTTCACCTGCGCCGGTTTCTAGAGAACCCAAACAACCAAGTTCACCTTCTACACTTACGCCCAAAGCATGAGCTACATTTACAACTTCGCGGGTAACATTCACGTTGTACTCGAAGCTAGCAGGGGTTTTAGCATCAGCTTCCAAAGAACCATCCATCATGACGCTGGTGAAGTTGTTCTTGATTGCTGAGTAGCAAGTAGAAGGAGCATTACCATGATCCTGGTGCATGACGATGGGAATCTCAGGATAGGTTTCTACCGCAGCCAAGATCAGGTGGCGGAGGAAGTTTTCACCTGCATAATTACGAGCGCCACGAGAAGCTTGCAAAATTACGGGGCTATCTGTCTCGGCAGCAGCCTTCAGGATTGCCTGAATCTGCTCCAAATTGTTAACGTTGAAAGCTGGGATGCCGTAACCGTTTTCAGCCGCGTGATCCAAAAGCAGCCGCAATGGTACAAGCGCCATAGATAGTCCTCCTAATGTGGTTGTCAGCTAGTGGGTATGAAAGCAGCGTAGTGATTACGCTAAATCTTAATAGTTTTTTCAACTTATAGGAAATTATAACTAGTGTAGGGTGTTTATGTTGAAAAAGTTTACGCCGTTACTAATCAAGATGCCTTATGCTTTAACTAAACTGCTGTCAAGTATGCTACGGCACAGTTAGAGGCTTTAGTAGTGTGTTATCCCAGAGAGGATACTATGGGCGATCGCTCATAGAACGGAGCATGACCGCGCCTTGCCATCAATTGAGAATTTATGAATATTACGAATTAATTACTGCCGCTAGTTTCTGGGCAGGTGTAGCGTAATGGAGACGCGCAAATTTATCGCAGGTGAATTTGTTGCCGTTTTCCAGTAGAGGAATTGTCCGATGCTGTGGAGGTGTTTTCACCATAATGATATTTGGACAAGATTTACGCACCCAGGTTGTCTATTGGAATTGGGTGTAAGGGTGTAAGGATTTTAAACATTTACACCTGACCTATCTCTATAGTGTTAACAGTTTTGATGCTAGCGGCGGACGTAAGACCATAAACGAGTAGGTACGCTGATAAATAGGCGCACTAATTCTTAAAAATTAATAATTGCCCAGGGTGTGCCGATTACTTACTAAAAAAGCAGCACTATCTCATAACTTGATATTTTACTAACTTTGGTGAATTATCCAACCACAGATAGAGGCAATCATGATTCAAAAGTGGTAATTTAGCGGCTTATCTGTAAATTTATCCTTTAAAAAAGCTAATTTATACTATGACTTAAAGTCTCAAATCTAGGCATTATTAATAGTTATACTTCCAAAATAATACGGACACATTTCCCATATTATTAATATCTTTCCAGGTTTGAATACTTATTAAAAATATTTTATGAATTTAGCCTTTGAGTAATATTTGAATTATCAATTTTATTGACCATTAAATTTGCAATTGGCAGTGCCAGAGGTGCTGTTATTCCTGTTTAAATTAGTGCATTAAATCTGACTGACTAACTTCTGTCATCAAGTCGTGGGCATCTACAGTGAATATAGAATTATTTATCCAACGGGCAGAAGCATTACATAAACAACTAGCAGATTTGTACCAAACTGCTAGCGTGTTGCCTTGGATTCCGCCAGATTTACTACCACAGGCTTTTAAAGAGCTTTATAGTAACTCCAAGCTAGTACAGATGGCGGCAGAAGAACTTTATCATCAAAATGAGGAACTTATACAAACACGCAGTTTATTAGAAGCAGAACGCCAACACTACCATGATTTGTTTGAGTTTGCACCAGATGGTTATTTAGTAACTAATGCAGAGGGAATTATTCAAGAAGCTAACCTGACTGCGGCAAATTTATTCAATGCACCAAAACATATACTAGTGGATAGGTCAATAATTAATTTTATTCGCCTCGAAGAAAGGGAAAGCTTTCGCTGTGAACTCAATCAATTATTCCAGACCGATAAGGCTAAAAAGTTAATAGTACGCTTACACCAATTTCATGGTGAGTCTTTTGATGCGCTTCTAACAATATCTGTAGTTCGTAGCCAAAACGGTAAAATAAAATCTCTGCACTGGTTGTTAAGTCACATTAATGAAAATCAACAGCAAAATTTAGGCTTAGTCAATCATGAAAATTATCTTAGTCAAAACCGTTCAGTATACGTATATGCTAAAGGAGAGAATATCCCCCTTAATCCTTTAGTTATTTGGTATGTTCGCCAAGGTTTAGTCAAGCTGAGTACTTTTTGTGAGACAGGTGAAGAAGTATTAATGGGTTTAGTCAAAACACACATGGTATTTGGCTCTAGTATGACTAGTTTACCTATCTATCAAGCTACGGCTCTTTCTGAGGTGGAATTAGTATCAATCAATTTTGCAGAAATAGCTGTTTCCCAGATGCTGAGTCATAACCTGCTACCGAAAATAAATCAGCAATTACAGCAGAAGGAATCTTTTTTAGTTATTGCTGGAAGACGAAAAGTAGAAGATCGTCTCTATCATCTATTACAGTTTTTAAAACAAGAAATTGGTGAACCTATAGGAGAAGGGACTCGCCTAAGTGTACGTTTCACTCATGAGGATATTGCTAGTGCTTGTTGTACTACTAGAGTGACAATTACACGATTGATGGGTAAGTTACAACAACAAGGTTTGATTAGTTTTGACTCTAAGAAACATATGATTATTAATAAGAGGCTAGAGGATAGGGCATAAATTTTTCTGTGAATGGCCGAGTTATGAGTGCTGATTCAGTAATTTTCTTTTTTCACCCCTAACCTCTAAACCTCTCCAAAACTCGGCTTAAGATTGTTGGGGAATTAAACTGGCGTTTTTAGTCGCGCTATCCCAAACTACCCAGCTAAAAGAGCTATTTTGCTCAACGGGGCTATTGGAAACTTTAAAGTATAATTTTTCTCCACCCTTGATTTCAATGGCAAAATCAGCATTTTGAGCGTAAATAACTTTAAAGCCTCTATCTCGTAGACAATACATAGCCCAAGCTTTCAACGATTGCTTATGTGGTTCGTGGGGGATGGGTGGTTTTGTAATGGCTTCTTCTATGACCTTAAATATCTGCATTGGCTTTTGATTTAATGTCTAAGGTGGTGCTGAGTAATTTTAATATCATCCTGGTTTTTTGTGTTTGGGGAAGACCAAAAAATAAATTATTCCAAATTAACGGTTAGTAGGGTGCGTCAGTATGAATAATTTCTTGTTACAGCTAGGTTTTTTCGCACTGACGCACCCTACATTTTGGACATTTTTTTATCTGGAAGTCCCTTGTCTTTCATATTTTCTCAAAGCACGGCAGATGTGCTAGTAAAGCTTCTCATTCCTGAAGACTACCTACTCATTGATGGGTACAGGCGCAGAAATAGTAAAACTGATTACAATACTCAAGGCAAAATTTTATTCCTTGGTTTCAACATTTATGGAAAACTTTGTTTTTTACAACCCAGTCAAAATTTTATTTGGCAAAGGTCAAATCGCTAATATTGCCGCCGAAATTCCGACTGATGCCAAGATTCTCATTACCTACGGTGGCGGTAGCATTAAAGCCAATGGTGTATACGACCAAGTTAAATCTGCATTGACTGGACGGAACGTGTTTGAGTTTGGTGGGATTGAACCCAATCCCCATCTAGAAACTCTTTTGCAAGCTGTGGAACTGGTACGCCAAGAAGGTATCGATTTTCTCTTGGCTGTTGGTGGTGGTTCGGTTGTTGATGGGACTAAATTTATTGCGGCGGCGGTTCCTTTCGTTGGCGATCCTTGGGATATACTGGCAAAGCAAGCGCCTGTGACTGCGGCTGTACCTTTTGGGGCGGTATTGACACTACCAGCTACAGGTTCGGAAATGAATACTAACTCGGTAGTGACTAAGTGGGAAACCAAAGAAAAGCTGTTCTTTGCTAGTCCCTTGGTGTTTCCTCGCTTCTCGGTTCTTGACCCAGAAACAACATTTTCCTTACCGCCTAGACAAATTGGTAATGGTATTGTTGATGCCTACACCCATGTGATGGAACAGTATTTGACTTATTCAGTTAATGCACCATTGCAAGACCGATGGGCAGAATCTATCCTGAAAACTTTGATTGAAGAGGGGCCAAAAACCCTAGCTAACCCCACAGATTACGATGCTAGGGCAAATTTGGTATGGGCTGCAACCTTAGCACTCAATGGGCTAATTGGTGCAGGAGTACCCCAAGATTGGGCTACACACATGATTGGTCATGAGTTAACAGCATTGCATGGTCTAGATCATGCTCAAACATTGGCGATTGTCTTACCCAGCACCCTCTCAATTAGACGCGATCGCAAGTGGCAAAAACTCCTACAATATGCAGAACGAGTCTGGAACATCGTCGATGGTTCTGAAGAAGAAAGGGTAAATGAGGCGATCGCTAAAACTCGCAATTTCTTTGAGTCTGTAGGTGTCCGCACTCGCCTATCTGACTATGGTGTAGGACTAGAAACCATTCCTCTTGTTGTGGAAAATTTACAAAAACATGGTTTAGCAAACTTAGGTGAACACAAAGATGTAGATTCCCAAGTCGTTGAGCAAATTTTAACTCTCTCAGCGTAGGAACTGGGGAAGGTGGAGTCCCTCTGAAGATAAGGGGTAATGGGGAGTGGAAAGCAGGGCGACCAGTTACCCATTACCCATCCCTAGACTTTCCAATAGTCAATATGTTATTCTCAATCAGACCAACTGGTCGGTAAAAAGATGTCTAAAGGCGAAGAAACAAAAACCCGAATTCTCCAACAAGCGGCGGAACTGTTTAACCAGCAGGGATACGCTGGTTCGTCTATTTCTGACATCATGCGTGTAACTGGATTGCAAAAAGGAGGAATTTACAATCACTTCCACAGCAAAGATGAATTAGCACTACAGGCTTTTGATTATGCGATCGCCTCCATCAGCAAACACTATAGAATGGCATTGCGTAGTAAACGTCATGCTATAGAACGTGTACAAGCACTAATTCAAGTCTTTAGTAGTTTTGCGGAAAACCCACCCATCACCGGAGGATGTCCGTTACTAAACACGGCTGTGGAAAGTGATGATACACATCCAGCTTTACGGGAACGCACTCAACAAGCGATGAACTCTTGGCTGAATATGATTCGACGAATCATTCAAACGGGAATTGAGAGAGGAGAAATTCAGCCTCATGTCAATACTGAGGAAATTGCCACTATCATAGTTGCAACTTTAGAAGGTGCAATTATGATGAGTCAGCTTTATGACGATACGATTTATATGCAAAGGGCAGTGAATCATCTGAATCATTACACAGAAAATATCCTAAAAATTCATGGTACAAATTAAAGTTTATGGTTTAGAGGCTATTTATAAAGTAAATCTAAAAGCGAGAGAAAAGGAGTTACGGTAACGATAAAATACTTCATAAACAGTGTATTTACATAGTTGCTCATGGCTCGAAAGTCTTACCCCACAGACTTAACTGATATAGAGTGGGAAATTCTGTCTGAGTTGATTCCACCAGCAAAAACTGGAGGACATCCACGCACAACAGATATGCGTGAAATATGCAATGCCATCTATTATCATTTGAAAACAGGATGTCAATGGAATATGCTTCCAGGGGACTTCCCACCAAGCTCAACGGTATACAGCTACTACAGGAAATGGCAGCGCAAGGGAGTTTGGGAAAAATTAAATCATACATTGCGTGGTCAAGTTCGCTCAAAGTTAGGCAAATCAACACAACCAACTGCGATCGCCGCAGACAGTCAGTCGGTCAAGACCGACCAAAAAAAGGGGATGTGTACGGTTTTGACGGATGTAAAAAGGTAAAGGGCAGAAAGCGGCAGACTTTGGTTGATAGTCTAGGACTTTTGTTAAAAGTCGTTGTCAGTGAAGCAAACGCCCCAGAACGAGTACTTGCTGCTTACGCACTCATGGAATTGCTAGAAGAACGCCCGGAATTACTGGAAAAAGTTAAAGTTATGTGGGTTGATTCTGGTTACGACGGTGATAAATTTGCACTCTGTGTTTGGTTGATGATCCAAGCTCATGTTGAAGTCATACGGCGTACTGAACAAGAATTTCAAGTTTTGCCTAAACGTTGGGTAGTAGAAAGAACATTTGGGTGGTTTAACCAATACCATCGTCTTAGTAAAGATTATGAGCGTCTTACCGAAATGAGCGAAGCAGCCATATATGCTGTTATGACTAGAATTATGCTACGTCGTCTTGTCTCCTAAAGATTTACTTTATAAATAATCTCTTAGCAGCAAAACTAAACCCAATTAAAACAGAGCTATCAAATATTCTCCATACCTCTTTAATTGAAGTTTTACAGATTAGTACTGAGAAGAAATTTCATCGATTCTTCCCATTAGATAAAGTAGATTTCTACTATCCATCTGATAGAACAGAAAATTATCTAATTATTGAAATTATTATGTTTGAGGGGCGTTCAGTAGAGACGAAAAAACAGCTACTACAAGATATTATTAGAAAAATTAACGAGCAATTGCAAATTTCAGTTTATGATATCGAAATTACACTTTTGGAAATTCCCAAACAAAATTGGGGTATTAGGGGAGTGCCTGGAGATGAGCTAAATCTTAGCTACAAGGTAGAAGTTTAAAGTTTCATGAATAAACTATCTTCAAAGATAGTTTATTTTTTGTGCAGAAACCGACCAAAAGGTCTTAAATAAACAGGAGTAACTATGCTAACAGTAAATAACTCACATAGAGCATTAGAAGTAACCTTGCAAATACCTGTAAGAACTTATGAAATTGACTTTGCTGGAATTGTCAGCAACATTGTGTATATTAAGTGGCTAGAAGATTTACGTTTAAAATTTCTAGAAGAACATTTTCCCATTCATCAACAAATTGAGCAAGGATATGTACCCATACTTACTGGGACAGAAATTGAATATAAACGTCCCATTAAGTTAATTGATCAAGTAATTGGACGCTTATGGGCAAGTAATTTGGGACGATTAAAATGGACAGTCCAAGCAGAGATTTTAGCAAACAATCAACTAGCAGCAGTTGCTCAACAGAAGGGTGCTTTTGTAAATTTACAAAATGGTCGTCCAGTGAGAATCCCAGATGAATTACAGCAAAAATATTTAAATATTACTAAATTAAATAATGAATAAAGTTTTTAGGATTTTTTTATTTTCTTACAAACCCATCGGTCTTTTTTTGAGGAATAAAAGTGTATGCTCAAATTCTACTACAATCATCGTTCACCTATGGCTCGTCGTGTATGGCGTACCTTACTAGAAAAAGAAATTACATTTGAGCCAATACTCATGAGCTTAGATGGCGATCAACTGCAACCTGAATTTGTAGAAATCAACCCATTTCATCATATTCCCGTCATATTAGATGATGGTTTTCGGGTAATTGAATCTCTAGCAATCATGGACTATTTGGAATCTAAATACCCTACACCTGCACTGTTACCTAAAGAATCTGAGTCTTTAGCAAAAGTCAGAATGGTACAGATGGTGGCAACAAATGAACTATTACCAAAAATGATTTCCTTGATTTTTGAGGAGAAAAATTCGGCAAAATTCTTGCAGGCCTATGAGCATATAAATAAAGTCTTGGGATTTTTATCAGAATCTTTAGATAACGAATCTTATTATGGTGGAGAACAGTTGACCTTAGCTGATATTGTGGCTGGAACCGATTTATCTTTGTTGCCGAAATTAGGGATTAGTTTTAGTAACTACCCCAATTTGCAAGATTGGTTTGAGCGTTTAATGACACGGAAATCGTGGCAACAGACAGAACTTAGTGTAGAAGATTTTGAAAAATTTAAGCGTGTTTTTATTAAGCTACGTCAACGCTAGCTAAAGCAAGAAAATAAATAATAAGCCTTTAGCGATCGCAGAACGCCCAGTATAGGTGATCACCTGTATTTATAAACTAGTGATAAAAGCCCGACTGACAAACAGTATCATTTATATTGGTGATATGCACTCCCAGCAAACTACAACTGGGTAAAATTGGGTATTGAATTATGGATCAACAACCGATACAAGTCATTGGAGGTGGACTAGCTGGGACAGAAGCAGCATGGCAAATCGCCCAGGCTGGAGTGCCAGTAATTTTGCATGAGATGCGTCCCAAACGTTTCAGCCCTGCTCATCATACAGAACATTTGGCAGAGTTGGTATGTAGTAACTCCTTTGGGGCAATGGCAAGCGATCGCGCGGCGGGATTACTACACGAAGAATTACGCCAACTGGGTTCTGTGGTCATTGCCAAAGCAGATGAACACGCAGTACCCGCAGGTGGCGCACTGGCAGTAGATCGGGGTCAATTTGGTCAAGATTTAACTCAAACTCTTGCTAGCCACCCCCTAGTGGAATTTCGCCGTAGTGAAGTCCCTGCCATTCCTGAAGGGATTGTGGTGTTAGCTACCGGGCCATTGACTAGTCCCGACTTGGCGGCAGATTTGCACCGCTTCACGGGGATGGAATACATGAGCTTTTTTGATGCGGCTAGTCCCATCATTGTCGGCGATTCCATTAACCGCGATATTGCTTTTATGGCTTCCCGCTATGACAAAGGTGAAGCCGCCTATCTCAACTGTCCGATGAATAAGGAACAGTATCTGCGGTTTCGAGAAGAACTCTGCAAAGCCGAACAAACAGAACTTAAAGACTTTGAACGGGAAACAGCCAAGTTTTTTGAAGCCTGTCTCCCCATTGAAGAGTTAGCGCAACGAGGAGAAGATACCATGCGCTACGGCCCCGTGAAGCCAGTGGGCTTATCTGACAGTCGGACTGGGGAACGTCCCTATGCGGTGGTACAGTTACGACAAGAAGATAAAGCCGGTCAATTGTGGAATATGGTAGGGTTTCAAACTAATCTGCGTTGGGGTGAACAAAAACGCGTATTTCAAATGATCCCCGGCTTGGAAAAGGCGGAGTTTGTAAGGTTGGGAGTTATGCACCGCAACACATTTATCAATGCACCCCAATTAATGCTACCCACCCTACAGTTTAAGCAACGTCCCACATTATTGGCTGCTGGACAATTAATTGGTACAGAAGGTTATACAGCAGCAGCAGCAGGCGGTTGGTTAGCAGGAACCAACGCTGCCAGATTGGCTTTGGGTAAAGAACCCTTAGCGTTACCACCGACGACAATGTTAGGCGCATTATTAGAATTTATCAGTTCCGCTTCGCCCAAACACTTCCAACCAATGCCCCCTAACTTTGGCATTCTGCCAGATTTGGGCATGAAAATCAAAAGTAAACCAGAGCGTTACGGGCGTTATCGCGATCGCTCCTTAGCAGATTTAAGCAGTTGGAAACATAATTTAAATTAAGAGTGCTGAGTAAGTAGCTGGGCTTTTTTACTCAGCACTCAAGTTTTCTAGGAAAGCACTGGTTGTGCAACCTTCTCAACTTTATTCTTCAAGGCATTTGGCAATTCGCTGGTAAACAGCTCACCTTCAACTATTTCGGAACGGAAACCGTTGACTCCAACAGGGACATCGCCAGTGATAGTAGTGCGATAAAGCACCCTCTCAACTTCTAGATGATCCAAATCTTGAGGAGCTAAATGTGCAGTGGCACGATTATCCCAGAAAGCAATATCACCATTATTCCAACGGAAACGAGTTGTGTAGGCTGGCTTGGTAATTTGGTTAAAGAATAACTCAAGTAGCAACTCACTTTCTTGGGGAGATACATCAAGAATGTGGGAGGTGAAACCAGGATTGACAAACAATGCACGTTCGCCTGTTTCTGGATGAACTCTCACTACTGGATGAATGGAAACAATGGGATTCGCTGCAATGCGCTGGGCAATCTTGCTGTTGCTGGGTAGTCGCAAACGTGCATTAAAACGATGTTCAGCCTTCAATTTGTCTGCCAACTCACGCACAGGTGCTGACAAACCTTCGTATGCCGCAACTAAATTAGTCCACTGGGTGTCACCGCCAATACTGGGAACGTTAACAGCACGCAAAATCGACCCCGCAGGTGGGTTGATAGCTGCTGTTACATCGGTGTGCCAACGGCTTTCGTAGCTGGAACGACGTAGACCATTGCGCCGTTCGTAGCGACTACGATCAATTGGTAGGATTTGTGAATAGCCTTCGATTGGCTCATCTTCGTGGGGATGAGCATAGGTTACTTCACCAAAACGCCCTGTGAACGCGATCTGAGCCGCATGATCAATGTTCTGATTGCGAAAAAATACAACTTTCCACTTCAGTAAAGCTTTGCGAATTTCTTGGATCGTTTCATCTTGCAGATGAGTAGAAAGGTCTACACCACCAATTTCTGCACCGATAAAGCCAGATACAGGCTTAACTTCAATGTGCTTGTAACCCATTGGAATTCTCCAGGTTTTATCTATAAGAGGGTATTTGTAAAGTTAGCTTCCGATGTGTTGCCACATATTCACGGATGCGTTCGCTTGTAGCTGAAATTTATTCTACAGTAAATCTATCGATTATGCGTATTTTAAGGTTACAGTATTTTAAGCTGTTGAAAAGCTGCTGCTTCATCAGCAACGTTGCCATCATTCGATAATCAAGACTTGAGTTCTAAGTGCTGAAACGCGATCGCAAGACATCTAACTGCGTACCGAGTCATCAGTAATGAGGGAATTGTGAATTTTGTTGATACCGGGCGTAAGGGTTTCAAACATTTACGCCCCTAAACCCCCTAAACCCCCTAAACTCCCTAAACCCCCAAACCCATAGAGAATTTTGAATTGTCTCCAACCCCCCAAAAAAAATAAAATTAGGAATGCAGCGCATACCTAATTTTAGAAATTAAGTTATTAGCTTTATTTAACCGAATCTGCCACTAACGTAATCTCTGGTATCTTCTTGCTTAGGATTATTGAAAATTGATTCTGTGGCATCGTATTCTACCAAGTAGCCAATACGACCCCCTGTTTCTGTAGGCCGGACGTTAAAAAATGCTGTCATGTCGGAGACACGGGCAGCTTGCTGCATATTGTGAGTAACAATAACAATAGTGTATTGCTCTTTCAGTTCGTGGATTAGTTCTTCTACACGTAACGTAGAGATGGGATCTAACGCAGAACAAGGTTCATCCATGAGGATAATCTCTGGTTGAACGGCGATCGCTCGCGCAATACATAACCTTTGCTGTTGTCCACCAGATAAAGACAAGCCACTTTGGCGTAGTTTATCTTTGACCTCATCCCACAACGCTGCTTGGCGCAAGCTTCGTTCCACCAATTCGTCCATATTACCTTTGAAACCATTAATTTTGGCTCCGTAAGCAATATTGTCATAAATTGATTTTGAGAATGGGTTTGGTCTTTGAAATACCATCCCAATCCGACGACGCACTTCTACAGGGTCAATATCTTGTGCATACAAATTTTTCCCGTAATAAAAGACTTTACCTTCGGCTCGGAATGATTCAATCAGGTCATTGAGACGGTTGTAGCAACGCAACAAAGTACTTTTGCCGCAACCAGAAGGGCCGATAAAGGCTGTCACTTTATTTTTGGGAATATCTAACCAAATGTTTTGTAAGGCTAGGAATTTGCCATAGTAGACATTAAGATTTTCGGTCTTCAGGACGGTTTCTGTGCTATTGAGGGTGCTAGTATTTGTAGCCATAAATGGTCTAGTGTAAGTGTTAAGGATGGCAGATAACGTTGATTAAGCTATTAAGAGATTACTTCCTAAGCTTTTTGACGAGTTGCCCAGCGAGCAATGATACTGGTGATGAGAACCATCAACACCAAAATCAAAGATGCAGCCCAGGCTAGTGACTGCCAATTTTTAAACGGAGAAATGGCAAAGTTGTAAACCAAAACAGCCAGCGAAGCTGTGGGTTTAAATAAGCTATTAGGCCAGAATGGTGAAAATAAGGCAGTAAACAATAAAGGTGCAGTTTCTCCAGCAGCACGGGCGATCGCCAATGTTGATCCTGTGACAATTGCCGGTAAAGCAGCTGGCAAGACAACTTGTGTTACTGTTTGAAAATTAGTAGCTCCCAAACCTACAGATGCTTGGCGCAAATCTTGCGAAACTAGCTGTAAAGCTTCGTCAGTAGTTCTCACAATAATTGGCAGCATTAAGATTGCTAATGCAAATCCCCCGCCAATAGCTGAATAAGAACCTAAATTCAGCTTTACCAATGTCAGAACTATAATCCCATAAGCAAATACACCAGCAATAATAGAAGGAACTCCGCTCAGGACATTAGTAGCAAACCTAATCCATCTGGCTAGTTTACCAGAGCTAAACTCTGTTAAATAAATTGCCGCTATTACACCTAATGGAATACTAATTAATGCACCAATTCCTACCATTAATAGTGTACCCAAAATGGCATTACCAAAACCTCCTCCCTGTCTTAGAGGTGCGGGCGGCAATTCTGTAAATATACTTAGATTGAGACTACTAAAACCTTTAATGATGACATAAGATAGTACTGCCAATAGCGGCAACAGAGCTAATGCTCCACACAGGAATGCTACTCCTGTCATCATCGTATTAAACAGCGTCCGTCCAGACATGGGGGCGCGAGTTAAACTCCTTTCAGGAAAATCAGCATTCATAAATTCAACTCACCACTAAGCTAAATTCGCTTGACTCGGAGGACTATAAATTCGGCCAAGATATTCACTGCTAAAGTCAAAACAAATAAAACTAAAGCAGCATACATCAAAGCCGCGACTTGCAAGCCACTTGCTTCTGAGAATTGGTTGGCAAGTAGAGAAGAAATTGTATTGGCTGGTGCTAATAATGAAAGGCTAATATTGTTGGAGTTACCAATCAGCATTGTGACAGCCATTGTTTCTCCCATCGCCCGTCCTAGTGCTAGCATGACAGCACTAACAATGCCAGAAAAAGCCGATGGAATCAGAATTTGAAAAATGGTTTCCCAGCGTGTTGCGCCCAGTCCTAACGATGCTTGGCGTAAACTTGGAGGTACAGAAATTAAGGCATCACGGGAGATGGCTGTAATAATTGGCAGAGTCATAATTGCCAGGATTATTCCTGCGGGTAACATTCCTGGGCCTGTGGGAGGGGTGCTAAACAAGGGCAACCAACCCAAAGAACTATGGAGCCATCTGCCTATATTAGTTGTGATTGGTACTAAGACAAAAATACCCCATACTCCATAGACAACGCTGGGAATAGCTGCCAGCAACTCTACTAAAAACACTAGTACAGTACGTACTTTGACTGGCAGAAAATCTTCACTTAATAAAACAGCCGTTCCCACTCCTATAGGTACAGCTATTAATAAACCAATAAAGGAACTAATGATCGTTCCGTAAACTTGGGGTAATACCCCATAATCGTTATTAACAGGGTTCCAAGTACTTTTGGCTAAAAAGCCAATACCAAATTCCTTGATAGCCGGCCAAGCAGCAATAGTGACTTGTAGAGCTATCCATAACAGAGTACCAGCGATCGCCAAAGCAAAAATCCGAGTCAGCCAAATAAAGCCTCGATCTAGGGATCTGTCTGCTTCAGAGCGACTTTTAATAGCTGATGGCAGATTTTGAGAGTTTGTAGCCATGAATACTGACTTTCAAGATTAAATCAGAGGAAAATGTGAGAAGCAAGTAGATTTATTAACTTGTGGCTGTACTAAAATCTCAAAACCAGCCACATAACCTAATCAACATTAAGCTTGTACGGTGACCAAGTGATTTGATTAGTCAATCAATTTTTGGATTGATTACTTGCTAGCGCTTGTGTTGCCACTTACTGCAATTTTATAATCTGGACTAATTTGGTCAGCCACAGCCGCTACCTTTGCCACCACATTTTGAGGTAGGGGAACATACCCCAGTTCTGCGGCGACCTTTTGCCCTTCTGTTAAACCATACTCAATTGCGGCTTCCACTGCTTTCGCTTTCACTGGATCAGCATATTTTTTATAAGTCATAATCCAAGTGTAGGTGACTATAGGATAAGATTCTGCACCTTCTGGGTCTGCAATAAAAGCGCGGAGGTCTGTTGGTAAGGTGACAGCTTCTAAAGTTTTAGATGCTGATTCTTCTGTGGGTATCACAAATTTACCATCTTTATTTTCTAACGCCGCAAACTTGAGTCCGTTTTGTTTGGCGTAGCCATATTCTATGTAACCAATAGAGCCTTGGGTTTGTTGGACTTGAGCTGTTACACCTTCATTTCCCTTCGCACCAACACCCACAGGCCAATTGACAGTTTTACCATCGCCTACTTTGCTTTTCCAATCTGGATTGATGGCACTGAGGTGTTTAGTAAATACCCCTGTAGTTCCACTACCATCGGAACGATATACAACTGTAATTGGCTGATTAGGAAGATTTACACCAGGGTTGGCATCAGCAATTTTTTTGTCGTTCCAAGTTTTAATATTACCTAGCAAAATGTCTGTGTAAACTGCCCTTGGTAGTTTCAGGTCAGCAACATCAGGGAGATTATAAGCCAAGACAATACTACCAGCAGTCATTGGTAGTAATAAAGTACCTTTGTCTTGCGGTACTTTTTGGATTTCTTCATCCTTCATGGCTACGTCACTAGCACCGAAATCTACCGTACCTTGGATAAATTGTTCAACTCCAGCGCCGCTACCTACTGACTGATAGTTAACTTGTAAATTGGGGTACTTTTTGTTTAATTCCGTGAACCAACTTTGATATAACGGTGCAGGAAACGATGCACCAGCTCCAGTTAATGTGACATTGCCACCAAGATCCAATTTTACTGGGCTGGAAGCTGTAGCATCTTTAGCTGTACCAGATGAACCATCTTGAGTTGCAGTATTGTCTGAGCCTTGCTGCCCACCACAAGCAGCTAAACTCATCGCCAGTGTTAATACGGTAATTGATACTGGAATGCGGTTATTTTTAATTCTCTTGATATATGAGAGCATCGCTGTCTGTTTGAGGAAATTTTCAGATGGGCGCTTCTACGCTACCCCTTATAGATAGGTATTAAGGTTAACGAAAGGTTAAAACAAGGAAAAAATATATTTTTTTTAGATATACTGCCCAAGTTTTCCTCTATAGCACTGAGCAAAAAATTATACAGGAACTATACAAACAAACTGGCAAATAATTATTATGAAAATCCATTTTCCTTGGTAGGCGATCGCTGACTCTAAATTTCAGCCGATACAAAACTTATGCCAACAGGGAAATTACATAAATTGTATGAAATTCTTATCAAAAAAAGCACAATAAAAGCAGAGATAGAATATTTAGTCTAGTTAATCTTTTAGTCCCAGCAACCATCATCAACTGTTCACATCAGGATAGGTGAAAAGGGAATTGGAGATTAGGGACTGGCAGATGGGGAATGAGTAATAGAGGGGCAAGGACTAAAGAAAATAGTGAGAGTGATGATTCACTGCTATTAACTCAACACTCAAAAAGCGGCTCAACACCCCGCTATTGCTAACAGCACTCAATACCCATTACTCAGCACTTAGAACCATTCAAGCTAAGGAACTTCAGTATTCTAGTGGACATATGAACAAATTAGTACGAATTTCAGTCACATAATTAATGCCTATACTGGTTGCTGTTGCTTTCCCCTTGTGCCTGATAAATGATTGCCGCCTCAAATCAACTACTTTGGTCTATGATTGGCTTACTCCTAACAATGGGAGGTACTTTCTTAGAAGCTTATGGTATTACCTTACCTTGGAATTGGAGTCAGACAGGAATCCAAACCTTTTCATTAGGTGTCAGCTATCAAGTTGGTGCGGTACTTTTAGTAGGTTGTTTAGGGGGTAAAAATGCTGGTGCGCTCTCACAAATTGCTTATTTAGTTATGGGTTTGACTTTGCACCCTGTCTTTTCTGATGGTGGCGGTAATATCGGTTATGTGAAAGCATCACAGTTTGGTTATTTGCTAGGCTTCATCCCTGGAGCTTGGATTTGTGGATTTTTTGCCTTTCAAGCTAGACCTAAAATAGAGTCTCTCACTTTTAGCTGTATTTGTGGTTTATTAAGCGTACACCTGTGTGGCATTGCTTATCTCATGATTAGGTCTTTTTTTCACTGGCAAGGCACAGACACAATACCCTTAATGCAATCAATCCTTGTCTACTCTTGGTGGGTGATTCCGGGACAATTAGCTGTAGTCTGTGCTGTCTCTGTAGTAGCATATGTGTTGCGACACTTGATGTTTTATTAGTCATTAGTCATTGGTCATCAGTCATTAGCCATTAGTCATTAGTTAATGATGACTGCTTTGGACTATAGACTTTTGACTGTTGACTATGGACTGTTGACTATTGACTAAACTTGCCATGCGTTTCAAAAATCGCCTTTTCTGGATAGCTGCCTTTATTGCTTTCTTTGTAGACCAACTGACCAAATATTGGGTCGTGCAAACCTTTAGCTTAGGAGAGACACTACCAATCTTACCGGGAATATTTCACTTTACTTACGTCACAAATACTGGTGCAGCTTTTAGTTTGTTTAGTGGAAAAGTAGAATGGCTGCGCTGGTTATCTTTGGGAGTAAGTTTATTATTAATAGGGTTGGCATTGTTAGGCCCAGTTTTAGAACGTTGGGATCAACTCGGTTATGGCTTGATTCTGGGCGGCGCTATGGGTAACGGGATTGATCGGTTTGCTTTAGGTTATGTAGTTGATTTTCTAGATTTTCGCTTAATTAATTTTGCCGTGTTTAATATGGCAGATTCATTTATTAGTATCGGTATTGTTTGCCTGCTACTAGCCTCATTACAGAAATCACCTGATTCTCATCACAGGTCTAGATAGAGAAAAAGGCTAGGGTCAATTCTTCCTAGCCTTTCTCTTATTTAACTATAGTCTTTGTGCCACCTGGGATGAAAGTCTAGTTACCAGGAGTAGGAGTTTTAGGTACACCAGAATCGGGGACAGTACTAGGAGAAATACTGCCTGGCGCTGGGGTTACGGGTGTTTCACTGGGTGCAGGTAGAGTGGTGCTACCTGGCGCTGTGGTTTCTGGAGTTTCACTGGGTGCAGGTAGAGTGGTGCTACCTGGCGCTGTGGTTGCTGGAGTTTCGCTAGGTGCAGGTAGAGTGGTGCTACCTGGCGCTGTGGTTGCTGGAGTTTCGCTAGGTGCAGGTAGAGTGGTGCTACCTGACGCTGGGGTTTCTGGAGTTTCGCTAGGTGCAGGTAGAGTGGTGCTATCTGGCGCTGTGGTTGCTGGAGTTTCGCTAGGTGCAGGTAGAGTGGTGCTATCTGGCGCTGTGGTTGCTGGAGTTTCGCTAGATGCAGGCTGAGTGTCTACGGTCGTATTGCTAGAACCACTAGGCGTAACTGCGCTATTGCCTTGACAACGGGAATTGAGGGGGAAACGCTTACAAAGAATTTCAAATCCTTCTGGTGATAGCTGGATTTCCGTTGGTGAACTGGTGGACGATTCACTTGATTGGGCAATTTGGGATTTACTAGATTGTGCAACAGCAAAATTAGCTGTGAGAGCTAAAGTCAAAGCTGTACCAATCAAAGTCAGAGATTTTCCCTTCATTCTGAACTTAACCTCACACGGAAACGGAACACTTCGCACTATTAAATCAGACAATGTAATTTTAGAAAATATTCATTTAGGAAGATGTTTGTCCTTGTTGTCTGTAGAGTAGATATGTCCAAGCAGTAAAATTTGCATTGGTAATTTATTGATGAGAGATGCCTAAAAGTACAAAATTAAACCTGTTAAATATTGTGTTTAAGTGTTTGAAATTTAGATAAAATGGGCATTACTAATTAGTTATAAATGTTTTCTCTGTAAACATAAAGTAATGAAATAAACAAAGTGTATTTACGGTCTAGATATAATGTTGGTGTAAGATTAAATCTAGAATAATCCCGTACAGCAAAATTATTTTTGGGTTAAGAGTAAAATAATGATGAAAGACCAATGTTGAGATTGGTATTTGCCTGAATCTGAGCTAATAAAAACTCCACCTACGAGGTGATGGAGTTTTGTCAGTAGTCAGTAGTCAGTGGCAGGGGACAAGATTGTTAAAACCACCCATAAGGGAATGGGGAATTAAATCCAGAACAAAAGCAACTGACCAATGACAAATGACAACTGACGCACGCAGTACAAATAAATTGTGATGTAAATAGCCGATGAATTCTCCCCAACCCCCTCACAAGCCACAAACTTTACTTGGTCAACTGACGCAAGCAGTCAATACAATTCAAGCTAGGGTTGACTTTTCCAAGCTGGCGCTCAAGCCTAATGCCAAGGTACCGGAACTCTGGGTGCAGGATGCGGGGGCGGATAAAGCAGAGGTGTATCCCCTACTAGGCGATCGCTATGTTCTCGGTCGTAGCTCTAAATCCAGCGATATAGTGATTCGCAACCCAGTAGTTAGCCAAATTCATTTGTCCTTATCGCGGGATTCTAGCCAGCGTACTCCGGTTTTCATTATTAAAGACGAAAATTCTACTAACGGTATCTATCGCGGTAAGCGGCGCGTTCATACCCTAGAACTGCGCCACGGCGATATTTTGACCTTGGGGCCGCCAGAATTAGCTGCCTCTGTGCGCCTACAATACGTCGATCCGCCACCCTGGTACGTCAAGGCGGCGACTTGGGCAGGCTACGGCGTAGGCGGTGCTAGCGCCTTATTAGCATTGGTTATTGGCGTTGAGTGGCTAAAATTCTCTGTCAGGCCTTTACCAACAACCACTCGCGCTCCAGTAGTTGTTTATGCCCGTGATGGTAGTACCCCATTACGTGAGCCTCGGACGGTTTCTCATGTAGACATGAAGCGGTTAGAAGACTTCGGCCCTTATTTGTCGGCGGCGGTGGTCGCTTCTGAAGATAGCCGCTTTAACTGGCATTTTGGGGTTGATCCTTTGGGGATTTTACGAGCAGTATTAATCAATACTCGTAGTGGTGATGTTCAACAAGGAGCCAGTACTATTACCCAACAAGTCGCCCGTAGCTTGTTTCGTGATTACGTCGGCAGACAAGACTCTTTGGGACGGAAATTACGAGAGGCGATCGTTTCTTTGAAGCTAGAAGCCTTTTACAGCAAAGATGAAGTTTTGCTGATGTACTTAAATCGGGTGTTTTTGGGGGCAGATACCTCCGGGTTTGAAGACGCAGCACAATTTTATTTTGATAAACCAGCGAAAGAATTAACTTTGGCGGAAGCTGCTACTTTAGTGGGAATTTTACCAGCGCCCAATGCTTTTGATTTTTGTGGCAGTGGACCCAATAAACTAGAAGCCGCCGACTATCGCAATCGCGTGGTGAAGCGGATGTTGGAAATGGGTAAGGTTACGTCAGAAGAAGCGAACCGAGCCAGAAGATCCACTGTCCAAGTTAGCCCCAAGGTTTGTGAACAACAAGCCAAAACAATTGCCCCCTATTTTTATAACTATGTGTTCCAAGAACTAGAAGCAATTTTAGGGGAGGGAGCCGCCAGGGAGGGTAATTACATCATTGAAACCCAACTTGATCCAGCCATCCAAACTCAAGCAGAAACAGCTTTGCGGAATTCAGTTAGTACGGCCGGTTCAACTTTTCGCTTTTCTCAAGGGGCAATGGTGACCCTAGATAGTAGAACTGGTAGTATTTTGGCAATGGTAGGGGGAACTGATTATCGAACTAGCCAGTTCAATCGGGCTGTACAAGCTAAAAGACAACCTGGTTCTACCTTCAAAATTTTTGCTTATACCCAAGCTCTGCTACAAGGAATACCAGCATCTAGGACATATTCTTGCGCTCCTTTGACTTGGCAGGGATTTACTTACAGGCCTTGTCGTTCTGGTGCTGATGGTAGTTTAGATATTGCTACGGGTTTGGCTTTGTCGGAAAATCCCATTGCTTTGAGAATTGCCAGAGAAGTTGGGCTAGATAAGGTAGTATCAATGGCGCAACGTTTAGGGGTGAAGTCCCAACTTGAGGCAGTACCGGGTTTAGTTTTGGGTCAGAGTGTAGTTAATGTTTTGGAAATGACGGGAGCTTTTGGGGCGATTGGTAATCGTGGTGTGTGGAATCCACCCCATGCCATTAATAGAATTTTAGACAGTAGCGACTGTAGCGATCGCAATGATTTTAAAACCTGTCGTGTAATTTATTCCTTTGATAGCGATCGCGAAGCTAACAAGCGAGTTTTACCACAACCCATAGCCGACCAAATGACCGATTTAATGCAAGGTGTCATCACCAGAGGTACAGGACGTAGCGCCGCCATTGGTTTAGGGGAAGCAGGTAAAACGGGTACAACCGACAAAAACGTTGACTTGTGGTTCATTGGCTTTATTCCCAACCGTCGCTTAGTCACAGGTATTTGGCTAGGAAACGATAATAATTCCCCTACCTCTGGTAGCAGCGCTCAAGCCGCCCAGTTGTGGGGAAATTATATGCGAAGAATTACAAGATGAATCAATTCAAAATTAAAAGTAAGGGAAAGGGGAAGCGCTGAGTACTGCTCCCTACCCCTCCGCTTCTTGGTAAAAATCTTTTGACTTTTACCTTTTGACTTTTTTGTCCCCAGTTACCTATATCCCTCCCAAGGAGTGATTTCTAATTTGCCACTGGGTTGAAAGACTACTTGGTAATGTGCAAGAGGTTCCTTGTTGTTAGGCGCGGCTGCATTGGAACCGTAAACGGCTTGGAACATCCTGGGTAGAGGTGTTTCGCGGAAATAGTCAAAAGCTACTTGATTTAGGGGTTCATAGTCAGCAATTGTACCTTCTTTGGTGACGGCTACTCGATACTTTAAGTCTTTGGTAAAGGTGGGCTTACCACTCCAATTTTGACGTACTGTATCGAAAAGTTTTTGGTTTAAATCTTTGACAGTTTTAGCATCGGTAATTTTTGCCCCGATTACTTCTGGTGTTCTCACATAACCGCGCCAAGGACTAACTTCTAATACACCATTGTTGGTAAATACTACTTTAAATTGGGCGATCGGTTCATTGGCAATGGGGGGACGATTTGCCGGATTATAAAGCAGGTTGGGCAGAGGTGTTAATTCAATCCCGGCATTTGCTTCTTGGTTAACTGCTTTGTAACCTACAATGGCTCCATCCGCAGCCACACCGACACGGTAAATCAAATTTTCCTTCACAGCAGAACGACTATTCCAAGCTGGCTCGATTTGGTTCCAAACTTGCCGATTTAATGCCCTAAGCTGGGAAGGATCGGTGATTTCTGTAACTGTATTTAAAAGCGCTTCTAAATCTTTAACAGTGGGTTGTGTTGTAGCGGCGGGTGTAGCGGTGGGAGTTGCTTCTGGGATGGGTACCGCCGTCGCCGTGGGACTTGCTGCTGCTACGGGTGTAGTTGTTGATGTCGGGGTGGGATTGGTGACGGGAGCGGTGGAATTAGTTTGCTCCTCTGGTTTTGGCTCTGGTACCCTTATTTGTGGCGCAGGAATGAGGCTAAAGGCGATCGCTGCTACAGCTAAACTGGAAACGCCAATAGTTGCCGGTACTGCCTGTTTGAGGACAAGTTGACTAGCACCACCATAACGTCTAGTGACTGGTTGTAATTCTAGTGATAACTCCGGTAAAGTTTGGGTGTCAGCGAAAAACTGATCTACAGCTTCCACCAAATCAAACAACTGCACCGTATTTAAATCTATTTCAATTGGTTGTTTATTATAATTAGCGTTTCTATTAAATTCCTCTGGTGCATTCTCAGAATGTACGATTAACTTGTGGTGATTAGTATCTATTTTTTGAATTTCCACTAGTTCTGAATCTTGGTTGTGTGCTTGGGGATTCGGCACACTACTCAAAAATTCTTGAGCATAACCGCTTACTGCTCGGACTAAACTTTCAAAAAATTCCCGTCCTCCCACCAAGGGTTGATTGTATCCAGATAAATAACATTCTGCATTGACTAAGATAGACAGTTCAGGGCGCAATTCCTGAAAATTTGCACCTCTACTGGCATCACTTAATCCTTCTAAAAGCAACGTACAATTAGGTAGACTGTACTTTCGTTGAATATTCATTCCACTTCACCGTCAAATAGACTGATCCAAAATCGCTGCATCCCAGCAGTGCCAGTACAAAATAACAATTGCCCTAACAAATTTATCGCTAGTTCATCTAATTTTTCATCAGAATTCAATGCTAATGCACCAAAACGGCGGGCATTCATTCTACTCTTAAAATGCGCTCTAAATCTTTCTAAATAATTAGATAGGCGTAAGTTCTGTTCCAGGGGAATTTGCTTGTCATTCATTTGTTGACAAATCATCAACATCTGGCGGATGACCACTGTTAAGCGCCGAGCTATGTAACAAGCAATCACGACTAAAGCTTTTGCTTCCATGATGGTTAAAGGGCGGCGAATATGCGCTCGTCTAATCGGGTTGGAACTCCGCATTCGCCACAAATTCACCCGATCTTTGACAATTCCCTTCAAGTCCAATTCTGCCGCAAACGTCAGGATAGCTTCAGAACCACCCAGTTCTAAAGCTTCAATTGCCAGTAAAATTAAATCAATTTGCAACCTGGTGCGTGCAGGACATCCATGTCCAGCGATCGCAGGATCTGGTAAAGTCTCCAATATCATCGGCAGGGATGGAGGCGTTGGACTGTTAAACGGCGTTAAGCTAGCGGAAGCATTCATTCTCTCAAATACCTTGTGCAGTTCTAATAGACTAGATAAAACTAGTACAACTAATTTAAGATAAACAGCTAAACTACAAGATTAAACTTGCGGCATCAGCCTGGCTATTTGATATACACATTACTTAAATTGTTTTACTCAGAAATTGACCTATAAGTACATCTGTGTCTTTAAAGCATAATTTTATTCTCCTGTTTTATGAGTATAAATCCATATTTAAGCTTGATGTAGATTCCCTCTATCGTCAATGGATAACGATACAGTAGCCTTTATCCCAGGCGTATGACATTATAGTGTACGATTTTTCAGGTGTAAGTAAGGGGCTAGGGATTGGGGACTAATAACTAGAGATGAAGAAAAGGAACTATGAGGAGTAAGGAATCATTACTCCAAACTGATAACCCCCCAATCCCCAGTACCCAATCCCCAGTACCCAATCCCCAATCCCCAATCTATGGATTTAAAATCTCTCATTCGTGACATCCCTGATTTTCCTAAGCCCGGAATTTTATTTCGAGATATCACTACTCTACTGCGCGATCGCCAAGGATTACGATATACTATTGACTTTTTAGCGGAAAAATGCTTTGAAGCAAACTTAGATATAGATTACGTTATTGGTATGGAGTCACGGGGGTTTATTTTTGGTACTCCCTTAGCCTATAAATTAGGGGCTGGTTTTATTCCTGTCCGCAAAAAAGGCAAGTTACCCGCAGCAGTTCACTCGATTGAATATGAACTAGAGTATGGCACTGACTGTTTAGAAGTGCATCGGGATGCTTTACATCCAGATAGTCGAGTATTAATTGTAGATGATTTAATTGCCACAGGTGGCACAGCCAGCGCCACAGCCAAACTAGTGCAGCAAATCGGCTGCGAATTAGTGGGGTTTGGGTTTATTATCGAGCTACGGGATTTACAAGGGCGAAAACATCTGCCTGATGTACCCATTATTTCCTTAGTGGAATATTAGGTAACGGGATGTGCAACTTATTCTTAGAACTCCTCTCCAAATCTCTCCCCGTTGGCGTTAGCCTGCCGTTAGGCAAGCGGAGAGAGGCTTTTAATCTTGCTCCCCTTCCCTACTAGGGAAGGGGTTGGGGGTTAGGTTGAAGAAAAAGTTGCACACCGCGTTAGTTAGGGTAGAAAGACATCTAACAACTGACAACCGACAACTGACAACCATGACATCTACAAGAATTACCTGGGAAAGCAGTTGGGATTGGCTGATTAGGCTAGTCACCAGCGAGACGTTTATTTATGTGGTGAAGCGGATTTTGCAGGCGCTGTTGACTTTGTTTTTGGCTTCAGCGCTGTCGTTTTTCATCATGAAATTATCCCCAGGGGATTATGTAGATACATTGCGGCAAAATCCGAAAATTTCACCCGAACGCATCGAAGAACTCAAAAGACAGTTTGGTTTAGATAAGTCTTGGGTAGAACAGTTTTGGCTATGGTTGTGGCGGATTCTCACCAAAGGAGATTTTGGCACGAGTTTTGTTTACCAGCGCTCAGTTTCATCACTGTTATGGGAAAGAATACCAGCAACTTTAGTATTAGCGATCGCTTCTTTAATCATGACATGGGCGATCGCTATTCCCTTGGGTATTGTTGCGGCTGTCAAACAAAATCGAGCCACTGACCGAATTCTACAGGTAATTAGCTACACCGGACAGGGATTCCCCAGCTTTATTACTGTGTTGTTTCTGCTCGTATTTGCTCAAGTCAGTTCGCCTCTGTTTCCAGTAGGTGGAATGACAAGCATCGACCACGCTGATTTATCTTGGTTCGGTAAAATTATTGATATCGGCTGGCACATGATTTTACCTACCATCGCCTTAAGTATCACCAGTTTCGCCGGTTTACAACGCATCACTCGCGGCGAATTATTAGACGTACTGCGGCAAGATTACATTCAAACAGCACGCGCCAAGGGATTACCAGAAAATCGCGTGATTTACGTTCATGCACTGCGTAATGCCATTAATCCCCTGATTACTCTGTTAGGCTTTGAGTTAGCCGGTTTATTAGGTGGTGCATTTATCGCCGAGCAATTCTTCAACTGGCCAGGTTTAGGTAGATTAACTTTGCAAGCAGTCATCGCCAAAGACCAGTATTTAGTCATGGCAAGTTTAGTCATGAGTGCCGTTTTACTTAATGTAGGCAACTTACTAGCCGATTTATTACTCAAAGTAGCCGACCCACGCATCCGTTTAGAATAGTTAACTTTTCTCCTCACCCATCTTCCCATGTTCTCCGAAGTACATTACCTAATACGCTCAAAAGCTGATGGTCGTTATATTACTGCTCGTCCCAATGAGGATGAGTCTGGCTATTTGTTATTATTTCGAGAAAATTTTGAGGCTTTAAGCTATCTGAATACTCATGCGGCAGATGTGGCGCATCGCTTTACTATTGAATCTATTCCCGGTACACAGTTGGGAAGTTTGCTCAAACGCTGGGGTTTTACTGGTGTCGCCGTAGTTACTGACCCTTTATTACCCACAGTTGAGTTTCTACAGCACAGCTAATTAAAAGAAAGTCTCAACAATATATTTTTGTAAAGTCAGTGATTAATATTTCACAGTAACTTAAATCTTATTTAACGGGAGTAAAAGCTTTTCGCGCTTTTATATAGTATATATACTTAAATTAAGTTACAAATTAAGTGTATTTGAAAATACCAATAAACACCCAACACTGTTACTATTGATGATAACGAGGGAATATTAATGTGTGAATGTCTAGACCTAATGGTGGTTTAGAGATATTTGGAGATTCACCCATGACCAAGATTGCTAACTCAATAATTATCGGAAGTATACTTTTAGGTCTTTGCAGTTGTGCATCAATTAACTCCAGTACACCCAAAACCTCTAATCAAGTTGTTAGTCCTACTAGTTCTACAAACCAAAAAATAATTAAAATTGGTGGTTCTAGTTCCACTGTTACAGTGTTAAAACTATTAGCAAAAGCTTATCAAGCTCAAAATAAAAACGTCAAAATAGAATTTATTTCTGATAATCAGTCAGAGGGAGCGATCGCTGCCTTAAAAAATGACATCATTGATATTGCTGGTAGCAGCCATAAAATTAAGAAAGCAGAAGATAATGGTCAGATTCAATATCGTGAATTGGCAAAGGATTTGTTATTAATTGCTACTAACAATAGCGTGAAAGGTGTTACCAACTTATCGAATAAGCAGTTAAAAGCAATTTATCAAGGTAGAATTACTAATTGGCAGGAATTGGGTGGCTCCAATGCAAACATTATTGTGTTGGATAGACCTGAGGACGAGTCAGCAAAAAAATTATTGCGAAAATACTATTTAGGTGAAGATAAAACTACAACTAAAGCAGTTATTTTGAATAAAGAAGGAGAATTAATTGAAACTTTACAGATTACGCCTAATTCTCTTGGTGCTTTTTCTTTAGCAACTTCTGTAATTAATAAATTACCAATCAATCGCCTCAATCTCAATGGTGTTGCCCCCACAGTTGAAAATTTCACTAGTGATAAATACCAAATGGCACGTCAGATTGGCATAGTTTGGGATAAAAAACCTTCCGCCTCTACAGAGAATTTTATTAACTTTATATTTAGCAAAGAAGGCGAGAATATCCTCAAAAATAATGGTTTTATCCCTACTTCATCAATTCAATAACTTACTATGCAGAGATTTTTTCGGCAGCTAAATCTAAGCCAAAAAATTGTCATACCACTACTCATAGTTTATCTAAGTGTCTTTTTGTTGGGTTTAGTAGTCACAGGACATTGGTTTACAGAAAGTTTAGAACAGAATTTTCGTCAAGATGTCAATAATTTTACTGAGCGTGTCTATCAGGATTTTCAGTACGAACAGAAAACTCTAGAAACTGAAATCAAACTAATTTCCTATCAAGATAAGCTTCGCCGAGCTATTGAGGAACGGGATCAAGATTTATTATTGCAGATATTATTGCCACTAAGAACGGTATTAGGATTAGATTGGCTGAAGGTAGTTGATCCTCAAGGTAACGTCCTCACGGATTTACGTAGTAATTCACTGTCCCAAGTTAGACTTTTGGATAAATTAATTAGCAGTAGTGCTAGCAGTGGGGCGCAACTCACTGATTTGGTAGATACGGAAGATGGTACACAAGTTATCCAGACCGTAACTTATGGAATCAAATCAGCGACAGGATTACTAGGAGGAATCATTATTGGTAACTCAGTAGATAATACTCTATTAAGAAAAATTGCGACTGGTTCTTCTAAACATCTCATCACCCAAAAAAATAATCGTATAGTTGCGACAACCCTATTAGCGGCGCAGCAAGGTAACTGGCAATTTCCCACACCTGATATGCCAGTAAAACAAATAATGGTTAATAAACATAACTATTTAGCGAAGAGTATCCTATTTTCAGGAACTACTCAGGCCTTGACAACCACGGTATTGTATTCGACATCAGTACTAAAAGCATCACAATGGAAACTGTGGCAACATTTGGGGTTTTTGTATGTGCTGGGTAGTGTTATTGTAGCGATCGCTGGATTTTTAACTACAAGAACAATTACTCGTCCCCTGCAAGCCGTTACTCAGGTTGCACAACGAGTTACCCAAGACTCTAACTTTAATCTCCAAGCCTCCGTTAACACAGAAGACGAAGTTGGTATTCTAGCTATTTCCTTAAATCAGTTGATTAAACAAGTCAAGTTACTACTGGCGGAACAATACGAAGGGCAAAAAAAGCTAGAAGCTTATAACCAAACATTAGAACAAAGAGTTGAAGAGCGGACACAAGCACTGCAACAAAAGAATATTTCCCTCAGAAATACTTTACAGGAACTCAAACTTACACAAACACAATTAATCCAGCATGAAAAGATGTCTTCTTTGGGACAATTAGTGGCTGGTATTGCCCACGAAATCAACAACCCAGTTAATTTTATTTACGGAAACCTCAACTATACTGACGAATACATTCAGCAACTACTTAACTTATTTCAGCTTTATCAAAAATATTATCCCAACCCAGAGCTAGAGATTCAAGAAGCGCAAGAAGATGCTGAGATTGAATATGTCATAGAAGATTTGCCAAAAATATTGGCTTCGATGAAAATAGGCGCATCGCGTATCCGGGAAATTGTGCTGAGTTTGCGGATCTTTTCTCGTTTGGATGAAGCTGAGTTTAAAACGGCTGATTTGCATGAAGGCATTGATAGTACATTACTAATCTTACAACACCGGATTAAATCACAAACTATCAAGGCGATGACCTACGGTCGGCAGAACACCATCACCGATAATTTGAACAAAAAGGAAATTGTTGATAAGCATCGTCCACAATTAGAAATTGTCAAAGAGTATGGTGATATTCCCAAAATCCCTTGTTTTGCAGGGCAGATGAACCAAGTGTTTATGAATATCTTAGCTAATGCCATTGATGCCCTAGAAGAAGCATTCTATGATGGGCTTTGTCCAGAACCAACTATTCACATTACTTCCTGGCAGGTGGATGAAAGCGTCGTGATTGCGATTGCTGATAACGGCAGAGGAATTCCCCAGGAGGTACAATCTCGTTTGTTTGATCCTTTTTTTACAACTAAACCCGTGGGAAAAGGAACTGGTATGGGACTATCGATTAGCTACCAGATTATTACCGAAAAACATGGTGGCACTTTACAGTGCATTTCATCATCAGGACAGGGAACAAAATTTGTCATAACAATTCCCATCCGTTTAGCCGATTAAATACTTTTAGGTATTAAAAATCATAGCATTCTCTATCTTCACTACTAATCTGCTAATCTGGTTTTGCATCAATGAGTTGAGCAACAGATGGGAATTTTGAATCTATTTACAGCCGGTGGCGTGGTTATGTGGCCTCTGCTGGCGTTCTCTTTATTAGCAGTAGCGCTAATCATCGAACGTATCAGCTTTTGGGTAAGAATTTCGGGCAAGCAAAACCGTATAGTACGGGAAGTTCTTAGACTTTACCAGCTAGATAATGTGGTTAGCACCTTGGAAGCATTAAGGCAAAATGTCGATTTGCCCATCGCGCGAATCTTTCTCGCTGCTTTAGAATTGGAGGAGCCGACACCAGAGGAATTTCGATTAGCTTTAGAAAGTGAAGCCCAAGCTGAGATACCTGTACTCAAACGCTTTCAAAATATTTTTGATACCATAATTGGTCTCGCGCCCTTATTAGGGTTACTTGGTACTGTTTTGGGATTAATTAATTCCTTTGCATCTTTAAACATCGGTGATGTGGGAGGAACAAAAACGGCTGGTGTGACGGCTGGTATTAGTGAAGCCTTAGTTTCTACTGCATCTGGCTTAGTTGTTGCTATCTTTACCCTGTTTTTTGCTAATAGTTTCCGGGGGTTATATCAGCGTCAAATAGCTTGGATTCAGGAGTATGGAGGACAGTTAGAATTACTCTACCGTCGTCGTTACGAGAGGAGAGGCAAGCAGAGTTGAAATTTAAACCCAAAGCTAGATAGAGAAGTAGCTACGAATTACTGTATGAAGTAATTGGTAATTGTATTTTATTGTTACTAATTACTGATGTTAACAGGGATGTTTGCTGTAGAATTTTTAATTCTAACTAGTATTCGGAAAGAGCAAATCGTTTTTCAGAGGGTAGTTTATGACTATTTGGGTAAATGAGCAGATTGATCCATCGGGTATGATTCATGCCTGTATTGCCTCTTGCAACGAGTCCCAAGCCCAAGATTGCCATGCGTCGTTTCAAAATAACTTAACGGATAATCAAAAGGCTTCTGGCTGGGTAGCGCGCTTAAGAACAGTCAATTCTTGGGATGAAGTGCCGGTGAATGCTTTAAAACTTGATTAATTGGGGGTCTGTAACTGTCTTCTCTCTTAGATTAGTAAAATTTTCTGCTCTCAGAAGCGGTCATGGGTAATAGGTAATGGGACTGTAATAATTATTAAATTTGTTAGCATAACCCATGACAAATTACAAATTACTAGGTGAGGTTAATAAAATATAAAAATTAGATTAAAACTTGGCAATGTATGGGCTAAATTTTCCCTAAGACATAACTATTGCTGAAAATTTTATGAATTTTTGGAAGTATTAAGAGTTATCATCGACTCTAAAGAATAAATTAAAAAGTTGCAAAAACCGAATCAATGTGGTGAACTATCCCAGAGCTTATACTGCGGAGCAAAGCCGTCCCATTAATTTGGTTGGCAAACAGGGACAAGCAGTTCAAATTTCTATTCATTACCCCAGTCAGTATATCTGTGCCAACCGCGAACGGATATTACCAGATTGGCAAGAGCAAACTCTATTTTGGGTTGTGATTGTCTTACAGCAATCAAAATATCCATTGGTGAAAAGCACAGCAGAAATTGAGAGAGAAAAAGAACATCTGCGAGAAAAGTTTATGAGATTTGGCTGCGATTTAGCTTTTGATTTGCGCGATCGCGGTTATCTAGCAGACCTCATAGATCCTCGTACCGGTTACCCTTTGCTTTCCCGCCCAGGGGTGATTCCCCATAATGATACAGCAGTTGTCAAAGCTTTACTTAATTACCCAGTCTTAAAAAACAAGTGTTGTGTAATCGTCCATCCTCATTGGGGTACTGCTGTTTATCCCAGTATTTTCCTTTCCGCAGCACCACCAACGATTTTGGAATGGGCGATCAAGCGCATATCATCCATGCACGGATGGCAAGAAATTGAGGAAGATGATCAGGGAAACGAGTTTAAGGGCGTAAGGGTGTGAGGATGCGCGATCAATGTAGGTTTTTAGTTAACGGATTTTTAATTCACCTTAATCTATCTTAAAAAGGAGACTTTAAGGAATATCAAACCTTATAGTTAATCTGTAGAATTACTCTATTTTTAAGTTAACTGGTAACCGCGCATAAACACCTTGTGGGTCGTTCATGGTCTGTAAAACAGAGATTTCCTGTTGGATTTTTCGGATTTGCACTGTTAATGGGTCATTTGGTTTAACGTCTAACTTCTCAATTCCCAAAGTCGTACTAATTTCCTCGACTACTCCGCCAAAAAAGCGCTCTTCAAATGAGCTTTCTCTGGGATATTCTCTTAATTGCCAATCTTTACCTAGTTTCGCTGCTTTAGCTGCGTATTCTATGGCGGCGTTTAGACCACCGATTTCATCAACTAAACCAATTTGTTTTGCAGTTACACCAGACCAAACTCTACCTTGGGCGATTTGGGCTACTTTTTGTGTGGGTAACTTGCGACCTTGAGCAACTTTGTTGACAAACATATTGTAAATGCGGTCAACACTGCGCTGGTAAATTGCTATCTCTTGGGGTGATTTGGGACGAGCGACGGTTTGAGAATCTGCATAACGTGCCGTTTTGACAGCATCCCAAGTGATACCATTATCGTTTGCTAGCTTTTGCCCGTTAAATAGCACGCCAAACACACCGATGGAACCTGTGATTGTATTAGGTTCGGCAAAAATTCGGTTAGAGTCGGTGGCTATCCAGTAACCACCAGAAGCGGCATAATCACCCATAGATACAACAACGGGTTTACTTTCACGAGTCAGGCGTATTTCTCGCTGCATTACCTCCGATGCTGTAGCACTACCACCAGGACTATTGATGCGTAAAACGACTGCTTTGACATTTTCATCTTGTCTAATTTTATTAAAGATGCGGGCAAAGCGATCGCCTCCTATTTGCCCATCATCGCCTTTACCATCGACAATATCGCCTTCGGCATAAACTACGGCAATCTTATTTTTAGAGTTTCTTGCCACACCTAAAGACTGTCCGGGTACTTGAGCATATCGGCGCAGGCTAATTTGAGTAAATGTATTATCCTTTTTATCGCTACCTGTTAATTTCTTCAGGTCAGCAACTACTTGATCGTTGTACGCTACCTGATCGACTAAGCCGTTAGTTTTAGCTTCTGTTGGTTCCAATAATGATTGATTATCGGCGATCGCTTGTAGTTTTTGTGGGTTAATTTTACGGCTATTGCCAACGGTGGTACGCCATTCACCCCAAACATCGTCCAATAATTTTTGAGTTTGTTCGCGGTTTTCGGGACTTAGTTTGTTTAACACGAATGGTTCAACTGCTCCCTTAAATTTTCCGGCTCTTACAACCTGAACGCCAATACCATACTTTTGCAAGGCTCCGGCGACGAACATTGGTTGGCTACTCAAACCGTTGATTTCTAGTCCACCCAAGGGGTTAAGTGCAATAGTATCAGCTACCGAACTGAGGTAATATTCCCGCTCGTTCCAAGACACACCATAGGCGATTACCTTTTTCCCGGATTTACGGAATTCTTCTAGAGCTTTGCGGATTTCTTTCAACGATGCAAAACCCAGATTATTTCCTCCACGACTACCGTCTAGGTAAATAGCAACGATGCGTTTATCTCGTTGTGCTTTTTCTAAACTATCGATAACATTACGAAGTGTCATCCGCTCTTGTGTTACACCGGAAAATCTATTTTGTAGTTCCTCGCCAGCACTTGGTTCTCTATCGGTGATGTTCATGGACAAGTCTAGAACCACTACTGATTTATCTTTAACTACTGGGCTGGTATTGCTGGAACTAGCAGCAGCAAATAATAATAATAAAAGTCCTGTAGTACCTGCACCAGCGAACAGAAACAGTCCTAATAATGTGCCTAGTAAGCTAGCAAGAGTTTGTTTAAAGAAGTTACTCATTAGTTATTAGTTATTTAGTCATTAGTGGTAAGTCAATCACGCCTAACCATTCTTACCTATTCATTTATTGTAGGCGCTGTAAACTGCCAGAGTGTTTTAACTGATGTAAAGTAGCGTTGCCAGTGCAAAATAATACTGTGGTGATTTCTGCAATTAATACCTCAGCTAATTCCTGTAGAGCGGCTTCCGACTCTACCGCAGCTTGCAGAAAAGGCATGGCTAAACCGGCGATATCTGCACCTAAAGCGATCGCTTTGGCTATATCAAGCCCATCACGCAAACCGCCGGAGGCAATTAAGGGAATGTGGGGGGCGATCGCTCTCACACTAGTAATACACTCTGCTGTGGGTATTCCCCAATCTGCAAAGGTTCTACCTAAACGCCTTTGCATAGAATTCTCCGCCCTTTCTCCTTCTACCTTTGCCCAGGAAGTACCACCCGCGCCAGCCACATCAATTACTTGTACTCCCGCAGCGATCAACTTTTTAGCCATTGCGCCGGAAATACCATTGCCCACTTCCTTTGCAATTACTGGTACTGACAACTCTTCGCATAACTCCGATATCTTGTCAAGCAATCCTTGAAAATTCACATCACCCTTGGGCTGAATGCACTCTTGCAAGGGATTGATATGCAAAATCAAAGCATCCGCCTCTAGCATATCGATGATACGCAGACATTCGTCTAAACCATACTTATAGTTAAGTTGCACCGCACCTACATTAGCGAATAGCAGCACATCAGGCGCATACTTGCGGATGGCGAAAGTGTCGGCTACTTGTGGTTTTTCCAACGCTACCCTTTGGGAACCGACACCCATTGCAAATTTATAGTCTTGGGCAAGTCGGGCTAAACGCTGGTTAATAATTCCCGCTTGTTCGGTTCCTCCAGTCATGGAGGAGATTAACAAAGGTGCATTCAGCTTTTTACCTAAAAAAGTTGCGCTCAGATCAATATCGTTGCGATCTATTTCTGGTAAGCAAGAATGGTTGAAGCGATAACGCTCTAGTCCGTTGGTAGTGGCGCGGAATTGTACATCTTCTTCTAAGCAGATGCGGATATGGTCTGCTTTGCGCGATTGAGTTTGAGCAGAATTGCTGGTAGCAGGTGAGTTCACTGGTAGGGATGACTTATGGCTTGCGATTACTATTGTATGGGTTACTCACGCACAGAGGTGGAGAGAACGAACGTAGGTAGCCCCGATGACACGAGTTTCATTTTCCGGCGTTGCTGAATCAAGGGACGAAATTTGATGTGCTGAAATTTCAAACTCTTTATCCTTCCTGCGTCTCTGCGTGATAGAAATTATGCCCCATTTATGCAATGCCCATTTTTCATTGGGCGATCACAGCAGTGTATCTGTTTTTGTTCCCATGCTTACCTTCTACTTAGCAGCATCATAGCTTCCTGTAGCCAAGCTGTGCTTTTAGATAAGCAAAGCTGACAATTTGTATAGTTTTTACTCATATTAAAAAGATGCTGAGATTTTGTAAAGTAGTGTAAAGTAGTTACACAGGCAAAAAACAACCGCCTAATTCATAAATAACTAACCGCAATTATAAAAACATGACCGCAACCTTACAACAGCGCAAAAGCGCCAACGTATGGGAACAGTTCTGCGAGTGGATTACCAGCACCAACAACCGCTTATACATCGGTTGGTTCGGCGTACTAATGATCCCCACCTTGCTAGCTGCAACCACCTGCTTCATCATCGCCTTCATCGCTGCACCTCCAGTAGACATCGACGGCATCCGTGAACCAGTAGCAGGTTCCTTAATCTACGGAAACAACATCATCTCCGGTGCAGTTGTTCCCTCCTCCAACGCCATCGGTTTGCACTTCTACCCAATTTGGGAAGCAGCATCTCTTGACGAGTGGTTGTACAACGGTGGTCCTTACCAATTGGTAATCTTCCACTTCTTGACCGGCGTATTCTGCTACCTCGGTCGTGAATGGGAACTATCCTACCGCTTAGGAATGCGTCCTTGGATCTGCCTAGCATTCTCCGCTCCCGTAGCAGCAGCAACAGCAGTATTCTTGATCTACCCAATCGGACAAGGTTCCTTCTCTGACGGTATGCCCTTGGGTATCTCCGGCACCTTCAACTTCATGATCGTGTTCCAAGCAGAACACAACATCTTGATGCACCCCTTCCACATGTTGGGAGTAGCAGGTGTATTCGGTGGTAGCTTGTTCTCCGCAATGCACGGTTCCTTGGTAACTTCCTCCTTAGTTCGTGAAACAACCGAAAACGAATCACAAAACTACGGTTACAAATTCGGTCAAGAAGAAGAAACCTACAACATCGTTGCAGCACACGGCTACTTCGGTCGCTTGATCTTCCAATACGCTTCCTTCAACAACAGCCGTCAATTGCACTTCTTCCTAGCTGCATGGCCTGTAATCGGTATTTGGTTTACCGCGTTGGGTGTAAGCACAATGGCGTTCAACTTGAACGGTTTCAACTTCAACCAATCCATCATCGACTCACAAGGTCGTGTGATCAATACCTGGGCTGACATCATCAACCGCGCTAACTTGGGTATGGAAGTAATGCACGAGCGTAACGCTCACAACTTCCCCTTAGACTTAGCTGCTGGTGAAGTTGCTCCTGTTGCTTTAACCGCTCCTGCTATCAACGGTTAATTCTGAAGTCTTAATTCAACAAGAAAGCGTCTCCTTAACGGGAGGCGCTTTTTTGCTTTTTGCAATTCAGGACTAAGGATTCCAAATTGATGGTTAGTAGTTTGTAGGGTGCGTCAGTATGAATAATTTCTTGTTACAGTGAGGTTTTCTGCACTGACGCACCCTACATTTTGGATATTTTTTTATCTGGAAATCCCTAAACTAAAGTCATTACTATAAACAATGGTTAGCTAATATCATCAGCATTAACCCATTCGTCATAGGATGAATCGTAACCTGTGTAATGAATAAAATATTGATTTCCCTGGATCTTCTCAATGGTTGCAGTATACCAAGTTTCTTCTTCATCACTCCAACATTTGACCTTTTTACCCACTGCATATCCATTGGCATCAGATGAGGCATAATCAGTAGTGCGTATGTCATCTTTGCCAACCCACTCATTATGGGATGAACCATAGCCAATGTAATTGATAAAGAACTGGTCATCTTGAACTTTCTCAATTGTGGCTTGATACCAGTCTTCTTCTTCTTCGTCCCAGACTTCTATTTTTTTGTTGACTGCATACTGACTAGTATCTGATTTCACAGCAGATGAGGCATTTTGAATAGGCTGTGTTATCTCTTGTTTTATTTCTTCTTTAACTAAAGTATGGGCTTGCAAAATTAATCTGCGAGCTACTGATTGAATACCTGTATGCTCAAAGTAATTGGTCGTCTGATCGAGGAATGCGGCGACAAAATCTAAATTATCATCAGCAATTTGAATAAAATTGCCAAGATGACTAGAAATAGATTGTGGGGTGATACCTGTCTTGGTGACTAAATTATTCATCCAACCTTGAACAGCATTGAAACCCTGATTAATAAAGCCAAGTTTCTCGCTAGGATTATTTCCTGGTAGGGAAGTGTTGACGGCTAAGAAAACAGGATTTTGAATTATGGTGTTGGAGTCAGCGCCGCTAATTATTCCCTGAATTTTACCGAGGAAGTCTGGGCCTAATGGCAGAATCCCATCTAGACAAACTAGGGCTACCATGCGTATCAAGGAAGCATCTTGATAATTGTTAGCCAGAGAATTGGCAAATTCTTGGGGGTTTGGTTGGGGAATACCGTTAAGTTTACAAAAAACTATAATCTCGATCGCAATTTTCAGTACTAGGTCAATTGTTTGAGTAAGGTCAGCTTTGGGCGTAATATTGCCTAAAAAAGATAGAAAGCCAATTTTCTCGCTGACTTTATTCGCTAAAGCCGCAGTTGCCATTGCTGTGTCGGCTTTATCTATGGTTTGGTAAAGTTTGATGGCAGACTGATAGCCTTGTTGGGGGTCATTATACAAAGCAGTGGCGCGATCGCGGATTCTTTGAATTACCTTAGCGTCAGTTTCTCCGGTAATCGCACGGATACTGTTATCGAAACCCACTAAATTCTGCCACTGGCCAGGGGCAACATAATCTAGAGCGTTGAGAACTTTAACGGTAATATTATCGTTCGGTAATTCATCAATCAACTGAATAATTGATTTATCCATAAAGCAGACCTCACAATCTTGGGGAATACTGACACAAGAATTCAAATCAGCCGATGCAGATAGCTCTAACCGCTTCGGCTTCTATTCACTGGACAGTATTTATAGAGTTCCCAAGATTGAGAAAAAAGTAACTTAGGACTTACGTACCCAGGTTGTCTGTTGAGAGTGAGTGTAAGGGGGTGTAAGGGTTTTAAACATTTACGCCCCTATACCCTTCCCTTGTCCAAACTCTGAATTTTTCGTTTTCATGGGTAAGTCCTATGAGAATTCATCAGTTTCATGCTCATACTGCAAGGGAAAAAAATCTGCTTTTAGCACCGATAGAAAGTCTTAATTTATCCTGCAAATAATTTGGGTGTGCTAGGTTTTATCGTAAAAATGGAATTTACTGTAACAATTCGATATAAAATCTAAAATCTAAAATCCCCTATTAAGATGGCAGACCTAACTCCTAATTCCAGTTTTAGTGTTACTCTCAGGTTGCAGATTCCCAATCGTGTGGGAATGCTAGCATCTATCACTCAGGCGATCGCATCTAGTGGTGGTAATCTCGGTCAAATCGATTTAATCGAGCAAACACGCCAAGTTTCTCTCCGTGACTTAACTGTTGATGCTGCTAGTACCGAACACGCGGAAACTATTGTGCAAGCAGTCAAAGCCATACCTGATATTAAGTTAGTCAGCGTTTACGATCGCACCTTTAATTTACATCGTGGCGGCAAAATCAGCATCACCAGCCGGATTCCTCTCAAGAGTGTGTCCGACTTGGCAATGGCTTATACCCCTGGTGTGGGTCGGGTTTGTACAGCGATCGCTCAAGACCCATCGCAAGTATACAACTTAACTATCAAACAAAATACTGTCGCCATTGTCACCGATGGTAGTGCAGTTTTGGGATTGGGTAATCTTGGCCCCCATGCAGCTTTACCAGTAATGGAAGGTAAAGCCATGTTATTTAAGGAATTTGCTGGACTTGATGCCTTTCCCATTTGCTTGGCTACTCAAAATACAGAAGAGATTATCCAAGCAGTTAAAAATATTGCCCCGGTCTTTGGCGGTGTGAATTTAGAGGATATCGCCGCACCCCGTTGCTTTGAAATTGAGCAGAGATTAAAACAGGAACTAGATATCCCTGTGTTTCACGATGACCAACATGGTACAGCAATTGTCACCTTGGCAGCGTTATTTAACTCCTTGAAACTGGTGCAGAAGTCACTCACCGACATCCGCATCGTGATTAATGGTGCTGGTGCGGCTGGTGTGGCGATCGCCCGGTTACTGCGGAAAGCTGGGGCAGAAAAAATTTGGATGTGCGACTCTAAAGGCATTATCTCCACCACTCGCACCGACCTCAATGAAGAAAAACAAGAGTTTGCAGTCAAAGCTCAAGGTACACTAGCAGGTGCAGTCCAAGGGGCAGATGTATTTATTGGTGTGAGTGCGCCTGGAGTCTTAACACCAGAAATGGTCAAGTCTATGGCTAAAGACCCGATTGTCTTTGCTATGGCCAATCCCATACCCGAAATTCAGCCGGAATTAGTGCAGAACGATGTAGCTGTTATCGCTACTGGTCGCAGTGACTACCCCAACCAAATTAATAACGTGTTAGCCTTTCCTGGGGTATTCCGTGGGGCGTTGGATTGTCGCGCGCAAACAATTACCACCACTATGTATTTAGAAGCAGCTAGTGCGATCGCTTCTTTGGTTAATCCTTCAGACTTGAGTCGGGAACATATTATTCCCTCGGTCTTTGATGAGCGTGTCGTTACCGCCGTCGCTGCTGCTGTGCAACGCGCAGCGCGAGAAGAGGGGATTGCACGGGCTTAATTAACACTTCGACTACGTTCAGTGTTAAATTTAAAAGTTCTTTTGCTTAAGGATGGGCGATTAGTCCATCCTTTATATTTTAATGGGTTCAGTTAAAGGTAGAAATCAAAATTGAAGTAGCTTAATTTAGGACTCGTTGGAGTTCTCACACTCGTCCACGAGTTTCAAACACTCGTCCACGAGTTTCAAACACTCATTCACGAGTTTCAAACACTCGTCCACGAGTTTCAAACACTCGTCCACGAGTTTCAAACACTCATTCACGAGTTTCAAACACTCATTCACGAGTCTTAAACACTCGTCCACGAGTTTCAAACACTCATTCACGAGTTTTAAACACTCGTCAACTGAGTTCTCACACTCGTCCACGAGTTTCAAACACTCATTCACGAGTTTCAAACACTCATTCACGAGTCTTAAACACTCGTCAACCAAGTTCTCATACTCATGAACTAGTTTTAAATTCTAGGACTTATACTATTTCACTTGAATCGTCCAAACAATTTCTCAAACCTGCAACTTTTGGTCATGAATAACCAAGCTGAAGACTTTTTCGAGGAACTACCGTTAATTTTAGCGGGGCCATTGCTACAACATACTGAAGCAAAATCAGTCACCGTACTGATTGCACTGCAAAAATCTTGTCAGGTAGAACTCAAAGTTTACGCAACAACAAATAATGGTGAAAGGTTAGGAAATTGTTTATTAGAAGGACAACGCTTGACTGTTGCCTTAGGCAAATATCTGCACATTGTAGCGATTACAGCCGTGTCTCCCTTGGGGGCTAGTTTAACTAATGAGTGTATTTATGCTTATGACCTCCAGTTCACCTGTGCTGACCACAGCGTGCTGACTCTAGAACAAGCATTATTTTCCAATCGCTTTCCCCAAGTCAGTATTAGCTACTTTGAGCATCAAAAACCTACTTTTGTGCTTCCTCCAGATTCGTTGGCAGATTTGCATATTATCCATGCTTCTTGTCGCAAACCCCACGGACACGGAATAGATGCCTTACCCTTGCTTGATTCTCTCATTGCATCAGCCGCCAACCAACCCCGTCGCCGTCCTCATCAGTTATTCCTCACGGGTGATCAAATCTATGGTGATGATGTGGCAGATCCGTTTTTATGGGTCGCCAGCAATCTTGGCGATTCCCTGCTTGGTTGGGAAGAAAAACTTCCTGTAGGTCAAGGTTATCGCACTCCCAAGGAACTAGCACCAGGAGAACGGGCAAAAGTGGCGACGGAAGAAGCCAAGTTAACGGCTGGATTGCATAATAAATCAGAGAAGGTTTCCAGTCATTTGTTTAGTTTGGGGGAATATTACGCCGCTTATTTACTGGCTTGGTCTCCTGTGTGCTGGCCGGAGGCCTTTCCCCCAGGAAAATGGGTAACAAGCGATCGCCAAGCCCTAAAAATTTGGGATCAGTCGGTGGCTGATTTACGACAATTAATTTACACACTGGGACGGGTGCGGCGGGCGCTGGCGAATATTCCCATGTACACCGTCTTTGATGACCATGATGTCAGTGATGATTGGAACTTAAATCAAGCTTGGTGTTTGCGGGTTTTGGGCAATCCTCTGGGACGGCGGACTGTACAAAATGCTTTGTTAGCATACAGTGTCTTTCAAGCTTGGGGGAACACACCAGAGCAGTTTACATCTGGTCAATCTGGGGAAAAATTACTGGCGGCGGCGGAGAATTGGTCAGCATCAGCCGGAGAGGATATGGAAGCTGATCAGGCGATCGCTCGTTATGTCGGGATGCCTAGCTGTAACCCCAACACAGGACTCCCCAATTTTGTTTTAGAAGATGGTGTATTTATTCTGGAGCGACATCCGGAAACACTGATTTGGCACTACACAATCACCAGCAATTGTCATGAAGTCATAGTATTAGATACGCGCACATGGCGGGGCTACCCAGCTGACAAAAAACCAATCGCCCCGCCCATGTTGTTATGTCCCCGTGCGATGAAGCAACAACTGCTGCAACCATTACAAAAAAATGCAGACAAGCAAAATCTCACCACCTTTGTGATTGCACCTACCAATGTATTTGGATTGCAAGCGATCGATTGGATTCATCATTGGCAGTTAAAGCGTGAAAAAGTTTTTTCTACAGATGTTGGTGATTCCTGGAATATCCATTTTGAAGCCTTGGCAAAACTCCTGACAACTTTATGTGAGCAACGTCAAAAAGTCATCATTCTCTCTGGTGATATTCATTACAGTTGTGCCGCCCGCTTCTCTTATGGAGCAATTCCCCATGCACCACGGCAATCTGTCATAGTCCAGTTAACCGCCAGTGCTTTGAAAAATGAAGAGACCCTAACTAGATTAATTCACACACGCCTAAAACAATGGCTTTTACCGGAAAAGATCCGCCGTTGGCTGGGCTGGAATCAACCACCCAATATGCTGGAAGTTAAGGCGAAACGGTTACACCGTCGTCAAGCAGTCACTAATCCTAACTGGCATTGTGTATTGGAATGGATACCAAGACAACAGGCCCAGAATCTCCATAGCCAAGTAGATATGTCTACTTTTGTCGCCCCCTGGAACCGCAAAAATCCTCGCTGGCAATGGTTACAACCCCTGAAATTTTGGCAATCTCCCTGGTTTCAAGATGGGCGAGAAGTAGTTGGGTTGAACAATTTAGCATTAGTTCATTTTGATTTACCAGATTCCAGTAATTCTTATCAAGTCATTCAGGATACTTATTGGTTTTCTTATACGTCTACAACGCAAATTGTTTACAGTCGTTTTGCTACTAATTTGCAACCAAATCAGTACTTGTTAAATGAATTTTTAATTGTAGGGAGTCAATCAATTCAAGATCCAAAATGAAGAAAATTTAGGGTGGGCAAGATGCCACCCATGTTGTGTAAGGTAGATTTGGAACTCCTAATTAACGCGATCGCCCTGCTGTATTAGCTGTGGCTTGGGAACGCTGCTGCTGGTATAGTCCCACCACCTTTTGGACATAGGTAGCAGTAAAACCAGTGTTGCAGCCTGTATATGCCCCAGTCATCCACCAACAAGCTACACCACGCACAGCCGCAGTTTCATTGTTTCCGGTAGCATGGAATTGCTGGTTGAACTCCCGACGGGTAATACAAGAAACTACCTGACGCGCTAACGTGGGGTTATTTTCAAATTGTGTTGGTGTAACTTCTTTTTTAAGACAAGTTCTCGACCAACCTCTGAGAGTTTCCGGCTTAACTTGCCAAGCACTGTAAAATCCATCGTTGGTTTTACCAGTTTGCGGTGCAGCTTGTCTTAATGCTTCCACTAATGCAGCAACTTGAACATCAGTAGCTTGTTGTTGCTGTGCTTGAGCAGACAATGGAGAAAATCCGCAGCCAATGACGACTCCGCTCACAAGTAGCGATCGCAAAAGGTAATCTCTCATATCTCAATCAACCTGACAACATCTACTAAATAGTAATAGATGAAGGTAAGGAACAGAGGAAGAATATCCGATTTACTACTCTTCATCGTCGGACTATTACCAATGTCCCTGGCGTTGTCCAATTGTATAACTTACGTGCCAACTTGACTGGTAAATTTACGCAACCGTGACTGACTGGAGTCCCAAAACGATTATGCCAGTAAGCACCGTGAATAGCATAGCCTTGATGGAAATACATAGCATAAGGAACATTAGGAATGTCATAGCCAGGCCCTCGCATCCGATTAGTGCGATATTTGGAATTAATCTTAAATTGACCTACAGGTGTAGGAGTGGAGCGCTTACCTGTGGAAATTCGGAAAGAATACACCAGTTTTTTACCTTCCCAGGCAAATAAGCGTTGATCTGATAAATCAATTTCAATTCTCCGAGGTTGAGTAATGCTGTTTTGCTCAACTACTGCGGTTCTATATATCCCAGAAGTGGGGTCAGCTGTCGTGGGTAGCAACCCAGAAAGCAAAGCCACCATCATAACTATCGCACCTGTCAACAAATTTCCTGAGCGACGTGTCCAAATATTAAGAATCCAGCTTTGCATATCCCATCACCTTCTTGATTATGCAAACATCATCAATTCCTAGATTTTGAAGTTCCCAATATCCAAGATTCATCACAAAAATCTTGGCATTTTGTAGCGGTTGTAATTCTAGGAGCTTTTGAATTAAAGTTTAGCGAAAGTCTGGATTTACGCTAATTCCCTTGAGACAGATTCCGAGATTTTCCTCTTCTATAAATTACTTCATGTTCAGTGATTCACATTCCGGAAATTCACAGTAGACATTTCTTTCAAAATAAATGTAATTGTCTTGCTTTGTAGATATTTAAAACTTGTTGCGCCACTACTTAAGATTTACTTTATAAATTGTTTCTTAAATAAAAACTAGTAAATTAACGGTTGATCAAAAATAGAAATATTACCATTCAATAAGGATTTTCTTCGGTTGAATAACTATTAGTAACAATACTAATTTTTATATATTAGCTACATGAAGACGGGCAAGCTTTATACGGAAAATACAGTCACATCTTTATCTATTAATAAACTTAAGCTTGGTTTTCTAAAAATATGATAAAGCAAGGTGATAATCAATTGCTGATATAGGAAATACTTATTAAAATTCAAACTATGACGGACTGTAAAACTTTGAGTAGAACATCTGTTAACTTAACTCCTCCAATAGCAATACCAATTTCTCAAAATTTAAATTTTAGCCACACATGAAACGCAAATTCTCTTGTATATCCGTCTCTGCCTTATTAGTTACTGGAATTCTTTCTGCCTCAATTGTTGCACCAGCGTATGCTAAAGCTGGTGGTCAAGGTCAAGGTCAAACCAGTGGTGGTCAAGGTCAAGGTCAAACCAGTGGCGGTCAAGGTCAAGGTCAAACCAGTGGCGGTCAAGGTCAAGGTCAAACCAGTGGTGGTCAAGGTCAAGGTCAAACCAGTGGTGGTCAAGGTCAAACCAGTAGTGGTCAAGGTCAAACCAGTGGCGGTCAAACTTCTTCAGCAATATGCAGCATTTGTACATTAAAGAATTATTTGTCAGTTTTAAAGAATTAGTGTCCAGGCACTCGATTTTTTGAGTCCTTTGGAATGAGAGCCAAGCTCTAGTTCGGTAAATTCCAGTTTTAAAGAATTAGTGTCACTTTTCACCCACAATAGTAAAATCATGCTCTAACAGGTACGGAAACAGTAGTTTGGGCATTCCAAAGGGCATAATTGGCGGGCGTGACTTGAGAATTGTTATCTAGGTAACGTATAGGTATTACCTATAACGATAAAACATTGTTAGAGCCTGGTTTAGCGGCTCTAACTGTACCTAGACTTGACGTAAATATGAGCAACACTGGACGTAATAAAAAACTAGCTTCATTCAACTGCGATGTAGAACTTTGGGAAAAGTTCACCCGCCAGTGTCGAGATAACAGTACAACAGCCACTGCCGTACTAATTAATTTTATCTCCCAGTATGTAAATAATCCCTTAAACGAAGTAGTTAAGAGTTCAAGGAATATAAAAGATCCAGGAAAAATAGATTGGGAACATCTGATTAAACAACAGGTAGATAAGTACCTAGAACAACATTTGCCCTCTTACCTGGATAAACATATAGCTAGTAATCAGCAAAAAAGTCAAAAACGACAAATGAATACTCAAAATAAAGAGTATTGGTTAGTCAAAGAGCGAGCTAAATATTTAGGAAGAGAAATAACTGATAATCAACTCATACATATCGAATTGTATGCTAATGATGCTTTTAAACAACGGCACGGAACTTTACCCAAGAAAAAGCTATTTCAGAATATTGAATTTTTTACTTATCCAAAAAGTGATGTTGATATTTTAGATGTAGCGATATTAAAAATAACGGGTGATTAAAAAATCTAAAAAGACTTACCTTTATGAAAGTGGGGGAACTCAAACTTGTGCTAGAGACGAATGGGACTTTTCAACTAGGATACTCCATTAACAATGGTTATCTGTTTGAGTTTAGTAGCTAAGTGGATATTCTGTTAACAGGTTTACTACGAGTGAACAGAATGGACTTTAAAGATGAAATATTTAGAGCTAAGTCAGGCTTTTCTAGGGAGAAAATTGCAATTTTTCGTAGCATTTCATATAAAGTTTCAGCCTGTCCCCCTGACCTTTCATAAAGAATGTTTACAATGCCACTATCACTTGTAAGATTTAATGGTTGCTTCCAGCCATCTAGAACTTGAGACTCCCAACTTGATATGACTTCTGCTGTTTCTTGTTTTTGAAATGAGCTAAATTCATGCCAATCTAAGAATGTATTGGCTACATCTGTATATTTCTTACTTTGACGAGTGAGAATTTCATGTAGATAAAGCGAACCAACAGGAACTACGGAAATTTTTAAATGGCGAGTAATTTCAACAAGCTCGTTAAAAGATTGATAGGTGAGGTAATGTGCATTCCCAATGATTAGCACACTAACGTTGTAGTAACTAAGTGTCATCCAAGTACGATTTCTTAAGAGTTTTAATTGACATACGCCCGTAAAAGGATTACTCAGTTCTGACAAAATTGCTAGAAATAAATCTGTTGGCGTACCCGGTTGCTGAACTTGTGCATAAACAACAGGCATAGGAATTGTGTGTAAGGTTCCACGTTTGCGTACATATCTCAAGCGATAAAATTGACAAGCTTTTCTTAAATCTGCACAACTAACTGCAACAACATAACCATTAGCTCTAGACTCACGTTGGAAATCTAACCAATTGAAAAGTTGTCGGTCTCGAATGAAAAGGTAATAGGTATCGCTTTTTCTTAGACGCTCAATCAAAGATTCTACTTCTGGTGAATGTTTTGATAGCGCTTCGGGAGAAGTTTGAGGCTCTTGTTCTTCTATAAATTGTTGATAATTTGGTGATGATTGCGTCATAAAAGCTACCAATTCTCTTCAATAATTTGGTTCCAGTCATAAGCAATGCTTTGACTCGATTTAGCGCATTGTTGTTTAGGCTCACTGACCAAATTTATTGCTGATTGTTGAGATAGCTCAGGAGCGTCTGTTTCCTTTTCTAAAACAACAGTAGTCTCGTTTTCTTCAGGAAATAATTCAATGACTTTGCTTTGAACCGATTTGCGGTTAATGCGTTTTTGTTCTGATGCTCGTCGTTGTTTAAGAGTCCTAATTTTCTCTTGAGCAAACTCATTTAAAGCTAGTCGCTCTGATAAAATTGACGACTGGTCAATAGTTTTACCACAAGAACGAACCTTTTGCTTTATTGCCTTCCACTCCTTCAAGGACAGACGTTCTTCATCTAAATCTCTGGCTTTTACCGTACCTAGAAAAACAGACGCTTGATTGTTCTTCTCCACGCTATAAACCAGGAGAGTAACAATATTGCTGGGATTGTATCTGAGAGTAACTTGCTGTCCCTCAAACTTTTGTAGCCAAGTGGCACTATAGATTAGACACTCAAACTGTACACAGCCATACGCTTGCACACAGCGCGGTACTGTCTTCATTAAGCATATATCTAACTCGCGTTCTTCTAATAGCTTAGGTTGTTTGCCAATTAACCCTGCCCACCACCGTTGAATTCGTGTCTGATTTTTGACTCTAGGATAGAGATGTTGATTGTAGTGGTCAACAAAATATCGAGTTAATATTTTCTCAAATTCTTCGTAGGTTATACAGGCATATTTTTCGGCATCTAATGGTCTTTTTTGGACATTGGAGCCTTTATAGCCAGGTAGCATTGACAAAACTTCTTTATTTGCTTTATCAAACAGGCTTTCAATCAGACCTCCTTGCTGTGGATAAGCACGTAACCGTAGTTGAATATTCAAATCCATTGCAATTCGTCGCAAATGCCCCGATCTAAATTCCTTGGCTCGGTCTGTGACAATATATTCAGGCAGTCCCGCAAGCATCCACTCATGTTGTATTTGGTAATCAGGCGGATACTGTTTGGCTAAAATCGCATGACGCAGGGCTAGTGCTACTTCATGAGACCCTGCTGCCTCAAAGCCCAGATAGAACCCCATTGCACACCCGGAATAGCTATCGATGACCACAGTAATGTAGAGACTGCCAGCTAGTTCTAAATTCTCATCTACTAATAAAGTGTCTAAACGAGTATGGTCTATTTGCCAGACTTGATTGCTACGCTCAACTACTAACTCTCCTGCCGTTGTCTTAATTACAATCCGAGAACCTTGCCCTGGATGTCGGACTTTTTTCTTTTCGACTAAGGGAGCTAGCACTTGATAAACAAACACATGGCTTGGGTATTCACTCTCTTTCAACCCTAATTCCAATTCGGCGTGTCCCTTCACCTGGTTGTAAACTTGGTTGCGATTCATGCGACGGCTATTTTTATTGCCATCTCTATAAGTTTTTTCGATAAAATTCACCCAATACTCGACGCTGGGCTGCCACTGCTTTTTCCCTCTACGTTTACCAGCATCCGCGCGTTTGGTTTTGATTATTGCTGCTAATCCTTCAATGTCTGCCTTAGACAACATACGGGTAATGGTTCTTGGATGCTTCCCTAATTTTTGCGCCCACTGTCTGATACGTTCCTGTTTGCCATTATCAGAATTAGTCTGGATATCCTCTATCGCATCCATTTTCAAGAGAATTTCTCTTTTCATCTGGGCATCCTCAATTTGCTCAATCAAGATTTTGTGGTCTTGTTGAGTGGGAGCCGTCAACTCCATGCCTATGGGTGTCACCTCAAACAGATTATTTTGTTCACCTTGGCTAACTTTCTTTTCTAGCATTGCTGCTTTTAAGTATCACAAACGTGCAACTTCCGCTTAAAGCGGCATTTAATTATTTAAGCTTAGAGGTGCCACTTTTTCAAGAAAAGGCATTTAATTATTTAAATTTTGAGGAGTCAGTTTTTAGAGAAAAGGCATTTAATTATTTAAAAGCCTTCAAAGAATATAAAAGGGCTAAAAAGCCTAAAATACTTACTGTATAAGCTTTTTAGCCTCTATAACAGCAAGACATTAATTCCTTAAAATTGACAAATAATTCTTTAATGGACAGCATTGCTGATATTTCACTTGGAGGTGTTTCAGCTACAGCTTGTGACGGCCCAAATGCTGGTAACGACACAGGGGCTGTAGGTACTTTGCTCTCTAAATTAAATGATGATAGTCTCTTTAGCAGCTTTGTTGGTACTGGCGTGCAATGGAGTTTAGCGGGCAAATCTGATGACGCAAATCCCTTTGCGATTACGGCAGACAATGGCTCTAGCTCAGGTGCATTTAATTTTGGATCAGCATTATCAAGTAACACATTTGTAGTGAGTCTCAAAGCAGGTAATGGTTACAGCGCTTACCTATTCAAAGATTATGATTTCTCTCAAGGCTTAACGGGAATCTTCAATACCATTGGTGTTGCTTTGGATGGTAGTGGAAATGCAGGTAAAGCTTTATCTCATGCCTCATTATTCGTCTCTAATATAAAGATAAATACTCCCCCTCCCCGTACTTACGTACCTGAACCTGCTTCTTTGTTGGGTCTTGGTTTATTAGCAACTGGAATGATAAAAGTTCGCCGTCGTCGTTCAATCTAATTTCTTTTATTTTTGATCAACTTCACTAATCGCACACAACATTTTTGTTAGATATAGTAGGTTGAAAACTTAAAATCGTTACAGGTTATAGCCCGTAACGATTTTTTGTTTGTATGCACTACTTTTGAATGACAACTGGTGTTCCTAAAGATGCCCAATTGAATAGCCATTTAGCATGATTGGGGGCGAGGTTTACACAGCCATTACTTACGGGTGTACCAAATTTTTTATGCCAATATGCACCGTGAATTCCGTAATTACCGCTATAAAACATGGCGTAGGGAACGTTGGGAACATCATAGTTTCTACCACGCATCCGCGTAGATTTATGCTTTGATTGAATCTTAAAAGAACCTATGCGGGTGGGTGTCGATCTTTTACCAGAGGAAATGACGATCGCATATACAGGTTTTCCACCTTCCCAAGCGGTTAATCTTTGATTGGCAAGATTAATTTGAATCCAACGTTGATCGGATTTTTGTAAAGTCTCGATAGTATTTTCAATTTTTTGTGGGGTGGAAATTGCTAATGCTTCACCAGAGCCGGTACTCACCATACTCAAGGATAATGTTGCACTAGCAACGAACATTTTTAAACCACGTTTCCAGTCGAGATAAATCAGTGATTTCATAGTTGAAACACATCAATCATGGAGTTAAAGCCGATTTTGAGAAATCAACTATAACAGTGGCTTTTCAATAATTTCATCCTGAAAACTACGCTAATTCAAAATTTAAGGGTGTAGGGGTTTAAGGGTGTAGGGGTATAGGTGAAAGGCATCTTTTTTGTTTGAGAGTGAAACTTATTTTTGATCCTTATTACCAAGCTTTAGGTTATAATGCTTAGTTCTTGAGTTAAGTTCCTGGCTAATTGGGCGATCGCTTGCCAATTTTTCGCTTTCACTAGTTGCTGAGGAAATAACTCTCCACCTAAACCAACGGCGATCGCACCTGCTTGGATTAGTCTTTTGGCATTTTCCAGGGTTACCCCCCCGGTGGGAATTAAGGGAATATGACCTAAAGGCCCTTGCAGACTTTTAATATAATCAGCCCCCCCTAAAGCTTGCACGGGGAATACTTTGACACAACTTGCACCATTAGCCCAAGCATTAACAATTTCCGTAGGGGTGAGTGCGCCGGGAATGATGGGTATGTTTTTGATGACAGATGCTTTGATCATGACTGAGTCAACATGAGGCGTAAATAGAAATTCTGCCCCACAGGCGATCGCTTCTTCTAGTTGCTGCAAATTAAATAATGTGCCAGTACCAATAATACATTCCGGTAACTGCTCACGTAATTTGGTGATTAATTCCCCTGGGCGATCGCTATTCCAGGTAATTTCAATGAGCTGTATTCCCCCAGAAGCTACAGCCAGAGCCATTTGCAACCCTAATTCCAGTTTCGGGGCGCGGATGACTGCGATCGCTCGCTGTTTTTGCAACTGTGATAACCAATCTTGAGTAGACATTGTAACGGAGGCAGAAGCGTTCGATTCTCAATTACCAGACTGACATATATATAGGACTTACGCATGAAAACGAAAGATCAAGGGTTTGGAGAAGGGTATAGGGGTGTAGGGGTATAATCTGGAAGTTTTTTTTGCTTGCTTCTTCCACCAGATAGATATTTACCATGCACCCTTAGTCAGATGGAAGACCATTAGGAAGTATTTAAGCTGAGTTTAACAAGGCAGTAACAAATATCAGACGAGCAATACTAAGTTGAACAACGGTGTATAGCTTCTTGGTAAAGAAAATAATGGCCAAGGTGTGTTGGGAATAACTTACTCAAATCATGAGAAATAAATCCCTGGGTGTGGGAAAACGACTAACTCGCAATTGGTGGACAGTGGTGGCGCGGGGAGCGGTCGCCATTATTTTTGGTTTAGTGGCTTTATGCTGGCCGATTCTGACCTTAAAGTCATTGGTGTACCTGTTTGGGAGTTTTTGGCTGCTGGGGGGAATATTATTGGCGATCGCAGCATTTCAAGATCGGTTACAGGACAATCATAGTAAATTATTGTTACTAGAAGGAATCATAGGTATTGGAGTAGGAGCGATCGCTTTTATTTACCCTGGGATCACTGCATTTGTATTACTTTACTTAATTGCTGCTTGGGCAATTTGTACAGGCATATTCGAGATTCTTACATCTGTGCAACTACGACAAGCAATAGACAATCAGTGGCTTCCCGCAGTAGCCGGAATTCTTTCTCTCATCTTCGGTATCATATTGATTACCTGGCCAGTAGCGGAGGCTTTGGCTATTCTGTGGTTAATTGCTGCCTATACCATCCTGTTTGGCACACTGCTCTTAATTATGGGTTTCCGATTACGTAGTTGGGGGTTGAAAAATTCACAACTAATCACAAACTAACCTTATGTCCCAATATTTCGGAAAAGTGCATCAGAGCCATTTTGGACTACTCTGGGGAATGTACAAGCAATAGAACAAAGCGATTGCTGAAGATATTAACCCAGTTGTCGGCTGGCGAACTGGTGCGATCGCCAAACCTTAAGCATGGCTGATCATCCAAAGCGTTAGTTTTTGGCTAAAGGTGGGAAAATCTCCCGCACAGACCTAGAGAACGGGATAAAACCTCAACAAAAGCGATCGCCCCTACGGGATTACCGATTCTATCTAAAGCTGGGCTATAACAGGCGATCGCCCCTTCTTTTGGGACTACAGCGAGTAAACCCCCACCAATCCCAGATTTCATCGGTAAACCAATTTTGTCAGCATACTCAGCAGAAGCTTGGTATAAACCACAAGATAACATGACCGAGTTAACAAGCTGTTGATGCTGTGGTGATATTGAGCTACTTTCTAAAGCCAAGAGTTTCCCCAGTAAAGCTAAATCTTCAACCGTCCCAGAGAGACAGCATATCTGTTCATAAGTATCAAGTGCTACATCAAGATTTCCTAAATAACCCTTTTCTGCCAGATAATTAGCGATCGCCTGATTAGCAGGAGAGCGAGATAATCTGACAGAAGCCAGCATAGATTCATCTAACTGAATCTGACTACCTGCCAATTGGTTTAGCCATTCGCAAAAAGAGCGCGTGCTATAATCTGCATCCTCTCCTAGTAATTTATCAGCGAGAGTAATAGCCCCACTATTAATCATCGGGTTCCGTGGATATCCACCATCAGCCACTAGTTGTTCTAAGGAATTAAAAGGCGCATCTGATGGTTTCACACCAACCCAGCTTAAAACCTTTTCCATTCCCATGTGTTCCAATAGATACAGGAAAGTAAAAGGTTTAATCACACTCATTAGGGGAAATACACAATTGGTATCTCCTTCGCTGTAGAATTTACCTGATTTACAACAGATGTGTACAGCAAACCAAGCGGTGTCAGCCACAGCTAATCTTGGGATGCGCTCAACCACTCGTCCACAATTTGTCTTAGTTTTTGCTAATGCTACCCAAGTAGACAAATCCACGGTGTCTAGTCTATCAAATCCCCTCACAATAGATACAGCCCCAAAGATTTATCGTAGTCATTCTATTTTTCCCCTAAACCCTCTTTCCTCTCCTCTGCATCTCTTAAAAACAAAATATTTTTTATTAAGTAATGAAACGCAATGTTAAATAATAATGCAAAACAGGGATTCTTCTTGAATTTAGTTGAGAAATATCCTGATTATATTGTCAATCATTAATAAATTTCAGGAGCTAATCAGGTGTTAACTTCAACCTTACTCGCTGCTGCAACCACCCCCCTGGAATGGAGTCCTACAATCGGGATTATTATGGTTATTGCCAATGTGATTGCCATTACTTTCGGCAGGCAGACCATCAAGTATCCTAGTGCAGAACCAGCTTTACCTTCAGCCAAATTCTTTGGTGGTTTTGGTGCGCCTGCGTTACTTGCGACCACTGCTTTCGGTCATATTCTGGGAGTAGGTATTATTTTGGGGTTACATAATCTAGGCAGATTCTAATTAAGAAACAGTCAATAGTTAACACAGATAATTACTCATTGTGTAGGCTATTTGCTATTTCCCAAAGATGGTATTTTTAACTTATACCATGCTGTCATAGGTGATTACCGAAGTTAATTTTCAGTAGATTTTTGTTGTGTCTGTAATCAGCCAGAGAGTAATTTCTCTGGTTTTTTCTTACGAATGTAAATTCCTATAGAAATCTGATTGATGTGATTTAGGACTTAAGCATGAAAACAAAAAATTAAGGGTATAGGGGTATAAATGATTGAAACCCTTACACCCTTACACCCTTACACCCGGTCTCAGCAGAAAATCTGGGTACGTAAGTCCTCAGTTGATTTCACTACAATTACCCATTACCCATTACCATCGACAATTGCTCATCAACCACTTGGTTTTGACTTTCGCTAACAATTTTACGGAACAAATCACCTTCAATAGTTTCTTGTTCTGTCAACAAATCTACTAGTCGTTCCATAACCACGCGGTTAGTTTGCAAAAGTTCCTTTGATGTTTGGTAACAGGTGTTGATAATTTCTCGGACTTGAGAATCTATCTTGGCAGCTATTTCTTCAGAATAGTCGGATTTATTCATCCAGTCGCGTCCTAAAAATACCTCGCCACTTTGATTTTCCAGAGATAAGGGGCCTAGTTCAGACATACCAAACCTTGTCACCATTTGCCTTGCCATTGATGTGACTTTTTGCAGGTCATCACCCGCACCTGTGGTCACTTCTGGCTTACCAAAGACAATTTCTTCAGCAGCACGACCGGCCAAAGTAGAAGTAATTCTAGCTTTGAGTTGGGAACGAGAGATTAACCCTTGTTCTTCGTTGGGAGTAAACCAAGTTAAACCTTGTGCTTGTCCTCTGGGAATCAGGGTGACTTTCTGCACTGGGTCATGGTCTTTTAATAACGTCCCGACTAAACCATGTCCAACTTCATGGTAAGCAATTAAGCGCTTACTCTTGCTGTCTACTAGGGGTGTCCCTTCCATCCCAGCAACTACCCTATCAACAGCGTCATCAATTTCTAGAATCGTAATTGCTTCTTTGCGTCTACGTGCTGTGAGGATAGCGGCTTCGTTGAGTAAGTTGGCTAAATCTGCACCTGTAAATCCGGGTGTGCGACGAGCGATCGCCTCTAGTGATACACTGGGGTCAACTTTCTTATTGCGTGAATGGACTTGCAAAATCTCTAAGCGTCCTTTCAAGTCTGGTGCATCAACAATTACTTGTCTGTCGAAACGACCAGGACGTAACAAAGCTGAATCTAATACGTCGGGACGGTTGGTTGCAGCAATAATAATGATGCCTGTGTTACCTTCAAAACCATCCATCTCCGTGAGTAACTGATTGAGGGTTTGTTCTCTCTCATCGTTACCCCCACCAATACCCGTACCCCGTTGTCTGCCAACTGCATCGATTTCATCGATAAATATCAGACAAGGCGCATTGTCTTTAGCTTTCTTAAACAAATCGCGGACGCGAGAAGCACCCACACCCACGAACATTTCCACAAATTCCGAACCGGAAATGCTGAAAAATGGTACAGCCGCTTCCCCAGCGATCGCTTTTGCTAGTAAAGTTTTACCAGTACCTGGAGGCCCCACCAACAGCACACCTTTAGGTATCCGCGCACCCACAGCCGTAAATCTTTCTGGCTGCTTGAGGAATGTCACAACTTCTTGTAATTCTTCCTTCGCTTCTTCAATACCCGCTACATCGTCAAACTTCACCCCAGTCTTGGCTTCCATTTGGAAACGCGCCCTAGATTTGCCAAAATTCATTGCTTGGCTAGAAGCATTTGTAGAACGACGCAGAAATAGCAGCATTAAAGCCACCAATGGCAAAATCCACATCAGGTTAATTAATAACCCTACAGCAGCTCTACTATTGGCAGAAGAAATCTCACCAAAATCAACATTTTTTTCTTTGAGTCTGTTAATTAACTCGTTGTTCTGCTCCAACAACCTCACCTGTATTGGTGGTGCGTCTGGTTTTTGCCCTTTTAAATAAACTTTAGCTATCTGTTCAGTTTCGTCCAGTTCTACTCTTTTGACTTGCTCTTGATTAACTTTTTGAATCAACTCTCCGTATGACAGAGACTCACGCTCTGCTTTTTGCGCTAAGACAGGATTACCGCCAAACATCGTTGGTAACATAATCAAACTGGCTGCCAAAGCACCAGTCCAAGCAACGCGCTTTGGTGATTGCTGTTTTATCAATGCCTTTTTCCCAAAATTTTTCATAACAATTACCCTTTGTCTGCTGCCATAGGCTGAGTGCTGATTTAAGCCTATTCTTCTAGCAAAAATTGCCATAACTGGACATCACTTTATCTAATCTAGTCTAACTCTCAGAAGAGGCAGGAGGGCAGATAATAGGCAACAGGTAATAAAGAACAGGTAAAAAATATTAGGTCTGTTGCGGATTTATTTCCTGTTCTATTCTTTATATCCACCGAAAGCTCCATTTTCCGTCGTCCAGCGGTAATTTGACTACAGGAAAATAAATCGTTAAGATTATATACAAATTCGTAATGACTTCGTATTTTTACAAATTCTTAACGTTAGGTGCATTATGGTAAAAATTGTAGGTATTGCTGGTAGTTTAAGACCAAACTCTTACACTCAGTTAGCTTTGCGGGTAGCAGCGCAACGCCTAGAAGCCTTGGGTGCGGAAGTAGAAATTATCGATTTGCGGGAGTGGCAATTACCATTTTGCAATGGTGGTAAAGACTACTCAGATTATCCAGATGTTCAGCGCTTGCGTGACACCGTTAGTAATGCTGATGGACTGATTTTAGCTACACCTGAATATCATGGCAGCGTTAGTGGTGTAATCAAAAATGCCCTTGATTTGATGAGCTTTGATGAACTGTCTGGTAAAGTTACAGGACTGATTAGCATTTTGGGTGGTCAATCAAATAGCAACGCCCTAAACGACTTGAGACTGATTGTTCGTTGGGTACATGGTTGGGTAATTCCAGAGCAAATTGCCATTGGACAAGCCTACAGTGCTTTTAGTCCTGAAGGAAAGTTACTTGATGAAAAACTCTCCCAAAGATTTGATCAATTTGCCCAAAGTTTAGTAGAAAATACTCGCAAGCTACGCGGAGTAAATTAGAAACAGGATACTAGGAAAAGATTTTTCCTAGTTATGCCTTTTCTCGCTGGCATGGCAAGTAAAGAATGACAATCCCATGTTAACTGTCATTACCCCCAGAAGTGTTTAAGCTACCTGATAGTTGGCAAGACTATCAGGTACTAAATCATTAATTAGGCGATCGCTCCTCCCCTCAAATTTTGATCGCAAAAAGGCTATCGTTATGTACCGTTATTACCAGGGCCATCACCGAGATTCAGAGATAGTGAGATGTTGACGTTGTTGGTAGCAATGGATTTTTTCCCATACCCAGGAGAACAGCAGTTTTTAGGATTTGTGCGGGCAAACTACTTCAGCCTATTCCCGCAACTGTTAGATCAAAGCCAGTTCAACCGACGAGCCAGACGCTTGGAGGGAATGCTGGAAGAATTAAGACGTTTCTGGGTTGTGGAGTTGGGCGCAATCTTTGAGCGCACCCTAATGTTGGATACAAAACCAGTACCAGTAGTTGGCTACAAGCGTGATAAATGTCAAAGTGATTTTACAGGTAGTGCTGATTACGGGTGATGTGCCAGTCGAAAAATGAATTACTTTGGCTACAAGTTAGTCCTCATCAGCACCCTGAGTGGTATTCCCTTAGTTTACTCTTTAGTGCCAGCCAGTACTGATGAACGTCTAGCAGCAGAATCGGTTTTAGACTCCGATTGGGTTTAAGGATTTCAATTTATACCCCTACACCCCTACACCCTTAAACAAATTAAGCATCCCCTTTTCAGTATAAATCATGAAGAAAAGGTATTCTGGGAACAGACTTTACTTTTACAGTTGTCTCTATCCTTAGAAATACTGAAAGAGGTTGCATCGGATGAATCGGATTCTCATAGCTGAAGATGAACCCCGCATAGCGGCTTTTATTGAGAAGGGACTGCGTTCTCAAGGTTTTACAACGGCTGTGGCTACTGATGCCTACTCGGCGACTAACATGGCATTAAGTAGCGGTTTTGATTTGATGATTTTGGATTTAGGGCTTCCTGGTAAAGATGGCTTGGATGTATTAGAAGAATTACGGGGACAAGGGGAAAATGTCCCAGTGATTATTTTGACTGCTCGTGATGACATTCAAGATAAGGTTGCAGGGTTTGAAGCAGGAGCAGATGACTATTTAACCAAGCCGTTTCGATTTGAAGAATTGTTAGTACGGGTAAAAGCTAGGTTACGTCAGAGTGGTGGTAGCCAGGTTATGGAAGAGATGGTAATTAAGTCGGGACATATAGTTTTAGATTTGCGATCGCGCAAAGTTAAAATCGGTCAAGACACCATAGAACTCCCAGCCAGGGAATTTACGCTGGCAGAAACCTTCTTTCGCCATCCTGGGCAAGTTTTGAGTCGTGAGCAATTATTAGATAGGGTATGGGGTTACGACTATGACCCAGGCTCGAATATTGTTGATGTTTACGTTGGTTATTTACGCAAAAAATTAGGTAATGACTTAATTGAAACTGTCCGAGGCATGGGTTATCGTCTGCGAACATAAGAATATTCTCATCAAAACCTCACAGTTCTTTCATCCGAGAGTTAGAAACTAATAAACATAGGTTTCGATTACAGCCTTTCTTCTTTGCCGACAAAAGATAAATACTGTCGTAAGATGCTTGTGTTCCCTATGTGACCGGAATTTTGAATGCAAGGTTTTGGATTTTGGATGTTAGAGCCGAAATTCAAAACTTTAGCAGTATTATACGTATAAATTTATAGTTATATGGGGCAACAAGCTAAGAAAGATAAATCTCAAGTTATACTATTTTATCCTGACACTCATAAATCAGTGAAGAACCAGCAAAATAGCATAGCTGGAACATTTCTCAAGCACCGTCGAGGCTTCTTCTGGTCTACACGTACAAGGATTTTGTCCTGGTATGCCATAATTTTATTTTTTATTTTTCTGGTTTTTATTCCGACAATTCGTCAGGCTTTATATGCACGAGTTAATCAACGTGTAAACGAGGAAGCAATAGAAAAGATAGAAATATTTGAGCAACTACTTGGTACAAGTAATACTCCTAAGCATCAGTTAGATGAAGAAAGTATTGAAGCTATTGATAAACTTAAACAAAATGATAACCGTCTACTAAAGCCACCAACGACAAAGCAAGAGCTAAGAGAGTTTTTTGATGCTTTTTTAGGCAATCAACTCCCACAAGACGATACATTTTTGATTGCCCTGATGGACGAAAAATTTTATAAATCAAGTCCTAGAGCTAGACCAAAAGAAATGGATAGGGATGCAAAACTCATTCGAGATTGGGCGAAATTAACACAGACAAAGCAAGAAGAAGTTGTAATACCTAATAGTGAAGTTGAAAGCATCGTTTATCTAGCTCAACCTGTGAAAATTCAGAGCGAAATCATGGGAGTTATAGTCATTGCCCACACTACTGCTGGAGAACGTGGAGAAGTTTTGGAAACTTTAGCAGTGATTGTTCGAGTGAGTGCATTTGTTTTAATATTCGCTTTAGTTTTGGCTTGGCTTGCTTCAGGAAAAATTTTGGCTCCTTTGCGCTTACTAACTCAAACAGCTCGTAAAATTAGTGAAACTGATTTAAATCAACGCATCACTATAGATGGTAATGGAGAACTAGCAGAATTAGGCACTACGTTTAATGACATGATGGATAGGTTACAAAATGCGTTTATTAGTCAACGCAACTTTATTAATGATGCTGGACATGAACTGCGAACACCTATTACCATTATTCGTGGTCATTTAGAATTGATGGGCAATGACCCAAAAGAAATACAAGAAACTCTAACTATAGTCATAGATGAGTTGGAACGAATGAACCGTTTCGTCAATGATTTGATGTTACTAGCAAAAGCAGAGCGTCCAGATTTTTTACTACTAGAAACATTTGATGTTTGCACTTTTACCGAAGAATTATTTGCTAAAGTCAAAGGTCTTGGCGATCGCATCTGGAAACTGGAAGCTGTGGCTAGAGGTAAAATAGTAGGCGATCGTCAACGTCTGACTCAGGCTGTGATGAATTTGGCACAAAATGCCACTCAACATACAAACAACACTGATACAATTGCTCTGGGGTCAATGATTTACAGAGATAAAGTCAGCTTTTGGGTACGTGACACAGGTGCAGGTATTGCATCAGCTGACCAATACAGAATTTTTCAGCGCTTTGCTCGTGCAACAAACAGTCGCCGTCTTTCTGAAGGTGCTGGGCTAGGTTTATCTATTGTCCAAGCCATTGCAGAAGCCCACAAAGGACGAGTTACCTTACAAAGTGAACTAGGGGCAGGGTCTGTATTCACGATTATCATACCTTTGGAACCACCCCAAGAAGCAACATTTATCCAAAATTAATTATGTAAATAGGTGAAAAACATACCAATTACATTATTCTTATTTGTGTTTAGTGGTGCATATCTCATAGTATTTTTATTGTCTAGCTATCATCCCGCAAAAAAGGAACAAAGTATCACAGTTCCCCCAAGTGTTCAAGCAGCTTTCCAAGCTAAATATCCCAATATTCCTCACACCTGGCAAAGACATGAATACGGTTATGAGGCAGTTTTTACTCAGAATAATATCCAATACGAAGCGGAGTTTTCCGAGACCGGGGAATGGCTAGAAACAGAGTACTATGTGACAGAAAAAGATTTCCCTCCTATTGTACTAAAACGTATCAAGCAAGAACGTCCTGGATATATCATCACAAAATATGAAGTTGAAATTACACCTAAAGGTATATTTTATGAGGTAGATATTACTGACGGAGAACTTGAGGAAGAATTATATCTTGATAGTCAGGGAAACCTGCAAACTGACTTATATGAGGATTAAATAGGAGTGATGAGTTGTATAGAATAGTTGAACGCAGATGCACGCAGCGAAAAGTTCTTTAGGAGGGTTAGCCCGACCTAGTAAACTTTTCAAGACAGAGAAACGTGGATAAATCAACAGATTTTATATTATGTGCAACCTCCTATAAAATTGCTATTAGAAGGTGAAAGTTGTCCGAACTGTGCCAATATAAATTTTGTCGTTATTATTATTATGCTCTGGGTTGGTGATGACAAATAAACCCGGAGTTATTGCCAGATTATCGGTAATTTGTAGGTGGTAAAAAGCTTCCAAATGTAAAGATGTATCCTGATCTTTAAAGGCATCACCAAAACTATTATGTGTCACTTTAGGCGGTTGACCTATCACAAACCCAGCAAAGCTATTTTCTTTGCCAATATCGTTCAAAGTTAGTAGTAATGCCCATGTGGAAATAGTAGCATTTGGGTTTGTGGGTAAATCATCTGCTGTTGCATGAATCAAACCAACTCGTCCACCCAGGGTAATGGTTGGGTTAATTTGCCAAGCGGCTTCTGCACCAAAGGAATTAGCTGTAATTGCATCTGCTTGACTATTAAAGGGGTTGTTGGTTAACTCGCTGCCAGTGCCGGTGTTGATATTATTGTAGGAGTGGATATAGGTAAGACTAAGTGCCGTGTTTTTGGTGGGTTCCAGGGTGACTTGAGCGATCGCCCCATAAGGACTAGCAAAAATTCCCTTTTCTGGATTAGCTGCATCGTTGGTGACGTATCCCAATGAAAAATTGAGAGACTTGGCGAGATTATGAGAAATACCGATACCTGTACCGCCACCTTGTCTTCTAATTGGATTTTCTCGCCCAAATGTCGAAATTGAACCGTCTCCACTACCACTAAACAGAGGATTAACACTAGGAACAAAATCGCCTAATCCTCCTCCCAAAGCGTATAAGGTGACGCGGGTTTGCTTACCTAGTCGAAATTTGTAATCTAGCTGATCTACTTCTACTTCATTATCATCGTCACCATCAAAGCCTAAATTAGCCATTTTAGTGTCGGTGAAATCTGCTAATTCTGGTGTGTTGCGTCCCTGTAAACGGACTTGTAACTTGTCTTTACCATTAAAACTTGCTTCTAAGCTGAGACGGAGGCGATCGCTCAACACTAAATTATTATTGATTGGCTTAGTTCTACTGTTAGCTTTTTTCCCGCCAGCGACTCCAGTCACCGCAAAAATAACTTCTCCCTCTAACTCAACTTGGGGCGAAAACTGTTGTATTTCTAATGTAGCCACCTTGTTTTCTAATAAATCGATGCGGTTTCTAAAAGTTGCTAATTCCGTAGAAAATTCTGTTTGTAGTTTTTGGATTGTAGTTAATGTTTCTCGATTAACTTTGTCAAAGTTACTATTATTTATCTTGAGAATACAAGCATTTAATTTAGTAGCAAATTCATATCTAGTCATGATTTGATTGTCAGTATTCTCCAGACCAACACAATCATATTGCTCAGTTAATGCTTGTAGTGCTTGGAATGCCCAACTGTCATGGGTAATCTCCGCTAGTTGAGAAACTGATATGATTTTATTTAATGTACTATTTTGTTCTACTGGAATATTTGTTGCACTGACTTTAGCTATATTACTCAAAATAGATAAAATTATTAAACTAATCAGGTGTATTTTCTGACAAAAGATTGAAAACATTAATTCTATTTCCTAAAATTAAAATCTGCGTATATAAATTTATAGGGATTTCTGCTTAAGTGACGTACTTAACTAATGTTTTTAAACGCAGAGGGGCGCAGAGATTGCCAAATTTTATTAGTGGTGTATTCAGTACCTCAGAAGGTTGGGAAACGCTTTATAATTACGAATTATGAGTTATATTGAGTCGTTGTTCGCAGAGATGTAATAGTGCTGCGGTAAAAGGGCGACGTTCGGGAAATAGGGTACTAATATAAATATGTCGGACTAAAGTTAGGATGGTATAGGCTTGAATAGCGAGGGAAAATTCATCACCTGTAAGCTGAAGAAATCTTGTCTTGAGAATATCTTCATACTCTTGTAATGCTTGGGGATTACCAACAGTACGTAAGCTATATTCTTGCAGATGAGCGATAAAATTACCGATATCAACTGCCGGATTACCTGCACAATATAAATCTAGATCAAGGAGATACAAACGAGAATTATTCATAATCACTTGATCAGGGTAAAAATCACGATGGATACCACAGAGTTTTAGTTCTGGTGTGTTTGCGCCTAAATCATCACTGGCTAATAATATGCGTTCTAAACGTCTTTGCCATTGTGGATATTGTTCCATCACTAATGGAATCCGTTCATGGAGAATTCTTAATTCATCCGACATTCTATGAGAACGACGAGGGATAATATTAGCTTGATGCAATTTATAAGCAGCTTCAGCAATTAGTTTTGCAGGGAAAATACCGTTAGTTTGTGAGAGGATTTGAGTAGCAGTCACCCCTTCAACCCGACGCTGTAACCACATTTGCCACTCAGGAATTATCCCCACAGGTTCAGGTACAGAAATGCCATCAGCACTATCATCAGCAAATCCCGATTCCCAGAGAGATTTCTGTAACTCATAACTATGAAAATCCGTTCCCTTAGCCCTCACCTTGCCAATTAGAGTAATAATTTCCCCAACATCATCCATTAGCTCATATTCAATCAAACAACGCCGCCCCAACTTATGACGAATCACCCGGATATTCTGCACACGAAAATTCTGGGCTATTACCAAACATTGCCTAAAACACTCCTCCACCCGTACCCGATCAACCGCATCCGCCAAAAAAGGCATCTTCTCATCACTAAAATCCATACTCAGCGTACCTCAGCGCATACCTCAGTGCCCCTTTGCGTTAAAAAAACTCTCTCTAAACCCTCAAAGAAGCCTGCACCTCATACAAAGCCGCATAACGCCCATTTTTGTTCAGCAACTCCACATGAGAACCTTGTTCCACAATCCGCCCATGTTCCAGATAAATAATCATATCTGCGCGAGTAGCAAAATCCAGATCATGAGTAATCAAAAAAGTCGTTCTATTCCGTGACAACCTTTGCAACGCATCAATTACAGCCTTCTCACTCTCCTTATCTAACCCCGTAGTAGGTTCATCTAAAATCAAGATAGGAGCTTGACGAATAGCCGCACGAGCGATCGCAATCCGTTGTCTTTGTCCCCCCGAAAGAGTTGCGCCTCTTTCCCCCACCAGGGTGTCATATCCTTGCGGTAAAGCTTGGATAAAATCATGAGCATGAGCTAAACGCGCCGCCGCTTCAATTTCTGCATCAGATACCCCAGCAATCCCGTAGGCAATATTTTCCTTAACACTGGCAGCAAACAACAGACTATCTTGCAAAACTACACTAATTTGGGAACGGAATGATGCCAATGTATATTCTCGAATATCTCGCCCATCAATCATCACTCGCCCAGAGGTGGGATCATAAAGTCGTAATAAAAGACTGACTAACGTCGATTTACCACCACCAGAAGTCCCTACAATCGCTACTTGCTGTCCCGATTGAATGTTTAAATTAATGTCTTCTAGTAACACTCGTCCTGAGTCATAGGCAAAATGGACGCGATCAAAACGCACCGCACCCCGGAAAATTGAGGCTGGGACTGCATCCGGTAAATCATGGATATCTGGTTTTTGATTTAACACATCCAAAATCCGTTCCCCAGAAGCCGCAGCTTTAGCCAGTCGTCCAGTATATTTAGCGAAGTTCTGCACCGGCTTAAAGGCATTCTTGAGGTATGTAAGGAATACCAGCACATCCCCAGGGGTTAAAGCATCTCGCAACGCCAACCAAGAGCCATACCATAAAACGATCGCTGTTCCCATTGCAATTACCGCATCTACAGTACGTTCCAAATGAGCCGCCAGCCGTTGAGTTTTGACACTTTCTTTGAGACTACTTTGATTTTGTTGAGCAAACACCCGTGCGAAAGCATCCTGTAGGGAGAGGGCTTTGACTAATTTAATCGCCGCGATAGACTCAGCCGCCGTCGCCGCCACAGCCCCTTCTTGTTGACGTTGCTTTAATGAAGAATCTTTGATGCGCTGGCTGAGTCGGTTAGTGACTAACCAAAAGAACGGTAACGTGATGAGTGACAGCAGAGTGAGGCTAAGATTCATCCAAAACATTACCCCAATCATGCCAAATAGAGAGAGAATGCTAACTACTAGTGGTAATGCTGCCGTAATCATAATCTCTTGGAGACGGCTAGCATCGCTACTGACACGGATAATTAAATCACCACTACGGGCTTTGGTGTGATAAGCCAAAGATAAATCTTGTAGATGACAATATAGACGATTCCGCACTTTAGCCATGACTCGGCTACCGACTATGGCTAATCCTACGGTACTTCCATAGGCAGCAAAAGCGCGTAACCCTGTAATCATTAAAACTGCAACGGCTGAGAATGTTAGTAATGTGATTGGTTCTAGATTAGCTATGAGGGGAAGAGTATTAACCCTGTCGCCCCGCAGAAGAACATAATCAAAGACGAATTTCAGAGGCCAAGGTTCTAACACCCGCAATCCCACATCTGCAATTAAAGCGATCGCCGAAACTAAAAGTAATCCATACTGGGGACGAATATCAGGCCAGAAATAAACCAGCACTTCCCACAAACCGGGAACAGCTGATTTTTTGGGTTTTAGCATTTATAGTTTCACCTCCACAGGTAACGAAGAGGCTATATGCAGAATTTTCCGAGCGATCGCATCCCAAGTATGATTAGCTATCACAGTTTCCCGCGCGGCTTGTCCTAAACTATGACGTAGATTAGGCGATCGCCATAATTGTTCTAATGTGTTAGCTAAAGCGATCGCATCACCAGGGGGGCAAAGCATACCATTCACCCCAGAATCAATTAAGTCTGTCAATTGTCCAATCTGACTAACCACTACAGGCAAACCAGCCGCCATATATTCATACACCTTCAAAGGTGAGAAGTAAAAATCAGCTTGTGCGGCGTATGGTGCAACAGCCACATCCATCGCCGTTAATAATTGGGGAATTTGCTCAGGATTTACCGCACCGGTGAATTGAGTATGAGCATCTAGTCCCCGTGTAGCTAATTCAGCTTCCAGATTCTCTCTTTCCGGGCCATCCCCAACAATCAAAAGTTTGGCATGGGGAACACGTTGATGCAGTAAACTAAAAGCTTCCGTCAGAATAGGTAATCCATGCCAAGGTTTTAAACTACCAACAAACCCCACTGTAAAACTTTCTCGTTGACTTACAGAACGTAGAGGAGAAAAACGACGAGGATTAACACCATTAGGAATCACATAAACTTTGCTACTATCCACATAATCCAGCAAGTAACTTTTCACCCCATCGGAAACCGCAATCAATGCTGTAGCGGCTGAAAACACCCGACGCGCCACAGCTTCCGCACCATCACGATCAATCAAACCCCGATGCTGTGCCTGTTCGATAATCAGAGGTGAATTCACCTCCAACAAACCCGGAATTCCCCTCTCTTGGGCATATTCCATCGCGCCATAACTCCACAGAGAATAACGCTCATAAATCAAATCAAACGAGCCAAACTTCTGCAAACTTAAACGTAAATCAGGATTCATTCCCAAAGCAACCTGCTCACGCTGCAATCGCTCTAACTTGGGAATAGGTGGAAGTTGATGCACCACCACATCAGCCAAATCCGCCGGTAACTCTCCCCCCAACCGATTAGCAAACAATGTAACTTGTCCACCTTGCCCTTTCAAAGCCCGGATCACCTCCTGCACATGAATAGAGCAACCCTTCTGCCCAAAAACAGGAATCCCCCCATCAGCACAAATATAAGCAACTCTCACCCTCACTCCTCCTTTGCGCCTTTGCGCCTTTGCGTGAGAAATAACTCCCTCAAAACTTCCGTATTCCGACAAATATTAAACTCCGACTCAATCAAACTCCTAGCCTGAGTAGACAACCTCACCCGCAAAGCCGCATCCTTCAAAAGTTGACCAAGCGCAGTGGCTAATTCCTCCGCATCATATTGCGGGACAATCAACCCAGTCTCCCCATCACGCACTATTTCAGGAATACCCGTCACAACCGTACTGACACAGGGAGTTCCCAGAGCCATAGCTTCCAGTAAAACCGTAGGTAATCCATCTCGATTACCATCTTTGCCAATCACATAAGGCGCAGCAAACACAGCAGCCTGCTGTACTAATTGAAACACCTCATTTTGAGGACGAGGGCCGATAATTTGCACACAAGATTGCAATCCTAAATCCTGAATCTGCTGATGCAGAGTTGATTCTAAAGAACCAGTACCCACAATTTGACACTGAAATTCATAATTTCTCTGCTGGAGAATTGCACAAGCATCCATGAGAACAGATAGCCCTTTTTTCTCAATTAAGCGACCCACTGAGATAATTAATGGTGGACGTTCCGCCGGAGAAGAATATTGTAATTTTTGTAAATCTAACCCGTTATAGATGCGTTGGACTTGGTTTGCAGCTAGGTTATATGTTTGTTGCAGATATTTGACATTATAGTCACTGACAGTCACCACACCGGCCGCATCTTTTAGCTTTTGTTCCATATCCGCAAATTCTACGCTTTCATGAAAGATATCTTTAGCGTGAGCTGTGAAAGTATAGGGAACGCCCGTAAAGTGAGATGCTAGACGAGCGACACTAGTTGCTACAGTGCCGAAATGAGCGTGTAAATGAGTGATACCTTTGAGCTTGACTTCTCGTGCTAACCATGCAGCTTGGTAGACAGTGCTGGCTTTTTCCCCTTGAGCAAAGGCCAATTTTGACCAAAAATCAGGGATAACCTTACTTGCTTCTTGTAATTCTGCCCAAAAATAGCTAGCGGCTGTAGGCGCAAGACTATTAAGTGAATCACTCACCCTACCTTGAATTGGCTTACGAATATAAGTTACAGGCGCACGCACTTGAGAAATAATATTTTGAAAGTGTGTGTCTGATGGTGGTCTTAAAGCGAAAATTTTTATATCTAAGCCAACCGCTTCATGAGCCAAAATTTCATTAACGACAAAAGTTTCAGAATAGCGGGGATAACGTTTGAGAATATAAGCGACGGACGTAGACATATAGCTGGGGACTAGGGACTAGGGACTGGGTGAAAAGTATTGTTGTGTCTAGGTTGTATCATCTATTGATGTCCTAACACTACTGGCAATAGCTATATTTGTTGACTATTGACTATTGACTATTGACCAATGACTATTTAAGAAGCTTTTGCTTGTGGGGGTGCTTGATGAGTAGACATGAGGATTTCATGGACGAATTGGGGAATGTGGGTGAGTCCTTTGAGATCGACGAATTTACGGACTGGTGGTGGTTGAATGTCAAGATTTAACCAGTTGGTTAACGCCGCCGATGTTAATTTATCTGGGTGTAGGAAATCAATTAAACCTAGTTTTTTTAATCGTTCAGCCCGAATTAATTGTTCTTTTCGGGGTTTGACACGGGGTAGAATAAGCGATCGCTTACCAAAGGACAACAATTCACAAGTGGTATTGTAACCACCCATTGCAATCACCCGTTCGGCTTGATGGAGTAACATTGTCGGTTCGGCTAAATATTCCAACACGCGCAAATTATCACGTTGCGCTGCATAGTTGTGGAGTTTTTGCCTGACTTCTCGTGGCATGAAGGGGCCCGTCAAAATGATACCATTCATCCCTGGTGGTAGTTCTGCATGGGCAAAGGTTTCTGCTAACTGCGCGCCGTCTTGTCCACCACCTACTAGACACAATACTAAGCGTTCAGATGGTAGATTGAGGGATTTAAATGATTGAACTATATCTGAATTCAGATATTTGAGGCGGTTACGTTGGTCAAGATAGCCTGTGTAGCGGAATTTGGCGGCGGTTTTTGGCTGGAGGTGATATTCTTTGGCTAGGTCATAGATGTTGCGATCGCCATACACCCAAACTTGATCATAATAGGTTTGAATCGCTTCTTCATTGGCTGCTCGTTTCCAATCTCGACTCACGGAAGCAGGTTCATCTAAGATATCGCGCAAACCCAGAATGCAGCGTGTGTTGCCTTCCCTACGCAAGTATTTTAAAGTGGGATCTAGTTCTCTGACTGCGCCCCGTGGGACATTATCCACAATGAAGATATCCGGTTTAAAGGTTTTGATAGTGGCGAGGATAACTTGCGATCGCAGTGTAATAATTTCCTGCAATGATAGATCCAACTTTCGTGCTTGATATTCCCCATCAATGTTTTTGTGCAGAGCCGGGAGGGTCAAACAATCTACACCTGGCGGCGTTGGTGAGCTGCTGGCATCTTGAATGCCACTAATCATTAAAATATCAGTTTGTAGTGGTGAAAATCCTAAAGTTTGAGCAATCAACAAATTACGGCGTTTGTGTCCTAGTCCCATTGTGTCGTGGGAATACAACGCTATACGGCATTTACGAGGCTCATAAGATTTGATTCTAGCCGATTTTCTGGTGATTTTTCTGGAGTGGGGTAACAAGTTGTTCATTTGTACTCCTGACTAATTTTTAACACAATATATAATCCAGTTTTTATCTAGCAATTTCCCATAATTGATAGGAACAAATTACATTGATAATGTTGAGTAAAATCAACTATCTTTATATATAGATCAGCAATTAAGTACAGACCCTTAGGCACTAGGTCAACAAGTGAGAAGTATTGCTGACGATCATTTATTTGCCAATCAACTTGAGGGGCAAAAATATCCTAAAATCTTTCTGGGAATTGGCTTGTTTCTATACACAGGTGAATTGCTACTGAGTTTCTTAACTGTAAATTAATGCCAGTTTAACTAGTAATCTATGAAAGCTTAATGAATAAAAGATGAGAAATTTCTTATGAAAGTAATTATTCTGAAGCTTATGCCAATGTGAGAATATCGGGTGTAGTCACCCTATCCATAACGTAGCTAAATATTCTCGCCTGCACTCAATACTAACATTGCCTGTTCTGAATTTCCTGATTTTGAATTGCGAATTTTGTAGCTTGCTTACAATAGAGTAATTTGGATTGCTGAGAGGTTACACCCAATGTCCAATTCAGAACTAGATAGAGTCATCGTCCGCCCAGTAGATGAATATAACCAGAAATTGGTGGCTTATGTACATCCGCCCAATTGGGTAAATCCCCAACCTGCTGATAGTTATGACTTGGTAGTGATTGGTGCGGGAACTGCTGGCTTAGTGGTGGCGGCGGGTGCGGCTGGTCTGGGTTTGGGTTTAAAGGTGGCGCTGATTGAAAAGCATCTCATGGGTGGAGATTGCTTGAATGTGGGTTGCGTCCCTTCTAAAACAATCATTCGGTCTTCGCGGGTGGTGGGGGAAATCTGGAACGGGAAAAATTTGGGGATTAATATTCCCAGCCAGATTGATATTGATTTTCCCGCAGTTATGGCAAGGATGAGACGAATACGGGCGGACATTAGCCATCATGACTCGGCGGAACGCTTTGCATCTTTGGGAGTAGATGTGTTTTTGGGTAGCGGTAAATTTGCTAGCAGTGACATCGTAGAAGTAGCTGGTAAAACCCTGAAATTTAAAAAAGCGGTGATTGCTACTGGTGCTAGGGCTACAAAACCAGCGATTATCGGCATTGAACAAGCTGGATATCTTACTAATGAGACGGTTTTTTCCTTAATTCAACGACCGGAAAAGTTAGCTGTAATTGGTGGTGGCCCCATTGGTTGCGAATTAGCTCAAGCCTTCCGCCGTTTGGGGAGTGAGGTAGTGCTGATTCATAGTGGTTCCCACCTCCTCAACAAGGAAGATAACGACGCAGCGCAAGTTGTCCAACAGACTTTAATTAAAGAAGGGATTCGCCTAGTTTTAAATGCCAAGGTAGAAGAAGTAGTGACGGTAACTGAAGGTAAACGGTTGTATTTTTCTACTAACGGTTATCGTGATTCGGTGACGGTAGATGAAATATTAGTGGGTGCAGGGCGATCGCCTAATGTGGAAGGGTTGAATTTAGAAGCCGTCGGGGTAAAATACGACAAGCGTCGGGGTGTGGAAGTAAACGATTATCTACAAACAACTAACCCCAAGATTTATGCTGCTGGTGATATCTGCATGGATTGGAAGTTTACCCACGCCGCCGATGCAGCCGCGCGCATTGTCATTAAAAATACCCTGTTTTCACCCTTTGGTTTAGGCAGGTCGAAACTAAGTAGCTTAGTTATGCCTTGGGTAACTTACACTGACCCAGAAATTGCCCATGTGGGACTGTATGAAAGTCAAGACGTAGAGACAATTAAAATTCCTTTTAGTAGTGTAGATCGAGCGATCGCCGATGCTCAAGAAGATGGTTTTCTGAAAATTCACCACAAAAAAGGTTCTGATGAAATTGTCGGTGCAACTATTGTGGCAACTCACGCCGGCGAGATGATTTCGGAAATCACCACAGCGATAGTCAATAAAATAGGTTTAAACAAACTCAGTAATGTGATTCACCCCTATCCTACCCAAGCTGAAGCCATCAAAAAAGCCGCAGATACCTATCGCCGTACCCTCCTCACACCAAGAACAAAAAAACTGTTGGGATTTTTAACCAAATTTTCTTAAGAAAAAACTGACAACACATCAAAGCAGAAAAAATCACGGTAAGTTTAACCTTACACCTTCCACAATCCCTTAGACTAGGGGCAGCAACCTTGTTCAGACTGGTCGAGGAAAGTGGAAAGTGACAGAGACGAACAATTTAAACTCTACCCTTCAGGATGTGTCACGTAGGGAATTGCGTGATTTAGTGCGGACGCAGATGCGAATGCTATTAGAAGCAGGAGATTTACAGGGAGCAAAAGCAATTCTTGTACCTGTACAGCCTGCGGACATAGCCGAAGCGATTGAAGGTTTGCCCGAAACGATGCACGCTTTAGCTTTTCGCTTGCTTTCTAAAGATGAAGCCATTGAAGTTTATGAATATCTTGATTACAGTGTTCAAGAAAGATTAATTGAAGAGCTAAAAAGCCAGGAAGTCCGCGATATCGTTGATCAAATGTCGTCGGATGACCGAGCTAGATTATTTGATGAATTGCCTGCCAAGGTTGTCAATCACCTACTAGAACAACTTAGCCCAACAGAACGCCAAGCCACAGCCCTAATGTTGGGTTATGAAGCCGATACAGCCGGGCGCATCATGACTCTAGAGTTCATTGGTCTGAAAGAAAACATGACCATAGGGCAAGCTCTAGAACGGATTCGCAGCCTCGCTAATGCTAGTGAGATGATCTACTATCTTTACGTCACGGATCAAGCTAGGCGCTTAACCGGCATTGTCTCACTGCGGGAGTTGGTGACATCCCAGCCAGAACAGACTATTGGCGAAGTGATGACCCGTGATGTAATTTTTGTCAATACAGATACTCACCAGGAAGAAGTAGCTAAGTTAATTCAAAGGTATGATTTCCTGGCTGTTCCGGTGGTAGACAGGCAACAGCTTTTAGTCGGGATTGTCACTGTTGATGATGTAATTGATATTCTGGAAGAGGAAACCACCAAAGATATCTACGCTTTAGGGGGTGGTGTGCAGTCCAGTGGCGACAATTACTTTCAAATGGATTTATGGGAAGTAGCTCGCAAGCGGGTTTTATGGTTATTTGTTCTCTTAATCACCAATACCGTCACCGGCACAATTATTAAGTCCCAAGAAGATATCTTGACAAAAGTAGTCACCCTCACCGCCTTTATCCCCTTGTTAACTGGTACTGGTGGTAACGTAGGCGCTCAGTCTTCCACAGTCGTGATTCGCGGGATGAATACAGACGAAATTCGCTCACTTGGCACATTACAGGTAATTGGACGAGAAGCGATCGCTGGTGCATTGCTAGGAGGTATGTTAGGTAGTATCGCCACTGTATGGGCTTACTTTCTCCAAGGTCGATTAGAAGTTGCGATCGCTGTTGGTGCTAGTTTAATCGCTATCTCTGTTTTGGCTTCTATATCTGGTTCAGCACTGCCATTTTTGTTTCGCTACTTACGTTTAGATCCAGCCTTAATGTCAGCACCTTTTATTACTACAGCCGTTGACGTACTTGGAGTTTTAATTTACTTCAATTTGGCAAGAGTGATTTTACAATTGTGAATTATTGATATTTACAATTCCGAAGCTGTATCCGGTGCAATAATTTCTCCAGTTCCCAAGTTAAGAATCATATCCTGGTCGGTAATTAACTCATTCAATTCTTTAACTTGCAGATTCATTTCCTCACACGCTTTTCTCAGTTCTCGTGCAAATCTATTGAGATCATCACCATAGCCACATTGGTAAGCAGCAGTTTCAATTCCCTGCTTGGCATTTGCCCTAGCACAATCTACTAATTCTGTGCCGTGCAATGGTTTTAGGGATGACATAAGCTATCTTTTTTCTTTAAATGTTCCTTACTAGATATAGCAACTGCTGAAGACGTAATCATCTCTCCGTTGGCAGACATACATTAACGTTCAAGAGTGAGAATCCAGAATAGATAAGAGATAATTTATGCTGAATTCTCAATCATAAATTTAGACTATTTAGCCATTAACTACTTCCCCACCATTAGGATGTAAAACTTGACCAGACATATAAGACGAATCATCAGAAGCTAAAAACACATAACTAGGTGCAACTTCTTCCGGTTGTCCTGCTCGTTGCATCGGTACTTGTTTACCAAAGGTTTCTACTTTTTCTGTGGGGAATGTCGAGGGAATTAAAGGTGTCCAAATTGGCCCAGGTGCCACAGCATTAACCCGGATACCTTTACTAATGAGATTTTGTGATAAGGAACGAGTAAAGGCAACAATTGCCCCTTTTGTTGCAGAATAATCAAGTAAATGTGAACTACCTTTATAAGCTGTAACTGAAGTAGTATTGATAATAGCGCTACCTTGTTTCAGATGCTTGAGTGCTGCTTTTGTCAAGTAGAACATTGAGAAAATGTTAGTGCTGAATGTCCGTTCTAACTGCTCTTTAGTAATATCTTCAATGCTTTCTTGGGGATGTTGTTCAGCCGCATTATTGATGAGAATATCCAGTTTACCAAACTCATCTACAGTTTGTTGAATTGCACGCTGACAAAAAGCCTCATCAGTTATATCCCCGGCGATAGATACAGCACGCCGTCCTTGTTCTTCTACCAAATTTTTGGTTTCTTCCGCATCGCCATGTTCACTCAAGTAAACAAAGGCTACATCTGCACCCTCTTTAGCATAGGCGATCGCCACAGCCCGACCAATCCCACTATCCCCACCAGTAATCAAGGCAACTTTATCTTTTAATTTACCGCTACCCAGATACCGAGCATCATCAGCTTGAGGTTTTGGTTGCATTTTTGATTCTGTACCTGGTGTTTTTTGCTGCTGCGGTGGTTGTAATGTTTGCTTTTCTGCCATATGTTTCTCCTGGTAATAGACCTACAACTTCTCGATCAACAAATTAAATTTTCATCCACACAATTAAACCTTGGATCGATAGATCAACCCAAGGTTTAATTGTGCTTTTGCTCCCACTTGCAAATAGCAAGCTTACGCATTTTCACCCCGGATGTTAGCCAAACGTACTAATTGTTAGCCAATGTACGTGACTGACATGATTTCTCCTCACACCTGAAATAATTAATCTGACCACGGAAAACAAGTACACAACTCTCTTTCGATGAAGGATTTATCCTATTCATCTGCCTTAAAATTAACTACTATATACTTAATATTTATCGGTCTTGAGGTGGAAACAAAACTCAGATTTTCTCAACCTAGAGAGAGAAAAAAGTCACTATTTAAGGGAGTAGCAGACAGTGAATAATTAATTATTACGTAGATGCAAGCCATAGGTTCTGACAAATTACAAATTAATCTTATGACGACTCGTACTCTGGGAATCACACAAAATTTATATGATTATTTACTATCTATTTCTTTGCGGGAACCGGAAATACTTACTAAACTACGACAAGAAACAGCCTTGCAACCTATGGGAAGAATGCAAATTGCCCCAGAACAGGGACAATTTATGGCGTTGTTGGTGCAATTGCTGGGTGCAAAAAAAACTTTAGAGGTGGGGGTATTTACAGGCTATAGTTCCTTGATTGTGGCACTAGCTCTACCTCCGGACGGAAAACTGGTAGCCTGCGATGTTAGTGAAGAGTTTACCGCGATCGCCCAACGTTATTGGCAGCAAGCCGGAGTAACTCATAAAATAGACTTTCATCTCGCCCCAGCGTTGGAAACATTAGATAAGTTACTAGTAGCAGGTGAAGCCGAAACCTTTGATTTTGCCTTTATTGACGCAGATAAGAGCAACTATGACAATTATTATGAGCGATCGCTGCAATTAATTCGTTCAGGAGGTGTGATAGCGATCGATAATGTTCTCTGGTCTGGTAAAGTTGCCGATCCGGAAATTCAAGATAATCGCACCAAAAAAATCCGCGCCTTCAACCACAAGCTATTACAAGACCAGCGCATCACCTTAAGTTTAATTCCCATCGGCGATGGATTAACTTTAGTACGGAAAAATTAATTGTATGTTTTGTTATAGCTGTCGCCAGTAGTGTTAGGATATCAATAGATGATATAACCTAGACACAACAAGACTTTTCACCCAGTCCCCAGTCCCCAGCTATCATGAAATGTGCAAGTTCAAGCAAGAGTAGCTTACACATTTCATGACGACTACTTAGAGGTTGTTTTGGTAAAACGCCTCAATTGCACCTACAGCTTTTAATAACGGCGAATCTAAAGGTTCAACCCAATCAGCCACTTCACGAGCCAACCCCAGAGTTGAGGTTCCTGCTGATGGTTCAAGCTGCCCGGCCAATGCCTGATTTCTCACAGATTGCAGAACGCTAATCACATTATTCAAACGCTCTGAATCCGCTAGTTCAGTACGCATCTGTTCTGCAATCTTCAATGCTTGGTCTATCAGATGGAGAAACTTTTCGGTTTTGATTTCCATAAATTTTATGGGCAACTAAATGCTTCTATTTTGAGATTTCCTACGTCATTCCACTTGATATTGGGATCTCTGGTATCTTGAATAAAAGTCTGCTGACCTCCCCCTGGGTAGCACTGAGCAGGAGTTTGGGGGGCAACAATGCCTTGATATACCGTTGTACCAGCAGGAACAGTGACTTTGAGAATTGTAGTCGCCTGATTGCCCCATTCTTGATTCAGCGCTAAATTCCTGATAACTTCTACGTTTGTTTTATATCGATTAGTGGTTAAATACCTACCAAATTTATTAGTACTACTACTATAGTAGCGATAAAATTTTTGCGGACGTTCTAGTTTGACTGCTTCACATTTAGAATCTAGGAAAGTGACAGCAATCTCTGGTGGGAGAGGACAGGAAGCAGCCACTTCTTGAGCCAAGACTCGTTGTGAATTAACTAAAGGAGTTGATAAAGCACCGAGATAAAACAAATTGCTGAGAACGCTTAAGCCGATACCTACAGATGCTGACTTAAATTTCATATATGCTCTTCCTGATAAAATTTTTGAGAGTAATTTATAATGCACTCACAAATAAATATTTTCTCAGCATTAAAATCTAGATGCAAGGACAGATAAGACATTTAACGAAAATTATTAAAAATACACTACAGTTTAAATACTTAAACCAATTCGATAAAATGGAGAAAATATACTTATAAAATCTAGCTATTCCACCTATTTCAACTCTTGATTTTCCTTTTTGTCGCAAGTCTAAGTAGCTAGGTAAAAATAATTAAAGGTTTGTAGCGAAGACTTTAGTCCTCCAAGAAGTAATAAAGTCCTTACTACTGGTGTGACCAGCTTTAAATAGTGCAATAACAGAAATTCCATCCGCGTTTATCTGTCTTGAAAAGTTTCCTACGGAGGGAAACCCTCCTACAGAACTTTTCGCTGCGTGCATCTGCGTTTAATTTCATTGCATCATTTCAGCCTTGCCACACCATTAGCTTGATTTGTTGTCGCCCACTTACTGAGAAAATAGGGAACAGAGAGTAGGGAGTAGGGGGAAGCAACTGACAACTGACAACTGAACTAATGACCCTTAAGGCAAAATAAACCCATATTTCCTTAATACAGCTTTCACTTGGCTACTAGTAGTCAAGTATTGGGTGAAATCCTTTGCTGCGTTAACATTTTTGCTACTTTTTACCACAGCTAAGGGATAAATAATGGGAGAGTGGTATTTTTCATCAGCAGCAACTACAACTTTCACTTTGTCAGAAATTTTGGCATCAGTAGCGTAAACCAAACCTGCATCAGCATTGCCACTTTCTACAGATGCTAAAACTTGACGCACATTATTAGCGTAGACTAATTTCGACTTGACACCGGGCAACAGTTTTAACTTATCCAAAACCTGCTCCGCATATTGTCCAGCAGGCACACTTCTAGGTTCACCAATAGCAATTCGTTTAATTTGGGCATCTTTTAAACTAAAGAAGCTGGTAACACCAGTTGCATTCTTCGGCACAACTAAGACCAGGCGGTTTTTTGCTACAATGCCTCGTGTACCTGGAACGAGCAGGTTTTTCTGTTCTAAAGTATCTACTTGTCTTTTAGCTGCTGAAATAAAAATATCTGCTGGCGCACCGTTTTCAATTTGCTGCTGCAAAGCGCCAGATGCACCAAAATTATAGCTAATGTTGACATTTGCTTTACTCTGTTGATACAGGGGCTTAATTTCTTCCAATGCGTCTTTCAAACTTGCAGCCGCAGACACAAGCAAATTAACGTTTGATTGCGCTACTACGGGAGCAGGTGTAAACAATGGTAAACCGACTGCCAAAACCCAGCCAGCAAGTATTGTACCAACAAAGGTGAGAATGTCTCTTCGTTTCATAGAAAATCGTGTTTAGATAGACTCGGCTTCAAGGGATAGAGGCTTGGTAGGATCGTACTTAGATAATTTCGATATGTACCAACCTAATTGGTAACATTATGCCAAGAAAAGAACAAGGATGGATCACTTTTCAAACATCGGAAGAGGAGCGCAAGATTCTCGAAGAGTTTTGTCAGCAGTCTCAGCGCACCAAAACTGAGATTTTGCGGGAACTTGTGCGCGGACTTAATCAGCCTGCTCCGACAGCTAAATCAATACCAACCAAACAGGCACTTAAAATAGAACCAGAGGCGAATGAAATATCCGAGTTGGAAGTTATTAGTATCAAAAGACCTTTTAAGGTTAGTTCCCGTAATATTCTCAAAGGAGTCATCAAAAAAATTGTCGTTGGTTCTGTTAACAGCGAAGTGACATTAGAAATCGTTCATCGAGTTGAGCTAACCTCGATTATCACGAGGATGTCAGCCGAGGAGCTAGAACTAACTGAGGGTACAGAAGCTTATGCTGTGATTAAATCTAACGATATCGTTATAGCCAGAGATTAGGTGAAGAAACAGGAGTTGGGAGAGAATATCTTACTCATCTGTAATTATTTTCTTTTTATATAGGAGGATAACCTGTCTCTAAAAGTTCGGTTATGCGAACTAGGAGCTAAGAACTAAATTGCTAAATTAGTTGATAGTTGAGCAACATTTGAGATAGTGACCATGAATGAAAATTCCCATCGTAATCCAGATAATTTAGCTAGTGAAGCACTAAACAATAATGGGCTGTGGGAATATGTACAATCAATGAGTCCTCAAACTGTTACCCAGTTATCTAGACCTGGTTCAAGAGAAGTTCTGCAATTGATTCAGCGTGCTGTTGTGGCGACTTTGGGTAATTTACCTCATGAGCAATTTAACACAAATATTACTACCAGCCGCGAAGAGTTGAGTCAGCTTTTAGGTGCTGCAATGGTAGATGGGTATTTCTTGCGTAATGTTGAACAGCGACTGGAGTTAGAGAAATCTTTCTTTCCTCTAGATGATGAAACTGCAACTCATCTTTACTTGACAGGCGAAACTCCGGTAAATGAAGATTTGCAGGAACAAAACCAGGGAAATTAAGCGAGTAACCGTTGTCTAGCAGCCTTTTTATTATTAATTAAGTTGTTGAGACTAATTAATAATAAAAAGGTTATATTTTTGGCAACAACAATGTTCCGTATTATTTGAGAGTTACCCATGAAGACGAAAGATAACGTGTTTGGACAAGGCTATGGAGGTGTAAATAGCTTATTCATCACAACTAAAATATACGGCGTTGCTGATTGAGGGGATGATTTTTATCTCACGCATTCGCCGCCAGGCGTTCTCGCAGAGTAGGCGCAAATGCGCAAAGAATCAATATTTTGCTGTGTATAAAAGTCTCAATTCATCCCGCATTTATGCAACGCCAAATATACTTAGAGAATGTTTGAAAAGTCGTGAAGGATACTAAAGACTTCTCTTCATAGTGCGGAGCGCTTCTCGTAGAGTACCTCTCCCCGGAACGGAGAGAAGCTTTGAAAACCCCATTCCCTTTGCTACGCAACGCTAACGCGAACGACACGCTGCGCGAACGCAGGGAAGGTAGGCTAAGGGGGGTTAGGTTCTTAAGATTTTGATGTTGAAAATAATATTTTTCAAACAACCTCTTAGGAACACGGTAATCATAAATTAAATGTTTACATTTACGAAGATAAGCAAAATTGCTGCTTTGATATAAGTTAGCCTTAGAGTGTGATTTTTTAAACAGATTTTGTATCCAATTATTTATTTTTTGCAGTTAATAATAAGTTGTGATTGCGGTGATTTACCGCTATGAGAATTTTACTAGTAGAAGATGACGAACTGATTGGCGAATTACTTGTTAAGTCGCTAACAAGTCAGCACTATACTGTTGATTTCGCCAAAGATGGAGAAGAAGGCTGGAATTTTGCGGAGTTATATACTTATGACTTGATTCTGTTAGATTTAATCTTGCCTAAGCTCGATGGCATTAGTTTCTGTCGGCAGTTACGGGCTAGTGGTAATCAAACACCGGTTCTTTTGTTAACTTCTCAAGATACAAGCATTACAAAGGTTGCTGGCTTGGATGCTGGAGCAGATGACTATGTGGCAAAACCTTTTGATTTTCAAGAGTTATTAGCTAGAATTCGGGCTTTATTACGTCGGGGTGGTTCAGCTTTACCGCCTCTGCTGGAGTGGAATAACCTCCGGCTTGATCCGAGTACTTGTGAAGTTGCCTGTGATGGAAAACTCTTACATTTAACTCCCAAAGAATACGGTTTGTTAGAACTGTTTCTCCGCAACAGTCACCGCATTTTTAGTTGTAGCGCTTTAATAGACCAATTGTGGTCATTTGAAGAACCACCCACAGAAGATACAGTCAGATCCCATATCAAAGGATTGAGGCAAAAGCTGAAAGCAGCCGGAGTAGTTGAAGATCCTATTGATACGGTTTATGGGATTGGGTATCGGCTCAAACCTGTGCAGTCAGGAAGAGAAGAAGAATTAAATCTTGAAAAAGTTGCCGATGCGATCGCCAATCCGGTCGAGAATGAGGTAAGACAAGTATGGAAAGATGTAGTAGAGAAAATAGAAGCGCGAGTAGCTGTAATTGAACAAGCTTCTCATAAACTGCTACAAAACAAAGTCAGTGAGGAAATACTGTCAAAGGCCAAGGTGGAAGCTCACAAATTAGCTGGTTCTTTGGGGATGTTCGGCTCTGATGAAGGTTCCCAGATAGCTCAAGAAATAGAATCTTTATTAGATAATGGTAAAAAGCTAAAAGCGTCTGGTAGGAAGCATTTGGGGCAAGTGGTTGAGGCATTGCACCAAGAATTAGAAAATTTAAAATCTGGGTATAAAACAGAACCATCAGTAGTGGATGCAAAAGCGGATGATCGCCCCCTGGTGCTAGTGATTGACAAAGACCAGGAATTAGTCAGGGAGAGCAGGAGTCAGAGTTCAGAGGCGATCGCCCCTGGGCAACTAACACAAGCCAGAGTGATGATTGTAGACGATGATCCGCAAATATTAACCGCACTCCAAACTTTACTCAGTGCTTGGGGGATTAAAGTCTATACCCTCGCCCATTCCCAGGGATTTTTGGAAGCGATGGCACTGGCTGAACCAGAACTGCTGATTTTAAAGATGGAAATGCCTAGTACTAGTGGTATAGAATTATGCCAAATTGCCAGACAAGAACCCCAATGGGCTGGTTTACCAATTCTTTTTCTTACCAATCGTCACGATACCCTAACTAGACAGCAAATTTTTATCGCAGGTGCTGACGATTATATTAGTAAACCCATTGTCGAACCCGAACTCATAGGGCGGATACTCAACCGTCTAGAACACAATCGCTGGTTACAGAATTTAGCAGAAATAGATACGCTGACATTGGTAGCTAATCGCCGTAAATCCACCCAGGAATTAAACCATTATCTTCAGTGGTGTCATACTCACCAGCAGACCATGAGTTTCGCTGTTGTAGAACTGGATGGACTGAAGCAGATTAATTATAACTATGGTCATGAAGTAGGCGATCGCATCTTATCTCAACTGGGCGAATTATTAAGGCAAATGTTCCATAGTCAAGATGTAGTCGGGCGCTGGGGAGGGACGGAGTTTATCTTAGGAATGGCAGGAATAACCAAAGGTGAAGGGGTAAGGCGGTTAGGGGAGTTACTGAAAACTTTCCGCCAAATTGAATTTATTACTACTAGCAATCAATCATTTCACGCCACCTTTAGCGCCGCAGTGGTGGAATATCCCCAAGATGGCGACACACTTGAAGCCCTATATCAAGCAGCTGACATAGTTCTTAACCAAGCTAAGACGAGTGGAAGAGATCGAGTGTTGAGTAGTTGAATTAGGCAGGGAGTATCTGTAGGGTGGGCATTGCCCAATGCCACTTGCGTGACTGCCGGGAAACCCTTTCAGCAGTTACTCCACTTGGGGAAACCCCAAGACCGTACTGCTTCACCAACGCAGTGGCTCCCCTACGTATATTTCAGAACTTAAATACTATTCCTATATGTCCGAATTACTATATACATTTTTTATAACGATTACAGCCATTATTTTTCTGTACACAGCCTTTGTCTGTGTAAAACTAATTGCAAAAGCTGGGAAATTTCCTAGCAACGTACAGTTAGAAGCAACAAATCAAAAATTGCAACAGGCAATTTTAAACAGTGCCAATTACACAATTATTTCCACCACACCAGACGGCATAATTCTGACATTTAATGCGGCTGCACAACGATGGCTGGGATATACCGCCGAAGAAGTGATTGGTAAAACAACCCCAGAAATTGTCCACGATAAAAATGAAGTCGTGAAAGTGGCACAAGAACTATCTCAAGAGTTAGGGGTAACCATTGAACCTGGATTTGAGGTTTTTGTGGCTAAAGCACGACTGGGACAGGTGGAAGAACGGGAATGGACTTACATTCGTAAAGATGGTTCGCGTTTCCCAGTGCTGCTATCTGTTACACCTTTGTATGATGCAGAAGAAAATATTACCGGTTTTCTGGGTATTGGTAGTGATATTACTGCTCGCAAATTGGCAGAAGCAGCTTTACGAGAAAGTGAATATCGTTATGCCACCCTGGCACAAACCGCACCAGTAGGCATTTTTCGTAATGATGCTTCTGGGCGGTGCATTTTTGCTAATGAAAGAGCTTGCAATTTAATTGGTTCACCCCTCGAAGACATCTTGGGTGAAGGCTGGGTACAATCCCTGCATCCAGACGATCGCCTGCGTATTGTGAGGGAATGGAATCAAGCCATAAAGCAAAATTTACCGTTTAAAGCAGAGTATCGTTTTCGCCATCCCAATAACGTCATTAACTGGGTAATCTCCCAAGCAATCCCCGAAAGAGGAAGTGATGGAGAGGTGACAGGATACATCGGCACAATGACGGACATTAACGATCGCAAACGAGCCGAAGAAGAACTGCTTCACCTCAGCCAAGCCTTGGAAAGCGCTGTGGAAGGTATCTCTCAGTTAGATACTCAGGGACATTACATTAAAGTAAATCCAGCCTACGCCCAGATAACTGGCTACACACCAGAAGAGATGATTGGCATGGAGTGGACATCAACTGTTCATCCAGATGACCAAGAAAAAATGATGGCTGCCTATCGCCAAATGCTGAAAAATGGCAAGGTAGAAATGGAAGCTAGAGCCATGCGTAAAGATGGTTCAGCTTTTTATAAACAAGTAGTAATGGTGAAAGCCTATAACCAACAGCAGGAATGTATCGGCCATTATTGCTTTATGAAGGATATTAGTGATCGCCGTGAAGTCGAACGCCTCAAAGATGAATTTGTCTCTGTCGTCAGTCACGAATTACGCACCCCTTTAACTTCCATTTCTGGCGCTTTAGACTTATTAGCTAGCAAAGTCGTGCCGGCAGGTTCTGAAGATGCCCAACGGATGCTCAACATTGCCGCTAATAATACTGATAGATTGGTGCGTCTGATCAATGACATCCTAGATATTGAACGCATTGAGTCGGGAAAAATCCAAATTACTCCCCAAGCTTGCAATGCTGCCGACTTAATGACCCAATCAGTAGAAGTGATGGAGGAATTAGCAGAGCAAGGGGGAATACAATTAGCAATGTCACCTTTATCAGCTCACCTTTGGGCAGATCCCGATCGCATCATCCAAGTATTTACCAACCTCATCAGCAATGCCATTAAATTCTCCCCTGCTGGGGCTACAGTTTGGGTGACTGCTAAAATTCCCGAAAAAAGTGAGCTAGAAAAATTCCCTAACCCTGTGATCCTGTTTGAAGTCAAAGACCAAGGTCGGGGTATTCCGGCTGATAAATTGGAATCTATCTTTGAGCGTTTTGGGCAAGTTGATGCCTCCGACTCCCGTCAAAAAGGTGGCACAGGTTTGGGCTTGGCTATCTGTCGCAGCATTTTGCAGCATCATGGAGGACGAATCTGGGCTGAAAGCACCTTGGGCGAGGGTAGCACCTTCTTTTTTACCTTGCCAATTTTTCCAGAAGAGCAGAATCAAGAAGAAGAGTTTCTACATCGCCCCCACACCACACCTCAGCACCCCAAAAACTCAACCTCTCCTCTGATACTCCATTGCGATGATGATTTTTCCGTGCGAGCTGTTATGCAAGTCATCCTCGAAAAGCAAGGTTATCAAGTCATGACCGTGGCATCAGGAAAAGAAGCTGTAGAAAAGGCGAAATTCAACCAACCTGATGCAATTATTCTCAATCTCATGATGCCAGATATAGATGGTTGGGAAACATTAGCACTGCTCAAACAGCAGCCAGAAACTCAAAACGTTCCCGTAATTATTCTTAGTGGTGTAACACCTGACCATAATAAAGAACTTTCCCACGATGTTAGTGATTGGATTATCAAACCTCCCGATGTGAAGTTGTTATGCCGAGCTTTAGAAAAAGCTACCACCAAGCAACAAGCCATCAAAGTACTAGTTGTGGAAGATGACCCAGATTTAGCACAAGTATTGATTGCTATGTTCAATCGTCACGGCATTTCTACCTTCTATGCCCAAAAAGGACGGGAAGCCATTCAAATTAGTCAAAATATCATTCCCGACTTGTTGGTACTAGATTTGGGATTACCCGAATGGGATGGTTTTGCCGTGGTGGACTGGTTGCGGCAGCATCAGCATTTGTATCATGTACCTTTAGTAGTTTACACAGCCCGCGATTTAGATGAGAGCGATCGCCAAAGATTAAAATTAGGGGAAACATTATTTCTCACTAAAGGACGCATTAACCCCCAAGAATTTGAGCAGCGTGTCATTACCTTACTCAACAGAATAATTTGCAATTAGGCTAAAGACAGTGCTGAATTATGAGTCTTGAATCAGATGGCGACGAAACGCATTCTCATCATTGATGATGAATATGATATCCGAGCAGTAGCTGAACTTGCTTTTAAAGCTGTGGGCGGTTGGCAAGTTTCAACGGCTGCTTCTGGTAGTGAGGGAGTGGCTAAAGCGGCGGCTGAACAACCCGACGTAATTCTTCTAGATGTGATGATGCCCGACATAGACGGAATTGCCACTTTTCAAGCCCTACAAGCTAATCCAGTCACTCAGTCGATTCCTGTAATTTTGCTGACAGCAAAGACCCAAACCGCCGAACAGAGAGGATTTGCCGAACTAGGAGTACAAGCTATTATTACCAAGCCCTTCAAGGTAATGAAATTGCCTGCTCAAGTTGCCGCAGCCTTAAATTGGTAAATTAAAAAAATATCTAACTTTAGACGTATCTCCACAAGTTCTGCATTTTTCATGTTTAAAGTTAGAAGCAACTAGGAAGGTAACAGTCTAACAGTAATTTTACTAAGAGGGTAAGAAATAAATACCTATTACTTATACCAATTCAATTGATGATTGCAACACGTCCTGGGGTGAAGACGCGACACCAGTCGCTACAACGGGGGGAACCCCCGCAACGCGCTGGCTCATAAATCGCGTCTCTACAAATGGTTCATTTGTCACATTCTTTTTTAACATTAAATACAAACAATTATTCACCACTGACAAAATAATTTAACTAATCGTTTTTATTACTATCTAAAAAAATGAAAGACTTAGAATTATTTCAATTTCATCTAGATAGAGCAACTTATATCTTAAGGTTTCAGGATAAGAAACTAATTGAAACTTGGGTAACTGAATTAGAACGGCATTTAGCTCCGGACTATATAGAATCATGTCTCACAGCAGCGATATTAGAATTATCAGTATCTCATTCGGAAACATTTCACTGGATTTTAGATCATTTAGCTGATTGGAAACCTTACAAGCAATTACTAGAATCAGTAACTAGATTTGCTTTAAAAAAACTAGTTCAAAAGGGTTTTATGCCTGGTGGAGAATTTAGTTTTACTGCTGATGGCAAAATATTACTGACTGAAAATGCCAAAGCAACAATTATGAAAGATACTGTCAAAACTGACCGTCTCTTGCTAGAAAAAATCCTTTTAACTCCCCAACAAATTCATTTACTCACAACATGATGTCTAGTATCACATTCAGCTTCGTCTTTGTTGTAAATCTGCTACTACAACCAATCCGTCAATGGCTGGAATCTTTAAAAATCGAAAATCACCGATTAGCACGATGGCTGTGTACAATTATTCCTGCCAGTTGTCCATTTGAACGAGAACTTAAATGGGGCGATCGCACCTTAGTTCACATCCCGCCTCTATGTAAACTCAATCCTTTTTACAAACAGCTAATAGAAATTCGCTTTAAAGCCTTGATGTACTTAGCAGACGAATGTGGTGAAGATGTTACACAGTTCTGCTAGGAAGCAGGAAGCAGAACATCTTGCCCAGGACTCAACTCAACACTTAATACTTCTCAATTTTCAGGCTTTACTGGCTCCGCAGTCAAAAAATATAGCGCCGACACCAGAAAGCTGGTACTGTGGATTCTCAAGCATACTACTGAGCTTAAAAAAGTAGCTGATGAGTCCATGACAATTACGATCGCCCTCAATACAGACACTGTTAATACTCTCGATTTATCACCTGCACATCAGGTAATCAACCAACTGCTGCAAGAGGGAAATATTGCTTCCCACGAACAGCAGTTAAGTTTTGCTATCGAATACACTCTAGAGCCTGGCGATCCCCGCGAATTGTCAGAAATTCCCGAATTAAGGCTGTGGTTTGTGCGTCTGGATGCCAAGTATCCCTGGTTGCCATTTTTACTAGATTGGAAAACTGGTGAACTGGGGCGTTACACCGCTATGCTTGTACCGCACCAGTTCAGCGCCAAAGAAGGCATTCAGTATAATCCCGAAGCTTTAGAAATCTTTTTGATGCACAAGATTTTTGTTTTAAGTGATTGGTTAAAACAACAACAAATACCCTCGCAATCGCGTCTTAAGTCTATGGCGCAAATGCTGGGTTACGAATTAGAAGATGCTTTTTTTGAGATGTTTTAGTTGGGGATTGGGGAAGGTGGGGCCCCCTCTGGGGATAAGGGGTAATGGGGATTGGGGATTTGGGATTGGGCGAAAATCTTGCAGTCAGTTCTCCCCCTGCCTCCCCTGCCTCCCCTGCCTCCTACCTCCGATCAACCTCCCCAAACTTTTTCTAATACAGCTTTGGGTAAAATATCTGCCACCCTACCTGTGGGAGATTTAATGCCCAGAAGTTTATCGCTTTGGGGTAATAACTTGACGGGGTCTGTGGAACCAAATAGAGCAATAGTATAGGTTTGTACTGCCACACTTAAGTGCAGTGGCGCACTATCGGTAGTCAGCATTAAGTTAGCTCCAGCAATCATCGCCGTTAGTTTACCGACGTTATCAGGGGAGGTCACCTTGATATCTAAAGAATAATCTCGGAGCGATCGCACAAATTGCTCATCATCTGGGCCTTGTATGACTACAATAGGCAAATCTGGCTGCTTTTGTCGAAAGTCTTGAATGATTTCCTGCCAGTTTTCCACAGGGTAAATTGAATCCAAGGCTTGAGGCTGAGATACCCAGCTAGAGCCACCATAAATCAAAACGTAACCTGTTTCACTAACCCCAAGGCGTTTTTGTTCGCTATTTGCCCAGTCAATATCTGGTTTTGGCACATTTACCGCTAACTCTGGAGTAGGGGTTGTGATACCAAAGGGTTGCAGCAAGTCGTGGTAAACCGCCGCCGCGTATTGGGATGGTTTGAAGGGTACAGTTTTGGTCAGAAATGATGCACCTTTACCTTGGTAGCCGATCCGGGTGGGGATTCCTGTTAACCAGAGGAATAAACCCACTAACCAGCTTTGTCCAACAGCGATCGCTACATCATACTCACGATCACGAATTGTGCCTACGAGATTTCCCCAATCTGCTAGGCTGTTACGGTCTTTGTAATCGAAGGTCAGTATGTCGTTTACTGACTTGCTCACCCGGTAGGCAGCCTTTGACCGGGGTTCCACTACAACATCTAACTGAGCGTTTGGGTAATAGCGCTTCAGATCGTCTAGAGTCGGAAAGAACAGAATTTGATCGCCAATTCCGCCAGGTACAAGGGCTACTACTCGCATAATATTTATTGACGCTTATCGCTCCTTATTTTAGGTGAATACGGGAAAGTCAAAATTCAAAATTCAAAATAGCCTACGGCAAGGCTGCGCCAACAAAATTCAAAACTAAGTCATTTTCAATTCATAATTTTGAATTGGAGGTAGCCAAGTTTCCCTGTATTCATTACCTAGTTTGGCATTAAAAGACAGTGTATTTACTAATTCCCGCCGCCGGTGTTGGCAAAAGAATGGGATGTGACCGCAATAAGCTGCTGCTAGAAGTGCGATCGCAACCTATTATTGCTTGGACTCTTTTAGCTGCACAAGCAGCCAGTGAAATTAGTTGGATTGGGATTATTTCCCAACCCACTGACTGGCCAGATTTTAAATCCATTCTGGCTAACTTACAGCTGACTAAACCAGTGGAATTTATCTTAGGAGGTTCCACTAGGCAAGAATCGGTTTACAACGGCTTACAGGCGCTACCAAAAGCCGCAGAGCAAGTTTTAATTCATGATGGTGCTAGATGTCTGGCGACACCGAATTTACTCAACTCCTGCGCTCAGGCAATTCGTCACTGTTCCGGCTTGATTGCGGCTGTCCCGGTAAAAGATACGATTAAAGTTGCGGATGAAGATGGCATAATTCAAAGTACACCAGACAGACGCAATCTTTGGGCAGCACAAACCCCCCAAGGATTTAACGTTGAGTTGTTGAAACAGTGCCACGCTGAAGGTGTTCGTCAAGGTTGGGAAGTGACTGACGATGCTGCTTTATTTGAAAAGTGCGGTATCGAAGTGCAAATTGTGGAAGGTGAGGAAACAAATTTGAAAGTAACCACTCCCCAAGATTTAGCGATCGCTGAATTTATTCTTAACAGTCGAGACAATTCCTAATTTAGTCTGCTAAAAGGCTTGTGTTTTGCTGCTTCGAGTAACTTGGATAAGCATCTTGACTGAAAATCGAAAAATATGTATAATCCCACACATTTATTGTGACGCATAATTAACCGATAGAGTAAAACTAGGCAAAGGTCAACAGTCATACACTAATGACCATTGACTAATAAACCAAAATAAAAAGGATACAAGCCCTTCTCTTACGAAGTTCAGATGCCTGCGGCAAGCCGCAAAGCTTCTACGGAGGAAAGCTCCGCTCTGACTTCGCGCTAAATTTATTTATGGGGATTGTAATTTTGAATTTTGAATTTTGAATTTTGAATTCCCCGAAGGGGTTGACTAATGACTCTTGACTAAATGAATACAGCCACAGCAACGAAAATAGAAGCGATTCTTTATCTGAAGGGTAAACCCTTATCGGTCAGTGAGATTGCCGAGTATGCCGCGTGCGATCGCGCTACCGTAGAGGAAGGCATCATTGAATTAATGGACAGCTACGCCCACCGAGATAGCGCCTTGGAAGTTGTAGAAACTACAGATGGTTACAGTTTACAACTACGTTCAGACTTCCAAGATTTAGTGCAGACAATGATTCCTGTAGAATTGGGACTAGGTGCATTGCGGACATTAGCGGCGATCGCCCTCAATAGTCCCATCCTGCAAAGCGACTTGATTGAGCTACGCGGTTCCGGTGTATATCAACACGTACCAGAACTAGTTGAACTCGGTTTTGTGCGTAAGCGCCGAGATAATGAGTCCCGTTCCTATTCGCTCCAAGTCACTCCAAAATTTCATCAATATTTCCAAATAGAGCAACTTCCCCAACCCTTTGACAACGACCAGAAAGAACAGCAGTTGGAACTAGACTTAGCTGTGGGAGCAGGGGAGTAGGGGAGGCAGGGGGTAGGGGGCAGGGAAGGGAGCAGGGGGCAGGGGAGGCAGGGGAAGTAAAGAAGAACGACAACGAACAACTGACAACCGACAACTGACAACTGACAACCGACTAAAGCACTACTCTTGTACTATGGTTTAGAGTAGAATTAGCAACTAAGCTAAAAAAAATTGCCAATGGTGTTTGATCCTGACTTCTTAAACGACAACTCCGAAGAACACACCAACCAAATTCTTTCTGACCATTTTGGGGAACACCCAAATCAGTTACTAAAGTATCTACAACATCAGTCTCCCGAAGTTCTAGCCCGTGTAGCTCAATCCGTCAGCCCGGAAATTAAACAAATTATTTCCCAAAACGTCCAAGGGTTAGTGGGAATGCTTCCCGCAGAAAATTTCAATGTCCAAATTACCACAGACAAAGAAAATCTAGCGGGGTTATTAGCATCTGCAATGATGACTGGATACTTCTTACGCCAAATGGAACAAAGGATGCAGTTAGATCATTTGTCTAATGGCTAAGTGTCATTTGTTAATAGCTAGTAGTCAGTTGCAAAAGCAATCACAACTGACATCTGACCACTGACCACTAGCTATCTGTTGGGATAAACTCCCGACTGAACCTTTAAGGTGAGAATTTCACCACTGCGGTTAACTTCGACGGTTAGAATATCTCCAACTGTGCTGGATTCCACCGATTTTTGTACCTGGGCTGATGTTTTCACTGTTTTACCGTTAATTTTTTGAATCACATCACCAGGGAGCAAGCCTGCTTCTTTGGCTGGAGAATCATCCAAGACACCTTTAATTACCACCCCAGTGTCTTGTCGAATATTTAACTTGTTTTCAATATTAATTTGCTGTTTTTTGCTAGGGGACAAGTCTGTCATTTCAATCCCTAAAAACGGATGTTGTACACTCCCCTTAGTAAAAAGCTCATTAGCGACACGGGCAGCTGTTTCTATGGGAATGGCAAAGCCAAGACCTTGAGCATCTGCACGAATAGCAGTGTTAACGCCAATTACTTCCCCTTGAGCGTTTAATAAAGGCCCGCCAGAATTACCGGGGTTGATTGCTGCATCGGTTTGAATAAAGCTGACTCGCTTATCGGGAACTCCAACTTGGGCGCTGGTGCGGTCGGTGGCGCTGATAATGCCGATAGTGACAGTATTATCTAAACCGAGAGGATTGCCAATAGCGATCGCCCATTGTCCTGGAATGAGGTTTTGCGAATTCCCCAAGTTCACTGTCGGCAAGTTTCTTCCAGGGATTTTGACAACAGCTACATCTGTAATCTGGTCAACTCCCAGTACCTTCCCCTCAAAAGTCCGACCATCCTTAAGAGTTACTTGTACGGTGTCTGTATCAGCTACGACATGGGCATTAGTTAGTAGTTGCCCATCTTCACTCAAAATAAACCCCGAACCTGTACCCCGCTCAATTCGTTCTTGCGGAATTGGCTGTTCATCTTCACCGAAAAATCGACGTAATAGAGGATTCTTTAAAACATCAGAGATAGGATTGGCAACTTTACGGGTGGCATTAATTCGCACTACAGCCGGGCCAACTTTCTGCACAGCACTAGCAATAAAATTGACATTATCCCCCCCATTATTTGCCGCAGAACCTATGACAGGATTAGACGCTACAGATTCCGAAGGCAAACCGACTGTGACATTTTTGAGTTGTTGGAACGAGCGATTTTGTGGGAGGAGATAGCGACTGCCTAACAAACCTGCACTACCACCAACTACTAGTAGAGACAGATAAACGGCCAGTTGCTTTAGGGATAAATTCATAATGACTACGCTCAAGGACAGCAATGCAGTTGCTAATTTCTAAGTGTAGTCAAGCAACTCCTAACTGGACAGATAAATTTAACATAGAGTTGCTTTTTTGGGGATTGGGTAATTGGTAATGATACCAATTTGACAAAAAAATGGGACAAATCAACCATCTGTAGAGACGCGATTTATGAGCCAGCGCGTTGCGGGGGTTCCCCCCGTTGTAGCGACTGGTGTCGCGTCTTCACCCAATGATGTGTTGCAATCATTAATTGAATTGGTATGAGTAATGAGTAATTGGCTCTTCCCCCAGTCCCCAGTCCCCAATCCCCAAACTAAAATTTAAAGTTAAGGCGCTCATAATTTGTAAACATGACTGTTTCCTACCGTCTGCTTTTACTCTGTAGTTTAGTCAGCACTATTGGACTGACGACCATACTCCCCCATGCGAGCAGGGTTAACGCTGCTGTAGAGGGTTGCCCAATTCCCGCTTTATCTCGCTTCAAGCGCCATAAAGTAGTTCGTGGCGATACGTTAGTAACCATAGCCCAACGCTATAATCTCAGCCCAGAAACGCTGATTGGCATGAATCCATCTCTCCATAATGGTTCTTCCCCGGCTGTGGGTAGTGAATTACAAATTCCTCCTTACAACGGGGTGGTTGTGGAAGTGCCTCAGGGTCAAACTTGGCGGCAGGTAGCGACGAGATATAAAGTTCGTCCTGATACTCTATTTGAGATTAATGGCTGTCAAGCAAATCCCAGAATTGTGTTTGTTCCAGGGGTAAATTGGTCGCCTAATGGCTCTTTTACCCAGTCTCCTAGACCTTCCACAGCTAGAGCTTCTGCTCAGTTAGCTGGCTATCCTTTTCCCCAGGCTGTGGAGGTAGGCTTACCTTACGGTTGGCAGATTAACCCTAATACGGGTGAAGTATTTTTCCATAGTGGGGTGGATTTATTGGCATCAGTGGGGACTCCTGTTGAGGCGATCGCACCAGGTACGGTAGTCTTTGCTAAGGAGCAGGGTACTTACGGTAATTTGGTCATCATCAACCACAATGGCGGACTCCAAAGCCGCTACGCCCATCTTGGCAGCATCAATGTTAAGGTTGGGCAAAAGGTTAATCAAGGCCAGTTACTCGGCACCGTCGGCACTACAGGACAACCTACAGCCAAACAACCCCATCTTCATTTTGAAGTGCGTGCTAGTTCATCTCTAGGTTGGGTGGCAGAAAATCCTAAAGACTATTTGAAACCATAATCACCGACAGTCGGGTAACCTTTTGGTTAGTTTAAGTAGTTTACTGTAACCATTTATCGATAGGTTCAGTAGATTTAACAATTTGCATCCCTGCTGCTTGGAACTTAGCAAATGCGGCATCTGCTTGTTCTGTATAATCTACAACACCAGGAACTACAACAGGAGAAGAAGCATCTTCTAGTAAATAAACTTTTTTAGCAAGGGCTGTATCTACTTGTTGAATTTCTGTTAATAAATCATCAATTGTCCAAGCAACGCAATGGCTTTTTGCTTGTCCGGCAATAATCACAGCATCAAATTCTAAAAGCTGCTTAATTAATTTTTGATTCTTATCAGCTAGGGGATTTTTATCAAAACCAACTAAGACTTCTGGACGTAACACAGAATAATTTTCTGTTAACGGATTGTCACCCTTAATCTCAAACTGTGTTTGACTGTGACGAGCTATACCATGAAAAAATATGGCTTCTTCCACAGCAGAAACTAACGCATGACCAATACCACCCAACATAGAATGGTAAGGCCAAACAGTCAAAGGATATTTCCCATCTTGGCTTAGTTGTTTTACATAGTGATAAGCGTGTTTTTCTAATAATTCATAATCCCCATGAGTAATACTGTTCGCCACATCTGGGTTAACTTTCCAAATCCCTTTCTCAATATCTGTAAGAGTAATACTAGTAGCTGCTGGTGTAGGATGTTCGCCTAACTCATTCACCCAAAATATAGGATGAAAAATCTGCATGGCGGTATGGGTATCTAAGGTAGGAATAATTTTTGTGATTAGACCCAAGTTGTGATAAATAAATTCACATATTCTGCGATTATCATCTACAGCACCAGTCCCAGATTCACCACCCACAAATAATTCAAATTCTGGGATGCAAAAGGTGTTCTGGACATCTATTAGTAATAAACAAATACGAGTTTTATCAAAAGCTGCTGGTTGGATGTTGTGTTGTTTTGCCCATGCTTCCGCTTCTGCTGCACGTTCTTGGTAAGGTACTCGCCAAACTTCGCCAACTTTTGCTGAGTTAAAGTGCGGGGGTATAGGTAGCTGCATATTACATCTATGGTTATTTTGTTGAATCTACTGTAACCAGTGATATGAGCAATGAGCTACATCCGAGCAAAAGTCATCACCAAAATTTTCAATATGCCCAATTCCTAAATCGAATGTTACGGAAATGCTACGACAATATGAAAACAAAGCTCTTTGATTGCTATTCCATCAATTGAAACGCTTGAATCATAAGTAAATTCAACTGCTGGATTTGATTTACTCCTAATTTACCGATTCTTCTAGTAATTAATCTACGTTCAAGCGTAACTAGTCTGGTTACTCTAACTTTAGAAATAAGTTTTAATCCAGTTCCGGCAAACTCTGCATCTGATGGGTCTAAAACAAATTCTCCTGATGTTAAATTAGTGACATCTTGAGAAGAGATAAAACATAAAGTTATATCATTACCTGAATTATCAACCCATAAAATTAAGCCAGGGCGCAATTTTGTTCCAGTCAAATCTGTAAATGGGAATGGAACCAAGACTATATCTCCTTTTTGTAGAGACATTACACAGGTTCTCCATCTTCTAGAGTATATAAATTTGGTTCATTATGTAAAAATTCAAATGCTTTACTTTTCTGTGCAACTTGCATAATCTCTGGTGTAGATGGATAGGAAGAATTAAAAAATAGCTTTTCTTCCAAAAGGGAGCGTTCTTCTTCAGAGAGGGATAATATTACTTGAACTAGAGATTCAATAAGTTTAGTGTTCATACTTGCCAGTAGATCAATATTTTCATTAATGATTCCTGAGATTAGTTTTAAGATATAGCCTTTTATACTTATCTTTTGTGTTTAGAAAGAAAGCTCAAGAACTCTTCTACAACTACTTTTGGCTGGTGATAGCACTTTTCAGCAGGGTAATGTTCAATACAGAGAATTCCTGATTTTTTAAACCAAGCATCTTTTTCCTTATCCTTCTCATACCTACCTTCATGGAAAGAAATCTCTAAAATTCCAGATGTTCCATCTAGACAAACTAGAAAGTCTACCTCTCGATGATCTTCATAAATATTACCTGTTTCATGTCTTACAGCTAGAGGTAGAGGAAAGAACAAAACACCTTGAGCTTCTAATTCTTGTGCAATCCTAATTTCAGACTGTGATGCAAACTTTATTTCATTATAAATAATCGGCTCTCTACCTTTCCGAGCAAAAGCTTTCTCAGTAACAAGCCCTTGATTTAAGTCTTTTGATTTAGCAATGAGAAATTTAATAGTTTTTTGCCAGTTTTTTTCTACTTGTAATAATTTTATTCGGTAATAAATTGGAAAAGATTGCATATTATTCCAGACATGGCCATTAGCAATGAATAAAAAAGTATTTTTTAGGTAGCTTTGAATTTCTTCATTATTTAAGACTGTCAACATCAAGTTAAACGGAAGGAATATAAGCAATCCTGAAATATAATTACGTGAATAGTATTCATCCCATTCATAGTCAAATGACAATTCAGCATCAATCATAATTGCTGCGCAGTCTTTTCGTTCACTATTAATTAAGAATTGAACCCAAGTTCTATGTAATTGTTCTATTAATTCTTTATCAGATAAATTGGGCATCAAATAATTACTCCAAAATATTTGAAATACTTTGATAATGTTTAGTATATTTTTTAGCACACTCAATTGTGTATCAGTTAAAAAAATCCCCCACCTTGCGGCAGGGGATTTTTTTAATTACCTACAAAACTAGCAGCCAGATCAACCGAACTTACCAGCAGTGGAGGCGATGAGGAAGGCTGCGTAGGTGAGGACATAGCCGACGGTGAAGTGAGCTAGACCAACTACACGAGCTTGAACGATGGAGAGAGCAACTGGCTTGTCTTTCCAGCGAATTAGGTTAGCGATAGGAGTACGTTCGTGCGCCCAAACTAGGGTTTCGATCAACTCTTGCCAGTAACCTCTCCAGGAGATGAGGAACATGAAGCCAGTAGCCCAAACTAGGTGTCCGAAGAGGAACATCCACGCCCAGACAGACAGGTTGTTCACACCGTAGGGGTTGTAACCGTTGATCAACTGAGCAGAGTTAGCCCAGAGGTAGTCACGGAACCAGCCCATGAGGTAGGTGGAATTTTCGTTGAACTGAGCAACGTTACCTTGCCAAATACCTAAATGTTTCCAGTGCCAGTAGAATGTTACCCAACCTACTGTATTTAACGCCCAGAATAAAGATAGGTAGAAGGAGTCCCAAGCGGAGATGTCGCAAGTACCGCCACGGCCTGGACCGTCGCAAGGGAAGGCATAGCCGAAGTCCTTTTTATCCGGCATCAGCTTGGAACCACGAGCATCCAAAGCACCTTTGACTAGGATGAGGGTGGTGGTGTGCAGACCTAAGGCGATCGCATGGTGTACCAAGAAGTCGCCAGGGCCAATTGTTAAGAACAGGGAGTTAGTACCAGAGTTAATGGCATCTAACCAGCCTGGTAGCCAAACGTTGGCGTAGTTAGGATAGGCTGTGTAGGCAACGCTATCGGGGTTAGACAGCAATGTATCTAAGCCGTAGAGTACCTTACCGTGAGCAGCTTGAATGAACTGAGCAAATACTGGCTCAATCAAGATTTGCTTTTCAGGTGTTCCGAAAGCAACTACTACGTCGTTGTGGACGTATAAGCCTAAGGTGTGGAAGCCTAAGAATAGCGATACCCAGCTGAGGTGGGAGATAATCGCTTCTTTGTGCTGTAGCACACGCTCAAGCACGTTACCTTTGTTTTGTTCAGGATCGTAGTCACGGACTAAGAAGATAGCACCGTGAGCAAAAGCACCAACCATTAAGAAAATGGCTATGTATTGGTGGTGGGTGTACAGTGCTGCCTGTGTTGTGTAGTCCTTAGCAATGAATGCGTAGGAAGGCAGAGAGTACATATGCTGCGCCACCCAAGAGGTAACAACACCCAAACAAGCTAGGTGCCAACCTAATTGGAAGTGCAGAGAGTTGTTGTAGGTGTCATAAATGCCTTGGTGAGGCATATTGAAGGGACCTTCAACAGGTTTGCCAAAGAAAGTTTTGGCATTCATCATTTCTTTGATGCTGTGACCAATACCGAAGTTGGTACGGTACATATGACCAGCAACAATGAATAGTACAGCGATCGCCAAGTGGTGATGAGCTATGTCTGTCAACCACAGGGATTCTGTTTGAGGATGGAAACCACCCAAAAAGGTCAGAATTGCTGTACCAGAACCTTGAGAGGTACTGAAAATGTGACCTGCTGTATCAGGGTTTTGAGCGTAAACACCCCAGTTGCCTGTGAAGAAGGGTTGTAAGCCTGCTGGGTGGGGCGCTGTGGTTAAGAAGTTATCCCAACCTACGTGCTGTCCGCGAGATTCGGGGATAGCAACGTGAATCAAGTGACCGGCCCAAGCTAGAGAGCTAACGCCGAACAAACCTGCTAAGTGGTGGTTCAGACGAGATTCAGCACTCTTAAACCAAGCTAGGCTAGGACGGAACTTGGGTTGTAAATGCAACCAACCAGCAAACAAGAACAAGGACGCGAACAACAACAGGAAGACTGAACCTGTATATAGTTCGGTGTTTGTCCGCATACCGATGGTGTACCACCAGTGGTAAACACCAGAGTAAGCAATGTTTACTGGGCCGTTAGCACCAGCTTGGGTAAAAGCTTCAATAGCTGGTTTACCGAAGTGGGGGTCCCAAATCGCGTGAGCAATTGGGCGGACGTGTAGAGGATCTTTAATCCACTGTTCAAAGTTACCTTGCCAGGCTACATGGAACAGGAGGCTAGAAGCCCATAAGAAAATGATTGCCAGGTGACCGAAGTGAGTAGCGAAAATCTTTTGGTAAAGATTTTCTTCGGTCATGCCATCGTGGCTTTCAAAGTCGTTGCCCATAGCCATCGCATACCAAATGCGACGGGTAGTTGGGTCCTGTGCTAGATCCTGGCTAAATTTTGGAAATTTTGTTGCCATTGATATTTCCTCTGACCTTTAGCCATCAGGTTTCAGATTCCAGAGTTCTGAGTTTTGAGTCCTAAGTCCTGTTATTACCCAGTACTCAGCACTCAATACTCAGTACTCTTTATAACTAATTGCTAGCCTACCGAAAGTATGTGTGCGTGGAAGAATGCCCAGGTTGTAGCAATTCCTCCCAGGAGGTAGTGAGCTACACCAACAGCACGACCTTGAGTAATGCTCAGAGCGCGGGGTTGGATTGCAGGAGCTACCTTCAGTTTATTATGCGCCCAAACAATGGACTCAATTAATTCTTGCCAGTAGCCACGACCACTGAACAGGAACATTAAGCTGAATGCCCATACAAAGTGAGCGCCCAAGAACATTAGTCCATAAGCGGACAACGCACTTCCGTAGGAGTTGATTACTTGAGAAGCTTGCGCCCACAAGAAATCACGCAACCAGCCGTTGATTGTGATGGCACTTTGGGCAAAGTTACCACCAGTGATGTGAGACACATTACCTGCTGCGTCTACTGTTCCCCAGACATCAGACTGCATTTTCCAGCTGAAGTGGAAAATTACAATTGATAGGGAGTTGTACATCCAGAATAATCCGAGGAATACGTGATCCCAACCGGATACTTGACAAGTACCACCACGACCGGGACCATCGCAAGGGAAGCGGAAGCCCAAGTTCGCTTTGTCTGGAATCAGACGAGAGCTGCGGGCGAACAATACACCTTTCAACAGAATCAGAACTGTTACGTGAATGGTGAAGGCGTGGATGTGGTGGATCAAGAAGTCGGCTGTACCTAATGCGATAGGCATCATTGCGACCTTGCCACCTACAGCCAGTACACCACCGCCAAAGGCGTAGCTAACAGGTTCTAAAGCGTTTGGTGCAGTGCCACCAGGAGCTAGGGTATGCAGGTTTTGTACCCACTGAGCAAATACCGGCTGCAACTGAATTGCTGTGTCGGAGAACATATCTTGGGGACGACCCAAGGCACGCATTGTGTCGTTGTGGATGTATAAACCAAAGCTGTGGAAGCCAAGGAAGATACAAACCCAGTTCAGGTGGGAAATAATTGCATCTCTGTGACGAATCACCCGATCCAATACGTTGTTTTGGTTAACGACAGGATCGTAGTCCCGCACCATAAATATTGCTGCGTGAGCAGCGCCACCGACGATGAGGAATCCGCCGATCCAGATGTGGTGGGTGAAGATACACAACTGTGTTGCGTAGTCAGTTGCTAAGTATGGGTAGGGAGGCATCGCGTACATATGGTGCGCGATGATGATGGTCAAGGAACCCAAAAAGGCAAGGTTTGTTGCCAATTGAGCGTGCCAAGATGTGGTCAGGTTTTCGTAGAGACCTTTGTGGCCTTCACCTGTGAAGGGGCCTTTGTGGTTCTCTAGAATTTCTTTGATGCTGTGACCGATACCCCAGTTAGTGCGGTATTGGTGTCCTGCAATGATGAACAATACAGCGATCGCCAAGTGGTGATGAGAAATATCAGTCAGCCACAGACCACCGGTTACAGGGTTTAAACCGCCCTTGAAGGTTAAGAAGTCAGCGTACTGACCCCAATTCAAGGTGAAGAAAGGTGTTAAACCAGCAGCAAAGCCGGGGAACAGGTCAATCAAAACGCTCTTGTTGAGGATGAACTCGTGAGGCAAGGGGATATCTTTAACTGCAACCCCTGCATCCAAAAGCTTGTTGATTGGTGCGGAGACGTGAATTAAGTGTCCAGCCCATCCTAAGGAACCGCAGCCTAGCAAGACTTGTAGGTGGTGGTTCAACATCGACTCCACATTCTGGAACCATTCCAGTTTGGGAGCGCGTTTGTGATAGTGGAACCAGCCGGCAAATAGGAACAAGCCCGCTAATACCAAGCCGCCAATAGCTGTGCAGTAAAGCTGGAAGGAGTTGGTGATACCCCAGCCACGCCATACTTGGAACAAGCCTGAGGTGATCTGAATACCGTGGAATCCACCACCGACATCACCATTCAATATGTCTTGTCCAACAATGGGCCAAACGACTTGAGCACTGGGTCTCACGTTCAACGGGTCACTTAACCAGGCTTCGTAGTTAGAAAACTTCGCGCCGTGGAAAATCATCCCGCTCAACCAAATTGTCACAACTGCCAGGTGGCCGAAGTGCGCCGCAAATATTTTGCGGGAGATGTCTTCTAAATCGCTTGTATGTGTATCAAAATCGTGGGCGAGAGCGTGGAGGTTCCAAATCCATGTGGTGGTTTTTGGACCTCTAGCGAGAGTTCTGTCGAAGTGTCCTGGCTGCGCCCATTTTTCAAATGAGGTGGGAACCGGATCTTTATCGACGATTACTCTTGCTTTCTTTTCCTCTCGCTCCGGAGGACTAATTGTCATTCGACCTCCTCTGGTGATAAGGAATGAGGAATCATGAAACCACAAAGTGATACTTAGTCGCTTTCTCCAGAGTGTGGCTGGAGCAGCGATGAAAGCGCTATGTGGAAATTTGTTTCTGTTGAATTATAAAGTCTTTACTTGTACTTTGTTGGACACATTTTAACAATAATTCAAAATAGCCAGAATATTTGTCTAATCTGCCTTTTCACTGCAAAGTATTTAGCAAAAAGTCAATACTTTCTCTATTTAATTTACAAAGGATAACAATTCGTAAAACTTATGTCTTCTGATACCAAAACGGCGACAAATTTGCTGAGTTTGCTTTGGGTATATTTATTTTCACCTAGTTTTTGATGTTTACAACAAATTGTAAAAAAAATCCTGATTTTTAATTTTTACTAAAAACTCATGGTATGTGATGAAGATTTCAGCTTGTAGGTGATAGTAGGCGATCGCTCAATTCAGCCACAATAATTGCAGTTGTTTAAGACTATAACTAGGTATAAGGTATGAACTCTTGGCGTAACAGGCCTTTAAGGAAAGTTCTTCTGGGAAGTTCGACTATTTTGAGGTGGCTGATCACACTAGTACTAGTCTTAGGTGTGGCTAGTTGTGGTGAGAAAGCTGTTAGTCAACAAGTATCCATTAGTGCAAGAGACAAACCTCAGCAGATTTCTCAGCAATTTTCCGAAGTCTCACCACCAGATGTGATTCAAGAATTACGTTCTAATTTAGAAATTTATCAACCACAGGTGACAATAGTTAACCCTCAACCGGAGGAAGTGATTAGTGACAATACTGTCTCGGTGAAGTTCCAAGTTAAGGATCTGCCAATTTTTAAGCATCCACAATGGGATTTAGGCCCTTATCTACACGTAATTGTAGATAATCAACCTTATATACCCGTTTATGAACTAAGTCAGCCTTTAGTGCTGTCTGATTTATCTCCAGGTACTCATACTCTGCGCGTCTTTGCTTCCCGTCCTTGGCATGAAAGTTTTAAAAATGAGGGTGCTTACGCCCAGACGACATTTCACGTTTTTACGAAAAGCGACGATAATAATCCAGACTCTAGCCTACCTCTGTTAACTTACAGTAGTCCTCAAGGCAATTATGGGGCAGAACCAATCTTGTTAGATTTTTACCTGACTAACGCCCCTTTACATCTAGTTGCGAAAGAGCTACCCAATGATCAATTCAGTGATTGGCGTATTCGCTGCACTATAAATGGTGAAAGCTTTGTATTTGATCGGTGGCAAGCAGTTTACCTCAAAGGTTTTAAACCTGGAAAAAATTGGGTGAAGCTGGAATTCCTCGACAATCAAGGGAATCCAGTCAAGAATGCTTTTAATACTACAGTCAGACTTTTTGACTACCAACCCAATGGTAAAGATTCTTTGTCCAGAATTATTAGGGGAGAATTAAAAGCTGAGGAAGTCCGTGGTATTGTAGACCCGACTTATGAGGCTAAACCATCGTTTGCAGAACCAACACCTGCGGCAACTCCTAGCCCAGAACCAGAAAAATCAGCATTACCGGAAGTTACGGAAACAGTTCCTACCCCTGAAGCTACTGAACCATCACAAACAGCAACTCCTGAACCAGAAAAACCTAAAAACGGTGGATTTTTTAGCCGTCCTCGTCCTCAACCTTCGCCTAGTCTGACTCCGACATTACCAAAGGTAATTGAGTCGCCTGTACCACAACCAGAGGTAACACCCATACCATCACCGACAGTCACCCCAGAACCACAACCAGAGGTAACACCCACAGCATCACCGACAGTTACCCCAGAACCACAACCAGAGGTAACACCTACATTGCCAGCTGAATCACAAGAAAAACCAGTGACTCAACGGAAGAAAGTCAACTTGGGTGATTACTTCAAACGTCGTCCACGTTCTACAACAACACAAACACCTACAGTCACAGAACAGCCAGCAGAAGAGATGCCAGCAGAATCATTAGAATCTAATTGAGGTGATGATCTCTGACCGACCGAAGGTCATCGCATTTTCTCGTCGGTAGGGTGTGTTGTCGCGTAGCACAACGCAGCATCCGAGATTTCCGGTGCGTTATAGATTTTAGTTGTAACGCACCCCACCAGATTAACTCCTAAGGCCATTGGGGTTTACCTGTCAAGCCCTACACCGAACTTGAGGAGACTGAGCTTAAAATTGGTTCTCGTCGCCTGGGTACTTCATAAGTCATAAAATCATAGGCCATATCTGTACGAGGAAAGATGGCACGGGCTTCTTGTAGCAAATCTTTTAACTCTATGGTGTTACCAGGTGCATAGCGAGGACTGAAGTGAGTCATCAGTAATCGACGCACTCCAGCAGCTAAGGCTGTTTGCGCTGCCATTGTGGTTGTTGAGTGTAATCGCTGAAAAGCCATTTCTGAATCTTGATGGGCAAAGGTGGCTTCGTGGATTAACACGTCTGCATCCTGAGCTAACTCAACAGCACCATCACAATATATTGTGTCTGTGCAGTAGGCCATTTTCCGCCCAATTTCTGTGGGGCCGCATAATTCAGCGCCATTAATGACACGCCCATCTTCAAGGGTAACGGTTTCACCACGCTTGAGTTGACCATAAACTCTCCCAGGTGGGATTTGCAATTCTTTGGCTTTTTCTATATCAAAGCGTCCGGCTCGGTCTTTTTCGGCTACGCGATAGCCAAAGGCGGTGATGCGATGATGTAATAGTCCACAAGTCACGGTAAATTCATCATCTTCATATATGACACCAGGGCGGACAGTATGGATTTTAATGGGATAGGAGAAATGTGTATGAGAATAACGAGAAGCGGATTGGATATACTCGTTTAAACCCGATGGGCCATAAATATCAACTCTTTGAACATTACCCGCCAAGCCACAACTAGCAAGAAGACCCATTAAACCAAAAATGTGATCACCATGCAGATGGGTAATAAATATTCGGGACAATTGGCTGACTTTTAAGTCACTCCGCAAAATTTGGTGTTGAGTACCTTCGCCACAGTCGAATAACCACAACTCTGCCCGTTGCGGTAGTCTCAGCGCAACGCTGGAAACATTGCGCGCTCTTGTGGGTACACCAGAACTTGTCCCTAAAAATGTAATCTGCACAGCGTTTTCTAGCCTTTTTCTTGCTATGTTTAAAGCTATGTCTTCTATAGTGGCATGGTTGCTGGGCAAATTGCTGGGAATTTGGGGATTACTATCTCCAAAACTGACTGACTGGCCAAGATAATTCGCAGATGGTTCCTTGGGGGATTTGGGGCGATCGCTGGAATTTTCCCCGTAGTTGTCGTGCTAAATTGATAAACTGTTGGGTTCCTCGTCCTTTTTTGGATGAATTTACGCCTAAGCCATTATCTATAATTTTCAACGTGTACCAACCTGCTATTAATGAGCAAGTGACTTGGAGTTTAGTGACTCCGGTAGCGTGTTTACCTACATTACATAAAGCTTCTTCTAAAAATCTACAAATTCCTCGTTTTTGTTCCATACTTAAACTTTTTTCATCTATTGGTTCAAAGCTACGTATGGCAACTTTAATTGTTTTAAAGCAAGGAAACTCTCTATCTAAAGTATAACTGTAAACTTGATAGAGGACTTCGTGTAGTGGATCTTGCAAACTAAGGACTAAATTATTACCTAAATACAGTTTGATATCTTGACTGGGATATTCTTGCTGCAAGAATTCGTAAATTCCTCGTAGCTCATGATTTAATTTCTCTAGTTCTTTTTCAATCTTTGGGAGCAATTCCTGAGTATTGGTATTTTCGCAGCGTATCAATTTTAAAACTTGGGCTAAACTTTGTAGTGGTCCATTATGGATGGTTTCAAAGGTACTTTCTATTACGTCTTGACGCGTTTTCATCCCTAAGCGTAAAGCTTGGTCGTATTGATATAATGCTATCAGTTCCATACCATTTATGGTCAAGACTAAAATTGCAGGTATGACTGGAACCCACCACCCCCAAATTAATAGTAGGTAACTAATTACTAGTAGACTAGTGATAGTTATTCCCACAACCAAAAAATTTACTAGTGGGGATTTAGTGAACCTAGCAATCACTATTCCTAAAAAACCCCAAACAAAAATCCAAGTATATTCCCATCCATCATTCCAAGTATTAATTAGTGGTCTACCATCAAGCACAGCACTAATAATTTGACTGATGGCGTGTGCTTGGATTTCCAATGTGTTAACTTGCTTGGGGGCTGATTTAATTGATGTAATCGCTGAAGTTGGGATAAAGTCCTGACTATGAGTATTTGTAATACCGATAATGACTATGCGATCGCGTATCCATTCAGGGTTAAATTTACCATTTTTAATGTCCTCCCCAGATAAAGTTCTAAATCTTCTGGTGCCACTACGGAAATTTATTAGTACTTGAAATCCACTGGCATCAGCACGGATATATCCTCCAGAGTTTGGTAAAAAGCGGGGTAGTTTCGTTTTTCCCAACTGACTACTTTCTAAACTAATATTTTCCTGGGCTAAATAAATTCTTGCTAATCGCATAGCAAAAGATAATTTATAGCCATTAGATGTATTAATTGCCAATAGACTACGTCTCGCCTTACCGTCACTATCTAGAATTTGGTCTGCAAAAGCAATCTGTTCAGGAGGCAAATCTAGATGCGAATGAATCTGGGCAGGTAAAATGTTTTCAGTAGCAATTAAATTTCTGTACTTTTGAAAAAGCTTGACCAGGTCATCCTCTGGAGAATTGATGAGTAAATTCCGATCAATATTTAGACCGATAACTTTAGGCTGATAAACTTGTAACTTCTCCAGCAGCCCTACAAAACCACTATCTGATATAGTTGATGTTAGAGAATAATTATCACCTTGATTAATTTCTACTAACAGAATTCGTGCATCTATAGGTTCTTCTGAGCGCCAACGGAGAAAACTATCCAAAGCCATCCATTCTAAGGACTCTAGCGAACCAAAAAGTCTTGTAAAGGTGACTAGTCCAATGACTGCTAATCCTGGTAATATACCTACGCGCCAAATGGCAATTTCTGCTTTAATTCCGCTCCAAAGTCCAGGTTGCATCATGCTATTCTCCTAGTCTTTAGGTATGAGTAATTGGTCAGGTTTAATTAATTAGGGATAGATAAACTAACCACTATTAATTACTCATAGTCGTGTAATGTTCATCTTTAATCAATCAACCCTTCTTCTCTAGCCCGCTTTTCGGTTTGAATGCGGATATTTTTTCCCTCATCAGGATAAACACCCAAAGCATCTTGTAATTTACTCCAATAATGCCGTACCATACGTTCTGAAATACACATTTGTTCGGCAATAGCTTTATCTTGTAATCCTTCCTCAAAAGCCAAGGTTAAAACTCTCAACCACTCTGGTTTTATTTCTAGTCCGGTGTGGATTCCCTTAATATCTTTTGTATGAGTTAATCCTTGTAATGCCCAATCTACTCTAGTCAACATTTCTTGCGTAGATAGACTTTTATCAGCAACGGTGAAACCTCCCTTATGAGTATCAATATCTGGTCGGATTCTCACTAGTGTTCTAATATGAGCGCTCTGTACAATGATGTTGAGATTAGGATAATTTTTCATCAGTGTTCTCAGCAGTCGCACACCTGTATCTGGGCGGGCTTTAATTCCTAATTTTTCAGGGATGGAAAGATCCATGACTATCAGGTCTGGTGGACAAATTGTTAGTTGATTAAAGGCACTTTCTGCATTAATCGCTAAGACAAAATCGCCTTCAGGATAATGTCTTTTTAATACTTCTACTGTCCCGCTTAAAACTGATTCATGATCATCAATTACTAGAAACTTCCTTAATGCTTTTTCAGATGTGGTCTGTTGCATAATTCATCCTGTGCTGAATAAATAATTGACTGGTGATAGTTTCTAATGTCTGCCGGAAAAATATTTTATGTGATAAACAATAGGCACATCTATCTGATGCAAAATCAATTTAAATGGATTAATGTCGTTAAATTCATGATAATATCTACCAATAGAAGTACCAATAAACTCTATAACTTTGGGTATGATAAAAGCATTTGACTGAGGTCAAAAATTGACAGCTTTGACATAGATAATCTAAGGTGGATAAACTAGAGTGAAAAAGAATAGCACCTACTTCAGAATAATTTATTTTGACAGATAATTGTCCTAATTCCTGCTTTTGTTTTAGACTTATATAAATGGAATTAGGCTTCAATATATCGGAGATTGTAATTGTTAATAACTCTTCTAGAGAATTTAAAATAATTAAACCAGATTCGGCAGGCTCATGTCGCCAATAAATCGGCATATCTATATGAAAATATAGGTGGGGATTGGCGACTAGCCAAGACTTTAATAATCCCTCAATTGCCAGAGGAAAGCTATCTTGTAGTGATTCAGGAAACAAGCGATCGCTTATGTCTACCAAAGAATGATGCAGATGATCAACTTTATCTAAATATTGTTTGATTTTCTCACTTGATAATTCCCAAGGATTCGTAGATAATAAATCTAAGTTACGTCGCATAGTAAAAGTTTCCTGTAATAGACTATCCCGGATATTTTCAGCCTCTATAATAAATCTAGATGATTGTCTATAAGACCACCATTGTAGGGCTTTTTGAACTCTGTAATAGGATGTCAGGAACGGGATTATGGTCATAACTCAGATGGTGAAAATTATAATTTCTGCGCTTGTTTTCAGAGACACAAAATCTATCTATTAACTATTTTGTTATCATAGGTTAATACTATTAATGAATTCACGATAGATTTATGACAAGTAATCTGTCTAAAATTTCCAAGTTTCTATCCAGAAATTGATAGTATTCTTCTGATAAAAGGTAAAATGTCTGAATTAGTAGATATCGACAGCTTAAGAACCCCGACTTCTCAAAGAAGTCGGGGTTCTTAAGTTTTAAGTTGGGTATAACCCCTAGTCTCTAGCCCCTGAACTCAAGGACGTATAGTTACTAAAATGAGGAACTTATATCTGGATTAACCTATAAATCAGTGATAAGTCTTGCTTTTCTGAGGATGAATCGTAGTGCTGTCTCCTCCTGAGAAATAATATGAGCCTCTGCCTGCATACCTGACTGGATATGACACTGACGATCGCCATTCCCAAATGAGATTTTTTCTGGTTGGATAGTAGCTTCAAAATAAGGAGTTGCAGCAGCCGATAATGCTCCCCCTGGATTGTTATTTTGAGGTGCGATCGCATCTGGAGAAACAGCACTCACCACAGCATGGAGAACACCATAATCTGGGTAAGGACAAGCATTAACACGCAATTGAACTTTCTTCCCCACTTCCACCTTTTTAATGTCTGCGGTGGGAATCATTGCTTTAATTACTAGCGGCGCATTTTGTGGTGCTATTTCTGCGATCGCCTCACTAGTACGTACTACTTGACCAGGGTTCCGCAGATTTAACTTCAGGATAATACCGTCACTGGTAGCGCGAATTACGCTGCTTTGCAGTTGCTTTTCTACTTGTTGTAATTCTTTTTGGGATTGGTTGAGTTGGGACAGCATTTCTAAACGTCGCTGAACTAAAGCTTGCTGTTCTTTCTGTAACGTAGCGATAGTAGCTTCACCCCTAGCAATTTCTTGAGCAATACGTTCTTGCGCGATCGCCACCGTTGCCATGCTGGGATTAACCCCAGCCCTTGCTGATTGCATTTTGGCTTGAGCGATTTCCACAGAGCGCTTTCCCGCTTCCAAGGCGGATTTAGCTTGTTCTACCACGAGTTTTTTCTGTTCATATTCCCGTCTACCAATCGCACCAATATCAGCTAATTGCTGATAGCGATCGCGATCTGCGTTAGCAAAATTCAAATCAGCTTGAGATTTACGTAAATCTGCGATAGCTTTTTGCAAACTAGCTTCAGAGGCGATATATTCACTTTGTGTAGTGATTTGACGTTCTTGATATTCTCGTTGATTACGAGCCAAATCTGCTTGAGCAGAAGCCACAGTACGCTCGATTACCTTGGTTTCCGCGAGTATCTGACTATTGAAAGTGCTGATTTGAGCATCAACTTGCACAAGCTGTAATTTAATTTGTTGGATATTACCTTGTAGTTGACTTTGCTTGATTTGTAACTGCTCAGTATTGAGAGTAGCGATCGCATCACCCCGCTTGACAACTTGATTTTCCGTTACGAAGAGATTCTGAATCGTCCCCTCAATTTCCGGCTGTACCAAGCGAGTTTCGCCTATAGGACGAACAGTAGCCCCAGCCTTGATGACAACATTATATTTAATCCATGAGGATAAGGCGATCGCTGAACCAACAGACACTATAAGAAATAACCCCAGCAAAGATGTCCAAATACCAACTGGTGGTAAAGCATCATCATCTTGCAGAGGCGGGATAAGTTTCTTATTTTGAATATACAGCATACTTCACCAAATAATTATCAGTATTTAAATAGAAAAAATTGATAGGGAACAGAGAAAACTAAGTTACTCAAATTGCACTCTTTCTCATCCCCTCTAGTCCCTATTTTCTTAAAATTCAAGGAATTAAAAAATCTAAATGCTCTCCTGCTTTAGTCCGTAAATCTTCTATAGAACCTTGAAGTTTTAAGCGTCCTTGATCTAATAAAACAATCCAATCAGCCCGATTAATTACTTTTGGACGGTGACTAATCAAAATTGTGGTTTGACCTTGGCGATGGTGTAATAATTCGTCTAAAACTTGGGCTTCACTCACTGGATCAAGTCCACCAGTAGATTCATCCAAAATTAGAATTGGTGGTTCTGTAACAATGGCTCTAGCCATCGCTAAGCGTTGGCGTTGTCCACCAGAGATATTTGCCCCAAATTCTCCTAAAATCGTTTGATATTTATCAGGAAATCTACTAATAAATTCATCGGCTCCTGTAACTTGACAAGCTCTGACAATTTGCTCAAATGTAACAAATGGCGCTCCTAAGCGAAAGTTTTCAATAATGGAACGACTCCAAAAATGAGCATCTTGAGGAACTAAAACCACTTGCTGACGTAGACAGTCAAGGGCTATATCTTGTAGGTTATATAGTCCAATCCGAATATTCCCAGATTGTAGGGTATATAAACTAGTAATTAATTTAGCGACAGTACTTTTACCGCATCCTGATTTGCCGATAATAGCAGTGACTTTACCACCAGGAATTGTCAACGTAAAGTCTTCTAGTAAGTCAACTCGACCGGTATAGTGAAAGTTGACATTTGTGCAAATAATGTCAGCATCACCAGAGATTGTAGTAAAAGGCTTTTTCCCATCACCTTCATTTTCAGGTGTGGTATCTATGATTTCCGTGAGGCGTTGCACGGCAGTTTTTGCGGTAGTAAATTCATCAACAAAACCTATTACAGTACCGATTAATCCTAGAAAATTTCCGTTCATTGAGTTAAAAGCTAGTAGCTTCCCAATACTCAAATTTTCTGCCGGATTAATTACTAAATTACCACCAACCCAGAGTAATGCTATCGAACCAATCCCAGAAACCAAACCTGAAAATGTACCATTAATAATGCCGATTTGAATTGTACGTAACGTTACATTAGCAAGATGACCAAACCGACTTTGTAGTTCATCTAAAAAATGTGGGCTAGCTGTGGTAGTTTTGACTGTGAGAGCGCCTTTAAAAGTTTCTACTAAAACACCTTGCGCTTCCGCATCTTTAATTAAAAGTTCACGAGTTTTCTGCTGTAAAGTTGGCAGAAACACAATCGTAGATATAGTCATAAACACAGACACAATCATGGCTACCACAGTTAGCTTCCAGCTGTAAAAGACCATGATACAGAAAGAAATAACAGCAATAAAAAATCGACTAGGTAGACTGATAACTACTTGAGCTACTAACTGGTTAATTTGGTTAATATCTCGGAGGCGACTAATAATTTCGCCACTGCGTCGGGCTTCATAATATGATAGTGGCAATTGGAGAATTTGCCGACAAAATTCTAAGACCAATCCTAATTGTAATCGTTGGGCAAAATGAGCGATTAAATTAGATTGAACCCAAGCCAGACTACCAGAAATCAAATTCATGACGAATACACCTATCGCCATAGTAGTCAGTAGTCTTGTATCACCCCGAATTAAAATATCATCAGTCAGAATTTGTAAGAGAAATGGAGAGGCTAAAGATAAAATTCCTAATAGTAAATTAAGGGGAATAACTTGGGCTATAAGACTGCGAAAATGCCAAACACGCTTAAAGAAACGCCAAAAGCCACTAACTTTGTCATCTTCCAGTTTCCAAAACAATTCTGGATTGGGTTCTACCAACAACATCAACCAATCCGTCCAACCTTCAACTAAATCTTTTTCAGATAGATAGCGAATACCAACTGCTGGGTCAGAAATTACACATTTTTTGCCTTTTTTACCATAGAAAACAACCCAGTGATTCCCTTTCCAGTGAATAATTGCTGGTAACCGCGCTTCATTAATTTGGTTTAAAAGTTCCGGTGAAGTTTTAACAGAACGTGCATTAAAACCTAGTGTTTCTGCACCTCGTTTTAAACCCAATAAAGTTGTACCAAATTGTCCTGTCCCTACAGCTTCACGGATGCGGTTGAGAGTAAAAGTGCGTCCATAATGTTTGGCTATCGATGCTAGACAAGCCGCACCACAATCTTCTTGACTATGTTGTTGAACGTGAGCGTATTTCATAAGACAGCTTTCTTTCAACTAAAGTAGTAAGCCATAAACATTTGATATTATCTGTAGCAGAGTGGGAATTACTTACCCTACATTTATTTCAAGAAGCAAGTATGAATCCTATATTTAAATTCTGTAATAACCTAAAACACGTCTAATTTGCATACTCAGATTTTCTGAGTCATATTGCCCGCCCTAGTTATGCAAGTTAAATATATAACTGCCTATCTTAGAGGTTGTTGAGAAAGTATTATTCCTAACATCACAATCTTAAGAAGCTAACCCCCCAATTCCCCGTTCTCTTGTAGGGAATTTTATGGGTTTTAAAAGCCTCTCTCCGTTTCGGGGAGAGGTACCCTGCGGGTTCGCGATAGCGTCTCGTAAGAGAAGCAAGCTATGGAGAGGGTTTCTTATTATACTTTCAAACTTTTCAAATAATCTTTTAGGAATAACTTGAAGAATCCACTCTTCTAGTTCGCCGGAAAAGTGCATAACGGTAATCAACTACGAATGCTGATTCCCAAGCAAATTGAACTTCTTCATTAGTAACGCCAGAAACCCCATATACATAGGCTGCCCCCAAAATGTAGTAATAAATATTAAGATCAAAAGTAACTGGAATATAGCCTCCACTCACAACAGCAGCTTCTTCTAAAGAGATTTCTGTAAAAAGTGGACTGTCTTTTTTCATGCTTTGGGAATAATTTCAATTTATGCAAGAGGTGTATTGTTTTTAGGATGAATACTGGAGCATTGTTATGCTCCAGTATTTAGGAATTTCAATGTTGAGTTAGTTACCTCTAAATCATTATTAGAAAAGCCTGAAGTCTAGGCAGTATTTCTGATAATTTTCAGGCAAATCCCTTAATCCTATTACCACCAGCCGCCTACGCCGATACCAAAACCTATCTTTGTGGCTTCTAAAGATTCTTCATTAGTTATTCCTCTGACCGGAATAGGTACTGAAGTAACTACGTTATTAATAAGTGCTGTTCCAAATATTGTTCCAGGTACATCCGGTGCGTTCTGGTAAAAAGCACCAAGAGCAAGAAGGTAGTTATCATTATTAAAAGAAACGTTTGGTCCTTTTTGATAATAACCATACTCTCCAACTCCACCACTAACAGTAGCAGATGTTTCAGATGAAACTTGGGCAAACAAATTATTGTTGATAACTTGCATGATTGTCACTCCGTAAAAACAATTGTTTTGAATTCTTTCAAGCTAGTAGTTGATTGTCTCTTTCAAGTTGTTCAACTCGTTGCTTGCTTTAAACAATAGCTCGGAGTTAATAGCTGAGTCATTTTCACTTTCTGCAAACTTGATTACTAATTTTGCTGTAATTAAGATCATAATTAAGCCAGAGATATTTCCGAAAAATACAGACACAAATAACGCATTAATTTCTCTAAACATGAGTAAATTAAATATCCAATTTATCTACAAACTTCCTATCTGATTTATAGGAAGCAAAAGACTTAAACCCCCAACTTTTTTGAGAAGTCAGGGGTCTTTTTTCTCGTGAAGGATGAAGAATCGGTATAGTGTTAGCATTTGATTTTTGAATTACGCGTAGGGTGGGTGTTCCTCACCAAAACCTGTACACGGTAGGCATTGCCCACCCTACTGATACTTGGATTTTTTCAATAACCAAATCTGATTTCTATATATGTTTTCATTTTTTTACTTTACGCTAGAGATTAAGTAGAACGGGGTAGATAATGCAATACGGTTCAGTTAAGAGAATGGTAGGTTGGGTGGAGCGATAGCAGAACCCAACAAAGTCTTGAGAATGTTGGGTTCCGCTCCTCCACCCAACCTACACCGGTCTAAGTTGTTGTTGCCTTAACTGAACTGTATTGGTAGATAATGAAAGGTTTGTAGTGAGAACTTTAGTTCTCGAAAAAGGACTAAAGTCCTTACTACGAACTCAATCCTATTGTTCTTAAATTATTCCAGGACTTACGCAACTGACACGCCAGTAGGGTGCGTCAGATGTGAAAAATCCTCTAATGTGTACGAAATTATTGGGGCTGACGCACCCTACAGTTAGTTTGATTATCAAACTTGCGTAAGTCCTATATTTAACATAGTTGTTTTTTTTCAAGTCGTTCTAATTAAATAAAAAAACTGAAACATCCAAAGATGTTCCAGTCACTATACTTTGAACTTTAAGTTAACTGAATCATATGTATGATTCAATTGAGAATTCCAGAAATGATTTTACCTGACTTGATTTTTGGTGTAACAATCAGTTATGTAAAATCTAGACATTAAGCTACATTCCAGAATCCATTAAATTTGATTTAGTTCACTCCATTCTAAACATCAAAATATACCTTCTCAACATTGAGGTCATGAAAGTAGAAATTGAATGTGATAGAAGACTCTTCAGATTCAATAGGTCTTTTACCTTTTACTAAATCTTTGGGAGCTTCAGGATATCCCTTTTTTCTCTCTTCACTTTTGATTGGAGAAGGTTGATATGGATGATATGTTTTGACTGGATAAGGCTGAACACCTCTGCTTGCACCAACTACAATTTCTTGTTGCTCAAGGGATACTTCTGTAAAAAATTGGTTAGACATGATTAAAATCTCCGTAATTTGATTAATGTCAAAGATTGATTGCCTTTAATTGGCTTTTCAAATCCTCGCTTGATTAATACAATAGCTGCTAATAAATAGCTAATTCATTCATGATTTGTGTAAACATATTTGCCAGTTTTATCTAATGAAGTTACATGATTATATAGATAAAGGTTCCTAAAAATACAGACATAAGCCACGCATTAATTATACTAAATTTCATATGATTGGATTAAATATAAAGTTTATCTATTAAGCCAACTATTTTAAGTGGTGGGAATTGCCCACCCTACAGGTACTTAGATATTTTCAATAATCAAATCGGGTTACCATAACAATAAATTCTATAAGTATAAATATTTAGTTTTGTGTTTTTAAAACAGAGTAATTTGATACTCAAAAATTTTCCTATTTATCCTTAAGGGCTTTTTTTAATCACGTCTACATTCATCACTACTCTAAGAAATCGCCAGTGTAATATTTCATGCTGAATATACGTAAAAATTGCTTTTTATATCTTCCTATAGTGTATTTCAATCAATTGTGAACAGCTATATTCTTATTCTCACAGTTTTTAATAAATTTTATGCTCGATTTAACTGCTACAGCTCAATGGCATCAGCGTGCAGAGAAATTCTTCCTGTCAGGAAATTACATTCAGGCTGCTAATATCTATGAAGAAGCTATTGCCGCAGAACCTGAGATTAAATTACATTATTGCTACTTGGGTTTAATGTTACTGTTACTAGGACAAGATGCAGAAGCTAAAGAAACTTGGCTTCTAGCTGTTAAAGAAGAAGAATCAGAGCAATTTGAGGCTTTTAAAACGGAATTGTTCAAAACTTTACAAACAGAAGCCGAACGTCGAGAAGATATAGAAGAATATTCCGTAGCTAAAAAAATTCGCTTAATTCTGAGAGAACTTTACCCCCACGACATTCACAACTTATTACATTTGGTACAACTTGGAATTAAGCTAGAAACCTATCAAGGTGAGAATTTACATAATTTGGGTGTAATTGAAATCCTGAAATCTGAACCAAAGGTAGAAGTCAACTTAGAATCGTTGATGACAACTGTCAAGAGTGTTTTAGATTATGCACCTGCGCACCCATCAACATTGGATTTAGTAGAAGCCTGCTTACCATATTGCCAAAATAATCCACCAGTTTTGCTGATTATTGTTTTATCATCTCTGGCGGAGGTTCTTCAATCCGAACGACTACCTCTGGTAGCAGCAAAGTTATGTGAACTCTGTTTAGAATTAAGCCCCAATAACCCAAAGTTTGTATTACATTTGGCTGATTTTTATCAAGATGCTGGTCAATACAAAAAGAGTATAGAATCTGCTAAATTATTTTATTCTTTGGTTCAGCGATTAGTAAATAAAGTTTATGCTACCTGTCTGATTCTTAGGGGATTAATGAGTGCTAATGGGTATTGTGAAGAATCATTATCTGTATATCAGAGACATGAATTATTAGTGAAATCTCTTATAGAAGAAAACCCTACAAATCTTGATTCTTCAACAACAATAAGAGTAAGTACTACCAATTTCTTTGCGCCGTATATTGAAGATAATCCCAGAAAAAATAGACACATTCAAAATCAATTATTACAAGTCTGTCAAGTCAATATAAATAATTATTCTCAAGAACAAATAGAGAAATATAAGCGGGGACACATAAAACGCAAAAGACAAAATCGAACTAATGAAAAAATAAATATAGGATATCTCTCTTCTTGTTTAAAAATACATTCTGTTGGTTGGCTAGCACGCTGGCTATTTCAGTATCTAAACCAAGACAAATTTAATATAAACGCCTATTTTGTTAATACTAATCCCAAATCTGATCCATTACATGAATGGTATCTCAAGCAAGTAGGTAAAGTTTATAAATCAAATAATAGTTTTGAAATAGCAGAACAAATATATCAAGATGAGATTGATATTTTAGTTGATTTAGATAGTATTACCCTAAATCTTATTTGTGAAGTGATAGGACTAAAACCTGCACCCATTCAAGTCACTTGGTTAGGTTGGGATGCTTCAGGAAGCCCAGCAGTAGATTATTTCATTGCTGACCCCTATGTTTTACCAGAATATGCACAGGAATACTACCAAGAAAAAATTTGGCGTTTACCTCAAACTTATATAGCTGTGGATGGTTTTGAGGTGAGTGTACCTACAATACGTCGTGAGCAGTTAGATATTCCTCGTGATGCAATAGTCTATTTTTCTGGTCAGCGAGGTTTTAAGCGACATCCCCACACAACAAGACTACAATTAAAAATCATCAAAGAAGTTCCTAATAGCTACTTTCTGATTAAAGGAGTATCCGAAGAAGAAGGTATTAAAAAATTCTTTGAGCAATTGGCAGAAGAAGAAGGTGTAGAACTTTCAAAACTGAGATTTCTTCCCATCGATTCTACAGAACCAATTCACCGAGCTAATTTAGAAATTGTCGATATAGTATTAGATACCTATCCTTACAATGGAGCTACAACGACCCTAGAAACTCTGTGGATGTGTATTCCTATGGTGACGCGGGTAGGTGAGCAATTTGCTGCGCGCAACAGCTACACCATGATGATGAATGCTGGAATTCCAGAAGGGATAGCTTGGACTGATGAAGAGTATGTAGATTGGGGTGTGCGTTTGGGTAAGGACGAGGTTTTAAGACAGCAAATTGTTTGGAAGCTAAAACAGTCAAGGAAAACATCACCTCTATGGAATGGTAAGCAATTTACCCGTGAGATGGAGAACGCTTACGAACAGATGTGGCTGAGGTATCTGGAAGAAGCATAAACTTAACTTGAGTTCAATAAATTCGGAATAGCCCCTCTCCATAGCTTGCTTCTCTTACGATGGCGTAAGCCTACCCGCAGGGTACCTCTCCCGACATGGAGAGAGGCTTAAAAACCTTATTTTTTCGTACTAAAGTGTATACTTTTAGTCCCTCCATTACAAAACTTTGTGTTACTCAAAGTCGGAAGAAATGCTGAGGTATTTTATTCGATTAGTAATACATTATCTGAAGTATGGTGATGATGTGCTGCGTAATTTTGTCTGGAGTATTGATGTTGAAAAAAATTAAAAATCAGCCAAACTGGCCACAAAAACAAATTTGTCTTTGATAGAGTATGAAAAGTAAAGTAATTACAAACTTAGTTATCCCATATTTACTATACTCTCAAGAGCATTTAAACCAGACTAATTTATGAAGTTTGCTACTTTTTCAAAACCATTAATTTAAGTGAATAGTTACTTCTCTTTGACTAAAATTTGTCAATAGTAATACATCGAGTTTAGCTAGTAAATTGGTCGAGTCTTCGTTCCAAGCAGAAGCCAGGAGTTATAAGTTAGTTTTACAACGAGAACCTAACAATCAGTTAGTTTTGGAAAAGCTGTCTCTTATCCGGTTGCGTTTGAAAGATCACAAGGGAGCGATCGCTCTGATGGAAAAGTTAGTACAGCAGCATCCTGCTCGACAAAGATTATAAAACTGTGTTGATGGACATGAAGGAGAAGCAATCTGGCAGTGAGCATTAATGCAAAGTACTGTTATCTTTATTATTAATTAAGAACATAATGAAAAAATATAAAGTCTTAATATTTCCAGGAGGATCGGAAATTGCTTTAGAAATTCATAGAGCATTATGTGACTGCAAAGATATTCAGCTATATTCGGCTGGTCTAGATGTTGCAAATCACGCCCCATATGTTTTTGCAGAACATTTTAATATTCCTAGCATTCATGAGCCTGGATGGATAGATGCTTTAAATCAGGTAATTGATGCTAATAGCATAGATTATATATTTCCAGCTTATGACGATATAATTGTTGCTTTAGCAGAAAAATCTCAATACATTAAGGCTAAAATAGTTACTTCTCCTTTAGAAACCTGTTTAATTACTAGATTTAAATCTAAAACATATAAAGTATTATTTGGAACTATACCAGTTCCTGAGATATATCATAGTTTACATGAAATAAAACAATTCCCTGTATTTGTTAAACCAGATAAAGGTCAAGCTTCTCAAGATACACATATTATCTATAATCCCCAAGATGTTTCTTTCTTTTTATCTAAAATAAATAAATATATTATTACCGAATATCTCCCTGGCGAAGAATACACAATTGATTGCTTTTCTCATCGTGACTTAGGATTATTATTTTGTAGTGGGAGAAAAAGAATTAGAACAAAATGTGGTATTTCAATGAGTGTTTCTAGTGAAAACATAGATCAAGAATTATTTATTAGATATGCTGAACTAATTACACAAAAGTTAAATTTTTATGGTGTTTGGTTTTTTCAATTAAAGCAAGATAAATGTGGCGAATATAAACTTTTAGAGATTGCCCCTCGCGTAGCAGGTGCGATGGCATTTCATAGAGTACAAGGAATAAATTTCCCTCTTTTAAGTATATATGAGCAAGAAAGAGTTCCAATTGAAATTATTAATAATAAATTTGACTTAACGATGGATCGTGCTTTAATAAATCGGTACACACATAATGTAGATTATCAAACAGTGTATGTGGATTTAGATGACACTTTGGTTGGTAATAATAAAGTTAATTTGAATTTGATAAAGCTTTTATATCAGTGCATAAATAATACAAAAAAAATAGTCTTATTAACGAAGCATTCAGGAGATATATATGATTTTCTTAAAAAGTATAGAATTCAAAATATTTTTGACAATATTATTCAGATAAATAAAGTAGAAGATAAAGCAAAATATATAGTTGAAAGTCCTGCAATATTTATTGATGACAGTTTTCGAGAACGCAAGTCTATAAGCTTAAAACTAGGTATTCCTACGTTTGATCTTAGTATGATAGAAATGCTCTTAGATGATAGGAAATAAGTAAATATGTCAGATAGTATAATTAGCCAAAATGATATTGATTATTTAAAAATGATTCGCAAAAATATAATCGAATTCATGAAATATACATCTGTTAATTATGCTCATCAACCAGGTATATTATTAGATATTGCGCCTCAAATTCATTCAGGCGCTAAACCTTATTTTTCAGAATATATAAAGGTAGAGACATTTGATATAGATATCCATTCTGGCTGCACTTATATCGGGGATATTTGTCAATATAATGAATTTTTGAAGATCAACACTTTCGACTATATAGTTTGCACTGAAGTTCTAGAACATACACTTCATCCTTTTAAGGCAGTAGACGAAATTCTAAGAATACTTAAACCAAATGGGAAATTATTTCTCAGCGTACCTTTTAATTTTAGGATTCACGGACCACTTCCTGATTGTTGGCGTTTTACAGAGCATGGCTTACGAGTTTTATTAGAAAGATTTTCTATTTTAGAATTAAATGCTATTGAGACACCGGAGCGTCAGTTAATGCCAATTCACTATACTGTAGTAGCACAAAAATTGATTTAACTATTGTACTAGTTTTAAAATATTCCATAACATTCTTTCAAGTACATAATTAATACATTATCCCAAATGAAACAAAAGTTGAATGATTTAGCTATATTTGGTGGAACACCAAGATTTGTTGAAAAGTTACACGTTGGTCGTCCTAACATTGGCAACCGCGATAATTTATTATCACGTATCAATGATATCTTAGATAGAAAATGGCTTACGAACAATGGTATTTATGTACAGGAGTTTGAACGACAAATTGCTGAATTTGTTGGAGTAAAACACTGTATCGCTACGTGTAACGCAACAGTAGCCTTAGAAATAGCCATTCGTGCTGTAGGTTTCACTGGTGAAGTGATTATTCCTTCTTTCACATTTATTGCTACTGCACACGCTCTCAAATGGCAAGAAATCACACCTGTTTTTTGTGATATAGACCCCCAGACTCATAATATAGATCCCAACAAAATAGTTCAAAGCATAACCCCTCGAACTACTGGTATTATTGGTGTTCATTTGTGGGGTCGCCCTTGTGACGTAGAGGCTTTAAGTGAAATTTCTCTTACTCACAATTTGAAATTAATGTTTGATGCTGCTCATGCTTTTGGCTGTTCACATCAAGGACGCATGATAGGTAGCTTTGGTGATGCTGAAGTTTTTAGTTTTCATGCAACTAAATTTTTAAACACATTTGAGGGAGGAGCAATAGTTACAAATAGTGATGAATTAGCGGAAAAAATTCGATTGATGACTAACTTTGGTTTTGCTGGCTATGACCGAGTTATCTATATCGGTACTAATGGAAAAATGAATGAAGTTTCAGCAGCAATGGGTTTAACAGGATTCGATAATCTAGATGAATTTGTTTTCATTAACTATCGTAATTATAAGTATTACCAAAGAGAACTAAAAGAAATTCCTGGGATTAAGTTGATTACTTACAACGAGACTGAGAAATCTAATTATCAGTATATTATTTTAGAAATTGATGAGATGATCTTGGGAATTAGTAGAGATCAATTACTGAAAACATTACAAGCTGAAAATGTAATAGCTCGAAGATATTTTTATCCGGGTTGCCATAATATGGAACCGTACTATTCATATTATCCTTATTCTAAGTTATTGCTACCAGAAACAGAAAAGGTAGTTCAAAGAGTAATTTCTTTACCTACGGGAACATCGGTAAGTATCGACGATATTACTAATATTATAGATATTATCAAGTTTGTAATAGAAAACTCAACTTATTTTCAATCTGAGTTAAGTCATTCAGTACAAATATCAAACATTATTTTATAGGGAGATTATTTATGAAAGTTAGTGTTCTAGTTATAACCTACAATCATAGCAGATTTATTGCACAGGCAATAGAAAGCGTGTTGATGCAAAAAGTTAACTTCGAGTATGAAATTGTTGTAGGGGAAGATTGCTCTACAGATGATACACGCAAAATTTTAATTGATTATCAACAAAAATATGCAGATAAAATTCGCTTATTGTTACCTGAAAAAAACTTAGGTATGCACAGGAATTTTGTTAATACTTTGCAAGCCTGTTGCGGTGAATATGTAGCAATTTTGGAGGGAGATGATTACTGGATTGCAGAGGATAAACTACAAAAACAAGTAGACTTTTTAGATAAAAATTTAGAATTTACGATTTGTTTTCATAATGTAATTATTTTTCATGAGGATAATCAATACCAACCCTACCTATTTCTTCATAATCAACCTCCAGTCTCCTATATAGAAGATTTATTAATACGCAATTTTATTTCCACACCCTCTGTAATGTATCGCGCTGGATTAGTAGATAATATACCTAATTGGTTCTATGAACAAGGCATGGGCGATTGGATTTTCCACATTCTTAATGCACAATATGGAAAAATTGGATACATTGATAAAGTAATGTCAGCTTATAGAATTCATGCAGAAGGAGTCTGGTCAAGTAAGAACAGAGATTGGCAACTAAATAAAACCATTAAAATGCTAGATACTGTTAAATCTAATCTAGATGGGCAGTATGAAGAAATTATAGATAGAGCAATTCAATTTTATTCGCAGCATTTATTGAAGTTAAATTCTATACATCAAGGAACCACTTCTAAATTCACTACAAATCTACCCAAACATTTGGAATTAAAAGATATAAATTTTATAGTCTTTCCAGATTGGAATCAAGAAGAGGAACATCTATATCAAAATCTATATTGTCTTGTTAGATTACTCTTAACGCATCCAGAAAATAATAGAATTGCTTTATTTATAGATACAACCAAGATTAGCGAAGAAGATGCTAATTTATGTATATCTAGTATTTTAAGTAATCTGATATCAGAAGAACAATTAGAAAAAAATAAAAATATTAATGTATTTTTAGTCGGTAAACTTGACCAAATTCAGTGGCGAACTCTTACATCTTTCCTGAAAGCTAGAATTGTATTAGATTCAGAAAATTCAGATGCACTTCTTACTTCTGGAACAGAAATTATTCCAGCCTATACAGTAAATCAACTTATTGAATTTGGCTTAATATTTATTGGCTCTGCAAAACCTTATAAATTAAATATTGGCTGTGGCAATGTCAGATTTGATGGCTGGATAAATATAGATATAGAGCAAAATTATAAAACAGTGGATTTAGTCTGTGATGCTAGACAGAAACTACCATTCGATGATAATTCTTGTGAATTAATATATAACGAGCATTTTCTGGAACACTTAACCTTGAAAGAAGGATTATTTTTTTTGAAGGAGTGCTATCGTATCTTAAAGCCCGAAGGGATTTTACGCATAGCAATGCCGTCCTTAGAATATGTTGTACAAAAATATATGTCTGACGATTGGCGTAATCAAGAGTGGCTCAAATATCCAGAGTACCAATTTATTAAAACACGTGCTGAGATGCTAAATATTTCTATGCGTTGGTGGGGTCATCAGTGGCTTTATGATACAGAAGAGTTATATCGCAGATTAACTGAATCAGGATATATAAATATTCAAGAGTTTGCATGGGGCAAGAGTAATACACCGGAGTTAAGAAATCGTGAGACTAGAGTTGATTCAATACTGATATGTGAATCACAAGTGCTGAAATAATTCTATCAAAAAGCAGGAGCATCTGGTTTTGGCAGAGCGACTTTTTTAGGCTACCCATGTATTGGGGTCTGTGGCACAAAAAAATTATCTTTCTTTCAAAAGTGGGTGAACCTAAAAAATCTATTAAACATCTAACTAGTTAGAAGATAACTAAAAAGTATGATGAAAAATATCATTGCTAATGATGAGCCATTGGTTAGTGTTTGTATTCCGACATATAATGGTGAATTTTTTATTGATCTGGCGCTTCAAAGTATTGATTCACAAACATATAATAATATAGAACTTATCATTTCAGATGATGACTCAGAAGATAAAATAATAGAAAAGATTAATATTTTTCGAGAAAAATCAAAAAAAAAGATTTATTTATTCACCCATGAAAGATTAGGTTTGGTTAACAACTGGAATTTCTGCATCTCTCAGACTCAAGGTAAATACATTAAGTTTTTATTTCAAGACGACATTTTAGAACCAAATGCCATTAGAGAAATGGTTACCTTAGCAGAACAAGATGAAGAGATAGGTTTAGTATTCTCACCACGTAAACTATTTTCTGTTTATAAAGATGTTACCTACAATCCAAAGTCTTTAGAATATCATGAAGCCAAGGATATACATAAATATTGGTCAAACTTAAAAAGAATTCAATTAGGCAAAGAGCTTCTAGAAGACCCAAATATACTTGATGCTCCTATTAATAAGATTGGTGAACCAACTACTGTTTTAATCAAAAAAGAAGCTTTTGAGAAAGTAGGCTTATTTAATCCCGAACTGTGTCAGATTGTAGATTTAGAAATGTGGCTCAGAATTATGAGCCGATACAAAATCGGATTTATTGATCAATATTTATCACAATTTCGCATTCATCACCAACAACAAACCCACCGGAATGCATCTTTAAAAGATGTGATTTTCTTAGATTATCAAAAACTTTTTTATTTTATTGCTAATGATAGCCGTTATCCTGGCTTCACAAGACAAATGGCTGCTTGTAAATATGCTATTTTGAGCAGGGATAATGCTGAACTAAATCGGTTGCAAAAACAAACAGCAGAACAATGGCTTAGTCTTCCAGATGAAAAATTAGCTGAGATGTATGCTGGTTTGTTTGGAAAAATACACAAAATACTCCTCAGGAATAGCATTAATGATAAAAGTTTAACTAAGAAAGATGGAATCCTTTTTAATGAGATATTTATTTCTCAAGAATTAAATCGCCCCAAAGCTATCCAGAATTTATTAGCAGCTATGCTGTTTGGTGATTTTAATCAATTACTACTATCGTCTAACTTTTCACAAGTACCTGAATGGCTGTTATATGACTATCTGCAATTTTTATTGTCGCCACAAGGTTATTTTAAAGCATTGGGAGATTCAAAAAAATATCATGAATACCTCGAAAAATGTACTTATTCCTTACATGAATATATTTTTAAGGAGTTAGGTTCATCTTCGTCTTATCAAATCACTAATTATTTTACTCAGATTGCTAATTTTACCCATATTTATTTTAATGACAATAATCTGAAGGATATATATGTTAAACGGGCAGAAATAATAGAATGTTACCTGAAACTCAATGGCAATAAAATTGATTATAAATTTGTAGAACGACCTGTAAATATCAAAAGAATTAGGCTTGGTATACTTGCATCGCATTTTAGACCTTCAGCCGAAACATTTGCTTGTCTTCCTGTTTATGAACATATTAGTCGAGATTTTGAGGTAATTTTGTACTCACTTACAGAAACAAGTCATCGACTAGAGCAATATTGTCAACGTTCTGCGAATTCTTTTAAACTGTTGCCACAGGAATTATCTGCACAGGTAAGTACCATTCGTGCTGATGACTTAGATATATTGTTCATAGCTACCAATGTCACCGCAGTAACCAATCAAATATGCCTGTTAGCAATTCATAGGTTAGCCAGAATACAAGTTACTAGTGGTGCTTCAGTTGTGACAACCGGAATGCGAAATATAGATTATTATATTTCCGGCACATTAACTGATCCTTCACCAATAGCACAAGACCATTATCAAGAAAAACTAATTAAACTAGAAGGAACTGCTCACTGTTTTAGTTACGGTACGGAAGAGGGAAAATTAACAATTCTAGTCAAGAGGAATAGTTTAGGTATTCCTGAAAATGCTGTTGTTTTTATCTCTGGTGCTAACTACTTCAAAATAGTTCCAGAATTGGTAGCAACCTGGGCAAACATCATTTCTAGAGTACCAAATTCAGTTTTAGTGCTGTTACCATTTGGGCCAAATTGGTCAAATGCTTATCCAAAAGCAAATTTTATCGATCACCTAAATTCTATATTTTCTCAGCATGGGTTAGCTACTGAACGTTTAATAGTATTAGATATTCAACCCATTCCAGACCGGGAGGACATGAAAGAATACTATAAAATTGCTGATGTTTACTTAGATTCCTATCCATTTGCAGGGACGACTTCATTAATAGAACCATTACAGGTGAATCTACCTGTCATCGCTAGACAAGGAAATTGCTTCCGTTCGGCAATGGGAGCAGCGATTATACAAACATTGAATATTCCTGATTTAGTTGCAGATAGTGAAGAGTCCTATATTGAATTAGCAGTTGCATTAGGTACTAATTCTGAACTGCGGCGACAGAAGAGTGACCAAATTAGGGAAAAAATGCAGGATAATCCTAGTTTTTTAGATAGTCGCTCTTATGCAAGTAAAATAGAAAGTCTATTCAAAGAACTTTTCAATAATTATCTTGCAGATACACTAAGTCAAAATTTACGGTTAGAAGATATTAACCTAATTATTTTTCCTGATTGGTCACAACCAGAGGAATTAATAAGTTTAGAAGTGAAACAGGTAATTAAAACAGTTGTAACTAGTCCTAATGGCGGAAAAACTATGTTAATGGTCAACATTACTAATGTTGCTGTTGATCATGTTGAACTGTTGTTATCGTCTATAACCAATAATCTGCTGACACAAGAGGGTTTAGATGTGACTGAGAGATTAGAAATCGCTTTGGTAGAAAGTTTGGGTGATGTTCAATGGAAGGCTTTACTATCTCGCCTTCATGGACGAGTTGTTTTGGAACATGAAAATCAAGATGCAATCAGACAAGCTAAAGCAGAAGCTTTGTTAACTTACGAATTAGAAACCTTTACCCAGGTGCGAGAGGAATAGTCTTTTTTGCCTAAATCAAAGGTGATTGTTTAAAGAAAGATGCTAGGAAATGAAAAGAGATGACTAAGCATCTGCTAATTCTTAGAGAACAATCCAAAATCAACACAAAAGATGATTACCACGTTTTTGTTGCTATGCTTGGGGCAATTACACTCATAAACTGTTCAGATATGGCTAAATATTTTACCAAACTGAGTGATTATTAAACCTTTGATGTCTTCATTTTAATGCAGGTTTCACTACTTTCAATATTACTAGGCTGCCTGATTTTGTCATGAGGGAGTGTTGTATCAGAAAAACTGGAACATCAGATGATGTTCCAGTAATTACGGAGTGAACAAATCTATGAGATTGACAAACTAAGCATTTCTATTGAATGGATTGAGATTAGTATGTCAATTTCTTCAAGTATTGATTGTTTTATATGTATTCAATATTTGTATATATGCAGTACCAAAAAATGCGAGTTTTTGCTGAAGTAACTACAAACAGATAACTTTTTAGAATGCGATTTGCTTGTACTGCTGTAAATACCTTGTAGAGAAATCGAGATAAACTGACAGTACATCGCCTAAAAATAATTACCAATTGAGCTTTCAGCATCATCTCTAGAAGATGCGATAACTAGAGTGATTTGTGTGTAGTGATATATAGTTTCTTGGTATGATGTAATTGTTTGATCACCCTCTGTAGCACTCATTTGATTTTTGGCAGTAGTTAAAAGATTGGTTATTTGCATAAAAATGTTAGATTTGGGAAATAAATAACCACCGCATATAATCTCTTGTTCCTGTTCGGATAAATCTTGAAGATACTGAGATTTTTTCAGGTTGATATTTTGAGACATAGTTGTATTTACCTACTCATAAATTTGCTGTTTGTTTGTCATAGAGTCGCGTAAATGTGCGACCCTACAGCTTATGTTTTAACTTATAACTGGATTATTCTTCTGGCCATGACCAAATTTTGTCAGCATCTAGAGCTAATAAAGCCAGTCCAGCAGTCTTAATTCTGGTAGAGTTACCGTTAGAGAAAGCAGTGCTACCATTAGGGCCAGAAGTTGTACCACCATTTAGTACATTGCGATAAGTCTCGTAGAAAGTAGCATCGATTTGAAAATCCGTACCACCAGTAACAACTGCTTGTTGTGTATCAGATAAATTGATAAATAATTGACAAGACATCTTTGATAACCTTGTATTTTTGATGGACTTAGTTATTCATAAAGTGAGTGATAGAAGGAATTAGAAAAATAAGATACGCTAATTCCTTCATGACTATGCAGATGCTATCAAACTCACTTGCTAGTTGATTAGTTGATGTAGTAACTCAACGTAATCACTAGATTAAGCAATGCTTAAAACTTCGTCTGCACCCAAAGCTAGGAAGGCTATACCAGCAGTCTCAACCTCGGTGGAGGTACCATTAGAAGCAGCAGTGCTTCCGCCAGGGCCAGAACTTGTATTACCATTTAATACATTTTGCTGCGCTTTATAAAAAGTAGCATCAAGTTGGAAATCAATACCACCAGCTACAAATGCTTGCTGTTCATCGGATAAGTTAATAAACAATTCGTGAGACATAACTGACAACCTCGTAGTTTTAATGGAATTAGTTTGCTTATTCGTAACGTGAGTTCCAGAAGGAATTAAGCACATAAAAACTGCTAATTCCTTCTTGGCTATACAAATTTCATCCAACTCACGTATTAGTTGATTAGTTGATGTTGTGAATCAACTTAATCGCTGGATTAAGCAATGCTTAAAACCTCGTCTGCACCCAAAGCTAGGAAGGCTATACCAGCAGTCTTCACATCGGTGGAGCTACCATTAGAAGCAGCAGTGCTTCCGCCAGGACCAGAACTTGTATTACCGTTTAATATATTTTGCTGTGCTTTATAAAAGGTAGCATCAAGTTGAAAATCAACACCGCCAGCTACAAATGCTTGCTGTTCGTCGGATAAGTTAATAAACAATTCGTGAGACATAACTGACAACCTCGTAGTTTTAATGGACTTAGTTTGCTTATTCGTAACGTGAGTTCCAGAAGGAATTAAGCACACAAAAACTGCTAATTCCTTCTTGGATGTACAAATTAGATCAAACTCACGTATTAGTTGATTAGTTGATGTTGTGAATCAACTTAATCGCTTGATTAGTGCAAATCTAAAATGTCATCTGCACCTAAAGCTAAGAAAGCTAGACCAGCAGTCTTAACCTTAGTGGAGCTACCATTAGAAGCAGCAGTACTACCATTAGGGCCAGAGCTTGTAGTACCATTCAACACATTTTGCTTGGCTTCGTAAAAGGTGAAGTCAATTTGAAAATCAGTATCCTCTCCACCTTTAACAACTGCTTGTTGTTCATCGGATAAGTTAATAAACAATTCGTGAGACATAACTGACAACCTCGTAGTTAACAATTTAAATTGACTGGAAGCTCTGAGTTGATTACCTGTTTTGTTTGCTCAACTCGTTGCTTGATTAACACAATAGTTGAAAAGCAATAGTTAGTTCATTTGTAATTAATGCAAACTTTTATTCTCGGTTATCCAGAATGAATCTCAGGAATGAGTAAATATAAGTCACGAAAAAATTAAGGTAGAATAATGCTGGTTTAATAATTATTTCTAGTAGATAAATTATGTACAACGTACTGTTTTAACAAAATAATACACAGTAGATTTCTAGGTGTAACAAACTTTCTTCCATGAATAAAACAGTAAGACTCCTGAAAAATACATAAGAAAATTCCTAATCACAGCACAATACGGTTCAGTTAGAGTTAAAAACCTGATTTTGTGTGGGTTGCTTTTAGGAACGAAACTTAAACTACAATTCGAGTTGAAAACCACGCCGTCATTTCCCAGAGACCCAAACTTTTTTTTCTCTGTACCAGCATTTTGATAAGTTAGTACATAGTTTGCAACAATTGTAGTTATCACTAAGAGGGGATTGAAGTTGAGTCAGCATCCAGAGGCTATTGCCGCGCACGGTGGACAGTTGGTTAATCGCGTAGCCACACCAGCACAAAGAGAAGAGTTTGTTTCCAAAGCTGAGTTTCTGCCCCGCGTACAACTTGACGAACGGGCAGTTTCCGATTTAGAAATGATTGCGATTGGTGGTTTTAGCCCACTGACTGGTTTTATGAACCAAGAAGACTACGATCGCGTGGTTTCGGAAATGCGCTTGGCTAACGGTCTTGTATGGTCGATACCAATTACATTATCGGTCAGCGAAGAAGTGGCTTCCTCTTTACAGGAAGGTGGCTTAGTTCGCCTGGATAATCCCGCAGGTGACTACATTGGGGTTTTGCAACTCACGCAAAAATATCGCTACGATAAAACCCGTGAAGCCATCAACGTCTACCGCACAGATGATGCCAAACACCCAGGGGTGCAAGTGCTTTATAACCAAGGCGCTGTGAATCTGGCAGGTGATATATGGCTACTGGAACGCAGTTCTCATCCTCTATTCCCTGATTATCAAATTGACCCAGTTGCTTCACGGCAAATGTTTAGAGACAAGGGTTGGAAAACCATAGTCGGCTTTCAAACCCGTAATCCCATTCACCGCGCCCATGAATACATTCAAAAGTGTGCCTTAGAAACCGTGGACGGTTTATTTTTACATCCCTTGGTAGGCGCAACTAAAGAAGATGATATTGCAGCTGATGTGCGGATGCGCTGTTATGAAATTTTGCTGGAACATTATTACCCCGAAGATAGGGTGATATTGGCAATTAATCCCGCCGCTATGCGTTACGCTGGTCCCCGCGAAGCAATTTTCCATGCTTTAGTTCGTAAAAACTACGGCTGTACCCACTTTATTGTCGGGCGAGATCACGCGGGAGTTGGTGACTACTACGGAACCTATGATGCTCAATATATCTTCGATGAGTTTGAGCCTGGTGAGTTAGGCATTGTGCCAATGAAATTTGAACACGCCTTCTACTGCACCCGCACCAAACAAATGGCTACCACCAAAACCAGCCCCAGTAGACCAGAAGAACGAGTTCACCTATCGGGAACTAAAGTTAGAGAAATGCTGCGTCGCGGTGAATTACCACCACCAGAATTTTCTCGTCCTGAAGTAGCAGCCGAATTGGCGCGGGCTATGCGAGTTCAGGTGTTGGCTTAGGAGTTAGGGACTGGGGATTGGGGATTGGGGATTGGGAATTAGTTACTCATCTGGTCTGTCTTCTGCCCCCTGCCCCAAAATGATTCTAGGCAAATTATGTTTACACCCCAGTCCTCAGCCCTATAAGCTGTTAGCTGACGAGCTGAGGACTGATGGTTTTTATGAAACGTCGGACTTTTGTACAACGGATTGGCTCAATACTGGCGGTGTTGGGTGTGGCTGAAACTGAGTGGTTAACGATGAATAATCACTATTATCAAGCCTTAGCACAACCTACACCGCGAAAGTTAGCATTATTAATTGGTATCAATCAATATCGGAAAAGTTCTTCACTGAGTGGTTGTCTGACCGATGTGGAACTACAAAAAGAACTTTTAGTCCATCGGTTTGGCTTTCAAGCTACTGATATTTTGACGTTAACTGAGGAACAAGCGAGTAGAGAATTTATTGAAGCAGCTTTTTTAGATCACTTGGTCAAGCAAGCTAAACCAGGCGATGTTGTGGTTTTTCACTTTAGTGGCTACGGTACTCAGTTACCAGTGGAATCGGATACGCTACAAAATGCTTTAGTGACAACTGATGAAAATCAAGAAGCACAGGATTCTCAGATAGCTAATTATTTATTAGAAGATACATTATTATTATTGTTGCGATCGCTCCCTACAGATCGTGTCATAGCAGTGCTGGATACCAGCTACACTGTTCCTGCTATCAACCAGCCAGCAGGTTTAAAAATCCGCGCCCGTCAAGAGTCACCTGGAACGCGGTTAACAGCAGCAGAACTCGATTTCCGCCGACAAATCAAACCCCAAAATCCTGAATTTAGCCCGGCTGTTATCCTATCCGCTACATCAGACCCCCAGCAGTCGGCTAGGGAAATATTAATGTCTGGGTTTAATGCAGGTTTATTCACTTACGCTTTAACAAGACAACTTTGGCAGTCAACACCAGCAACAACAATTAGAGTCAGTCTCTCCCATGCGGCAAGTTCTATCCACCAATTGGGAAGTAAACAGCAACCAAAGTTATTAACTAAGAAGAAAAATCAACTGGGAGTGGTAACTGTTGAAAATTTACTATTAGATAGCCATGCTGGTGCAGAGGGAGTGATTCTGTCCATAGAAGAAGATGGAAAGACAGTGCAAGTATGGCTAGGTGGATTACCTGCACAAGTTTTAGAAAATTACGGTGCTAATTCTAAATTTACTCTAACAACTGGAGAGCAATTAACATTGCGATCTCTTATGGGATTAACAGCTAAAGCCCAAGTCTCTAAATTTGCAGAGACGCTTCCCCTACAAGTAGGACAACTTATTCAAGAGACTGTACGCGTATTGCCCCGCAATCTTAATTTGATATTAGCCTTAGATACTAAACTAGAAAGAATTGAGCGAGTAGATGCTACCAGCGCCTTTGCTAGTGTTGGTCATATTTCCACTGTAGTTGCAGGAGAACAACCAGCCGATTATTTGTTTGGGAAACTGCCACAAACCCCCAGCCGCTACGGTCTGTTTACTTTGGATGGTGAACTAATTCCCAATACAGATGGGGGAGTTGGGGAAGCTGTGAAAGTAGCAGCCCAGCGATTATCATCAAAATTATCCACTCTTCTGGCAGCTAAATTATGGCGACTGACAGAAAATCAAGGTTCTTCCCGATTGCCCGTCAAGGTAAACTTAGAGGTTGTTAATAGCATATCGTCACAGGCAGTACTGCAAAGAGAAACCACAAGGACAATCACTACTGAAACCGCTACAAAAAAATCACTCCCCACTCCCAACCCCCCACTACCAATTCCCATCATCCCTATTGGTAGCCGGATACAATACCGCATCCAAAACTTAAGCGATCGCCCCATATATTTTATGCTATTGGGATTAAAGAACAATCGCACTGCGATCGCTTTTTATCCTTGGCAAACCCCCCAAGAACCCAACAATCCAGAAAATCAACCCCAACTTAAACAAGTAGTTATTGCCCCAAACGAAACCGTAACTCTACCGCAAACAACACCAACATCAGGCTGGGTAACTTCCGGCCCCGCTTACGAATGCGAACACCAACTGATTTTTAGCACCGCACCCTTTAACGCCACCTTAGAAATCTTAGATAATGCCAAATATTCCACAGCCGACCAACAACCGATAGCTACATTAATCAATCCTTTAGAAGTGGGACAAGCGCTACTAAAAGATTTACATAACAGTAGTGCAGTCAAAACAGAAACAACCACCACAGCTACAGATTCCTATGTATTAGATATAAATAACTGGGCAAGTCTCAATTTTAGTTTTCAGATAGCGTAAATTAATTCAAAATTCAAAATTAATGAACCATTTGTAGAGACGCGATTTATCGCGTCTTCACCCCATGATATGTTGCAATCATTAATTGAATTGGTATAAGTTAAGAAAAACCCCACACCCCTACACCCCATGCCATCAGTCAGGGATGCAGCAGATATTATTTTCAATCTAGTACCAACCCTAGATAGTCAACAAGACACAGAAATTGTCAATTTATGGGCAGCAAATGGGCGCATTTTGGCAACGCCTGTAAATAGCCCCCTAGATTTTCCTCATTGGGACAATTCAGCGATGGATGGCTACGCGGTACGTTATGAAGATGTACAAAACTCAAATGCCGAACAGCCAGTTAGCCTAGAAGTTGTTGCAGAAATTCCCGCAGGCTATCAACCCAAATTCACCCTAAAACCAGGACAAGCCGCCCGAATCTTTACTGGCGCAGTTATGCCTAGTGGCGGGGATACTGTAGTTATGCAAGAGAAGACACGCCCAGAGAATAACCGCGTGTTTATCCTCACAACACCAAAACCAAGAGAATTCGTCAGACTCAAAGCAGCTTATCACCAAGCCGGGACACAATTATTACCAACCAATATTCAATTAAATGCAGCCGAAATTGCTATATTAGCGGCTTCTCAATGCCCACAGATAAAAGTTTACCGCCGTCCTCGTGTAGCAATTTTTTCCACTGGGGATGAATTAGTTACCTCTGACAAGCCTTTACAACCAGGACAAATTGTCGATTCCAATCAGTATGCCCTAGCAGCTTTAGTCAAGCAAAGTGGTGCAGAACCTATATTATTCGGCATTGTCAAAGACAACCCAACAGCCCTGGAAGAAACCATCACCAAAGCCATAGCTAACGCCGATATAGTCATTTCCTCCGGCGGCGTTTCCGTAGGTGATTATGACTACGTTGAGAAAATTCTAGCTTCCTTAGGCGCTAAAATTCACATCCGTTCTGTGGAAATGCGCCCAGGTAAACCCCTCACCGTCGCCACCTTTCCCACACCTCCAGCCCCCATCTACTTCGGTTTACCAGGAAACCCGGCGGCTGTTATGGTAACATTTTGGCGATTTGTCCAACCAGTAATTCGGAAGTTAGGGGGATTAACTCAAGGTTGGGAACCGATTTTTGTAAAAGTGCGATCGCATGATGAGTTACGCTCAGACGGTAAGCGTGAAACTTATATTTGGGGAAGTCTGCACCTAATTGATGGATTATACGAGTTTCACAAAGCTGGCGGCAGTCATAGTTCTGGTAATTTGATGAATCTAGCTCAAACTAACGCCATAGCTGTTTTAACAGTAGGTGAAACATTCATTGCATCAGAGGAAGATGTATTAGTTTTACAACTACCAATTTAACTTCGCAAACAAACTGTATAGCCTAAATTACCAGTTACCAAAATCCCTTGATCGTAAAAACTATAGTGTCTGTTCAGAATCTGATGTTTCTTCATTATTAAAAAACAACAGTCGGGCAGCGAGAATGGCGAATCCTACAGCCGCGATCGCTTTTAATATTCTTGTAGGTAATAATTCTGACACTGCGCCGCCTGCTAACGCGCCTAATAAACTAGTTAACAGGAGTGCGCTAGCAGTGCCGAAAAACACAGCCTTTACAGACTGACCACGACCAGAAAGAGCGATCGCTGCTAGTTGGCTTTTGTCACCTAATTCTGACAACAAAACCGTAATAAAACTGAGTCCTAAAAGATGCCAATCCATAATATTTAGAAGTTTTTATATTATCCGTGAAAGATATCCCAAAACAAAGTGAGGGAGATAAATAGCAGCATGATTCCGGCTGATTTATCCAAGGTTTTAGGGCTGAAGCGTTTAGAAACCCAACTACCCAGGAGGACACCTAACAAACTTGTGGTAATTAATGCTGCTCCCGAACCGAGAAATACTACCCAAGGTGAATGAGACTCTGCACTCATCAATAGAGTCGATAACTGGGTTTTATCGCCAATTTCTGCCAGAAAAATAGTCACAAAGGTAGTAGCAAATACAGCCAAAGCTGGTTCCTGCTTTTTAGGACTATCCTCAACTGGCTCAATAATTGCAGTAGCCAGATGGGACTGAGTACTTTCTTCTATTTCTGGCTGGCTGATAGTCGGATTTACGCCGGCAAGGGTGACAGGTGCAGAGTCGATTTTCACAGGCAGTAGATTTATTACTAGATGTTTTTCATATTTTTCTCATTTTCTCAGATCGTTGTAATAAATTGCAACCGTACCGAAAAAAATGCAGCTTTTTCGTGAGATGGAGTAGTTATGATAGGTGATACCATTATTTGGTTACAATAAACTGTATGGAACGTGAAGCTTTAACCATCCGCTTTCCTACTGAACTACTTACCAAAGCCAGAAAACTGAAGGGAAGCAACGAATCTTTTAATGACTTAGTTGTTGAGGCGTTGGAATCTGAAGTCAGGCGTAGAAGAGGATGGGCTGCACATCAGTTTCAAAGGGCTACCACCAACTAGAACCACGTTTATAGTAGCTGATGACCCGAATAACCTACCTATGGCATTTCTCAAGAGTTTCAATAGGGTGGTCGTAGCATTCAATAATGATGAGCAGGGGAATAAAACAGCTAGTGCAGTATTGGAACTGTTGCCACAGGGTCAAAGGCTCAAAACCCATAATCCTGATTGGAGTCAGGAACTAGAAGCTCATCTGTTGAATGAGCAACAAAACAAAAGACAGCAGGAGCGTGGTTTTAGTTTGTGAGCCACGCTCAGTAGACCGAACTTGTTGCCGCGATTGCATGAGTCGCAACGAGTTCTTTTTTCTTGGAAAGAAGACGCTGTAAATTCTTTGGGTATATTAATGCTTAATTGCTGTGTCAACAAAACAGTAAAGATAGTGTTTTAAATTTAGGAATGATTGAATTAGTTTATGGCAGATAGAAGAGAAAGACTTAACAGCGAAAAATTGCTCAAAAGATACGCAGCTGGAGAAAGAAATTTTTCGGGAATTATATTTAGCTCCTCGACGCTGGATGGAGAAGATTTGCGCTCTATTGATTTGAGTGAAGCTGATTTGATTAGAGTTGATTTGAGTGGCACCAACCTGAGCAATGCTGATTTGAGTGGAGCTAGGCTACTCTGTGCTAACCTGACTGCTGCTAATCTTGAAGGTGCTAATTTGTCTGGGGCTGACCTAAGTGGTGCAGATTGTATAGGGACTAACTTCAGAGATGCCAACCTTAACGAAACTATTTTGAGTGGTACTGATTTTACTGCGGCTGACTTGTGTGGAGTAGAAATGGATGATGCTATTGTGATTGCAGCCGACTTCAGGGCTGCCCAAAATTTCAGTAGTCCCGGCCAAGGTTCTTTGGTCTGTAAAACCTTTTGGGCAGATGGGGACTTCTTCAAAGGCCCCGACTGGTATGAATAGTTTATTTGTTAATTGAATACGGTATTGCACCCAGATGCCAATTAAATATTAAAGTGTCATTTATATAGATTTAAAACTATGCGTTGCTGTGAAAATATAGCTAATTTTCTATTTGATTAGCTGCAAGTAAGAAACTGAGTTAAGAAAAATTTGATTATTTTCCTATAAAACTTTATTTATAAGGCTTCTAAGAGCCAATGCGGCGCAACTTCCCTACGATGTCGTAGCTCAAGGAGTGCGATCGCGTTTGTTGATTATGTTGTTCAGCACATTAAAATCTTTTTTACTAAATTTAAAGTTTAATAAGCTTCAAATATTGTGACCAAAGAAGAGTTTTACTGGAGTAAACACATTGTTGCTATTGAATGGTGGCTGTATGAGTGTGATTTACCAAATAAATTAACTTGGGCAAGGCTTCGGGTGTTTGATGATGCTACGGCTGACTCTTGCTTTGAGGAGGGAGGTAAATTGTACGGTTTTGAAAATCGGGATTTTGCGGCGTACATTCTCAGCGAGGACGAATATGTAAGCTTTCAAGGAATGGATGTAGAGGATGAGCAAGAATACGGGATAAAACTAGCAGAAATTTACACTCCTGCTTGGCTAGACAATCCTGATCAATTATTTGAATACTTTGGAAGCTACTAAGTGAACACAATTTACAACGGATTTGGCTTGACTTAAACCTGAGAATGTTTTGCTTAGTTCATCAATATGAGTAGGGTTGTTAACCCAGTGAACCGTTTGGAAGGTTTATCTGTTTCCACAGCAATCTTTAATGCTTCTGGCTGCCCAACTGCGATAAATGTTTTTGGGGATTAAAAGTTAGGAAAGTGCAGCAGGAACTTGGTTTAGAAGAAATACCCCAAAGGGTTGATATGATGCCACTCCACTATCAACACTTGGCAATTGAAGCCCTAGATCAAGGTTTGATTACTGAAGGGCGTTTTGCTGATTTCCTATGTGTTGACCGCTTGGAAGCACGCCGCATCGCCGAAGCATTACGGGAATATTCAAGCGGAATGATGGAAGAAGCACCTGATTTTGACCTGCGTCAGATTCAGACTGGTGGGAAGCAGCTTTAAAATGATGCCTCAGATTAAAAATAGCTTCACATAACTTTAAATCCCCACGGCTTTGTCAAAACGCAGCATTTCTAGACTTCTGTCACCGTAAACCCCTTCAATTTGTTGGCGACAGCACTCTATGGCAAAATCATTTAGTTCTTCTGACTCAATACCATACATATCCTGAAATATGTCTGGCTCTACACGGCAGAAACGGGGACGTGTTGAATAGATGCGACATTCTCTTGTGGTATGGTCAAAGTTAATGCACCATCCGCCTTCGCCTACCATACTGAAGTAAAGTTCTAGTTCGTCTGGGGTGAGATAGTCTTCTATTTCCGGACGTTCTGCTGGGTCAAGATTGCAGCAGGCTCCACATTGTTTGACGCATTGCCAGTTTGCCATTTTATGTTTTTTCCTATACTTTTATTAAGTAAATTAAATATTACAGGCGATCGCCGGATATGATCTAATACGGGTTTTGCAACTGCAACTGAGTAATTTTAAGACAATTGGGAGGAATAGAGACAAATGTTTGACGCTTTAGCCAACATCAATTGGGAAGTTATTTTCCAACTAACCTCTGTTGCACTAATAATCATTGCTGGGCCTGCTGTGATTTTCGTGCTGGCATTCCGCAACGGCAACCTATAAGACTAATGAGTGCTGAGTGATGGTGAAATTTATACTCAGCACTCAGCACTCAGCATTGACAATGCTTGGATAGCAGCTTGAACAATAGAATCATATTGGGGTAAAGTTAAGTCGATTTCTAGGGCATCTTCACGACTAGTTCCTAGTAACCCAATTGTATTTCCCGGCTGCATAACTAGAACTTTGCCATCTGAGTTTTTAATTCTGAGTTCGGGAAGAGAATTATTTTGATAGACTCCGCAAGTATATTGACGTTGATTGTACTTGAAGGCGGTTCTTAAAGGTTTAGAAGAAGCTTGATAAAAAAGTTGTAACTGGTGGGACTGCGCCTCAAGTTGTTTCTGAGCCAGTCTTACACCTAATAATTCCAACTCCAGGCTGGTATTGCCATTAAAGTTATTTTCGCGCAATTTGTAAGCTATATCTAATCTTGGTGGTAAAGGGTAATAATCACGCCAACGCCAAGCGATCGCCTTAAACTGATATGGTTGACCTTCGATAGTTTGGCTGAGTGTGACTTTAATATGTCCTTTGCCGACTATTTGTTGTTCTACAACTTGAACATTGGGTGTCCAGAAAACCGGATCAGGGTTATCAATACCGCAAGGATGGAGAGAGTTTAGCTGTTGATACAGTTCTTGATGGATTTGATTGAAGTTAGCCTCAACATCAATTTGCAGTAAGGGCTTGAGGTGTTGGGGTTGCAAACATTGATTAGCAAACTCAGACAGACGCGATCGCAACTTCTGTAAATTAGTAGCGGGGAAAGAAAATCCGCCGGCGGCTTTGTGACCACCATATTTACCCAACAAGTCGTGACAATATTCTAAAGCCTCAAATACATTAAATTCCGGGATACTCCTAGCCGAACCGCGAATTAGTTCTTCATCTTCATAAGTACCAATAAAGACGGGAACACCGTAACGTTCCACTAAGCGGGAGGCGACAATACCAATTACACCATGATGCCAATTGGGTTGGATCACAACCAATACCCGGTCTTGTTGTAGAGATGTTGCATACAAATCTTCTACGTGGGCGATCGCTTGTTGTTCAATTTCTTCGCACATTTGCTGACGGCTAGTATTAGCCTGTTCGCACTGCATAGCGCGTTCTAACGCCAACCCCTCATCATCTGTTGTCAGTAATTCAATTACCGTCAAAGGGTCGCCAATCCTACCAACTGCATTGATACGCGGCCCTAAACGAAAGCCAATATCTTCTGGTTTGAGGGATTGGGGATTGGGGACTGGGGATTGGGGATTGGGGACACCATAAGTTAAATCCTTATTAGAGTCATTATTGATTAATTTTGAATTTTGTTCGCCCTTGGCGTTCCCGAAGGGTATTTTGAATTTTGAATTGATCGCTTGTACTCCTGCAACTTGGATTAATGCTTGGACTCCTGGTAATTGAGATTTAGGTAATAGCTTTAAACCACGTTTTACCCAACGACGATTGACACCACTTAAGGGAGCTAAATCGGCGATCGTTCCCAAGGTGAACAGTGCTAACATCGGCTGAATTAAGCCTTTGGTTTTGTCTAGCTTTTGTGCCAGAGATACTGCCAAAATATAAGCAACGCCAACACCAGCTACACCCCGATATGGTGAAGATTCAGCGATGAGTTTTGGGTTGAGGATTGCATCGGCTGGGGGTAGTTTTTGGGGAATGTCGTGATGGTCGGTGATAATGACATTGAGACCCAGTTCTTTGGCTCTAGCAATTGGTTCAAATGCAGAAATCCCATTATCAACAGTGAGGATTAACTTGACACCTTCACTATGAAATTCTTCTACAATCCGCTTATTGATACCATAACCTTCGTGCATCCGGCTGGGAATAGCATAATCTACTTGAGCGCCTAAACTGCGGAGACTACGCAAAAGTAAAGCGGTGCTAGTCATTCCATCTGCATCATAATCACCGCAAATTGCTATTTTACTTTGGGAAGCGATCGCCTCTTGTAATAACTCCACACTCATCGCCAAATCTGGAAATTCTGTTAATGGCGAAGGTAAATTTAAGGATTCAGGTTCTAAAAATGCTTGTGCTTGTTCTGGTGTTTCAATACCACGATTAATCAGCAATTGACAAACAATAGGCGAAAGATTTGCCGCATCTGCCAGTTTTTGGGCTAAATCTGTTTTTTGTAGGTGAATTTGCCAACGCTGATTAGGTAAGCGCCTGCGAGGTTTTGATAGTTCCGTAGGAGGTCGGTCTAGCATTTAGCTATTACAATTTGAGAGGCTTGGTAATGGGTAATGGGTAATCGGTAATAGTTGAAACCTACCTAGCCCACCAAAACCCATGATACGGTGGGCAACGCCCAACCTACAGATACTTGGTAATTGGTTATCGGCAACAGTGAAAACCAATTACCTATTAGCTAAGGTGATACGCACCTAAATCAAATATTCTTGCGTCAGGGCTGTCCATAGTCAAGAGTCCAGAGTCAAAGGCTAGCTTGGACTCTGGACTGTGGACTTTTGACAACCTGAGTGAGAAATATACAATTTAAATGCGTAACAGCTTATTAGACATCTCCAAAATAGTATATTTTGTGGTGGAAGAACATCATAATCAGTTTTTTTGACATAAGAAGATGAGTGAGATACTGAACTACATTGAAGAAAATCCCAAAGAAACAAAGAGGTTAAGAGGACTGGAATATGAACAGTTACAACAACTCATGGAAAATGCTCTAAGGCTGTAAAATAAAAAGCAAGCAGCGTTAGAAGCAAAAAAAGTTAGGCTGATTGCTGGAGGAGGAGGTCGAAAACCTAAATTATCTGTGAAAGAGCAAATAATTTTAACTTTGGTATATCTCAGGCATATGACGACATTTCAACTGCTAGGTGTCCAGTTTGGAGTCAGTGAATCTACTGCCAATGATACGTTTAACTATTGGTTGCCTAATTTACGAGAATTGCTGCTATCCAGTTTACTTGAACAAGTAAAAAAAACGCTGCCGACTATGAAATAGTCAAAGAAGTTCTCACGGAATATGAACTAATAGTAGATAGTTACGAACGAGTGAGAGAGAGACCTGGAGATAATAAAGAACAAGAAAAATATTACTCAGGTAAGCGGAGTAATCATACATTTAAAAGTCAAATGATTATCTTGCCAGAAGGTAAAGACATTGTAGATGTTGTAGCCGGAGAACCAGGTCCAAAAAGCGATATAACTTTATTCCGAAAATATCGGGATAACTTTGACTCTAAACAAAGATTTAAAGGAGATAAAGCTTATATCGGAGAAGATGTCATTAATGTTCCCATCAAAAAAAGCAAGAATCAAAAACTAACGCCAGAACAAAAAGCACAAAACAAAGCTTTTTCAGCTAAACGAATTTTTGTAGAACACCGCATTAGAACAGTCAAAATATTTCGAGTTGTATAAGAACGATTTCGGTTAAATCCGCAAAAGTATGAGTCCGTAATTTTGACTATCTGTGGACTAGTAAGATTCCGAATTGGTGCGCTGATATTACCAACACAAATATCAGCGATACCACCCAACTAGAATCAACGCACATCACTCAAGATTTTGGCTCAATTATCAACACTTAACATCTCAAAGCTTTATTCTATCGTACATTTCTCTAATTTCTCATCAGTGTATTTCTATCTTGTATGCCATTTATATCAAGGCTCTGATCATTTTCGGAGATGTCTATTACCTATTACCAACAAAACCAACTAAGTAGCTAGACATGAAAAATTATAAGATAAAAATAGAACAGAGCAAATAACTGAAAATGCCGACAGCACTAAGAATAAAGCTGACAACAGAAGAAAACAAAACCTTGCAGGAGTTAAGCCTTGCAGATAATGTACCTCGAAGAGTCAAAATGAGAGCTATCGCATTAAGACTGAATGCAGATGGTTTAACAGTGCCAATGATTGCTGGTCACTTAAATATTCATGAGCATACAGTGAGAGCAACATTACGTAGATGGGAAAACCTGGGATTAGGTGGATTGTGGGAAGCACCCGGACGTGGAGGAAAGCGGAAGTGGAGTTTAGAAGATATAAATGCGGTTGAACAATGGCGCTTACGAAGAACGTAGCTATACAAGTCGTCAACTACAAGAACGTCTGGTAGCTGAACGTGGAATCTCGCTCAGTAGTAGACAAGTGGGCCGAATTCTAAAAAAAAGATTATGCCTGGAAACGGTTAAGGCATAAACCACCGATGCCAAAATCAACATCATTCCAAGATGGCAAACGTGCTGATTGGTTGATGTTATGCCAGTGGGCTAGTAATGGATTAATTTGTTTAAAATATCTTGATGAATCTGGGTTTGAACGAACAAGTTCGCTCAATTATTCTTATTCCAAACGTGGCGAACAAAAATCAATTAATCAACCCCGTAGAAGAGGCAGAATAATTAGTGTTCTTGGTTTTTGGGAACCGCAGCGCTCGTTTGAATATGGTGCTGTAGTCGGTGGTTTCAATAGCGAACGTTACTTGCAACTGCTTGAATGGCAGGCACATTTAGCTCAACAGCGTCTTCAACAAACGGGTCAGATAACTGTCATTATTCAGGATGGAGCATCATTTCATCGTAGCAAAAAAGTTCAACAACACTGGCAACGTTGGCAACAACAAGGGTTGTACATTTTTTTCTTGCCACCATACTCACCTCAAATGAACCGTATTGAAGATGAGTGGTTGCACCTCAAACGCGATGAGCTTTCTTCACAAATTTTTGATGATGAATATGAATTAGCACTCGCTCTCATTCATGCTATTGAAAATCGGGCTAACAAAGCTAATTACTCCGTTAAGCGTTTTATATTTAATCATGTCTAGCTACTTAATGGTGCAGCAAGGCTCAAGCTGAGCGTTAGATTTATAAGTAACCACAAACATTTTCTATTCGACTATTTTAGGCTTACCATCCCATTATGGTAAGTCTATATTTTATTCAGAACTTGAACTCAGCACTGTTGCCATTTTAGGGAGTAAAGCCGCAAAAGCTTTTCCTCGATGGCTGACAGATTTCTTCAATTCTGGTGTCATCTCGGCAAAAGTTAACTGCTTTTCGGTAACATAAAAAATCGGATCATATCCGAAACCACCGCTACCACGGGGTGCATGGAGAATTTCGCCACGACAAATACCTTCTGCTTGCAGGGTGATCGCTCCATCAGGAGAGGCGATCGCCACGACACATACAAACTGCGCTTTTCGGTTAACTTCGCCATCTAATTCTTTTAGTAACCGAGAAATTCTCTCTGAATCGGTTTTGCCATAACGGGCAGAATATACCCCAGGAACGCCATTGAGGGCATCGACTTGTAAACCAGAGTCATCAGCGATCGCCCAGTTTCCTGTAGCTTTAGCAACCTCAGAGGCTTTGAGACAAGCATTGGCAGCAAAGGTATCACCTGTCTCTTCAACGTCTAATTCTGGCGGCTTCAGAGTTAATTTCCAGTCGGTATTTGCCAGATAAGCCTGCATTTCCCGCAACTTACCTGAGTTACTTGTAGCTACTACGAGGATTTTAGTCATTGGTCAATAGTCAACGGTCAGTGGTCAACAGTCAACAGTTAATAGAGCTTTTGGACTATGGACTATTAACTATTGACTATTAGCTAAATCTTACTCTGCCCAGTGTTTTGCCCAAGCAAGAGTTTGATGGACTTGTTCTAGGGTAGAGGCTTCGCAGTAAAGGCGTAATACTGGTTCTGTCCCACTAAAGCGAATCATTAACCAGCTATTATCTGCCAGGCGGAATTTATAGCCGTCGGTGGTGTTGCAGTCAATTACTGCTTTACCTGCAATTTCAGTTAAGGGCTGGCTTTGTAGTTGTTGTAAAAGACGCGCTCTAACATCCATACTAGCCAAGGGTAAATCGATGCGATCGTAAGCAGAGGAAAAACCTGTTTGCTCTTGCAATTGACGGTAATAATCACCTAAATCTAACCCAGATTCAACGATCGCCTCTAAGACATACAATGCTGATAATAAAGCGTCCCGTTCTGGTATGTGGCTACCGTAACCAATTCCCCCCGATTCTTCACCACCTAACAGCACTGGCGCAGCTAACATTCTGTCAGCAATGTATTTATAACCAACAGCTGTTTCAAATATTGCCAAGTTATGTAGGGCGGCTACTTTGGGAATTAAATCAGAACCACTGACAGTTTTGACAATTTCCCCTGTAAAGTTGCGTCTTTGAGTCAAGTGATCAATGAGGATGGGGATTAAAATTTGGGAACTTAAAAAGTTAGCGTTTCCATCTACGGCGGCGATGCGATCGCAGTCACCATCAAACACTAACCCTACAGATAAACTTGATGGATTTGTTTCTCGGTGCTTGCGGATAGTCTCAAATAACAGGGAAAGGTATTTGGGTAAGGGTTCCGGCGCACCACCACCAAATAAAGGATCGCGATCGCTATTTATTTCCTGTACCCGTTCGCCCAATAATCGCCCCAAGCCTGTTGCTGCTGCGCCGTGCATTACATCAGCAAACACCGTCAGTTCACCAGAGGCGATCGCTTTGCGAATTTTAGCAATATCAACTTTGCCTTCTAAACCCTGAGTATAACTAGGCCAAGGGTCAAATGTTTCTAACTTGCCAGGAGTGGCGGCGGGTGGTACTCCTGTTGATAATAATGCTTCTATATCTTTTGTGACTTCTGGCGATACCGAACCACCAAAATAACCTTTAACTTTTAATCCTAAATAAGCCCCTGGATTATGACTAGCTGTAATAACTAGCGCCCCCAAAGCATTGAGTTGTTTTGCCGCCCAACTAAACGCAGGGGTTGGTGCATAGCCTTCACTGAGCAAAACGTCAAATCCCACGGATGTGACAGCATCGGCGACAGCACGGGCAAAATCTTCTGCCATAAATCGGCGATCGTAACCGACGATAATAGTCCGGCTACCCACCGTCGAGTAATAAGTATCATATAATACTTTTGCGGCAACTGGCGCAACCAAAGCTAGGCGTTCAAAGGTGAACTCATCACCAATCACACCCCGCCAGCCGTCTGTACCAAATTTGATAGAGCTAGCTATAACTGGCATTAGATTATCCTCTGTCTACACCTGAGGATTCTAGCATTTGTACAGTCACCCAAGTAACAAAAGAGGCAGACCATATGGGTCAGAATGCAGTATGTACAGACATTGCAGTGCAACGTTTCTAAATCTGATAATAAATATTAATAATCCTTAATAGAATACTATTAAGGACTGATAGCCGTAGTTTATAAATGGCTGACAATTATGGTTTTCTGTTAAAAATCATCTAGATATTGACTTAAGCGACTGATAACCGGGTCAACTTCTTCTGTTGACTCAACAGCATAATTAGGAGGGTTTACTACATCTGCTGCTGGTGCTGATTGGGGTGGAGAGTAAACCACAGGTCGCTCTGTCACCATAATTGCGAGATGCGCCAGTTGTTGCGTCAACTGCAAAATCTGGCGCTCAAGCGATTCCAATCGATTAGATTCCTTGGCAAAAAAACGTTCCTCAAGGTCAGCTAGTTGACGTTGCAGTTCATCGATTTTTTGTTCAACCGGCTCTGTGGTAGTTGTTCTGAGAGCTGGTTTTACAGATTCCGGTACGCATAGAGCTTGCCACAAAGCTTCTTTGCAGAGGTCGCTAAAGGTCTTCTCCGGTTGTTTTTCTAGATAGTTTTCTACAACCGCCAACAAGCTTTCATCAGCGACCTCTGGGTTGAACGTAACCGATTTAACTACTTTTTTTGACCATTGGAACATTCGTTTTAAGCCCTAGCAGCACGATTGGAGGATAATTGGGCCTCTCCATAAATATACTGCCCCAAGGCGTTCGCTTGTCTAGAAGGAGCAGCTAAGTGGGCGCTAATCTGAGCATCCTTAAGTAGACGTTGTACATCTTCCCAGAAGAATTCCCCACCACCACCTGTGATAATCACATCGGTGACACGTTCTGGCAACCAAGCCAACACACGACTGCAAATTTCTCTAGAGAATTGCTCTATCAAGTTGGGCAGAGAATCATCTAGGTTGGTTGGTTTACTAGCACCTTTAGGACGATAAAAGCGTTCGCCTTTGGGTTTGTTAACAGCAGAGATTAAGGCTAAAGACTGACTATCTGCACCATCAATTTCGGCAGCTACTAGTTCATAGAACTTGTTCATGCCAAAATCTTCACTCTTAGAAGCACCGCGTGCAAAGCGGAAATTATCGACCATCAATAAATCAATAGTTTGATGCCCAATATCAACAATTGCTGTGGAGATTTTTGTAAAATCGGGACTAGCACCACCTTTTTTAGGTTGAGCTTCCGACCAGAGAAGACTACCATAGCCTTCTGGCATGACCCAAACTTTGGTGATATTCAAAGATACAGATTCACCTCGAAAGTTGAGAACATGAGGCCCGGTGACTTGGCTAGTTAACTGTGCTTTTTCCCGTTCAAATTGTTCCAACGAGAGAAAAGGTAGACCAAGTACAACAGAAATTTCATCTTTGAGTTTGAAGTAGCCAGCACTAGCCAGTACCTTAATTAGTGCATCTTCTACTTTAGATTGACCTACTCCCAAATTAGCCCCAAAGTCTGCTGCTAATTGACCAACGGCATAGCCTTTGCCTTGATATTCCAACCACAAATCCATTAACGGGTCGGTAGCACGGGCTTCAAAAACGCCCCCGCGTACTTGTTCTATTGACATTTGCTTGACGTTGGCGGGTACGAACACAACGTTATTGGGTTCGCGGCTGACACAGGTTTTTGTGGAAGTTCTGCCTAAGTCAACACTGAGAATTGATTTGCTCGAACCATTATTGGGCTTGTTGTTGGCTGGAGCTGCATTGATTGGGGTAGATGCTGACACTCTGTTTAAAGGGATGGCAGCAGCATTCATTGGGGTAGCGGCGGAAGGTTGGTCTGTCATAAAATTCCTCGTGCTTACTTACCTGTAAAAAGTTATCATGCCCGTCGTACAAACATGGGGGATACCAGAATTTCCGAGTTTCGTCAAGTGTAGCTATAAATACGCCAAATTTTAAAATTTTAGTAAAATTTAGGCGATCGCTTTCTTCAGCATTATTTGGCATAGTGTAGGCGAATTTTTACCAGATGTAACCCCCAGTTGTAAACAAAAAAGAACTTTGCTTCAAATTCTGGTGTTTCTACGCTTACGTTTGAGTACCCAGACTACAAACACCAGAACTAAAGCCCCTAGTACAATTTTGGATACAGGGGCAAGGTACTTATCCACAAGTTCATACTGACTACCTAAAAGATATCCTGAGTATGTTAACAAACCAACCCAAGCAGCGCTACCTAAAGTTGTATAAAATAGAAAAGGTAGCAAAGGCATATTGCTAATGCCTGCTGGTACGGAAATTAAAGTCCGAACTCCCGGAATTAAGCGACCAATAAAAACCGCCTTGTTACCTTGAGAGTCAAACCAGCGCTTTGCTTTGGTTATATCTTGGCTAGATACACTAATCCACTTGCCATATTTATCTGCTAAATATCGTAAACGCTGTTCACCCAAAAACTTCCCTGGATAATACCAGATAAGTGCGCCAATTGTAGAACCTAAAAGTCCAGCAATAAATACACCTACAATGTTCAGCTTTGAACCTGGCAAGTTGGCTGTGTAACCTGCTAGTGGCATGATTAATTCTGAAGGAATTGGCGGAAACAGATTCTCCACAAACATTAAAAGACCAATTCCCCAATAACCTAGAGATTCAATAATATTTTTTATCCAGTCGGATGACATTTTTTGGGACTGTTGTAATATTTTCGTTGCTAAGTCTAACTCTAGTTTTAGTAAAACTTAATAATTTTCGCTTCCTGAGGCAACAAATAAGGGTTTGGGGAGTGAGAGCGTACTAACAGGTGTAGGCTTTTCCCCATGCTTAAGAACCGCTAACAGTTACCTGGTCAATATGTAGGATTATCGACTTGTGATTCCTGCCATGATTTTTGCTCAAGGGTTATAACCATGAGTCGAGCATTCTAGCAGTTTGGGAATTGAAGTTTTAATTTTTTTAGCCGCGTCAACAGCATGATTCTATAGTTTAGGCTTATATGCACTTAAAAAGCAGAGGGGGAAAGACTTAGACTAAGTATTTGCCTCTGCTCTCTTGCCTCATCTATACGCTTTGAGTCAGTGATTGTACTCTTGATTCTGATTGCCAGTCTAACGGGTTCCATACCCTTTCTTCTAGAGCCATTTGCTCAATTAAACTTGCTAATCTGAGAGCTTTAAGGGCTTGTTCACCACCCACAGAAGGTTGATTCCCACCGTGTACACAGTTGACAAAATGCTCAAGTTCTGCGCTCAAAGGTTGAATGTTAGTAGTATAAACTTTCTCGATTAAACCATCTTGCCTGTAATGGCGATGGTCATTGACCGGGCTAGCAGAAGTTTGACGGTGTATCAAAATTTCGTTTTTGAGAAAATCTGCTTCAGTGAAAGAGTTTTTACAATGGGCAACTATGCGACGGATTTTTCGGTGAGTTACTTTGCTGGCAGTTAGAGTTGCCACAATCCCATTAGCAAACCCTAGAGTTGCAGTCACATAATCCAAATAACCAGAGTCTAAGGCGCGGGTTCCACTGGCAGTTAATTTTGTTACTGGTGAGGCAGCTAATTCTAGCAGTAAATCAATGTCATGGATCATTAAATCCAGTACCACTGAAACATCATTGGCGCGGTCTGAGTAAGGACTCATACGGTGAGCTTCTAGTGCGAGAACTTCTTCAGTTTTCATCACTTTGCTCAGTTCTCTAAAAGCTGGGTTGAAGCGCTCAATATGCCCAACTTGGAGGATACATTGAGACTCGGCGGCAGCATTGACAAGGGATTCTGCTTCAGAAATACTAGCAGCGATCGGCTTTTCAATTAAAACGTGAATTCCCGCTAACAAACAGTTGATGCCTACAGCGTAGTGTAAGCGAGTGGGAACGGCTATGCACACGGCTTCTACATGAGGAAGCAGGTCACAGTAATCTTCAAAAAACCGCACCTTGTATTTACTAGCGGTTTCTAGGCCTCGTTCGACGTTGATGTCGGAAACACCGACCAGTTCAACATCTTTCATTGAACTGAGTACACGGGTGTGATGTTGTCCCATGTTACCTACGCCGATTACGCCTACGCGAATCGGTCGTGGCTGGTTACGCTGTGTATGTGAATTTGGTTCTGCCACTGACATGCTATTTTGCACTATTGTTCTCTCCTCAACCACCAAACTTAGAGACGCTATGGCCGTTGGCTTTTATACTAAACAGCCAGTACAGCCAGTTATGATCCGTCTAAAACCATCCAGATGGTAACATAGAGGCCTTGTTTATGAAGAATTTCAAAGTTTGTAATCAGTTCCCGTAATCTAGCTATCTTTTGTCGAGATATTTCTAGACTGCTGGCTTGTGTGTGTTTTTCAAAACGGGACTTATGTATTTTTATTTACGCATAATCACTCATGTATACTCTAAGTAGTTATCTTCTCAATCTTTTGTAGGTAATCAAGTAGCTAGATGAGTAATCAATAATTTTATTGTTAGTAAAATCACTAATTAATATAAATAATACACGGAGATGAACAAATAAAAAAAATATTTATGGAAAATTATCTGAACAAATTGACTCAGATAATTCTTGCATAATAATTGTCATTATTTACAGATTTATTCTTCTATTTTTATCGAGACAGAGAAATGGAGAGAGGGCTTACGCAAGCGTCATAATCAAACTAACTGTAGGGTGACCAGACCCAATAAGTTCGTACAAATTCAGGAATTTTCTACATCTGATGCACCCTACTATTGTGCCAGTTGCGTAAGTCCTGGGAGAGTGAGGAGTTAAGACAAGATTAGCTAGCGATTTTGGGTTGGTGAACTACTAGCATGGTGATCGAGTAATTAACTATCCAAAATTTGGAACTTAAATGAAAGCTGTCATTTTATTATCTGGGGGATTAGACTCTTCCACAATTTTGTACCAAGCAAAAGCCGATGGTTGTGAATGTTATTCTATTTCTTTTGATTATCAGCAGCGACATCGACGAGAACTGCACTCAGCTTTTTTGGTGGCGCAGACCGCAGGAATAGTACAACATCAAGTTGTCAATTTTGACCTACGCCTTTGGGGTGGTTCAGCATTAACCGATGACAAGATCGATTTACCGCAAGAACGCTCTGTAGATGCAATGTCACAAAATATTCCTGTTACCTACGTACCAGCACGAAATACAATTTTTTTAAGTTTTGCTTTGGCTTATGCTGAGGCGATCGCCGCAGAAAGAGTTTACATTGGAGTCAATGCGCTAGATTATTCAGGATATCCTGACTGTCGTCCTGATTATATCGAGGCGATGCAGGAAGTTTTCCGCCTGGGAACCAAACAAGGGCGGGAGGGTCAACCCATCAATATTGTTGCTCCCCTGATTAATTTGAAAAAAACCGCAATCATTCAACTAGGCAACCAATTAGGCGTTCCCTGGAACTTAACTTGGTCATGTTATAACGGTGGTGATGTTGCCTGCGGTGTCTGTGATTCTTGCCGCTTACGCCTAGCAGCTTTTGCAGAATTAGGTTTAGAAGATCCGCTTCCTTACTTGAAAGGGGTATAGGGGTATAAGGATATAGGGGTATAAGGGTATAAGGGTATAAGGGTATAAGGGTGTAGGGAATGGCTGTGAAACCTGTTTTATCGGGACTAGCTTATGTAGCTGTTGCCAGTAGTGTTAGGACATCAATAGATGATACAACCTAGACACAACAAGACTTTTCACCCAGTCCCCAGTCCCCAGCTAAGAAAAGTCCCTGATCCCTAACCCAAGCGTCGCAGTTGAATCTGATGCAGCCTCGGCCCGTCAACGGAGACTATTGTAAATTCGATGTTGTCGTAGCAGAAGATTTCGCCTTTTATGGGCATTTTTTGCAATTGATAAAGCAAGAAGCCAGCTAGGGTCTGATATTGTTTTGTTAAGGGTAAATTCAGGTGTAGGACTTCGTTTAGGTCTTCTAAGTTGACCTGGGCTTGCACTAAAAATGTCTCCTGGTCTAACATCTGAATCAGCAAGTCTTCGCTGCTTGAGGTTTCACCAGCATTGCCAATAATTTCCGCAATGACATCTTGAATTGTTACTAGACCCACAGTACCGCCAAACTCGTCCACTACTATGACCATTGCTGGCTTTTCTTGCTGCATCATAGGTAATAGTTCACTGAGGGGGGTATGTTCGGGTACAAATCGCGCTGGACGCATCCAAGGTTGAATTTGTGTTTCTAGAGATAACTTGCCGACTGCTAGGGGGTTGGCTAAATCTCTAAAATAGACAATCCCGCGAATATCATCTAAGGATTCGCCAATCACGGGGTAACGCGAGTGTCCGGTAGCTGTCATCTGTTGGAGTAGGCTTTGGAAGTTAGCATCTTTGGATAGGGCGATAATGCCATTGCGGGGAATCATCACATCTTGTGCTGTGACATCACCAAACTCAAAGATGTTATTCAGCAGTTCTCTTTCTGCCGTTTGTAAACCAGTTGATTCTCTTTCTGTAGAGATGATTAACTGTAATTCTTCTGGTGTTACCGGTGGTCGCCAGCTTTGCCCTGTATATTCAACGCCAAATAGCCGCAGTAGGTAACTGGTGGATTGGTTGAGAATCCAGATAAAGGGGCGGAAAAAACGCACGATCGCTTTTACTGCGGGTCCCAAAAAACGTGCTAGCTGTTCTGAGTACAGCATAGCGACTGATTTGGGACACAGTTCACCTAAAACAATTTGTAGATAGGCAATCAAGAAAAAGGCGATGGGAATTGACAGAGAATGAGCGACAAAATTATTCACATTGGCGGGTAACGGCCAGGATTTGATCCACCAACGCATAACTACAGCAATCGAACTTTCACCAATCCAACCCACGGCTAAACTAGAGAGGGTGATGCCCAATTGGGTTGTTGATAATACTCGATCAATGTTGCGCTGGAGTGACTCCACGGCGATCGCCTGAATATCCCCAGATTGAACTAACTGATGAATGCGCGATCGCCTCACAGTAACTATGGAAAACTCTGCTGTGACAAAAAAAGCATTAATCACAATCAGCAGCAGTACTGATAGCAACCGCAGCCCCACATCTGTCAAGTTCAAATTAGAAAATTCATTCACCGCCAAAGTTTTTGCAAAATTTATGATGCTGGGGGTTGGCTATCGGGGATTGGGTACTGGGGACTGGGGATTGGGGACTGGGGATTGGGGACTGGGGATGGAATTTATCCCCTGCTTCCTAGTCCCTAGTCCCTATTTATCTACAGGAATATTTGTGACTTCTAGCTTTAGTTTTTGATCGGGATAATCTGTAAGAGCAAGAGATACTTTTTTAACATCATCAAGTAAAGCCGTAGGGATGCTAATTGTACCAGTAAACGCGGGGCCGTTGGCGGGTAAATCTGCTGGCAAACCTTCTGTGCTAGCGCTAAGAGTTCTACCTTTGTCGTCGGTAACATCTAAAAAGCTATACAAAAAGCGGATAGAATCAGCGCCTTTGTTCTGCATTTTCACTTTTAGCAGTAAATCACCGCCGGAGTAACGGGCAGATTGTACCGATAAGGATACGCCTTGATTTTCGGCACTAACGGGAAAACCTGGTTGGAGTTTTTCCGTTACGACTTCCGGGGGTTTTTCTTCTGGCTTCTGCTTCTTGCCGTTGATATCCTCTTCGTCTTCATCTAGTTTTTCGGATTTAGCAACTTTAGATTTGCCTTCGATACGGGACTTAACAATTTTTAATATTTCTTCTTCTTTTAAGAAGGTTGTAGCGCCTGCTTGGGAGTTATTTGCTTTACTACTCGCAAACTTGCTGGTGGGGCGGCCATCTGGGGTTGTCACGCCTTTGAGGGCGGAACTTCCTAAGTCAAATCCCAAAAATGCGCTCACAGAGCCTGCTCCTAACATTAGGAATAACAAAATCAAAGTAAGAAGTACAGTAGAATTTATTCTCATTGCTGACAAGCGATTGCAGAAGAATGCTGGTCTATATTAGCTGGTCTATGTTAAGAGTGTTGAAGCTGTATAGCTCAATGCTTAACATAACTCAATTAATGATAGTCCCCACTATTCCATAATTAGATTATGTAGTATAAAAATCTGATAAATTATCTTAGAAGGTACACAAGCTTGACACTCTAGGATACAATTGGAACTTAACCAGGGTTGGCCGAGCGGTTGAGGCAGCGAACTCATAATTCGCCCAAGGCAGGTTCAACTCCTGCACCCTGGATTTTGTTAAAAGTCAATAGTCAAAAGTCAATAAGGGCTGACTTTTAACTATTAGTTATGAACTCTGGCGGATTATCGGGGTAGTGCCGTTTCAAAGCGGAATTCCGTCCCCATCCTCAACTTGTTGGCGTTCATTTGCGGGGACATGAGTAACGATGTACCGTAAGGGTTAGGTAAATCCGGTGTCCGCAGATAGGGATCATTCATTGATTGTTGGGTGAGGACATCCCGGTAGAGTGTGTTAACTAATTCGGCATCGCGGGCGATTTCATTTTCTGGGAAGGAATTGCGAAAACCAGAACCAGAACCCAAAAATGCGTCTAACTGGCGTTTGGGGGTAAGATTTTCGTAGAAGTTGCGATCGTGACGAAAATAAGCTCGCTCAAATACATCATTTGTGCTTTCATAGTTGGGGGCTGCTGTTTCGGCAGTCGCTACAGCAGGAAAGGCTATAGCCGTAGCTAATAGCACTAAAAAACCACTGAGGGGTCTAAATTTTATACCCATCTTTTTTACTCCTCAATTTTTAGGCAAATCTTCATTTATGCTTAATTTCAGAACTCCCATGAGTTCAACCTTTGGTGTAGCACAACTTTTACTGTTTTGTAATGACGTATTCTACTGAAAGCCTTACCCAGTCAGATATTTGGGCAGCCACTGCTGATGTATCTACTCTGCGCCAAAAACTGCTGGATTTACTTTGTCAACTTGCTTATAAAGAGGGTGATTTTGTTCTCTCGTCTGGACAGCCTAGCTCATACTATATAAATGGCAAACAGGTAACATTGCACCCCCAAGGCGCTTTAGCAATTGGTCGCATTCTTTTATCTCTGTTACCTCCAGATACTCAAGCGGTAGCTGGTTTGACACTGGGGGCTGATCCAATTGTGACAGCTGTGAGTGTGGTTTCTGCTTATGAAAATCGACCAATACCAGCTTTGATTATTCGCAAAGAAGCTAAAGGTCATGGGACTAAGGCTTATATTGAAGGCCCCAATCTACTAGAGGGTGCAAAGGTGGTGGTTTTGGAAGATGTGGTGACGACTGGACAATCTGCTATGAAAGCAGTTGACCGACTGAGGGCGGCTGGTTACGTTGTTGATGAGGTCATTTCATTAGTGGATAGACAGCAAGGGGGGGCTGAGTTTTATCAGTCGGTTGGTTTGAAGTTTGAGGCAGTGTTTACAATTATTGATCTTCAGCAGAGGTATCAGGAATTAGGTAATTAGTGGAGTGTGGAGGAGTGACGCGCCTGATTTACTTTTCTGTCTCCTCTACTATTAGTTTCATTTCCGCAGTGCGTCCAAATTCTTCTGGTGCATATTGCAGGTGAACTTCCGCACCAGGCCAGGAAAAAGTCCCAGGGGTAACAGAACGTACCAAATAATGGAGGCTGTAAACTCCTGGTTCTAGGTGGTCGGCATAGGCGATAATGCGATCGCTATAAATATTCCTAAAACCCAGTTCCCAACTATCGGCTTTTGCTTGTAATGCGGCGGTGGTGGTTTGGAAACTCGCGTCAACGGCTTCTAAAGCTGCTGGTAGGGGATCTTTAATTACTAGATGATCTACCGGGCGATCGGCGATAATTTCTAAACCAATATCAAACACTTGTCCGGGAGCTAAAGTCAAGGGTTGATCGAGGGCGTAAATACCTGTTTTTCGTAAAACTTTCTCTGCATTTACTTGACTTATTTCTCGTGTTATGCTTAAGCCGTTAAAGCGTCCTGGTTGATTTCCTTGCAGGCGATAGTTATAAGCAACCAAGTAGTGTAGAGTTCCATTACCCGATTTTTGTAGCGTTAAATCATGGCGACCACGGGGTAGTTGATTCATCGGTACATTTAGCTGGAGGCTGGGATTTTTATAGCCTGCAAAGCGATTTTCTCCTAACTTCTTACCGGCTAACTGCACTGTGGCGACAAAATTAGGTGGTGTGGGTTGTAGTTGGCTATATTCTACTAAGGCTGTTAGTGCTTGGGCATTGTTATAGTCAGTTTGCCATGTTCCATCCCGGCGTAATGCAAGTAAACTTTGGAGTAATTTATCTATTAGTTTTGGTTGGCTTTGTTGGGCGATAAATAAGCGTAAAGCTTGGGCTTGTACTGCGGTTGGTGAACTCATCCATCCCCAACTAGGTGGTAAACTCACAACTGCTGTGCGTCCAGTTTCATAGATGTTTTGTTGCAGCTTGTTTAGCAATTGCTGAGATTCATCTTGCCATTCGGGGAATTGAGATAAGTATCGCGCTAGTTTAATTTGAGTGACTAAATCAAATTTGTTACTTTGTTCATAAATATCTGTTAGAAATGTGTTGCGTTTATCTCCCAGTTCTGCTAGGGCTATTAAAGCATTAAGTTGTAGTTGCCTTTTACATAGTTGCTGTTTGCAAAAATCATATTCTCCGGGGTTTGCCAGAACTTTTTGCAAATAGGTTTTGAGGCGAGATAGCATTCCTGAGTCAACCAAGTCGGGGAAGACTTGACTAGCTTTTACTAAAGATTCAGCCGCATAACTAGAAACCCAAGGGTCTGATTTTTCCTGTCCAGGGAAAGCCGCAAAACCACCATCAGAGATTTGTAGTTTTCGCAATTTTTCAACTGCTAAATTTGCCTGTTGGCTAGAATTAAATTCTGCAAATGTTTGACCATATTTTTGGGCAAGAGTTTGTAAATTTGTCGCAATGATTAATTGACTTGCAGATGGTTCTGTGAATGGCAAATCATTATCTGTTAATACTTCTTTTGCTGGTGCTTTAATTTCGGGAATCAAAGTACTCGCTAATTGAATATCTAAACCGCCGGCTTCGGGAAAGATATTTTTATCAACATTTAAGGGAATTTTGATTTGTTTTTGGCTGACACCAGTCTCAACTACTTGTTCGGTGATTTCCAGTGGTTTTACTTGCAGAGGTAATTCAAAAGCATCGGCTGTACCATTTAGCTGAGTGGTGAAGCGAACTTTACCAAATCCCACACTATCCGCCACCATTGGGAAGCGATAGGCTTGAGTTGCAGATTCAGCTTGGGTTTGCAACGTAGTAGTTGTGGGATTTTTGCTGTTAAACTTCACAGTCCCGCTAAGTTCACCGTTAATTGAGAGATTCCCTCGATTTCCGGTGTTATTAGTGACGGATAAACCAGCGAGGATGCGATCGCCTGGACGGACAAATTGTGGCAAGATGGCATTAGTTAGTAAGGGTTTGGTGGTGATAAATGTCGCGTCCCCATTGCCAAAACGCAGGTTTCCATCTGTAGCCACAGCCATCACACGCCACGTAGTTAAATCATCTGGTAATTTGAAGGTTATCTGTGCGTTACCGTTAGCATCGGTCAATACAGAACCATTGTAGTAAGCTAAGGGTTGAAAGTTGGTGCGGGTGCGAGTATTTGCTGCACCTGTGGAGAAACCACCGCCGTAACCCCAGCCTTTGGGTTTTGCTATATCTTGCGGTTGTAATATCACATCTGGACGGTTATCAGTAAAGCGGGTAGATATTGGCTGTTCTGCATAAACTGTATCTACTAAATTCGGCGGACGATAACCAGAAAGTTGCAGTACCGCCTCATTTATCACCATGACTGTAAACTGTCCTTTGGTGGGATTGCCTTGATTATCCTTCAATTCCAGTTGGATTGTTTCTTCTGCACCAGGTTCTAAAGATGTTTGGACTGGTTTAACTTGCAGTTTTAAATACTTATCTTCTAGGTTAACTTTAAAAGGAGTAAAGCCAATTTTTACCAAGTTATCTAAACTTCCTACTTCTACCTGACTAATAGGTTTACCTTGTCGAACTAACACAGCTTCAACGGCTGCATTTGGTAGCATTTCTGGCGTAACTTGAAACTGAATTTGTGGTGCGTTGCCTTGAACTTTGGTAATTTGTTGATAAATGGGTTTATCTTTAATCACCGCAAAGTATAATTCTGCATCTGCATAGGGAGATTGAATTAAAGCGGTAGCAGTTTCACCAGCTTTATACTCTTTTTTATCTAACTTAACTTCTAAAACATCTTTATCTCGCGTACCCCAAAAGACTGCGTTTCCTCCAGTCACCCAAATTTGTGAATCTGTGGCACTTAATTCATTTTTGGCATCACTAAAATTAACTCTAATTCGATATGCACCAGATTCAGTTGGGGTCAAATTCACCGATTGCGAATTACTAGTAGATGTAATTTCTGTTTGGGCAACTGTTTTATATTCAACTTGGTTTTTTGGTGTTTCGCTACCTTCTACCAATTGAGTGACGCTGCTGTATTTTATCTGTTGCAATTCCAGCCGGACTCGTTGACCTGCAATTACTTCTCCTGTAGGCTTAGTAACAACTACTTCTATAGGAAATGCTTTACCTGCATCAGCAATAAAATTACTTTTCAAGCCAATTAAACGATTACTTGGTAAGGCTGTAAAACTTTGGGAATTAGCTACCGAAAGATTAGAGACATCGGCAACTTGTACATCTACCCGATAAGTCATAGGATACGGTAAATCTTTAGCTACCTTTACCGTTTGGCTACTTTTACCATTCGTATTTAACTGAGAATTACTTTGCAACACATCACTAGATATGGTGGGGGTTTCCTCCGGCCAAAACCATTGGCGACCAAAAGTAAACTCTTCCCAACCTTTAGGGATGAAGTTAGCTTGTTGACGAGTAATAAAATATTTCGCTTCTCCACCTTCTACAGGCGCACCAAATAAATAATTACTGGAAGCATTAATATCAACATCATCACCAATGTAAGCAAATTCTTTATCTAACTTGACTTCGACTTTAAAATTAGGTGGTTTGAACTCAGCCACCCGAAATTCTCCAGAAATTTCCTGTCCGTTCTTACCTTTACCTTGAATTGTATAGTAGCCTAAGCTTTGAGTTTTATTGATGGGCATTTCTAAGGAAAACGTCCCAAACTCATTTGTAGTTTGTGTACCTAAACTGGTCTTTTGTCCATCAGGATTTACCAATGTTATTTGGTAGTCAGCATTTTTATCTTGTTGGATTACACCATTTTGTAAGTAGTCAGCAAAACCAGTAAACCAAGCTTTTTCTCCTTGTTGATACAACTGTCTATCTGAAAAGATTACTCCCCGTGATTCAGGTTTATTACCTTGCCAACCTGCATCAATACCATATCCATAAACACCGCTATATTCATCAGTTCTAGTAAATGCCCAATCTTCATTTTCACGGGCAATTACTAATAATTCTGGTGATTTAATTGAATTTTGGCTACCAGCAGTACATTGCTGTAATTCTGCACGATTAATTCTAAAAGTTCCATTTTCATCAGTTTTCCCTGTCGCACAAGGTACAGGTTCAGGGCGAGATTTTGCTTGTAATTTTGATTGATAAATTTCTATAACAGCCGCTTTTACTGGCGCACCATCTGTTAAATGATTCACCCGAATTAACCCCGATTCAGGAAACCATTGACTAAATACACCCAAATTAGTCAATTCCACCAAACCATAAGTCGTAGGTTCTCTCCACAAATCCTTACCATTTTCCTGATATTTATTAGTACGGGCTTGTACTCCATAAGCTAACATTCCCGTTTTAGCGTTGATTCTTTCTCGTAGAGGAACAGTGATATCAACTGATTGATTTTTCTTACCTGATACCTGGAAGCTTTGCCATTCAGCAGGTTTCGTTAATAAATCATTACCATAGTTAAAATAGACTAAATCTGTTGGTTTAACTACTCGATAAGCAGCCTTATATTTAGATTCTGGTAAATTTACAGTACTAATATTTAACCGTAAATCTTTACCTGAAGGGAAAATATTCAAGTCTGAGGGAACCCAGATATCCCCAGCTAAATCTCCAGTATCATATTTAAGTGAGACAGGTTTACCTAAAGTCTGTCCAAACTTATCCTGGAGATTTTCGCCAATAGTAATTGTATAAGTCTTGGCAGGTTCTAAGGCATAAGGATTAATCCCGATAATTCTATCTTCATCATTAACTTGTAACAGCCTAGAAATATCTTTTGGTGCTGGGCTAATTTGAATATTAGCTTTAGCTGAATCGGCTACCAAAATATTATTAAATTCTAACTGCGGACTACCTTTAATAAATCTTCCATAAGTTCCCCCAGCATCTGGTTGTCCATAAAAGTTAATTTTTTGAAAAGCCAAAGGTGAATAAGTAGATAACTTACTAGCAAATTCTTTTTCTGTAGCTAGGTTGCCATAGGCAGGACGTATTCCCGGAGAAAATACCAAACGATAACTGGTGGCTTTTTCCAGATTTTTTTGAGGTCTAAGATTATAAATCCAATTACGTGCTGAAGGGTCAAATTTCTTGAGAGGTTCTTCATTATTTAGAGGATTTTCTTCCTTATTCAAAGTTACCTGGAAGTGCAAACCCTCATTTTTACCTTCTGGGATTAGCTGTAAATGTTCTTGTACAGAAGCTAAATCTAGTTCTACATTAGATGTAAATTGTAACTTCGGTTGCAAATCAATGGGTTCAGCATCAGCTTTTTCCATTGGATTCACACCAGGTAAATTCGTTAAATCGATAGATGGAGTATTAAAAGTCCAGGATAAATCTTTGTTTAAACGATGATTTTTTAAATCTGCTAAGCCTGCTTTAAGAGTAACTTGCAATCTCGTGGCTATTGGCAATGCTTTATCAGCTTGAAAACCCACCATGCGCGGTGTCAAAAAGCGAAACTGTCCCGGTAATGGCGGCCAAAGGGCAAACTTTTGTAATAACTGCTGTTGTTCTGGACTATCCAAACTTTCAACTGGTATTAAAGCCTCTTTAAAACGAATACGGATTTGGTTCAGAGGTTGGGCTTGTCCGATGGGACTAATTTGTTCAATCCAATCCGGTAATTTTGGCGGTGTGAGTGGAGAGACTGCTGGTAATGGTTCTCTAGCTGAGTTAATACCAAAAAAATTACATCCGCCTGTTCCTAACACCAAGGTTAGAACAAGAAAACACCGTATACAGATTCTAATAATCATATTTTGATAAATTTAATATTAAAAATTACAGCAACTAGTCTCATTCCATCTCTCTTAAACTCCGCGCACCTCCGCGCCAACCTCCCTTCGGGTTCACCAGTCGTCTACGGAGGGAAACCCTCCTACAACGCTGGTTCACCGCACTCCTCTGTCTTGAAAAGTTTCCTACGCCGGGAAACCCGGCTTCGAGGAACTTTTCGCTGCGTTTAAAAATCAAAATTTATCTACATAGATAACCAATCAAAACCAGTAATTCCAAAAAACAACTACAATTCTTAACCATGAATTATTTTGCAATTGATTATTAAGGAATTGACATATTCACTGTTGTAGATATCATCGCCACGGCAAAATTAAAGTCAAGTTTCTTAAACAGGGTACTCCCTGATGCAATTCATATCTCTATCGCTTACCAGAATGCGGCACAGTAGTAAGGTGATCCTAGCTGTGCTGTTAATATGCCTATTAATCCGCTTATCACCTTATTTTGCGCCGATTCGTGCCGTAGATATTGCCCAAAATCAACTAGCAATGCAATTTAGCGATCGCAATGGGCTACCATTAGGAACAATACTCACCCGTGACCAAGAGCATACATCAGTAGTACCCCTAAATCAGATTTCCCCCCAGTTTATCCAAGCAATTTTAGCCGCCGAAGATGGTAGCTTTTACCATCATGGGGCTTTGGATTTGCAAGCAATTGTCCGCGCCATCAAAGAAGCCATCCACGCCAAAAAAATTGTTTCCGGCGCTTCCACAATTACCATGCAGTTAGCGCGGATGTTAGAACCAGTCCCCCGCCACTTGTCAGGGAAAATGCAGGAAATTTGGCTAGCGTGGCGGTTAGCAGCCGGGATGAGTAAGGATGAAATCCTCTCTGCATATATTAATCGCCTACCAATGGGAGGGAATATATATGGTGTAGAAGCAGCAGCCCGCACTTATTTTTCCATACCAGCCAGTGAGTTAAATCTTGCCCAGGCTAGTTTGTTAGCCGCCATTCCCAATAATCCCACCTACTTTAACCCTTACGAACATTGGGAACGTCTGAAGCAACGACAAAAATACGTCCTCAATCGGATGGTACAGGAAGGGTATGTGAGCAAGGACATAGCATATCGCACATCCTCAGAAAAAGTTGTGTTTCAGTCCAACCAGCGAGGAATTATCGCCGCACCGCATTTTTTATTTTGGTTAGTTAATCAAATTCCTCCCAGTCCTGCTGACACAAATCAATCAGTTATCCACACAACTATCAATCGTCCTTTGCAGCAATTCGTCGAAGCACAAGTACAGCAGGTAATTTCTACTCTTTTTGCCAATAACGTTCATGACGCAGCCGCACTAGTAATAGATAACCACACTGGGGAAGTTTTAGCTTACGTCGGTTCACCGGATTACTTTAATCAAGCCCAACTGGGACGCAACGACGGAGTTCAAGCCCTACGTCAACCAGGTTCTACTCTGAAACCCTTTGTCTATGAATTAGCCTTAGAAAAGCGGTTAATTCGCCCAAATACTATTTTGGCAGATGTCCCTACCCATTACGCCATCCCCGGCGCACAACTCTACAGCCCAACGGATTATACGGAAAACTTCCTTGGGCCAGTGCGGGTACGCATCGCCTTAGCCAATTCCCTCAATGTACCAGCCGTGCGCGTCTTGGAAAAAGTGGGTGTGCCAACTTTCCTAGAACGGCTGCATCAACTGGGATTTGTCCACCTGAAGCAAACCCCAGAATACTATGGTTTAGGTTTAACCCTTGGTAGTGGTGAAGTCAGCTTGTGGGAACTAGCCCAAGCCTACCTAACGATAGCAAGACAAGGACAACCCACCCCCTTAATCACCACCCTTTCCCAGTCCCCAGTCCCCCATACCCAACCCCCAAACCCCACAATCTGGCAATTAATCACTAACATCCTCAGCGACAGCCATGCTCGTGCCACAGCTTTCGGTGTAGATTCAGTATTAAACTTACCCTTCCCTGTGGCTGTGAAAACTGGTACATCTTCCAACTACCGTGACACTTGGACAGTCGGCTTTACCACTGATTACACCGTCGCTACCTGGGTAGGTAACTTTAACGGTGAACCCATGCGCCAAGTTTCCGGTGTCACGGGTGCAGCCCCCTTGTGGAATCGGATTATGTTACATCTGCACGAACATCAAGAACCAGCTAGTTTTCCCACCCCAACAGGTTTATTGCAACTACCAATCTGTGCAGTTTCCGGGTTACGTCCCACACCAGACTGTACTTCCGTAGTGCAAGAATATTTCTATCCCGAAGATAAAATTAGCTACGAAAGGGACACTCAGTTTACTTTACCACCAGAATATAACGAGTGGTTAGCCAAGCAACAGCGATCGCAGTTTACCACCAGCAGCCTGAGAATTTTATCTCCTCATGACGGCGATTTATTCTTACTGTATCCAGGTGAAGAAGCACAACAAAAATTAGAATTTAAGTTAGTAGGAAGTAAGTCTACACCTATAGAGTGGTGGCTCAACGGTGAAAAGTTGAATACCCAGTCAGCTAATTCTTTATTTTGGTCGCTGCGTCCTGGTAACTGGACTTTGGAGGCGAGAAGCGGTGAAATGAGTGATAAGGTAAAATTTCAGGTGAAATTGGCCAGTATTAAACCGACACGTCGGGGTTTTTCAATTGGTAATTATTAGGGGTTTTCCGATAAAAAAATATCCAAAATGTAATACCAATTTGACAAAAGAATGCGACAAATAAACCATTTGTAGAGACGCGATTCATCGCGTCTTCACCCAACGATATGTTGCAATCATTAATTGAATTGGTATGGGAGGTGCGTCAGTATGAAGAATTTCTGAATATAGTTTGATTTTATCGCAAGTAGCGCACCCTACCAAATTACTACCAAACTACCCCAATCTAGATAGCCTAAAACCTAAAAAATTTCCCCTGACGATACCAGTTACGTAATTGCGCTGGTGCAACACCAAGTAAATAAGCAATAATCACGACTTGATTAATTAGCGTAGTTTTAAAAACCCCCCTCTGTAACCATCTCCGAGCAGAAGTTGCCACAGATACAGGTATAAGCGTAATTTTACCAACACCTTTTAAACGTCGTATCAGTTCAAAGTCTTCCATTATAGGTAACTCAGGAAAACCACCAACTTCCTCAAATATAGACTTTGTGATAAAAATTGCTTGGTCGCCATAGGGCATTTGCAAAAAACACGATCGCCAGTATACCCCTTTTTCTACCCAGCGCAAACCCGCCAAGTCTGCATCTATCCGCAAAGCAAACGCGCCAGCCACCACCCCAGGCTGTTGTAATGCTGTGCGAATCATTTCATCAAAACCAACAGGTAAAAGCGTATCTGCATGGAGAAACAACAAAATTTCACCAGTAGCCAGCGCCGCACCCGTGTTCATTTGCACCGCCCGGCCGGGAGATGAGGAGATAACTTTTACACCTAAAGATTGAGCGATCGCCACTGTACCATCTTGTGAGCCACCATCGACAACAATGACTTCTATATTTACACTAGGTTGAGTAGTGGCAATAGTTTGTTGAATATTACCCGCTTCATTCAATGTTGGGATAATAATAGAAATTTTAATATTTTTCAAATTTCACCCCACAATTACCTTGACTAAATTCTCTATTCAGAACTATTCATGTCACATTAATAACTCAAATAAATAATATTAAATCTTTTATATCTGATATCAGGTGATGAATTATTTTAACCCGGATTGGCAATAGTTATAAGTCGATTTTTGTATATATTTAGTTATAAAAAACAGTCTTAAAAAGATAAGATATTACATTAACTAATTCTACCCTGGAAATGTCATGCCAACTTTATATGAGGTTGCACATAATATAAAATCCATTGATTTATCCGCTTACCCTGCGGGAAGACTTCGTCAATATCTGCGTGCATCTGCGTTCAATTATCCTCGACATATCATTCTATGCAGCTTCATATTAATTTGGTATAAGCTATTTTAGCTAGGCAATTTTTTTTATCTCTACTATGGCAACTATTAACGACAACTACCTCAAACTGAAAGCAGGCTACTTATTTCCCGAAATTGCGCGACGGGTAAATGCCTTTGCCGAAGCCAACCCTGATGCTAAGATCATCCGCTTAGGTATTGGTGATGTCACCGAACCATTGCCAGAAGCTTGCCGAACTGCCATGATTCAAGCAGTGGAAGAAATGGGCGATCGCTCCTCTTTTAAAGGTTACGGCCCAGAACAAGGTTATGCTTGGTTACGGGAGAAAATTGCCACCCAAGATTTTCAAGCGCGGGGTGCAGATGTAGACGCTTCCGAAATCTTCATTTCCGACGGCTCTAAGTGCGATACAGGCAACATTCTCGATATTTTTGGTGATAATAACATCATTGCTGTTACCGACCCAGTTTATCCCGTATATGTAGACACCAATGTCATGGCGGGACATACTGGTGTTGCTAACGATAAAGGCGAATTTGAGGGTTTGGTTTATTTGCCTGTCACCGCAGAAAATAACTTCACCGCAGAAATTCCTTCCCAGAAAGTAGACTTAATTTATCTCTGCTTCCCCAATAACCCCACAGGTGCAACCGCCACCAAAGAACATCTCCAGGCGTGGGTAGACTATGCCAAAGCACATAACTCGATTATTTTCTTTGATGCTGCCTACGAATCCTATATTACAGACCCATCCCTACCCCATTCTATCTACGAAATTGAAGGAGCTAGAGAAGTAGCGATCGAATTTCGTTCTTTTTCCAAAAATGCAGGCTTTACAGGTACTCGTTGCGCCTTAACCGTCGTACCCAAAACCTTGAAAGCTAAAGCCGCCGATGGTTCCGACGTAGAACTGTGGAAACTGTGGAACCGTCGCCAGTCCACCAAGTTCAATGGTGTATCTTACATTGTGCAACGGGGGGCCGAAGCTGTCTACTCAGAAGCCGGACAAGCGCAAGTGAAAGCACTGGTTAGCTTCTACTTAGATAATGCCAAAATTATCCGCGAAAAACTGACAGCCGCCGGCTTATCAGTATATGGTGGTGTGAATGCACCTTACGTTTGGGTAAAAACCCCTAATGGTCTTTCCAGTTGGGATTTCTTCGATAAACTATTGCAAACCGTCAACGTAGTCGGAACTCCCGGTTCTGGTTTTGGTGCAGCAGGTGAAGGCTACTTCCGCATTTCCGCATTTAACAGTAGGGAGAATGTGGAGGAGGCAATGCAGCGAATCACTGAGAAGTTTAAACTCTAAGAAATGGAGCTGGGTAATTCCCAGCCAGCTATTGAAATTTTAAAATTAAGGATTGCCACATTCTTTTTTCAAATTAGTACTATCTTTATCCAGTTAAAGTCATGAAAATGACCTAAGGTTGACTTTTGGCAAGAGATGCACAGGTTAATGACATTTGCACACCTGTAGGAGATTTAGCGGCAAAAAGCTCAATTTTGCCGTTGGCGTTACGTCGCCAAGAGGTAGCTTGGACAAGTGTTACGGGATTTTTTGGTGCTTGTGCTTGTTGTTTGGTGTGGAATGCAGATATGTCACGAATATCAGACCAAGTGCGATCGCTCTTAATTTCCTGTGTGGGATTTTGTGGTATTCCACCCCGTCCTGTGGCGACAAAACTACTACCAGTATTAGCATTACAACCACTAGCAATTTGTTTTGACGGATCTATAGTATTTTTTGGCAATTCTACTAAAGCAGTTTTGGGATCAACACCAAAGTGATAAATATTGACTGTTCCGTTTAAACCAAATTGCGAACTAGCAGTGATGTCACTTTCTGTAGTGAGTTCGTTACGGTATTTCAACCCAAAAATACTTTGAGAAGTAATGTTAATGTTACCTCCGTTACCTTGAACGGCATTGGCGACAATATCACTGTTTTCCAAAGCAAGAATCACAGCAGAGTTAATGGTCATATTCCCCCCGTTACCAATACCGTCTGCATTAGTCATAATTGAACTACCATGACGCAATAGCAGGTCATTGGAATTAATCAAAATATTACCGCCTTCACCTTGAACTGTAGCGGCTGTAATGCTACCACCATTATCTAGTCGGATGGAATCTGCATTAACTTCCAGTTGTCCAGCATCTCCGATGCCTTGATGATCAACCCCTACAATTGCCTGATTTGTGACTTGTAAACGTTGGGCGTTGAGGGTAAGCTTACCTATATTACCTGTAATCACATCCGGTAATCCAAATAATTGTCGAATTGGTGGTGCAAGTAATTCTGCCCTCACGCCAATGCGGCTAGGAAGACCAGAAATACTACCCACTCCACTAACCTCAACTGTGTCTGAAGCATTAATCACTAAATCACCAGCATTTCCTTGATTGACGGTAGAGACAACTATACCTCCACCATCTCGTACTCTCAATTGGGCAGTATTAATAGTTAATAAACCTGAATTTCCTTCGTCGAATGTTCCTACTACGATGACACTGTCAGCCAAGTTTTTTGTGTTTTCTCCGGCCACTTCGATAAAATCAGAGGCGTTAATGGTGATGTTACCTCCTGCACCATTTGACCAAGGCGAATTACCAATAACAGCACCATCTAAAACTTGCAATTTGTTGGTAGCTACTTGAATATCGCCACTTTTTCCAGAACCTCTGGTGATAGTATTCAATGAACTGGCAAATCCGCTAACTGGTGATATTCCCGTTATTTGAATTAAATCCTGAGTTTCTACAAAAATATTACTTCCTGTACCTTCAGCAAAGTTAATGCCATGAAGAGATCCGCCATCTTGAAGGAATACTTGGGAAGCCGAAGCAATGATATTACCTCCACTACCATCGCTGAAATTATCAGCACGCAATAAACTTTGAGGAAATCCTATAGTGCCAGTTCCTCGTAGTGTTAAAGATCCACTCGCATCAATGTTAATATTCCCTGAATTGCCATTTCCTTCATTAACCAATAGGGCAGCAGAAGCATCATTTAAACTAATATTTTGACCTACGAATTGAATAGAACCCGCAGGAGTACCGCTAGCATCTGCTAGTGATTGACGGGACAACTGAATATCGCCAAATTGCTGAATATTGCTATAGTCAAAATTCCAACTCTGAGAGGCAGTGTTTAAATTAACTATTCCGTTACTAGCACTACCAAGTTCAATATGTCCTGATGGTGCATTTAAAACTCCTCCATCTAAGGTGATTTTTCCCCCGATTAATGCCAAATTACCATTATTAACATTTAATCCCACAGGATTGTTGCTGCGATTTGGAGAAGAAACCAAAGGGTGAATCGGAAATGCCAACTGATGCCCTGTGTTCTGGACGGTAATTTGACCAGGGTTACTTCCCATTTGCAAACCCACAGGTACACTCATTGTTAATAACGCTTTAGCGGCAGGATTTACAGCACTAAATTCTGTCCCATCCTCAAACTTAATACTATTAGCTGTAGTTGCGACAAATGAACCACCAATATTTAAGCTGGCATTTTTTCCAAAAATAATGCCCGCAGGGTTGAGTAAGAATAAATTGGCTTTACCATTGGCATTGATAGAACCATCAATCTTGGAAATATTACCACCAGTCACCCGGCTAAAAATATTTTCTATACTAAGATCATTGCCGAAAAATGCAGAATCGCCCGTGGGAATAGAGAATTGGCTAAAGCTATGAAATAAATTATTATCGACACGAGTGCCGTTGTTGATGGTGTAAGCATTACTTCCGTTCATGGAAGTAGTGGGAGTAACAGAAGTATTGAAGGTATTATCTTGAATTACTTGGGCGTGAACACTATTGTTGTCAACAGCAGATAAGCAGATTACACTCAGCACACCAAGTCCAACAAAAGTTAATTTCATTAATCCATTTCTTGTTTTTATTACGTATCTATATTTCCCAATTCAGTAAATTTCGTAACAGTCATTAATTTTGAGGTGCAGCAGCACAGGTTAAGGTTGGTGACATCTGCGAAGAGGATTTAGCGGCAACCAGCTCGATTTTGCCTTGGGCGTTACGATGCCAGGAAGTAGCTTGGACAAGTTTTTCTGGGGATTGTGGTATTTGGGCTTGTGCTAGTTCTTTGGTGTGGAATGCAGAGATATCACGGATATCAGACCAAGTGCGATCGCTCCTCATTTGTTGTGTAGGATTTTGTGGTATTCCACCCCGTCCCGTAGCCACAAAACTACTACTATTAGTATTAGAACAACCCGTGGCAACTTGTTGTGATGGGTCTGAGAGATTGGTCGGTAAATCTATTAAACCAGAATTGGGATCAACACCAACATTATTAATTTGGACTGTACCACTAATACTGAATTGGGAACTAGCGGTAATGTCATTACTCAAAATTTCTCTAGGATTGAGAAGATTACGGTACTCCAAACCAATAATTCCCTGAGTTGTGATTTGAATATTGCCACCCTTTCCTTGTACGGCATTGGCAATGATGTCACTATTTTCTAGACCAACAACATTAGGAGAGTTAATACTTATATTGCCACCATTGCCATTACTACCTGCTTCGGCATTGATAAAGCTACCATGACGCATCAATAATACATCCCGTAGTTGAAGATTGATGTTGCCTCCCTCTCCAGCTTTTGTAGATGCTAGAATACTTGCATGATTGTCAAGTTTAAGGGTGTTGGCATTAATTTGCAGCGTACCAGCCGTACCCAAACCAGAATTTTCCACAAAAACTGTCGCCCTATCAGTAACATTCAAAACTGGAGTGTTTATGGTGGTGTTACCTGAATTAGCACGAGAAGTTCGGGCAAATGCACCAAAAGGACGCACAGCAGTGCCGATATAGCTGGGATTGTCTGCATCCTTAACCCCACTTACATCAATCGATTCCGAAGCATTAATAGTGAGTACACCAGCATTACCTAAAATTATGCTAGAAGCAGACACTCTGCCGCCAGCTTGCACGGATAATTTACGAGTATCGAGTGCCAAATTTCCCGCGTTACCTGACCCAAAGGTGGCAGTCGAAATTAAGCTAAAATAAAAACCAGTCGGAGAGCCTGTATTATCTACTTCTATCGTATCTGCTTTTACTGTTACATCACCCCCATTACCTCCAGCATAGGGTCTGGCTGCTATATTTCCCCCAGCTAAAACAGATAGCTTTTGAGTAGAGACAGAAATATTACCGCCTTTCCCGCCTGCATAGGAAGCAGCTAATATTTGACTAACTGCTCGAAAAGCGGAAGGATCACCATAAGCAAAACCATTAACCCGCGTTTCATCGGTATTGACGATAATATTGCCACCTGGTGCTGTGCTGAACGTCCGGTTATAAATATACCCACCCTGATCAATGTTCAATCGTGGAGTGTTAATGATAATATTCCCAGCCTTACCAGAGGAAGTGCTTTCATTCACTAAACTGCTGGAACTTTGAAAATCAGGAGACTTGCCAATAAGTTCTAAAGACTCTGAAGCATCAACAGCAATATCACCAGCTGTCTTTTGGCTGCGATTTTGTACTAATATCAACGAACCATCGCGGATACTGACTTGTTTTCCCTGGATATGGATGGCTCCTCCACTTTCCCCATTGAAATCCCGTGTTGATGCTAAAGCTCGTTGAGTGATTTGAAGATTGCCAAAACTCGGAACTTGGGAATACTGGAAGGCAAATCCTTGCGGAGTAGAATTGAGAATGACGTTGCCACTGGTGATACCACCCAATTCTATTAGTCCTCCTGGTGCAGAGAGCAGTCCACCATCCAAGGCAATATTGCTGCCTAATAACCCTAGTGTTTTTCCTGGTTGTAGTTGTAATCCTCTGGTACTGAGATTTAGTCCAGAAACTTGTAGTGAGTCACTTAATTGGGCATTATGTCCTGTACCCTGAACTGTTATCCCTCCTGAATTACTACCAAATTGCAGCCCAGTGGGTACATTCATGGTTAACAAGGGTGATGTATCAGTGTCTGTGCTACTAAATCTCTTCCCATCAGCAAATGTGATAGTCTCAGCTGTTGTCCCGACAAATGATCCACCAATATTTAAACTGGCATTTTGCCCAAATATAATCCCAGCCGGGTTGATTAAGAATAAGTTGGCGTTACCATTAGCACTGATGGAACCATCAATGTTGGAAATATTACCGCCAGTCACACGACTAAAAATATTTTGAATATCTATAGCATTGTCAAATGATGCAGAATCACCTTTAAGAATAGAGAATTGGCTGAAGCTATGAAATAAATTATTGCCGATACGAGTACCATCAGTGATGATGTAAGGATTACTGCCACTTACAGAAGTTTTGAGGGTGTGATCGGGAATTACTTGTGCGTAAACGCAATTATTATCAACAGCAGATAGGCAGAATATACCCAGAAAGCCAAACCCAACCAAGGTTAATTTCATGGAACGATATTATTTATGTTATATTCCGTATTTATTGTTCCCTTGGTGGTGTCTTTTGTAACGGTTGTGTTGGCGCAATTAATTCTGGGGTATAGCCATGCAGGTTAATGCTGTTTGTCCCTGTGTTAGGGATTGATCCGCAATTAATTCAATTTTGCCTTGGTTGTTACGATGCCAGGAATTTGCTTGGACGGGGATTCGTGGCTGTGTGGGTGCTTGTGCTTGTGTCTGCTGTCTGTTTTGGAATGCAGATATATCACGGGTATCAGACCAAGTGCGATCGCTCCTCATTTCTTGACTAGGATTTTGCGGTATTCCACCCCGCCCTGTGGCGACGAAACTACTGCCAGTATCGGCAGAACAACCACTAGCTATTTGCTGGGATGGATCGATAATATTTGCGGGTAGTGCAACTAAACCCGAATTGGGATCAACACCAACGTTATTAATTTTTACTGTGCCATTAATGTTAAATTCGGAACTGGCTGTGATGTCGTTGGTCTGCTCAACTCTTGGGGTGAGAGTATTACGGAATGCTAGACCAATAATACCTTGAGTCCTGATATCAATATTGCCACCTCTTCCTTTCACTGCATTAGCAATAATGTCACTGTTTTCTAGCCCAGCGATAACAGGAGCATTAATGCTAATATTGCCACCATTACCTGTATTCCCGGATGTCGCACTAATCAGGCTATTGTGACGTAGTAACAGCAGCTCACTGACTTGTGAGGTAATATTACCGCCCTCGCCCGACAACGTTTGAGCTTGAACGCTACCTTGACGATCTAAAAATACCGTATTGGCAGTAATGTTTATATGGCCCCCATCGCCTGCACCCTGATTAGTCACACTAACTGCGCCGCCATTGCTTAACGTCAAGGTAGGGGTGGTTACATTCACAGTTCCACCATTCGCCGACAAAATATTAGGCAACCTGAATAACTGTTTGATTAATGCTGGCGGGATCAGGACGGCTGAGTTAATACTGCTATTGTTAGCCTGGCTGCGCCCGTCAATCAGAATCGATTCAGTCGCGTTAATGTTTAAATTTCCAGCTTTACCAATCAAAAAGGATGTGGTTGCGACTACTCCCCCATCGAGTAGTTGTAATCGTTTCGTATCTAACGTCAAGGTTTGGGCATCGCCTGTGCCATATGTGATTGCACTAATATTGCTATAGAGTCCTGCCGGATTGTCTCCCGTGACAGTAGTATTCTGACTGCGAATGGTGACTTGCCCTGTAGAACCAGTCCCAAATGCTACTGAGGAGATGGCTGCTCCCTGAGAAACCAGTAGACTATTAGTGTTAATGGAGAGATTGCCTGCTGACTTGGGAGTTCGGGAAGAGATGGTCAGGGACGTTACTCCTGTAGGATTGATGGGAGAAAAACCAGATAACTCAACTGTCTGTGCATCAATCTGAATCCCACCACTGGCAGCAAATCCAAAAGCATTGTTGTTAACTCCTGCTCCTTGTGAGAGGGTTAAGTGGGGAGTGATGATATGGATGGGTGAACCTGTGCCAGTATTCAAACCTTCAGAGCGGATGCCACTGCGAATTTGGGCGTTGGCTGTTGTACCTATAATATCGATACTGTCCGAGGCTTGTAAAATAATTTCACCTCCAGCGACATTTCCCAGATTTTTGGAAAATATAATTGAACCATCACTGATTTGAATGTGCCTTCCCTGTAATTGTACCGAACCAGCATTTAATGCCCCTGCACTTAATAATGCTCCTACAGTCAGCAAGGATTTTTGCGTAAGTTGGATATCTGCAAAGCTTTGCCCGCCCTCGTAACTTAACTGATAACCCTGAGAAATGGGGTTCAAACTGACCATTCCCACTCCGCTTAAACTTCCCAATTCGACACGTCCTTCGGGCGCGTTCAAGGTTGCCCCAGTAAGATTTAAGTCGCCCCCTACCAGTGCCAAGGTCTTTACTGGCTTTACCCTTAGTTCTGAGGTACTGGGACTTTGAGTGATGGGGGCAACGGTACTGACAGATGTTAGGGCATAACCTGTACCTTGAACTGTGATGGGGTTTGGATTACTTCCCATTTGCAAGCCAATTGGAACACTCATCGTCAGTAATGGTGTCACACTGGAATTATTGGCACTAAACTCTGTCCCATCAGCAAACTTAATACTATTTGCCGTTGTTCCTACAAACGACCCGCCAATATTCAAGGAGGCATTTGGAGCAAACACAATCCCTGCCGGATTCATTAAAAACAAACTTACTGGATTATTACTCTTAACAGTTTCAATCATTCCATCAATATTAGAAACATTACCACCAGTAACTCGGCTAAATATATTTGTAATATTTGGTGTATTAGTTAAGTCAAATGTTGCTGAAGAGTCTTTGGGTACAGAGAAATTACTAAAGCTGTGAAATAAATTATTTCCTCTGGCAGTACCGTTAATAATCTGAAAATTATTACCGCTTGGGTTGACAGTAGTGTTTGTGGTATCATCAGAAGTCACTTGAGCAGTGGCTGGTAAAGACATTCCAGCAGCTAAGAACACACAAGTTAGACCCAAGCACACAGAAGTTACTTTCATCACTCCTTCTCCATTTCAACTTTATGCTTAGGTTTCCCACAATGTTGTTTTGACTAGACACTGCAATTAGCTTTGAGCCACTGGCGCACAGGTTAATGCTGGTTTCACCTGAGCAGAAGATTTATCCGCAACTAACTCGATTTTTCCTTGAGCATTATGTCGCCAACCAGTGGCTTGGACAAGAACCAGAAATTTGGGAATTTGTGCTGTCACTGCGCCAGTATTGCGGTATTCAGACATATCACGGATATCTGACCAGGTGCGATCGCTCCTTAATTCCTGATTGGGATTCTGCGGTACACCACCCCGTCCTGTAGCGACGAAACTACTACCACTGTTATCTGCACATCCACTAGCAATTTTTTGGGATGAATCGGTAAAATTGGTTGGTAATGCCACTAAACCCGAATTCGGATCTACACCGACGTTATCGACTTGCACTGTACCATTCACCCCAAACTCTGAACTGGCCGTAATATCATTTTCTGGTGTTAGTTGCGAACGGTACTCTAAACCGATAATTCCCTGAGTAGTGATGTTAATATTGCCACCTTTACCGCGAACAGCATTAGCTGTGATGTCGCTATTTTCTAAGCCAACAATGGTGGGTGAATTAATGTTGATATTGCCGCCATTACCCGTACTGCCTGCTGTGGTTGTAATCTTACTGCGATCGCGCATTAACAGCAAACTTCCCACCTTTAAGTCTATATCTCCACCATTACCAGATTCGGTCTGTGCTTGAATCAACGCCTGATTTTTTAATTGGATAATATCTGCAATAACGTTAAGGTTGCCGGCATTACCAGTACCTTCACTCGTTACAGTCACAGTAGCACCATCCGTCAGTATCAGATTTGGTGTCGTAATACTAAGACTACCAGCGTTTGCCGTCAGCATATCTGGAAAGCCAAATGATTGACGCAACTGTGCATTAAGACGCGTTGCGGAAGAATTAATTGCACTGTTGTTATTATCGTTACGTCCACTAATTGTGATTGCTTCACTTGCATTGATACTTACATTTCCCCCGTTACCAGCAAACAGTGTAGATGAACCAATTCTTCCCCCATCTAAAATTTGTAATTTGCCAGTATCCAGTATCAAATCTTTGTTATCTCCGAACGCGAATGTAGCTAAAGTAATCGCACTATCAAATCCTGAAGGGCTGTTTCCAATAACTGTGGTGTTTTGATTGCGAATTGAAACTTTACCACTACTTCCACTACCAAACGTAACCGAAGAAAGGGAAGCTCCACCGGATATTAGTAAATTATCACTATTAGCGAATACATCACCAGCACTACCAGAAGCAAAACTCAAAGTACCAATGCTAGTAACTCCATTCGGGTTTACTTGCGAAAAACCTGATATTTCAATTGTTTTCGCATTAATTTCAATATTGCCACTAGGAGCAGTTCCCAAAGTTATATTATTTAAACCACTTCCTTCTTGGAGAGTAAGTTTTCGAGTAAAAATACCAATATTTCCACCTGCTCCAATTCCATAAGTTTCGCTACGAACTCCACTCAACACATTTCCATCACTACTTCTGCCAATTAAATCAATTGCTGTTGATGCTTGAAGGCTAATTTCTCCACCAGGAAGATAGCCATAATTTTGTGCAAGTATCAATGAACCGTCTGTTAAAAGGATATTTCTTGCTTGTAGACGAACCGAACCTGAATTTACACCACTTACGTTTATAAGTGACTTTTTGGCTAATTGAATATCACCAAAAATTTGTTCATCCTCATGACCCAGAGTATAACCTTGTGCATTTGGGATTAAACTAACTTGCCCAGTTCCGTTTGTACTACCCAGTTCTACCCGCCCTTCTGGAGCATTCAATATAAACCCGTCTATTTGTAAATTACCACCCACCAATGCTAAGGTTTTCCCTGGGTTCACCTGTAGTTCTGTCGAGTTGGGTGTGGGAACGATAAAAGAACCGCTATTTGCATATCCTCTTCCTTGAGTTTTGATAGAAGCAGAATTACTGCCCATTTGCAAGCCCACTGGTGCGCTCATTGTCAGCAAAGGTTGATCCGCACCTTGCAAAGCACTAAATTCTGTCCCATCGGCAAACTTTATACTATTAGCAGTTGTGGTTATAAAGGAACCACCAATATTTAAGCTGGCATTTTGCCCAAAAATAACCCCTGCGGGGTTGAGTAAGAATAAGTTGGCGCTACCTTTGGCACTGATGTCACCATCAATGTTGGAAATATTACCACCAGTCACCCGACTAAAAATATTTTGGATATCAGTGGCATTGTCAAATGAAGCAGAACCGCCACTGAGTATAGAGAATTGGCTGAAACTATGAAATAAATTATTCCCAACACGAGTGCCATTGTTGATAGTGTAACTATTGCTTCCACTCATGGAAGTAGTCGAAGTAACAGAAGTATTGAGAGTATTATCGGGAGTTACTTGTGCGTGAACACTATAGTTGTAAACAGCAGATAACCAGATTACACTCAGCACACCAAACCCGACAAAAGTTAATTTCATGAATCCAGTTATTGTTTCTTCTCCTGCAATTTATTGTTCCCATTTTGGTAAGTTTTGTAACATTAATTAATTTTCAACTACAGCAGCACAGGTTAGGGCTGGTGGCATCTGCGGAGGTGATTTAGCCACCACTAATTCAATTTTACCTTGAGGGTTACGTTGCCAGGACGTTGCTTGGACAAGCGTTTCTGGAGGTTGCGGGATTTGAGCTTGGACTGTCTGTGTTTCCCGGTATGCAGAGATGTCGCGGGTGTCTGACCAGGAGCGATCGCTCCTGATTTCTTGTGTCGGGTTTTGCGGTACTCCACCCCTTCCTATGGCGATAAAACTACTACCTTGATTATTAGAGCAACCTGTAGCTATTTTCTGGGATGGATCGGTAACATTGGCTGGTAATTCGACTAAACCTGAGTTTGGGTCAACTCCCACAGTGTTAACTTGGACTGTGCCACTTAATCCAAATTGGGAACTGGCTGTAATGTCACTTTCCGGGGTGATTTGGTCACGAAATTTTAGTCCAAACATACCTTGAGTGGTAATTTGAATATTGCCTCCCTGACCTCTAATGGCATTAGCAATAATGTCGCTGTTTTCTAGTCCCGTGATGATGGGTGCATTGATGTTGATGTTACCTCCATTTCCTGAGCCACCAGATGTGGAGGTAATTAGGCTATTTTGCCGCAATAGCAATAGGTCTGTTGCAGATAATTGAATATTCCCACCGTTGCCAAATTTTGTCTGTGCTTGAATAAAACCTTGATTTTTTAATTGGATGGTATTAGTAGCGATGCTCATATTACCACCGTTGCCGCTACCTTGATTTGTGACACCGACGGTTCCACCGTTGGTTAATGTTAGCTTAGGTGTGGTGATGCTGACAGAGCCGGGATTTGCTGTTAGTATGTCCGGCAGACCAAATCTTTGTCGTAAAAAAGGATCGGGTCGCAAAGTGGAGGCGTTAATGCTACTGCTAATGGTTCGACCTTGACCACTAATGGTGATGGATTCGCTGGCGTTGATGCTTAAGTCTCCGCCACTACCTACAAAAAATGCTGTGGTGGCCACTGCTCCCCCATCCAAGATTTGTAAGTTCTTAGTATCTAGGGTCAGGGTTTGAGCATTTCCAGTTGCAAATGTCGTTGAGCTAATGTTGCTGTACAGTTCAGAGGGACTTTCTCCGATGACGGTGGTATTAGTGTTGCGAATTGTGACTTTACCACTTGAACCGTTGCCAAAGGTGGTCGAAGACAGTGAAGCACCATCTGATATTAATAGACTACTGCCATTGAAGAAAAGATCACCCGCGTTTCCACTGCCTAGTGTGGAAGTATTAATTGTGGTAACTTCAACAGGATTTGTGGGTGAAAAGCCGGAGAGGTAAGTTGCAGTTGCTTCAATGTTGATATTGCCACTAGAAGCAGATCCTAGAGTTGAGTTAGTCACACCTGCTCCCTGACTGACGGTGAGAATAGGGGTAATAATATTGATATTGCTACTGTTTCCTATACCTAAGGCTTCACTACGTATCCCACCCCGGATTCCAACATCAGATGTTCTGCCTATTAATTCAATGGATTCTGTAGTCTGGAGGCGAATTTCACCACCAGGGCGAGCGCCGAAATTTTGTGACAGGATTAGAGAACCGTCGGTGAATCGCAGTTGCCCACCTCGAATCTGCACGGAACCAGCATTTACACCGCTTATATCTAATAGCGATCGCTCGGCTAGTTGAATATTGCCAAAGTGTTGTATATTACTATATCCCAAGGTGTAGCCCTGGGCGCTAGGTATGAGGTTGACTAATCCCGGACTAATCACACTACCTAATTCTATTCCTCCCGTTTCCGCGATTAAGGTTGCCCCATTGAGGTTGATGTCACCGCCGACTAGGGCTATGGTTTTTCCCGATGGTACTTGTAGTTTTGTGGGATGAGGAGTCCGAATTAGGGGAGCTAGAGTCAGTCCACTGGTATTGGTTAAAGTGTGTCCTGTACCTTGAAGGTTAATTGGTGCAGGATTGTTTCCTAGTTGTAGACCAACGGGAACATTGATACTCAACAATGGAGCAGGTTGAGAATTGATGCTACTAAACTCAATGCCATCGGCAAATTCGATACTGTTGGCAGTTGTACTGATGAATGATCCGCCAATATTTAACTGAGCATTTGCTCCGAAAATGATTCCCTTGGGATTGAGCAAAAATAGATTAGCGTTACCATTAGCTTGTATTAAACCGTCAATTAGGGAAACACTGGCTCCTGTGACACGACTAAAAATATTTTGAACATCTGAGGCGTTATTGAAGAAAGCAGTGCCGTTGCTGGGAACTGAGAATTGACTGAAACTATGAAATAAGTTATCTCCTACTCGATTACCGTCAGTGATGGTGAAGAGATCGCCGCTTTGAGAGACTCTGGTATTCACACTACCATCGGGAATTACCTGCCCACTGACAGGATCACAGCACGGTAGCATTGTCATTAACAGCACTATTCCCAAGCCAATAGAGGTCGCTTTCATCACCAAGCCTTTCATTTATACCTGCTATTGAGGATGCCCAAAATAGTGTGCTATTAAATCATTGGTTGTATCAGCGCCGCCATTAAAATGGCGTATAGTGTATTGAAAAGTACAGCCCATTTTCTTGGAGCGATCGCTTTTCACCATCTACGGATGTTAAAGGAATACCCCAGTCTAGCCTAGCTGAGAAACTATCCCCTTGTTTCCATAGCAGCCCTAACCCGGTACCCACAAAGGTACTTGGTGATGGGTTATTGCCTTGGGTATTCCAGCCTGTACCTACGTCCATAAAAGGTGTTAGTTGTAGCACGCCTCCCAATTTGGCAGCACGGAAAATCGGTAATCTCAATTCCCCAGACAACAATAAACCATTATCTGTAAGTAATGTATCTTGGCGATAACCTCGGACACTCAACTGACCACCAAGACCAAATTGTTCCAAGGGTACTAAGGAAGTTGAGGCTAGTTGGATATCGCCTCTAGCTAAAAATAGGGTGTCTGGGGCTAACTGCTTTACCCACTGCGCCTGTCCCCGCCAAGCAAAAAAGCGACTATCTGGTTCATCCTCATTCACATTAGCATCGAACCAATTTACGCCCAAGCTAAATTGCGATCGCGCTGCAAAAACTTGCTCATTGCTGCGTTGAGTATACTCCTGAGTAAAGCGCAAGGCAGAAATCTTCGTTCTTCCTTCTGCATCCGCACCAGGTGATAAAGGAAACCCACCAATATTATCTAGCCCTAACTCAGTTTGGCTTTCTTGGCGTGAGAAAGATAGCCCCACCGCTAATTCCTGGGTTGGCTTTTGGATTAGTGGCTGCCGATAACCGAATTCATAAGAGGTCGTGTTTGATTGAATATCTAGGACGCTGAATGGGTCTTCAATTACACGGTTCCACCCCTGATTAAGACCGAAGGATACAGTACCATTATGGGTATTAATTGGCAACTGGTAATTTAAATTAATGCTATTACTGCCGTCTGTATTGCTATATCCTACGCTGAGAGTGTCACCTAAACCGAGTAAATTTGCCTCTTGCAGATTTACCCCCCGGCGAAAACTACCCACACTAGGCGATCGCCCATTATCTAACGTTGCTGTCAGCGAGAAGGTATCGGCTTCTTGTACCTCAACTTGCAAGATGTTAGTTCCAGGCGCTACACCCATTTGTAACTCGGCTGACAAATTTTGAATACGGGGATCGAGACGCAGAATTTGTAGCTTTTCTATTAAGCGCGGTACATTCAGAGGTTTACTAGCACCTAGTTGGATGCGATCGCGAATGTATTGACTACGCAGTCGCCGATTACCAACAATCTTAATTTCCTGCAAACTGCCTTCTACTATCTGAATAGTAATAACTCCAGCTTCTACTGTTTGCGGTGTAATTAAAGCCCCTGTCGTTACATAGCCGTTATCAGTGTAGAGTTTGGTGATAGCATCTCTAACTTGCAACAGTTCTGCAAATGATACTTCTCGTCCTACAAAAGGATCTGTAATAGAGGCAAATTTTTCTGGTGGGAAAACCTTACTACCAACAACTTCAATCCGATCAACTCGAAATTTGGCATTAGTATCATTTTGTACTGGATCTTGCTGCTCTGGTAAATCCGTTGGAGTAGGCAATTGCTCTTGATCTGATGGTTTTTGTAATACTTCCGACGGTAAAGTCCTAGTAGGAATATCTTCTAAACGATCCTTTGGCAAGGAGCTAGGGTCAGGAGTTTGGGCGATCGCCTGATGATAGTCCCACAATACTGCTGCTATCACAAAAGCATATTTTATAAGTTTGAGTTTAATTAGGGAATTTTCTGTATATTGAACTAATAATTTTGAATGTACATTCATGTATTTAAATCCCCGATACTTCGGTTTAACGGGTATGTTTAATTACATATGATGTCTATATTTTTTACAGTGATCATCAGCATAAATACCGTTTTTCCTATTTAGCCAATGGCAAAAGTGTGATTAGGGAAAACTAGAAAATAAATTATCGGAAATTGATAGTTTGGTGAGGTGCATCAGTATGAATAATTTCTGAGTATATTTAAGTTTTATTACGCTGATACACCCTATATTTTGGATATTTTTTTATCTGGAATTCCCTTACTTTCATACCTCACCGATACCCACTTCTCCTGATACAATCATGAAAAACTAAGTTTTATGGGTTAAAGCTGTGTTAGCAGCCTTGCTTTATGGTCAAGAAGATTTACGCTTAGAACAGCTTGCTGACCCATCTCCAGAGGTTGGGGAAGTGGTAATTAAAGTGGGAGCAGCAACAACCTGTGGCACAGATTTAAAAGTCTGGCGGCGTGGTGGTCATGCCAAGATGTTAAAACTGCCTACTTTATTTGGTCATGAAGCAGCCGGGGAAATTGTGGCAGTGGGTGCGGGTGTGACGGGTTGGCAAATAGGCGATCGCGTAGTTGCCAATAATTCTGCACCCTGCATGAAATGTTTTTTTTGTCAACGCCAAGAATATTCCCTATGTCCCAACTTGACTTGGAATAATGGCACATTTGCTGAATACTTAAAAATCCCCGCACCCATAGTACAGCATAATTTATTGCAGATTCCTGATGAGTTGCCTTTACCATTAGCCGCCATGACTGAACCCTTGGCTTGCGTCCTGCATGGGGTAGCTCGTTCTCAGATTAAACCTCAAGACAAGGTTGTTGTCTTGGGAGATGGGGCAATTGGGTTAATGTTTGTGGCTACTTTAGCTGATAACGTGGAGGTATTGTTGTGGGGTGGTAACGACCAAAGACTAGAAATTGGTCAAAAGTTGGGTGCAGCTAAAACCTTTAATTATCATCAAAATCCGGATATTCCTGGTACGGTAAAAGACCTCACCCAAGGCTGGGGTGCGGATGTAGTGATTGAAGCGACTGGTGTACCCAAGGTTTGGGAAACTGCGCTCGCCTGCGCTCGTCCTGGTGCGATCGTCAACTTATTTGGTGGTTGTCCACGAGATACAACAATTACAGTGAATACAGAACAAATGCACTACAGCGAACTCACCCTCAAAGGAGTTTTTCATAACACCCCTGAATATGTCCGCGCAGCACTGGCTCTCATAGCTAGCCGTAAAATCCCTTTTGAATTATTAATTAGTGAACAGCGTCCCTTAAAAGATTTAGAGCAAGTATTTGATGATATGAAAGCGCGGAAGGTAATTAAGGTAGCGATGGTTTCTAGTTAGAAAATATAGCTACGAACTCAGTGCCAATAATTCATTAGTATTTAATTGGATGAAGAAATATCTAATGATTGTTGAGCATCAGGATATTGCTGCTCAAAGCCGCTAACTTCTGACAATGTATAAAGTGGTCTTTGTTTAACCTCTTCATAAATTCGCCCGATATATTCACCTAAAATACCAATACTCACCAGTTGTACTGCTCCCAAAAAGAAGATAGCGATGAGAATAATGGTGATTCCAGTTAGGGGAGAATGGGGTGTAAAAATCCGCCAGTATAAAACTAACAGACACATTAATAATGAGGCTATTGCTGCAAATAGTCCTAAATAAGTTGAAAGCCTTAATGGTACCTTAGAAAAGGAAACTATGCCATTAATTGCCAATGCAAAAGATTTACGAAATGTATATTTAACATCGCCAGCAAAACGAGGATCTCGTTCAAATTTAACGGCTGTTTGGTTAAAACCTACCCAAGAACGCAAGCCGCGAATGTAACGATTTCGCTCTGGCATAGCATTGAGTACATCAACAACTTGCCTATCTAATAAACAAAAGTCTCCGGTATCTGTAGGAATATCAACATCTGCCAGTTGTTTGAGAATCCGATAAAAAGTATAGGCGGTGAAGCGTTTAAACCAGCCTTCTTGACGGCGTTTGATTCTTTGGGCGTAAATTATATGATATCCTTGCCGCCATAATTCCACCATTTCCGCGATCAATTCTGGTGGATCTTGTAAATCGGCATCGAGAATCACAACTACTTGTCCACGGGCAAAATTTAAACCTGCGGTAACGGCGATTTGATGACCAAAATTTCTGGCAAGACTTAAGTAAACAACACGCGGATCTTTTTGATGTAATTCTCGCATCATTCTCAGAGAGCGATCGCGGCTGCCATCATTAACTAAACACAACTCGACTGAACCATCCATCTGATCCATTACCTGGGAAATGCGGCGATACATTTCTGTGATGGTTTCTTCTTCGTTGTAAATCGGGACGATAAAAGAATATTTAGGCGGCATAGTGGAGATGTGTTAGGGTTTTTTACGAGTGGGAAAAGAGCGACGACGACGATACCAAGTGGAACCACCAACTAGCATTCCAATCAATGCCAAAGCACCAACTAATGGTAGAACCTCACCAGTGCGGATGGCTTTTAAGCCGGAACTCCCCAAGAGGACAAACGGTAAGATTCCGGGTACTGTTCCCAAGGCTGTACCAATTAGGTAATCCTGGAAGCTGATTGATGTCAAACCGGCAGCAAAATTGACTAGTCCATAGGGCAGGATGGGCATCAAGCGGATAGCAAACATATAAAAAACGGCTCCCTGCTTGACTTCGGCATCGATAGCCTGCCAACGTCCGGCGAGTCGTTGAGCCACAATTTCCCGTCCTACTGTCCGCGCAAAAATGAAGGCAGCGATCGCCGCAATAATTGCACCTACACTTGTCCAGAATGTCCCCATCCAGGGGCCAAAAATCGCTCCACCAGTTAAATTCAATGCTGTTGATGGCAAAATTAAAATAGTCGCAACCACATATACAGCTACATAAGTAACAGGGGCCCAAATCCCCGCAGCCTTTAACCAACCTTGAATTAACTCTGGATTAATTCCCCCCAGTAGATATCCTGTAACTCCGGTGGCTATGAGACACACAGCCATCAATAAGGCGAAACTGGTTTTAGCATTCAGCATTAATTTAAGACTCCTAGTTGTTCAACCTGACATCTGATGAGTGCAGTCCAGTTCATCGATCTGTTTTTGACTAAGGAAGGCGATCGCCTCCACTCAGAATTTGTAGATGTAAGATCACCACCTTTGCAAAAGGTTGGTAAACTAATTGGGCTGAGTGGTATTGCTGTAGCCAGATATATTAGGACATCAAGCTAAGATAAAACCCTGACAATAAAAAGCTTTCAAGTCTTGTCAACAGTCAACAATCAACAGTCAACAGCTATATTGCTGAGATATTAACTCATAGATAGTTCAGACATCTGCTTTTGTTGATTAGGTAGGTGATTGAAATAATCTTCCTGCAAAACGGGAAAACTATGGTTATTCCCTCACGGGTAAATTTCTATATGAGTCCCGAATAGGAAAATGCTCAAAAAATTTCGGCTGAACTTTTTGATTTTGCCCTTTTCTCTAGTCTCCTGGTTATGTGTAGGAATATTGACTAGCCCCCAGGCTGACGCGTTACCAGGACAAAGTACGGAAGAAGTAGGTACTTGGATTCAAGCCCATCCCACTCTCCGTCCCAGGGCTGGAGAAAAATTATTTGTCCAGAAAAGTGATACAGCAGCCCAGCGATTCACTTTTCAAGCATCCGTATTACCTCCTGGTAAAGTAGGATTTACCAAAGACCGGAGTTTGATTCGTAGTGAACGCATTGCCATGTACGATGCTATTAACGGCATGAGCTTGCAGCGTTTACAAGAATCCTTGCGGGTGATTTATGGGTTAGATATTTATCAAGACTTTAAACGCGCCCAAGTACTGTATGAATATCCCAACGAAAGCGCCATTAACTCAGCGCGATTGGCGAAAACCCCCATCAGGGAGGCGTTGAAGGGAGAATTACGGGTGGGCGATCGCTATGCTTATTGGCTAGAAGTTGCCCAACCTAGAAACGGCAAGGCTTTTACCGGGCAAATGACTGTTTTACTCAAGAATGACTTGGACAAGTTAGAAGCAGAACTGCGAAATCGTTAGTTGGGATATGGCGATTATCTTTATATCCCCGACTTTCTAGAAGAGTCGGGGATATCTCTATTAAAAATTTCCAGGGGGTGGGGTTTGCCAAACACCAGAGAAAATACTTTCGGTAGCTAAAGCAATTCGTAACAAATCTTCCTTAAGTAGTGGTGGCCAATCTACACCAGCTCTACGTCCTGCCACAAATAGCTGTTGAGCCTTAACAGTTAACTGATAAAGTGCAAAAACTAATTCCCTGTCCAGACTAGGGGAATCTTTCAGCGCCTCAAATACTACTTTCAATGCTAATAAAATTGAGGTAATTTGACCAGGCACTGGCGGTTTTCCATGTCTCATTCGCATCAACAAGGCATCAGGGTTTTCCTCACTTGCTATTGTCTGTCCTACTAGGAGTTTGCGAGCTATCTCGTAATTCATCTATCCAGCCTAGTGTAGATGTTTACACAATTAGATACTTAATGTTATGCGAAATTTATCACTATCTAAAGTGTAAGTCTAGGATAAATATATCCTTATCCGTTAGGAGTTATCGGTCAATAGTCAACAGTTCAATATTTTTGACTATGACTAATTTGCCTAACTACAGTCAAGGCCGAATAGCTTACACCTGCTGTTCCTTCTCCTGGGTGGGTAGAGTCACCAACTAACCATAGATGGTCAATGGGGGTACGATTCGCAAAACCAAAGGGGCCAAATGTGGGGATTCTTTGACCAATACCGCCGACTATACCGCGATCGCGTCCGGTGTAATGGGCAAAGGTGCGCGGTGTGGCAGCTTCTTGATAAATAATTGTCTCTGGTTTGAGATAAAAGTACTGGGCTAATTTGGCGATCGCTTCTTGGGTAAATTTCTGTTTCAAACCTGGGTAATCTTCCGTACTCCACCACTGTTTGGGATCTACGAAAGATGAGGCAATAATTGTGGCTTGTCCTTCTGGCGCGCGACCGTCACCAGCATGACTCACCGACACAAACAAAGAATTATTTTCCCCAATTGGGCCATCAGCATCATATAAAAATTGCAAGTGGGGGGGACACTCGGTTGGGATAGCGCTAGCATCTACACCTAAATACAGGACAAATGCCCCTGATGCTTGGGGGAGTTTATTAACGCGCTGTTTATAGCCTGATGGAGTCTTGTCACCCAAGAGTTGCACTAAGTTCTGCACAGTCACGTTAGCAACTACGTGGTCTGCTGCTTCTGTCCAAACTTCCCCTGTTTTTTGGTTTCTGATAACGACAGCAGAGGCTTTACCGTTTTCTACTTTAATTTGTTCAACGGTATGACGCATCAACAATTTACCACCATCTCTTTCTAAAGCTTCGACTAGGCGATCGCTCAATACCTGCATACTACCTTCTAGGTGAAACAATCCCTGTGGTAGTTGGGACACACTCAACGCCGTTGCCGCATAAAGTAAAGCTGTCTCTTCAGCGTTGACTTGAGAATATAGCTTGAGTTGCAAATCTAAAAACGTTCTTAGTCGGTGGTCATTTCCCAACCCACACAACCTTAAAGCATCACCCACAGTAAATAATGTAAAGGGTACAGTAACGAAGGTACTAGGTCTTACTGCTTGGGTTAACTGCCACAAATCCCACAAATTACGCGGCGGTAAAACTGGATCGCGTCCTTGAAACTCCCAACTGGCATTAAATAAAGTAGTCATGAGTTGCCAAAATGGTTCACTCCCAGGAAATTGTTTTTGGCGTTCTTCTTGCCATTTTTGGGGGTCGCGCCAGACATTGATGGGTGTATTTTCCCCAGGTAAATAAACTGCACAAGCGGGGTCACAAGGCGTTGCATCTGGTAAATCTATTTCCAGTTCGGAAAAGATGCGGTGATGGATTCCCCCCGGTTCTAAGCCTGCAACCTGAGTTGCACCCACATCAAAGGTGAATCCTTGGCGTTTAAATGTAGAAGCACAACCCCCAGGAACGAGGGCTTGGTCTAAGATGAGAACGCTGTAGCCACGATGGGCTAATAATGCAGCAGCCGTCAGTCCACCAATTCCCGCACCAATCACGACTACACGGGGTTTGTCTTGCTTAACAATATTAGACATTTACTTTACAAAAATTAATATTACTACTCATAATTTTACTGCTCTCTGGGTGTCAATGGTCAGTTGTTAGTTGTGCGTTGTTTTTCTATGAGACGAAGAAAATGCCCATGCCCTAATCTCGTGGCGGATAATATGAAGTAACAGATCAGTTAATTCCCCACTACCCATGACCTCAACCCTGCGGAAATTGCCCCGACTTAATGCCCCAAAACTACATACACTACCCAATGGTTTGACCATCATAGTGGAGCAAATGCCAGTTGAAGCCGTGAATCTCAGCTTGTGGATTGATGTTGGCTCATCTGTAGAATCTGATGCCATTAACGGTATGGCTCACTTTTTAGAACACATGATTTTTAAAGGAACTGAGCGCCTTGCCAGTGGTGAGTTTGAACGTCACATAGAAGAGCGAGGTGCTGTTACTAACGCCGCTACCAGTCAAGACTACACTCATTACTATATAAATACTGCTCCTCAAGATTTTGCCAAATTAGCGCCATTACAAATAGATGTAGTTTTAAATGCAAGTATCCCTGATGAAGCCTTTGAACGTGAGCGCTTTGTCGTGTTGGAAGAAATCAAACGTTCCGAAGATAATCCCCGTCGCCGTACCTTCCGCCGGGCAATGGAAACAGCATTTGCAGAGTTACCCTACCGCCGTCCAGTATTGGGGCCAGAGTCGGTAATTTCCCAACTAACACCCCAACAGATGCGAGATTTTCACGCTAGTTGGTATCAACCCCAGTCAATCACGGCTGTAGCTGTAGGTAATTTACCGGAAGAACAGTTAATTGAAACTATTGTCGAAGGATTTAACCAACTCAAAAAAACTCCCCCATCCCCACTCCCCACTCCCCGCCCCCTCAATCTCGAACCTGCATTTACAGAAATTGTGCGTCGGGAATTTGTAGATGAAAGTCTTCAGCAAGCAAGACTGATCATGGTTTGGCGAGTTCCTGGGTTGAACCAACTAGAACAGACTTATGGCTTAGATGTTTTAGCGGGTATTTTGGCACATGGAAGAACATCAAGGCTAGTGCAGGATTTACGGGAAGAACGAGGACTTGTAACTTCGATTTCTGTCAGCAATATGAGTAATCGTTTGCAAGGGACATTTTATATTTCCGCTAAATGCGCCGTAGAAGATTTACAAGCCGTAGAGGAAGCGATCGCTCAACATATCCGTAAACTACAAACAGAGTTAGTCACAGAAAAAGAAATCGCCCGTGTCCGTAAGCGTGTAGCCAACAGATTTATTTTTGGCAACGAAACACCAAGCGATCGCGCTGGATTATATGGATTCTATCAATCACTGGTAGGAGATTTAGAACCAGCATTTAACTACCCAGCCCACATTCAAACCCAAGAAGCACCAGATTTACTCTTGGCTGCTAACCAGTATCTTTGCCCAGAGGCTTATGGTGTGGTTGTCATGAAACCAGCGTAGATTGGGAATTGGGTGTGAGAAAATACGTAAGTTTCTCATACCCTATGTGTTAATCCTAGAGATTTTTGAATTTTGAATTTTGAATTCTGAAGATGTGGACAGAAATAGATACCCAAATTAGCCGGGTGACTGGCGAAAAGTTTCAAAGTCAGCAGAGGCGATCGGTTAGTGGTGGATGTATTAACCAGGGCTATGCTGTTGCTGATGGTACATTGACGTATTTTGTCAAACTTAATCAAGCATCTCAAGTTGCCATGTTTGAGGCGGAAACCCTGGGATTAGAGCAAATGTTGGCGACAAATAGCATCCGTGTCCCAAAACCAATTTGTTGGGGAATTGCAGGTAACTCTAGCTATATTGTTTTGGAATGGCTGGAAATGGGAAGTGGTAACACCAATTCCTGGGAAGAAATGGGACGCAATTTGGCGAAAATGCACAAAGCCACTAGTCAGCAAGGGTATGGCTGGGATATGAATAACACCATTGGTTCCACACCGCAAATCAACACTTGGACGGAAGATTGGACGGAATTTTATAGCAAACATCGCCTTGGTTATCAATTTCAGTTAGCCAGGCGACGGGGTGGGAATTTTCCCAAACAAGATGAGTTACTAGGTGCGCTTCCAGAACTATTGGCAGATCATGAAGTAGAACCCGCTTTAGTTCATGGCGATTTGTGGGGTGGGAATGCTGGGTGTACGGTGTCTGGGGAACCAGTGATATTTGATCCAGCTACTTATTTTGGGGATAGAGAAGTTGATCTCGCTATGACAGAACTTTTTGGCGGTTTCCCCGCAGCTTTTTACAAAGGTTATAACCAAGTGTTTCCTTTAGATGGTGGTTATGAACGACGGAAAACACTCTATAACCTGTATCACATCCTTAATCACTTCAATTTATTTGGCGGTGGTTATGCTTCCCAAGCTAACCGAATGATTGAACAGATTTTGCGTTGAATGGGCGATCGCATTTATATCTTCTAAACTCCACTTCCGCTTTCCTCCACGTCCGGGTGCTTCCCACAATCCACCTAATCCCAGGTTTTCCCATCTACGTAATGTTGCTCTCACTGTATGCTCATGAATATGTAAGTGACCAGCAATCATTGGCACTGTTAAACCATCTGCATTCAGTCTTAATGCGATCGCTCTCATTTTGACTCTTCGAGGTACATTATCTGCAAAGCTTAACTCCTGCAAGGTTTTGTCTTCTTCTGTTGTCAGCTTTATTCTTAGTGCTGTCGGCATTTTCAGTTATCCCTGTTCTGTCACTCTCCGAAAACTTTTACCATTTCTGAATTCTAGGGCTTTTGTGTAGCAAGCAATCGCCAGATTTTTTCCTAATAACAAATACAACACTCATTTTTTTCTAATAGGATAGCTTGTATTGATTGCCTGATCAGGCTTATAGCGATCGCTCTCTCGGAGAGTGACAGAAAAGGGATACTACTTTCGCTATCTCTGGTAATGATTTTCTTTTAATAGGAGAAATTATCCCTAAGTGTAAATATTTAAAACATTCATAATTTCTTACTTCTTTGAACAGGTCTTTGTACTCTGCACAATATTCATCTACGAGCGCAACTGTGGGCTGGGCATCTCTTGCCAAATGTTCCAGGATTTGTAATTCTACATCCATTGCCCTGCTTACCTTCCAGAGTTTTTTCTTTTAACCCTTTTATTTAGATTACTCGGAAAGTGACATAAGAGGGTTAAAACACTCTAAAAATAAATGGATAGCGGAACGGTACATCAGACTGGCTTAGACAATGTATAATCGCCCAAATTGTCAATCCCCAGTGGATAGCAAAACCTAAAGCTACTATAGGAAAGAACAAAATCCCGCCAATACCGAAGGTAAGCCATGATAAGACACCTAACGGTACACCAATTACAGTAGCCCAGAACCAAACATTAAAGTGAAAATTAATCGATTCCTTGGCATTGCTTTTAACTACTGGATCGTCAGATATTAAATTAATAACAATTGGCACGCCAATCGAAAAGATTGCTGTACTAAAGAAAATCGCCCCGTGACACAGAGATGATAGCAATTTGCGTTTATCGGAATCGTATGTTGCTTGCATCCTGGTGGCTCCTCAATTACTTCTTAGCTTTAATTCTAACCGTTACTTTACAGGTTACAAATTAGAGCTTACCGTAACTAGCAATTATGGCAAATTGCCTTGAGATAGATTAAATTTGAGTGCTAATCACCAAATTTAGGATATGAGGTTTACCGAACTCCCACACTCAAAAAATAAATTACTTCAAGTTGATGATTAGTAGGGTGCGCTACTTATGAATAATTTCTTGGTACAGCTAGGTTTTCTCGGACTGACGCACCCTAAATTTTGAATATTTTTTATCTGGAAGTCCCTAAAAATCCTATACCTATCCCTCAACTAATATTAGAGTATGTTCAGCAGGTAACTAGCCTGCATAGAGAAATTTTAAAACAAGGTAGTAAATTATGGGTCGGATAAATCCCTATACCCTCCAAATGCAGATTACTCGGATGTTTGAGCAAGGTCAATCATTCTTTGCGACTACGAAAGTACATGAGTGGTTGAAAGAAAGGAATCATAATCCCTTAGACTATGACATTATCTTTCACCAAAAACCTGCTCCTCCTGGTTCCAAAGAGGTAATAGCTATAGAAATTGAATTGCGTCGTAAAGATGGACAGCCTGTAGATCCTTGGTTACAAGAGCAAGCAAATCTCCATGCTTGAGATGATGAGAAAGGCGATCGCATCAGTTAGGCGATCGCCTTTCTATCAATCTCAATGTACTAGTAGTAACCAGGTTTCATGAGGCTCAAAATTGATGATAAATTACAAAAAAACGCAAAGACGCGCCTTTGCGCCTTTGCGCGAACCAATCTGGATTTAATTAACTACTAAACACCTCAACAGGTAAGCGACTAAAAGACAACCTTTCATTCTGCACATCGACAAAAATCGTGTCCCCATCGTTAAATTCACCGCGTAAAATCGCCTTAGCGATTTGCGTTTCTAACTCGCGCTGAATCGCCCGCTTCAGTGGACGCGCCCCAAATACTGGGTCGTATCCAACTTCTGCCAAAAAGTCTAGTGCAGCATCGGAGAGCCGGAGAGATATTTTGCGATCGCCTAATCTTGCCTTTAACCTTTCCACTTGCAACTGGACAATTTGCCGCAATTCTTTCTTATCTAAACCGTGGAAGATAATTACCTCATCAATCCGGTTGAGGAACTCAGGACGGAAACTATTTCGCATTGCTTCCATCACCCGATGGCGCATTTCATCGTAGCGTGAGTTATCCCCAGCTATATCGAGAATGTACTGGGAACCGATGTTACTGGTCATGATAATAATCGTGTTCTTGAAGTCCACTGTATGACCTTGGGCATCGGTAACGCGACCATCATCGAGGATTTGCAGGAAAATATTAAATACGTCCGGGTGGGCTTTCTCGATTTCGTCGAAGAGAATCACAGCATAAGGACGGCGACGGATGGCTTCTGTGAGTTGTCCCCCTTCTTCGTAACCTACATACCCTGGAGGCGCACCAATTAACCGAGAAACGGCGTGTTTCTCCATATATTCCGACATATCAATCCGCACCATTGCTTCCTCGGTGTCGAACATATATGACGCTAGCGCCTTCGCCAGTTCAGTTTTACCTACACCTGTCGGCCCCAGGAAAACAAAACTAGCAATGGGACGATTAGGATCAGCCAAACCAGCACGCGATCGCTGAATGGCATCGGCGACGGCTGTGACGGCTTCATCTTGCCCAATTACCCGGTGATGGAGTTCATCTTCTAAGTGCAGTAGTTTTTCTTTCTCCGATTCCACTAATTTACTGATGGGGATTCCTGTCCACTTAGAAATAATTTCCGCAATGTCGGCTTCGGTGACTTCTTCTCGCAACAGGGATTTACCCGTGCCTTGGGTTTGTGACAATTCCCGTTCTGTTGCTTCCAGTCTCCGGTGCAAGTCGGTTAACTTTCCATACTTCAATTCGGCGGCGCGGTTGAGGTCGTAGTCTCTTTCTGCTTGCTGAATTTCTAAGTTAACTTTGTCAATCTCTTCCTTAACAGACTGAAGTTTATTAATGACATCTTTTTCCGATTGCCATTGAGTATTGAGGGTTCTTTGTTCTTCCTTGAGATCTGCTAATTCTTTTTCTAGTCTTTCCAGGCGTTCGCGGGAAGCTGCATCACTTTCTTTTTGCAGAGATAGCTTTTCCATCTCTAATTGCAGAATCTTCCGGTCGATTTCATCAAGTTCTTCTGGCTTAGAAGTAATTTCCATTTTCAGTCTAGCGGCGGCTTCGTCTACCAAGTCAATGGCTTTATCTGGGAGGAAGCGATCGCTAATATAACGACTGGACAACGTAGCGGCAGCTACTAAGGAACTATCAGAAATTTTTACCCCGTGGTGGACTTCATACCGTTCCTTCAAGCCACGTAAAATAGAAATGGTATCTTCAACACTGGGCTGGTCTACGTAAACCTGTTGGAAGCGTCTTTCTAAGGCCGCATCTTTTTCGATATATTTGCGGTATTCATCCAAAGTTGTCGCCCCAATACAGCGCAATTCACCCCGCGCCAACATGGGTTTTAACAAGTTTCCGGCATCCATCGCGCCTTGAGTTGCACCCGCACCGACAACAGTATGAATTTCATCAATAAATAAAACTATATTGCCGCCGGATTCGGTGACTTCTTTTAATACCGCCTTCAGACGTTCTTCAAATTCTCCTCGGAATTTTGCCCCAGCAATCATCGCCCCCATATCTAAGGAGATTAGCTTGCGGTCTTTGAGAGATTGGGGTACGTCACCAGCCACGATACGCTGTGCCAAACCTTCAGCGATCGCTGTTTTACCTACACCCGGTTCACCAATCAACACAGGGTTATTTTTGGTGCGGCGAGACAGAATTTGGATGGTACGCCGAATCTCATCATCACGCCCAATGACTGGATCAAGTTGACCTTTCCGGGCTGCTTCTGTGAGGTCACGCCCGTATTTTTCCAGTGATTGGTATTTGCCTTCTGGATTTTGGTCAGTCACTGTTTGGCTCCCACGAACTTGTTTAATAATATTTTTGAGCTTGCCTTCGTCTAAAGCGAATTCTTGGAATAAACCTTTGCCGAAGCGATCGTCTTTAGGGTAAGCCAGTAATAAATGTTCAATAGAAATATATTCGTCTTTAAAATCTTTACGATGTGCTTCTGCTCTGTCTAACAGTGTATCCAGACTCCGCCCCAGGTAGACTGAGGTGCTGTTACCTGAGACTTTCGGTTGGCGCTGGATGTATTGTTCAGTGCGATCGCCAATTTTTTGTAAGTTCACACCTGCTTTGGTCAAAATCCCACTGGCCAAACCATCTTGTTCCAGTAGCGCCTTCATCAGATGTTCGCTTTCTATCTGCTGCTGTTGATGCTGTTTAGCAATCTCAGGAGTGTGGGCGATCGCTTCCCAGGCTTTTTCTGTAAATTGGTTGGGATTAGTAGGTTGCATAGGCTGATTGAGGGACGACCAAATTTAAATGCTCAAATGCAGATAGAACAATTTGTTCTCATATCGTCATTTTACGGAGAGTTGCACCATCACCGGGATCGGTCTTCACGTCTTACTAGAGTAGTATTACTTCTCTATTTGCTCATCCCTCTTGCAGCAGTAAGTAACTAAATGCAGCTAATTGACTAAAAATTCCTCTAAATAAGTAGACAGGCGCATAACACAACAAACATCTCTGGCGTAACTTCTGGACAGTCTGATAAATCCATATCCTCATCTTGATTAAGTCGTTACCCATCAGTAGAGTTGCTCGAAGTAGACCTAGATTAGAGATAATATTTCCAAAGCAGCAATTCTTTATCAGCTATGACTCAAGCCATACCCAAGCTAGTAACTTTTGAGGAATTTGTCGATCGCCTACCTGAAAACTCCGGGATACGTTACGAACTACATAATGGAAGTATTGTGGAAATGGCACAACCTGTAGGAGACCACGAAGAAGTAAAGGGTTTTATAGCAAAAAAAGTAACAGTGGAGTTTGCTCGATTAGACCTTCCTTTTATTATCCCCAACCAAGTTATAGTTAGACCTCTGGAAAAAGATTCTGGCTATTTTCCCGATGTGTTGGTGCTAAATCAGACAAATCTAATAAATGAACCATTATGGAAAAAAACATCTACCATTAGTTTGGGCGCATCAATCCCCTTGGTAATTGAGATTGTATCAACCAACTGGCGGGACGATTACTATTTAAAATATGCTGACTATGAAGAGATGGGTATCCCCGAATATTGGATTGTCGATTATGCGGCGTTAGGTGGACGTAATTTTATCGGTAGTCCTAAACAACCAACAATCTCGGTCTGTAATTTAGTTGACGGGGAATATCAAATCAGTAAGTTTCGAGATAATGATGTTATTATCTCCCAAACTTTTCCTGAATTAAATCTCACCCCCAACCAAATTTTTCAAGCTGGTTTGGTTGATTCGTAGTTCGTCTCCCTAAAACGTAAATATCTCTGACAAGCTTCTCAAGATAGGATTGCAGCTTCATATCTCTTGACTCCTAACATAATCGAACTAAAAGTTAATACCCAAGGTAAAACTGTAACTACTAAGTATGTGGCTAGGCGATCGCCATCACAGCATAAATTTAGCTGCGACTATGATTTCGTAACATCTTAAAAGTAGCCCCATATCAAAAAATTTCTCATTTTTGACCAATGATTAAAAAACAAAAATTTCCTTATCTAGTTGGTTCCAAGTGGACAGCAACGAAAAAAGTAGATGGTTGGCGACACTTCCAGGTAGTTAACCGCAAAAATCAAGGTAAATGGGTTTATGCCGAGATGGTGGCTGCTTGCGACCCCAATGTCCGCTTTTGGATGAATGCCAAGCTATTACAAGACGGCTTCCAGTGGCAAGCAGGCTGGCAATCTTTAAAGGAAATTGAGGCTGTGGAGTCTAAGTTATTCCCCACCCTGGAATCGGAAACGCCCTCGAATGCCAGCCAAGCATAGATTTATTTATAAAATTAATATTTTTTTACAAAATCATTTTGTTTAGCTAATATCCTCTCTATGATTGTGGTTCAGCCACAACCATAGGGTGAATAATTTGGCATTGATCCCTGCCTGTGTTGACTAACTCGCGTCAGATTGAGCTATTCTGACTCATCCACAGTCAAGCCCCCCGAAATCAAGGCATCAGGGGCGATTAGCTACGCTAGGCGGTATGCGATCGCTTCCAGATAGCTCAAATCCAGCTTCCAATAGCTTTCATATCCGCCCAGATATACAAAAACTATTGAATCAAAACAAATCTAGTCTTTTTGTCTATTGTTACTATTTTTATATTTTTAAGTTAAAAAATACTATATTTCATAATTTATAAACAAAATATTGGTTTTTAAATATTTTTAATGCTTAAAAAGCATTATTTAGTCTTTTAGCATCTAATTAATCTATTTTAAATATTTACCACCCCTTTCTTTTCTCTGTAGTTTCGTCAATAATCAAACTCACATACCTCACACATCGCCAACTGAGGCTAGGTGAAGGAAAATGTTTTAGCCACAAGTTTGATAAAAAACGATAAGAGGCAACCTACAGTGAAACTAGCAGTCTACGGAAAAGGTGGGATAGGCAAATCCACAACTAGCTGTAATATATCCGTCGCCCTAGCCAAACGCGGTAAAAAAGTGCTGCAAATCGGGTGCGATCCTAAACATGACAGCACCTTCACCCTGACTGGTTTTTTGATTCCCACTATTATTGATACGCTCCAAGAAAAAGATTATCACTACGAAGATGTTTGGCCAGAAGATGTAATCTACAAAGGCTATGGTGGTGTAGACTGCGTGGAAGCCGGTGGCCCTCCTGCTGGTGCAGGATGTGGTGGATATGTTGTAGGTGAAACCGTAAAACTACTGAAAGAACTCAACGCCTTTGATGAATATGATGTCATCTTGTTTGATGTGTTGGGTGACGTGGTTTGTGGCGGTTTTGCCGCACCACTCAACTATGCTGATTACTGCATGATTGTTACCGATAATGGTTTCGATGCTTTATTTGCAGCTAATCGAATTGCGGCTTCAGTCAGAGAAAAAGCCAGGACTCACCCACTGCGTCTAGCTGGACTGATTGGCAACCGTACTTCCAAGCGTGACTTGATTGAAAAGTATGTTGAAGCAGTGCCAATGCCAGTTTTAGAAGTACTGCCCTTAATTGAAGATATTCGCGTTTCCCGCGTTAAGGGTAAGACTTTATTTGAAATGGCAGAGTCAGATCCTTCTCTCAACTACGTTTGCGACTACTACCTCAGCATTGCCGACCAGATTTTGGCACGTCCTGAAGGTGTCGTACCCAACGATGCCCCCGACCGTGAATTATTTTCTTTATTATCAGATTTTTATTTAAATCCGGGTAAACCACAGGTTCCTAATCCTGAAGAGGAACTAGACTTGATGATTGTATAAATCATCTGAATTTTCAGGATGGGGTCAATATGGCATTCTTTAACAGTTTTACGGATTCAATTAAACAGAAGTGGTTGCAATTTTTTCAAGCCAATCGTGACTGGATTAAACTCCACATGGAAGTGGATTCAGTATATACACCAGATGGTGGCAAGCGACCACCTTCTTACCTCATCCTGGGAGTGGTGAACGCGCTGGAGCCAAAATTAGCCCAGTTAATGTTTCCCTTTTCCAAATTGAATCCTGATGCCGATACCTTAATTGAGGTGTTGGAGTTGAATTTTGACCCAGACATTGTTCTTGGTAACTATTCAAGTTCCGAAGCTGACGTAGAAAAACATCACTATGAGCCGACGGCTGAAATCGAAGATCGAGCAGAAGCGGATTCCTTTACAACCTCGGAAACAAACGGCTTTAGCTTAGATTCTGACAATCAAACTCTGATTATTGATGGTTCGATTTCCAGCCTCAACGACCTGGATGAGATTTCTGTGACCAATGGAACTCAATTAAAAGATGAGTTCCGCCACACAACCACCCAGGAAACAGAAGATTTTGGTGACGTTAACTTCGATATCGCTACCACATCAGCAGGAAAACTAGAAGAGCAAATTCTCAATGAGTTGAACACACCAGATGAGAATGCCTTCAGTGATGTGTTGTCAGATGTTTGGGGTGATGAAACATCTCTACACAAAACTGAAGATAATAACGATTTTTTGGGTGAAGAATTACCGGCTGGCGTTTTTGATGAATCGGAGATTGCCCGCCTCTTCCCCAACACATAATTACTAGGAATTGGTAGTTGGTGCTATGTGCCAAAAAGAGGGAATAGGGAACAGGGAATAGGTAGTAGGGAAATAATCACCACTTTCTACTCCCCAATCACCACTCCCCCCAATACCTGCCGTTAAATAACAAAGGGGAGAAAAGCAAAATGACCATCGCTCAAGAACCAACAGCTTTAAACTTTGAGTGTGAAACTGGCAATTACCACACCTTCTGTCCCATCAGCTGCGTGGCATGGTTATACCAAAAAATTGAAGATAGCTTCTTTTTGGTAATTGGAACCAAGACTTGCGGGTATTTCCTGCAAAATGCGATGGGGGTAATGATTTTCGCAGAACCCCGCTATGCAATGGCAGAGTTGGAAGAAGGGGATATTTCGGCACAATTAAATGATTATGCGGAATTGAAAAGATTGTGCGAACAAATTAAGCGCGATCGCAACCCCAGCGTCATTGTGTGGATTGGCACTTGCACCACCGAAATCATCAAAATGGATTTGGAAGGACTAGCACCAAAGCTAGAAGGTGAACTTGGTATTCCCATTGTCGTTGCCCGTGCTAATGGTCTAGATTACGCCTTCACCCAAGGAGAAGACACCGTTCTTGCTGCAATGGCTCACCGTTGTCCTGATAAGGCCCCCGTAGCAGAAGCAGAGAAAAACGAACGTAATGCCGTTCAAAAACTGTTAAATTTCGGCAAGAAAAAAGAATTAGTAGCCCAAGAAGAATCAGAATATGTAGATCATCCGCCCTTGGTTCTCTTTGGTTCCCTTCCCGATCCCGTAGTTACCCAGTTAACCTTAGAACTCAAAAAACAAGGTATTAAAGTTTCCGGTTGGCTACCTGCCAAGCGCTTTACAGAACTACCAGTATTGGAAGAAGGGTATTATGTTGCTGGTGTCAACCCCTTCCTCAGTCGTACAGCCACAACCTTAATGCGTCGCCGCAAGTGCAAACTCATCGGCGCACCCTTCCCCATCGGCCCCGATGGAACTCGCGCTTGGATTGAGAAAATTTGCTCTGTGTTTGGCATTACACCGCAAGGTTTAGATGAGCGTGAAGCACAAATTTGGGCTGGCTTAGAAGACTACGTAAAATTAATTCGTGGCAAGTCTGTTTTCTTCATGGGTGACAACTTGTTAGAAGTCTCCTTGGCACGCTTCTTAGTACGCTGTGGGATGACTGTTCAGGAAGTTGGGATTCCCTACATGGATAAGCGCTATCAAGCTGCTGAATTGGCAATGTTAGAGAAAGCTTGTCAAGAAATGGGCGTACCCTCACCAAAAATGGTAGAAAAGCCTGATAACTATAACCAAGTACAAAGAATTTATGATTTAAAGCCAGATTTAGTCATTACTGGTATGGCTCATGCTAACCCACTGGAAGCAAGGGGTATTAATACTAAGTGGTCTGTAGAGTTTACCTTTGCTCAGATTCACGGGTTTACCAATGCGCGGGATATTTTAGAATTGGTAACTCGTCCCCTACGTCGTAATAATAATTTAAAAGATTTAGGTTGGGATAAGTTGGTCAGGGAAGAAGCAAAGATTTAGATTTGGATTTTCAAAAACCAAGAGAATGATTGAAGGCGAACCCGAAAGTTCGCTTTTTTTATTGATATATCAATCCGATACTTGTAAATCTAAAGGCTGAGATGGAATGATATACATCAATTCTGCACCTTCCGGTTTAATTTCTGTAGATGGCGATAATTTTAGCCATTCATGAAAGCTAATACCAAGTTGAGATATTGCTTGTATTTCTGTTTGATATGATTCAAAACGTCGATTAGTCTCTACCATCGATTCCATGACTTCTAATATTTGAGGTAGGCGTTTATCAGCTTCTTTTTTCAAGTCATTGGAATTTGGTCCTAGCCATCCTCCTTGAATTTCAGTGCGAGTTAATATTGCTGGTGGTAGCCATTCTACCCATTTATGAGGTTCTTGCGCCATTTTAAATAAATTCTCACGGTGCATTTCAAAGACTGCATTTTCTTCCAAAGTCGGATCAATCCATTGGTAAATTTGGGTTAATCTTTTTAGATCAGTCTGACCTTTCAAGTGAGGTTGTAGATATGCTGCGGGGTTAGAAGTTAAAAGAATGTCAACATATTTTTGAATTCGAGAACGTATAACTCTTGCACCTTCTTGGAAGCGCCGTAATGCTGTCTCATGTTCTTCTAATTCTAAATAACAACGTATTTCAGCTAGATATGCTAAAGATAGAGTAAGAAGATACTCATCAACAATTTGGCTTTGTTGCTCAATTTCAATGTCGGTCAATTCAGTGTAAATATGTTCTGCTTCTAAAAATCGGTTAATCGCTTGTAAGGCGCTGCTTCTGCGATTTTCAGATTTTGTCATTGTGAAAGCATTAATTGCTAATTCAATGGCAGCACGAAAATTAGCATAAAAACTCAGATCAATTTTGCGATTAATTTTGGTTAATAACTCTTGTGCCTCTTGTAAACTTTTTTCTAGTTCTTTCAAACGTTGTGCTATTACAGCAAAACCCATGACTGAAACACCAAGATTAAGTAGGCTAGCAGCTGTAGTTACTTGTAAAATCTCTTGAGTAAACTGTAAATTTTGCCCTAGTTCTTCTAACTGATGATCAATACCACTTAAACGTCCGTTAACATCGGCTAATCCTTTTCCTGTTACAACAGTGTTAGCAACAGTCGCAACCAAATTTCCTCCTGAAACACCAAGGTTGCCTAAATTTATTTGTTCCACCCCTCCTAAACGCTGATTAACGTCAGCTAATCCTTTTTTCGTTACAGCAGTACTAACACCTGAAGTAACTAGATTTGCCCCAGAGAAAATAATATTCAGAAAATTGTTAGATGACTTATTTGGTATTGGTAATGGTGAATTATTGTTCATGCTTCGTAACCAAGTAACAACTTGCTTAGTTCCTTTATCTCGAATTACACCACCAACTCGTTCCAATGTTCCATCTGCTAATCCTTTGACAATCCAATCAGCAAGCATAAAGGTTACTGTTATTGGTAAACTCATAATATTCTCCTCATTGCTAAACTTCAGATGATTATTAGCCACCTTACTTATATGTGTCAGGTAGCTATACTTTAGTTAGTATTCCCAAATTGGGTTTGTATTTATCTCATGAATTAGTGAGAGATAAAATACATAATAGAAATATAGCGATCGCCTTCTATAATCCCAATCAAATCTATTTTTAAACCCCTAAAAAACAAAAAGTAAAAAAGAGCGATCGCCAAATAAAACTCTCAATTTTCTCGAACTTGAGAGTTTTATTTTGTCCGTCAAGAATTATGAAGAAAATTAATTTAATGGTAAAATTATGTAAACAATAAATAATGAGATTGGTTAATTAGCTAATTAATGATGTTCAATAAAAACGGATAATAATAGAGCTATTTTGTTGAGAATATTCTCTACTATTAAATCTGCATAGCAGATAAACTGTAGAAGATATGAGGCTTTCCTATTAATAGGACATTTGTTGATAACAGTATATATAAATAGTCAAATTAGTATATTTTTAAGACTAGAGTATTAAGTTTTTATAGTACCCATTTTGGATTATAAACTAACGCTCACTCAGATTTAAAACACCAAAAATATTTAAGGCATCATACTGTCGCGTAATATTTACTAGTAGGACATAATACATAACCATTGACATGATTTTCATCACGGGAAGAAAAATTTTATTCCCAACTTGTTTATCAGCAGTCAAATTGGGGAATGCTTAAGGATAGGAAATCATAACCCTGCTTAAGTGGTTATATAAATTACATTATCGAAAATTTATTAAGGTAGTGGTGGCAATGGTGGAGCCGGAAAACAAATTATTTGCCCTCAAGGACGGTTGGGTTTCTCAGGACACAAGAGAACAACAACGCCTCAAAGCATTGTCAGAATTAGGTTTGCGACAACTAGAAACAATACCGGTTTTTGAGGAAGCAACTCAAACTGCGGCTCATTTTTTGGAAGCACCAATTTCTATTTTGGGTTTTATCGATCAAGAGCGTCATTGGTTCAAATCGGCGGTAGGCTTATCTAGACTGGGACTAATGAATCATTTGGCTCAGAGCCGTCAGTTGTTACGCCAAGAGTCGTTCTGTACACAAGTAGTAGATAGCCATCAGATACTTGTTATTAATGATACATTAAGAGTAACAGATCCGGCGCTAGCAACTGGTAAGCTGATCCAAGATTATGGTATTCGTGCTTATCTAGGCGCTCCCTTAATTGATGCTGCGGGAAATTGCCTTGGTGCATTAGCGGTGATGGATTTAGTCCCGCGCAATTTTACCAACAGGGATGTTGAATTTTTACAAATTATCGCCCGTTGGAGCATGAGCGAATTCGAGCGCAATCGCCTATTGATGCAGGTAAAATCAGAGCAAATTAGCTTCAAGAGTGCGCCCACGTTCATACCTCATGATGAGCCTCTTGAGACTCAACTGACTCCGCCTCATGTAGAAGTAGAACAAGATTCACATTCAACCAAGCAGGTCAAAATAGAACTTTTAGCACAACTAACTCAAGAATTACGTACACCATTGACATCTGTATTAGGGATGGCAAGTGTGTTGGGACGTGAGATTTATGGGCCTTTGACAACGAAGCAACGTGAATATCTAGATATAATCCAACACAGTGGTCGGTATTTACTCTCTTTAGTGAATGAAATTACTGAGCTAGGAGCAATAGATGAAAAAGCTAATGTATTAAATGTCACTCCTGTAGACATCGAAATGCTGTGTCAACAAGCTATTAATACTTTAGAGGAAGCAGCTAATCGTCGTGAACAAGACATTCGCTTGTCTATAGAACCAGGACGTAGCCGTATTTGGCCTTTGGATAAAGACAAAGTTCGGCAAATGCTGTATCACCTAATTTTTAGTGTGATTCAATTTTCTGCTACTGGCAGTATTGTGCGTATTCATGTCTCATATAAAGAAAATGCGCTGAATATTACTGTTTGGGTTTCTCACCCTTGGTTAGGGGATGGGATTACTGATGTTGACCCATATTTCCGCCTCAATTCCTTGTCTGTCATGGATTTGGCTGCTGATGCTGCTACGTACAGTGTACCTCCCGAACCGAAGGAAGAAACAAGAAGTTTACCTGTGACACTGGAAAAGTTACGATCCTTAGCTGATTCTTATTCTGATCTTCTGGCTGTAAATCCTGATGGCGATTCCAGCAAAAGTAAAGGTAATTTGTCCCGTGAAAGCTTGGGTTTATTGTTGAGTTGTCAGTTAGCTGAACTGCACGGTGGACAAATTTCTATTCAAGGCTCACGGGAATCCGGACATCGTTATCTAGTGAACTTACCATTACAGTTGGCAAAAGCTCCTGAAGTTAGCGATATTTGAGCAATGTTTCTATTTTCCACTGCATTTTGATGGCCGAATGCTTAACTTTAGTCAGCATGGACAGGAATTAACAATTTGCAATTTGAGTTATTACCTTTTTATAATGAGCCGCATTATGATTAAGTCCAAGTTCAGTAGGGGCTTGCTAATCAAGCGCAGCTTGTTTTATGAATTTAGTCTGGCAACGATTTACTTTATCTTCTTTACCTGTAAAACAGTTTCTAGCTACAAGTTACTTACATCGGTTCCTGGTGGGACAGTTGTCTTCTTGGCGGCAAACTAGTTTCTTACTTCAGTGGGGAGACATTATTGCAGCTGCGTTACTCAGCTTGATATATGTTTTGGCTCCTTTTGTCTCTAGCACTCTCGTTGGTGTGCTGCTGATAGCTTGCGTAGGTTTTTGGTTGTTGTTGACTTTATCTGATGAACCCTCATCAAGCAATAACTTCCTTGTGACTCCTATACATTTGTTGGTGTTGCTCTATTGGGGAATTGCTGCTGTTGCAACGGCATTATCACCAGTCAAGAAGGCAGCATTAACTGACTTGTTAACCTTGACTTTGTATTTGTTATTATTTGCTCTTTGCGCCAGGGTACTGAGATCGCCGCGCCTGAGGTCTTGGATCATTACCCTCTACCTATCTGCATCACTGGTTGTCAGTATATATGGAATGCGACAATGGCGTTTTGGTGCGCCCCCACTGGCGACTTGGGTTGATCCAGAGTCCACCTTGTCTAAAACTACAAGAGTTTACAGTTATTTAGGCAATCCCAATTTGTTGGCTGGTTATTTAGTACCTGCGGTGATTTTTAGCCTCATGGCAGTTTTTGTCTGGCAAGGCTGGGCAAGAAAATCTTTAGCCGTCACAATGCTGTGTGTAAATACTGCTTGCTTAATTTTTACTTATAGTCGTGGCGGCTGGATTGGTCTTTTGGTAGCAGTTTTAGTGGCGACGGCATTGCTAGTTTATTGGTGGAGCGTGCAAATGCCGCCTTTTTGGCGAACTTGGTCATTACCCATACTTTTGGGTGGTTTAATAGGGGTATTGTTGATTGCGGTGTTATTTGTCGAGCCAGTGCGGTTTCGGGTTCTCAGCATTTTTGCCGATCGCCAAGATAGCAGCAATAATTTCCGGCGCAATGTATGGGATGCTGTTTTTGAGATGATCCGCGATCGCCCAATTATCGGTATTGGCCCTGGTCATAATTCTTTTAATAAAATCTACCCTCTTTACCAAAGACCTCGTTATAGTGCTTTGAGCGCCTATTCCATTTTCCTAGAAGTGGCTGTGGAAATGGGTTTTGTTGGTCTAGCTTGCTTTTTCTGGTTAATTATCGTCACTATTAATACAGCATTCGTTCAGCTGCGCCGTCTGCGTCAATCTGCCAATGTGCAAGGATTTTGGTTAATGGGTGCCTTAGCCACGTTGCTGGGAATGCTGGCTCACGGCACGGTAGACACTATATGGTTCCGTCCAGAAGTTAATACTCTCTGGTGGTTAATGGTTGCTCTCATTGCCAGCTATTGGACACCTTTAGCCGCAAACCAAAGTCAAGAACTGAATTTATTTAACGAAGAACCCGCAAGCAACTAAGCATTGATGGGAGAATGAGGCACGGTGTCATCAGGTATGCTCTGGTTTGGGCGATCGCTTATATGAGAAAATTTCTGACTCAGCAATCAACAAAACCACAACCAGAAATTTCTGCCAGCAAGCTATCTCCCGCCGTGCCTATATGTATAAAATTCACCAGATAGCTATATCTATTCCCGATAGCTACTAGCACCAGGCGCGCTGGGATCACGATAGCGGGTTGGCTCATCGTCACGCTTTTTACCGGCTAACCCAGCTAAACCCAATAGACCAATTAAGCCTAGCCAGCCCCAGTCAAAATCGTTACGATCTGCGGTGCGATCATAAGTTCTGGTCGTAGTGCCATCAGTTCTAGGGGCAGTCTGTACCTGAGCGTTTGCTGGTAAGCTCAAAGGCAAAGTTGCCATACTTAAAGTGATAACAGCAGCGCCAACAGTTTTAGAAAAATCACGGTTCATGGTGAGAGGTCCTTGTTGCTTCCAAAGTTACTCACCACTTTATCTAGTCTTGAACTTAGCAGAATCAATCTGCGGCTATAAACTCTGTATTTGCTTAACTCACCTGGGGACATACAACCATTCTATTAGTGGTGATGACATTCCACCCACTGTTGCGATGCCTGCGGCGGGCGAAGCCATCGCTGTCTAACTCCAGTGGAGTAATTGAGGAACAATCACAACTAATAATTTTTCATTGCTCGTTGAATATCACGCTGGTCTTGGCGACGTTTCAGGCTTTCTCGCTTATCGTGGAGCTTTTTCCCCTTACCGAGAGCAATACTAACTTTGACCCAGCCACGTTTGAGGTACATTTTCAAGGGAACTAATGTTAAGCCCTGCTGCTCTACCTTGCCAATCAGCTTCCGAATTTCTTGACGGTGTAATAACAGCTTGCGCGTCCGTCTTGGTTCATGATTGAAATACTGCCCACTAGCGTTATAGGGAGAGATATGGGCATTAATTAGCCATATTTCACCATCTCGAAGCAAAGCATAACCATCTTGAAGGTTTACTTTCCCTGCACGAATTGACTTAACCTCTGTTCCTGTCAACTGAATGCCGGCTTCAAAAGTTTCCAGGATTTCGTACAAGTAACGGGCTTGTCGATTATCAGTAATTACTTTGTAACTTTCGCTCTTATCGCTCATTGAGAATTAGGTTGCTTTTAAACTTACTGCAAAAATAGTTTGAATGGATGCTAGAACCTCTCCCTCTACCCCTCTGCCTTGAAAAGTTCTGATGCCTGCGGCGGGCTACACCAACGGAGGAAGCCTCTGCTCAGATTTTTAGCTCCTACGAGGAAAAGGGCGTTTAGCTCCCCCTTGCCTCGTAGGGAAGGGGGCTGGGCTGACAGGTGTAGGTTTTTAATTACTGAATCGATGCTCTAGGAGTCCTATAGTGAATTCAGCAGTGTATATTAACCCACTATAATAAATGTTGAACTAACTCTTGCTCATATCTATATAATTTAGCGTTTCTCCCTTTGAATGGAAAATTTTCCCTAAATATAGATGTTAGAAAAGTTAGTGTTCATGTATACTTTGTTTAAGAATAGCTATCTATCCCTTAGTTGTTTGTGAAGAATTACAATAATTCACTGTGCTTTTCTTTAACTAGAGCTTAAAGCAACTTTGAAGTTAGTTAGCTAAATAAATAATTTAAGATTTTCTTTATAAATTACTTTTAGACCAGTCATTAGCCGCTAATCCTGTCATAGTATGAAACATGAGAACACTATTTTATGGGTGTTCATAGATGGAGCTTGTAGAGATAATCTCAGTAAAAAATAATGCTAGGGGTGTATTGTCCATGCCCTTGACGATCCTTGTAGTGGATGACGATCTGGGCACTCGTCTGTCTATTAGTGATTACCTAGAACTGTCTGGCTATTCAGTGATTACGGCTAATGATGGTCAGGAAGCTTTGACTATGGTGGAAGTATACCATCCTGATTTAATCGTGACTGATATTGTGATGCCAAGAATGAATGGTTATGAGTTGGTGCGTCGAGTTCGTCAGCAACCTCCATTCCGTTTATTACCTGTAATTTTATTAACAGCGCGTACGAGAACCCAGGAAAGAATTCTTGGTTATCAGTCGGGATGTGATTTATACTTACCTAAACCTTTTGAACTAGAAGAGTTAGCAGCAGCGATTCATAATCTGTTAGAGCGATCGCAAATCATTCAATCTGAATATAGATTTTCTCAAAAAGATAATTCAGGCAGCCCCCTCCCTAGCAAAATTGTAGAGAGTCATCACTCTGTATTCACTCATGTGGAAAAATCGCACCTACTCTCATCTTTAACGCCGAGAGAGCAAGAAGTCTTGGAAATGTTGACTCATGGTTTGTCTAATATCGAAATAGGGCATCAATTACACTTGAGTCCCAGAACCGTGGAAAAATACGTTAGTAGTCTACTGCGAAAAACTACCACCAGCAACCGGGCCGAACTCGTGCGTTTTGCCATTACACATGGTTTAGTAGAGTAACATCTGTATCTAGTTCAAGTTGCTAGTTATGCTTCTAGTTACTGGCTGGTAATATGTTGCAGTAAACCCTCACAGGCATCAACCAGCAAATCAATCACCTGATTAAACCCTTCTGTCCCGCCATAGTAAGGATCTGGAACTTCCTTCAGGTTATGGCGCGAACAAAACTCACACATTAAACTGACTTTGTTGTGATACTGTCCAGTATGGTCAAGCGCAATAATGTTGTCATAGTTGTCTCGATCCATAGCTAGAATTAGGTCAAATTCTTGGAAGTCAGATTTGACAAATTGTCTAGCCTGTCCCCGCAGTTTAATTCCTAACTTCGTAACAGCAGCAGCACTCATCCTTCGGTCAGGTGAACTACCAATGTGATAACTAGAAGTACCAGCCGAGTCACAAATAATACTATTGCTTAAACCTGCCTGCTCAATCAGATGGTTCATAATATTCTCTGCCGATGGTGAGCGACAGATATTCCCCAAGCAGACAAACAGCAGTTTGTAAGGCATAAGTGATAATTGATAATTCCTAGTAATCTTCAAGCTGGCAAAGCATTCTTACAGCTTTTTGCACAAAAGAGTAACGCCAACTCAACTCGTAATTATAACAGGTTATAAATATAGAAAAATCACCTCAAACCAAGTCAAAAGTCAGTAGTCCAAAGTCTATAGTTTCCAAATTTGTTGACTATATGACCATTGACTAATGACTAATGACTAGTGACTAAAATCCAGGTAGTTCTAACCCACTGGTTAAGTCTTCCATGCGTTCTCGCATCGTGGCTGTAGACTTGATATAAGCATCTTTCATTGCAGCTGTTACCAAGTCGGAAAGTAAATCTGCCCCCTGTGCTAAAGCATCTGGGGAAATTTCTACTCGCTTTGGTTCTTGGTTGCCACTGACAATTACCTTCACAAGTCCACCGCCAGCTTCTCCCAGAATTTCCATTTGCTCCAATTCTTCTTGGAGTCGTTTTGCACCTTCTTGAACTTGTTGTGCTTTTTTGAAAGCTTCGGCCAGTTCTTTCATTTTTCCCAAGCCGAAGCCGAATCCTTGTCCTTTTCCTGTCATAATTGATAGTCCGCGTGTGCGTTGAATAACAAATCAAATTCAATTATAGATGTGGTGGGCAGTTTGCCTCTTTTTTTACCAAAACTTTAGGGACTGGGGAGGGGTAAATGGGAGGACAAGAACAAAAACTATGTTTTTTTCTTGGCATTACTCCCATAGCCCTATCTCAGCATTACCCCATTCCTCACGCCGCCTGAAATTCACCCAGCATTTTGACTTCTGGCTCTAATAAAATTGACCAGCGTTCTTGGACTTCCTGCTGGATATGGCGGATGAGGCAGAAAATATCGTTAGCTTTGGCTCCTCCGCGATTAACTATAAAATTAGCGTGGAGATGCGCTACTTGTGCGCCACCTATTTGATAGCCTTTTAATCCTGATTGTTCGATTAACCAGCCTGCCGAATAAGGTTTGGGGTTGCGGAACACACTACCACAACTGGGGAAGTTGTAGGGTTGAGTGGTTAACCGCATCTGCTTGTGTTCTCTGGTTGTGGCTGTGATGTAGGCAGGATCAAAGCCTGGTTGCAGTTGGAATGTGGCTTGGGTGACTACGCGATTGCTACCTTGTAGTAATGAAGTACGATACCCATAACCCAATTCTTCAGGAGTGAGTGTTTCTATTGTGCCATCAGGCGAAAGTACTTGAGCGCTAACTAATATATCTGCGATACAGCTATTATGCGCTCCGGCATTCATCACTACAGCACCACCAACGGTTCCAGGGATACCTACAGCCCACTCAAACCCTTGCCATCCCAGCTTTGCTATTTCCCATGCCAAACTAGGAATTGATTCTCCGGCTGCTACAGTTACTTGACCGGTTTGGTGGTCAAAACGATTGTAACGTAGATGACGAGTAGCAATGACCAAGCCTGAGATGCCGCGATCGCTCACTAACAAGTTAGAACCTGCACCGAGAGTTGTTACTCTGAGGTTATGCTCTTGTGCATATTTGAGGCTGGCTTGCAATGCTTCTATATTGCGAGGGGCAACATACAGTTCAGCTGCTCCCCCGACTCTATAAGAAGTAAATGCGGATAACAGAGCTTGAGACTTAATCTCGCAATTAGTACCGGGTAAGTAAATAATTTTACTTTCTCTTGAAGGATTGTTATTGTGTGTCTCTACATTGGAAGCAGGAACTGTACAGGCGTTTCCAACTGCCTGGGAAATTTTCATCTTTACATCAATTAATTGTGAAATTTTTACATTTATCTGCCGTACAACTACAGCAATTTCGATAAAACTGTTGCTAAGTAAACACTTGGCTTAGATAAAAGCCTTCATTGGTGAGTGTCCTCACAATGTGGCTGTCGCAGGTTCGCACAGTGTGGTAATGATTTCGGGAATTGCCTGATTTAAATTTCCTGCACCCAGGAATAAAGCCAAGTCACCAGGGCGGAGATTTTTTAATAAATACTCACACACTGTAGATAAAGTTGGTTGATAAACTACCTGTGGGTGTTCTTGAGCAATTTTTTCTGCCAACTGTTCACCACTAATTAGTCCTAAATTGGGCTCCCCTGCACTGTAAATATCAGTCAGTACTACCAAATCGGCATGACTGAAAGACTCAGAGAATTCTTCTAAAAAGGTCAAGGTGCGACTATAACGGTGGGGTTGAAAGATAGCTACTACTCTTTGTCCTGGTCTAGCTTGAAGCCTCGCAGCAGCCAATGTAGCCCGGATTTCGCTGGGGTGATGGGCGTAATCATCTATGAAGGTAATACCATCGACTTCGCCACGGAATTCAAAGCGTCGTCTTGCGCCTTCAAAACCAGCGATACCTTTGGCGATTTCCCCAAATTCTAGACCCACTAGACGACCAACAGCTACTGCGGCTAGAGCATTACTTAGATTATGACGACTGAGTAATTTTAGTTTCAGTACACCTAATGCTTTGCCTTTTTCCCAGACTAAAGCAGTGGTACCGTCAGCACGGCAGTCAATATTAGTAACGGTGTAATCAGCTTCTGTATCTTGATGAAGACTATAAGTGATAGTTGGTTGTTGGCGATCGCTGGCGGCGGTGCGAAGCAACTCGCGCACTGTTGCACAATCAACACTACCAATTAAGGTTTTACAACCCTTGGCAAATGTTTGAAAGATATCAACGACTTCTTCTAAGGTGTCGTAATGGTCAGGATGATCTAATTCAATATTAGTGATAATACCAATTTCTGGAGCGTGTTTGACCAGGGAGCCATCTGATTCGTCTGCCTCAGCTACTAAATAAGGACTTTGTCCTAATCTGGCATTGCCTTCCCAAGCATTTACTTCTCCACCAACAATGATTGTTGGATCTAAACCCGCTTCTAGTAACATATAACCAATCATGCTACTAGTTGTCGTTTTGCCATGAGTTCCTGCTACGGCAACACTATGATAATCGTTAATTAAAGCCGCTAGTACATCTGAACGATGTAAAATTGGGCATCCTAATTCTATTGCTGCTTGGTATTCTAAATTATTCGAGTTAATTGCTGTTGAACAAACCACTTGAGGCAATGTTGACTTGCCAAGCGGAAACATTTCTTGTGTATTTAATTCTATTTCAGTAGAGCTAACTTTAGAGCCAAAGAATTCAAGATTACTCGCTTCTTGTCTACTAAAAATATGCGCGCCGATAGATTCCAACTTGCGCGTAATATGATTAGGACGAAGGTCAGAACCTGACACTGGCAACTGGCGTTTTGCAAGAACGTATGCCAGGGCAGACATCCCTATACCGCCGATTCCGATAAAATGAAATGGTCTACCGCCGAAATCTACACTATTATTCATTGATTACTCCTCTTATCACCACACCACACCATCAATCACAAATAACACGCGTATCATAACAGGATTTGGATTTTTACTGTAACTACTCCTATATCTTTTTCAGGAATGAATTTCTAAGGAATTTCTACTGAGATTTAGATTATTGAGAATGATTTTACCTTGGTTAGAGGTTTTTGCTATTTCTATACTGTTTCTATGATTATTCTGTAAATTTTCGTCATATCGGGAAAGAAATTCTTGTAATGTCAAATACATATTTTCCGATTCCTTACTGGTGTTGGCTACATGATGACTACATTCGTAGCGAAACCTGTTCTAATATTTCATCAAGCCAAGGCATGAATTTATTAAAATCTCATATTGGCGATGAAAATCATTTTCAATTGCAGATAGCCAAGGTATAACCATGCAGCACCTGGCAATTTTTGGTGGCACATTTGATCCGATTCATTGGGGACACTTGCTCATAGCTGAGGCAGCTTTGCAGCAGATATCAATAGAAAAAGTAATTTGGGTGCCATCACTAAATCCTCCTCATAAAAAAGCATCTGCTTTTAGACATCGCCTAGCAATGCTGCAATTAGCTACACAAGATAACCCAGCGTTTACTGTTTCCTCTGTGGAAAAAAATCGCTCAGGAGTTTCTTACGCGATTAACACCTTGACCGACTTATCTGTTTGTTTCCCAAATACTCACTGGTACTGGATAGTAGGCTTGGATACTTTCCAAACTTTACCTCGTTGGTACCGTGGGCAGGAATTAGCACCAATGTGTGATTGGTTAATCGCACCCCGATTGGTAGGTGGTGAGAATATAGCTCAAAGTGAGTTAATCTGCAAGCAAGTGAAGCAGCAATTGAGAAAACAGTCAAATACTATTCACTGGCACTTACTGCATATACCCTTAGTGGGAGTTTCGTCAAGTTTAATTCGTAAACTTTATCGAGTAGGGAAGTCAATTCGTTATTTAGTTCCCGAAGATGTGAGATCCTACATCGCTGATCACAAGCTTTACTCAGAAGATTCTGAATAAAATATGTGTTTTTTTTTGGATCTAACACTTTATGGTTATAAATACCCTCCCCCTTTGCGATATGATTGGGGTCAAAGATATCAACTTATAGGCATATATACAGAGGGCAAGACACTGTGATTAGAGTCGCAATCAACGGTTTTGGTCGTATTGGGCGTAACTTTGCACGCTGCTGGCTGGGACGAGAAAATAGTAATATCGAGCTTGTAGCTGTTAACGACACATCAGATCCGAGAACTAATGCTCACCTCCTAAAGTATGACTCGATGCTTGGGAAGTTAAAGAATGTTGACATTACGGCTGATGATAACTCTATCACCGTTAACGGTAAGACCATTAAATGCGTATCTGATCGCAATCCAGAAAACTTGCCCTGGAAGGAATGGGAAATTGATTTAATTATCGAATCAACTGGGGTATTTACTAGCAAAGAAGGTGCGTTAAAGCACGTTAATGCTGGAGCTAAGAAAGTTTTGATCACAGCCCCCGGTAAAAACGAGGACGGCACTTTTGTGATTGGTGTAAATCATCACGACTATGATCACAACGTACATCACATTATCAGTAATGCTAGTTGTACAACCAACTGTCTAGCTCCCATCGCTAAGGTTCTGAACGACAAATTCGGGATCATCAAAGGCAGCATGACAACGACCCATAGCTACACAGGTGATCAGCGCTTATTAGATGCTTCTCACCGTGATTTACGCCGGGCAAGGGCAGCAGCCATCAACATCGTCCCTACCTCCACCGGTGCGGCGAAAGCAGTCGCATTAGTTATCCCAGAACTCAAAGGCAAGCTGAATGGCGTTGCCTTGCGCGTACCTACCCCGAACGTCTCAATGGTAGATTTCGTAGTTCAGGTTGAGAAGCGTACTATTACTGAAGAAGTCAACCAAGCCCTCAAAGACGCGTCTGAAGGCCCACTGAAAGGCATTCTGGACTACAGCGAACTGCAATTGGTATCGTCTGATTATCAAGGAACTGACGCTTCCTCTATCGTTGATGCTAGCTTGACCCTAGTTATGGGTAATGATCTCGTGAAAGTTATGGCCTGGTATGACAACGAATGGGGTTACAGCCAACGCGTTCTTGACTTGGCAGAATTAGTGGCTGAAAAATGGGTTTAAGTTAATTTGGTCAATTGTTAGTTGTTAGTTGTGTTTAGTATTACTAAGCAGTGACAACTAGCAATTAATCCTAGTGACTAAAATGTTGAAATCCCTGACTGAGGGTGAGTACTTGGTCAGGGATTTTTGTGTTTCGATGGTGCAGTATCACGTCGGTATCTGATGTAATGGTGCCAATAATAGCTGCACTTTGACCCAAATTTTGTACTAGGGTTTTTGCTAGGTCTGGTGGTAAACACAACACTAATTCAAAATCTTCACCGCCGTATAAAGCATAATTTAAAGCTTGTTCTGGTGTTAGCCAGTGGTTGAAGGCTGTTGGTAGGGGTATTTGGTCGCTTTCTATAACAGCACCAACACCACTGGTTCGGCAGATTTGTAGTACAGCATCCGCTAAACCATCGCTGCTATCCATACCGGTGATAGGGAATGGAGATTGGGAGATTTGCCAGAGATAGGGAAGAACATCTAAACGTGGCTGGGGACGCTGGTGGGCTTTAATTAAAGCCGCCTTTTCTTCGGGGGTAAGGTCTTTTCCTGTTTTGGGGTCTAGAAGCAACTTTAAACCCGCATGGGAGGCTCCGTGAATACCTGTAACTGCGATCGCATCCCCAACTTGAGCAGTAGAACGGCGGATAATCCTATTGGGGTGGACTTGACCAAAAGCGGTAATGGATAGAGTAGTGATAGGCGATCGCACCACATCTCCACCAACAATGGGAGTATTGTATTTTTGTAGGCATTCTGTAATTCCTTGGTATAAGCGTTCTACCCAACTCACGCTCAAATCCCCAGGAAGCGCCAACGCAATAGTAATACCCAAAGGAGTAGCACCCATCGCCGCTAAATCTGACAAATTCGCAGCCGCAGCACGCCATCCCGCATCTTCTGGGGAAGTTGTGACATCGCTAAAATGCACCCCATCAACCAGCATATCTGTAGTGACAACTAAAGACTGCTCTGGTTCTGTCACCAACACCGCCGCATCATCACCAATAATTTCTGGTGGACAAAAGCGCTGCAATATTTTCAATAGTCCTTGTTCGCCAATATCTTTAACTGTGGTCATTGGAAGGAATGAGGGATGAGAGAGAAAGACAAGTAACAACTGAGTATTGTTTATTGCCTTCTCACTCTGAACTAGGACTTACGCAAACAGGTTATCTGTTAAGACTTATACCCTTACATCCTTATTCAAAACCCTGATATTTCGTTTTCATGCGTAAGTCCTAATAACTTAGAACTCAGAAATATACTTATACCGTTTCTTGATGAAGATGAACCTTATTCTGTACTGTAGAGACGTTGTAGGCAACGTCTCTACATCATTTATTTGGCGCAACTTCATAGAGAACTGGTATTAGGCTGATTGGGGTTGTACTAAATTGTCTAGTCCCTGAACAACGGTTGCTGATTCGATTTTGTCACCGGCTTTTAGTGTATCTAAAATGTCTCTGCCTTCTATGAGATAGCCAAAAACTGAGTAACGACCATCTAAGAGGTTACGTCCGGCTGGGGTGAGTTCTGGTTCAAATAAGAAGAAGAAGACTTGGGAAGACGCACCATCGGCTTCGGTTTCAGGACGAGCCATTGCTAATGCACCAAAGGAAGAAAAGGGTAATACTGGCATATCTAGATAGCGTCCAGCGTCTTCTAAGGTGATCCCGTAAGTTGGTTTTTTATCACCTTCTACCAGAATTTCTAGAGGGATAGCCCGATATTTGCCTGTTTTGGGATCAATAAAACCCTGTTCTTTGCCTGGGGGATCTCCGGTTTGTAGAACGTAAGATTCTTCAGAACGGGTAAATTCTAACCCATTATAGAAACCCCGTTGCACTAAATCTACAAAGTTTCCCGCCGTTACAGGGGCGCTGTAACCATCAACCACAACAGTTAAATCACCTTTGTTGGTTTTAATCGCTATGGTGGCGCGTCCTTTAAGTTGAGGGAGGTTAATATACTCTTCTGGAACTTCAAAAGGAAATTCCTTCACCATTGATTCTTCTATAAGAGAGACTAAATTAAGTAATTTAGCTCTCTCTAGTAGAACTTGTTCTTTATCTTTGGATTGTGCAATTTCTTGAACTTTTGCTACACCAGTTTTTAATTCATTAATCCAAGTTTCAGCTTGAGTTTGGCGTTCTTCCGGAACGCTTGTTAGGATTTGTGAAGGTTTATCAAGAATGCGGGATGCTTTACTCAGGTCTTTGGAGACAGCACCCCATCGGCGATTTGCACGCAGTTGGGCAGAAATATCTTCTAAACTGGCTTGCAGTTCGCGTACCGGCTTATTATTTATTGGGAGTGCATACCGCAATAAAGCTCTACCGTCAGTAATCGCATTTCCAGATGGCAAGGCGGCGTTACTGGAAGGAGTCCAGCCAGCTGTATTTATGCCTAAAAATATTGTTACTAACAGTATTGCCATGAGGCTGTTCTTCAGCCAGGATTTAAATAAATTCAACATGGAATAGCTCAATGCAGCATCAAATTGTTGACTAGGCGTAACCCATCAATCATCTTCCCACAGTACGAGTCATGAGTAGTATTTGGGGATTGGGGACTAATGACAACTAACACCGACTACTGACTAATTACCTAATTAAGACCCTTGAAGGGTACAATAAATGCCGATTGTCTTCCAACACTTGAAAGCTTCATGATTTCTAGTAACGATTTTCGACCTGGTGTATCCATTGTCTTAGATGGGTCTGTATGGCGAGTGATAGATTTCCTTCACGTTAAGCCAGGTAAGGGTTCTGCCTTTGTCCGGACAACTTTGAAGAACGTCCAAAGCGGCAAGGTTTTAGAAAAAACCTTCCGGGCTGGGGAAACTGTTCCACAAGCTACTTTAGAAAAAATTACAATGCAGCATACCTATAAAGAGGGCGATGAGTTCGTCTTTATGGATATGGAAAGCTATGAAGAAGGACGACTCAGCGCATCACAAATTGGCGATCGCGTCAAATACCTTAAAGAAGGTATGGAAGTGAACGTTATTCGTTGGGGTGAGCAAGTGCTAGAGGTGGAACTGGCTAACTCTGTAGTCTTGGAAGTTATACAAACTGATCCAGGTGTTAAGGGTGACACGGCTACAGGTGGCACGAAACCAGCAATTGTCGAAACTGGTGCAACTGTAATGGTTCCTTTGTTTATCTCTCAAGGAGAACGTATCAAAATTGATACCCGTGACGATAAATATTTAGGCAGGGAATAGGTTTCGTCTCATCCGAGAACAAATCCCGATTTCAATCCCTATTTCAGGGATTAAATCCCTGCCACACTTGGGCCAATTCAAAATTCAAAATTCAAAATTCAAAAAACTAGATTCCCTTAAGGTTTCTGAGTCTTAATAGTATATGGATTTTGGAGAGTTGGTATGAAAAATTCTTTATTTACGGACTGGTCGAGGTAATAAAAACTGTGCCATTGGACTTTAATGAAATCCGTCAACTGCTGACAACTATTGCACAAACAGATATTGCGGAAGTAACGCTCAAAAGCGACGACTTTGAACTAACAGTACGTAAAGCTGTTGGTGTTAATAACAGTGTTGTGCCGGTTGTGACAGCACCTTTGAGTGGTGTGGTAGGTTCGGGATTGCCATCGGCTGTACCGATTGTTGCCCATCCTGCCCCAACTCCGGCTCCAGAGGTGGGAACAAGCCGTGTAGCCGATCATGCGGTCACGAGTTCCGGCTCACAGCCAGGAGCAAAAATCATTGACCAAAAATTAGCAGAAGTGCCTTCCCCAATGGTGGGAACATTTTACCGCGCTCCTGCACCAGGTGAAGCCGCATTTGTGGAAGTCGGCGATCGCATCCGTCAAGGTCAAACCGTCTGCATCATCGAAGCGATGAAGCTGATGAATGAAATTGAGGCTGATGTTTCTGGGCAAGTGATCGAAATTCTCGTCCAAAACGGCGAACCTGTAGAATATAATCAACCTTTGATGAGAATTAAACCAGATTAAGTATTAATGTATATAGGTGAGTCATTACTAACTCAAGTTGCTAGTTATGTTTGGTAATTGGTAACTGGTAATCGCTAATTGGTAATTGAGAAAGATTTTACTCATTACCCATTACCCATTACCAGCCATAAAATTGACCGCTAGCAACTTAAATTACTAGCAGTGAGTCATTGGTAAAGTTGTCAGTCCTGCGGATCAATCCTGATGAAACAAGCGTTGCCTGTATCTCAAGAAGTGGTGCAACAAGTAGCCGAATACTTCAGCCTTCTAAGTGAGCCGATGCGTCTGCGGCTGTTGCATTTACTACGGGATGAAGAAAAGTGTGTACAGGAATTGGTAGACGCAACCCAGACTTCCCAGGCCAATGTGTCTAAACACCTAAAAGTAATGTGGCAAGCTGGAATCCTCAGCCGTCGCAGTGAAGGAACTAGTGCTTACTACCGGGTGGAAGACGAGATGATTTTTGAGTTGTGTAATCGGGTTTGCGATCGCCTTGCTACAAGGTTAGAACAGCAAGCCCGTAATTTTAGGGTGCTAAATAAAAATTAGTCATTAGTCCATAGTCTGAATTTGTTGACTATTGACCATTGACCATTGACTAAAGTGGATAATCTTTCTTAAAGCTGTCACGGGTTAGGGGCTGATCTAAGACTACGCCTTCACCACCTAAAACTTCCAATGGTTTACTATTTACCTCAATGTACACTTTGGCATTGGGGTTTAAACTTGTGGCAGTATAGACTACTTGACCAACACGACCCATCATTGAGGTACTACCGCCGCCACTGGTGAAATCTTCAGATAAATTAACGTGTACCTCATCATTATTTTCTACTTTTAGTCCTAATAACTTAGTACCTTTGGGGATAGTAGTGGAGTCTGTTCCTTCTGTCGGCCCTGCTAATAAATTTTGGAAAGCTTTTTCTAAAACTTGATTCGGCTGTACAGCAGCTACTCTCACTCTTTGGGGAACTAAATCTATGCTATCGCCCTTTGGTTTGAGCCAATAAACACTAGCAGTTTGCTCGTTACCTGGCTGTTTGGTTGTTGGCTGTCCTGGTTCTTGGACACGTTGAGAGGGATTTGATGGTGTGGGATTATTATGAGAGTTGGCAGTTATCCAAGCCACGCCGCCAGCAACCGTTACAACTGCGGCTGAGACTGCTGCAATTACACCTGAAGATATACGGTTAGATCCTTGTTGGTTATTCATATTTAAAACCTTCCTGACTGGGGGCTGAAACAGGACTTACACAGAGATTATTTTTGGAGTCGAGGGTGTAAGGGTGTAAGGGTGTAAGGGTTTTGAAACCTATACCCCTGTACCCCTAAATTCCTATACCCTTTGCCCAAACCATAGGTTTTGCTTCTCATGGGTAATTCCTAAAGGTAGTCTTGTTGTGAAGAGCAGCCTGGTTAAGGACGATGCTGACAAATGGAGAGTTTCCAAAAACCTGAAAGATAACTCTGTAGATTCAAGTGCTGCACTTTCTCTGTTGAGAGTTCAAAGCTCAAAAGTCATTCTGAAACAAGACTTCTATGATGATTGATGGGTTAATATATCTGGTTTCACACCTTCACTAAATTATATATTTATTGTCTAGAATTAGCTGATAGGAATTAACCTGTCTTTCTGAATTCTGGATTATAAATTTTTATTTATTATTCATTTTAGAATTAGTGTTGGGAATTCGTCACCTATCAAATTATGTAAATCTGTAAATGTTATGATTTCTTCAAGTTTTCAACAGTTGAATGAGAGATACAGAGGAAATGAGAGTAATAAATAGTCTCATTTCCTCATAATTTAATTTTTCTGCTCTATTGCGGCTTTAATCCACTGCTGGAGTGTGGTAATAACTTCATCAATGGGGATTTCTTGAGATTGGCGAGTTGCCCTTTCTACAATTTCAACTTTACCGTTAGTAATTGCTCGTCCGGTAACAATTCTGTAAGGAATACCGATTAGATCAGCGTCTTTGAATTTGACTCCGGCTCTTTCATTACGGTCATCTAATAAAGTTTCTACCCCTGATTGATTCAGTTCAGTGTAAAGCCTTTCCGCAATTTCTACCTGTTGAGCATCGTTAATGTTAGGAATTGTCACAATTGCATGATAAGGAGCGATCGCCACGGGCCAGATAATGCCATCTTTGTCATAAGATTGTTCCACGGCTGATTGGGCTAACCGCGATACACCCACACCGTAGCAACCCATCACCAGGGGTTTTTCTTCACCTTGTTCATTGGTATAGGTTGCGCCTAAGGCTTGGGAATATTTAGTACCTAATTGGAAGATATGACCGACTTCAATTCCTCTGGCACTTTTTAAGATTTGGGTTGAGTCATGAATAGCGCGATCGCCTGGCCTGGCTTTACGCACATCTACAACAATTTCTGGTAGGGGAAATTGTTCGCCCCAATTCGCACCCACAACGTGATAACCAGCTTCATTTGCACCTGTAATGAAGTTTTTTAAATCAACGGCGGTTTTATCAACGAACCGGACAAATTTAGGATGAATTTGTTTATTTGCAGCAATATACTCATCAGCAATATCCGGTGCAATATAGCCCAAAGGTAAAGATTTTGCTGTCCATGTTTGTTGGTTTTCTGCACTGGGAACGGTGAGGTTAATAATTGCCTTTGCACCGTAATTAGGAGCTAATTTCGTCAATTCATTCTGTAACTTAACTTCGTTAACTTCTTGATCACCACGAATAATTACCAGTACCAAAACTGTTACACCATTGTCATAAACCGTTTGGTAGAGAACATTTTTCACTATCTGGGTAGGAGAAGCTTTGAGAAATTGAGTAACTTTTTCAATAGTTTCTGTTCCTGGTGTTTCTCGCTTTTCAAAAGCTGTAAACTGTGACGGTTCCGCATCCGCAGGTAAAGAAACCGCTTTTTCCACATTAGCGGCGTATTTCCCATCATCGGTGTAGAGAACTTCGTCTTCCCCAGCTTCCGCCAACACCATAAATTCTGTAGAACCAGAACCACCAATTGCACCAGAATCAGCTTCTACCGGACGAAACGCTAAACCCGCGCGCCGTAGCATATTGCTGTAGGCTTGGTACATATCTTGGTAGGTTTTTTTCAGGCTGTCTTCATCGACGTGGAAAGAATAGCCATCCTTCATAATAAATTCCCGTCCGCGCATCAAACCAAACCGGGGACGTATTTCATCGCGGAACTTGGTTTGCAATTGATATAGATGTAGGGGTAGCTGACGGTAAGAGCGAATCATATCACGAGCGATCGCTGTAATTACTTCTTCGTGCGTCGGCCCTAACCCTAATTGTTGTTCGCGGCGGTCAATTAGGGAAAACATAATTCCCTCGGCTTTAGTATAAGTATCCCAGCGTCCCGACTCCTTCCACAACTCCGACGGCTGTAACTGGGGTAACAGACATTCTTGTGCGCCTGCCGCGTTCATTTCTTCCCGCACAATTTGAGAAACCTTTTGCAGTACTCGCCACATCAGGGGGAGATACGCATAAATACCGCTACCGATGCGACGAATGTAGCCTGCACGTAGTAACAACTTATGGCTAGGAATCTCCGCATCAGCCGGATCATCCCGTAGTGTAACGAATAACATTTGTGACAGTCGCATCGTTTATTCCTTGACTCCTAATTGCAAAATCACTAACTTCTGTATCAACTCAATTACGAAATATCGAACATGAACTATGAATTACAAAATATAGGTTATTCCTAATAAGGGTGTAGGGGTATAGGGGTATAGGGGTGTAGGGGTAAGAATTTTAGATTCAATCCCAATCCCAATCCCAATCTCCAGTCCCCAGTCCCCAATCCCCAGTCCCCAATCCCCAGTCCCCATGATTTACCAAGCACAACCACCTCTAAAATTTATCCCCCCAGCCTTTAATCCCTTACTTCTGCGATTTGTTCACCTGTTTCTACCAACTTGGATTCGTTCTCAAACAGCCATTAACCAAATTGAAGCAGACAATGCTGAGGTTTTAGCAAATCTCTACCGCGAGTTTCAAGGGGGTAAAATTCGCTTTTTACTGGCGTTTCGCCATCCACAAACGGAAGATCCATTTTCTTTGGTTTATTTGCTTTCACAACTCGTGCCAAGGGTAGCACGACAGCAGGGTATAGCACTACAATCTCCCATTCATGCTCATTTTATCTACGATCGCGGCATTCCCCTCTGGGCTGGTGACTATGTTGGTTGGCTTGCATCTCAGTTGGGTGGGACTCCCATACAGAGGGGTAAGGCTGACTGGACAGGGTTACGTTCGGCGCGGGATTTGTTCGCCAATGGCAAATTTCCGATGGCGGCTGCCCCAGAAGGTGCTACTAATGGTTTATCGGAAATGATTAGCCCATTAGAACCAGGTATTGCCCAAATGGGTTTTTGGTGTGCTGAAGATTTGCACAAAGCCGGACGTACCGAGCAGGTTTTAATTGTACCAGTTGGGATTAAATATAGTTACGTTGATGCACCTTGGCAAGCGATCGCCCAACTTTTAGATGAGTTGGCTGTGGCTAGCGGTTTACCTGTAGATACAAGCACTAAAACCCAAGTTCCTGATTTGGAGTCACTTTACCCGCGTTTGTTGACTTTGGCAGAACATCTGCTGTCTTTGATGGAACAGTTTTACACGCGGTTTTATCATCTCAAGTTATCTCCAGTAACGGAAGGGGCGAGCGATAATCGTAATGAAGCCTTGAAATTACGCTTACAAGCCTTGTTAAATGCTGCATTAGAAATAGCAGAGCAGTATTTTAATTTACAACCAAAGGGACAATTAAGCGATCGCTGTCGCCGGGTAGAGCAAGCCGGGTGGAATTATATATTTAGGGAAGATTACAAAGATATTAAAGGATTATCTGCCGTTGAACGGGCATTAGGCGATAGAGTTGCAGAAGAAGCTAACGCCAGAATGTGGCATATGAGATTAGTTGAAAGTTTCGTGGCTGTTTCCGGTAATTATATCCGCGAAAAACCAACAGTAGAAAGGTTTGCGGAAACAGTGTTAATTGTTTGGCAGATGTTAGCAAAAATCCAAGGTACAAAATCTTTTAATCGCCCCAAGTTAGGCAAGCAAAAAGTCAAGATTACTATTGGTGAACCGCTATCTGTATCGGATTTGTATCCCAAGTATAAAGAGAGTCGTTTAGGTGCAAGACAAGCTGTTGCTGATTTAACAAATAATCTACAACAAGCGATGGAAGGATTGATTTAAATTTTACAGCAAGGGCTTTAGTCGAGATACCCTAACTAGGAAAAACCTTTGATAAATTCAGAACTAAATCAGAAAAAATTGGTAAATTAACCGACTCATTTGGTAGATAAACTAACTTACTTCGATATCCAAACCTACCTTGCAAATCCTGATAAGGTTCGCTATAACACTCAAGACATTTATCTACTAAATTAAATATCCAATAATCGACAATACCTGCTTCAGCATAAACAGGTAATTTAATTTCTTGGTCATATTTCAAAGATGAATCTGCAATTTCAATTAACAGTAATATATCAACAGCATTAGGGTGAGAAGTAAGATAATCATCATCTCGATTTTTAACAATTACTCTATCTGGTTCCGGCTCACTATAATTTGATAATGTAATTGGTTGTTGTCCTCGTAGAGTTGCCATATCTCCTACCAACTTGTATAGTTCCCTCTCTAAACGAGTTTCGCAAACTGCATGAGGTTTACCCTTATATGTCATCTGAACTATTTCTCCTGTAATTAGCTCAAATCGGTCATTTTCAGCAAAAAAGCCGAGTTCAATTAGACGGTGATATTCAGCTACGGTGAAACGTTTAGTAGTAGCGATACTCATAATACTTATGGAAAGGTAAGTTTATCTTTATTTTAAGAGCCGAATTATCAATAAAACCAAAGAAAAAACGATCGCCCCACAAAGAAGCGATCGCCTAACTTATTATCTAAATGATGGGATTATTTGATCATTCCCGAAACCGCCATGACTTCAGGCTCTACAATTTTGGGAGCAAAGAAACCTTTAGCATATATCTGAGGATTGCTTTGGGCAATTTGGGTATAGGATTGGCGTACCTGAGTATTAACTGCTACGGTTTTCACATCGTAAAGTTGCGTAGCGATTTTAGGATAGACACCTACACCAATAATCAACACCAAGAAGGACGCAGCAATAAATACTTCCCGGATACTGGCATCTCTGTATACAGCTTCCCCTGGTAAGAGACAGTCTGTACCAAAGCAAGCTGTTCCTTCATCTTCCTGGTTCTCGTAAGCACCATTGTTAATATTGCAACTGAGTTCTGCACCAGTGCCGTAAAATACTTGTCTCAACATAGACAGTAGATAAATCGGCGTTAAGATAACTCCTACTGCGGCGAGGAATACCATAACGGTGCAGAATGTCGGACTGTAAATGTCGCTAGTGGTAACACCAATAAACACCTTAAGTTCGCTGACAAAGCCACTCATTCCTGGAAGTGCCAAAGATGCCATTGTGCCGGCGGTAAACAAAGCGAACACTTTGGGCATAGCTTGACCGATACCACCCAAATTATCCATCGCCATTGTATGGGTGCGATCGTATGTTACACCAGCCAAGAAGAACAACACCGCCGCAATCAAACCGTGTGAAAGCATTTGCAGCATAGCACCACTCACACCCACATCGGTGAAAGAGGCAATACCCAGCAGCACAAACCCCATGTGGGAAACGGAAGAATAAGCAAGGCGGCGCTTCATATGAGTTTGAGCAAAGGAGTTCAAACCGCCATAGATAATATTGATTACACCCAAAGTTGCTAACACTGGAGCAAAGTAAATATGAGCGTCTGGCAGTAATTCCAAATTCAGGCGAATTAGTCCGTAACCACCCATTTTTAGAAGCACCCCTGCCAAAATCATCGATACAGGTGCTGAAGCTTCACCGTGGGCATCAGGCAACCAGGTGTGTAAGGGAAAAATTGCCAGCTTCACACCAAAGGCAATTAGTAATCCAGCATAAAGTAATAACTCTAAAGCCAGAGGATAGTTTTTCGCACCGAGTTCGACAATATCGAAAGTAGTATTATCGCCGTGGAGAGCCATTGCCAGCCCAGCGATTAAGATGAAAATTGAAGCTGCTGCTGTATAAAGCAAGAACTTTGTCGCAGCGTAGCGGCGTTTCTGTCCGCCCCAAATCGAGACAAGCAAGTAAACAGGAACCAATTCCAGTTCCCACATAATGAAGAATAACAGCAAATCTTGGGCGACAAATACCCCGATTTGGGCAGAATACAACACCAACATTAAGAAATAAAACAGGCGAGGCTTGAGATTAACTTGCCATGCAGCCAACATAGAAAGGGTCGTCACAAATCCTGCCAGCAACACTAGTGGCATGGATATTCCATCGACTGAGACCGCCCAGCTAAAACCTATCTGAGGTACCCAATCATATTTCTCCACTAGTTGAAAAGTCGCACTGCTTGCATCGTAATGGTGCCAAAAGGTATAGCACATCAAAACAAAATCCGCGATTCCTACACCCAAGGCATACCATCGCACGAGCTTACCTTCTTTATCAGGCAGCAGGGGAATAAATGCAGAAGCAACGAGTGGTAGTAATATAATCGCGGTCAGCCAAGGAAATCCATCCGCCATCATGTTATTAAGCAAAAATACTTATTGGTGAATGAATCTATTCTATTAAACTTTGTAAACTTTTTCTTATAAATATTTACCGCAGTTTTCTATTGATAGAAGTTATTCAATAGTAAAAAATTGATGTGTATCATAGACAGTAAGATTTTCCCTAGCAAAATCATTAGATATTGATGCTGCAAGGTCATGATAAGTGGACGCAAAGATATAAGAGTACCAGGTGTTTGAATGCTTATACTCTTATGCCTCTGCGTCCATAGCAAGACTCAGGTTTTTTGTTTTCATACTTTGTTGCTATGTATTTAAAACCTCAAACCTACACCACCTTGAACAGAGACAGCTGCGCCGCCACCGTTACGATAAGCATCAAAGGCGATGATGGCATTACCAAACAACACAGTATTACTGTTAGGAACGACATAATCAATACCGGGTTGTAGGGCAAAACTAATTTTGTCACCGACAGGAGAAGCACTATTACCGCCAGTTAAAACTAATCCCGCGCCTAAGTAAGCATCTGTTTGCCAATTTAAAGGGAGGTCATAGGATACTGTAGGTACGACTGCGGTATTTTGTCCAACTAAAGCTTGAGCGCGAAAAGAAATTGGTGATTCTAGCAGTTTGTAGCGGAAAGCTAGCACCCCACCAACTTGGATACTATCGGTCAAACCAACAGTTGGTCCAACACCGACATAGCTACCATATGCAACTTGCGCTTGTACTGGTTGAGTATTAATCACGAGACTCAAAGCAGAACTAGTTCCCACAATTGCCACTAAATAAGGTAAATACTTCATCACCCGACTCCTCACACCACATTGGATTTGCAAAGTTCCTTTAAATACCTATGTTATCGCTGATGTTGACCATAGGTCATGAGTAATATACCAGGGAGTAGGGAAAAGATGACATTTAGCAAGCATAGAAATTACGCAATTGATAACAAATAGGACTTACGCATGAAAACGAAATATCAAGACTTGGAAGAAGGGTGTAAGGGTATAGGGGTTTAGGGGTATAAATGTTTGAAACCTTTACACCCGGCCTCAACAGAAAATCTGGGTGCGTAAGTCCTAACAAACTCAAAAATTACCATCTGCGAATTTATCATTACTCACTGTTAAGTACATTTTTTGCTATTAATTATCAATAGTTAAGATATTAACATTGACAATAGAAAATCAAATTCTCAAGCGATGTGTGGAAGTTTGCACAAGTTTACGGCATATCCAATCTAAAAACCAGATTCTTAAGTATTCTGATTTAGCATAAAAAGCCTTGGGAGTAACTTTACAGATACTCTCCCCATGACTCTTGTCAATATTTATGATGCAATTGATGCTGAATACAACCTCAAGAATTTGAGAATAATTTGCATCATATTTGAGGTACTCTTGACAAAGAGTATCAATTTACCAGAGGATTCTGCTAATCTGGTTTTTGATTCATGATGAGGCAGTAAATGGGAATCCAAAATCTTTTTGCAGCAGGCGGCGTAGTCATGTGGCCTCTGTTAGGTTTTTCTGTGTTGGGAGTAGCATTGATTGTTGAGCGTGCCAGATTTTGGCTAAAAATCAACAATCGCCAACAGCGCGTAGTTAGAGATGTGTTGAACCTCTATCGGCTAGATAATGTAGTTGGCGCAATAGATAAACTCAGAAAAAATGTAGATTTACCACTGGCGCGTGTCTTTTTATCGGCTTTGGAATTAGAAGAACCAACACCGGAGGAATTTCGCCTGGCGCTAGAAAGCGAAGCTCAAGCCGAAATCCCCGTACTCAAGCGATTTCAAAATATTTTCGACACAATTATCGGTTTAGCACCGCTCTTAGGTTTGCTGGGTACAGTGTTAGGTTTGATTACTTCCTTCGCTTCTTTAGATATTGGTGATGTGGGAGGGACAAAAACCGCAGGTGTGACGGCGGGTATTAGTGAAGCTTTAGTATCTACAGCAGCAGGATTGGTAGTGGCAATATTCACACTGTTTTTTGCCAACTCCTTTCGGGGACTTTACACCAGACAGATGGCACTATTTCAGGAGTATGGCGGTCAATTAGAATTACTTTACCGCCGCCGCTACGAAAGAGGAGAGAGGACTTATGCGTCTACAAGATGAGCCAGATATTCCAGCACAGATCAACATTGTGCCGATGATCGATGTGATTTTTGCGATTTTGACATTTTTTATCATGTCTACGCTGTTTTTAACTCGTTCAGAAGGCTTGCCAGTTAATTTACCAAAAGCGGCAACGGCAAAACAACAGCAAGTACCTGCAAAGATTACGATCACGGTAGATGAACAAGGGGCGGTTAGCTTGAATCGTCAACCGATTCTAGTTGATGCTGTGGCGGGACAGTTACGTAACCTAGTTGGTGCTAACCAGGAAGCCCTAGTAGTTATTAATGCTGATGAAAGAGTAGGACATGGTAAGGTAGTGGCCATCATGGATCAAGTACGTCAGGTACAGGGAGCAAAATTAGCGATCGCCACTCAAAAACGTTAAGGCTAATTCATAATTTGTAATTTGTAATTAAAAGGAAGTTTAGGGGTAAGGTAAACGGTCTTACCCCTAAGCTTCTTTATTGGGAATTAGTATTATCTGGTTTTTGCTGCTTCTGTAGTGGCTGGCTTTTGATATTTGCCAGGATATTTGCGTTGAAAATAGTCTTCCATCACTTTAAGTATCATTGGTGCAGCAACGCTACCACCGCCGCCGCCAGAATGTTCGGCAAAGGCGACAATCAAAATTTCCGGCTTATCAGCAGGAGCGTAAGCCCCAAACCAAGCATGATTTTGTTTGACTCTTCCCTTCCAAGCTTCAGCAGTCCCACTTTTACCGGCGACTGGGGGAATTGTCGGCTGATGTAAAACTTTCCCGGTACCATCAGAAATTACCTTACGTAAACTCTCGCGCAAAAGTTTCAAAGTGGTCGGTTTCATCTGTACAAGCTCTCGCCAGCTTCTAGCTTCTTCATTATCTTTGAGCAAATGCGGTTGGACACGGTAGCCACCATTTGCTGGTACAGCAAACATAACCGCAACTTGTAAGGGAGTAGTTAATAACGCGCCTTGACCAATGGACATATTAATTGTGTCGCCAACAGTCCAAGGCATTTTCCAGACTTTTTGTTTCCATGTCTCATCTGGTACAGCACCTTTAGCTTCTTCGGAAACAAACTCAAAGCCTGTTCTCTGACCAAACCCATATTTACGCGTCCATTCAATCAAGGTGGGGCCGCCAATTCCTCTACCAATTTGATAGAAGAAAGTATCACTACTCCACTGCATAGCACCAACGAAACCTAAAGGCCCAAACCCGGCGTGATTCCATTCCCCAAATCGGGTTCCACCGATAGTTAGAGAACCGTATGTCTGTAATATTGTGCTGGGAGAAAATTTACCTGATTCTAAACCAGCCGTCATCGTGACAACTTTAAAAGTACTAGCAGGTGGAAAAGCACTCAAAGCACGATTGACCAGAGGATGGTCTTCACCTTGGACAGATTCCCAGTCTTTTTGAGTCAGCCTTTGCTTGGAGAAAATGTTGGGGTCAAAAGTGGGGTGAGATACCATTGCTAGGACAGCACCGTTTTTCGGGTCTAGGGCGATGATTGTCCCGTTGCGATCGCCTAATGCTTTCTCTGCTGCTTTCTGCATATCTAAATCTATGGTTAAACGTATATCATTACCAGCTTTAGCTTGTTTCTCGCCTAAAACCCGCAACGGTCTACCAGCCCCATCAACTTCTACTTGTTGACCACCCCATTCACCCCGCAGTGATTTCTCATAGGCTTTTTCCACGCCCATTTGACCAATCACATCACCAAGGCGATAGCCTTCTTGCTTCCTAGCTTTTAACTGTTCAGCTGTCAACTCTCGCGTATAACCTAAAACATGAGCCAATTCTCTTCCGTGGGGATAGTAGCGCACAGCTTCCGTGTGTATTTCTACATCTTTAAGTTCACTTTCATATTCCTTGATAGCGGTGATTTGGGCTTCATCCAAATTACGAGCAATGCGAATGAGTGAAGAAGAGTTAGCACCAGCCTCTTCTAATTTCTTTTCGATTTCCTCTTGGGGAATCTCCAAAATTTTTGCCAGACGTGGCCCCACCACCGACCAAGAGGCTTTAGTGTGAGCCATCGGCCACAGATAAATAGAACGAGGATAACGTGTACTGGCTAAAAGTTTGCCATTGCGGTCAAAAATATTACCCCTTTCTGGTTGTTTAGGGATGACCCGAACCCGGTTTGACTCGGCCTTGCGCTTAAATTGGGAGCCTTCAATAATTTGTAAGTATACTAACCGCGCACTAATTCCCGTCGTCATTAGCAGGGTAAATATAATCAAAAACGTAGACTGAAAACCCCTGCCAACAGTTCGTTTATCTTTTTTACCCAGTAGTGGAGATGGTTGCAATAAAGCCATAATAATTAGAGAATTGCTTAGATAATAATATTTGTATGCAGTTAATTGTCCTATATTTTTATTACCCTATTTAGGGTGATAGCACCTAATAAATCTAGCTATGGCAAGTTATTTTAAATCAGTTCTGTACATCTTGAACTAGTCCTGCATTTTGTTTTTTGCATGGTTAGTGTTGATTGGTAATGGGTAATTGCCCTGTTAATGTAGTCTCTGCATCTTTATCTATTGGGAGTAGAAGCAGCAAGCAAGTGTGACGAGGATGAATGATAACGCTACGGTCTGATTCCATATTTGAACCTGGGACGATTCTACTTATCATAGGTCACTCCACCAATGGCAAAAGAAGCGGGTACAACAAGATGAGTGGTCTGTGATTAGGTATAAATATACAGTGCAGAGGCATAAGACAGGTAAAAATTCCCAAAAAGTCGGTAACTTGTATATAATTCCCAAAAATTCCTACACCTCTTCAACTTGTAACAATCTAGTCAGTGTATTTATAAACAAATCTTTTTAGCAGACTACAATGAACCAAAGGCTATGAAGAGTTTGCTTAATCGACTACATTAATACACAAAATCTCGTAAGATCACGGCATTCTACTGATGAATATGGCTCAAACTGTCACGCAGAATCCCAGGGGCGTAAAAACACTTCTACCCCTCGATGTTGAACTACGTAACGTGTTCAAGTTTTTCAACCAAGAACCGGCGGTACATGGAGTGGACTTAGATGTAAAACAAGGGGAATTCTTTAGTATTCTCGGCCCTTCTGGTTGTGGTAAGACAACGACACTACGTTTAATAGCCGGATTTGAACAAGTTGATGCTGGTAAATTATTGATTCAGGGTCAGCCGATGACCAATATTCCCCCTTACCGCCGACCAGTTAATACAGTATTTCAAAGTTACGCTCTATTTAATCACCTTAACGTCTGGGATAATGTTGCTTTCGGGTTGCGGCTGAAGAAATCCCGGAAATCAGAAGTAGAAAGCAGAGTTAAAGAGGCTTTAAAACTGGTAAAAATGGAAAGTTTGCGATCGCGCTTTCCTAGTCAACTGTCCGGTGGTCAACAGCAGCGCGTTGCTTTGGCTAGGGCTTTGGTGAATCGTCCGGCTGTGGTGTTACTAGATGAACCTTTAGGGGCGTTGGATTTAAAGTTACGTAAGGAAATGCAGGTTGAGTTATCAAATTTACATAAAAACCTGGGTTTGACCTTTATTATGGTAACTCATGACCAAGAGGAGGCGTTATCTTTAAGCGATCGCATTGCGGTGATGAACCAGGGGAAAATTGAACAAATTGGTACTCCCCAAGAGATTTACGAACGTCCTAAAACTTCCTTTGTCGCCGATTTTATCGGTGATACTAATTTGTTTAGTGGTGAAATCACCGTATTAGAAGCTGAATATATTCAAATTGTTACCAAAACTGGACTCACGATTGTAGTTGCCCGGAATGAAGATACACCCGCAGAATTATTAAAATCTGTAGTTGTAAGTGTACGACCAGAAAAAATTCAACTTTCCCTTTATCCGCCTAGTTCGCTCAATAACTGTTTTGAAGGAAGGCTGATAAATGTCATGTATTTAGGAACTCACGTTAATTATCTTGTCCAATTAATTAACGGCATTAATATTAATGTTTTACAACCTAATACATTTGGTAATTTACCAGACCGTGAAACACCTATTTATGCTTGGTGGGCGGAAAGTGATTGTTTGGCTATTAATCAAATGACTAATGACTAATGACTAATAGAAGAAAATTTCTACAAGGAATCACAGCACTTTCCAGTTTATCTTTAGCAAGTTGTGGCTGGAGGTTAGCTGATGTCAAAGCTTCTAATCCTTCTGCTCGCAGTGACCAATTATATCTTTATACTTGGACACAGTATTCCGATCAGAAACTATTACAAACTTTTAGCGCCCAAACTGGTATGAAGGCGCTTGTTGATGTCTATGATTCTAATGAAGTAATGCTAGCTAAACTCTTAGCTGGAGGTGGCGGTACTTATAGCCTAATTTACCCATCTGATTATATGGTACAGAAGATGGTAGAAAGGGGTTTGTTAAGTGAATTAAAACACGATCGCCTAGTTGGATTAGATAATTTATTCCCACAATTTCAAAATCCTAGTTATGACCCTAAAAACCGCTATAGTATTCCTTTCAATTGGGGCACAACGGGTTTAATCTATAATTCGGAAATTCTCAAAGAAGCACCAGAAGACTGGGAATATCTATGGAAAAATCAAAAGCTCCTCAGTAAGCGTATAACTTTACTCAATGATGTCCGTGAGGTTATAGGTGCGGTGTTGCGGATGTTAGGTTATTCCTATAACTCGCAAAATGAAGCCCAAATTAAACAAGCTTATGAAAAGTTAAGTACACTCAAACCAGCGATCGCTGCTTTTGACACTGATGCTTGGCGCAATCAAATCTTAGCAGGTGATTTGGCATTAGCAATGTGTTACTCAGCTGATGCTACCAAAGTCATTAAGGAAAATCCTAAACTGAAGTATGTTATTCCCCGTAGTGGTTCTTCACTATGGACTGATACAATTGTTATTCCCAAATCAGCGCCCAATTTAGATGGAGCTTATGCCTGGATTAATTTTATTTTACAACCAGAAGTAGCAGCTACCACAAGCGAACGGCTGAAGATTTCTACTCCTAATAATGCTGCATTTGAACAATTACCAAAACAAATAAAAACTAATGAAAATCTATATCCTCCATCTTCAATTTTAGATAAATGTGAACGCATTAGCCCAGTGGGGCCATTTGAGGAAGTTTATGAGCGTTACTGGACGGAATTAACTAGTAGTTAATCAATAGTCAATAGTCAATAGTCAACAGTTAATTACTTTTATAATTGTGAATACAGAAATTCGTGATACTCCAGATGATCTTGCCAACATTCAAAAGTTAAACCGCCGAAAGTTAAATCTTATCCAACCTTTGGCATTGCTAGCGCCGTCTGGTATTTGGTTATTACTATTATTAGTACTACCAACATTGATAATTTTTCAGTTGAGTCTAGTTCCCAATATTAGACCAGGAGATATAGTCAACCCCAGTGGATTGGATAACTATGTCCGCATACTTGACCCCTTATACTTGCAAGTAATCCTGCGATCGCTCTGGTTGGCATTAGGTACAATGGCGATCTGTCTAATTTTGGGTTTTCCGGTGGCGTATTGGATTGCCCAAATTGCACCGCAACGCTGGCGCAATCTCCTGGTAATAGGCTTTGTCTTACCTTTGTGGACTTCTTCTCTACTCCGTTCCTATGCTTGGATAACCATTCTCCGCCCGACTGGTCTTTTGAACAGTCTATTGAACAGCATCGGTTTACCTACTTTAGAACTACTTAACCGTACACCAGCTGTTTTAATTGGCATGAGTTACAGCCTACTCCCTTACATGGTGTTGATTTTATACGCTTCATTAGAGAAGTTAGATAAACGCTTACTAGAAGCAGCAGCAGATTTAGGCGCAAGTCCCGTCAAGGCTTTTTGGAAAGTCACAGTTCCGCAAATTTCCCCAGGAATCACGGCTGGTTCTCTCCTTGTCTTAATTACAGCCTTAGGGGACTTTATTGACCCAGAATTACTCGGTGGTGCTTCTAGTATGACGGCAGCCAGGCTAGTTTATAACCAATTTCTCGGAGTTACCCAAAACTGGGGCTTTGGTTCAGCGTTGAGTATGACCCTAATTTTGGCTGTGAGTATAGCGATCGCTCTACTGATTAAATTTGGCGATCGCTAGTTTCGATACTTAGTAAAAGTTCCCCAATACTGGGTTATTACGTATTTTTACTTTAATTTTATATGAAATTTATATAAATAAACTTATTTTTTCAGTAAAAACCCTATACATATACTTGGTTATTAGCGCTTCTAGGTTTAGCATAAGAGTACTATTGTGTGTTTCTCCATAGAAGCGATCGCCTTGGCGTGGAAATAATCACTAGACAGATGGTATTCAGTTCTTCAAACTTAAGTTTCTGAAAATACCCAACTATGTAGTGAAGTTTTCGACTCCCTGTTTGTCGTGGCTATTTCTGCATAAATGAAAAAATAGCTAAAATTTTCCGGCAAATGTTTAATCAAATTAGTTTATGGGGGATTTTACACGAAGTTGAATCTATATGCTTATTGATCATAAAAAATTTACCAAGTTGTAAGTATTTTTTGCCTTGAAAGTTCTACTTTAAAGATAATTTCTTGATGATTTTATATTTTGCATTTTAAAGAGTGAATGAAATTTCAACAATTTTGTCTTTAATAACCGGAATTATCTAAAAATTCAAAGTAGTTTTTATTAACTATGAAGATAAATTTTTAACGGAGAAGAATTATGTCTATACAACAAGCAAATGCTTTTTATGAAGCTTTAATGGCTGACGAAATTATTTATGAAAAATACTTTAATAAGTGCTGTAGTCGTAGTTTATTAGGTAGTTACCATTGGGATAAAAAGAAAATAGTCAATTTCGCAGCCACCCTTGGTTATAGATTTACTGAAACTGAATTAGATCAAGTATGGTTTGACAGCGAACCCAGTACCCATGAACAGTTATCATTGGCTTGACTTTAATACTATTCAGGACTAAGGATTTAGAGATTATTTATAAAGTAAATATTAAGTAGTGGCAGTGGCATGACAAGGCTAAAATAGTCCAATAACAGAAGTTCTATCCGCATTCATCTGCGTTTATCTGTGTTTAATTGTTTCCAATCTAATGCGCTAATTTAAGCTTGCCACGCCACTACAATAATCTTATTTTTGCTTTATAAATTCCGCTTCATGCAGAAGGAAAAGGCTTCCCCTGCTCCCTTTCCCCCTGCCTCTTCCGGTCAGAATTTGTGAGAGCGATCGCCGAAACTAACACTCAACCCATAACATATGACCAGCTAATTGAAGGTTGTTAACTATACCATCGAACCTTAATCACAATAATTGCAATGGGTTGTTAAATATTAGTAGAATTACATAGAAAATTTATATTTACCCAAGCTAAGTATTGGGATAAAAAATTATTATAAGCCAGACATAAGCTAGGTTTTGGTTAATAAACTAGCAGACTCAACAATATGTTTTTTGTGTGAAGCTATCGAAATACTACTAGTACATTAAGAATATTTACCCTAGCATTTTGAGTGTCTAGGTGAGGAAAACACGGAGTAAAGTTTTGCCCATAAGTCAAATAAAGGTCAAGAGAACTCTATTTTCGATATTTTTTCAGGGTTGATATTGTGTGCGCGCCGCAAAGTACCTGATTAAACTCTCCTGCAAAAATTTACTGATGAGCGACTGAATCTAAAATCTTCATTTGGACTATTTACTCCAATAGAGTAAGTAATTTCACAGTCGGAACCTACATTTTTGATTTAGCAAGATGAATCTCAAAAAGACTTCATTATTTTTCAGAGCAACCTTCACAACAGTAGCTGGTACCTTGTCGGCTCTGGCTATGTCCACAAGCGCCTATGCTGCTACTCTTGTTGATTTAGAACTATCTCTACTAGTTGATGTATCTGGTAGTGTTGACAGTACAGAATTTCAGCTACAAAGAGACGGCTATGTAAATGCTTTTAGCAATCCTAATCTATTCAACAACTTCATCTCTAAAGGGAATATTGGCAAGATTGCTGTTAACTACATCTACTGGAGTAGCACAAACCAGCAGCAACAAACCGTAGGTTGGACTTTAATTGATAGTGTAGCAGCAGCACAGAATTTTGCTGCGGCGATCAGTGCAGCTCCACGTCCCTTTAGTGGTAACACTGGTATCGGTTCTGCAATTAATTTTGCTACACCCCTCTTCTTCAATAACGACTTTGAAGGCGTACGCAAAGTTATTGACGTGTCTGGTGATGGCTCTACAAATATAGGTGCTAATACAGCAGCTGCCCGCGATGCTGCTTTAGCAGCTGGTGTTGATGCCATCAATGGTCTAGTCATTGGTAACAGCACATCTCTGTTCAACTTCTATAACAATAACGTCAAGGGCGGTACTGGTTCTTTTGTTTTACAGGCTAATACTTTCCAAGATTTTGCTGACACAGTTGAACGGAAACTCAGAAGAGAAATTGTGACAAATCCTCAGGGAACACCCGAACCAGCTACTCTGATTGGTTTATTCGGTCTGGGTGCGTTCGGTATCACCTCAAATCTCAAGCGTAATCGAAAGCAGCCAGTTAAGTGCTAATATCCCAGCACATTAACCAAGCTTCAAGCAACAAACGGCTGTTTCTGAGCAATGCGTAAGTCTGAATGAGAAATAATCATCATTGATTTTTCCGAGGGAAGAGGCTCTGTAGAGAGTCGCTTCTTTTTTGTTTTTGTTGTGGGGCTACAAACACCATACTTAAGCCCACTTCTCTAATGTTGTAAGTCTTAAGAATCAATTTATGATATAGAGTTGGGTCATTCAGTCAAGCTGGTGGGAATAAAGTCGCCGAACTACTTTTTAAGGAATTACTAACGGAACTCTGTCCCCCTCCGGTGTTAGAGTGAAAGATGACATTGCATAATCTTATGTCTTCTAAGACCCATTCTGAAATATAGCTTCAACCATTAGGCGCAGCATGGTCACCACCGCAGAAAAAACAAACATCGGTTACATTACCCAAATCATTGGTCCGGTTGTAGACGTTAAATTCCCTAGCGGAAAATTACCGCAAATCTACAACGCTCTGACCATCAAAGGCACTAACGAAGCTGGACAGGAACTCAACCTCACCGTAGAAGTACAGCAACTTTTGGGCGACAACCAAATACGCGCCGTTGCTATGAGTTCCACGGATGGTTTAGTCCGTGGTCTGGAAGTCGTCGATACAGGCGCGCCCATCAGCGTACCCGTTGGTAAAGCAACTCTCGGACGGATTTTCAACGTTCTTGGCGAACCTGTAGACAATAGAGGCCCAGTTAACAACCAAGAAACTTTACCCATCCACCGTCCGGCTCCCAAGCTCACAGAGCTAGAAACCAAGCCTTCCGTTTTCGAGACCGGGATTAAAGTTGTTGACCTCCTGACCCCTTATCGACGCGGTGGTAAAATTGGTCTGTTCGGCGGTGCTGGTGTCGGCAAAACCGTAATCATGATGGAGCTGATTAACAACATTGCTACCCAGCACGGTGGCGTGTCTGTATTCGCCGGCGTGGGAGAGCGTACCCGTGAAGGGAATGACCTCTACAACGAAATGATTGAATCTGGGGTAATCAACAAAGACAACCTCAACGAATCAAAAATCGCGTTGGTGTACGGTCAAATGAACGAACCACCCGGAGCAAGAATGCGGGTTGGTTTGTCTGGTTTGACAATGGCTGAATACTTCCGTGATGTCAATAAGCAAGACGTACTGTTGTTTATTGACAACATTTTCCGGTTCGTACAAGCAGGTTCTGAAGTATCCGCGCTGTTGGGTCGGATGCCTTCTGCTGTGGGATATCAGCCAACTTTGGGTACTGATGTAGGTCAATTGCAAGAACGGATTACCTCCACTACCGAAGGTTCTATCACCTCAATTCAAGCTGTGTACGTACCTGCGGACGACTTGACAGACCCCGCGCCTGCAACTACCTTTGCTCACTTAGATGGTACAACAGTACTATCTCGTGGTTTGGCTGCTAAAGGTATTTATCCTGCGGTAGATCCGCTAGGTTCCACCTCTACCATGTTGCAACCTAACATTGTTGGTGACGAACACTACAATACTGCTCGTGCTGTCCAATCGACCCTGCAACGCTACAAAGAATTGCAAGACATCATCGCTATTCTGGGTCTAGATGAACTGTCTGAAGAAGACAGACTCATCGTAGCACGGGCCCGGAAAGTTGAGCGTTTCTTGTCTCAGCCCTTCTTCGTCGCTGAAGTATTCACAGGTTCTCCTGGTAAGTACGTGAAGTTAGAAGACACCATCAAAGGGTTCCAGAAGATTCTATCTGGTGAGTTGGATGATCTGCCAGAGCAAGCCTTCTACTTGGTAGGCGACATCAACGAAGCGATCGCCAAAGCCGAAAAACTCAAAGGCTAATTTGTTAGTAGTCAGTAGTCAGTAGTCAGTAGATTTGTATGACTGACTACTGACTATTGGCAACTGGCAACTGACAACTGACAATTGACAATTGACAATTGACAACTTATGACCCTAACTGTCCGTGTAATTTCCCCAGATAAAACAGTGTGGGATGCGGAAGCTGATGAAGTGATCTTACCCAGCACTACCGGTCAGCTAGGTATCCTGAGTGGACACGCACCACTACTAACCGCACTAGATACAGGCGTACTACGAGTACGCACCAGCAAGAGCCAAAATTGGCAAGCGATCGCCCTGTTGGGTGGTTTTGCCGAAGTTGAAGAAGATGAAGTCACCATTCTCGTCAATGGTGGTGAACGCGGCGACACGATTAACCTAGAAGAAGCACGTACTGCTTACAGCCAAGCTCAAACAAAGCTGAATCAAGTACCCGCAGGCGATCGTCAAGCCCAAATCCAAGCTAATCAAGCCTTTAAACGCGCTCGCGCTCGTTTTCAAGCGGCTGGCGGCTTGGTATAAAAAATACAAGCAAAATTATTTAGGGTGGGCGATTTGCTCATCCTTCTTTTTTTGGGCATAGTTCCTCTCGTTGGGGGTGATGGCATTCCGCCCAGCGTTACTGATCGCTGTAGTGTCACAATGATATTAGGCGTTATCTTGCTTTGGCTATGTATTTAACTTGGTTAGACAGCAATAGTTGGTTGCTCGAACTCAGCAATCAGCGAATACTTATAGACCCGTGGTTGGTTGATGCGTTAAGTTTTGGGAATTTAGATTGGCTGTTCAAAGGGTATCGTCCTCAAGAACGCACCATACCAGAAAATATTGATCTAATTCTGCTATCTCAAGGTTTAGAAGATCATGCACATCCACCCACACTGAAGCAACTAAACCATAATATTCCAGTGGTGGCTTCTCCTAATGCGGCGAAAGTAGTGCAAGCTTTGGGTTATAAGTCTGTCACTACCTTGGCTCATGGTGAAAGTTTTACTTTCAATAATCAAATCGAAATTAGAGCTTTTCCTGGTTCACCAATCGGCCCGACTGTGGTTGAAAATAGTTATCTGGTGAAAGAATTAGCCACTAGTTTAACGCTTTACTACGAACCTCATGGCTATCATTCTCCACAGTTGAAACAGTTTGCACCAGTGGATGTTGTAATTACGCCAACAGTTGACTTAGCTTTACCCCTGCTGGGGCCAATTATTAAAGGATATAAAAGTGCATTGGAAGTAGCGCAGTGGTTGGAGCCACAAGTTATGCTTCCTACCGCCGCCGGAGGAGATGTCATCTTTGAGGGATTATTGACAAAAGTCCTCAAAACGGAGGGAAGTGTTGCAGACTTGCGTTTGCTATTCAAAAAAAACAATTTACTTACACAAGTGTTGGAACCAAATCCAGGCGATCGCCTAGAATTACAATTAGCTAAACGCACTTCAGGGACTCCCAAGTAAATAAAAAGTAGGGAGAGCTAGGGAAGCTGGGGAGCAGGGGGAGAAAGAGTTTGCAATTTAGGATAGGCGCGCATTGGCTTAACCAATCTCCAGCACCTAAACTCATAATTCTCTGGAAAAAATAATTGTTTGACTTGATATTTATCAAGGCTCATCTTAATATGGCTAAGTTGGTGAGAATAGGTAGCAATAAGCTATGACATTTTCTGGTTATAATGTCGAGCAACGTTCCAAGGAAGTTAAGGCTCTCCAGTCTTTTTTAACTTACAGTTTCATTGGCTCAATGGCTTTACACATTGGTTTGCTGGCTTCAGGTTTGGGTAACTTTCTGGCACGAATTCCTCAAGTTGAAGAAGAACCGATAGAAATAGCGATCGTTGATCCTGTAACTGCGGAAGTGGAAAAAGCACCAGAGGCAGTTTTGGCAGAACCAAAAATAGATAATGCTTCTGGAGGAGGTTCTCAAGGCGGTGGTGGCGGCTCCAGTAGTGAAATTTCCATTGCCACAAAGCCACAAGTTGTTAACCAGGTACGTCCAGTTCCGAAAGTAGTTGACAATTTCAAAACGCCTCAAGTTCAACAACAGCCTCAAAAGACCATCACTTCTATTGAGAAAGCAGAACCAGTCAATAAGCTTTCGCAAGAAATTGCTACTGAACCGCAAGCACCAACAAAATCAGCAATTGTTAATCCCAGCACAAATCAAAGTAGTGACAACTTAAGACGCTTATTAAGTGGACTAAGAAATTCTCAAACGGTTCAGGGAAATGTGGCAACTGGAACCGGCTCTAGTCTAGCTTCGGGTTCGGGTAGCAGTACTGGTAACGGTATTGGTAGTGGTATCGGTAGAGGTATTGGTAGCGGTACTGGTAACGGTGTTGGTAGCGGTACTGGTAATGGTAGTGGTACTGGTACTGGTAGTGGTACTGGTAACGTCCAAGCGATCGCTACAACATCAACACCACCCAAAATACGTACAGAACCGCGTGAAAACAACAGATCAGGAAATGGTCGTGCAGCTTGCCGCGAGTGTAACGCCAGATATCCAGAAGCTGCTAGACGACGGGGGATTGAAGGCAGAGTAGAAGTAGCTGTTGATACCGATTCTCAAGGTAATGTTACTGGTGCTAGAATTGCCCGTTCTAGCGGTAATCGAGAACTAGACGAAGAAACTTTAAGACAAGCACGTAATTGGAAATTAAAACCTGCTGAAGGTGGTAGACAGGGAGTAGCGATCGCCACTGAATTTGCTCTACAAGGGTCACGACGACACCGCCAAGTCCAAGAACAAAAAAAACGTAGAGAAGCTGAAGCCAGAAGCCAACAAACAACAGCAGCTAATAATGATGCTACAGAAGGAACTCGCAGACGTAGACGTTTGGTGACTTCCACTGAGGCTAATACTCCTGCTCCAACCTCCAGCGAAACTAGAGTTAGACGCACAAGTGAATCTACATCAGAACGCCCTAGTACACCTGCTTCAGCAACAAGAACAGGTACAGCTAGAGAGAGTTTGCGCCGTATCCGCCGGGAGCGTACAACTAATAATTCTGCACAAGAAGCACCCCAAACCCCTACTCCTACTAGACGACAGCGCAGAGAAAATGCTCAATCTGCTAGTCAAGACAAGTTAAGAGCGACTTTACGAGGTTTACGCCAGCCTGCTCAGCCAGCACCCGCAGCACCACCAGCTTCAACTACGCCTGCAAATCAGGAATAAATCAATTCAAAATTCAAAATCAAACTTCTACGACCTACGCACCCAGATTTTTTGTTGAGATCGGGTGTGAGAGTACTGTAGAGACATTGCATACAACGTCTCTACATCATTTATTTAGCGCAACTTCATAGAGAATTGGTATAAGTCCTATAGGTAAATCTCTCCCTTACAGTTGATTACGGGCTTTCAGTTGCAAATATCGATCAACTAACTGATCGGTAATTTGATTGGCTGGTGCATCAAGTACTAAGACACCTTTTTGTTTTAATTGAGCAAAAGCAACTTGTCTTTGCGCCAATAAATCTAAAGCAACTGCACGGTTGTAAGTTTGGCTCACATCTTCCGTAAAAGTATGTGCTAAATTGTCTACCTGTGGATCTCGCAAGGTGACGCAAAAGGGTAAATAGCGTGGTGCTAGTCGAGTAAGTGCGGCGAGGAGTTCAGTAGAGGCGGTGACATCTACTAAATCAGTAATTACTACTACTAATGCGCGACGAGTTTGTTGTCTGACAACATTTGTTACTGCGCCCAAATAATCGGACTCTAATAATACTGGTTGAATCGGTGTCAGATGGTCAATTAGCTTACTTAAATGATGTTGACCTCTTTGTGGTGGTAGCCATGTGTGCATAAGACGGTCAAATACACCCACGCCGACGCGATCGCCACGATGTAATCCGGCTAAAGCTAATGATAAAGCTGCATTTAATCCCCAGTCAAATCGTTGTAATCCTTTGACTCTGGCAGTCATCAACCGACCGCGATCCAATAATATAATTAGGGTTTGCTCCTGTTCTGGTTCCAGTACTCGCACTAAAGGCACTCCCACACGACGGGCGGTAGCTTTCCAATCAATCAAGCGTAAATCGTCACCAGTGCGATAGTTCCGCAATTCGGCAAAATCTGTCCCAATCCCTAACTGTCGTGATTGGCGCATCGAACCAGATGATTGTAGTGTCAAACGAATAGAGAGCGATCGCAATCCAATCAAATCTGGGTAAACTTTCACCTGTACACTTTGGGGAATCTGCCAATCATCCCAAGCTAAACCCCAAGGCGCTAACTGTCGTACCTGAATATTTCCCCAAGAAAATTCCCCGCGCTGTGTTGGGTTGACAGTATATTTGATTTCTTCCTTCCCTTGTGAAGGAATTGTAGTATTTACCGTCAGTGTAGAGACACCAAATCCAGTCGGGTAATAATCGCGGATTTGAACTACAGCCTCAGTCTTTGCTGATGTGATTGACAATATTACGGGGTTATCACGCCCGATAGATAAACGTGCTGGTAATTGACGCTGAACTTCTACCCGCAGAGAACGTACTTGCCGACTATCGACAATCATCAATCCTAAGACGGTGATATCGAATAATAGAGCGATCGCTATACTGGCAGGAATACCAATTAACAATGATAAAATTGGCGCGATCGCTAGTCCCAAAATTAGCAGCAGATAAACCCGTTTAGCTGGAACCATACCCAGAATGTATATTCCTAATTTTGAATTTTGAATTTTGAATTTTGAATTTTGAATTGGTATTACCTTGGTACAGCGACTTGATTAACTACCGCCGCAATTACCGCATCAATTTGTAAACCATCTAGCATCGCTTCTGGCTTAAGAATCAGGCGATGACGTAATAAAGGTGATGCAACTGCTTTAATATCATCTGGAGTCACAAAATCTCGTCCCTCTAACCACGCTACTGCTTGAGAGGTTTGCAACCAAGCACCAGCCGCACGCGGTGACGCACCCAAAGCTAAATCAGGATATTGACGTGATGTCCTCACCAACGCCAACAAATAATCAATAATAGATTCTGATACCTTAACTGCTTTGACGGCCTGCCGTGCCTCTAAGATATCAGTGACTGTTGCTATTGGTTGCAAACTGTTAATATCTGAGCGTCTTGCGGCAAAACCCGCTTGACGATTGAGTAGCATTTGCTTTTCTGCCGTTTGGTCGGGGTAATCTACCACTAGCTTAAATAAGAACCTATCTAATTGGGCTTCAGGCAAAGGATAAGTACCCTCAAATTCCAAAGGGTTTTGGGTGGCAATTACCCAAAACAAATCTGGTAAAGGTAAGCTTTCGCCATCCAAAGTTACCTGCATCTCTTCCATCGCTTCCAGTAACGCTGCTTGCGTTTTTGGTGGAGTGCGGTTAATTTCGTCTGCAAGCAAAACTTCTGTAAAAACAGGGCCTTTTTTCAGGGTGAAATTGCGATTATTTAAATCAAAAATATTTGTGCCTGTAATGTCTGATGGTAAAACATCCGGCGTGAGTTGCACCCGATGAAAATCCGCTTGAATCAACCGCGCTAAAACTTTCACCAACAGCGTTTTACCTGTTCCTGGCACTCCCTCTAAAATGATATGTCCACCCGATAATAGTCCTACCAGTAGCTGTTGTATTAGCTGAGATTGTCCGACAATAACGCGGTTCAGTTTTTCACCAAGGTGAATAAGAATAGGATAGGTTTCACTCATAAGTTTTTTTGGCAGAATACAAGGGATTGGTGAAGATAAATCAATTCAAAATTCAAAAATAGGGAGAAAATAAAAATTAAGTTTTTTACTTAGTACTCAGTACTGTTTCAAGAATACGTTGTGGTTAATTTACCTCATCAAACTCAGAATGGCTACATTATTCGTTTCTAGCAAGCATAAAGAAGTGTTGCGTATTTCAACTTAAAGTGAGTTCGACAGAAGCCAACCCCAACTCCTTGCTTACATTTGCGTAGCTATGTCAGTAGGGTGCGTCAGTGCAATAGAAACTAACTATAGGAATCCGATTTGATTTCTGAAAAATTCTCAGTATCTGTAGGGTGGGCATTGCCCACCACAACCATGAGCCTGTGGGCAATGCCCACCCTACGTGTATTTCAAAAATCAAGTATGAGTCCTAATATACTCAGGCATTATTCATACTGATGCACCTTAGCAAACTATCCGTTTGGGATAATTTATTTTTTGAGTTTCCCTAACTCCCAACCCTTAAGCTACGCCATTTTAACAACCAGTTTAATAGTTCTCTTTCACTCAAGCGGCGTTTCCTATACTGTGGTTTTAATACTGCATCTAGTTCTGTAGCAGATTTACCTGTTTTTTCTGCCCAAATATTCACCAGAGTTTCGGGTTCTAATAACACTGAGCCTAATCCCAAGGCTTTCTGGAGTTGTAGTTGTTCTTCTTTACCCACCATTTCTACAACAAATTCACTAGATTCAGCTTTGTGTAGCACTCCCGCCAAAGCTTGAATATAGGCTTGGCTATTATCAATAACTGGTGTATTCAAAGCTATAGGCTTACCAAAACGGTGATTTTGTCCCCAAATCAGCACCAATAATAAAACACCTGCTTGCACCAGTATTACTATCATTGGGGTTTGAGCAAAATAGCTGATTAAATCACCTTGTCCTTCACTTTCCTTAACATCAGCATCTTTATAGCCGTGAATGTACTCATCTACAAATAAGGTATTGTTTTTCTGGTTGACTAAACTGGCTAAGTATTGAAAATTACTTAAATTATCTTGGTAAGCATTGGCAGCTAAATAGGGAGTGGTAGCGAAAATTACTTGACCTTTTTCTCGCTTCTCTTCCCAGACTACAGCACCGAAGCGATCGCCTAATAAAATTCCTGATTGTTTAGCTTTTTGAAAACGTCTTCTCGTGTCAATTTTAACTTCACCGACGGGTGACGGCTGCATAGTCTGAAAGTTGGCTGCACTTACCCGTGTACGCACACCCAAAATTACTAAATTATTCCCTTTCTCCAGCCATTTTTCTTCATCACGATCTAATTGTGGCTGTCTTAGGTAACCATATACTCGTAAGACTGTAGCGGGTTCTTTCTCATTATTGAGTTGACTTAAAGGTTTTTGCCAGCGTTGGATAGTAATTCCTTGTTTCTGCATAAAAGCATACCAAGCACCATAACCATCGGCGGCGCGATTATAAGTAGAACCACTATTAATTTGTGTATTAGGCGCAGCGATAAAACTCAGTATAATTATCACCCCTAAAGCGATCGCACCCAGCCAAGCAACTCGATTTGAGCGTTTCATTGCTGTACAATCTCCCGGTAGGCTTGCCGACACTGTTCATAATTTTCTGGCAAAATCTCTGCATTGCCGAAACATAATTGCTCGTGAGTAGTAATCACAGTTTCATAAGGTTGGACGGGAGTTGTAGACAAACGTAGCAGTTGCAGATATTCGCTATCAGTGCGACTAGGTTTGTGGAGAATAAGTTTGCTGTCGTGCAAATGCTGCAAGATAGCTAAATAAAGACAACGACAAGCCTCACGATAATTACCTTGATGGTACAGTGCTTGCGATCGCTCTAACCAATTTGCCACAGATAAATCTGGAGTCGATATTTTCGCCTCGTTTTGAGCATAACCTCTGTTATTTAACCATGAAAATACATAAGGGCTAAATGCTACCCATAAACGCCAAATTACTACAGTTAAGAATAAAACTAGTAACGACCAAGATAAAACACTCAAAAGATTAATCACCCACGGAGCAAGTTTCCAGCCAGGACTCAAATTTGGTAATGCTTGCTCAAAGCGGTACGACTGGTATTCTAGCCATTCTCCTACTTGTTGTTGGAACTGAGAAACCTGCCAATTCAAGCTGCTTTTTTCAAAAGTATCGATGGACATAAGTCGCTGGACAAAAAGTTGAGGAATGTAACTACTGAACTACTCACTAATTTCAGTGTTGCCCCTTTGTAGCATCATCCCACCTACCAAGACAAGCAACGCTCCCAAAACCAAGAATCCTAAATCCCAAGCTAACTGATGTACCCCTGGTTTTACGTGATGAATACCCAGAATTTGGTGATTAATTATTCCTTCCACCAGGTTGAATAACCCAGCACCCACAAGCAAAGAACCGCCAAAGGTGCGTGATGACCACACCACATCATCACGTCCTCCAGCCCTCCACAACAATACCACTCCAATTACAGTCAACACCCAATCTAAAGCATGAAATAAACCATCCCATACCATGTTCACATCTATGTTAGAGTCGGTGGTCAAGGGTCGAACGCTGCTTAACATATGGTGCCACTGGAGGATTTGATGCAGGAGAATACCATCTACAAAGCCTCCTAATCCCAAACCTAAAAAAATTCCCGCAGAAATTAGTGGTAAATGCTTACCGAAGTAACCACTATTTGCTTCCATTGTCAACCTCTTAGACTGGATTTTCACCAAAATATGATTTTTGTCTGAAAATATCCTCTATCTTCAGACAAATAATAGCTTTCAATCCCAAGCCGCTCACTTCTTGCCAGCATCTACAGGCATTATAGAAATAGAGATTTATATATCTATAAAAAAGAGCAATTTTTCAATGACTATTTACTTTTATAAGGTTTGGCAGCCTTATGGCTGTTTTTCTAACTTTTCTCCCCATAGCATTGAAATTCAGGGGACTCACTGGTTAACAGTGGAACATTATTATCAAGCGCAAAAGTTTGTTGGCAGTGTAGATGCGGCGATTATACCCGCTATCCGTACTAGCAAAACGCCAGAAGAAGCTGCTGCTTTAGGACGATGTACCAGTCGTCAACTTCGCCCAGATTGGGATTTAGTTAAAACTATAGTTATGCGAGAAGCTGTACTGAAAAAATTTCTGACTCATGCTGATATTAGAGAAGTTCTCTTAAGTACAGGTAACGAGGTTTTGGTAGAAAACTCTTCTTGTGACTATTTTTGGGGCTGTGGAGCAGATAAAACAGGACAAAATCATCTCGGTAAAATTCTCATGAGTGTGCGTGAAGAAATACGTAAACTACAAGTACTTTCTGTGGTTTATAGAGAATAGGGATGAGGGACTATGGCGTTTCCTAATCAGTCATAGATACCCGACTTTTTTAAAAAAGTTGGGTATCTGAACACCCGCAACCTGTCAAAATTAATTGGGTGGACTCATAGCAATTGCTATTTGAAATCTCATACTTTTACATATGGTTGCAATAAGCCGATAATTATTTCTGGTTGTTCTAAATGGGGTAATATTCCTGTGTCGGCGATCGCATAAAATTTTCTAATTATATGAGGATTTAAATTAGCCAAGCGTTGTCCTAATTCAATCCTGGTGAATTGTGCCTTTTCTCCCCAAAAGATAACTGTGGGAGTTATCAATTGTTGAATGTATAAACTCAAGTCAAAGTAAAGGTCGCCTTTTAAAAAAGATAATGCAGCAAACTTGGCATTGGGTTGTTGTGCAGAATATAAATAAGCGTCTACCATTTCCTGCGAAACCCGTTGTGGTTGAGCGAATAAAAAACTTTGCAGAAAATTCCTCACAGCAATTTCATTTTCTGCGCCCAAGGCATAAATAAGATTATCTAATAAAGGTGCATTAATTATCGGTAGTGGTAATCTACGACCAGCACCTTGACCAAAATCATCAAATCCAGAAGGACAGACCAAATAGAGTGAGTCAAACAGGTCGGGCTGAGTAATTGCTAAACGGATAGTGAAAGCAGCCGTTAAGGAAGACGCGACTACCTTGACTGGTTGCTGACAAGTTTGGCTGATAAATTCCGCGATCGCTGTAAGATAGTCTCTAATCTCATAATCCCTGACTGGATGTGCGGATTCTCCCCAGCCAATCAAATCAGGTGCAAGAATGCGGTGTGTAGATGCAAAAGCCGGATAGACTTTAGACCATTCGTAAGCAGACGCTCCCCCGCCAAAATTATGAAGAAACAATAGGGGTGGTAAATCTTCAGAGTCATCATCCCACCAAGGTGCAGCAGTTTGGGTATAGTAAACCATTGCGCCCAAAGATGTGTGGACGACTTTATGACCAAAGCCAGGCGGTTGAAACTGAAGCATAATGTTTAATTTCCCTATCCTTTATCGCCTGTAATGGGGACGAGTGTATCTAAGCGATCGCCACTAATGTGATAAGCTGCACCAAAGCCAATGACAAAACGCCCCTCTTTGGGGGTTAGTTGAAAAATCCGAAAGTCACCCAAGCCCCGTAACACTTCGATAATTTGACCAAAACGCTCTTGGAATTGGTCAACTACTTGATTCCATGTCTGGGATTCACGTTCGATGAGGGTGGCTGTACAATCAAAACTCAAGCGACGACGAGCAAATATTTGATTAGTCTTTGCCTCATCATCAATAAATAAGACATTTACAAGAGAATTAGCTTCAATATTTTTGGTGTGTACGGCAAGGCCACTAACATAAATATAAATATTCTTAGCATCATCTATCACAAAAGGAGCATAACTACCATTGGGAATCCCTTGTTCGCTGATAGTACTAATGATGGCACTTTGAAACTCTTGAATAAAACCTGCATACTCAGCTTGAGCCTTTTCCAGTTGGTTCATAAGTAGATTTCTATTTGATTAATCATAACTACTTAAGTATCCTAACCTGCCTCAGCAAAACACAACTCCTATTTGATTTCTCACTCCTCCTCTCTCTCCACACCCCACCTATCGTTATCATGTAGCAAGATGCTAATTATGAGGACGCAATTGTGGCTGATAAAAATCGTTCTCAATGGAACTTATGTAGGTTTATTGAAACGCTGACTTACTTCGAGGTAATTCCTTTTTTGAATTGGGTGCAGCAATTAATCCAAGGTCGTCCCCAGGATAATCAACCTCGAACTGATGGAGAAAATAACATGGGTGTAATTCTAGTAGCAGGTGCAACGGGTGGTGTTGGTAAACGAGTAGTACGGAAACTCAGAGAACGCGGTGAAAAAGTCCGCGCCCTCGTACGAGACATTGATAAAGCACGGTCAATTCTTGGTGATGATGTTGATTTAGTAGTGGCGGACATTACTAAACCGGAAACATTAACTCCTATGGTTATGGCTAATATCCAGGCCGTGATTTGTTGTACCGCAGTACGCATCCAACCAGTGGAGGGAGACACCGCAGATAGAGCCAAATATTATCAAGGCGTAAAATTTTATCAACCAGAAATTGTTGGTGATACCCCAGAAAATGTCGAATATCAAGGAATTAAAAATTTAGTCACAGCAGCCGCCAATTATTTACCTGCAACTAATGAAAAACTCATATTTGATTTTACCCATCCATCAACAGAGTTAAAAAATATTTGGGGTGCGCTGGATGATGTCGTCATGGGAGGAGTAAGTGCTAGTAATATTCAATTAGTAGAAAATACTGCTTCATTTGCTGGTAATGTCTCTACTGCGAACTCAGGAGGATTCGCATCTGTTAGGACAAGAAACTTTGAACCACCATTCAATTTATCTGGTTACGAAGGTGTGGAATTGCGGGTGAAAGGTGACGGTCAACGTTACAAAATCTTCCTACGGACAGAGACTAAATGGGATGGGCTAGGATACAGCTATTCTTTTGATACTGTAGAGAATACATGGATTAATATCCGTGTTCCCTTTACAGAATTAGTTCCGGTATTTCGGGCAAAAATAGTCCAAGATGCGCCACCTATTGACAGTAGTAGAGTTAGTTCATTCCAACTAATGTTAAGTAAATTTGAATATGATGGTGCTTTAAATCCTAAATTCTCAGCAGGTGGTTTTGCTCTACAGTTAGAATTTATCAAAGCTTATGGTGGAGCAAATACACCAAAATTTGTGCTTGTAAGTTCCGCAGGTGTAACCCGTCCTGGTAGGCCAGGAATTAATTTAGATGAAGAACCTCCAGCCGTTAGATTAAATGACCAACTGGGAGGAATTTTGACATGGAAGTTAAAAGGAGAAGATAGTTTAAGAGCAAGCGGCATTCCTTACACTATTATCAGACCTTGTGCTTTAACTGAAGAACCAGGAAGCAAGGCATTAATTTTCGAGCAAGGTGATAATATTCGAGGCAAAATCAGCCGAGAGGATGTAGCAGAATTGTGTGTACAAGCGCTACAACAAAAGAGATGTAATGTAACGTTTGAGGTCAAGGAAGGGACGAATGTTGCTGAGGTTGTTGATTGGCAACAGTTATTTGTCAATTTAGAATCTGAACGATAAATAATACCAATGAAATAGGGAAGTTGAGGAAATAATTATTTTATAAATCTACTTCCCAAAGGAGTAGAGTAAATGTTGCGTAGATGGTTGTTTGCTGGGGCTTTAGTAATAGTGATTTGGCTTGGATTGTTATCAAGTCCAGCATCATCACAACAAATTGAGTCTCGCCTGAACAATTTGCAAGCTGATTTTAGTCGGGTCTTATCGAGATTAAACCAAATAGAATCTCAGTTGAATCAAAACCGCCAGTCACCATCTTCTCCCAGAACAACAATTACTGTCCCATCAGGTTCCCGCAGAAATATCTCTTTGCAGGAACAGGAGAAAATGTTTGATAGATTAGCAACTTTGGTTGTGGAATTGAAACAACAAGTTAATAAATTAGAGGCGCGAGTGACTAAATTAGAATCGCCTTAATTAATCTGATTTGGTTATTTTTGATGCAGACTGCGCGCACATAAATATCTAAGTACCTTTAGGGTGGGCAATACCCACCCTACGAATCTACATCTGATATATGTCGTGTAGGTTCCGTCAGATAGCTCAAATACTGTTAATAAACAAATTTTTCATATCTGCCCCACCCTACTATTATACCAGGTGTGTAAGTCTTGTATTTAAAGTACTAAATCTGACATTATTTATAGTTTTAAAAGTAATCATTAATACCTTTATTAAAATACCAGTAATTTGGGGCTACCAAATTGCACAAATTTATCTGGATATATACCGCTTCAGATGGAATAAATTTCTTATTATCTACAGTTTATTATTCTCTAACACTTAATTGTAGGACTTAAGTAGGATGTATTTTAAATAGTTCAAATTAATCACACATTAAACGAAAAGACTATTTTGATATTTGGCGATTTACATTAGTCTATGGCATGAAGTATCAAAACAATAGTCCATCACAAAAAAACTTGCTCCAATAACAGAAGTTATCACCCAAAAGTCAGAGGGTAGGATATCTTCGTAATTTTGCAGCTAGCTTCTAAATTATCCATCATCGATGCAAATTTAACTCATTAGATTTAAGTAGACGTTATTCCGGAATAATTTATTTTTTTCTGTCAAAGGAATTATGGGTCATAGTGACATCAATTACCATGAATGAAATTGTCTTGCTGATGACTGGCGTATTAGCAAAAAATCAACCTTCTACGTCTATTGTACCCAAAAAGCCTGCAATTCAGCTTGACAAAGGCGTGAAAAATTCTATACAGGGTGAATCGTATCAGTTAATATCATCTGCAAAAATCACGCCGCCTGAATTCACGCAGCTTAATGAAAATGACTCCACGATTAAAGCTAATTACCAACCGGAAAATTACAAATCTCTCATCACAAAAACACAGAAAGTTCTAGAAAAAGACTTATATAGTGTGGACGAATTTAATAATTTTCAAGCTGTCAGGGTCAAATTTTCTCAGGAACCACGCCTGATCAGCCAAAGGTTTCGTAATGAGATACTAATTGCTAGAAGGTCTACTACTCGTCGCAATTTACCCACACTACGTTTTGGTAATTCTGGTGTTGCTGTCCGGGCTTTGCAACGGCTGTTAGTTGCTAAAGGCTATGCTGTTCGAGTAGATGGAAATTTTGGCGCGCTGACTGAAACTGCTGTTAAAGCTTTTCAAATTCAGCGCAATCTGTCAGTAGATGGGGTAGTTGGCTTCAATACTTGGTATTCTTTGACAAGATAGTCATACCGATTCAAAATTCACAATTAAGAATAAATCAATACAGTTCAGTTAAGGCAACAACTTAGACCGGTGTAGGTTGGGTGGAGGAACGGAACCCAACATTCTCAAGACTTTGTTGGGTTCCGCTATCGCTCCACCCAACCTACCATTCTCTTAACTGAACCGTATTGAAGAATAAAGCACATCTTCATTAAGAAACGGTATGACTAATGACTAATAACAAATTACCGATATTTATGCTGTTCTAATAGTTGTTGCGCTCTGGGTTTGTAAATTAAATAGAACAGAGATTCAAGGTAGCGTAATAAATCCTCGCGTTTTTCCTTCGAGGCAAAGTTCCAGAAGCCGTAAATCCGGGCTAAAGTTAACAGCTTAGTTGTGTGGATTTTCCAGGTATATGTACTATATACTCTGTCAATAGCCTTCTCGGAAATTATCTTCCAATAGTTGGGATTATGTTCGCATTTGGTGACAAAATCTAGAATTTTTGTGGCTGTTTCTTCTAGATGGGTCGGGTTAATGTAGAAACCATTAATTTGATCCTGAATAATCTCTAATGGTCCCCCGAATTGGGTGGCGAATGTTGGCAATCCGGAAATCATTGACTCTAATATTGTCAACCCAAAGGCTTCAAATAATGCTGGTTGGACAAAAATGCCTTGCCGATCGCAAATGACACGATAAATTTCACCGGAGTCATTTTTGGATAAGCGCACACCTAACCAGCGAATTTTGCCATGCAGGTTGTATTCGTCAATAATTCGGTAAAGTTTGACGATTTCGTCTCTTTCTTCGTTATCTTCTGATTCTTCGATACGTAACTTACCGGCAACTAAAATTAAGTTGCAATGTTCTTGCAATTCTTTACTTTTACCGAAGCATTCTGCCAAACCGGTGAGGTTTTTAATGCGGTCAAGTCGCGCCATTGAGAAAATAGGACGCTTATTTGGGTCGTCGAGTTTGCCGAAGATTTGGCTAGAATCTTCTAGGGTAAACAGCATTTCCTCTAGGCGATCGCGATCGCTTTCTATTCTGTCTTGAGTATGTGTGTAGGGAAAGTAGGAATTTTCATTTACCCCAGGCGGTACAACGTTAAATTTGGGGCTAAATAATTCAATGCCGTTGACCACATGATACAGTTCCGGCATGGTAAAGCATTTGTAAGACTCATACTGTCCTACACTGTCTGATGTGCCAACAATTTCTTGATAGGTGCTGCTAATGACAAAGTTAGCAGCATTCATGGCTATTAAATCAGCAGTGAACTGTAAGGAGAAGTGATATTTTTCTTCCAAATCTTGCCAGTAGAGGTTACTAAACAAGTATTTGGATTTTTCTAAAGCATGGGCGATGTTGCATTGGGTCACTTTCATCCGTCGCGCCAACAGAAAAGCCACTAAGTTCCCATCGGTATAGTTACCCACGATTAAATCGGGTCTACCGTGAAATTCTGCTAATAATTCTCTTTCTGAGTCTATGGCAAAGGTTTCTAGGTAAGGCCAGAACTCGAATCGGGAAATCCAGTTTTGCGTCATCTTGGGGTTAAACTCCCGCAGAGGTACGCGCAAAATCCAGGCGTTCTCTGTACCGTGGACTTTTTCCAGCCTTTGGTTACACAGAGTTCCGTCACTATTGGGAATCAGCCGGGTGAGAATAATTACCTTGGGCTGGACGTTTAACACCTCTAAACCTGCAAGTATGGCATCTTCTTGCAGTTGCTTTTCTAAATTCTTGGCTTGGTCAAGAACGTAAACTACCTGACCTCCGGTATCTGGACGACCTAAAACCCCCTCTTGTCCGAACCACCCGTGGGCTGAAACTAAGACAATTCTAAAAATCATCGGGATGCGAGAGATGAAAGCTTCTAAGGTTAGGGGGTCGGGAGAGTCTATCAATTCATCCAGAATGTTTAAGGTATCCCGCACACGAGAGGCTGTATTACCCCACCCTGGTTCAAAGCCCATAGCTTGCAATTGCAGACGGAATTGTTCGTAGGGTTCGTCATGGGGGCGATCGCTCACAAAGTTAAGCGCTTTTTTAACCTGCTGGGATAATTGTTGCTGTGATTGAATTTGATAGTTGATCAGTAGTTGAATACCGTTGTAATTATGTAGGCGCAAGAAATTAAACAGACTTTCCAGCCATTGTTGAGAGTCTTGGAAAAGTTTGCTGGAGAGATAACGGTTGAGGTATTGTACACCCTTGCCAATATTCTTGGGATCGCGGATGGTTGGGGTGTAGTCGTAAAAGGGGCCGAAATCCAGTTCCAATAGATCACCTTCATGGGGATGGAATTTATTGACTAGGCGATCGCGCAGATCCAACAGTTCTTGAACTGTCATCGGTTCCACGTCCAAATCTGCGGTGAGTCGATATACCTCTTGAGCAGCAATATTAGGACGAATAATGAAACAAAAATTCGAGTCTTCTTGAATTATTTCTTGAGTGTAGTAAATAAGTTTACCTAGATTGGAAAACTTATAAGAAGTTTCCGATTTCTGGCACTTAGAGCAGTATTCACTATACACATTCAGTATATCGTTGCGTAGCAGGTAATTTTTATCTTGCAGACGCAACTCACTAATAAATGCGCGCAGATCATTTTTTTCTTCACTATCTAAAATGGCTTGCATCAATTCTGACATATTCACCCCTTAAATGAAGATTGAACTATTTGCTTTCTAGGGTAACGTAGGCTAACAACCTAGAATTTCAACACGTACAAACGCAAAAAAACACAGATAGATGAATATATCTGTGTTTTTATCTGTCGTATCAAAACGTGTTCTTATTTACTCAGAATATCGACAACTAGGTATTATTTACTCTAACTAAAGATAGACAATTTTTTATACTCTAGCTATAGTTTGCATACTGTACCCTGCCGATATAGGTAATAGGTAATAATCCAATTACCTATTACCAGATTCCTCAATATCAAAAATTCTCACTTTTAGTTCTGACTCCTTCTGTTAGTAAGTACTCTAAAAAAGTACTCACAATAGGAGATAGCCATTTTTTCTTCGGGTAAGCTATTTGCCATTGTTGAAGAATAGGAAACCCCTTTACATTTAAGATTGATAGCTGATTTCGTTGTAATTCAGGATATAAGGTATGTATTGATAAAACTGCTAGACCTAAACCTTCAATTACTGCTTGTTTAGTTGCATTATTACTACTTACCTCTAATTTAACCGGCATTCTGATTCCCCGTTCAGCAAATAACATTTCTACAGCCATACGAGTTTCCGAGCCTCTTTCTCGCATGATTAATTGTTCTTTAGCTAAACGTTCCAAAGAAATAGATGATTGCTTAACAAAAGGATGATTTGATGGAGCAACTACCACTAAAGGATTATCCAGAAATGGCTTGATTTCAATATCTTCTTTTTTTGGTGGATACCCCAGGATATAAAAGTCATCTGCATTTTCTTGTATTCTGGTTAAGATGACTTCATGATTTGTAAACTCAAGGGCAATTCTAATATCAGGATAAAGTTTGCAAAATGGTTGCAACAAATTAGTAATAACATACTTGCTGGTCGTTACAGCCGAGACTTTTAAACAGCCTTGATTGCTATCTTTCAAATCAACTAATTTTGTATCAAAATTTTCTAAATACTGAAATATTTCCTGGTAAATAACTAATAATTCTTCCCCTGTTGGTGTCAGTTGAATGCAGTTATCTACATATTTAAATAGAGGCAAACCAATTGTTTCCGTTAATTGTTTAATATGACGTGAGACAGAAGGCTGGGTAGTGAACAATTCTTCGGCTGCACGGGTGAAACTTTTATGTCGCGCGATCGCCTCAAAAATTCTCAGATGCTCTAGGCTTAAGGAATTTAAAAGACTATCTCTGTGGATTAAATCTAGGTAACTGTTCATATAAATAATTCGACAGACAAGCTACTGTCAAGCAAAAGTAACTTGTACTTGGCTAGTATTGCAGATAATAAATAAGAATTATGAGGATTTTGTGAGGATTGAAGATTAGGAACTAGAGATCAGGAACTTTATCAACTTTTGCTGATTTTGATAGTTTTCCTCACAAGTTCCTCAACTTTCTGGTTTATAAAAGCTTTGAAGGAGATGAGCAGCAGTGAATAAACTCTATCAACTCCTAGCACAGCGAAGTTGTAAAAATAGAAAATAGCCGCTATTGATCCTATGAGTAACTACTTGTTTCATGATGAAAATACCCTAGCAGAAAAAGCAGAGGAACTGGGGAAAAAAGCCGTCAAGCTGGGAATTATACCCTCGTTTATTGTTCATCACTACCCAGATAGCCAAGAATTTTGCCTCCCTGAAGAAAACAACTCAATTATTCTGACAGCGCCAGAGGCTTATATGAAATTTAAAAAATTAGTTGACTCTGCCTTATCTCAGGTATGAATCAGCTTTTCTAATCTTTCACCATCCAACTCCCATTATTAAGCGATCGCACAACTCCAAATTAGGCGATCGCTTTTTATTGAGAATTGGTTATTATTATCCATTACCAATTCCCCGTTCCCGTAGATATTACTGGTTATACCAAGCTTTACGCCACTGTTCCATTTGCTGAATCTCCCCTTTTTGCGCTTTGATAATTGCTTGAGCTAACTTCTTAATTTCTGATCGCTGCGATTTCTGTAAAGCATCTTGTGCCATGACTACAGCACCTTCATGATGGGGAATCATGGCATTGATAAACCGTAAATCAAATTCGGCATCTGCTGTACCTAAATTCATACTCATCATCATGGCTTGCTGTTGCTGAGGTGACATCGCCATCATGTGACCCATTTTGGCATCATAAGCCATTGGCTGATCCCCAGCTTTGGGATACCAAGCTGTTCGCCACTGCTTCATTTGAGCAATTTCTTGGTTTTGGGCTTTGATAATATCAGTTCCTAGTTGCTTGATTTCCGTTCTTTTGGACTTCTGTTGCGCTTCCTTCGCCATGTCCACTGCTCCTTGATGGTGCATAATCATGGCATCGATGAATCGTAATTCATAGTCAGCATCTGCTGGGCCTAAATCCATGTCCATGCTGTGATCATGATGCTGTTGCTGGTTATTAGCATCAGTTACAGTGGCTTTAGGGGTTTCATTTTGGGCTTGAGACGTTGTAGAACAAGCGCTCAACACTCCACCGCTTAGGGATGTCATCACTACAAAGCTAAACGCCAAAAAGCGATTTTTTACATACAGGCGTTGCATCTAATATCATCTCCAAGAGATTTTCCTACCCTATTGTGAACTCTCTAGTTGGATGGAGAGTCAAGTCGCTTCTCTACGAGACGCTACGCACTAATCGAGGCTATGCCAAAGGCTTTACGTTCCAGTTCAAAATTAAAAATTCAAAAAAGGTCAATCCCACATCCTAATGGGTAATTGCGACAAACCAATTACCCATTACCCATTACCCATTACCCATTAACCATTACAGCTTGTACAGTGGCAAAAACAGGAACTGAAGCTTCTTGTGTCACTACTGACATTGCTGTTTCTGGTTGTAAATCAAACTCATACCATTCATTACGCCATTGCAGCCTAAATTTCAAGCGTTTCCATGTTGACGGGAGATTAGGACAAGCCATCGGGCCAAATTGAGTCATTCTCACACCCCCGAACCCTAAAACAACAGCTTGCCAAACTCCTCCTGCACTGGCGGCGTGGATTCCTTCGGCGGCATTGAGTCTGACATCTTCCAAATCTACTAATGCAGCTCTTAAAAAATGAGTGTAGGCTTCTGTAGGGTTATTAAGGTCGCAAGCTAAGACAGCATGAATTGCTGGGCCTAGTGAAGAACCATAAGTATGGTCGGTGCGTTGGGTGTAATAGTCCCAGTTAACTTTGAGGGTGTTATAGTCGTAAGCTTGACGTAGCAAGTAAAGTAGCATCAACACATCAGGCTGTTTGAGTATTTGCTTTTGGCTAGTGGCTTCAATCCCTAACAAACCTTGCAAAGATTTTGTGCGGGGTTCGTAATCAGCTAGGTTGACATCTTCTAGTTGAAAAAAGCCCTCAAACTGTTCGATTAAACCTGTGGTTATATCTTGATTGACAAAGATACGTTCTTGAATTTCTGCCCAACGGTGTAGACGTTCTGTAGTTAAGTTAAGTTGTTTTACTAGTTGTGCAGCTTTTTCGGGATAAACGTGTTTGAACCAATCCCACAGGGCTAAAGCTGATTGTAAGTGCCACTGTACCATCAAGTTGGTAAAGGCGTTATTATCAACGCGATCATGATTTTCATCGGGGCCAATCACATCGAGAATGTCGTAACTGTGGCGTTGTTGATTCCACTGGACGCGACTTTCCCAAAACACGGCTGTATCAAGAATTATTTCTGCACCATAGTCGTGCATCCACTCATCATCGTCGGTAGTTTGCCAGTAGTGCCAAACTGCATAAGCTACGTCAGCTGTGATATGTACTTCGATATCACCGCACCAAATTCTTACTAACTCACCATTAGCACCAGGAACCCACCGGGGGGTGACTTCATCACCGGTTGTAGCACTTTCCCAAGCAAACATTGCGCCTTGATAACCGGCTTCTTGGGCTTTGCGTCTTGCGCCTGGTAAGGTGTGGTAGCGGTAGGTGAGTAAGTTTCGCGCTAAGGCTGGTTGGGTAAATGTGAGGAAGGGGAGGATAAATATTTCGGTGTCCCAAAAGATGTGTCCGCTATAGGCAAAGCCGGAGAGGGTTTTAGGGGCTATACTTACATGGTCGTCGTGGCTTGGTGCTACGGATAGTAATTGAAAAAGATTGTAACGGACACTGAGTTGGGCTTGGCGATCGCCTTCAATAATAATGTCGCTATTTTGCCAAACTTGCTCCCAAGCAGCAATATGGGCAGCTAATAGGGTAGTGTATCTGGGTTCATCAGCTAATCTTTCTAGTGCGGCTGCAATGGGGATGTCTGTTTCTCTGGAAGTAAACACGGTCACAATCTTTTCCACAATGACTGTTTTTCCTGGGTTACATTCAAAAGTAGTCCCCAAAGTTGGAAAATCAGCATTTTTGACAGAAACAGCCGCAGTCTCGTCACCATCTATGATTAACTTGGCACTCATTCCCAAACCAAGGCCAGAATGCAGGGTTTGACTTTGTAACCAAAGAATCTGGTCTACGCCACCTTGGTTTAAAGTTTGCCAATGGGGAGTCCCTTGGGTTTTTGGTTCCCCATCAAATGTGGCTGTGACTGTAATCTCACCTGTAAAATCTACAGATGTGATTTGACAACGAATCGCTAATACGTGTTGATCTGCCAAACTAGCAAAACGTTCAAAATGCAAATCTACAGTATGACCTTGGGGAGAACGCCAACGCACATCACGACTAACTAAACCCAATCGCAAGTCCAACCGACGCTCATAATGGAGAATTTCCCCCGAATTCATGCCAAATTGTTCACCCGCCACCTCCACTACCAATGGCAACCAGTTAGGACAATTTACTAATTCTGTATGGGAAATTTGCGTATCATCATAAATGCCATGAATCATTGAGGCGGCAAAATCCTCTGGATAACTTTCCTCAAAACTTCCCCTGGTTCCTAGATAACCATTACTGAGAGTGAAGACAGTTTCTTTGTGGTGTAGTTGTGTAGGGTTAAACTCTGTCTCAATCACATTCCATTCGTTAGCATCTAGCAGTGGCTCAAGGGAATTTTCCACAGATATATCTACGTCGTCAAGCATGAGTTAGAAAACCTAAAATTTGCAGATGGCTGTTGTCAGGATGAAACATAATCGGTAGGATTCATAGATAATTAAATCCTGGCTTTTATTGTTGATACGTTGATGTAGTTTCATCAGCGAACCTTGACGCTCTCTATAACAGGAACGTTCCCTATTTCATCTCTCTGTAGTTAGGTTTTATTAATAGCTCATATCGGAGAATTAATCCGGCATAGCTGAATAATTGATACATTTTTTTATTAAAAATGTAAAAGTTTTTAAATTTATAAAATCAATTTTCTTACTCGGCTGACATATTCATCATGAACGACTGACTTATGAAACTCCTAATTGACAAAATCAGTTCAGAAATTGGCACAATCTTGATTGTTTCTGATAGAAAAAGACTGTGCGCTCTAGATTTTGCGGATTATGAGGCAAGAATGTTAAAACTTCTGCAAAAGCGTTATGGTAGCTGTGACTTTCAAGAGGTAGAGAACCCACAGGGATTTAGTAGCCTAATTCAAGCTTATCTCCAAGGCGATCGCTATAGCCTCAAAAATTTACCGATAGAGACTGGCGGAACTCCTTTTCAGCAGCAAGTGTGGCTTGCTCTACAAACTATCCCTTGGGGGACTACTATTTCATACGGTGAGCTAGCGGCAAAAATTAATAAGCCGACTGCTTATCGCGCTGTCGGCTTGGCAAATTCACTTAATCCAATTGCAATAGTTATTCCCTGTCATCGAGTGATCGGCGCAAACAATCTACTTACAGGATACGCAGGAGGACTAGAGCGTAAGCGTTGGTTGCTTGATCATGAAGGGATAGTAATTCATCCTTGATTCATTCTTTGTGAAGGTGGTAAAACTACTTTCTTCGCCAAACCTAAAGTCTGCAACAGTTTAATACTCCACCAAGTGACATCAACTTCCCACCACTGGAATCCAGCTTTTGCTACGTTGGGAAAAGTATGATGGTTGTTGTGCCAACCTTCGCCATAGGTTACTATAGATACCCACCACAAATTACGTGCGTTATCGTCAGCGTTAAAGGTACGATAGCCCCACATATGGGTGGCAGAGTTGACAAACCAAGTGGAATGCCATAGCAATACTGCTCTAAGAACTACACCATAAATTACAAAAGACCATCCTCCGATAGCGTAAAGCAGTAATCCAAAAGGAATTTGCAACAGGAGAAAATAACGATCTAACCAACGATAAAATGGTTGTCTTGCTAAGTCAGGCGCATACTTTTGATAGATTTCATAGTCGAAAAATTCGGAGCGGGGATATAAAATCCACAACATATGGCTCCACCAAAATCCACGCTGGGAAGAATATGGATCTAAATTGACATCTTCGGTGTGAGCATGATGCTGGCGGTGTCCCCCAATCCAAAAAATTGGCCCTCCCTGCATAGCCAATGCGCCGATAGTGGCGATCGCATATTCCAACCATTTGGGTACTTGAAAACTTTTATGACTAAGTAATCTATGATACCCAAGGCAAATGCCAATGCTGCCAAACAACCAGTGGAGAAACAACAGCAAACCCAATGCTGACCAGGAAAAAAACCAAGGAGCCAACAAAGCTAGAGCGTGAACAGTGGTAAAAAATGCCACATTTGTCCAATTGAGGCGCAATGACTTCTTCCCCTCAGGGGCGATTGCCAGATGTTTTACGGTCATAACAATTCCTAATTAATGGATCAGGTAGCGATTTGCTCTTGTACCTGGTGCATCATACCAATTCAAAAGACCCCACGGGAAGCAAGCCACAAAATTAAGAAATATCAGATTCAATTAAGATTTCTGAGTTCGTATCTGGTGCTTGATTTTGTAGAATTGGCACGACCCATATAGACCTATGCGTTACAGTAAACTAGAGCAAGTATCACTTACATTTGATATGCTAGCACTTCACTTTCTTTTTGTGCAAGTAGCACTTGCATTTTGTTTATGGTTTCTCCACCGCTTTCAACTCGCCAACGCTTGATACAAGCTGCACTAGAGTTATTTACGGCTCAGGGAGTTAGTGGCACTACCACCCGCCAAATTGCTGAAAAAGCCGCAGTTAATGAAGTGACTTTGTTCCGAAATTTTGGTAACAAACATGGATTGCTTTTGGCTGTGCTAGAAGAATCGGCAGCTTTTACAAATTTGGGTGAATCTTTGGTACAACGGGCAACGCCTCCAGGGAATGTTTATCAGGCATTAAAAGACTATGCAAGTGACAGCTTGCAGGCTTTGGAAAGGGTGCCTGAACTAGTTAGGTCTGTGGTAGGAGAAGCTGACCAATTTCCGGCAGAGAACCGCCGTGCTTTAGGACGGGGATTAACAGAGGCTAACCGTTATGTGGCTCAATATTTAGCCACTGTAATTCAACAGGGAGACTTAAACACTTATCTACCCGCAGAAAAATTGGCAAGTTTACTCAATGGAATGATCTTAGGCTATGCTGTGATTGAATTTACCAGCGAATTTCATCAATTATGGGAGAGTCGGGATGATTTTCTGGAAAATTTGGTGGAATTATTCTTACACGGCGCAATGTCAGCCACAGCCAATACAAATAAAAAAGTTATTACTAGAGAAGTTGCTGATTTACCTGCTACGTTAGTTCACGAAATTCTCCGACAAGCGAGAAAGACAGGCATACAAGATTATGCGATCGCCTACGTTTTATTTGCGGCTGGCTTATCTGTCACAGAAATAGTTAACTTACAACGTAATCATCAAATATATGACTCTCACGGGCATTTTCTGCAAATCACCATCCCCGGATTTGTCCGTCAAGTTCCTGTCAATCAGTGGATTTTAGGTAAACGCTATGGTTCCTACACAGATAATCCCTTAACTAAATGGCTGAAAAGTCGTAAAGATAATTATGCAGCCATGTTTATTAATACAGCAGGTGAGCCAATAACTGAATCTGAGGTTTTGGAATATTGGCAAGCATGGACTCAAGCATTATTAACCCCCCAAGGACAAGCACCAGAAATCGACCAAGCACAGCATACCTGGCGTGTAGAAATGTTAATGAGGGGCATAAGTTTGGAAAATTTAAGCATTATTACAGCTTGCGATCGCATTCAATTACAACCATATGCCCACAGAGCTAAGGAGAAAGCTGCACTTGAGCAAGCAACTCGTTTGGATCAAAAACCATGATAGTGATTTTTTTTACTTTATTGTGAGCGATCGCCTGTTGGGGTCTGTCTTGGTGTAGTTGTTGAATAAAAGTCTGGACTGAGAAACTAGACAAAAATCATCCCTGATTTGGGAATTTTTTCATAATTAGCTGATTTAATTTTGTGCATTTTCTTATTCGGAAAATTCACAATATCTTATATGAATATGAAATGTTGACAAACTAGAACATAAATTCACAAAAATTTATAGTCGATTAACGCTGAATATCTCAAAGTAAAAACCATACACTAAAAAAGTGAGCTAAAGGATAGAAGTCTCATGAGAGGAAAAGTCAGCAAAGAATTAAACCAGTCTGGGGTAATTCCTTATAGAGAAAGAAATGGAAAAATTGAAATATTATTGATTACGACACGCGATCGCCAGAGTTGGGTAATTCCCAAAGGTGGAATCGTTAACGGCATGACTCCCCCTGATTCAGCAGCTAAAGAGGCCTGGGAAGAAGCAGGTGTCATCGGGCAAGTAGATGTTAATGAACTGGGTACTTATAAATATCGTAAACGAGGCAAAGTTTACCGAGTTAAAATGTATTTATTACCAGTCGAAATGATAAGTAATAATTATCCAGAAGCCAATAAAAGATATCGACGTTGGCTAGATGCCAATCAAGCTATTAAACTTATTAAAAAAGATTCTCTCAAGCGTATTCTAAAAGGATTTATCCAAACCAAATCTCATGCTTGTTCCTCATCTCTTGAATTCAGTCAATAGTGAGATAGTGCGTTCCTTGTGAAGAAAATGGTCGCTACCCGCATATGATTGGTGAATTACTTTCCGACTCAACAGCAAGTCCAACAACAACGGGCTGATTCCGAACAACAGCAAGCAGATGCTGAACACCAAGCCAGATTAAACGCTGTACCTCAATTACTAGAGATGGGAATGAGTCAGGAACAGGTTGCACAAGTATTGAGCTTGAGGTTAGCAGAGGTAGAGGCAGGTAAAAACGAAGTAGGAGAGTAGGAGAGCATATCGAATAAAAACGCTCAGAAGATTAGTAACATCTTTATTAAGTTGACTATTGTTGTTATATTCGAGGATTTTGCGAATTACTGTCTGAATATCCAGGGGATCAGGATTATCTTCTAAAGATAAAGTTAAATTTTTCATTTTTAACTTAAATTATTAAGACTAAATGTGGCTAAAATAGGGCGAGATTACAGCCTCAGAGGTATACTACTAACTCCTTAGCATTTAAGTAACTTATAGGTTTGTTACTATTACTTAGGCTTTTCCGGTACTTGCATCAGAGCAAAACTTTTGTAAATCCTGCGACTATCTAGAAATAGATACTAAGTCAAGGAGTATACATTAAGGAAAAAGAAAATACTTCTGACTGAATTAAGTTTGTAGCGTTTGTAATATTTTTATGACTTCTCGGATTCGTTTTTTGATGTGTCCCCCTGACCACTATGATGTGGACTATGTGATTAACCCCTGGATGGAAGGGAATATTCACAAGTCATCACGCGATCGCGCTGTAGAACAGTGGCAGGGACTATACCAAATCCTTAAAGAACACGCCATTGTAGATTTGGTGACACCCCAAAAGGGTTGGCCTGATCTAGTTTTTACCGCTAATGCTGGTTTGGTGTTGGGTGATAATGTTGTCCTGAGTCGCTTTTTACACAAAGAGCGTCAGGGAGAAGAACCATACTTCAAAGAATGGTTTGAAAACAACGGTTACACAGTTTATGAATTACCTAAAGACTTACCATTTGAAGGTGCAGGCGACGCTCTACTAGACAGAGAAGGGCGTTGGCTGTGGGCTGGTTATGGTTTCCGTTCGGAATTAGATTCCCACCCATATTTGGCTAAATGGCTGGATATTGAAGTACTATCCCTGCGATTGATAGATGAGCGGTTCTATCATCTAGATACCTGCTTCTGTCCACTAGCTAACGGCTATTTGCTCTACTATCCTGGTGCATTTGATTCCTACTCCAATCGTCTAATTGAGATGCGAGTTGCACCGGAAAAACGCATAGCCATTGCTGAAGCCGATGCTGTGAACTTTGCTTGTAACACGGTGAACGTGGAAAACATCGTCATTATGAACAAAGCCAGCAATGCTTTGAAACAAAGCTTGGAAGATGTTGGTTTCCAAGTTCTAGAAACGCCACTCACCGAATTTCTCAAGGCTGGTGGTGCGGCGAAATGTCTCACCTTACGGGTAACAGAACCAGTCAGAGACGAAGTTCACGCCAACGTATATGTAGAGAGCCGCATTATTCGCATCGAAGGGCATTTACTTGATTCTGGCTTGATTAACCGCGCCTTAGACATGATTGTCGATACTGGTGGTAGCTTCCAGGTTCTGAATTTTAACTTGGGAGAACAACGCCAAAGCACATCCGCCGCCGAAGTCAAGGTGTCCGCACCTTCCCACGAGGTGATGGAAGAAATCATTTCTCAGCTCATTGATTTGGGTGCGGTAGACTTGCCTCAAGATGAGCGCGATGCCAAACTTGAACCTGTAACTCAAGATGGTGTAGCCCCTGATGATTTCTATGTAAGTACCATTTATCCTACAGAAGTCAGAATTAATGGGCAGTGGATCAAAGTCGAAAATCAACGGATGGATGGAGCGATCGCCATCTCTCAAACCCCCAATGGTCTACTAGCACGGTGTAAAATATTACGTGACCTCAAAGCGGGTGAACAGGTAATTGTCGATGTGTTAGGTATCCGCACCATCCGCAAAACCGAATCACGAGAACAACGCAACACCCAAGAATTTAGCTTTATGTCTGGGGGAGTTTCCAGCGAACGGCGGGTGGAATTGGTGGTTGAGCAAGTCGCCTGGGAATTGCGGAAAATACGGGATGCTGGTGGCAAAGTAGTTGTCACAGCCGGGCCTGTGGTAATTCACACTGGTGGCGGTGAACACCTATCCAGATTGATTCGGGAAGGCTACGTACAAGCATTACTGGGTGGAAATGCGATCGCCGTCCACGACATCGAACAAAATATGATGGGTACATCCTTGGGTGTGGACATGAAGCGGGGTGTCGCCGTTCGTGGTGGACATCGCCATCACCTCAAGGTAATCAACACTATCCGCCGTTATGGCAGTATAGCCAAAGGTGTGGAAGCAGGGATTATTCGTAGCGGTGTGATGTATGAATGCGTCCGCAATCAAGTCCCCTTTGTTCTAGCTGGTTCCATTCGGGATGATGGCCCCTTACCCGATACCCAGATGGATTTAATCAAGGCGCAGGAGGAATACGCCAAACATCTAGAAGGCGCGGAGATGATTTTGATGCTGTCATCAATGCTGCATTCCATTGGTGTGGGGAATATGACCCCAGCCGGCGTGAAAATGGTCTGTGTAGATATTAACCCAGCCGTCGTGACAAAATTGAGCGATCGCGGTTCTATCGAATCAGTAGGCGTAGTTACAGATGTAGGATTATTCCTCAGTCTGCTAACCCAGCAGTTAGATAAGTTGACAAGCCCCTACGTTTCTAAGGTAGGTTAGTCAACGGACTACACTAGACGCACAGAAAGGAAATGGTAAGAGTAGTTTTAACAAAAGAGTTACAAATTAATTGGGTCAGTTTCATTGCTGACTTTATGCTGGTGGGAATGGTATTTGGCCCACCAGTAGCTCCCTTTCTGGCTGCGTCTGGAGTATGGTTGCTTGGGGGTATTGCGGATATTATTTATTTCATGGGTAATCATGTGTGTCCGCAACCAGAAATGGGCTTAGATTTAGCACCCCCATTTATCATGGCTGTTTGTATGCGCTGTTACGGTACTGTCACAGGATTATTAATTACTCGCCTGCTATATGCTGCGACTGGCGGCAAAGGTTTTTACTGGCTCAGTCAATATGGTTGGAATGGTGCAGCTTTCGCCAGTGTATTCATGATGGCTTATCCTGTGGAATTAGCAGCCCAAATTTTCGGTTTATGGGATTTTAATAATTACTTAGTTACACCATTTGGATTAATTACAGGTTTAGCTTGGGGACTATTTGCAATGCCAATTTTACACGGTTGGCAGCGTGATTGAAGAATTACCGTAGGAAGCAAATAGTAAAAGTGGGTACAATCATCTATGATAAAAGTACCAACACCAAGATATGCCTAGAAAAGAAATTCCTGACAGTGCTATTGAGTTAGTTGCTAAACATATCAACACAAGAAGTAACAAAAATTATAATATTACCGTGATTGGGCATGAGGATAATCTAGAAACTCCTCAGATATTTGAAATTGTTCCATTTGCTCAAATTGATAATAGTGATAGAAGATTTTACGCTATAGATGGTAGCTATAATAGCGAACAATTTTATAACGGTCTTTGTATTGCTATTTATGCTGCTGGCTCATAGTCGATGCCAATATATTTGATGCTGGCATGAAAAATGGTTCGCTCCAAGACTGGATATTTTACAAACTAATTTAGAGTTAGCATCTGACAGATATAAAAGCTAACTTATACTTAAACTATGCCTAAGCTAGATACTATTCATAATGCGGTAAAGAATGGACTGGTAAAAGATGGCTGGGCAATTACACATGACCCTTACGTAATTCAGTATCGCAGAACAACATTGTACGCTGATCTGGGTGCTGATCGTGCGATCGCAGCCCAACGAGACAAGCAAAAACTGGTTGTAGAAGTGAAAAGCTTCATTAGTGCATCAAAAATACAAGATTTGAAAGAGGCACTTGGTCAATACGATATCTACCGTTATCTTTTAGAGGAAACAGCACCAGACCGTAAATTGTATATTTCTGTCAGCAAAGTTGCTTATCATAACTTTTTTACTCAGGATGTAATTCAACTCATTCTCAAGAAACATCAACTTCCAATTATTGTTGTAGATATAGAGGCAGAGGAGATTACGCAATGGATAAATTAACTGAGTATCCCAAAATAATTAAACGTATTTTGACTGAGTATGTAGAACTATGCAAGCAGAATCCTAATCCAGGTATTGAGACATTTTTAATTGTAGACGAGTCCAAGGCTCATTACATTTGGATGAATCTAGGTTGGCAAAATGGCGATCGCATTTCTGGTATGACTGTCTATGTGCGGATTCGTGATGATAAGTTTTGGATTGAAGAAGATTGGACTGAAGACGGTATAGCAACTGATCTGGTTCGTGCTGGTATCCCCAAAGAAGACATTGTTTTAGCATTTCATGAGCCTAAGATGAGACAATACACCGATTTTGCTATAGTCTCGTAAGTCATTGGTCATTAGTTCATTCAGTCAACAATGAACAGTTATCAGTATTTTTTGTTTTGATAACTGTTCACCGTTTCCTCATTTCCTCTAGTTTCCACTCCCTACTGTGTGCGTTTTAGGATTTAACACTCCTAAACCACTCGGTTATCCCTTCAGCCAAAACCTCCGCTAACTTCTTCTGCTCTTGGGGGTTTGTCACCCACTCAAATTCATCGGGATTGCTCATAAAACCCAACTCTAATAATACTGAGGGTGCGGCGGCGGGGCGTGTGAGTGCCAGGTTATTCCAAAACACACCATAAGAAGGTCTACGGAGTTTATTCACAAGGTAATTGTGCATAAATACTGCTAGACTATGGGCTTGAGCATTGTACCAAAATGTACCAACTCCCTTAGTGTTTTCCGCATCACCATTATCGGGTAGGGAATTGTAATGGACGGAAAGAGCGATCGCTGGTTCTTCTCGATTGATAATTGCTTGACGCTCTGGCAAAGACACATCCCGATCATCATCCCTAGTCATCACTACATTTGCCCCTAATTTGAGCAATTCATCACGCAATAACTTAGATACTGCCAGATTTACGTCCTTTTCTAAATATCCAGTCGGCCCAGTTGCGCCAGATTCTTTACCACCATGACCAGGATCGAGTAGAATCTTGATACCAGATAAGGGCTTTTGCCTATTCTGCCTGATAACAGGCGCATGGCGTAAAGCTAACACCAGGGTTGTACCGTCGTATCTCAGCTTATATCCCCACTGTTGAGCTTTTTTCAGGTTGAAGGTGTATTTTACCTCTCCTGAGGCTATTTGCTGCCAATCTAGACGAGAAATTAGAGGGTCATCATCAAGGCGAATAATATCTGTTTGGGCAGTGGTGTTGTAGAGTGTCAGGGTGAAAGTTTTTTCTCCTTGTTGCACACTCACAGGTACAGGGGTTTGGAGAGGGAAAAGCATTTCTGTCGTACCTGGAAGTCTTCGATATCCGACACTACGTATAACAGTCCGTGGCGGAACGCTTCCTGGAAGAATGCGAGTTTCCTGACTATTAATCCAAGCACCATATTCTAGGCGAAACCATTCACCTTCTTTACCTGTGACAGTGGCTCGTGTTCCTTTAGGCAGTGGTGTAAGTCGAGAAAAATCGGTACTAGGACCAGTCCGGGCAACTCCTGCGTCTGCTACCACCTCAGCTACAGGTAACTGCGTGGGTGAGAGAATTGTAATTTTGCCAGCACTTGGTTGAGTTATCGTCTTACCATTAAGTGTCAGTTGGTATTGAGGTTGTTCCAAATCTGTTGCAACTGATACTGTTGTGCAACCCTCATACTTTCCTGGGATAGACTGGGTAGTGGGTTGATTTTGTCCAGTGAGCGCAGCCAAATTACTTGGTAGTATTGCTTGTTGTGGTTGAGGTAAAAGTGCCACAGTTTGATTACCCAGTTTCACAGAGACACTGGCGTTAGGAGGTGCAATAGCGCTAAAACAAATTAGTTCTCCGGGTAGTCTGGCAATGTCGGCAGTTGGTGTGAGAGAACCTTTAGCAAATGCTAAACCCTGTGGTAGCTCTGGTTGATTACTCAGCCTTGTCACCTTAATCTGAAGCTCTTGATTTTGGTGACGTACTGTGAAGATATTCTCTCCTAACTGTAAGGGAAAACTTGGGGCAAAATGGCCAGACCGACTGCGATTAATTGGCTTACCATTAACGAGAACTTGGCCGTTTGGTGGTGCTGTACCAATAAAAAAGATTTTTTCTGCACTAGTCTGGTGGTTTGTCGGCGGATAAACAACTTTGAGAGGTGAGGAAGACAAAGCAACGGAGGAGGTGACAACGCAGCTTAATATTACTGGGATGAGAACTTTTTTCACAGCAGTATCACAGAAGTATTCACTATGTGACTGTGGCACAATGACGAGATGGATTTTGGAAGGTATCGTTAGCAGTTGATAAAAATTCAAACTACTATGACTAAGTTTATCTTTGTTACTGGAGGTGTTGTTTCCAGTATTGGCAAAGGCATTGTAGCAGCAAGTCTAGGCCGTTTACTCAAATCACGAGATTATTCGGTGTCGATTTTAAAACTCGACCCCTATATTAATATTGATCCGGGTACAATGAGTCCCTTTCAACACGGTGAAGTTTTCGTTACCCAAGATGGCGCAGAAACAGATTTAGACTTGGGACATTACGAACGCTTCACCGATACTTCGATGTCACGCCTCAATAGTGTTACCACTGGTTCGATTTACCAAGCGGTAATCATGCGTGAGCGTCGCGGTGACTACAATGGTGGCACAGTACAGGTAATTCCCCATATTACCAATGAAATTAAAGAACGGATTTTGTCAGTTGCTAAAGAAACAAATCCCTCTGTAGTCATTACCGAAATTGGTGGGACGGTGGGTGATATTGAATCACTACCGTTTTTAGAAGCTATTCGCCAGCTACGCAAACAGGTAGGACGGCAAAATGTGTTGTATATGCACGTTACCCTCATGCCTTATATTGCTTCGGCTGGGGAGATGAAGACGAAACCTACACAACATTCTGTCAAGGAACTGAGATCAATTGGTATTCAACCAGATATTCTAGTATGTCGCAGCGATCGCCCCATACCTAGAGGATTAAAACAGAAATTGTCAGAATTCTGTGATGTTCCGGTAGAGTGCGTCATCACTTCTCAAGATGCCAGAAGTATTTACGAAGTCCCGTTAATTCTGGAAGGGGAAGGACTGGCAGAACAAACACTCAAGTTGTTACAAATGGAACAACGCCAACCAAACCTAGAGAAATGGCAAGCTATGGTACAAGGATTATATAGTCCTAAACACACGGTAGAAATTGCCATTGTTGGTAAATATGTCAGCTTGGGCGATGCGTATTTATCAGTAGTAGAGGCGTTGCGTCATGCCGCAATTGCTACTCAGGGAGATTTACAATTGCGGTGGATAAATTCCGAAGATTTGGAAACCCAAGCACCAGAAACCTACCTTGCAGGTGTAGATGGCATCGTTGTACCAGGCGGCTTTGGTACGCGTGGGGTAGATGGCAAAATTGCCGCAATTAAATACGCACGCGATCGCCAGATTCCCTTCTTAGGTTTATGCTTAGGAATGCAATGTTCTGTTATTGAATGGGCGAGAAACGTTGGCGGGTTAGCTGGTGCTAATAGTGCGGAATTTGATTCAACCACCAAATATCCTGTAATTAACCTGTTACCAGAACAGCAAGATGTGGTGGATTTAGGTGGAACCATGCGCTTAGGTGTATATCCTTGCCATATTCTCCCCAATACTTTAGCCTCTAAGCTTTACCAAGCAGAAATCATTCAAGAACGCCATCGTCATCGCTATGAGTTCAACAATGACTATCGTCAACTGTTATTAGATTCTGGCTATGTCATTAGTGGCACATCTCCTGATGGCCGCCTAGTGGAAATTGTGGAATATCCACAACATCCATTTTTTATCTCTTGCCAGTTCCACCCAGAATTTCAATCGCGGCCTAACACGCCCCATCCTTTATTTACTGGCTTTGTCCAAGCTGCGATCGCTCAAAGTCATCCTACCGCTAATTTCCAGACACCAGTAAAAGTGTCCTAAAAATTCAATGGTCTGGGGTATAGGGGTGTCAGGGTGTGGGGAAAGACATTTAACTGAACTATAGTGTAATTTATTACATATAAGCCAATTGTAAAATTATTACACTAAAAGCTGATCAATCCTGTTCCCTATCCCCTACCAGAAAATAAAATTTTGGGATTTTCCAGAGAAATCCGAGTAAATTAACTTAGAACGTCAACAGATTACATAACATACAGGGTAAGCATCATTCATGAATTTCGGACTTGAGGAGCTGTTGTGGCGTACTGGGTGAAACTTATATATGAGAGGAAAGAATATGTAATCAATTTTGACCGTGTAAACGCTTTTTGTTATGAAAAGAACGGCAGGGTAACATTTTGGTTACCTGACTGTGCCATTCCGATTATAATCAACCCCCAAACCGACTTAGAAGACTATCACAAAATCCTAGAATATCTAGAACAAGTGACTACTGTGGCAGTAGAAAATGCCTATTGGGTAAAAATCATTTATGAAAGAAATGAATATGTAATTAATCTCAATTGCATTAGTTCCTTTTGTCAAGAAACCAACGGCAGAATAACTTTTTGGCTACCAGATGGTACTATTCCCATCATCATCAACCCCGTCAGTAATCCAGATTCTTATAAAAAGGTTTTGCAATACGTCCAAAAAACCACAGGACATTCTTTTTCTTAGTCCATAGTCAATAGTCAATAGTTTTGAATCAACCATTACCAATTACCCATTACCAAACTTTTTCCAAGCTAATCTTGCTGCACCTACCATACCGGCTGAGTTACCCAACTCTGCTGGCAAGATTTGTAAGCCTGCGCGGGATGTGGACATGACTCGCTGTTCGATTTCGGCTTTGAGAGTTGGTAAGAAAAACTCATGGCTGGCACTGACACCACCGCCAAGCACGATCGCCTGTGGTGTGAGAACATAAATTAAACTAGTTAAACCTATACCTAAATTTTGTCCGTATTCTTGCCAAAATTGTAAGGCTTCTATATCTCCAGCTTGAGCTAGCATACCTAACTCCGCAGGTTCTTTACCAGTCAGGCGACGAATAGCTTTAATGGAAGTGTACTGTTCTAAAGAACCAGGGTTGCCACTTTTACACATGGGGCCATCTGGTTGGAGTGTAATTAATCCCAATTCCCCAGCCGCGCCGCGATGTCCAACAAATAATTTACCGTCTAAAAAAATTGCGCCACCAACGCCAGTCCCCAAAGTTAGCATGATAAAGTTTTGGTAGTGGCGACCGGCTCCTAACCACGCCTCAGCGATTCCTGCACAGTTGGCATCATTTTCAATTACTGTCGGCTTGTTAGTTTTCGTTTCTAACCAATCAGCTAAAGGCACATTTTCCCATTGGGGTAAGTTAATCGCAATTTGGGCAATGCGTCCTTGAGCATCAGCCGGGCCAGGAGTACCCACACCAATAGCTATAGTTTCATTATCTGGGTCAATTTGCGCGATCGCATCCACCATTACCAGAAAAACCGCTTCTGGGGTTGCTGGTTGGGGAGTCTCTACAGTCAAAGATTGTGAACAAGTCCCATCTTCGCTAAATCGCCCCAGTTTAATTGCTGTTCCCCCCAAGTCAATGCCAATTACTTGAGAATTCCCCACGTTCAATTCCTCACACCAAACCACCACAGCAGAAATCATCAGCTTTGATTGAGCTGACGATAATTACCCATTTGGGGTATTTCACAAAAGCATATTAGCTTTTTGGGATTTCTGGGCCAAAAAATTCTAAGTTCTCAGTTTTTTTGCTTGTAACTCTTAAATTTGTCACCACACTGGCACTAAAACTAGATTTATCTTGCCAAGCCATGACTGGCGCACCTCTCAAAATTCCCGCCAGCGCCACAGAAAGCATAAATCCACCAGCAGCAGCAGCTATCAACGAAATGTTATCTTTCACTTTAATCTCTCAGTAATTAATAAAAAAGTCCATAGTCAGTTGTCAGAGACGCGATTAATAGCGTCTGTACAATTGTCCATAATCTAATGACTATTGACCAATGACCAATGACTATTTCCGATTTTCTCCTCGTAATCGAGGATTGACAAATTCATTTAACCCCTCTCCAAGTAGTGATAACCCTACTACCATGAATGTCATTGCTAAACCGGGAAATAGTGTAGTCCACCAAATCCCAGTGGGGAGTGCTTCTAGAGCTTGTTTTAAATCATGCCCCCATTCTGGTACTTCTTCCGGTAATCCTAGCCCTAAAAAACCCAAACCGCCTAGTACCAAAATTGCATCGGCGGCGTTGAGGGTGAAAAGTACGGGTACGCTTTGAATGACATTGAAAAACAGATAACGAGAAAGCACAATCCAAGTAGAAGCCCCCATTGCTTGCGCTGCTTCGATGAATACTTCAGTTTTGACGCTGACGGTGTGGTTACGTACAACGCGGTAGTATTGGGGAATGTATGCGATACTAATAGCGATCGCTGCATTTAAGATTCCTCTGCCTACTACAAACGCCAGGGTTACCGACAATAGCAGTCCCGGTAAGGTGTAGATACTATCCATGAGAAACAGTAACGCCTTGTCTAACCTACCGCCAAGGTAACCACTCACCATCCCCAACGGCACGCCAACTATCATACTCAGCGCCGTGGCTAAAATCACCACTTGCAACGCTGCTTGTGCGCCAAATAATGTCCGCGAAAAAACATCATGTCCTAAAAGACTAGTTCCGAACCAATGTTTGGCTGATGGTGCTTCTTGAGGAGTGTTAGCCAGAAACTCTCTAGGGTTCTGTATCCATCCCCAACTTTGCAATACAGGCGCGAAGAATGCCAAGAAGATGAAAAATAGGGTGATGGCTAACCCAATCAGCATTAATTTTTGGGAAAGGTTGGGCTTTTTGACAAAAAGTCCCCATTTTGGCAGTATACGTTTAGTGATGGTCATGAGCGATCGCCTGCATAGCGCAAGATACGCTGACCATTTTACATATCAATGTGAAGATTGGGGATTAGTGTATATTTATATTGTACTCGACGCTCTCATGAGGGCTGTCAATGAATAAAGTGTTGGATGAATCCCTTTCTCTAAAAGTTGCTGAAAGCATCAAAAGCAAGGCAAATAAGCCCTTTGATAATGCTTATAAAGCTGCATTAGCAACCCAAGGAGCAACTTATGTTCAAGGATTCCTGATTGCTGGTAAGCCATACAAACCCAAAGAACACGGTTGGATTGAGTTAGGGGATAGTGTTATTGACCCTACATTACCTCATCTGCATAAGAAGGCTGAAGAACTCTGGTATTTTGCTGCACAAAGTTTGAGTGTGAAAAAACTCAAAGCGGTGATAGAAGAATCAAAAGAAGATTATCCCGAAGACGACCCGTTACCCATTTATGGTGAAGCACCCTACGAATATTATGGTGATATCATGCTTGGTGGTCAGGAATACCTAGACGCTTATCAAGCCGCAGAGGCAAAATGTAAGGAACTACAAGCAATCCAAGCTCAAAATAATTAAATTAAGGTTGGGGATTGGGGAATAAATTAATTTTCAATAACCAAATCTTAATTAGATTTACCATCACTACCAAAATACTCTCGATAGCTACAAATTTTGTCGCCACGCACATCAAAAGAAACTGCTACGCGATTCTTATAAGGTTTTCCTAAAAATAGTCCCTCATCTCGAAACTCAAAGACTACTGTTGTTTCATTACTAGTCACACGGTCTAGGGATGATATTTGTATTCCAGTATGAAAAGACTCAGAAACATACGTAAAAAATTCTTTGGCTCTTTCCTTACCTACATTCAAGCCATGAAATTCCCCCATTGGAAACCAAAAGGTAAAATCTTCGGTTAGCATATCGAGAAATTTTTGCCATTCTCCCGTTGCTAAACCTTGAGTAAAAAATTCAAATCCTTGATGAGCGACTTTTAGAGTGTTATCTGAGTAGTGTGTCATCATTACTAAGCTATTTTGTTTCTAAGTAGCACAATCTATCTTGAAGACAGTCAACAGCTAAATTTAAGGGATGCGATCGCCTATGGTAGAGTGTAGGCTACTGTGCAATTTAAAATTTACGTTAGTCTGCGTTTAACTTCTTCCGGTAAATCTGCTAGTGCTACTTCTACTTGCTCACCAGACTTTAAGTCTTTGAGGGATGACTTTTGTGCTGCGGCTTCATCAGCACCGATGATGACACAAAATTGAATGCCTTGTTTATCTGCTGCTTGAAATTGCTTACCTAACTGGCGTTTCTCAAAGTTTGTAATTACATTCAGTCCTGCTTGACGCAACTGTTGCGAAACTTTTAAATAAGTTGGCATGAGGTTATCCTGCATATTTACTACCACTACCTGTGCTGGAGTAGGCGGTAAGGTGTTAAGAATACCTGCTTTCAGTAAGCGGCTAATTAAGCGAGTTAAGCCGATGGAAATACCCACACCTGGCATTTTCTCACCGATAAATGTGCCGACTAACTCTTCATATCTGCCACCCGAACAAATGCTCCCTAAAGCTTCGTGTCCTATCAGCGTTGTTTCGTAAACTGTGCCTGTATAGTAATTTAGCCCACGAGCGATCGCTAAATCAATACAAAAGCGTTTGTCAGGAACTCCCAAGTTACGCACGCCTGTAATTACTGTTTCTAATTCGCTGACACCTAGATTAAATTGCTCTGATTCTGGCAGGGTTTGTGAGAGATGTTTGAGTTTATCTAATACATCATCAACGCTACCATCGATTTTGATAAAGTCTATGATTTTTTGTGTTTGCTCTGGATTAATACCTTCTTTCTCTAACTCTAATTTAACTTTAGCTTCACCGATTTTTTCGAGATTATCGATAATGCTAATACAAGATTTAATTTGCGTTTCTGATATATCTAAAGATTGGAAAAATCCTGTTAAAACTTTTCGGTTATTGATGCGAATTAAAAAATCACCAATATGAACTGCTTCAAATATTTCGGTGATAATTGCCGGCATTTGAGCATCATAGAGCAAGCTGAGTTTTTCTCGTCCAACTACATCGATATCACATTGGCGAAATTGACGAAATCGTCCATCCTTGGCTCTTTCTCCGCGAAAAACCACGTCCATTTGATAACGGGCAAAGGGAAAAGTTAATTCATTTAAGTGACGGGCAATATAAGCTGCTAAAGGCACAGTTTGGTCAAATTTTAAGGCTCTGGCTTCTGAGCCTGTTTCCCCAGATTTATCTTTTTCTGCTTGGCGGTTTGGTGGCAGAATTGGGTCGATACCATAAATAATATTATCCCCTTGATTACCTTTAGCTTGTAGTACTTCTAAACGTTCAACTGCGGGAGTTTCAATAGGTGTAAATCCATAGCTTTCATAAACTCTACGGATGGTATCTAGTAGATATAATTCTAGGCGCTTTTCGCTAGGCAGAAATTCAGGAAAACCGCTAGGAGTTGAGAAGTTAATTTTGTCGTTTTTTGCCATGCGTCTATTTTTGTTAAATCAATTGACAACTGACTATTGCCCAATCATTTTAAAGAATCGAGTAAAGTAGTCGGGGAATGTTTTGGCTGTACAACCTGGGTCTTGAATCACAATACCGGGGGTCTTTAAGCCTGTAACTGCAAAAGCCATTGCCATTCTATGGTCGTGGTAGGTTTCGATGGCGGCTGGGTTGATGGGGGTTGGTTCAATTTTCATCCCGTCGGCAAATTCTTCAACTTTCACGCCTAAGCGACGTAATTCGGTGACAACGGCGCGGATACGTTCGGTTTCTTTGTAGCGGATATGTTCTACATTACGGATGATAACAGGTGAGTTGGCATAAGGGGCGATCGCTCCCAATGTTTGCACCAAATCCGACATATCATTCATATCAACGTCGATACCCTGTAATTGTTCTGGCCCTATCACTTCGGTGTAATCTTCACCCTCAAGCACCTGACAACCCATCTGTTCTAAAACATTCAGCCACAAAATATCACCTTGGCAAGATTGTTTAGTTAAATGGTTTACCCGCACTCTTCCACCAGTGACGGCTGCGGCTGCGAAAAAATAAGACGCATTTGAGGCATCTGGTTCTATAGTATAGTGTCGAGCTTGGTAACGCTGACCTGCTTTGATATGAAATTGATTGTCGTCGGTTTGGGTGACATCTACACCAAAATCAGCCATCAGGCGACAAGTCATTTTTACATAAGATTGGGAAACCAATGTACCCTCAACCTCAATGGTTGTATCTTGTTGGGCGTAGGGTGCAATCATCAACAAAGCGGAGAGTTGCTGACTGGTTTGGTTAGCTTTGAGGCGAAAATGTCCACCTGCAAATTGCTGACCATAAATAGTGTAGGGCATAAAACCAGAGTTGCCCTCAAAGTTAATCTTTATGCCACTGTTTTGTAGCACCGTTACCAAGTCACCCATTGGACGTTCTCGCATCCGGGGAACTCCATCTAAGCGATATTCGCCATTACCAAGTGCTACTAATGCCGTGATAAATCTTGCTGCTGTACCAGCTAAACCCACGAACAAATCTGCTTGTTTTGCAGGAATGTCGCCTCCCTTACCTGAAACTTGGATTTGCGCCAGATGAGGATTGAGTGTGATGGGAATACCCAACTGCTCTACACATTTAGCAAAATATTCACTATCTTCACTAAATAAGGCATTTTCTAAAGTAGAGTCGCCTTGTGCTAAAGCAGCAACAAGCAACGCCCGATTAGTGATACTTTTGGAACCCGGAATCTCTACTGTGGCATCCACAGGACGATTCAGAGCGGGGATGGCGATGGTATCCACTTTCAACCTCTATCTGGGTAGTCAGCTACAACTTATATATGTTCCCATATGATGAAGGTTGCTGGAACAGTCATATTTTTTGGTGTTTTTTTGATACACCCATCAGGCGCTCAACTTGTATTGATATATCAGGAAATGGTTGTGGTGGGCAATGCCCACCCTACGTATATTTCAGAAATCAAATACTATTCCTATATTCAATCTCCCTTATCAAACCACCAAGGATCACTAGTAGAGTTGGTTTTAATCAAAAATGCTTGTTTCCTCAAGAACCGCTTTAACCCGGCTGCACCTACACGCGAGCCACCAAGGCCAGAAAAGTTAAAAGCGTTTTTTTCTCCTTCGTGCATCATAGCAGTGAGAGCAGCATCATTAATACTGATAGCACCTGCATTTAATTGTCGAGCAACTTTTAAAGCTTCATCTTCTGAACCAGCAAACACCGCCGCACTTAGTCCATAAATTGTGTCGTTGGCTAAATATACTGCTTCTTCCACGTCGGGAAAAGGCATAACTGGCATAATTGGGCCGAAAGTTTCTTCAGTCATCACCTTCATAGAGTGATTGACATTAGTCATGACTGTAGGACGACACCACCAACCACCGCCTAATTCTTCGACTTTACCACCGCAGTGAATTACTGCCCCTTTCTCAACTGCATCTAAAATATGATCGTTAATAATTCCGGCTTGTTTTTCAGCGATGATGGGGCCGATCGCTCCATCTTCAACTAAAGGGTAAGCTAGTTGTAGACGATGGGCTTTAGCTATTAGTTGATGATAAAACTCTTCAAATTTAGATTCAGCTACGTAAATTCTTTCAATAGATAAACAAGATTGTCCTGTATTCACAACCGCGCCCCACAAAATAGCTGAGGTAGCTAACTCTAAATTGGCTGACTCTAAAACGATCGCCGGATCTTTGCCCCCCAGTTCCAGGTAAGCTGGAATAAAACGTCTAGCTGCGGTTTCTGCTACTTCTCTTCCTGTAGCTACACTGCCCGTAAAACATACAAAATCAACATAGTTAATCAAATTTGCTCCAGTTTCCCCGCCTCCCTCTACAAAAATTAAGACATCTCGCAACTCAGGAACTGTATTTAATGCCATTAACAGTGGTGCAACAAACCGGGGGGCTATTTCACTAGGTTTAACAACTACCGCACAACCCGCCAGCAATGCCGGAATCGTATCAATCATTGACAGCGTCAAAGGAAAATTCCACGGACTAATTACACCGACAAGGGGGTAAGGAACCAACGATTGTTGTAACGCAATAAACGGAATGCTAGTATTTTTCGCAGATGTTTGTAGTAGTTCTGGCGCTAAACCACACCAACGATCAATACTGGCAAGGAAAGAATCGATTTCTAATACAGTTATAGATAATCTGCCCGTATCATTTACCAAAGCTTCCGTTAGCTGTTCACGCCGAGAAAGTATAGCTTGCTTCCATTGCTGTAAAGTTGTGATTCTTCCTTCCACACCCAATTCTTGCCAACGAGATTGCGCCCGTCGCGCCCGGTTACATTGCTGTGCTAGCAACCTTGGTGGTGGCGGTATAATCACATAATCAAATTTTCCCGTCCGTGGATTACGAACTTCGATTGTTTTTGTCATTTGTTAGTTGTCAGTTGTAAAGCAGTGCGTTGGGGAGACAGCGCTGTGGGCGGCTTTGCCGACTTGAAGCGACTGTCGTCGGGTTGCCCGATTTGTAGCAACTGCTGTTAGCGTAGCGGTAGCGACGTTAGCAGCGTCACCCGTAAAGGTCAGTTGTCACCCCAAAGCGATCGCACTAATTTATCTGTCATGTATTCGCCAAATAGCTTCACAGCAATTTTATTATCCGGGTCACGTTCAGCGATCGCTCGGCGGACAATTAAATCACGTTGCGCCAATGCAGCACGTTCTGACTCTGGTACAGGTTCCGCTTCATCTACCCAACCCAACCAACGATCTATCATCTCATGAGCTGTTGAACGCAGGGTAGCAATTGTTTCATCTGTAATTTGACTAGTGTAACAAAGGCTTGTCTGTGATTGTACCTGACGAATATAAAGAGTTTTGCTGTGATATTGCTGAAAGCGGTCATCTTTGAGAAATGTTAAATATCTTTCGTTTGCAGGTTCATAATAACGGTCTAAATAATCTAAATCAGTCAACAAATCACTGCGACTGACATAATCCATGTAAAAGAATAAGTTTGGCACAGTAGCAAAAGCAAAAGCCAAATGAGGAACGCGAATCTGTGAACCTAACCAAACTGTTAAGTGCATATTGCAAAAACCTGAAATTGGTTCTCGCATCCAGGAATGCACCAGCCAATCAATTTCTGCACCAGAAAAAGTATTCAGCGAACCGTGTGCGGCTCCTACTTGAGCAGAATAATTTTGTAAATCTTTGGTAGACTCGTTTAGCCGTAGCTCAAAACGTGCGTCTAGTTTTTGGCGGAGTTCTTTGGTAATACTCCATAATTGCTCAAATCTGGCTGTATTTTCTACAGAGAGTTGCTGTTCAAGCATTGTTTGCAATCTTCCTTTTCATCAAGATGTATGCAAACAAAGTTAATTGAGACACAAAACGTCTACATCACGCTTGTGTTTGAGTTCCCCTCTCATCCTTTATACCGTTAGTAAGAATAATTTCTTAGTAGCATCATTATCTCTGTAAGCAATACCCACCCTAATTTTATTGCCAGGGTTTTATCTTACACTTGATGTCCCAATATATTTAGCTACAGCTATATGAGACGCAGATCTCGATATGATTGTACATCGCTAAAAAAATAGACTAAACCTCTGCGTACCTCCACGCTTTCCTCCATACTCCTCTGCGCTTAAAAAATCATTTTCGTGACCAACGCAATTAATTTCGTGACCAACACAATTAATTTTGTGACCAACACAATTGATTTCGTGACCAACACAATTGATTTCGTGACCAACGCAATTAATTTCGTGACCAACGCAATTAATTTCGTGACTAACGCAATTAATTTCGTGACCAACACAATTGATTTCGTGACCAACACGAACTTTTTAAGTATTAATACGAAACCAAATCAATAAACTTGTTAAATAAATCACAAATATTTGTAAATTTTACTGAACCTAAACTTAGTTTTTGTAAGTCAAGCTAGACTAGTAGCCAGCAAATAGGAGCGCATTTCATGTCTCGTAAAAAAGGTACATCCCCAATTCTCGAAAAAGCTGAATTAAGATCCTCTGGTCTTAAAGCAGTTGACCCTAACATGGATTTTGGGGAAGATCGCAACTTACAAAACATGACTCAAATCATAGAGCAATTGCGTGGTAAAATAGATGCTTATAATACTGCAATAGCCGTAATTAATTCATCCAAAACTGAGATTAAAGAGTTAGAAAAAACTTTAGGCGACCTCTGTGAAAAGATGTTGATTGGAGTCGCCTTTAGATATGGTAATAACAGTCGAGAATATGAAATGGCTGGTGGTGTCCGTAAAAGCGATCGCATTCGCCGCAGCACTCTCAGCCGCATAAAAGCTAGTTCAGAAACAATATCACGCAACACTTCTCAAAGTGCGTAGTTTAAACTTTTCCCCGACGCAAGAAGAGGTTTGGAGAGGGCTTATTCCGAATGTATATCACATTAAATAAAGGGAACACCTTAATTAGGTATCCCCTTTATTTATTATGATTGCACTCGTTAATATCTCAAGCACTCAGCTTAAGCAACAGGTGTCAGCAATTTAATGTTAGAGAAAGCGAACTCTTGAATAGCAATTTTACCTGCTGTTTCCGTACGAATCTCACGACGATTAAGAATGAAATAATTTCCCACTTTTTCGTACTCATCTACAAAATTGCTGACTCCGCCTCTTTGTTCCCCAGTTTTGGGTTCATGATACACAGAGTCATAAGTGTGAGATAAATAACCTTCTCCAGTGTCGTGAACACCAAAGGTATTAATAGTCACAACTACACCATGAATATGACGGTGAACGAGAGTAACAACATTATTTTGGACTTTATAGCGATCGCCTTCAGCCTTACCGCCCATCAAAATTTCCACTTCCCCATTCTCGTCAGTCGCACCATAACGGAAAGTGTTTGCACCGTGAGTTTCTTCAAAGGTACGGCGGACACGGTGAATCGCAATTTCCCAAGCTTGACCGTGAATAGCTTTCTTAGCCGATTCGTCATCTACACCCAAAACTTCTGCCTTGAGTTCGGCATTAACGATAACTTGGCCAGTAATAACTTTATCGTCATCCTTAAAAGTAATATCTGCTGAATACCCAGGAAAATCCTTATCCCAGGTGTAACGGTTGTCATAAGCAGCCCGGAAAAGTTCCTGAGCAGAGAGTTGTGTAACTGTCATGTGCTTCTCCTAGCGCGATTAGTTATAGTCGCTTTTTAGTTTTGCTGGTATTAGCATAGAAGTAATTGTTGAGTCCCGCATAGACCCCAAACGGGTACACTTATGCCTACTTCTCTACATGATGTATTTCATGCGATCGCCAACATCCGTAATGAGCAAGAATTACAACCAACGCTCATGGATAAAATTGGCGAATATTTTGGTGTGCAACATTGGGGCATCTATTTAATAGATAGTGAATCAAAACCTGATACCGAAACACAGAGCATCCCCGCCGTCTGCCTGGAAAGTAACCCCGTAGGTCGTTATGTAGTCGAACGCCACGCCCCCGCCCATGAACAACTGATCCTCACCCCAGAAGACTGGAAAGACTTCTGCCCACGCCACGACCACGGACACGTCATGACCGGGCCGATAATTTGTGACGGTCGTCTCATCGGCACACTCAACTTCGCCCGCGACAAAGGAAAACCAGCCTTTACCGCCAATGACTTAGCCGACCTCAGCGCCCTTTGCATTCATTTATCAGCTAAGCTCGCTACCCTAAGAACAAACCCCAACATATTTAAATCCTCCACAACCAATCCTTTAACACCCCGCGAACTACAAATTGCCGAATTAGTAGCACAAGGACTAACCAACGCAGAAATCGCCGAAAAGCTATGGATTACTCAAAACTCCGTGAAACAAGCCCTTAAAAGAATGTTCCGCAAACTTGGAGTGTCAGCCCGTGCCGAAATGGTAGCCAGACTGCAAGACCAGCTAATTCATAGATAAAATAAAAAATTAGAAAACTTTAAGTGCTACAAGCCTTACCTATTAAGCTTTGTAGCCTTTCTATGCTTTAACAACGTTGGCAATTTAGAAAAAAAATTGAATTCCCCCCTTGACGAACATAAAAATACTCGCTATTCTAGTTTAAGTGTTGAGGCGAGAGAGCCGAGACAACCGAACCGAGAAAAAAGAATACTTTGAAAGCTTAGAAATAACCAATCCTCGTCAAATGAATTGGTTTTGGGATTTCCCAAAAACTTAAGAAATTATAGCAAGGAATCTGAAAAAGAGATTTTTCAGGTAACAAACTCGAAACACAACAAAACGGAGAGTTTGATCCTGGCTCAGGATGAACGCTGGCGGTATGCTTAACACATGCAAGTCGAACGGAATCTTCGGATTTAGTGGCGGACGGGTGAGTAACGCGTGAGAATCTAGCTCTAGGTCGGGGACAACCACTGGAAACGGTGGCTAATACCGGATGTGCCGAAAGGTGAAAGATTTATTGCCTAGAGATGAGCTCGCGTCTGATTAGCTAGTTGGTGTGGTAAGAGCGCACCAAGGCGACGATCAGTAGCTGGTCTGAGAGGATGATCAGCCACACTGGGACTGAGACACGGCCCAGACTCCTACGGGAGGCAGCAGTGGGGAATTTTCCGCAATGGGCGAAAGCCTGACGGAGCAATACCGCGTGAGGGAGGAAGGCTCTTGGGTTGTAAACCTCTTTTCTCAGGGAATAAGAAAGTGAAGGTACCTGAGGAATAAGCATCGGCTAACTCCGTGCCAGCAGCCGCGGTAATACGGAGGATGCAAGCGTTATCCGGAATGATTGGGCGTAAAGCGTCCGCAGGTGGCACTGTAAGTCTGCTGTTAAAGAGCAAGGCTCAACCTTGTAAAGGCAGTGGAAACTACAGAGCTAGAGTACGTTCGGGGCAGAGGGAATTCCTGGTGTAGCGGTGAAATGCGTAGAGATCAGGAAGAACACCGGTGGCGAAAGCGCTCTGCTAGGCCGTAACTGACACTGAGGGACGAAAGCTAGGGGAGCGAATGGGATTAGATACCCCAGTAGTCCTAGCCGTAAACGATGGATACTAGGCGTGGCTTGTATCGACCCGAGCCGTGCCGGAGCCAACGCGTTAAGTATCCCGCCTGGGGAGTACGCACGCAAGTGTGAAACTCAAAGGAATTGACGGGGGCCCGCACAAGCGGTGGAGTATGTGGTTTAATTCGATGCAACGCGAAGAACCTTACCAAGACTTGACATGTCGCGAATCTTCTTGAAAGGGAAGAGTGCCTTAGGGAGCGCGAACACAGGTGGTGCATGGCTGTCGTCAGCTCGTGTCGTGAGATGTTGGGTTAAGTCCCGCAACGAGCGCAACCCTCGTTTTTAGTTGCCAGCATTAAGTTGGGCACTCTAGAGAGACTGCCGGTGACAAACCGGAGGAAGGTGGGGATGACGTCAAGTCAGCATGCCCCTTACGTCTTGGGCTACACACGTACTACAATGCTACGGACAGAGGGCAGCAAGCTAGCGATAGCAAGCAAATCCCGTAAACCGTAGCTCAGTTCAGATCGCAGGCTGCAACTCGCCTGCGTGAAGGAGGAATCGCTAGTAATTGCAGGTCAGCATACTGCAGTGAATTCGTTCCCGGGCCTTGTACACACCGCCCGTCACACCATGGAAGCTGGCAACGCCCGAAGTCATTACTCCAACCATTCGTGGGGGAGGATGCCTAAGGCAGTGCTGGTGACTGGGGTGAAGTCGTAACAAGGTAGCCGTACCGGAAGGTGTGGCTGGATCACCTCCTTTTAGGGAGACCTACCCAACTGAGAATCGAAAGCACAGAGCAAATAGATGAACAGATGGTCTACTCTAGGTCGGTCGAGATTGGTAAAAGCTTTCAAAGTATTACTTGTTCCGGTTTTTAGTTTACTTACGTGTATAGTTTATCTAGATAGAAACAATCCAGCAACTAACGGAAGTTAGACTGCTGGGTGAAAACCTAGCCAGAACCTTGAAAACTGCATAAAAACGCGATTAGATTAGCAGGCAGACACAGACAAACTGTGAATGCAGGATAAAACCAAAGAGAAAGTGGTCAAGCTAATAAGGGCTAATGGTGGATACCTAGGCACACAGAGGCGAAGAAGGACGTGGTTACCGACGAAATACTCCGGGGAGTTGGAAGCAAACTATGAGCCGGAGATGTCCGAATGGGGCAACCCTAAATACTACCTGTTGAATATATAGACAGGAAAGAGCCAACCCAGCGAACTGAAACATCTTAGTAGCTGGAGGAAGAGAAATCAAAAGAGATTCCCTGAGTAGTGGTGAGCGAAAGGGGAAGAGCCTAAACCAGTTGGTTTACTGACTGGGGTAGTGGGACAGCGATATCGAATCTAGAGATTAGACGAAGCAGCTAAATACTGCACCAGAGAAAGTGAAAGTCTTGTAGTCGAAAATTGAAGGATAGTAGCTGAATCCCGAGTAGCATGGGGCACGAGGAATCCCATGTGAATCAGCGAGGACCATCTCGTAAGGCTAAATACTACTGTGTGACCGATAGTGAACCAGTACCGCGAGGGAAAGGTGAAAAGAACCCCGCAAGGGGAGTGAAATAGAACATGAAACCATTAGCTTACAAGCAGTGGGAGTCCGATTAAACGGATGACCGCGTGCCTGTTGAAGAATGAGCCGGCGACTTATAGGCACTGGTAGGTTAAGACGAGAATGTCGGAGCCAAAGGGAAACCGAGTCTGAAAAGGGCGATAATCAGTGTTTATAGACCCGAACCCTGGTGATCTAACCATGGCCAGGATGAAGCTTGGGTAACACCAAGTGGAGGTCCGAACCGACCGATGTTGAAAAATCGGCGGATGAGTTGTGGTTAGGGGTGAAATGCCAATCGAACCAGGAGCTAGCTGGTTCTCCCCGAAATGTGTTGAGGCGCAGCGGTAATGATTATAGTCGGGGGGTAAAGCACTGTTTCGGTGCGGGCTGGGAGACCGGTACCAAATCGAGACAAACTCAGAATACCCGATGGACACATTGCCAGTGAGACGGTGGGGGATAAGCTTCATCGTCAAGAGGGAAACAGCCCAGACCACCAGCTAAGGTCCCCAAATCATCGCTAAGTGATAAAGGAGGTGAGATTGCCTAGACAACTAGGAGGTTTGCCTAGAAGCAGCCACCCTTGAAAGAGTGCGTAATAGCTCACTAGTCAAGCGATCTTGCGCCGAAAATGAACGGGGCTAAGCGATGTACCGAAGCTGTGGGATTAACTAAACATTAATCGGTAGGGGAGCGTTCCGTAGTAGGAAGAAGCAGTAGCGGCAAGCAGCTGTGGACGAGACGGAAGTGAGAATGTCGGCTTGAGTAGCGCAAACATTGGTGAGAATCCAATGCCCCGAAACCCTAAGGGTTCCAGAGCCAGGTTCGTCCACTCTGGGTTAGTCGGGACCTAAGGCGAGGCCGAAAGGCGTAGTCGATGGACACAGGGTCAACAATCCCTGACTATGGTATGGGAGCATTGCTAGGGACGCATGAAAGATAGCTACGCCCTGATTGGTTTGGGAGGAGTTTACGAACTCCGAGTAGTGAAGGATAGTGTCAAGAAAAGCTAGTAATGTGATGAACATATCGTACCCGTACCCGAAACCGACACAGGTAGGGAGGTTGAGAATACCAAGGGGCGCGAGATAACTCTCTCTAAGGAACTCGGCAAAATGGCCCCGTAACTTCGGAAGAAGGGGTGCCCACCGATGAGGTGGGTCGCAGTGAAGAGATCCAGGCGACTGTTTACCAAAAACACAGGTCTCCGCAAACTCGTAAGAGGAAGTATGGGGGCTGACGCCTGCCCAGTGCCGGAAGGTTAAGGAAGTTGGTCAGGGCGAAAGTTTGAAGCTGACGACCGAAGCCCCGGTGAACGGCGGCCGTAACTATAACGGTCCTAAGGTAGCGAAATTCCTTGTCGGGTAAGTTCCGACCCGCACGAAAGGCGTAACGATCTGGATGGTGTCTCAGAGAGAGACTCGGCGAAATAGGAATGTCTGTGAAGATACGGACTGCCTGCACCTGGACAGAAAGACCCTATGAAGCTTTACTGTAGCCTGGAATTGTGTCCGGGCTTCGCTTGCGCAGGATAGGTGGGAAGCGATGAAGTATTCCTTGTGGGGAATATGGAGCTAACGGTGAGATACCACTCTGGCGAAGCTAGGATTCTAACTTATTTCCGTGATCCGGAAAAAGGACAGTTTCAGGTGGGCAGTTTGACTGGGGCGGTCGCCTCCTAAAAGGTAACGGAGGCGCGCAAAGGTTCCCTCAGCACGCTTGGAAACCGTGCGGCGAGTGTAAAGGCATAAAGGGAGCTTGACTGCAAGACCGACAAGTCGAGCAGGTACGAAAGTAGGCCTTAGTGATCCGACGGCGCAGAATGGAATGGCCGTCGCTCAACGGATAAAAGTTACTCTAGGGATAACAGGCTGATCTCCCCCAAGAGTCCACATCGACGGGGAGGTTTGGCACCTCGATGTCGGCTCATCGCAACCTGGGGCGGAAGTACGTCCCAAGGGTTGGGCTGTTCGCCCATTAAAGCGGTACGTGAGCTGGGTTCAGAACGTCGTGAGACAGTTCGGTCCATATCCGGTGCAGGCGTAAGAGCATTGAGAGGAGCCTTCCTTAGTACGAGAGGACCGGGAAGGACGCACCGCTGGTGTACCAGTTATTGTACCCGCAGTAGACGCTGGGTAGCCAAGTGCGGAGCGGATAACCGCTGAAAGCATCTAAGTGGGAAGCCCACCTCAAGATGAGTGCTCTCACTACACCAAGTAGGTAAGGTCACGGGCAGAACACCCGTTTATAGGCTCTAAGTGGAAGTGCAGTAATGTATGAAGCTGAGGAGTACTAACAGACCGAGGGCTTGACCTCACAATCTTTGGTATATCGCGTTTTTTGCAGTCTTCAGGGTTTTCTGACCCAACAACTTTTCCTGGTGCCTATGGTGCAGTGGAACCACTCTGATTCCATCCCGAACTCAGTTGTGAAACGCTGCTACGGCTACGATAGTCTAGGGGTTGCCCTATGCCACAATCGCTCGGTGCCAGGTTCTATTTTTACGAAAAGGCGCTCTCGTTATTAGAGAGCGCCTTTTTGTTTTATCTATAGTTAATCTAGTTCATAGTTAATCTAATTCTCTGCGTCCTTCTAAAGCTCTTGCCAGTGTAATCTCATCAGCGTATTCTAAATCTCCCCCTACGGGCAAACCAAAGGCAATTCTTGTCACTTTAGTAAATGGTTTCAATAGTTGACCAACATACAATGTTGTGGTTTCCCCTTCGACGCTGGGACTAATTGCTAAAATCACTTCTTTTGGTTGCTGTTGACTGACCCTCCGCAACAAAGGAGTTATGGTCAACTGTTCTGGGCCAATTCCATCCATCGGCGAAATCACCCCACCCAGGACATGATACTTACCTTTGAATTCGCGGGTTTTCTCTAGGGCAATCACATCGCGGGAATCTGCTACTACGCAGATAGTATTATTTTCACGGTTAGGATTGCGGCAGATTTCACAAACTGGTTCAGAAGATAAGTGAAAACAGACAGAACACAAGCCTATCTGCTTTTTCGCCTCAACTAGAGCTTGTGCTAAAGCTTCTACTTCAGATTCTGGTCGCTTCAAAATATGCAAGGCTAGGCGCTGGGCTGTTTTGGGACCAACTCCAGGGAGGCGTTGCAATTGCTCAATTAACCGTGCTAAAGGACGTGCGTAAACCGTGGTTTTGTCTCCAGAATGCTTTTACTTTAACTATGATGGCATTTTTAAACAATTTTTGATGTCAATTATATTGATTAAAACCGCGTAGGTTAAAGTTTGAGAAGCGATCGCATTTATATCACATCACTAACCAGTAACGTAAGAGATAGATATTCTAGCTAAAAGAAAAAGAGAGGAAAAAAGCAATTGCTAAATCCTCTCCTAAAATCCTACATATCACGCTGTTTTTGCACCTGGCTGCCCGTTTTCTACCACAAAGGAAGCGAGGGTGCTAATAGAAGCATTCTCTTCAAGGATGCTGGACACCACACGGTAATCAGTTTGCCAACGTTCTCTAGTTAGTTGGCAACGAACATAACCGCGATAAGCACCATCGAAGAATTTTGTATGGGGGTTGTTGCTCAAAGCTGCTCTAACTGGTGCAATGGAATTTGTAGGAAAGCTAGAAGTAATGGAAGTACCCACAAACTCAGTCCCTACGGTTGCTGACAGTGGATTATTAAAGTCAGCTTTTAAATCATGTACCCAACTGGAATGGATATCTCCAGTAATTACTACTGGGTTTGAGGGTCTACGCTGTGCGAAAAAACTCAAGAGGCGATTACGAGCCGCGACATAACCATCCCATTGGTCAACGTTGAAGACTTGGGAATCGGGACGAGCATCAAAATCAAATTGACCAAGCATTGTTTGTTGAGCAATTATATTCCAGCGTGCTTTTGATTTGTCTAGTCCTCTGAGTAACCAACCTTCTTGTCTTGCACCTGTCATGGTGGCGGCTGCGTCTAAAGCTGCGTTACACAGTGGCTTGAGTCCATCATTACAAGGTTGGTCAGTCCGGTATTGGCGAGTATCTAAGACATTGAACTCAGCTAAATCCCCAAAAGTTAACCGTCGATATAGCAGCATACTAGATTGCTTGGGCAAGGAGGATAGGCGCAATGGCATATGCTCATAGTAAGCTTGGTAAGCATTGGCTCGTCGGCGCTCAAATGCTTGCCGACTCTGGTTATCTTCGGGAATGAAGTTGGCATAGTTGTTATCTACTTCATGGTCATCCCAAGTAAAAATCCAAGGGAAGTTAGCATGAGCTGCTTGTAAATTTACGTCAGTTCTATACAAAGCATAGCGGTTTCGGTAATCGCTAAGAGTAACGATTTCTGGGCCGATATGCTGACGTGGCGCACCAGAGCGAGGCCCATACTCATAGATGTAGTCACCTAGATGCACAACTAAGTCAAGGTCTTCTTCAGCCATGTGTTTGTAGGCTGTGTAAAAGCCATTCTGCCAATCTTGGCAAGAAGCAAAGGCGAAATTAAATTTTTGAATAGAGCTATGAGGTGATGCGGCTGTACGTGTACGTCCTTTGGGGCTGACTTCATTACCTACTTTGAATTGATACCAGTACCAACGATCAGGCTCTAGCCCACGGACATCAACGTGTACTGAGTGAGCTAGTTCGGGTGTTGCTAAGACTGTTCCTTTTTGTACAACCTGTGTCATATTTTCATCCCGTGCGATTTGCCACTGCACAGGAACATTCACTGGTGACATACCACCGCCGTTGACTGGATCTGGTGCTAGTCTTGTCCATAACACCACGCTATCAGGTAAGGAATCTCCAGAGGCAACACCTAGACTAAATGGATAGCCAGAAAATCTTGTTTGCGCCATCACAGGATGCCATTGACTGGCTACTACTAACCCTGTGATTAGTCCTGCACCCAGTAAAAAATTCCTGCGTTTGCAATGGGTTGCAAGGAAGTTGCGATTTATTAATTCCATATTTACCCCTACTAAGATGTTGAGATATTGGCAAGCTACTTAAGTTTGTCTAACTAAGCAAGAGAAATTTATCAATAAATCATCAAGCAGGGTTTAAGACGATGTTAAGTGATGGGTAATTGGTAATTATTCCAATAAGCTATGGCGCATTTAAATTACATATTCAGTTGCATAGTTTTTTGACTTTTAATTTTGATGCAAATAACCGTCCTCCATGTGAATAATGCGATCGGCAATATCTAAAATGCGATTATCATGAGTGACTAGCAAGATTGTGCAACCCTGTTCTTTAGCTAATTTCTGCATTAAATTGACGACATCTCGCCCGGATTTACTATCTAAAGCGGCTGTGGGTTCATCGGCTAATACTAGTTTAGGGTGATGTACTAAAGCACGCGCGATCGCTACTCTTTGTTTTTGCCCACCTGAGAGATCATCTGGATAATAATTGAGTTTTTCTCCTAAACCTACAGTTGTTAGCATTTCTGCTGCTTTTGTGGTTGCTGCACGAAAGGAAATACTCTGGTTCATTTCAAATGGCATTTGTACATTCTGTTGGGCTGTGAGAAATCCCAGAAGGTTATGGGCTTGAAATATATAACCAATGTTACGCCGCACTTCTACCATTTCATTTTTAGTAGCACCAGATAGCTCTTTACCTAATATTTCCAGGCTTCCTGATTGTACAGAACGCAAACTACCAATGAGTGTGAGTAGAGTAGTTTTCCCTGAACCAGAGGGGCCAGTCATGATGACAATTTCCCCTGGTTGAATTGTTAAATTGATATCAAAAAGTATCTGCTTTTTGAGTGAACCTTCACCATAATAATGATTGAGATGAGAAATAGCAATGGCAGGTAACATAATAATTCATAATTAACTATATTGGTGTTTAGAAAATATCAGCCGGATCAGCAGCTTGTAATTTTCTGATGGCTAGTGAGGCAGAAATTGAACACATCAAAGTTGTGATCATAAATATAAATACTGCCCGATCTAGTGTCATCATGATGGGGAGGAGTGTTGCTTGGCGCGTAATCATATACAAACCTTGGGAAATGGCAATGCCAGGAATAAAGCCAATAGCGGCTAAAATCAAAGCTTCTTGAAAAACAATTATGAGTAAGTAGCGATTTTTGAAGCCTATAGCTTTTAATGTTGCGTATTCTGGTAGGTGATCAGAAACATCACTATAGAGAATTTGATAAACAATAACTGCACCTACCATGAAGCCAATTATTGCACCTAACGTAAATGTAAAACCTACGGGTGTGCTACTGTTCCAATAGCTTCTTTCTTGGTTGGCAAACTCTTGTTTTGTTAAAATATTTATATCATCAGGAAGATTAGCTTTTAAGTTAGCTAATACCCAATTTATATTTGCTCCTGGTTCTAACTTAATCAAACCTAAGTCAATTAGTCCTGGTTGCCGTCTTTGATTAAAGAGGCGAAAAAAATTCACATCGCTAGTGATGAGGTTGCCATTAATGCCAAAGGAAGTTCCTAATTTAAATAAGCCAACAGTTTTAATTTGACGATTATTAATTTCTGTGGTGAAAGTGCCACGAGTTTGAAATTTGGGAACAATTTGACCAAATTCTTTGCGAGAACCTAAATCAAACAGCACAGTATCAGGTTCTCTTAATTTAGTTAAATTCTCTTGTACACCAGCTAAATTAAGTACTTTTTCTTCAGGATTAAAAGCAATAACATAAATATTACAAGTTTCTTGATTGTCAGGGTTTTTCCAAGGAAGAGGATCGACATAGATGGGACTGACTGATTGCACGCCAGTAAAACCCATTGCTTGATAAAGTCTGCGTTGGGAAAAACGCTGCTGTGAAAATAAGGATTTGTAACGACTACTCACCAGCACAATCTCACCTTCCAAGCTGTTGTGTAGTTGCACAGCACCATCAAACAAAGCCTCGCGGATACCAAGTTGTAAAAACATCAGCACATCTGCAAAAGCAATACCGGCGATCGCTACTAACATCCGTGCCTTTTCCCGCGATAATTGCAACCATGCTAAAGGAATTTTTCTTTTCATAGTTAGTTGTTGGTTTTCAATTTAAGGCGATCGCTACTTTGACTTTGGAGTTAGTTAAACCTGTGACTCGCTGGCTAGATTCGGGGTTGAGGCGGATTTTGACTTCTACTACTCGTGCATCGATATCGGCGGCTGGATCGGTGTTGAGTACGTCTTTTTTGGCAATTAGTAAGCCAATATCCTCGACGGTTCCTGTCAATTCTCCGGGTAGGTTGAGTTGAGTTACAGTTGCGCGTTGTCCAACTTTGACGCGGTTGATATCAACTTCATACACTTCTGCAACTACATACATTTGATTAGTCTGTCCGATTTCCACAATACCTTTGTCACTGACTACTTCCCCAGCTAAGGTATGAGTTTTCAGGATTTGACCAGCTTTAGGCGACTTTACATAAGTCAAGTCTAAATTAGCTTGGGCTTCTTGAACTGCGGCTTTGGCACTTTCTACTTCTGCTTGTGCTGCTTGCACATCTGTAGGACGCACCTCTGCAATTCGGTTTAAGGTGGCTTTTGCTTGTCTAAGTCTTTCTTGCACAGTTTCTGATGTTTGGCTGCGGTTGGCTAAGGCTTCCCGTAAACTTTCCTCGGTGGTTTCTAGAGTTAGTTTTTTACTATCTCTCATAGATACAGAAACCGCGCCATCTGCTTGCAGCGATTGATAGCGCTGATATTCAACTTGAGCATTTCTCACTTCTGCTTCTAAGCGTCTCACCGTCGCCACTCTGGCTGCAACTTCTTGGCGTAGTTCTGCTGCTAATTCTGCAATTATGGCTTGTTGAGCAGCAATTTCTCCCTGTTTGGCTCCAGCTTTTACCTGTGCTAGTTGCGATTGTGCAACTGCAACTTGTTGTTTGGCTCTATTTAAAGCCGCTAGTCGAGTATCACGGTTATCTAGGATAGCAATTATTTGTCCCTTGTTGATGCGATCGCCTTGTTTTACCAACAATTCTGCTATGCGGTTACTACCAGCAGTCTGGGAAACTGACACCTGTACAACTTCACCTTGGGGTTCTATCCTCCCTAAAGCAGTAATAGCCTTGATTGGAGGACGCTGATCAATTACCAATGGGGTAACTTCTTTCCCCGAATTTCCTAAGCCAGAGGCTAAATACAGCGAACCAGCTGCGCTTGCTAACGCTATGGCAACTATACCGAAAATGAGCTTTCTATTAGGATAACTGAGATTCCTAAATCGGTCTGGATAGAGGTTTTGCATAAGTCATTGCCTAGATGTTGGCAGATTTACTGTATACAACATTTTATATTTACAAAGTTTTATTCAACTTGTTGTGTACAAGTTCTAGTGTACACTTAAGAAAATATCTGTCAAGTAGTTTTTTATGGGTTTATCGCAAGCAATCCTGACCTGTTTAATTGACGCACCCCACAGTGGTTATGATCTTTCTAAAGTTTTCAGCGAGTCTGTAGGTTATTTTTGGCAAGCTTCCCAGCAACAAATCTACAGAGAACTGGGTAAATTGGAGTCTACTGGTTTAATTGTGTCCGAGGTGATTCCCCGTGAAGGTCGCCTGGATAAAAAAGTGTACTCGATCACCGAACAGGGAAAGCAGCACCTGATTGAGTGGATGCACAAACCCAGCGAACCTGATGTAGTCAGAGAAGATTTGTTAGTCAAAATTTTTTCCGGTGGTCTAGTACCAGTCAATCTGCTGATAGAAGATGTCATACGTCATCGCCGAATCCATTTAGAAAAATTACTTACTTATGGAGAGATTCAGAATGGGAAATGTCCTTACCCGAAAGAACTAAATAAGGATGAAAAATTGAAAAATTTAGTCTTAAAAGCAGGAATTAAATATGAGCAAGCTTGGATAGAGTGGTGTGATGATGCACTTGAAGTTTTAAAAAATCTATCGGAAGCAGGAAGATGATTATGCTGAATATTTAATATTGATAAAATAAAACGCCAAAAGTGAAAAATCCCAGGGTTATCCTCGTGAACCACAGTTTTATTTTCAAATTAAAAATTATAGAAAATCAAATTCTATTTTTTGTTAATAGGTAAGGGATAATTGGTAAATGTCATCCCTATTACCCATTACCAAAAACTCCACCCCCAAAAGAATGGACTTTTTTATTCTGATAATTATGTCTAAAAAATTAGTGAGAGATACTTGATTTATATCAATTATTCGTCAAGAATGAAATCAGCCTCTAGAAAATAGTAGGCCATCTTGGTAATAACCTAACCTTATCCAATGTCCGTAGTCCGCGCAAGCGGACTTTATTTATATCAGCTATTATGTCCCAATATTTCAAAAATTAAGTATGAATTCTACATATTCTATTTTTAATCAATAGGTATTACTAAAAATGGGTAACTTAGATAAAAAGAGAATAGAGACAGTTTTATTTATCACTACTTCTTCTATTAGCGGCGCTACAACTTCAGCCATACCAAGTCCTGGTGGAGAAATACCCAAGCAATTCATCTTAACTGCTTCTGATATTCTCATGTATACCAGCATTTGGAAGATTTATTTTGAAGAAGACTTATCAAGCAAATCACTGTTAGGAATACTGGTAGACTTAGGTTTAGTTACTGTTGGTGCAATAGGAACAGCTTATATAGTTAGCAAAGCCAGCACAGCAATTATCAAAGAAATTACCAACTGGACTGGGCCATTGGGATGGGGGGTGACAGCTGCGATCGCTGGTTCCCTAAGTGGTATATTTGGTGTAGCCTGGGCATTACACTGCGATCGCCTGTATTCTGAAAGAAAGCAACGTGCCTAATTTAAGGTTATGTACTATAAGCCATCAAAAACAGCATAAAGACTTCTTTTTAACACACCTAATGGTTATCATACAAATATCCGCATAAATAGGGAAATGTTAAAAGTATTTGCTGACCGGGGTGGTACATTCACAGATATTGTTGCTGTTACCCATAATCCAGAGATCGTAGAGAGATTATCAAAGTCAAACGAACGTTTTTTGATTGTTCCTCTACCTAATCAAGAATGGATAATAGTATATAAATTACTCTCCGAAAATCCTGAGCAATATCAAGACGCAGTTATCCAGGGTATCCGAGATATTATAGGGCTTGCGGATAATCAACCCATTCCTGATGCAGCAATAGAAGTAGTTAAAATGGGAACAACAGTAGCAACAAATGCGCTGTTGGAACGAAAAGGAGATAGGGTTGTCCTACTGATTACCAAAGGATTTAAAGATGCGTTAAGAATCGGCTATCAAAATCGTCCGAATATTTTCGCTCGGCAAATTATTTTACCGACAATGCTTTATGAACAGGTAGTGGAAGTAGAGGAACGCTATGATGCCCAAGGCAAGGAATTAACACCTGTCAATATTGTACAATTAAAAGAAGATTTACAAGCAGTTTACCATACAGGAATTCGTAGTTGTGCCATTGTTTTGATGCACAGCGATCGCTACCCTACTCACGAACGACAAGTAGCCGAAATTGCCCAAGAAATTGGCTTTACTCAAATCTCCATTTCCCACCAAGTTAGTCCCTTAATGAAGTTGGTAAGTCGAGGAGATACAACAGTAGTTGATGCTTATTTAACTCCGATTCTGCGGCGCTATGTCAACCAAGTATCTAGTCAGTTACCTCATATCAGATTAATGTTTATGAAATCTGATGGCGGTTTAACTGATGCTGATAAATTTCAGGGAAAAGATAGTATTTTAAGCGGCCCGGCTGGCGGTATAGTTGGGGCAATTCAAACTAGTAAAAGAGCAGGCTTTGATTTAGTAATCACCTTTGATATGGGGGGTACAAGTACAGATGTTGCCCATTTTAAAGGTGAGTATGAACGTCAATTAGACTCAGAAATTGCTGGCGCACGAATGCGAGTTCCCGTATTAGCAATTAACACAATTGCTGCTGGCGGCGGTTCAATTTTATTTTTTGATGGTTCTAGTTACCGAGTCGGGCCAGAATCGGCTGGTTCAAATCCGGGGCCTGCTTGTTATCGGCGTGGTGGGAATTTGGCTGTCACAGATGCCAATGTAATGTTAGGTAAAATTCACCCGCAATATTTCCCTTCTGTGTTTGGAAATAATGGCAATTTACCTTTAGATAAAGATATTGTCATTGAAAAATTTACTCAACTAGCTCAAGATATTGCATCCATTACAGGAAATCATCGTACACCAGAACAAGTAGCGGCTGGATTTATCGCCATAGCAGTAGAAAATATGGCAAATGCGATTAAAAAAATCAGTTTGCAACGCGGTTATGATGTTACTGATTATGTTCTTTGCTGTTTCGGTGGCGCAGGCGCACAAGTTGCTTGTTTAATTGCTGATACATTAGGTATGAAAAAGATATTCCTTCATCCTTATGCTGGAGTACTTTCCGCTTATGGTATGGGATTAGCTGATATCCGTGCTACCAGAGTCGCAGGGGTAGAACAACCTCTAACTGAAGAATTAATCCCTCAATTATTGCCGTTGATGGAGTTTTTAGAAATTCAAGCCAAAAATGAATTTAGCAATGAGCAAACAACTAATGAAGAGATAATAATAAAAAAATTAAATTTAAAATATGCAGGAACCAACTCTACTTTGACAGTAGCCTTTTCCTCAAATGTGACGACAATGAAACAAGAATTTGAGATAGAACATAAATCTCGTTATGGTTTCATCCAGTCAGCCAAAAGCCTAATTGTTGAATCTCTGTCAGTAGAAGTAATTCAAAAAATAAATACTCCTGACGAACCATTAATTACTCGTACTCGTCCGATAGATGCAGCACCCAAATCTGTGGAAACAGTCCAAATGTTTACAGCAGATCAATGGAATGATACACCCGTTTACCGCCGAGAAGATTTACAGCCAGAAGATAATATTAGCGGCCCTGCTATCATCATCGAAAAAATTAGCACGATTGTAGTTGAACCTAGTTGGCAGGCAAGATTAAATAAACACAATCATTTGATTTTACAACGATTTTAAAAAAGAGATTAGAGTCTAGAAACTGGTATTTATTACTCAGCATTCATTACTTTCTTGGAAACTGCTATTTTTAAAAATCCAAAAATGCGCATAACATCTCAGCCAGATCCAGTCCGCTTAGAAATATTCAAAAATCTCTATCAATTTATCGCTGAACAAATGGGAATTGTTCTGCAAAATACTGCCACATCAGTCAATATTAAAGAAAGACTGGATTTCTCCTGCGCCATTTTCGATTCCTCTGGATTATTAGTTGCAAATGCTCCTCATATTCCTGTACATTTGGGGTCAATGAGTGAAAGCGTCCGCAGTTTAATTAATGATAAAAGCGACACCATAAAACCGGGGAATGTCTATTTATCCAATAATCCCTATAACGGCGGAACTCACCTCCCAGATGTCACAGCCATTACCCCCGTATTTCCAGAAACTAAAGAAAATCACCTCACACCATTATTTTTCGTTGCTTCTCGCGGACACCAAGCTGATATCGGTGGTATTACTCCCGGTTCCATGCCTCCTCACAGTACTACAGTAGAAGAAGAAGGAATTCTTTTTGATAATTTTCTCTTAGTGGAAGCCGGAAATTTTCAGGAAAGCCAAGTAAGAAACTTACTAGCACATCATATTTATCCTGCTCGTAATCCTGACCAAAATATCGCTGATTTTAAAGCACAAATCGCCGCCAATGAAAGGGGAGTTCAAGAACTACATAAAATGGTGGCTCAATATGGATTGGCAACAGTCCAAGCATATATGAAATTTGTCCAAGATAATGCTGAAGAATCAGTGAGACGAGCAATTGATGTTCTCAAAGATGGCTCGTTTATGTATGAAATGGATGGCGGCGCTAAAATCCAAGTTAAAGTAACTATAAATAGGGAAACCCGTAGTGCAGAAATTGATTTTACAGGCACATCTGAGCAATTAAATAGTAACTTCAATGCTCCCAAAGCCGTCACCCAAGCAGCAGTTTTATATGTCTTTCGGACGCTGGTTGATGATAACATTCCTCTCAATGCGGGGTGTCTCAAACCTTTAGAAATTATCATTCCCGAAGGATGTATGTTAAACCCCACTTACCCAGGTGCAGTAGTAGCAGGTAATGTGGAAACCTCCCAAACCATTGTTGATGCTTTATATGGTGCGTTGGGTGTGATGGCCGCTTCTCAAGGAACCATGAATAATTTTACCTTTGGGAGCGATCGCTATCAATATTATGAAACCATTTGCGGCGGTTCCGGCGCAGGTTCTAACTTTGATGGTACAGACGCAGTTCATACCCACATGACTAATTCCCTCCTCACTGACCCAGAAGTATTAGAAACCCGCTATCCTGTACTCGTGGAAAGCTTTAGTCTGCGTTCCCACAGTGGAGGTAAGGGAAAATACTCCGGTGGTAATGGAGTAGTGCGCCGCATCCGTTTCTTAGAACCTATGACAGCGAATATTCTTTCTGGACATCGCTTAGTTCCTCCCTTTGGTTTAAATGGTGGAGAAGCCGGACAAGTAGGACGCAACTGGATAGAACGCCACGATGGAACCCAAGAAACTTTAGATAGTACCGCGACAGTAGAGATGAATCCGGGGGATGTCTTTGTCATAGAAACCCCTGGCGGTGGCGGATTTGGTTCAAAATGAAAGGTAATAGCAGAAAAATTGTTGACTGTTGACAACTGTACGGGCGGGTTTACAGATATCCTGACTCTTGGACGATGATCTTCATAAACCCGCCCCTACTGACCAATGACAACTGACAACTGACTAATAACAACTGTTACATTAAAATATCAGCAAATAGTATGTTAGGTTATTATGACTTTTGATTATGATTTGTTTGTCATCGGTGCTGGTTCAGGTGGTTTAGCTGCTTCTAAACGAGCCGCTAGCTACGGGGCAAAAGTAGCGATCGCCGAAAATGATTTAGTGGGTGGAACCTGTGTAATTCGGGGTTGTGTACCCAAAAAACTCATGGTTTATGGTTCTCACTTTCCCGCGTTGTTCGAGGATGCCGCAGGCTATGGTTGGCAAGTTGGTAAGGCAGAATTAAATTGGGAACATTTCATCACATCTATAGATAAGGAAGTCCGGCGATTATCCCAACTGCACATCAGCTTTTTAGAAAAAGCCGGGGTAGAACTGATATCCGGTCGTGCTACTTTGGTAGACACCCACACAGTAGAAGTAGGCGATCGCAAATATACCGCCGATAAAATTTTAATTGCCGTTGGTGGTCGTCCCCTCAAGCCAGAGTTACCAGGAATGGAATATGGCATCACCTCCAATGAAATCTTTCACCTAAAAACCCAACCAAAACACATCGCTATTATCGGTTCTGGTTACATCGGCACGGAATTTGCCGGAATCATGCGTGGTTTAGGTTCAGAAGTCACCCAAATTACCAGAGGCGACAAAATTCTCAAAGGTTTTGATGAAGACATCCGTACCGAAATTCAAGATGGCATGACAAATCACGGTATTCGGATTATCCCAAATACCGTAGTCACAGCAGTTGAACAAGTCCCAGACGGTTTGAAAATAAATCTATCTGGAGACCAAGAACCAATTATTGCCGATGTATTTTTAGTAGCCACAGGGCGGGTTCCCAATGTAGATGGTTTAGGTTTGGAAAATGCTGGTGTTGATGTTGTTGCCAGTTCCGTAGAGGGGCCAGGATACAGCACCATGAACGCCATTGCCGTCAATGAATACAGCCAAACCAGTCAACCCAATATCTATGCTGTTGGTGATGTCACAGACCGCTTAAACCTCACTCCCGTAGCCATTGGGGAAGGTCGCGCCTTCGCCGATAGTGAATTTGGTAACAACCGCCGAGAATTTAGCCACGAAACTGTACCAACTGCGGTATTCTCCAACCCACAAGCCTCCACAGTCGGGCTAACAGAAACTCAAGCGCGGGAAAAACTCGGTGATGAAGGAGTCACAATATACCGCACCCGCTTCCGTCCTATGTATCACAGTTTCACAGGCAAACAAGAGCGCATCATGATGAAATTAGTGGTTGATACCAACACCGATAAAGTTTTAGGCGCGCACATGGTGGGTGAAAATGCTGCTGAAATTATCCAAGGTGTAGCGATCGCTGTCAAAATGGGTGCAACCAAAAAAGACTTTGATGCCACCGTCGGTATTCATCCCTCCGCCGCCGAGGAGTTTGTTACTATGCGATGAAGATGCAGAAGGGCAGGGGAGGCAGGGGAAGCAGGGAAAGCAAAGAAGAATGGCATTGCATAAATGCGGGATGAATTGAGACTTTTATACACAGCAAAATATTGATTCTTTGCGCCTTTGCGCCTACTCTGCGAGAACGCCTGGCGGCGAATGCGTGAGATAAAAATCATCCCCTCAATCAGCAACGCCAGAAGAATCACAATGGACTATTGACAACTGACCCATGACCAATGACCCAATACATCTACCTCCACGGTTTTGCTTCTAGCCCTCAATCTGCTAAAGCACAAGATATTCGTCAGCGTTTTGCCCAAATTCACACACAGCTAACAATCCCTGATCTCAATGCTGGTGAATTTTCCCAGTTAACAATCACGCGCCAGATTCAGCAAATAGCAGCGACTTTCCCTGATGATTCTGTACCAATAACGCTAATTGGTTCCAGTTTAGGTGGTTTAACTGCTGCTCATCTGGGACAGCGATATTTACAAGTACAACGCTTAGTTTTATTAGCGCCAGCATTTGGTTTTTTATCCCATTGGTTACCCAAAATGGGTGAAGGAGCGGTACAAAGTTGGCAACAAAACGGATATTACCCGGTTTACCATTATGGTGAAGGAACGTCGCTCCCCCTAAGCTACAATTTCGTCACAGATGCGGCTCAATACCAAGAAGACCACATACAACGCCCCATCCCCACCTTGATTTTGCATGGCAAACATGATGAAGTCATTCCCATCACAGCCAGCCGCGATTTTGCTCATTCCCGCCCTTGGGTGGAACTAATAGAACTCGACAGCAACCACGCCTTAGGTAATGTCATGGAAGAAATATGGCAAGCAATTAGCCTATTTTGTCAGTTACCCGAAAGCGGTAAGATATGAACTTGGTCTATAGTCAATAGTCAATAGTCCATAGTTATAAATCAAGATAACTAACTAATGACTAATGACTAATGACCAATGACTAATGACTAAAACTTATGCTTCCTTTTATTCGCTCAGACTTAGCCCAATTCACCGCCTATAAACCCCACCCCAGCAGCGATACAGATGCAGCCGTCCCTGCTCAATTGGATCGGTTGGATACTAATGAAAGCCCCTGTGATTTGCCTCCTGAGTTAAAACAAAAGCTCGCCTGGACTTTTCAGCAGGTCATTGAAAGCAATCGTTATCCGGACGGCGGACATGAAGAACTTAAAGATGCGATCGCTCAATATGTTAACGAATCAGCTAATATTTCATCATCACCCATTACCGCCGCTAACATATCTGTCGGTAATGGTTCAGATGAATTAATCCGTTCTCTATTAATTGCTACGTGTTTAGGCGCGCAAGGATCTATTCTAGTTGCTAATCCCACCTTTTCCATGTACGGGATTTTGGCACAAACTTTGGGTATTCCTGTCGTGACAGTATCAAGGAATCCCGAAAATTTTGAAATAGACTTAACAGCAGCTCAATCTGCAATTGAACAAACTCAAAATCCACCCATTCGCGTGGTGTTCGTCGTTCATCCCAATTCCCCAACCGCTAATCCTTTAACTACAAATGAGTTGAGATGGTTAAAAAGTCTCAGTGAGCAAATTTTAGTCGTAGTTGACGAAGCTTACTTCGAGTTTAGCCAAACTACCCTAATTAGCGAATTAGTACAGCGTCCTAATTGGGTAATTTTACGCACATTTTCTAAAGCTTTCCGATTAGCAGCCATGCGCGTGGGCTATTGTGTCGCTCATCCAGAGGCGATCGCTATTTTAGAAAAAGTCCGCTTACCTTACAATCTACCTAGTTTTTCTATTACATCTGCTTTAGTTGCCTTACAAAATCGCGCCATCTTACTAGAATCCATTCCCCAAATACTCAATGAGCGCGCTAAACTCATTACTGCTCTCTCTAAATATCCAGAATTAGCCGTTGCTGAAAGTGCAGCAAACTTTATTTTCTTGCAGCTTAAAACCGATAACAAAAATTCCCCAGACACTGCTTTACTAAATCTTCATCAACAACTCAAAAACTCTGGCACTCTAGTACGCCAGATTAGCGGTGGATTGAGAATTACAATTGGTACACCTGAAGAAAACATCCGCACGCTTAATCATATACAAACGGCCTTAATAAAGGCATAACTCATAGGTCTAGAGGAGACACCAATTACCAATTACCAATTACCAAAGATAAATCTATTCAGTTTCACTGCCCCAACGACGTACCATTCCCGCCGTTTGTGGTAGCACTCCTACTAACAAAGCAAAAGCAACATCGGGTAAATCAGCTACTGTCGTAGGCGGAAAGTATTGCTCGAATTGATCCAGAATCTTCTGCACTCGCTGCTGAGGTACTGGGTTTTCTGTAATTTGTTTAATTAAACGAATCCATTGTCGCCGAATTAAATAAGCTTTTTGGCGTTCTTCATAAGATTCAGGGCTTAACAAAGAAAGATTACCTATGGGTATGACCTTTTGACAATCACAATCATAGTCCCCACCAATCGCTGCCCCTGGACCCGCAAATTCTGCATGGTAGCGCTTAAATAATATTAATCCGTTCCGTCTCCGACTATTGACGATAAAAACTTCTCCACTGTGCAGAAGTGTCAGAACGTCCGAGCTATGTGATTGCTCAGTCCCATCTAGCATGACAAAATCGTCAAGGCAACTTGTGTCAGGGTAGTAAGTTGATACCATAGTAATCTGATAGCGCTGGAGTTTTTCGCTATCCATGTTTTTGCAAACTTTTTAATAACTGAGTTGTGTGGACAACTTAAAGTGGATATTTATGGTTAAAAACCACTTCAGTTTTTATTGCTTCTTAGTAGTATAAATTGGCTGTTCAATTTAACTAAGATACAAATATATTAATGCAAATCATTAATTAAGTAACCACATTGTATGTGAATTAATCAACATTGTCTCTAAAATATGTGTAATTTATTTAAAGTTTTGATAAAGTCCAATATATTTAATGATAAGTTATTGTAAGGATTCAAAAGTTTCTATAAGGTAGTTCTACTGATATTGCTATTTATTCAAATATTGATATTTCAGAATATTTATATTTGCCAATATTATAGCAAATTAACGTTTTATGTGAAGATGGAATATTCATATTATATTTCTTAGTCGAAATAGTATAAAGCTAATCAAAAAACTGAAAGAGTATTATTTCCACAGAAAAGTTAGTACAACTTCATTTAAGACCATCCTCACACAACGATTCATAGCGATTGTCCGTAGAGATTAGAACTGAGTTCAGAGCAAAGGATAGCATACGGATTTATGGAGTTAATCTTACGGCAAAATCTATGAATGTCTTATTCGTGAGTGGTGAATGCTTACAAATTCATAATGTTTAACCAAAATATTAAGGTGAATGATGCAAATTCATGACTTAAAAAATCTGTTCAGAGAATAATAATTACATGATAGATACCCCATAGACCATAAATTTTCAATTACGACTGTATGGAGTTACTATCTACGAAGGGTAGAAGAAAGCCCCTTGTATCACACCACTTTTTCCCACAAACAATCCAATTAGCCAGTCGAAGTGATATTGATTTGTTTGTGCAGAAGAATGTGTTGAGAGCGTCGAAATAAAAAACTATTCCAATGAGAGTCAATTTTGTGTACCTGATATCCTAACTTAAAATAAAGCTGACGTGCTTGATAGTTATTTTCTAAAACGTGCAGGTATAAGTTTTGAAATCCCCATTCTTGAGAAACTTGCTCACATCTGACAAGCAATTTTGAAGCCACACCATGCCTACGGTATTGAGGATGAACGGCTAAATTAGATAGGTAAGGAAAACTTTTGCCCGTCTGCGTCCAGTAATCACTAAAGCGTACACCAACTTCTACCGTTCCCAGTAACTGATCAACTCCATCGTTAGTAGTTTCCACAGCAACCAAACAAAGGTGATGGGGAGCAGGCGATAACAGGCGATGTTTGAAATCTTCATAAATACCCAAACGGAGTAGTGGAAAAGCCCACCCCCAGAAACCATTCTGAGAGTGAAAACTTTCTGCAATAATTTGGGCGATACTAGTCAAATCAGCAGGTGTAGCAGCACGAATGTGAACTTGGCGAAAACTTGGCTCAGTATCTGCTGTAACTGGCTTGTGGCTAGATGGATCAAAAAACCAGGATGTCAAGGCTAGTTGAATATTAATATTATCCAAATAAAATCTTCTCAAATATTCTAAACAGCAACTGGGAAAATTGAACTTGTAAATTGATTTAATAGTCAATGGTCAGTGGTCAGTTGTCAACTGTTCTTCCATCCATCTCCGTAGGCTTTCGCACTCTTAGCCCAATTCTGTTCGGATGGTGACATAAAATTTCGAGATTTCGACAAAACTTAGGCAGCGTGAGCGCTCTGTCATATCTTTGAATACGGAAGTTTACGGAGAAAGCTTAGCCCCTAATTCCAGTCCTCTTACTCTAAGATAACTGCTATAAATAAAATTTACTTAAATGTGTTAGCACAACTGTCGCAACGGGCAAACTTAATATGTAGCTTCATCTGGTTTTTGCACCAGACTCGAAGAATGTATACAGTAAGACTGAAATGTGTTTGTTGGAGGTGAGGCAAGATTTGACTAATAAGCATCAAATCTGTAAAGCAAAAATCGATAATGAGACCAATTGCACTGCGCTAGCGCAAATGGCAGCCCTAAAAAGCCATTGAGGCAAATTACTGTGAACCAATCCTTCCCAATGAGATTAACCTTTATCCGACTGCCGTTACAGCAGGAAAGCGGTGCATGAAATCCCCAGTAAACAGTAAGCCCAAAATTTTGGTTGTTGATGATGAGCCAGACAACCTTGACTTGCTTTACCGCACCTTTTATCGTGACTACAAGGTGCTGAGAGCTATATCTGGACCTGCGGCACTGGATCTGCTGGCGCAAGAGGGAGAGATCGCAGTGATCATCTCCGATCAACGAATGCCGATCATGAGTGGTACGGAATTTTTGAGCCTGACAGCTACACAATATCCAGATATTATTCGGATTATTTTAACTGGTTACACTGACGTAGAAGACTTAGTAGAAGCAATTAATGCTGGTAAGGTATTTAAATATGTCACCAAACCTTGGGAAGCCGAAGAACTCAAAGCTGTAGTCCGCCAAGCCCTAGATACTCACAATGTTCTGAAAGCTCGCACTCGTGAACTCACCCGCACGCTCCGCCAAGAATCACTGCTGAACACTGTCACCAACACAATTCGCAGTGCCTTAGACTATCGACAAATTTTGCAAGCAATTGTCGATACAGTTGGTCATATGTTAGAGGTGGATGTCTGTCTATTACGTTCCTTTCAAGATGGACAATTAGTAGATGAAGGATTTGTCTACCAGAAATATTCTCCAGCTGCCATAGAGAAAACTATACATAATTCTGCCCCCCTGACGATTCTGGCTGATACTGTCTGGGAAACCCGCGAAGTGCAGATAATTCATGATGTGGCAGGTGATGAGCGCCTTCACGGAGATAGCCCAGAACTACAGCACAGAACTGATGCGTTTGCTGCGGCTGATATCCGTTCTAGTTTAGTTGTGCCACTGATTTGCCAACAAGAACTGATGGCTGTTTTGGCACTGCATCAATGTTCCCAAGCACGGGTCTGGGGAGAAGAAGAAGTACAGTTAGTTTTAATGGTGGCGGATCAAGCTGCCTTGGCTTTGTCCCAAGCCTACGCTTATGAACAAGTACGGGCGCTGGCAAAACGAGAGTCCTTGATCAATACCATTACAACAGCGATTCGCTCTAGTCTTAATCCTGAAGATATTTTTGCGGCAATTACCCAAAAATTAGGGCAAGCTTTACAAGTTGACGGCTGTGTGTTGTCTTTGTGGACGGAAGAGGATGAGTTTGTCAAGTGTGTTGGCTTGTATGATAGTTCTCGACATAGCGAAGACTCGTTGGACAATCACCGTCTGATAACTCAGGAATTACCAGAGTCACAAGCACCTATTTTAGAAAATCCAATTTTACAGGAAATATTAAAAACCCATCAGCCTGTAATAATTACGGATATGAATCATTCAGATTGGGAAACCAAAAGGTTTGATTTAAATTTGAAAATGCCAGCGCGATCGCTCATGGTTGTCCCTTTGCTGGCAGATGGCAAATGTATAGGCAGTATTACTCTGCGAGAAGGCAAGAAAGCTAGGCAGTGGCTATCAGCTGATATTGAACTGGCAAAAGCTGTAGCCGCACAAGCCGCGATCGCCGTACAGCAGTCTCATTTATACCAAAAAACCCGCGAACAAGCCGAGCGCTTGCTGCAATTAGACAAACAAAAAACAGAATTTTTTCAAAACATATCCCATGAATTTCGTACTCCCATCACCCTCATTCAAGGACCGTTAGAATCGGCAGTGGGAACAGGCGAGGGTTTATCTTACGCCCAAAGTGCGATCGCTTTGCGTAACTCCCGACGGCTGTTGCGGTTAGTTAACCAACTATTAGATTTGCAACGCTTAGATGCAGGGAGAATGCAGCCTAGTTTCCGTCCTTGTGATTTAGTAGATTTTGTCAGTCAAATTGTTGAATCATTTCGCCCCTACTGTGAAAAAAAGGCACTACATCTGACTACCGAATTAGATGAATGTCCTACAGTTTATATAGACATGGAAAAATTTGACAAGGTGGTTTATAACCTCCTATCAAATGCCATGAAATTTACACCAGAAGGTGGCACAATCAGTGTCAAGTTACAATCTCAGGGACACCACTGCATCTTGCAAGTCCAAGATACAGGTATTGGCATTGTTAAAGAGCAAATTCCCCATCTGTTTGAGCGCTTCCGCCAAGCCGAAGGTTCAGAAAACCGCTCCTACGAGGGTAGCGGCTTAGGTTTAGCCTTAGTTAAAGAATTAGTAGAACTACACGGTGGCAGAGTTACTGTTGAATCAGTCTATGGCAAAGGTACAACCTTTACCCTATGGCTAGTTATCGGTAATGCTCACTTACCTCTACAGCAAGTATCAGATACGCCCGTTGAGCTGACCACTAGCCGCGCTAGTGTAGAACTAGCTGATTTAGAACTGGTAGAAACAACACTAGAAAATATAGATATAGAAACTATTAATCCCTTACCTATTTCTGAGACTCAGCAGCATACAGCAAACAGCACACAGCAATCTACACATTCAATCCTCGTTGTTGATGACAACCCGGATCTGCGAACTTATGTATCCGATATTCTCCGCCGTAGTGGTTATCAAGTTTATACAGCTCGTAACGGTTATGAAGGATTTAGTAAAGTCCAAGAACTTGTTCCTAATCTAATTGTTACTGATTTGATGATGCCTTTAGTAACAGGGTTAGAGATGATTCGCATGATCCGTAATGACGAAAAAGTGAAAGGAACGCCAATCATTTTGCTAACCGCAAAGGTAGATGAGGAAACCCGCATCGAAAGCACAGAACATGGAGCAGATGCGTATTTAGCAAAACCATTTAATGACAGGGAACTTCTAGCAGAGGTTCGTAATCTTTTAGCTTTGAAGGAAAATGAAAAGCGAGTTTTGGAGTTAAATACTTACCTGACAGAATCAGTTCTTAAGCGCTTTTTACCGCCTGCGTTGGTGTCAAAAGCGGCTGCTGGTTCTTTAAGTTTAGATTTGCGTCCAGAACCGCGTTTAATTACGGTGTTGTTTAGTGACATCGTTGGTTTTACACAGTTAGCCAACACTCTCAGATCCCGGCGAGTGGCAGAATTACTGAATGAGTATTTAGAGTTCATGACTAAAGCTGTGTTTGATAATGGTGGCACTGTAGATAAGTTTATGGGGGATGCTATCTTAGCTCTCTATGGAGCGCCAGAAGAACTCACACCTAATGAGCAGGTGCGTCGAGCAGTGAATACGGCTAGAGCCATGCACAGCTCATTAGCTCAACTAAACCAGCGTTGGCGGGATCAGGGGATATTTGATACCCATGATTATGGCGGTGTGCAGTTTCGCTGTGGTATTCACCAAGGGACGGCTGTTGTAGGAATGTTTGGTAGTGCCGAACGTGCCGACTATACTGCTATTGGGCCTAGTGTCAATATCGCCGCTCGATTGCAATCTGCTGCTGTTCCCGGTACAATCTTGGTTTCTGCTGCTGTAGCAGATTATTTACAAGACGAAGAAATTACTAAAGGTAGTCCGCTAAAACTTAAAGGAATAGATGAAACAGTTCTGACTTTTGCTGTGAAATCAGAATTAATGGTTAACCGTTAATATTCATCTAGATTCACCAGCAATAGCTCCGAATCGTATATTTATATCTAAATATGACAACATCGGTAGCGGATAAAACTCCCACTCCCGCTAAAGTCTGGCGGAGACATAATGATCCACCTGGTCTATGGTTTGCTGTAGCGCTAGGTTCAGCTTCACTCCACTTATTAGCTTTTTGGTTGATACGTTCATCTAGCACGGTAGGGTTGTGGTTTCCACAGCAAGATCAAAGTGTTGTCCCTATAGAGTTGATAGAAGTTACGCCTCAGACTAACTCTACAGATAAACCTGCTTCGTCACCACCTGAACAGTCTGTATCTAATACCACCACAGCACAAGCACCACCAACTTCTACAAATCAGGATGCTGAGATCATAACTTCTGGTGAGCAGTCCCAGCCAGACAGAAATAATCTTGCTCCGTCTAAGACGGAAGTCTTTTCTCAAGCTGAGTCTACAACAACACCTATACAGACTACCGAACCAGAACCTACACCTACACAAACCACACAACCAGAACCCAAACCTACACCAACAGTTCCAGTAGGTGAGCTTCCTTGGAATCGTCGTGAAGAAATTGAACTGGGACAGGGAAAACCTCTACCTTCAGATATTCCACCTGTTACACCGGAACAAGTACAACAGTCGGAAACAGTAGAAGACAAAACTCCGCGAGATAACGAAGACACCCCAGACACATCCTCTGGAGAAACGACAAAGACTCCGACGGAGAATAACTCAGCCACTCCTAACAGTGAAACGGCAAATACTCCATTTGGGGAAAATTCACAAACCCCAACTGGAGAAACTGCAAAAATTCCCACTGAGCAATATACACCAACTCCAACAGAAGAACCTGCAAACACCCCGACTGAGAATAATGCAAATTCTACCGCCAGGGGAGCGATCGCCACATTAGCACCACTGACAGAATCAGAAGCACGCCAATTAGTCAATGATTTACCGGAAGTTCTTTCCGCATATCAAGGAAGCAGTTCAAAAACTGTAGACTCTAGCTATCTTCCTGGCGATTCCCCAATTAAGCCGGCACAGTTACTAGCTAGTTTAGTGATTGATAAAAATGGTAACGTGCAGCAGGCGATCATTCTCAAAATGGAGCCAGCAAGTTTACAATCTGAAAAAAGCTTATATGAGCAACTTGTTGGTGATTTGTTCAAAAACGAAAACTTTACTCCCGGCCATAATCGGGATGGAAGCAAACCGGACTTCAGTAATTTTTTTGTCAGAGTGACAATAGAGCCGACTGGTCAATAGTCGCGTCGCTGACTTAGAACTTACGCACCCAGATTTTCTTTTGAGAACGGGTGTAGGGGTGTAAGGGTTTCCAACATTTGCCCAAACCCTATTTCATTTTCATGCGTAATTTTTATGAATGTATAATCTTGGGTGTGGAGGTAAGATCATGACCCAAGCATTGACCAAATTATTAACCTTCAATGAATTTAGCGAATGGTATCCTAACGACGGTAAATGTTATGAATTGCATCAGGGAGTAGTTGTTGAAATGCCACCCCCAAGCGGACAGCATGAAAAAGTTGTGGGATTTATAGCTCGTAAGATTACTGTAGAATTTGATCGCCTCAACCTTCCCTACACCATACCCAAAACTACATTAATCAAAACTCCTGCTGGCGAATCTGCTTATTCACCTGATGTATTGCTGCTCAATCTTGATAATCTGAAGAATGAACCCCTTTTTCAAAAGCAGTCAACAGTTAGTCAAGCTGCATCTGTTCCTTTGGTAGTTGAGGTTGTATCAACAAATTGGCGTGACGATTACTACAACAAATTTAGGGATTACGAAGAATTAGGCATTCCCGAATATTGGATTGCTGATTATGCTGCGTTGGGTGCAAGAAAGTTTATTGGTAATCCCAAACAACCGACGATTTTCGTCTGTGAACTAGTTGAAGGTGAATATCAGATGACGGCATTTCAAGGGAATAGGGCGATCGCATCACCTAGTTTTCCCCAGTTAAATTTAACCGCACAGCAAGTTTTTGATGCGGCTAATTAACGGAGTATTACAATTTCAACTCCTCTGTCCCTGACGGTGATTAGCCGCTTGGGTTAACAAACTTTCTGCAAAGGCGATCGCATCACTGGCGGATTTTCCACCAGCTAACTGGGCTAATTCTTCCCTGCGGGTAGTCAAATCATCTAAGTTTGTTACACGTACCACAGTACGCTGTTCACTATTACCATTGTTAGATTTTTTACCCTTACCCTGGGTAACAGTCTGCTTATCTACGCGGAAATGCTTATCTGCCATTGCTGCTACTAAGGGTTGGTGAGTAACACATAATACTTGGTGGCTTTGACTCAACTGATGTAATTTTTCGGCGATCGCCTGTGCTACTCTCCCCGAAACCCCAACGTCTATTTCATCAAATACTAATGTTGCTGCTGCATCAGCTTGATTAAAACAAGCTTTCAGGGCTAGTAAGAAGCGGCTCATTTCCCCACCAGAAGCAATTTCTGTTAATGGTTGTAGTGGTTCCCCTGGGTTGGGGCTAAACATAAAGGTAATTTTGTCTGCACCAGCAGATGTTGGCACAATTGGCAATATTTCTACTTGAAACTTGACTTTTTCCATTGCCAAGGGTTTAAGTTCGGCTATCAACCGAGATTCTAAGGTAGCGCCTGTTTTCTTGCGTAACTGAGTTAACTTTTGGCAGGACTGAGTTAGTTTCTCAAAACAGACTTTTTCCTGCTGTTCTAAACTTTCGATGGATTGTTCGCTATCGTTGAGGGCTGCCAATTCAGCTTGAATTTTTTCGCTGTAGGCGATCGCTTCTGTTAAGCTGGGGCCATACTTGCGGCAGATTTGTTTTAACTCTCGAATCCGTTCTTCTACTTCTTCTAAGCGCTGGGGGTCTGCTTCCAAACTTTCCCCATAAGTATTAATTTGTCTGGCTACTTCTGTAATGGCTGTTTGAGCATCCCTGACCAAATCTAACAATGGTTGTAACTGCCCGTCATATTCCACCATATCGTTTAAGGTGGCTTCGCTGTCGCCAAGGAGGTCTGAGACGGCTAGGGTTTCATCTTCGGTTTGATACAAAGCCTGATAGATTTTGTAACTCATCTGTTGTAAATCAACAACATGATTCAGGCGTTCCCGTTCTTGTTGCAGTTGTTCCAATTCCTGGGGATCGCTGAGATTGGCTGTTGATAACTCTTGGACTTGATAGGTTAATAAGTCCAGTTGTTGCAGTCGTTCCCGTTCCGATGTCCGGCGCTTTTCTAAATTTGTATGGGCTTGCTGATAAGCACTAAAGGCTGTGGCGATGTGTTGACGCTGCTGAATTAAAGCATCACCACCGTACATATCCAACCAGTCCCGGACTTGGGCTGATTGCCCTACTTGTACTGTTTGACCTTGGGCTGTAATTTCCACCAAGCGATCGCGCAGTCCGCCCATAAGTTGGCGATTGACTAACACACCATTCACCCGCGATCGGCTGCGGATATTACTAGTACTAACGGTGATCTCTCGACTAATGACCACAGAATTATCGTCAATTAAATCTATTTCTTGTTCTGTCAACCAAGCTGCTAAGGGGGGATTTGTGGTGAAAGTGGCTTCCACCATTGCCCTAGATGTTCCAGTCCGAATCACCCGACTAGAAACTTTCCCACCTAACACAGCATCAATTGCATCTAAAATAATTGATTTTCCCGCGCCGGTTTCACCTGTTAAAACATTCAGACCAGCGCCGAAATCCAGTTCCAGTTGATCAATCAGGGCAAAATTTTCAATCCGCAGGCAAAGCAACATCAAGCCATATTCTCCTAGAGGGGCAGATGCCGGATATTTCCCACTTTCGGCAACCAGCAATACCTACTACCATTGAATTAGCAAGCACATTCAAGTGTAACAAAAAAGGCAGGACGGGGAGCAAAGGAGTAGAAAAAGACTAGGTAAATTATCTTCCTAAGTCTCTAGTTCTCAATTCCCAGACTAAATTAGCAATTTCCTGTAAAGATATTGTTACAATACTTAACAAGTTCAATCCGACCGGTGGCTCTATTCATGACTGTGAAGACACTTCCCCCAAATTCCCGACCGATTGAGGGCGAACTACAGCTAAAGGATACACAAGCCTTGGTTGTGCGCTCATCAGGAACCGTAAGCCCTGAAAGACCCCAGGTGTTGGTAACTAACAATCTCGAACCTGAGACAATAGTTTACGACCCTGTAGCGGTAGCAGAGCATTATCGTCATCGACCACTGCAAGTTTTGCGGCGGATTTTTGCTGTTTTGGGGCCTACTTTCTCCTTTGTCTTCGGGTTGTGGTGGGATACTAAACGGGGAGTAGTCGTCAAAAACGATCGCCGTCGAGCTATTCAGTTAAAAGAATTATTAACGCAACTAGGGCCTGCTTACATCAAAATTGGTCAAGCCTTATCTACTAGACCAGATTTAGTCCCCCCCATATATTTAGAAGAACTGACAAGGTTACAAGACCAGTTACCGGCTTTTCCTAACGAAATTGCGTACCAATTCATTCAAGAAGAATTAGGACAGTCACCAGAAGAAGTTTACGCCGAACTTTCAGCCCAACCAATTGCGGCGGCTTCTTTGGGACAAGTTTATAAAGGTAAATTAAAAACAGGGGAAGAAGTAGCAGTTAAAGTCCAGCGTCCAGATTTACGAGAACGAATCACGATTGACTTATATATTTTACGTGGGCTAGCGGCTTGGGTACAAAAGAAAGTCAAGAGGGTACGCAGTGACTTAGTTGGGATTTTGGATGAATTAGGCGATCGCATTTTTGAAGAAATGGATTATATCCACGAAGGTGAAAATGCTGAACGCTTCTTTCAACTATACGGTCATATACAAGACATATATGTGCCGAGAATATACTGGGAATATACTAACCGTCGTGTCTTGACGATGGAGTGGATCAACGGCACAAAACTCACCCAAACAGCAGAAATTAGCGCCCAAGGGATAGATGCCCGTTATTTAATCGAAGTTGGTGTACAGTGTTCCTTAAGACAACTTTTAGAACATGGCTTCTTTCACGCTGACCCCCATCCTGGTAACTTGTTAGCCACACCAGACGGTAAACTAGCTTACCTAGACTTTGGGATGATGAGTGAGATTAAACCACCACAACGTTATGGTTTAATTGAGGCGATCGTTCATGTAGTTAATCGTGACTTTGAAGGGTTAGCAAAAGACTACGTTAAATTAGATTTTCTCTCGCCAGAAACAGACCTCACCCCAATTATTCCCGCATTTGGCAAAGTTTTTGCCAATGCTCAAGGGGCTAGCGTAGCCGAATTTAACATTAAAAGCATCACTGATGAGCTATCAGAATTGATGTATGAGTATCCTTTCCGCGTACCTCCCTACTACGCTTTAATCATTCGCTCCCTCGTCACCCTGGAAGGAATTGCTATCTATATAGATCCCAACTTTAAAGTTTTGAGTGAGGCTTATCCCTACGTTGCGAAACGTTTGTTAACCGACCCAGCACCAGAATTAAGAATATCCTTGCGAGACTTACTCTTTAAAGATGGTAGATTCCGTTGGAATCGGTTAGAAAACTTATTACGTAATGCGCGGAAAAACCAAGACTACGACTTGAACTTAGTAGTGAATCAAGGTGTAGATTTTCTTTCGTCTGAACGTGGCTCTTTTATTCGAGATAAGTTGGTCGATGAATTTCTCAACGGAATTAATGCTTTAAGTAAAAATGTGCTGCATAACTTTACCTACCTCCTCAGAGAAAGAGTCGGTATCACAGCCATCAACGAAACTCCAGCCGCGACAGTTGAGCAACAACAGACCTTAGAACATATCAAAAATATCTTAAATATTCTACGAGAAACCCGTGGCTTTGACCCATCCCAGCTTGCACCTCAAGTTGCTCAGTTGGCTTTCAATCCAGGTGTGCAGCGTTTGGGACAGCAAGTTGCTAATCAATTAGTGCAGAAAGCTACTGTGCGTCTAATTCGGGAGTTATTAACAGCAGAAGAGGTCAAGAGTAGCGAAATTGAATACCCTGGGAGAAGATTGTAATTTCAAGTCCGTCTAATTCTGATGATATGGTTGATGATGGGTAATGGCTAATTGGTAATTGGTTTTTCTATTACCCATTATCAATTACTGGTCACCAAAAGAGAAGTTAAAAGCTTAATGTCCCCCACTGAATTCGTAGTAACAAATTCAGTGGGGGACAAAAGTTAGTAAGGGTGCGCTACTTATGAATAATTTCTTGGTACAGCTAGATTTTCTTGCACTGACGCACCCTACAATTTGGATATTTTTTATCTGGAAGTCCCTAAAGGTGGAACCTTTAGACCAGAAGTGTTTGCATTAGGGGTTTATCTTCCGATATCTTACCTGTCCGCAACCATTCTTGTAGTTCTTCTGGTGCTTGAGCTTGGCTGAGGCGTTCCCTGAGTGCAGCACCTTCGAGAATTTCTGTTTGCAGAAGTTCCTGTGCAGTTTCTTCCAACAAGTCACGGTTATTTTGCAGGATACTCAAGGCGATGTGGTGAGCATTATCTACAATCTGCTTCACTTCGCGGTCGATTTCCTCAGCTACTTTGGGACTAATGGAACGGCGAGGATTACCGTAACCTTCGAGGAATTGTTGTTGAATCTTCTCAAAAGCTACTGGCCCTAATTTGTCACTCATTCCATATAAAGTGACGTAACGTTCTGCTAAGTCCGTGGCTTTTTGAATGTCATCGCTTGCACCGGTGGAGACTTTACCAAAGACTGTTTCTTCCGCCGAACGTCCACCCAACAGAGTAGCAATTCGCCCGCGAATTTCATCTTCAATCATCAAGAAGCGGTCTTCTTCAGGCATTTGAATTGTATAACCCAAAGCGCCAACACCACGAGGAACAACAGAGATTTTCTCAACTCTACCAGCGCCCGGCATTAATGCGCCGATAATGGCGTGACCAACTTCGTGATAGGCGACGGTCTTCTTCTCGGTTTCATTCAAGACACGAGAACGTTTTTCTAAGCCAGCTACTAACCTTTCAATAGCTTCGTTGAAATCAGCCATCACGACAGCTTGGCGATTTTGTCTGGCGGCTAATAGTGCAGCTTCATTCACAAGATTGGCTAAATCTGCACCAGCAAAACCAGGTGTTTTGATAGCGATGTTACCTAAATCGACATCATTCGCTAATTTCACATTTCTGGCGTGGACTTTGAGAATTGCTTCTCGACCAATTTTATCAGGGCGATCGACTACGACTTGGCGGTCAAAGCGACCAGGACGGCGCAAAGCAGGGTCTAGAACTTCGGGACGGTTGGTAGCGGCGATGATAATTACACCTGTATTAGCATCAAAGCCATCCATTTCTGTGAGTAATTGGTTGAGGGTTTGTTCGCGTTCGTCGTTACCGCCAACAAAGCCGCCAGCACCACCGCGAGATTTACCTAATGCGTCTAACTCATCGATGAAGACGATACAGGGAGCTTGTTTTTTGGCTTGCTCAAATAAGTCACGGACGCGCGCCGCACCGACACCGACAAACAACTCAATAAATTCTGAACCAGAGATACTGAAGAATGGTACACCCGCTTCACCAGCGATCGCCTTTGCTAGTAAAGTTTTACCAGTCCCAGGAGGGCCGACTAACAACACACCCTTAGGAATTTTCGCACCTAAATTTGTGTACTTAGTGGCATTTTTCAAGAAGTCAACAATTTCTTCTAATTCCGCCTTGGCTTCATCCACCCCAGCCACATCGAGAAATTTCACCCCAGTGCTACCTTCTGAGTAAATCCGGGCTTTACTTTTCCCGACTGTCAATGCAGCTGGGCCACCACCTTGACGATTAATTAAAAATGCCCAAATCCCAAAGAAAATTAATGGTGGTGCTACCCAACTTAGTAGCGTTCCAATCCAGCCGTTCTGGTCTGGTGGTGGTGCGGCAAACTCAACATTATTTTCGCGGAGAATTTTGGGTAAGTCTAAATCAATAGCGACCGGCGTGGTAGCAAATACCTGGTCTACGACTTTACCGTCGGGGGTTTGAGTTTTGATGGAGTATTGAATGCGATCGCCCCCTACAATCGCCTTATCTACTTTACCTGCTTGTACTTGAGCGATAAAGTCACTATAAGGAACCTGTGGCAAGCGAGGGCCAGAAAAACTGGGAACAATAAAGTTAAGCAATAACAGCAAAGTTAGCAGAATCAGGAAACTGCCGCCAAATTGTCGTAACCTTGGTGGTTTAATTGAATTTTTTTTATCAGTTTCAACAGGCATTTTGATGTAACCTCAATTTAAATTATTTGTTAGAGACGCGATCAATGGCGTCTGTACAATTCTCTAGTCCCGAATATTGGTAAACTTTTGTGTACTCTTAGGTCTATTGTAAAGATTTGATAGTGCCACTTAAATTAGTGGATACCCGCCTGAAAATGTGTATTGCCGTACTTTATGGAAAATCAGCTAAGTTTTGTTCTCAAATTGCTTATAATATCTGCCTTGATATCAGTTTCAATTAAATATGTAGCGCCGATGTGGCCGATTCCGGCGACAGCAACCAACGCGCTCATTTTAGTTTTATCACCGACTATAATTTTGGCGATCGCTCTTTTCTGGCGATTCCAAACACAAAAACAAAGTTAACTAAAGAATCCAGGCTCAATTGCTAAAATCAGCCTGGGATTTTGTGTAATTTGCATCACATCAACAGCTGGGAGTCAGCCTGTGAACCTTGGTCAATGGATCGGCTTAATCGCTATAGTTCTTTCTCTATATATATTGTGGCAAATTAAGGAAGTACTTCTGCTCATGTTTGCCGCAGTTGTCTTAGCCACCACTTTAAATCGGCTAGCCAAACGCTTTCAACGTTCTGGGGTGAAACGAGGATTGGCTGTGGTATTGGCTGTAGTTATCTTTTTCGCTATTGTCATCGGTTTTTTCTGGCTGATTGTCCCACCTTTTGCCGAGCAGTTTAATGAACTTACCTATCGAGTTCCCCAAGGGTTTGAGCGCTTTAATGGTTGGATTAACGAACTGAGAACGCGCATCCCAGCCCAATTAGTTCCTTACATTCCCGATCTGAATAGTCTGATCCAACAAGCACAACCCTTTATTAATAGAGTTTTGGGAAGTTCTTTCGCCATTGTTTCCGGCTCACTGGAAGTAGTTCTCAAAGTCTTGCTAGTGTTAGTTTTAACCGGGATGTTGCTAGCTGACCCCATTGCGTACCGCAAAGTATTTGTGAGGCTGTTCCCTTCCTTTTATCGCCGCCGGGTAGATGGAATTCTGGATAAATGCGAAGTCTCGCTGGAGGGTTGGGTTACAGGTGCGGTGATTGCAATGGGTGTAGTCGGACTGATGAGTGTAGTTGGCTTGTCAATCTTAGGTGTGAAAGCCGCCTTAGCTTTAGGCGTTTTAGCCGGATTTTTGAATCTGATTCCTAATCTAGGCCCTACCTTAAGTGTTGTCCCAGCAATGGCGATCGCCTTTTTAGATAGTCCGTGGAAAGTTGTTGCTGTCTTGATTCTTTATTTCATTATCCAACAAACTGAGAGCAACTTCATCACGCCGATCGTCATGGCGCAACAAGTTTCATTACTTCCAGCTGTGACCTTAATTTCCCAGCTATTTTTTGTCACCTTTTTCGGCTTTTTAGGATTATTCTTGGCCTTACCCCTGACTGTTGTCGCCAAAATTTGGGTGCAAGAAGTATTAATCAAAGATGTTTTAGATGAATGGAGACATGACCACTCACAAGAGTCTGAGTTAGTCATGGTTTCTCACTATCCTGAAGGAGATGATCCTTGGTCAGATGATCAGCCAGCGAATCAACCTGCTGATGATACTGTGTCTCAAGAAGATTAGTTAGTTCAGCTAATATGAAGCGATCGCTTATTAGTTTTATGATAGGCGATCGCTTTGTTCTATCTCCTCACCCTCCAATCATTACGGGATATTAAGTAAGTTAATAACTTTTGCTAAATTTATTTGATTTATAGGTAGAACTTATTAGATATTTAAAGCATACAGCCGCCGTTGCATTTTTAGTGTTATGCACAGTGGTGGAAAATCCTTTTAAGTAAAACCAAAGTCGTAACTCACCGATACCAATGGAAGCTTTCTTTTGTTTATCACCACGCTATCGCCTTGATGATGAATCACCTTGGTTAGAAGGAATAGACCCCAGTCGGCATTACTGGATGATGGTAAATGGAGATAAAAATCTCACCGTAGCTTTGCCTGGGTTAATGGTTTCTACGATGAGTGAACTGAGACAAGCTATCCGGGAGTTTCGCGCTTTGCAACCAGGGGATACAATGACTTTGGTGAGAATTGCCAGTGCTTGCACCCTTCACTGTGTTGGGATTAACTGCTATGCCATAGAAGCTACAATCAACAATGCTCCTGTTTGGCATTTGTTCGATCAAGAGACTCTGGATAGCTTATTAATGACAGCACACCCCGATTGGCAATGTGCGCCATCAGATGTTGAGTTGGGAAGAAGAATGCTGCTACGTTCCCTACAAGCAGCAAGCGTAACCCAAAGTTAAAGTCATTAATCAAGACTACTGTTCACGACGCAAAGCCAGTAACTCTTGGGGAGAAGCTAAGAGTTTAATTTGGGTGTGGGTAATCTGTTTTTCTGGGTTAAGAGTAAATAACCATAAGACATTCACACCACACCAAGAAGTCTGTACCTTACCAGAAACTTGCACTAGAGTCTGTCCGTCCTCTGAGGTTTCCAGCAATCCCTGCTGAGGGTCAGCTTTGATACCTTGGGCTTCTTGTTGTAAATAGGTAGCGATCGCATCTGGCCCCACAATACCAGATTCAAAGGGTGGATACATTACGCCATCAACAGCAAATAACGCGGCGGTTGCTGCAAATTCTCCAGCGTTGAGGGTGGCAAAATATTGTAAGATTGTCGGCTCTGTGATTCCTACAATACTTCTTATCTGGATATTAGGGAGAGACTCAGCAGCTTTCATAAAATTTCCTGTATGTAAAATATTAAGTGTCAGTTCGTAGTCAGAACTCATTTCTTGACTACAAACCTGAATTTAAATGTAAAAGTAAATATAAAAAAAGCTGCTATTGGGATGTATTACCCATAACAGACACTCTTACTTAAGTAAGATTTAGTTCCTAAATAAATATCTAGGAACTAAAACTAGTATGACATTGAGGTTGGAAAGATATTGTTAGATAGTTAATCAGCTAAAGGGTCAACACCCATATCAGCAACTACTTTGCGGAGAACGGTGATTTGTTGACCAAAGTCTAATCCTTTCAGTGCTTCTAATACTTGAGAGCCATCACGAGAAATTTTATAGTCTGTTGGTACGGGTACGACGAAGCCTTTAACCATTAATTCTGATAATTCATACCAGAAAGCCAACTTGGTATTATTGCTGAGGATACCGTAAGAGCGAGAAAATTGAGTATTATTTTTTGCAGCTAAGTCACGCATGACTTGTAACTGTTCTGCATGAGACATCTGCTTGATTTGATTTAACAAACCTTCAGCTAATTGTAAACGAGCAGCGCCTGTAGCGGCTGGTGTAATAGAACGTCCCATTTCGGTGTAAGCGTACCATAGTACTGCCAACTGGTCATCTATACTCAGACCTTGAAATACAGTAATGGTAGAAGCAACAGCATCACCAGTTTGGATACCGAAAGCTTGAGAAAAACGGGTTGAAGCGGAATCAGAAGTGAATGTCATGATTGCACCACAGTCGATGGGTTTATATACTTTGCGAATCAGTGGGAGGGTTGCATCACTCTGGGTTGCTTGTCCTCTTGCATCTATGTTGCATTATTTCTTAACAATCGGCAAATAAAATTTACAAATAGATTGAGTAGGAAATATTGAACCTAAGTCTTGACTAAGTTATGTATAATCGAAAGGCTGCCAGTTTGGCAAAATTTGGTTATACAAATGAACTACTGTTCCATAGTTAGCAGCAATGTGGTAAAAGGAAAGGCTAAAGAGTTAGGTTTCCACAAGGTTGGCATTGCTGCTGTCAATGAAAGTACAAACGCAGAAGCCGAAAGGCTGCAAGCATGGATAAAGCTGGGTTATCACGCTGATATGGAGTGGATGAATAACCCGAAGCGCAGTGATATAAGCTTGATCATGCCAGAAGCGCGATCGCTTGTGTGCGTCGCTCTTAATTACTACACCCCACACCAACGTCCCGATAGTGCAGAATACGCCAAAATCTCTCGCTATGGCTGGGGAAGGGACTATCACAAGGTGATGAACAGAAAACTTAAAGCGCTAACTACTTGGTTACAATCATTAGACCCAAGTATCCAAGCTCGTTACTATGCAGATACTGGGCCAGTCCAAGATAAAGTATGGGCGCAACGAGCCGGTATTGGCTGGATAGCGAAAAATGGGAATGTAATTACTAGAGCGTATGGTTCTTGGGTCTTCTTGGGTGAGGTGGTGACAAATCTAGAACTAGAAAAGGATAGTCCCCATACAGAACACTGTGGTAGTTGTACTCGTTGTTTAGATGCTTGTCCTACAGGGGCAATTACTCAGCCGTTTGTGGTGGATGCTAATCGCTGCATTGCTTATCATACCATCGAGAATCGAGCAGCAGAATTACCAGAGGCGATCGCATCTCAAATGCAAGGCTGGGTAGCTGGTTGTGATATTTGCCAAGATGTTTGTCCTTGGAATCAACGTTTTGCACAAACAACAGATGTGGTAGATTTTCAACCATACCCAGACAATATTGCTCCTAAGCTGATAGAATTAGCGCAAATCTCAGACGAGGAGTGGGATAAACAATTTCCGGCATCAGCGTTAAGGCGAATTAAGCCAGAAATGTTAAGACGGAATGCCCGTGCTAATCTAGACGCATCTAAGCGAAATAATGACCCAGAAAGTAATCATTTTTGATTTTGATGGCACGATTGCGGATACCGTGGATGCTCTTGTAAGTATTGCCAACCGCTTGGCGGTAGAGTTCGGTTATGTACAAATCACCCCAGAGCAATTGACTCTCCTCAGGAATTTTTCATCTAGGGAAATTATCAAGTATTCAGGCGTTTCTCTGATAAAAATACCGTTTTTAGTTAAAAAAGTTAAGTCGGAATTAAAAAACAAAATTCATGAATTAAAACCTATTCCTGGTATTAAAGAAGCTTTATTAGAACTGAAAGAACATGATTATAAACTAGGAATAATTACGTCTAATTCTAGGGAAAATGTGACAAATTTCTTGAGCATTAATGAACTAGATAGTCTGTTTGATTTTATTTACTCAGGGGTCACAATTTTTGGTAAAACAACTATAATTAATAATGTTCTCCGACAAAAACAATTCAAACCTCAGGCAGTTATTTATGTTGGTGATGAAACTAGAGATATCGAAGCTTCAAAAAAAGCAAATATCAAAGTAATCGCAGTGACCTGGGGTTTTAATTCTCCCGAAATATTAGCTAAACAAAATCCAGATTTTTTAATTCACCAACCAAGGGAATTATTGGAGGTGATTAAAAATAGCCAATAGGGGCTTATAGTTGAAGAATTCAGAAGTCAGAATTCAGGAGTCAGAATACAATCAGTGGGGGATACCCTACGGGAAGCAAGCTACAGACCCGCCACTGATTGAAGACCACCAAATTGAAAATTTGGCTCCGTGCTTAAACCCATTTATTCATCCACCAGTCGCACAGAATTCATACTGAATTCTGGCTCCTGACTCCTGAATTCTGTTCGATAAAAAAGCATCCAATTAGGTTGGGTGCGTCAAGTCGCTTCTCTCCAATTCAAAATTCAAAATTCAAAATTCAAAATTAAATACCCCACGGATAAATCCGGGGGCTTGTATCCTTTTTTCTTTGGTCAGTGTAAGAAAACCTAGCTGTCCCAAAAGATTATTCATACTGACGTACCCTACTGACCTTCTATCGGGAATAATTTATTTTTTGGTGTTTCCTAATATTAGGAATGGAGTAACCTGTTTAATAATTCTTCTCTCGATAGTTGCAGTAATATAGGAGTGAATTGTTCAGGAGTTAATTTCAATAGAGGTTCAATCACTGCACTTAACTCTGCATCTAAAGAGCCAAATCGAACTTGCAACACATTCTCTATAACTTGACGACGTTCGGCTTGGATTCCTTCCTGAAGTCCTTCCTGAATTCCTTCTTGAAGTCCTTCTTGAAGACCTTGTTGTTTCGCTTCTGCTAATTTTCGCTCATAAATAGGTGATAAGCGCATAATTAAATCTCTATCCTCTTCGTCTAGATTTTGACTTACTTCTGCTGTAATAATTCTTTAAGATAATCTTTGGCGAACTGGTCGTAGGGAAACCTATTCATGGACTGATTTGAGGATGATAGTGATATTTTATATGAGTGTGAGCCTGTGCTAGCGATCGCATCTCATAGCTCATCAGTCCAGCCCAATCATGAGTTTCTGACCGCTTTTTCAAATATCATTAAGTGCTGCTGTGGTAATAAATTCTGAGTTTCTCGCCACGTTAATCCAACAGCAGCCATTTCTTGACGGACTTGCTTTTGCGTCATCTTATGCAGACGCTTAATCATGATAAATGGATTTTCCCCTCGATACTCCACCAGTACAACTTTACCGCCTGGTTTCAGGGCTTGGACTATTCCTTGCATCACCTCCTGGGGATATTCAAACTCATGGTAAGCATCCACCATCAGTGCTAAGTCTACACTTGCTGGTGGAAGATTTGGATTATTGGCAGTTGCCAAAATAGGCTCAATATTGGCGATATTTTTCTCTTGTTTGAAAAACTCCAGAATCTCCAACATTTCTGGCTGAATATCCACAGCAAAAACCTTACCAGTTGTTAGTAAAGGGGCAATTTGCAAACTAATATAGCCAGTACCAGCACCAATGTCTGCGACAACATCATCAGGTTTTAAATTTAAGGCATTAATTAATTTACTAGGCTGTTCTTCCGCTTCACGGCTTGGTCTTTCCAGCCAACCTGCGCCTGTGTGTCCCATGAATTTGGCAATTTCTCGCCCCATGTAGTATTTACCAATACCATCTGGGCTGTGGATAGACCTTTGTTCATAAACACTGGAAGTTGTGGGACTCGCTATTGCTACGCCTGTACCATCCAGTAGCCAACATCCTCCAATCAACCAAATAATTACAATTAAATGCCAAATTCTATAAATCATCATAGTTCTTGTTAAATCACAAAAGACTCCAACTCACGCTGATTCCACAGTCCATCAACCCGTTCTGCGACCAAGGGTCTGACAATAAATTTAGGCGGATTACCATCTTGAACATCAATTCGTACACCAGAGTAGGAAAGGCACTTTTGGAGGTTTTGTTCACTGCGTCCCACATACAACAGTGAGTCTGCAACTTTCCGCAAAGAATGACCAGGAACATCACTAAAAATCTCCATTAACTCTGTCCCCTCTGGTCGCTGACGACGGGGACGGCGACCACTACCACCAGAGATAATACAATTGAGGTTTGAGTCTGCATAGCCTGTATCAGTTGTGCGGAGATATTCTAAACAGTGGGCGTGACCGTTGAAAATTAAATCAACTATAGGACGTTCTTTAACCAAAGAACCAAGAGTTTCCGCCACTTGGTCGAATACCCAACGCAGACGATGACGCACCGCCAAAGTTTGGGCTTGATTCCACTTGGTTGCTTCTGTAACGTATGGTGGATGGTGGAAAAATAAGATTCTTCCCCGGACTTCCTTGGTATTCCAAGATTCGATTAAGCGATTTCGTAACCATTCCAGTTGTTCAAAATCGATATTTACTGTGTCGTGAGATGCGAGTTGCTTCTCGATGTCGAGTTTGATTTCATTGATTTGGTCTAACTTGGCGCTGAGGTCGTCGAGCTGTTCCGCATCATCTGGTTGATCTGGATTGAGACGATCGCACTCTGCTAAAATTTGTAGTTCTTCTTGGTCTATTTCTTGGCGACGCTTTTGCAATTCCCGGCGGTAAATGTCTCCGGCTTGGGTTGTGGGTAGAGGTGACGGTGTATTCCAAGTATTAGAATCAAGGGCAAAAAAATCTATCCCACCATAACGAAAACTGTAATAACGGTTAGGTACACGGGTGAAATTTCCCGGTACATAACGTAGACAGCGATTAGTATCAGTTTTGGCGGTGTAGTGTAAATCTAAATGACGATGTAAGTCTTCTGGTGTAATGGTTGCTAGATAATCAATAAAGGCTCGTGAGTAAGCATCCCCTTGGTTAGAACCGTGCCAACCAATTTCAAAATCCTTATACCGTAGCATCCGCCGCAACTGTAAAGTACTACCAGTCAACAAGCGATACATCAAAGGCACATCATAATAATCATGATTGCCCAGAACAGGTAAAAACGGTAGATTAAAAGTCATGCGATCGTAAGCAATGTTTTGGGGATGCTCACCACCCACTAAAAACTCCCGGTAAGGTTCGATAAAGTTTGCTGGGTAATACTCATGGGAACCCACCACATAAATTACATCGCCCGTGTGCAGCACAAAACGGCATTCATCCTTGTGAGATAGCATTAGTTCTGCAACTTGTCTTTGGGGATGATGTCCGTAATGAGACTTTGTACCACTATCCCCAATCACCATAAACGAAAATTCCGGGTTATCATCCCGGCCATCGTCTATTACCATACTCGTTTGGTCAATTCCCCGTTGCACAATACTAGGGTGCTTCCACCGCACCCTCTCTTTCATCTTTTGAATTTTTACAGGAATCGACGGTTCGGAAATCAGTTTCATACTTCAGTACCACTTTACATAAATTATTAACTTTTTCAACGCAAAGTGGCGCTGAGGTAGGCGCAGAGGTATGCAGAGTAAAGTCTATCTCCCTCAGCGTACCTCCGCGCTCCCCTCAGCGTACCTCTGCGTTTAAAAGGATTATCTCTCTCTACTGATAACCCGCCGCCTGCAACAGAAACAGCCTGGCATAATGTCCGCCATCCGCCAGCAACTCCTCATGAGTCCCCTGCTCTACCACTTCCCCATTTTCAATCACCAAAATTTTGTCAGCCATCCTCACAGTCGAAAAACGGTGGGAAATCAAGAATACCATTTGATTTTGAGTCACAGTACGAAAATGATTGAAAATCTCAAACTCAGCTTGTGCATCAATTGCCGATGTGGGTTCATCTAAAACTAAAATATCCGCCTGAGTCCGCATAAATGCACGAGCTAGAGCGATTTTCTGCCATTGTCCGCCAGATAATTCTTGTCCTCCCTTGAACCAGCGTCCAAGCTGTGTCTGAAAGCTTTGGGGTAATGTCTCAATAAACTGTTGCGCCATACCTTTTTGAGCAGCTACTTGCCAACGCCTGTTATCGTCCAGATTTTCCACATCCCCCACACCAATATTCTCACCCACAGTAAATTGATAGCGGACGAAATTTTGGAAAATTACCCCAATCCGACGGTGCAATGTATTGATATCCCATTTTTGTAAGTCCACACCATCTAATAAAATTCTGCCAGAATCTGGTGTGTAAAGTCGTGTGAGTAGTTTGATTAAAGTCGTTTTGCCAGAACCATTTTCACCGACAATAGCTAATTTTTCTCCAGGTTTTAAATGCAGAGAAATATTATTTAATGCAGGCTGAGAACTACCAGGATAGGTAAAAGATACATTCTGAAAACGAATCCCATCTTCAGGATTGATTCCTTGAGTTACATTACCCCCAGGTTGGGTGACTTTCTCTTCTAAAAAGTCATAAAGGTTAGAAAGATACAAGTTATCTTCATACATTCCACCAATGGAGGTGAGAGCATTGGCAAAAGTAGACTGTCCTTGGCGAAAAACAGTGAGATACATTGTCATATCTCCCAAGGAAATCTTACCTAAGACCGCTTCTATGACAATCCAAGCGTAGGCGATGTAAAAAGCCGCCGTACTCACCAAACTCAGGAGATATCCCCACACTCCCCGGCGTACTGTTAAATCTCGGTCTTCGCTATAGAGTTGATTGAATACGTTACGGTATCTTCCCAATAACATCTTGCCTAACTGGTAGAGTTTGACTTCAGTAACAAAGTCTTCTCTAGCTAGTAAATTTTCCAGATAATGCTGCTGGCGAGTTTCTGGCGCACGCCAACTAAATAGACGAAAGGCTTCCCCAGCAAATCTAGTTTCGGCGATGAATGCGGGCATTGCTGCCAAAATTAGGGCAACTACAGCCCAAAGAGAGAAATTCACGAGCAAAATGCCATATGTAACTAGAGAAAGGGCATTCTGCACTAAACCAAAGGTGCGGTTAACTAAAGAAAGGGGGCGAATGGATGCTTCTCGTCTGGCGTTGGTGATTTTGTCATAAAACTCTGAATTTTCAAAATGAGTGAGGTCAAGGGTCAAGGCTTTCTCTAGGATGAGGACATTGACGCGCTGACCAAGTAACACTCGCAGTAAAGATTGACAAATAGTCAGCCCTCTTTGACTACCTGCCAGTAAAGCTACAGCGATCGCCTCTAAACTCACATATAATAATGGCTGAGAAAGATTGGCGTTGGCTTGGGATGACAAAACCACCGCATCCACAATTAACTTACCAATATAGGCGATCGCCGCAGGTAACAAACCAGCCACTAAAGTCAAAGTAGCCAGAATGATAGTCATAGTGTGGCTAGTAGTCCACACCAAATATATTGCCCTGCCACTATAACGGAAAACTGCCAGTGATTGGCGCAGGGGGTTTCGTCGCTTTTTACTCTTCATTATTCTTTTTATAGCGCGATCGGGTCAAGTCGCTTCGCTCCAATTCAAAATTCAAAATTCGTCTTGAAAAGTTGAGCCACTGCGTTGGACGGGTTCCCCGGCTTGTAGCAAGTGGCGTTCCTACGGCGGGAAACCCGCCTACAGAACTTTTCGCAAAATTCAAAATTAAAGACAATTAGTGGGGGCTTGTTGGCGCAGCTTTAGAGTAGCGGATTTTGGATTGTGAATTCAAAAAAGGTCATTAACCCAACTGACTAAACAAATCGGCTAACACCACATTGGAAAATAAAAAACCATCGGGATCACTCAACCGCAACCTATCACCCACAACTTGTACCCAACCTTGAGTAAAATAAGGTTGCAGACATTGATGCAGTTCTTGTATTTTCTCCTTGCCAAATTCCTCGGTTAGTGCTGCTAAACTCACACCATCAGCCAAGCGTAACCCCAACATTAACGTTTCTAACAATACATCTGCTTTTGGCGTAATTTCCCAATCAATCACACCGTGATTAGCAATCAACTCTTGCACCCATTGAGAATATTCCTTTGTTTTTCGGGGACGGGTGAAGCGTTTACCTTCTACATAGCTGGCCGCACCCATACCAAAGCCGTAATAAGGGCAGTTTTCCCAATACACGCGGTTATGTCTACACTGGTGTCCTGGCTTGGCGTAGTTGGAAATTTCATAATGTTCATAACCGCCATCAGTCAAAATCCTCTGACCCATCTGATACATTTTCACTGTGGTTTCATCAGTAGGTAAGGGATTATCCCCAGGTTTGTAATAACGACCAAAGGCTGTTCCTGGCTCAATTGTCAAATCATAGATAGATATATGGGTGGGTGCAATGTTAACGGCTGTTTCTAGGGAATCTTGCCATTGATCTAAAGACTGATGCGGCAACCCAGAGATTAAGTCTATGCTAAATTCGGGAATCTCGACTTGGTGAATCAAGTCTATAGCTGCAAAGATATCTTTAAGCGAGTGCGATCGCCCAGCTAATTTTAACAATTCTTCTTGAAACGCTTGTACACCCAAACTTACCCGATTCACACCAACGCTACGATAGCCTTGGATGTGTGCTAGATCAAATGTACCTGGATCAATTTCCATCGAAATTTCTGCATCAGGCACAATCCCAAACCGCTTATCTAGGGTTCCTAGTATTTGTGCTAATTGTGCTGTAGATAACAGCGAAGGCGTACCACCGCCGAAAAATATGGTCTGGAGGGGTTGACCAAAAACTGGTGTAATGGCAATTTCTTCACAGAGAGTATCCACATACCCGGAGATGGTAACAGATGTTTCACCACGTTGGCGATCGCCGACAACAAATATCGGGAAGTCACAATAAAAGCACCGCCTTCTGCAAAAGGGAATATGTACATAAGCAGAACTAGCGAGGCTAGGAACATTAACTTTTTGCATATTTGTGAACAAGAATAAACTTAATTAACGGAAAATTAGAAATAATGAAAATAAATAGTTTATTTACAGGTTTCTATAGTTTATTGACGTAGCAATGACAAATCTTAAGCGAAGTGACTTTGGTTATAATGTTTGCAGATATTGCCTGCATAAAAACCCTAGTCTAAGTCAATATAATTAGTCTCTCTTACCGATGAAATTAAAAATACTTGACTTTATCGGGTAAAACAGTCGCAGGAAAACAGCAAAATCATGCTTGATGCCATTATTATTTTTTCATTCATCCTGGCAGCAGCAGGAATAGGGTTCTACAGCACCGAACTACTACCTAATGGTACGTTGGATCGGGTAACGAACCTCGAAGCTTTACGCTTAACTGTTGCCGTCTTTGCTGCCATCATTGGTGGCGCTGTTGGTTTGAGTTTCCAAACGACCTATCGTCGGTTAGAAGCCCAAGTCCGCGAATTGCCACTGGAAGTAATTTTAACGCGTGCCATTGGCCTAGTGATTGGATTATTGCTAGCAAACTTAATGCTGGCTCCGCTATTTTTGCTACCTATTCCCACGGATTTTAGTTTTATTAAACCACTGGTGGCGGTGGTTGGTAGTATTATTCTCTCCGTCACGGGGATGAATTTAGCCGACACCCACGGACGGGGCTTATTGAGATTCATTAATCCCAACACCGTGGAAACAATGGTGGCGGAAGGGACATTAAAACCCGCCAATACTAAAGTTTTAGACACTAGTTGTATTATCGACGGTCGGATTGAGGCACTGCTAGAAACCGGATTTCTGGAAGGGCAAATTATCGTGCCACAGTTTGTCTTGCTGGAACTACAACAAGTAGCGGATGCCAGCAAAGACCAAAAGCGGGTGAGAGGAAGACGCGGACTCGAAATTCTCAATCGTATTAAGGAAGCCTACCCAGACCGTATTTTGATTAATCCATCAGACTACGAAGACATTGCAACAGTTGATGCCAAACTAGTTAGGTTTGCCCAAGAAATCAACGGCACATTACTCACCAACGACTACAACTTATCAAAAGTCGCCAGCGTGCAGAAAGTACCTGTGTTGAATGTGAACGACCTAGTAAATGCAGTCCGTCCTAGCTATCTACCTGGGGACAACCTTGACCTAAAAATTCTCAAGGAAGGTAAAGAACCGACTCAAGGAATTGGCTACTTAGACGATGGCACAATGGTTGTCGTAGAAGAAGGTAGAGCTTATGTAGGTGGTGAACTGCGGGTAGTAGTTACTAGTGCGTTGCAAACTTCAGCCGGGAGAATGATTTTTGCTAAACCCCAAGCTTCAGCATTGGCGTGAGGTAAATGTCTGGTGCAAATAAAGTTACGATGTGCGTACGCGAAGCGTCGGCGCAGTTATCGGTGCAGTCAACCTACACCGATTTTTTATTAGCTAGGCTGTTCTTGAGTAAGGGACTTCCAGATAAGAAAATGTCTAAAATGCAGGGTGCGTCAGTGCGATAAAACCTAGCTGTACCAGGAATTTATTCATACTGACGCACCCTACTAACCGTCAATTTGGAATAATTTATTTTTTGGTGTTCCCCCAGTGGAGAAGAAAAAAATTCTCAAAATAACCATCTTTCTTCCCCTGCCTGCCTATTCTCACTCCCCTCTGTTTCTCCAAAGTTAACGTACGTAGTAGGATTGTTCAGGTATGCCTAGAGAGGTGACTCGTTCACAATTAGGCAACCTAAAATTAGAGCAAAAGACGATTCCTCAAACAAGCACACTCCAATGCGTATTTCTTTGAACTGGCTGCGGGAACTAGTAGAGATAAAACTTAGCCCAGAAGAATTAGCCCATATTCTTACAATGGCTGGGTTTGAAGTCGAAGATATTGAAGACCGCCGCACTTGGGCAAATGGCGTTGTTGTGGGGAGAGTGCTTGAGCGTCAACCCCACCCCAACGCTGATAAATTGAGCGTTTGCCAAGTAGATGTCGGTGCAACGGAAACTTTAAATATTGTCTGTGGCGCACCTAATGTCCGAGCCGATATTTATGTGCCTGTGGCAACTGTAGGCGCTTATTTGCCTAACATTGATTTGAAAATTAAACCCGCAAAATTGCGTGGTGTTCCTTCCCAAGGGATGATTTGCTCTTTGAAAGAACTCGGTTTACCCAGTGAGGTAGACGGCATTTATATTTTCCCCCAAGAAAACTTACCCTTGGGTAGTGATGTGCGCCCATTGTTGGGTTTGGATGATGTGATTTTAGATGTCACCGCTACTGCTAACCGTGCAGATGCCTTAAGTATGGTGGGTATAGCGCGAGAAGTGGCTGCGTTGACTGATGCCAAATTGAGCATCCCGAAACCTGGGGAAGCATTTGTATCTGAGAGTGTGGGGAAGTTAGGCTTAAAAATTGCCGACACCCAAGCTTGTCCCGCTTATATTGGCACAGTCATTGAACAGGTAAAAATTGCTTCATCCCCTGAATGGTTGCAACAGCGTTTGCGTTCGGCTGGGGTACGACCGATTAGTAATGTAGTTGATATTACTAATTATGTGTTGTTGGAATGGGGGCAACCATTACACGCCTTTGACCAAGAGCGATTAAAATCTGTTGCCAATGCTGATAACTTAACTATTGGTGTGCGCTGTGCCAATCAAGGGGAAACACTAAAAACCCTGGATGGACAAACTCGCAACCTGACAACACAAAATTTATTAATTACGGCTAATGATCAACCTGTGGCTTTAGCGGGAGTTATGGGTGGTGAAGAAACCGAAGTCCACGAGGGTACACAAAGCCTAATTTTAGAAGCAGCATTATTTGATTCTGTGGCGATTCGTCGTTCTTCTCGTAGTGTGGGGTTACGCAGTGAAGCGTCTGGTAGATACGAACGAGGAGTGAATCGGGCAGAGTTGGAAATAGCTAATCGCCGTGCTTTATCTTTAATTAGTGAATTAGCTGATGGCGTGATTGTTCATCAGGAAATTGCTGATACTCGTCCCGATCCTACTACTTGGAGTCGTTCAATTTTTCTACGTTTAGACCGGGTGAATGAAGTACTCGGCCCCATCAACGTGGGAGAAACTGGAGAACTGGAAGCCAAAGATGTAGAACGTACCTTGACTGCATTGGGATGTGAGTTAACTCCAGCCGGAGAAGGGACTTGGAATGTTTCCGTACCACCCTATCGTTACCGCGATTTGGAACGAGAAATTGATTTAATTGAAGAAGTTGCCCGTCTCTATGGTTATGATAATTTCTGTGATACCTTACCAGACAAAGCAGAAGCTGGTTATTTACCTGTAGATCAAGAACTGGTACGCAAGTTACGCGCTGCGCTACGGGCGGAAGGTTTAACAGAATTAATTCATTACTCCTTAGTGAAACCAGGGGAAGATAGACAAATAGTCTTGAGTAATCCCTTATTTGTCGAATATTCAGCCTTGCGGACTGATTTACTCGCTGGCTTAATTGACGCTTTCCAATACAACCTAGAACAAGGGAATGGTTCCCTGAATGGTTTTGAAATTGGGCGCATTTTCTGGCAAGAAGAAGATGGGTTACAAGAAAAAGATGCGATCGCTGGTATCATAGGAGGAGATACAAGCCTCGGCAAATGGTCAAAAGGTAGTAAAGACCAACCCCTGACTTGGTTTGAAGCCAAGGGCATTCTAGAAAGCGTATTTCAGCAACTCGGCATCCTGGTAGAATATCAGCCTGATTGTCGTGACGAACGCTTACACCCAGGACGCACCGCCTCATTATGGATTGGTGGTAATAGATTAGGTATTTTTGGACAACTCCACCCCCAACTACGGCGTGACAAAGACTTACCAGAATCAGTCTATGTGTTCCAACTGGATTTGGATGTGTTGTTGGATGCTTTAGATAAAGATGAAATTCTTGTACCTGCATTCAAACCTTACTCCACATATCCCGCAAGCGATCGCGATATTGCCTTTTTTGCACCTGTAAAAATCTCCGTCTCGGAAATCGAAAAAGCCATTAACAAGGCTGGTAAAGGTTTACTAGAGTCGGTAGAACTGTTTGATGAATATCGCGGTGAGAACGTCCCCCAAGGCCAACGGAGTTTAGCATTTAGACTAGTGTACCGGGCAAGCGATCGCACTCTCACAGATACCGAGGTCGAACCAGTACACAACAAAGTCCGAGAAGCTTTGGTAGAAAAATTTGGTGTTAATCTCCGCAGTTAACTAAAAATAAGTGATGAGTGATGTGTCAACTCATCACTTATGATTAATTTTGAATTTTGAATTGAGTCACTATGCCTAAATACATTGTTTGGGGAACATACTGCGAAGACGTTCTCGAAAAACGCACACCTTACCGTCAAGCACACTTGGATGGATTAGCAAAACAAAAAGAATCTGGTGTGCTGATTACCATCGGCCCGACCAAAGATGTGACAAAAGTCTTTGGTATTTACGAGGCGGAAGATGAAGCCACAGTACGTCAGCTAATTGAAAATGACCCCTATTGGCAACATAATATTTGGACTGAATATGCTGTTAAGGAGTGGATTCAGGCTATCTAACACAACGTACCTCGCACCTAACGCACCACCTCAGGGATGGTGCGTTACAGCTAAATTGTCTCGTCTCTCAGTTCTAAATTCCTTCATAGCCGTAACACAACGGCGATAAAGCGGGAAGAACATCTACATCGCTTTTTGCCTCCCCTACATAAGATTTACTTTATAAATAGTCCCGCATAGTATAGCTTCTCATACCGTTTATTGATGAAGATGCACTTTATTCTGTACTGTAGAGACGTTGCATGCAACGTCTCTACATTATTTATTGGGCGCAACTTCATAGAGAATTGGTATCACCAAAAATTCTTTAATAAAATCTTATCAAGAATATTAATTTTTATAGAAAATCATCATTCAAGGCATAAATACCAAGAATTAGTAAAGAATAAACTGAGATATAGCTTACTCTGCGTCAGTAAACATATCATTTATTCATCCCTCATAAATATTCTTCTCTAGGGATTGATATAGTAATCAGATTTAACCATCAGAAAAAATCTAAATATCTGTGGGTCGGGCAATACCCAGTTCCACTTGCGTGACTGCCGTGAAAAGCGTAAGAACACAGGGGCTTCCCTACGTATATTTCAAAAATTAAGTATGAATCTTATAGTAGAACTACGTCCAGCAATTAAATAGCTTAATTCTTACCCAGCCTAATTTATTCTTAGAAATACCTACCAATATATAAACCGTTCCATGAATCTCACATAATGCTGTGTGTTATTACTAGATTTCTTGTTTTTATTGCGTCTAAAAATTACCACACTCTACTAAACAAGAGATATTTTGCTAATCAAATACTAGATTTTTAAAGAGTGAACGAAAATATCTGCAAAACCTAGCTACTCAGACAGGGCTTGAGTTACAAATTGATTGAGTTAAACATTTTTGAACTGAATAATACTTCTAACCTCAGAGATTAATTATTTTGTTCACCTAACAAAAATATCTGTACCTTAGGCTGATAAATCATGAATCTTGTAACTCAAAAAGCTGTTCTGGGATTAATTACCACGGCTGCGTTGACTAGTACTCTTGCCTCCATAAAACCAGCAACCGCCACCACACAAACCACAACTTCTGCCACAGCAAAACCTATTCAAATGGCTATTAAACAGGCTCCTGAGGCTATAAAAAAAGCTCAGGAAACTGCTAATGCACTCAAAAAAGCAGAAGATGATCTCAGTGGTATTATACGATCCACAAACAGAGCGAAAAGTGACGCGAATAGTCGCCTTAATAGAGCCGAACAAGATTTTACCCAGGTGGATGCAAGTTTCCAAACAGCTCAAACCGCACTAAATACTGCAACTACTAATCGTAATAATGCTCAAACCGCACTAAATACTGCAACCACTAATCGTAATAATGCTCAAACCGCACTAAATACTGCAACCACTAATCGTAATAATGCTCAAACCGCACTAAATACCGCAACTACTAATCGTAATAATGCTCAAACCGCACTAAATACCGCAACTACTAATCGTAATAATGCTCAAAACGCACTAAATACTGCAACTACTAATCGTAATAATGCTCAAAACGCATTAAATACTGCAACGACTAATCGTGATAATGCTCAAAACGCATTAAATACTGCAACGACTAATCGTAATAATGCTCAAAACGTACTAAATACTGCAACGACTAATCGTGATAATGCTCAAAACGCATTAAATACCGCAACGACTAATCGCAATAATGCTCAAACAGAGGTTGACACTGCTACTAGAAATCTAGCTCAAGCTCGAAAAGGAAATTCACAAAAAGCCATTCAAAATGCTACCAACGCTCTAAACGAAGCGAATAATAGATTAAGTACAGCCAATACTGCATTTAACACTGCAACTACCAACTTCAATACAACCAATACTGCATTTAACACCGCAACTACAAACTTTAATACAGCCAAGACTGCATTTGACACTGCAACCAACACCTTTAATACAACCAATACTGCATTTAACACTGCAACTACCAACTTCAATACAACCAATACTGCATTTAACACCGCAACCAACAACTTTAATACAGCCAATACTGCATTTAACACCGCAACCAACAACCTGAATACAGCCAATACTGAACTTACTCAAGCTAATACTAGATTAAGTACAGCTACAAATGATTTCAACACAGCTAATAGCAACTTTACTAGAACTGGGAATGAGTTGAATACAGCTACTAATAACTTCAATACAGCAAATAATACTTTTAATACAGCAACTACCAATTTCAATAACGCGAGTAGCAGACGCAACACGGCTGAACAAACTAGAAATCAAGTCAGAGAAGAAACTAGATTAACCATCGAGAACGCTGACAACATGGTTAGAGATGCTCAAGTCTTGAGAGATCAGGCGAAGTTAGAGGCCGATACTGCTGCTAGCATTTCCCAACAAGCACAGGAAGCAGCTAAAAAAGCTAATGATTGGAGTAAATTAACAAAAAGTACCCTTCAAGATAGATCACAAGACCAAAATTTTCAGTCTTTGCTTCCCCAGTTTCAAGCATTAGTGCAACGGGAAGGTGTAGAAATTCCCGCAGAACAAATTCAAGCTCAAAAACTAGACTTTTCAGAGTTATATTTAAAAAATACTCATAATGTGCGAGTTTGGTTTCTCAACGAAGGTGCTGGCTACAGAAACCAATTGGCTTATGAAGCTGTTAAAGGTAGTCAATACAGCAGTGGAATGGTTTTTGAAGACGTTTCTTGTCTCAGTACACGAAATCAATGTGCCTTAGGGAATTCCGATGGTGTTCTAGATATTGGTGACTTTGTAGACTTGGGTACAATCAGAGGTGGTACACAACTCAACTTTTTGCTCAAGGCAGATGGATATAATAACCCCAATGGGAATATTTATGGTGCAAATTCATCGCTCAACCCAGATAGCCTACAACACATAATGGCTTGGAAAGTTGGTGATTATTTAATGATGGGTTTTGAAGATTTATTTAACGGTGGAGACAAAGATTATAACGATGTGATGATTGTTGTGGATTTTGGTAAGGATAACTTCACAACAAGACGAGTACCAGAACCTTCAGCCACACCTGTGATTATGGCTTTGGGAGCATTCGGTATGTTCAAGGTACGTTCCCGGCGCAAAAACAAATAAGTTTGACAGAGTTAAAAAAATAATTTTTGATGATGAGCAGCAAGCGAGTTGAAACTCTGGCTTGTTGCTTATTTTTATTGCGCGAGCGCGTGTCAGTTGTTAGTTGTGAGCCAGTTACTCATGGGGGAAACCCCCATGAGTAACTGGCGTTAGCGTAGCGGTAGCGACGTAAGGAGCGTCACCCGGAGGGTCAGTTGTCATTTGTTGAAAGGATCTGGTCTAATACCCCAACCCTCATCTGGCGTGGTTTTTACATATCTTTCCCACTGACTACTGACAAAACTCTATCCCCTTGTGGGTGGAGTTTTTATTCATTAAAAAATTTCTCTACACACCGCACAAATATCTCTACCCCCATTGCTAGGGCAGTTTCATCAAAGTCGAAGCGGGGGTGATGATGGGGATAGGCTAAATCTTTGTCTGGGTTAGCAGAACCAAGGAAGAAATAACAACCTGAAACTTCTTGTAGAAAGAAAGACATATCTTCACCGCCCATAGTTTGACATTCTGGCACGATACCAATGGGAGTTTCGATCACTTCTGCTGCTACAGAACGCACTAATTGAGCGATCGCCTGATCATTAATGACTGGGGGATATAATTCAGTATATTTAAAGTCATATTTTGCGCCATGACTTTGACAAATGCCAGCAATAACTTGCTCAATTCTTTGTGGGAAAAAGCCTTGGAAAGCAGGGTTAAAATACCTGACAGTTCCTTTCATAGTGGCTGTATCGGCAATAACATTATGGGTTGTCCCTCCATGGAGTGCGCCGACAGTCACCACTGCGGAATCGATGGGGTTGACATTACGCGCGACGATGGTTTGTAGAGCAGTGACAATTTGGGCAGCAACTACTACAGAATCTACAGTTTGATGGGGTATTGCACCATGTCCACCTTTGCCGAAAATTGTACAGTCAAATAATTCTACCGCCGCCATCAATGGGCCACTGCGGACACCTACTGTTCCCAAAGGTAAGTTATTCCATAGGTGCAACCCGATAATTGCATCAACATCAGGGTTTTTCAGTACTCCAGCCTCAATCATGGGTTTTGCTCCCCCTGGCCCTTCCTCAGCCGGCTGGAAGATGATTTTTACAGTCCCAGCAAAATTTTGACGATGCTGTTGTAAATAGTAAGCTGTGCCAAGTGCGATCGCTGTATGTCCGTCATGTCCACAGGCGTGCATCACACCATTATGCTGTGAGCAGTAAGGCACTTCGTTAAGTTCTTGGATTGGCAAAGCATCCATATCTGCTCGAATTGCCAAGACTTGAGTGCTGGGTTTTTCGCCTTTAATGGTAGCCACTATTCCAGTTTGAGCAATACTTGTTTGGTGCTCAATTCCCCATGCTTGTAACTTACTTGAGACAAACGCAGCCGTGATTTTTTCTTGAAAAGCTAGCTCTGGTTTTTGATGCAGTCGTCGTCGCCATTCAACCAATTGGGGTTGCAATGAACGGATTGCTAGCCGCACACGGGATAAGTCAACAGATGCGGAATTGGGAAAGGTGGAAACCATTACGGCTTAGGTAGATAAGGTGGGTGATTTTCCCAGTCTATCGTTATCTCATGGTTATGAGCAGGGAAGCAGACGGATAAGGATATACTGACCACTGACCAACAACTAACCCAAGAATGATAGTGATAACAGAAGTTACTGCTAAGAAATATTAAAATCTCGGTTAAAATAGGGCTGCATTAGCTTTTTTTGGATCAAGTAACTTATGCCAGCGAATTCCTGGCCCGACAACGATTCCTACAAAGAGCTTGATCCACTCAATTCCTTGTTGTCTGAAGTATCAACAACAGAGGAATCAGTAGTGGAAACACGGGATTTGTCTCTACCATCCCGGTTTCAAGGACGTAGAGGGAAAGCTGCTCTAGTTTTAACAATCGTCTGGAGTGGCACGATCGCTCTACATTTGGTTTCCTGGGGTTCTATTTTTATACTAGGGTTGACTACCGTTTTAGGTATTCATGCTTTAGGAGTAGTTTTTGCTCGACCCCGCCACTATCAAAAAGAGATGCAGGGTAGTTTACCTTTTGTATCTATATTGGTAGCGGCGAAAAATGAGGAAGCTGTCATTGCTAAATTAGCGAGAAATCTTTGTAATCTGGAATATCCCAACGGGCAATACGAAGTTTGGATAATTGATGATAATAGTAGCGATAAAACGCCCCATATCCTAGCAGAACTGGCAAAAGAGTACGACAAACTAAAAGTCCTCAGACGTTCAGCCCAAGCTACTGGTGGTAAATCAGGGGCATTAAATCAGGTTTTACCATTAACTCAGGGTGAAATCATCGCCGTGTTTGATGCTGATGCTCAAGTAGCGTCAGATATGCTACTCCATGTAGTACCTTTGTTTCAACGGGAAAAGGTGGGGGCGGTGCAGGTGCGAAAAGCGATCGCCAACGCCAAAGAAAATTTCTGGACAAAGGGGCAAATGGCGGAAATGTCGCTGGATATTTGGTTCCAGCAACAGCGTACCGCCCTGGGAGGCATCGGTGAACTGCGGGGGAACGGTCAATTTGTGCGCCGCCAAGCCTTGGATAGCTGCGGCGGTTGGAATGAAGAAACAATCACTGATGATTTGGATCTGACTTTCCGTCTGCATCTTGACAAATGGGATATTGAATGCTTATTCTATCCAGCCGTGCAGGAAGAAGGCGTAACGACGGCGATCGCTCTTTGGCATCAGCGCAATCGCTGGGCGGAAGGTGGCTATCAGCGCTATTTGGACTATTGGGATTTGATTCTCAAAAACCGCATGGGTACGCGGAAAACTTGGGATATGTTGATGTTCATGCTGACGATGTATATCTTGCCGACAGCAGCAATTCCCGATTTACTCATGGCTGTTGTCCGCCATCGTCCGCCAATGCTAGGCCCCGTAACAGGCTTGTCTGTAACTATGTCCGTCGTCGGAATGTTTGCTGGTTTACGGCGCATACGACAAGAACAAAAATTCCAAGTTCATACCCCCTTTGTCTTGTTACTACAAACAATGCGTGGCACGTTATATATGTTGCACTGGTTAGTAGTGATGAGCAGCACCACAGCGCGGATGTCATTCCGACCCAAGCGCTTGAAGTGGGTGAAAACCGTGCATACAGGGAGTGGGGAATAATCCCTACAGGAAATTCAAAATGCAAAATCCGAAAGCGTATTTTGGGATTTTGCATTTTTTTTTCATTTCCCAAGGAGTTCCGCAGTTTTGGCTGAACGAATCGCACCTCTTGTGTTGATGAAGAAGCACATCAATCAGGGGAGAATATTAAGGCTGATGATTAAGAGAAACAACAGTGATTCAGTCAATGCTATTTTTCGTCTTAGCAGGGCTTTGTGAGATTGGGGGTGGTTATTTGGTTTGGCTGGCACTTCGGGAAGGAAAGAGTCTCTGGTTAGCTTTGATTGGGGTTGTGATACTTGGTCTATATGGCGCGGTTCCAACTCTACAACCTACTCATTTCGGGCGTGCTTATGCAGCATACGGTGGCGTTTTTGTTGCGTTATCTGTTCTGTGGGGCTGGTTAGTTGATCGTATTAGACCTGATAAATTTGATTTGTTGGGTGGTTGGATTGTGTTACTAGGTGTTCTAGTCATAATGTATGCTCCCAGAGGGTAATTGTTACAACTCAAGGTCGAGCATAACAATCCCGATGCACCGGAACAGAGTTATTGACTGATGGTTTTAGTTCCTTAAACCATTGATTTTTCGTTTTCATGAGTAAGTCCTAGAGATATTGTCTACAACCTCTGTACATTAATTCTTGCCCCTGCATTATTCATCGTCTAAATCTGACTCATCCGTCCACTCAGATGTACCCATTTCTGATAATGCTTCGCCATCGTCAGTAAATCGGATGATTTGCCCATCAAAGAATTTTGCCAGACGTTGGGCAGCGATCGCCACTTCATCAGTTTCCCACTCCAGTAGAGGTGCTTGGTTCTCTTTTGGGGGCGGTGTTTTTGCTCCTCCCGTACTTGGGGCTATTGGTGTAGTTTTTGGAGTTGGGGCGGTTGCGGTAGGTTGTGGGAGAGGTGTAGTCGGCTTTTGGTTGCTGTAGGTTGGTGACGGTGGCTGTTGTACGCTGGAAGTACCGTTATGACCGTTACCGTTGCTGTTACCATTACCGTTGGCTGGTGCTACTTTCCTGACTGTAGTAGCGTTTGATGGGTTACCCCTTTCTAAGGTTACCTGAACTTCACGATTAAAAGTCTGCTGGAAAGCACTCGTAATCATAGGTAAGTCTGACTTGACTTTGTCATACCACGCAGCTTTGACACCAATACGAGCCACAGTACCTGCAAAATCGATGAGGTAACACATTTGACCCAGTAAGGCGCGTCTGGGGATTTGTTGAATATTACTGAGGACTTGCTGCCAAATTTGAGCAAAGTCATCTTCTGAGGGACTGGGGATTGAGGACTGGGGAGCAGGGGAAGATGTAGCTTTAACTTCCTCCACGATGGGGGATGGGATGGATGGGGGTGTGTCTGGGGTTTCTTGGCGGGTGGAGGCTTCTGGTGGGGGTGGAGGAGGGGGTTGTGGAGATGGGTTTTGTGGGGGTGCTTTTGGGGAAACTTGCTGTGGTGCTGGGCGATGGTTGCTTGGTGTCAGGGCTATAGCTGCGGGTTGAATACTGGCGCTTGGTAATAATCCTAGTAATGTCACTTCCAACCATAAACGTGGTTGAGTGGTGTGTTTAATTTGCAGTTCTGCTTCTTGTAAATGTTTCTGCCCTAGCAAGATGGTACTTATGGGCAAAGATTGGGCAGATTCAACTAGTGCGTTCCATGTCTGCTGAGTACAAGCAACTAAATTATGGCGATTGGGTGCGGTTTTGGCTATGAGTAAATCGCGGTAGAAGGCGGCTAGGTTTTGCAGGATGGTTAAGGGTTCTCGACCACGATCTAAGATTTGTCTGGTAGAGTCTAATACTAATTCTGGGTTATCTTGGGCGATCGCTGCCAATAAAACTAACAAATCTTGTTCGCTGACTGAACCGACTAAATCCCATACTTGCTCTGGTGTGACTTCGTTAGGTAATAAGGCTAATTGGTCGAGTAAACTTTCTGCATCTCGTAATCCGCCTTGGGATAACTGAGCTACTAAGGTGACAGCTTCTAGGGAAATGTTAATATTTTCCTTTGAGGCGATCGCACTTAAGTGCTTCACCATCGCCTCTAGTTGAATGCGCCGAAAATCAAATCTTTGACAACGAGAAATAATCGTGGGTAACACTCGTTGGGGGTCGGTTGTCGCTAAAACAAAAACTACGTGCTTAGGTGGTTCTTCCAGTGTTTTCAGTAACGCATTGAATGCCGCACTACTGAGCATATGACATTCGTCGATTACATAAACTTTATACCGACACTGCACGGGGGCGAATTGGGCTTTTTCAATTAATTCGCGGATGTTATCTACACCAGTGTTACTGGCGGCATCAATTTCGATTACGTCCAGGGAGTAGCCTTTGGTGATTCCCTGACAAACATCACAAACGCCACAGGGTTCGGCTGTGGGTTTGTCACTGTTGAGACAGTTGAGGGATTTAGCCAGAATCCGGGCGCTGGAGGTTTTACCTGTACCTCTGGGGCCAGTAAATAAATACGCTGGGGCTATTTTAGCCGTACGGATAGCATTTGTGAGTGTGGTAGCGATCGCCTCTTGCCCCACCAGTTCAGCAAAACTCTTTGGGCGATACTTGTGGTGCAGGGGTACATAAGACATGGGTGAAAAAAGTCAATACCTTCTAGGGTTGATTTGCTAAGTTGTTGTGCTTTAAATTTACTTACACCCAATCATGAGAATTTTTGCCCCCAAAGAGTCTGACCATTTTGAATCGTGAATGAAGTTAAACCATTTTAAACTTTGCCACTCATCTTGTGAGCTGTGACATACCCTAGAAGAGACTGTGAAATTCACTTACATATATTTACTTGGCTAAGGCAACAGTGCGCTTTGCGCCCGCTTTAGGCGGCTACAATCTTAGGGGACACAATAGTAAATGGTACAGCAAATGCTCAGGCGGCTAGTCCAATGGCTTAAAAGCTTTTTTCAAGGCTTGTTTGGTGGGGGTAGGAAACAGACTGCGGTGAAAACTAGTCCTAACGTGACAAAACAACCAGCTCCACCCCTGGGTGATACAGATTTAGAATTTCTGTTCACCGAACTTCTCGAAGGAGTGCATCAGGCGCGGGGCCAGGCTTGGGCTGTAAAGTGGCTGCAAAAAATTGAGCATCGTGTGACAACTGCACAATGGGTAGAGTGGTTAAGGCGTTTTGGCGAAAAATTACTAGCATCCTCCTCACCAAATAATGAATTAGCGGCTCGATTAGTCCAACTCGGAGAATTGGGCGTGGGGGAACTGGGAGATGTCGCCTACGATATTGGGATGCAGGTCTTGAGCCGCAATCAAGGCGAACCGATTTGGGAATATGATGGCCCAGACTTAGATAGTACTGATGTATTATATCCAGAGGAAAGCGTTTCCGCAACTGAGGAAAACCCAGAAGGAGAATATCAAACAGTTACTCTTGAACAGTTATTTGAGATGCTGCAAGAGGATGAAAACCTACGCCAACAGATTGCCGAACAGCTAGCGATTGAAACCGATGATCCCCAGGTGATTGTCGAGGCATTGATGAATCAATATTATGCTGCCAGTCAACAAGCAACAGAATAATCACTGCATATAATTCAACACAGTTTAGGTAGGCAGGGGAAGCAGGAAGAGAAGTCGCAAGGAGGGTTTCCCTCCGGGCGAACTTCCCTACGGGACGCTACGCGAACGGGGAGACAGGGGAGGAAAGAGGGTTAAAGGCTAAAAAATCTTTATTGACGAAATCGTCTGAGGAATAATCTTATGAATTTATTGTTACAGGAAATCCCAGCGTCAGAACTTGCTCCTCAAACAATCCAGGAAACGCCACCACCAGGTAAAGACCCTCTGATTGCTAGGGGTCTACAAAAAGAACAGTACGTTGCTATTTTCGGTTTAGCAATTATTGTGATTGCTGCTGTGGGATTTTTCAGTCGTAGATTGGAATATGCACTGATATTAGCTTTTGTTCTCAGTGCTGTTTTAATAGCTGTATTTTTATTTATCTAGGTGAACTACCAAATTTAGCGGCGGACGAAGGCGCGATTTAGTTAATATCAACCGCGCTGCGGGGATGCAAAATTGAAGCTATAAGCCTTTTGTAGACAGAGACTAGGCGTTGGCATAGGTTCTTATAGGCCAGCCCACTACACATAAATATGAAAAACTCTATTAATTTTAGTGGATTTCACGTAAATCATGAATTATCATGAGTTGTTCAACACAGCGATCGCTACAATCTAGGGTAAATAAAATTTAAGAGTATGGCAAATGCTCACTCGGCTATTTCAGTGGCTTAAAACTTTTGACAAGCACCCTGTTGATGATCCACAAACTGATTATTTCAAGGGTGTCAAGGAACAGGTGGCAGAAGAACCACCTGAGCTAACTAATGCGGATTTGGAACTGTTGTTTAATCAGTTGCTGCAAGGTGTGAATCAAGGGCGCGGTCAGCAGTGGGCAATTAGGTATTTGCAACGGATGGAAGACCGCATTAGTGTTGAGCGCTGGATAGATTGGCTGTTGGTGTTTGGGGAAAAATTACTCATGTCACCTGCACCAAATCATCATTTAGGTAGACAAATGGTGACTCTGGGTGAACTGGGGATTGGCAAGGTAGGAGAGCTTTCTTATGATATTGGCATCCGTTTACTAGATAGGGAATTTATAGAAATAAATGAAGTGAATGAGGAGATAGAAGTATCATCAACTACAGTTTCCCAAACTAGCGATCATCTCCCAGATTCGCCAGGACAGGAATTAATCCGCAATCTCGGAGATTTATTATGGGACTCCACTGAACCAGAAACAGCTACTCACCAGACACAATCAGAAATTGATCATCTTGATGAAGATACAATCACCAGCTTGCAAGAACTGAGTTGGGAATATCACGCAGTCCCCACTGGCTCAGTTGATGAGGATACAATCAAAAATTTGCAGGAACTGAGTTGGGAATATCACATAACTCCCAGTGAATTAGTGGATGATCACATTATCGAAAATCCTCCAGAACTTAGTTGGCAAGAGCCAATAGCCCCAACTGATGTAGTTGATGCCACGACAAACTTACAAGAACTAACTTGGGAATATCAACAAGCCGAATTTACAGCACCGCCTTTACTGATGCCGGCGCAAGAAGATGTCATTAGTAACTTAAGTGAACTGGTATTAGATTATCGAGAACAAAACTCAGCAGCCATAGTATCCACCCAAAGTAATTGGGATCAGTCTTTAGTCAATTTAGACCCCAATGTTGCTTACACTTTGGATGAGTTAATGGTGCGCTTGGATCAAAGTACTAATTTAGTCCAGCAATTGGCGGCTAATTTGATAGTACAGAACAACCAACCGCCAGCTATTATCAATGAGCATTCTAATGCTTTTGTCAAAGCCCAAGAATTATTTTACCAAGGGTTGCAGTTAGCTAAGACTGGTGATTTGTCAGGGGCGATCGCTAATTATGAGCAAGCAATTCAATTAAACCCCAATTCCTATGAATACTGGTTTAATCGTGGTTTAACTTTATTCCATTTAGAAAGGTTTGTGGAAGCGATCGCCTCCTATGACCAAGCTATTGAAATTAAACCCGATTACTACAAGGCTTGGTATAATCGGGGCGGGACTTTGGGGCAGTTAGGACTGTATGAGGAAGCAGTGGCCTCACTCAAACAAGCGATTACGATTCAGCCTGATATGCCAGGGGCCTGGTCTAGTAAGGGTTGGGCAGAATTGAAGTTGGGACAAATTGGGGAAGCTATTGCGAGTTACGATGAAGCCCTACTTTTATCACCGGAAGACCAAGAAAATTGGTATTACCGAGGTATTGCTTTAGGTGTAGATGAACAATACGAAGCGGCCATAGACTCCTACGACAAAGCCTTGGAGATTCAACCAGACTTCCATGAGGTGTGGATTGATCGGGGTGTGGTCTTATTTAATTTAAAACAATGGTCGGAAGCGATCGCCTCTTGGGATCAAGCTTTATCAATTCAGGCAGATTTTTACTTAGCTTGGTATAACCGGGGTGTAGCTTTAGAAAATTTAGGTCATCGTGAAGAAGCGATCGCGTCTTATAAGCAGGCGATAGCCATTAAGCCAGATTTTCACCTCGCCTGGTATAACCAAGCTGTAGCGCTATTTTACTTAGAACGATTTTTAGAAGCGATCGTTTGTTATGACAATGCTTTACAAATCAAGCTGGACTACTGGGAAGCTTGGATTGGTCGCGGGACGGCTATCGGTAATTTAAATGAGACGGAAACACCGCTAAATTTATTAACTACCATAGCTGCAAATAATTCCACCTTAAAGCAGGCCGGCTATGAAGGTAAATTAGCTAGCTATCAGGAAGGTTTAAAACATATCCGCCCAGACACCCACCCAGAAGGTTGGGGAAGATTACATCTGGCGATCGCTAATACTTATTACGAACAAGGTAAAAAATATTCTACATCCCGTAACTATTGGCGCAAAGCTGTAACCGAGTACAATCAAGCCCTATTAACCCTCACAAGCGCAGGTTTTCCTCAGTTACATTTAGAAGTTCTCCAGTCTCTTGTTAAAGCATTGCTAGGACTAGGACAAACAACACAAGCCCAAGAATTTCAGCAACGCGGCTCCAGATTATTACAACAACTACTGAATGAACCAACTCGCACCGCAGAAATTAAAAAACAACTAGCACTCAAATTTGCGGGATTCGGACAATTAGCCGTTGATGTAGCTGTAGAATATGGTGATTTGGTAGAAGCTTGGGAAATAGCAGAACAGGGAAAAAATGCTTGTTTAACCTGGCTGTTATGCGGCTGGAACGCAGATATTCAACCACTAAATTATCGTGCAGTTCAACAATTACTTAATCCCCACACCGCAATTATTTACTGGCATATTAGCCCAGTCGCTTTACACACCTTTATTGTCAAAGACCAAGCTCCGTCACCAATTCTTGTTTTCACACCCGTCCAAGATTTAGGGGCAATTAACGCCACACCTCTACAAGATTTACCTCTACCCGAAGCTATGAGGCGACTAATTGCCTTTGAAAATTGGTTAGAAGATTGGCAGCAAAACTATCAAGATTATCATCAACAAGCCCAAGACCAACAAAGCAAAAGTAATCATCCTTGGCGGTTGGAGATGGAACACAAGCTATTGCAGCTAAAGGAGATTCTAGAAATTGACACCATTCAACAAGAACTTGAAGATATTACTCAACTGATTTTAGTCCCTCACCGTGATTTATTTAGAGTGCCTCTTCATAGCTTGTTTCAAATGTCTGAATCCTCAGAAGCAATACCAAATGCAGATATCGCCTATCTGCCAAATATTCAAATAGCTTTATCCGCAAAAAATGCCAATATTAGCCAATTTGTCAATCAAACACTATTGAGTGTTGAATATCCTGATAGTACAGCTTACCCGACCTTGAGATTTGCTAACCTAGAAGCCGAAGTTGTTAGTCAGATGTTTAACAATCGTCAACGGCTCCAAGGTGGAGAAGCTACTAAAAATAACTTTGAAGATGCTTTCTTTAGTAATTATAATGTGTTGCATTTCACAGGTCAGGCAATTAATAGGTTAACAGATCCTCAAAGATCAGAATTAGCCCTAGCAGGTGAAGATAAATTTACCTTGGCAGAAATCTGTGAAACAAATTTATCAACTTATAACTTAGTAACTCTCTCTACTTGTGAAACTGCAACTAATACTAACCAAGTAACTACCAGCGAATATGTAGATTTAGTGAGTGCATTTTTCTACAAAGGTGTTTCTCAAGTCGTCAGCACTCTCTGGACTGTAGAATCATCAGCCAGTGCTTTAGTCATCATTGAATTTTACCGACGACTACAGTTAGTACAATCAGCAAGTACGGCTTTAGCGGAAGCTACAACTTGGCTACGGGAATTAACGGCATCAGAACTAACACAATGGTATGAAAATTTACTCAATAACCTTGACCCGGATGAGTTAAAGCTCAGAGCTTATTTAGCAACACATTTGTATAGAATTAGCAAAATGCCTGCTGATAAAAATCTATATTCTCATCCTTATTATTGGGCAGCTTTTACAGTTACAGGTAAGCCGAATACAACAAGGTAACAATTCAAAATTCAAAATTCAAAATTCAAAATTCAAAATAGCCTACGGCAAGGCTGCGCCAACAAAATTAAAGACAGTTGGAGTCGGGGATGTTTTACCCCAACTCAAATGTATCAACCTGCGATCGCATTGCATAGCTAACTCATATTATTTCTATCTTTGATTGCTAGCTCAATTAAATCTTCAATTTTCTTGATATTTGGGTCGCCTGCTAAATAACCGATACCACGATGTAAATGTAGGCGGAATTGAGTTGCTAGGGTTTCTTTATCTGTGGGGTAACCGTCATTGTGACAGCGCTGCTTAAGGGCGAGGAGGAGAACATCTGAGATTTCACCGCCAAAAACGCGCCATGTCATTTCGACGTTGCTATCTTGGGGAATGGGGACGGGAGAAGGTGGAGTTGTTTCGGCGAGGGAACGACAAAAAGCCCAACGACAGAGGATATTCCATTGGTCAATTTTGGTATTGCGGCGGAGTTTTAATAATTGGTCTTTAGCAGTTTGCGAGAGTTTAATTCTTTCGATTGGCGATTCCATAATAATTTGTATTACCAAAAATATTTATTTTCTATAACCGTTGTTTGGCGGGTTTTGGAGTTGTATTGCAGGAGATATTCACGGGCGATCGCCTCATTACTTCTCAGGGTTTCTACTTCCTTTTTCCCAATCTCCGTATCCGTAGATAGGAGAATTACTTGATGGCTGGCGGAGGGAAAGTACTTCTCTACTAGGTTTTGGCGGTGGGATGAATCTAGTCTACCGAGGGGTGTATCGATAGCTACGGGTAAACGCAGACCAGAGACTTTGGCTAATCCCCAGAGAAAGGCGATCGCTAATAGTTGTTTTTCCCCTGCTGATAAACGATGCTTGGGGACTCGTTTACCATCAAAATCAAACAGAGATAAAGCAAAGGTTTTAGTATCAATAGTCAGGCGATATACTAAATCTGATTTATGCAGTAGGTAGAGGAAACAATTCTTCACTTCTTCCTCTAGTTTATTGAGTTTTCGCAGAGTTAATTTTTCCCGAAAAATCTTAAGAGTTTCTTGCACTTTAGCAGCAGAAGTAATAATATGTCCTCTATTTTTAGTGTCAATATTTTTATCAGTATATTCTTTCAATTCCTTCTTTGTTTGTTCAATAGAGTCTGCTAATTCTGATAAAGTACGGCGAGTTGTTTCATAATTAGCCTTAGATTGAACCACCTGATTTTGCGCTTCTTCTACAGTCTCGCGTAGCTTTTGATAAGCTTCTGGTTCTGCTGCTGTCTGCACTTGTCTAGCTAACACAATCAATTCTTCTTCTATACTTTTAAGATTAGCTAATTGCTGCTTTGCTAAAACTTTAGCATTTTTTAAGTGATATATAGAATTATCTAACTGACTCAAACTTTCTTCATCAGCTAATAACCAAGGTAATTCTTTCTGAGCATAACCTGTATACAAATTATCCACATCTTCCACTAAAAAAGATTGGATTTTATCGACCTGTTCAGAACCAATCGCTAATTTATTTAACCATTGCAATAAGCGTTTATCTCTCTCTAATAAAACATCTCTAGCTAATTGTATCTGTTGATAGCGAAATTCTTTTGCTCCCTGAGTTTGTACTTGACTCAATAAATTAGGAATTAACGCCAACGGTAAAACCTCAGCAGCTAATTCACACATTGACTGTCTAATATTCTCGGCGGCGGTGGATTTTTCCTTTTGTTGTTGTTCTAGCTGATTGCGTTCGGCAGCAATTTTACCACCTTCAGAAACGAATTTATCTAAAGCTTCTCGCTGTATAGTTTCTAATTCTTCAATTTCATTTTTAAAAGCTGCTAACTTTTCCGCTATAACTTGATAATCTTCTTGCTGTGATTTTAACCTCTTCTCAATTTCTTCCAGTTCCTCTAAATCTTTATTTTCAGCCAGTTCCTTACGTTTGCGATTGACTAAAATCTCTAAGTCAACAGCTAATCTATCCGCCAATTCTAAACCCAACAATCCACGAATAGCTTCAATCACAATTTGTGGTGGTGTGTCCTGTTCCGCCAGTTCTTTAACTTGTTCCCCATCAAATAAAAATAAATTAGAAATACCCAAAGGGAGAAGATTTTCTATATAATCATCCCAGATATTCACCAGAGAATCCACAGGCCAGGTATCATCATCACCTAAAATTCCTAGTGCATCTTTACCATCTTTAGGGTTTTTTTCCCAAGTTCTGACAATCCGATATTTTATTGGTTTATCATCTTCAATATGTTCAAAAAGCAACTCAACCCGCGTTTTTTCCGTAGGGTTAGCTTGACTATTAACGCATTGAGTTAAAAAATCACCATAACTTAAATTTCCACGGGTAGAACATTGGGCGCGTTGTCCATATAAAGCAAGGCGTATGGAATCCATGAGTGTAGTTTTTCCGCCTCCATTCATCCCTCCTAATAGAATAATTGGGTGAGGATTGTCTTCAGTTCTTGGGTCAAGATTGATTACCTGTCTACCGACGTAGGGGCCAAAGTTTTGTAGAACGAGTTCAAGAAATATCATTAATCTATGTTCAACCCATATAGATGGGTTTAATATGTTGAAAAAAAATTAATCCAGCCGTAACAAAGGTGTTTATCAGCCTTTATTTAGGAGATGGTGACGATGATGAAGAACCAGCTTAAGACTTTGTCTCTTTATTTTTGAATTTCTTATTCCCCCAAGCCTTCGCCTTAGCCACAGGTTTTGTAGTATTCTTTGCATCACCTTGGGTATCGGGTGCATTCGTAATTGGAGCAGATGCGATGGTCTCCGACCGACAGTCGGTCATCGCTTGTTCATTAGGTACGGCAAAGTCAGCTAAAGTTAGCTGCTTGACTTTTTGGATATCACCTTGTTCAACTGCTTTTTTCAAATCCCGTTTCAAATGAGCATTGTCAACAGCTTCTTTTTTAGAACGGGAACTTGTAGTAAAGCATTGTTCTAAAGTTTCGTAGATTCCTATACGACGAGACATTTTTCGGTATTGGCGTTCTGTGTCTAAAAGTTTTGCCACTAGTTCCAAGTGCATACCATCGCCTGCACAAATTTCTTCTAACACAGACCATTCATCGCTACCTAATAGACTCAGGTCAGCGCCAGGACGTGGGTCTTTAAATTCTTCACCAGTGACTTCTTGATAAATGCGGGGTAAGCTATCATCAAATTCGTGTTTTTCTTCTAACCAAATACGACGAATTTCGCTCAGTTCTTCCAGAGATATCAGAGTAATATCACGCATATCTTCTGGTGCTGTGCGGCGTATTTTTGTCTGCGCTTCTAGTAATTCTTTTAACCAGGATTCCCGCCAATATTTAGTATATGGGCCTGGTATTGGTTCGACAGAAGTTTTTCCATTCTTATTGCGTTCAAATAATTGGACATCTCCCCAAATTCTTCTGAAGTCTCGTTTATCCCTATCATCTTTAGCATCCAGTTTATTACGAAGGTCTAATAGAGGCTGCATCCATTGTTTTTCTTCGTCATTCTGGATCATTGCCTGCATCGATTTATCTTGACTAACTAGTGTGCAAACCCAACAGCCAAACCGAGAATCACCACAGCTAGGAGTTGAAGTATCAATAACTAGTGGACATTCGTTATCTGCTGTTGCACCTCGATACAAATTGAATAATTCTTTATTGCTTTTTCCCCAGGGGTTTTCACACTGATTTAAGTAAATCCACACTTCATTATTGCTCCAATCTTCAATAGGAGTATAGATGAGAGAATTAGGCAGACTAGCGTTAGGGCTAAGTCTATCTCGTACCCTACCTGCTTGATGCTTTTTCATTGTGGCAGCACGTTTAGTACTTTCTGCTTTACGAGTACCCAAGACAAGAATTGTTTCACCATTAGTTCTAACTATTTGACGTATAAATTGATTAGCAGGATTGATTTTCAAGCGTGGTGTACACCAGCGAAACTGGTTACGTGGTGCTGGATACCCTTTACCAATGAGATTTACCCAAAACGTGTCCTCAATTACTGGTTGCAGCAAATGTGGACTAATTGGCATTCCTTTCTCTTGTGCAGCAGACTCTAGCTGCTTCATTGATTGACGAACCCAAGCAGAAACAATAGGGTTTTCTACCTTAGTGTCCGTTGTAATAACGTGGATAGTCTTAGTTCTTTTGTCAGGCGGGAGAGCCGCGATCGCATTCCAAACAAGCTGCAAAACTGTACTAGAGTCTTTGCCCCAAGATACGCCTATAATCCAGGGTATTTCATCTAAACAATACAATTCTTGAATTTCAGTAGTCAGGACTTGGATCTCTTCCACTAACTCTGCTAGAGTACGTGTCTGCTGACCTTTATTTTCTGCTTGTTGTGCTTCTGTCATTGCTTCCTACCTCTGGACATTTGGGCGTTACCGCTTTTTTTAACCCCAGCGTATGGAATGCGCGGGTTGCCAAAAAGTTTTTAAAAACTAATTTATTAGTATCTAACTTTTTGGACAAGATAGCTACATTAGGGGACTAAGTTTTTAAAAATTAATTATGAGAGATACTACATCTGATCTGACTGCTGATATTGCTAAAGACTACCTAGAGCAAGAAATCCAGGAAAAACAGCTACTATCTTCTCTTTTAGAGAAATTTTTAGGAAAAAAAGACCAAATTCTCGTTCAAAAAACTGAGATGGGTGGTGTAGAAACTTATGTAGGGTCTGTCACTCTGGAATGGTTTGCAGGTAGGGTTCAGTTTGCCTCTGGTTTACCTCTGCTGCAAAAAAAGTATAATGCAGAGACTGATAACATCGAAATTGACGCAGATAGTATTGAAGAAATTCAACAGCGTCCCCTTGACTGGTCACGTCAAGCACCCCTTGTTCAGTATTTAGCAGCTAGAAAAAATCATAAGTTTCCACCAGTCCTAGTGGTAATTAATCAGTCTTGGGTAGATAAGCACAAAGCTGATGAATGGGATAGTGAAGGACGTGCGAGAAAATCTACTACTGATTTTACACCCCTAGATCAAGATGGTAAGGTCGGCTTGCTTAATGTGTCTGAGGATAACGTCAGCATTTACGCATTAGATGGACAACATCGGCTGATGGGAGTGCAGGGGTTGATAGAGTTAATCAAAACTGGCAAACTCCAACGATATAAAAAGGATAAAACTGCTGATGATAGTTTTATTACGGTCTCAGATTTGCTAGAGCAGTATCAAGTAGACCCCGATTATTTACAAAGCTTACCCAAAGAAAAAATAGGTATTGAGTTCATTTGTGCGGTGAATGTTGGAGAGACTCGCACCGAAGCAAGACGACGGGTGAGGTCAATTTTTGTTCATGTGAACTTGATGGCTGCACCGTTAACTAAAGGTCAGTTGGCGCAGTTAAATGAAGATGATGGTTTTGCAATTGTGGCGCGAAAAATTGCAGTTACTCATCCGCTTTTAGAACAAAAACCAAATCGTAAGCCCCGCGTTAATTGGAATAGTGCAACAGTCGCAGCAAATTCTACAGTTTTGACAACTTTGCAAGCATTGCAAGATATGTCAGAAAGATACTTGGGTCAAAAATTCCCGCATTGGAAACCTTTTGAGAAAGGTTTAATTCCCATGCGTCCAGAAGATGAAGAAATTGAAGAGGGAATTGCAGAATTCACCAAACTCTTTGATAACTTGGCAAGCTTACCTAGTTATAAAATTTTGGAACATGAAGATACACCTATCTTACGACGTTTCAGTTTTGAAAAAGGAGGCGGTGAAGCAAACATACTTTTTCGTCCTGTAGCACAAGTGGCTTTGGCGCAAGCTTTAGGATTTTTAGTTTTTAAAAAAGGTTTGTCTGTAGCCAGCATTTTTAAGAAGTTACGCAAGTTTGACCAACAAGGGGGTTTTACTGGTATGGAATACCCTCAATCTCTGTGGTATGGAGTATTGTATGACCCTAATAAAAAGCGAGTGCAGGTTTCAGGAAAGGAATTAGCGACGAAGTTATTAATTTATATCCTTGGCGGAATTCAAGATTCTATGGAACGTGCTGAACTCCGTAAAGCTTTGGCTAATGCTAGGACTGTAGAAAATAAAACAATTGGGTTTGATGGTGAGTTTGTTGAACCAAAAGAAGTAGGACTTCCAGCTACTCTCTAACGATAAATATTTTAATTTTCTCACATCTATGAAATTTTTCTGTTACACTGATACATGAAAGTATAAAAGGAGTCTTGTTTGTGGCATGGTTACACGGCGATACTGCTGTGCATCATCTGAGTGAAAATGTTGTTTTGTACGATTTAGCGCAGATGCGCGGAAATGTTTCTATTCTAAGTCGCATCCCAAATAATATTGGTGGTGTGTATGCTTGGTATCGTCGTTTTGAGATTGAACCGAATGCAGTAAACGATCCTGACATCTTCGTTAACTATATTCTTAAAGAACTTAATAAGGAGCATTCGGCTTCAAGAGAAACAAGACTTCCGCCTATACATAAAATCAAACTAGAACCAGACACTTGCTTTTCTAAAGAGTCTTTACTTAAAGAGTTAGCGATTGATTCTTCCTTTCGGGAAATGCTTTTTATCCTTTTAAGGAATTCACTGATATTTCAGCAGCCACTATATATAGGAAAAGCAAATAATTTCTACTCTCGAATTCGTAGTCATCTTAGTGAAGGTAGCATTTTACGTGAACGTCTAGCTACTGCTGGACATAACATTAATAAATGTAGACTTTTAATCATTCACACATCATATAGCACTTCAAGTAGTGTTCCAAATAATCTGAATGAAAACAACGACTTAGAGAATGAATTTACTGAAGAGTCTGAATACTCTGAACTTGCTACAGAAAAACTAGTTGAAGATATATTATCTAGACTATTTCTTCCATCATTTACTCTTAGGTATGGGTAACAAATATGTTGATATTTTCAAAAAATGAAGGAAAAGCCCGATTCAATAAACCTCTTTATGGTTTAACAGGTAACTACACATTATCAGAAGGTATAGCGCTTCCCTATTTTCTTTCATTAGTTGAAATTAATCGGGCTATTGATGAACTAAAGATAGCCGAACAAATTCCTGCTTCTTTATACACAAAATGGTCTCTGAAAGAGCTTTTCCAACGAGAAATAGATGAAAAGAGAGTAGAAGACGAGATTGTTAAAGGCTACCTTTTAGATCCAAAAAAGCTTAAGTTTTTTAATGCAATTACTATTGTATTAATGCCGAAGGGCGCAGATGGTAAAATCCAAGATAATTTCGATGATTCCATAAATATCGAGCCGCCTCCTATCCCTTGGGATGGTACTGATCCTGATGATGCACAATGGAATAACCCACAAACAAAGATTGCTAACTTTGGTGGTGTCCAATTCCTTTCTTTCGGACTCTCTGCTAGACTCCGATGGGATGAAGATCGAGTATTGGCAGTAGCTGTAGATGGACAACATCGTCTTTGGGCACTTCGTACTTTCCGTGAAGATCAAAAGTTTCGTGGTGGTACTCTCCGTACTGTTGAACAACAAACCAAAATTCCGGTATTGTTCGTTTTGCTTCATTCTGATGCTGGTTTCCAAAACGTTCAAAGTGAAGGGGACTATTCCATTCGAGGAATTGCTCGTGAATTATTTACCGATTTAAACAAAAATGCTAAGACAGTGGATAAGGCTAGAGAGCTGATTCTAGATGACAAAAGTCTTAGTGCACAATGTGTAAGAACATTACTAACAAAAAGTACTGCTCAGGATGCGAAAGATAGGCTGCCTCTGTCTCTCGTTCGCTGGCAAGAAAATTTAAATCGATTTGATAGTTCCTACTACTTAAATTCGTTGGTTCATTTGGATTTGTTAGTTTCGGCGATATTGGATTTAAAGCCACCACGCGATCCAATGGAAAAAAAGCAGGTATTCGATTTCATTGACAGTATTGATTCTGCACTTGGTATTGATGATAGAGAGATTCATTATGAAGGACGTTCTCTCCGAGAATATTATATGGAAGATTATTGTGATGAAGATGGAGAACCTGTTACACCATTTACAAGAATACCAGAGAATTATCTTAATTCAGCAATAGAAGGCTTTAAAGTAAATTTTCGCCCCTGGATGCTTAAACTTCTACTAGATTTTAAACCATATCGAGAAGTACTCAAATATGCGCGAGAGCATAATTTAATTGAGGGAACTTTTGGTAGGTTTCAAGCTCAAACCAGTAAACATAAAGGTATCATTAGGGAGCAGGAGATTGCTAGAGATGGCGATTGGAATAAACGAGAAATACTAGCTCATCAAGATTATATTGCTAGTATTAAAGACAATCAATGGGCTTTTAAGGCTATATTTCAAAAGGCAATGATTCGTTTAGGAAAAATAGTAGAATTTGACTATAAATGTAAAGATACAAACTTAGGTGATATTAATGATGTTTTGAAATTTTTAGATAGGTTATATGATAAAAATATTCTTAGAGTTGATGCTAACTTGCCAGATTATCCATTTCGTCTATGGACATTTATAGCCACAAACCCTGGAAACGAAAAAATCAAAGTTAATAAAGCAGTAGAAGATAGAATATTTTCCTTATTATCCTTGTGGTACTTCGGTTCTCGAAAAACGGAACTTGACATTGCCAATGGTTATCAATTTTTATCGAGACGCAAGCTACTAAACTTTTTTGGTGCAGAGACAAACAAAGCTCAATGGCCTGGTTGTACTGATGCTCATAGAACATTATATAAGGGTTTTGATGTTGTTACCTTTTATGGTAGAGAACACGAAAAAATGAAGAAAGAGCAAAAAGAAGATATGGTTCGTGATAGATTTTCTGCTATACTTGCTGCTGGTTTACCAGAATTAAAAGACCAACGTTCATTTCAGCAAGAATCAGAAGCAGATGATGAAATTGATTCTTAAAAAGAATATAAAGTCTACTAAAATTAGCTTTTTAAGGCTTTCTATGTAAAATAATTTAGGAGAGAAATTTACTGAGATTAAATTCCTCTCCTTCGCCCTCATTATTAAATCTTTCAAAACTAAGAATTAACAGCAGTCGCTCACAATAATCTACTGCTCCACGAAGTTCATTTTGTATAATTTCCAGCCCACCATTAGCATATTCTTCAAGAATATGGATACGTTGCTCGTCAGCCATATCATCATTATCAAGAATTTTAATGTCTTTTGCTTCAGTGATGGACAATAAATTAATCAACAGCGCAAAGCTACTGGTAAAATAATCCTGCCGTAATGGAGATAAATCTTTAGAAATTACTTCTAAAGGAACTCGCTTCTTATGCTTTGCGCCTAATGCGGCTGCAAAAACAATGACTTCTACATAAGTTTGAAAAGGCCCGGTTGTGTCTTTTGATGCTAAAAGCGATTTCACCAACTCAGCCTTATCTTTAGCAACCCTGATTCTGTTTGCAGCCATGACTTGAATATCTACTTTGTTGCTATTTTAACGGAAAGGTACAAGTGTCACTTCTTATAATTTTATACCAAGTAAAAGAGCGATGGGTTGCGTCTACGCCCACACTGTCTACATAAACAAATTATCTACTGGCATAAACCATCCTGGTAATGCAGGTTCAGCTTCTGCTACTTCACCACGGTGATCAACCTGCATTTGTTCTGGGTTGTCAGCACGATACACTCTAATCACTTCCTCCTTGAGTACATCTACGTCCCACACTACCAAAGTACCAGCCGCAAAATAATCACGACGTTTTTTTTGCCATTTCTTCCTCGGCTTTATCCCCATAATCATTTTCACTTCTCACTTCAACCGCGAACACAGGCGCACCATTCAGAAACTTTCCACCTGTAGGTTGTCCACGATAAAATGCAGCATCAGGACTTAATGAACGTCGATGAGGAAGATTAATCAGGAAGCCAACATTGTCAGGCAAAGCATAACCGCTTTTTGTCAGACGTTCATAGTCCCGCAGACTTGCATAAATTTCACCCCCAGCACGTCCTGGTAAAAATCCAGTTGGAGACATCAGCACTAATTTTCCATTGACAATTTCCGCTTTACAATTGTTAGGCAATCTGTACAAATCTTCAATAGTCGCCTCAGTTTTGATATTCATGAACCACCTAATAAGAAGTGCAGATAATTTTAATTTAACAATCACTCCTCGTTTCTGCGTGAAAGTTAACCCAAAAACACATCCTCATAAACCAGAGATATGGGAAATCGAAAATCAACACTCTGCAAATAAACCTCGTTTCCCTCTTCGTAAGAATACAACTCCCAAATACAGTTTTTATTTAACCGAAAACAATCTAAATTGATTTTTTCTGCATCAATTAGGACATATTCTTTTAGGGTTTGAATGCGGCGATATTGCTTAAATTTAGCACCTCGGTCATAAGCTTCTGTACTTGGAGATAAAACTTCGACAATTAGACAAGGATACTGAAGAAATTTAATGGCTTGTCTATCTCTTTCATCACAACTCACAACAACATCAGGGTAATGAAACGACATACCCTCAGATACTGCTACTTTCGCGTCAGACATAAAAGCACGACAGTAACCACCGCGTACATGGCTTTTTAATGCTGATGCTAAGTTTAAAGCAATAGTAGTATGAGGAAGAGTTCCCCCAGTCATGGCAAAAACTTCACCATTGACATACTCATATTTAATATCTTGGCGTTCTTCCCATTCCAGATATTCTTGAGGAGACATATAATTCCGGTCTGGACTTGCAACCATAACCAACTCCTTTTTCTCAACTGCACTAATAAAAACTCTCCGCGCCCCTCCGCGTTTCCCTCCGCGCCCCTCTGCGTTTAAAAACATTAATTCTGCACCCAACTTCACGAGGAATCGCTATAAATAACCTCTCAAATTTATGTATGTTTTATCTGCGAATATCACCACTCCCTCTCTACCACTATCACCTCGGTATATTCAAATTCATTCGGGCTTTGTTTCACCAAAGGATATCTTCCCCCACCCAATTCAATATAATCTTGTTCACAATCTGGCTTAGAAGAGTAGTAAGTCAGCACATATTCCCTACCAATTCTATCTGTCATCTCTGTTTCCACTTCTCCCCGCCATTGAGTTTTTGTGACTAACACTATTAACTGATTAGCTAACTCCGGTAATGTTTGAGCAATGCGTCGGCGATAGGTTTCATCTAAACTTCCAAATGGGGAATCCATGACGATGGGAAAAGTACTGCTATCGGGTACTGTTAAGATTTTGCGTTTTTCGCTCCAATCTCTAACTTTATCAATAATACTGGCAATAAAAGACAAGCTCAGGATTTGGTTTTCACCAGTAGAGGCTGCAACTGATGCTTCCATTCCTGATGTACTTTCTACAAGAGTCAATTCATATTTATCACTGATTTTAGGTACATAAGGCGTAAAAGATACGGAGTTAAATATCTCTTGCAAGCGCTTTTCTAATTGCAGTCGAAACTGATTTTCTTGGCGATTTCTGACTTCTGTTAAGCGTTCAATTGCGTCTTGTGTAGCGTTAATCCGCCTTTGTGCCAATAACTGCTTTTCTTCATTGAGCTTTTGTTTAGCAATTTGTTTAACTAAAGCATCAATATCAGCCTGTACATGAGAAATTTCTTGCTGATTTGCACCTTGTTCTCTATTTAATTCATCAATTTTACTTTCAATCTCATCTAACCGCTTTTGTAAACTGCTAATTTCTTCGTTAGCGTCTTTGCGTAAGCGTTCTTGAATAGTTTCTAATTCGTTTTCAACTTGAGATATATTTTGCCGTAACTGATTGATTCTCGCTTGTTCCTTATCAACTTCTTCCCAAAATACGATCGCTTGTTTATCAATTTCGTCTACTTGAGCGCTCATGCGAATTGCTGTTTCTTCCACCGCCGAGGAACCTGCTTGATTTAACCAGAGACTCACATTTGTGTGAGCATGATTACCTTCATGTAATTCTGCACCACAAATACAGCGTTGGGACTTTAATAATTCATGAATAAATTCTCGTGAAATGCCAGAGGTTAAGTCACCTTGTTGCTTAAGTTGATTTATAATCGTCCGAAACTGGGCTGTAGTATCTGATAATAATACTGTGTAACCCCGTGCAGAAATAATTTTCTTTAGTGATTCTCTAGTTTGTCTGAGGCTTTCTTGATTGGAGTTTTTTTGATTTTCTAGTTCTTGTCGTCTTTGTTGCAGTTCCTTGGCTGCACTTAATTCTTGTAAACGATTACCCGTTTCTTTCTTAAAGGTCTGTTGATATTCTAACTCTTGCTTAATTTCTGTTTGTCTGGTGTGAATGCGTTCAATTTCCTGTTCTAGTTTCTCTTGTTCACGCAACAGCTGTTTAATCTCGGAGTCACCAATTGCTTTTAACTCATTTTCTAAACTTTTTTTAGCTTCACCTAAATGTCTGATAGAACGGTTAATTACTTCCACACCCAAGAAGATTTTAGTCGCTTCGGCAATTTCCGCTTTTTTATCAGAACGCACGATTTCTTCTATGCGTTCGCCGTCAAAGAAAAAATATTGATGTAAGCTAACTGGTAAAATCTGTCCAATGATTTCTTCTGGTTGTTGGCTGGGGTAATACCATCTGCCATCATCCCCAGCTACCTGCATGAGTAATTCTGTTTTACCCACAGCAAAGTCGGTTTTATTTTTATAGCCTTTACATTGGCGTTTGACGTTGTAGCGTTTACCTTCGTGTTCCCAGTTAATCTCTACCCAACATTCTACAGCTTGTCCGAGTTTAGCTTCAGCGATCGCTCTTTTATTCACCAGTTGTTCTATCGAGGCAAACGCTGCACTAAACTTCTCATATAATACCCACGTAAAGGCATTCAGTAAACTAGTTTTACCTGAGCCATTATTCCCATGAATAATCGTAGTGTTAAGAACATCTCCTCCAGCAATAACTATCTCTGGTGTTCTGCCATAAAAGGAGCGAAAATTGCATAGTTTAATTGAAGTCAGCTTCATTGCACCGCTTCCTTCACAATTGTCAAAATATCATCATTGATGGGGCTATTGCTTTTTTTATCTAGTCTGTTTTTTTCCAGATGCCATACCCGCTCAATAATTTGCCGTACCTCCGGCGGTGCATTAATAATTGGCTCCTGAACATCATCAATATTTTGCTCTTGAGACATCTTAATTCGGCAATAGGTTATGCTTTATTCTAGTCTTCCCCACCGTTGATTTTACCTCAGTAAAGCTACTATTACTCTTATCTTTAATTTAGGCGGATTATGCTCAGAAAATTCTCAATGTTTTTGGTAAAAATGACTTTATTTTTGTACTGTTAACTGATATGCTTAACTACATAAAGTCAATCTTGATCACAATGGAGTATTTGTCGCTTTAAAAATTTTACTTACATCCTATTATGATCAAGATTATCTTCGCATATTCACTACAAATATTTTCAGCTAGTGAACAAAATTTTACAAAATTAAACATAGAAGAATGAGTAATAACTAAACATCTAACAATCCATATCGCTTTTGTAAATCCAGTAACTTGATGCGAGCTTCACCAGCGTTATCAGCTAAATCGGCAAACTCCACAAAGCGCCGCAACTCTTTTCTTAACAGATTGCGTTCAACTTCTATAGTTTCCCTATCCAAATCTGGCGGTAAAACAATCATGTCGTAGATAGTAGCCCTTTCCTTACTCGGATGAGGACGTAAAACCCTACCCCGTCGCTGAATAAACTGACGAGGATTACCAGAACTGGATAAAATCACCGCCGTTTGAATTGCTGGAATATCCACCCCTTCATCTAAACAACGAATTGCCACTAAACCTTGTAATGCACCGCTTTCAAATTGACGACGTAAAATTTCTCTTTCTTGTAAAGATGTTTGGGCTGTGTATGTACTTACCTTATAGCCTAATTCTCCGCCCAGAATTTTTGCCACAGCTTTGAGTTGATGCAGAGATGAACGTTGTCCTGTTTCTAGGGAACCATCACTACAATAAAAAAGCGTATGAGTGGTTTCTCGGCGAGTAGCCATTAATTGACGTAAAGCATTTAATTTATTTGCTGCTGCACCAATTAATCTGGCGCGTTGCATTAATAAAGGCTTTAAATCTTCGTTATCTTCAAAATTAGATGATTCGCCATTATTGCGTTCTCTATATAATAGCGATCGCCCGATACGTTTAGTTAGTTTCAAATAAGCAATACTTTCCGCCTCAGTTAACTCTACTAAGATGGGATAATATAGGTAATGTACCAAAGCACCTTGAGCGATCGCATCCCGTAAAGTAAACTCCGGCTGTAACACTGGGCCGAAGTAATCAAATAAAGATTGGGTACCACCATCATCAAAATATCTTTCTGGTGTCGCCGATAAAGCCAACCGTAAACCCACCCGCCGAGGTAAACTTTCTTCTAACTTAGGTGCGCCTAAATTATGGGCTTCATCACCAATAATTAAAGTCTTCGCTGGAAAATACTTGAGTTGTGACTGAAACCCATCCCCAATTAAGGTGGAATTGGTAGTAATCACAGTCACAAAACCTTGAGAACCAGAACGCAGATTGTAAAGTTGGGTAGAAAGTTGACTTTGCCAACTGCGTAAATTCTCAAAGGCTAGTATAGGTCGTAAATTAAACTTTTCACATTCTCGCCCCCATTGTGTCACCAAATGACGATAGGGACACACCACCAACAACACCTGTAAACTAATCTGCTGGTATAACTCGCAAGTAATCGCCAGTGCAGTTATGGTTTTCCCGCTACCAGTCGCCATCTTCAGCGTTCCTCGGCCATTGTTCGCAAACCAGTTAGTCATAGCTTGACGTTGATACTGGCGCAACTGCACAGATAACGGCATTCTAGGACACCCTGGTAATGGCTGAGTCTGATAACTACCTTGGCTTTCCCTGACAGATGGTAATTTGAGCCGGAAAGCAGGAAATTGCTGCACTGGTTCTTGCTTCAGGTACATAATACCAATTCAAAATTCAAAATTTCTAGGATTGGACATTGACAAGATGAGAAGGATGAGGGAAACAAGGTAGGTGAAATTCTTCCCCATCTCCCCCCAGTCCCCAACCATTCACATATAACCGCGCCAAACACCAACTAGAGAACCTTGCACTTCTACCTGTATGGCTGCAACTTCAATGGGGTTGTATTTGGGATTGGCTGGTTTAAGAGTGATGCGATCGCCACTTCGATAAAAACGTTTTAATGTATTACCATAACCATCCACTCTGGCAGCGACGATAGTACCATTTTTTAATTGATCTGGTTCGGGAACTGGGCGCAAAAATACCAAATCCCCATCAGTAATTAAATCTTCAATCATGCTGTCACCAGTTACCCGCAAAGCATAAGTTTGTGCAGGTAAAGCGAAATTAGAAAAGTCGATATGCTCTACAGCATCAGTGAATGGTTCAATTAAACCACCTGCGGCGATCGCTCCTAAAACCGGCACACCTTGCTTAATCGGTTGTAAAATCCGAATAGTCCGGGCTTTACCTTCAGTCCATTCGATGTATCCTTTCGTGCGTAAATGTTCTAAACGACTTTGAATCGGTGCAGGTGATTTCAAATTCATCGCTTGCATCATTTGACGAATCGAAGGTGAATGCTGGTGAATACGGATATATTCTGCCAGCCATTCATAAAGTTCTTGTTGCGCTTGTGTGAGGCTTTCCATAAAATAATAGGGAGGATAAATATAAATGTCCCTAGAACATTAGTACTACAAAAAACCTCTAATAACAAGATAAAAATAAAAATTTAAAAGGCAAAAGAAAGATAAGTTAATTTTCTTTTGCCTTTCTACTTTTGACTTTTAACTGTTCACTCTGCCCCCAAGATACTAGCTAGTAAAGCTTTTTGAACGTGCAATCGATTTTCGGCTTGTTGCCAAACTCTTGATTGAGAACCTTCGATTACTTCTTCGGTAATTTCTTCACCACGATGGGCGGGTAAGCAATGTAAAACAATTGCGTTTGGTTCAGCCAGACTCAATAGCTTCTCAGAAATTTGATAAGGTTGGAAAATAGGAAAGCGATCGTTTGCTTCTGCTTCCTGTCCCATACTCGCCCAAACATCAGTGTAGAGTACAGATGCACCTTTGGTTGCTAATTCTGGGTCATTGGTGAGGAGAATTTCGGTTTTACCATCAGCTATTGCTTGTGCTTGTGCGACAACCTGCGGATTTGGTTCATATCCACTAGGTGTGGCAATTCTCACATTCATCCCCGCCAAAGCACAGCCAAGCATCAAAGAATTAGCGACATTATTGCCATCACCAACATAGGTCAAAGTTAGCCCAGAAATTGTGTCAAAACATTCTTGTGCAGTTAATAAATCCGCTAATATTTGGCAAGGATGTTCTAAATCAGTGAGTGCATTAATTACAGGAATTTTCGCATACTCAGCAAAAGTTGCTAACTCCTGCTGTTCAAAAGTGCGAATTGCCAAAACATCCAAATATCGCTCTAATACTCGTGCAGTATCTTGTACTGGTTCTCCTCGACTAACTTGAGTCACATTCGGATTAAGATCAATTACTTGTCCACCCAGTTGGTACATAGCCACAGTAAAACTGACTCGTGTCCGAGTTGAAGCCTTAGAAAATAACAAACCCAATACCTTATTACACCGCAACTTCAACTGTTGTGATTTCAATTGGGTTGCCAATTGCAGAAGTTCCTGAAGTTCTGTAGGAGTCAAGTCTGCCAGACTTAACAAATCTCGTCCTAACAATGCTGCCATGCTTGTGATCTGTTAAATAACAATTATAAATCTCTCTTCCTTTACCCAGTCAAGCAAAAAAATACAGTTACCCCGAACAAAAAGAACCCCCTCACCTACCAGTAAGGAGTTGATGCGGAATCGCCAATTTCCGTGTTTTTTGGTAGGTAAACCCACAAGGATGGCTTCTCTTGCCCTTGCCAATTCCCTAGTATTCACTGACCTAAATTAAGTTGCTTTAGGGGTAGACAAATAAATTACCTGTGATATAATTAAAAATCGGTGAGTGCGTTAAAGCAATTACTAAGTTGCCAGCATAGCACAGTGGTAGTGCATCCGACTTGTAATCGGAAGGTCGTCGGTTCAAATCCGACTGCTGGCTTTAGGTTAAACCTCCGACCGAAAGAAGCTCTTAGCTTGTTGTACATTCACACATTAGATGTCGCCGTTCACACATTAATGTCGCTGTTTCACTAATTAGTGTCGCGGCTCATTTAAGATAACCGTTCACAAATTAATGTCGCAATATTTGAGACTAATCGATTGTGTGGGGTGATTGGTCAACATCAGTCCTATCAAATAGAAGACCATAAGCTCAATTTTAGCTCAAGCTCTAAAAACTTTTGCTATACCTTGGTTAAACAAAAAACTTTTGTTCTTTATTTCGCACACAATTATTCTAACCACTATGCTTGGCAGCAAAAGTTAAGCAGACGGATTTGAACCCTTTCAACCCATACCCACATCTTGTAATCTTTATATTTCAACCAGTCCTGCACCGGAAAGATTTATATAACTTGCCTATTTCTGTTTATCGTTAGGTATTACATTTTCAATCCATTCTTTCGTGAATGGTTATTATCACTCTCACCCATCCTAATGGAGATGAATACATACATAATTATTTCAACCCGCCTCAATATGGGAAGGGTCATTGTCACCTGTGGCTTAAATCCAGATTTAAGGAGTAACACCTTTCAACCCGCTCAACACGGGAAGGGCTATTGTCACCTTCTATGGCATAGGTTGTATTTATTAGCATATCGCTTTCAACCCGCTCAACACGGGAAGGGCTATTGTCACTGCTACGTCTATTGTCTTTGGCAATGTGTGAAGCCTTTCAACCCGCTCAACACGGGAAGGGCTATTGTCACCCTTCCTGTATAGAATCCTTGTTTTGTGGAGGATTCCAGAGTTGATAGCGCGGATCTATATTCCTAGCTTCTTCAACTGCCGTTTGAATGAGCAATTTTTGTGCCATTAAACGCTAAAATCCTTTCACAGCAAGCAAGCGCGAATCGACTGAAAATTTTTAATCTCTTCTAATGCCTGGAAACAAGGATTGGTATGGGTTCCTCCTTGATCGGAGGTGATTCGGTAGCCACTACAGCAGTATATCCGCGCCCTTATTGCTGGGAGCGCACCTAATTCCTGTTCGGAAACAGCAGCATCGGGGTGAGCAGCTACCAGGGTCAGAAAGCAGGACTATTTTCCAATAGTCAACCTAACCCAGATTTTTCACAGTTCAGAGGTTTAACATGAACTGCGGCGCTATTACTTATTTTATTGTCAAGGTTCAGTATATTTGCTTAATCAAAAATTAAGATTTATTTTGGCGTAAATAGTAAGCTGCGATCGCTAAATCTCGCGCTTTTTCTTGAGAACTACCTCGAATCGGTTGTGGCCCTTGCTCTATAGAAATGTTTGCCTTAACTGCTTGACTCTGAATAAACTGCATCAATCTGTTGTAACTCCAACGATGAATGCTCTGGCGGTACTGTTTAGCATACTGTTGCTGACCTTCCTTGTAATTAGGACATCTTTTAACTGCCCTAGCTTCTATTTCACTTTGAATGCTCTCCCGTACATTTTTCATTGTCGGTAGAACAATACTGCCAGCTTGGTAATTTTTAGCTAATGCGATAATTGCTTGTGCTAGTAAGTTATCAATGTACTTTCCTAAATCAGATTCTGATAACTTATTTGGCATATTGCTTTTTTGAGCTTTGTGGCGTTCATGAGAGTTACGTTGCTGCTGCTGTCGCTGGCGGTTCAGCAACTTGTAATTATCGCCAAGTAGCTGTTTGATACTACGATATGCAAGAACTATATTTGTGGAACTGTCCACAATAGCTAATGTTGCAGGCTTTTCTAAACCTAAACTCACACCAACTAGAATTGATGGTTTACCCTGATACAAATCATGATTATGACGTGGGTAAGCATTGTTGAGTTTATTTAATGTTGATTGCAGGCGTTTGACATAATTTTGCTGATTCTGATTGAGGTTTTCTTTCTGTTCCATGTTGGCCAATTGTTGAGTAAATTCGTCTACTTTCTCTTGCTTTACCTTCTCAGTACCGTCAGTTGTCCACAAGCGTGTATCAAGGGTGCAATAAAGAGTTAAACGACGAGTATTCCAAGGGAGGCTATTTTCTTTATGTTGTTTATTTTCTTGCCACGCTAAAATTGCCGAACGTAAAGTGAACAGAGCAGATGAATGCTGGTCATTATTATCGTTTTTGATGTTCTGATCTTCTAAAAATCTTTGAAACCAGTGAATTTGTCTATTGCCGCAGTATATTTCAAAGATGTGATCATTCAATCCTTCACCTGAGAAGCTAACACAAATACGTCCTTCTTCATTTTTTGACCAAATTAGGTCTTCGTTAGTTCTGAATCGAATTGGGAATGGGAGTGAAATATCTTTTTTTAAAAGACGTTTCTGCCAAATATTAGCTTCATCGTTACTTTCAGGAACAGATGAAGTTGCCATTATGAGAGTTTGTTGCCACTCTCTTCCTGTCAAATCACGACCATTGGGTTTCCTAGATTGTAGTTGTTTTTTGAGACGTTCAATTTCTTTCTCTTTCTTACTGCGGCGTAGAGCATACTGATTTGGGTCTTCGTCTTTTTGGCTAACCTGACAGTTATTTTTGAGCAAATACGCAAGAGTGCATCGATTAAGGGGATTTTTCGCTTTGTCATAAGCTTTGAATAAAATATCAAATAATGTAGAGTTCTCGTTTTTAGTTTTACTTTTTTTACTCTTTTTCTTGTTTTGACTCTGAGTCTGATTATTATTTTGTTCGGATTGAGCAAGATATTTCGGCAGAATTTTAGTAGCTTGAGAGCGAATAGCATCTAAAGTACATTTACTCTCTTGCTCCAATTCCACATCGCTTTTGAGCATCTTGAGCCAATGTTCTTTTCTATCTATTGTTTGTTGTCGCTCTTTCTGTAAAGCTAGCCATGACTTGTAAATATACTCAACTACCTCAATAGCAGATTTATTAAAACGTTTGGGTTGATTAGCAAAAGATTCTTGCGTAATGAGTGAGTCGCACAGTGGTTTGACTACTCCATCTGGTAGCTTGCCCTTTTTCAACCACTGCTCTATCTCAGGATGTATTCCTAGCTGTTCAATTAGTTCGTTAATCAAAGGTGTATTTTTCTGTGCCATCAATTGCCACAGATAGCTGCGGGTAGCTTCGCTGGCTATTAATCGACATTGGATAGTAATAACACTCATAGCGTTTTCTGCTCCCTGAACTGTACTAAATACACCAGTATTCTTAAATTAACACTTATAGTGTGCAAAATCACATTTATTATGTGTAGATTTATTATCGGTACTACCTCACTATTAGGCTGTGAGGCAAAATAACATCAACATTGAATATCGTTTCGGAAAAGCGATAAGACGAAGACGGCGAGAACTGGATTACTCTCAAGAAGAACTGGCTGAAAAAGCTGGGCTTCACCGTAATTACATCTCAAGTATTGAGACAGGAACTCGTAATCCTTCTCTCAAAAATATTGAAAAGCTGGCAAAAGCGCTGAACATCTCTATTTCTGATCTTTTTACCAACTACGGTATTGAAGCAGAAGATACTGAGTATTAGTTTCTTTCGTATTTTGAGTACGACGCAAATTGTTTCTACCATTAGCAGAAGACAATAGAAACACAGTAAAAGCAAGGAAAAGACGTGCAGCTAGCCACGTCTTTAGGTGATAGGAGAAAAACTATTAAGCGGCTACATCTGCTACCAGTAAGCCATTGATAGCAATTATCATTATCTGTGCTGCAAAAGCTGTGTCACAACATGGTCTGTCATCACTATTACAGGGTTGGGCTATCCATTTACCTTCCAGATTTTGATAAAAAGTTCCGAGAAGTTGAGAACCATTCCAAACTCGATAAAGTTCACCAAACACCTCTGAAACTGAGTCAATTTCAATTTCTGGTGCAACTGGGTCAGCAAGCTGGGTGATATATTCCTCAAAGTCTGATTTAGCCGAGGCTTGGCTATCAAGCTCTTCTTGTACAATCATTTGAGTAACCTCACTGTTGGGGTTTTACAAAAGGCGATCGCCCTCCGGCCAGAGACAAGCGATCGCCTTTGTTTTGTTACTCTATTGTAACTACCTGTTACTACTAAAACAATAGCGTTACTACAAAATTTTTAAAATTCGTCACAATTAAGGTAAATAGAGTTATTACAGATTAATAGTTTCAAGTACAAAGGAATATGGTAAAGCGGCAAACGACAAAATTAAGCAATCAAATCATTGTCAGAATGGACGATGAAACTAAGGAAGCTTTTATGAACAAAGCTAAAACTGAGGGTAAGACAGCCTCCGAATTAATCATGGGTTGGATTCGTTCTTACCTAGCTGAAGAATCCACTGGAACACCAGATTTAGCTAAAATGCAAACAGACTTGGAGACGTTGAAACAACAGGTGGCTGTACTCCAGAATGAATACTTGGGAAAATTAGCAGCCTGAGAGAAGAGAACGATTCTCTCAGGCGATGGATAGATGAAATTATCAATTCTGCTCCTAAAATTCCAAAAAACCCGTCAGATACCTGACGGGTTTAGTCTTATAAAGAAGAGTTGGCTATTCTAAGCTCTTTGATTATTACTTGTAATTATTTAGTAGTAACTAAATAAAATGAGGATGGGCTGTACTTTGCTATTGTCATTACACAAAGTACAGCTGGTGGCGATCGCAGTAGCATCAATTTATCCACAAGACTCCCCATACCTTTAAGGACGTAATACGTTTCACCTTATTCTGGCTCAAACTCCTGATGGCTAAATTTGAGAACTCGACAGTTCTCTGTAACTGTACGAATCACATTCTCTGGTATTCCTTCAGGAGCTTTTACTTGAATTTCCAAAGTAATTTCTACTTCTGCATCCATCAAACTGCTAAAATGCTGAATTACCTCGTTAGCAAGCTGTGGCACATCACGTTGTAACCGTAAAGCATCTAATTTGACTGAACCATAAAAGCGTTTTGGTGGAATGATGACAGTTACTTTGCCATTAGATGAGTCATCTGGTGTTATTACAGTATCAATAGTTTTTTCTCTTTCAGTCTTATAGCTTCCTGTTCCTTCTTTAACACCTGGAATTGGAAGTTTAGTTATGGCAGCAGCATCTGCTTCCATCTGGCGTTGCGCTATTTCTGGTTTAACTATTAAATTTTGACTGCTAAGGGTTACAGTAATGTGTTCAGCTGCTTTCAAACCCAGATAGCGTCCTTTGGATTCATCGTAGCCCGTGGCATAAGCAAAGTTGTCATTTAATAGTAAGGATGCCACACCTTCTGCGATCGCTTGTAATAATACCTGTTGATTTTTCAGGCGTGGCAAGTACAAGTAGTATGCGAGGTATTCCCAAAGTTTCTTAAGGTCGAGGTGATTTACATCTCGCCAAAGATAAGGGTCAAGGGCTTCCAAGCGTAGGCGACTAGCAGCATAATTAGGGATCAAGTGTTCTTCGTGTACTGCTTTGCGGCTGGCTTGTAGAATTGGAGAGTCTTGTTTTTGCAACCTGATTTCCTGCCATTCAATTTCCCCTTGAGGGTCGGGTTGACTTGGCACGATAAGCCAGATGTAAGCTTCTTGGATTAAACTTTTGACATCTTTATCTGTTTGCTGTTGCTTAGTTGTTGCCTGATTGCTTTGAAAAACATCTAAGTTCAAAGCTTCTTTATCGCTGACAATTGAATTCCAAGCCAGGTACTGACAAACAGATTGCTCTAATAACTCCAGTTTGGCTTTATCTGGTGCTAAAAACAACAACATATTTTTGCTGTACCGAGGGCTGGCTCCCTTGTTGTGAAGTATTTCGTTTCCTCTGGTTAAGGCTGGGGTATTGTTTTCCTTATTTTTATGAGGATGCTGTGGCCCTAAGACAACTAACCTCGCATTCATTTCATCAGGCACATCGGCAGAAGAATCAGGGGCAATATGCACTGCCGTAAACTCTCCTCGTTGCTTGTCAGCCCTCAGTCTGCGAATGATTTCATCCCAAACTTTATCCTGATCCTGTTGAACTTGCTCGGCTCGGTCTTGGGCAAGTCTGGTGACACTGGGTTGAGTTGAGAACCAGTAGCGAGTGTTATCAATATAAAGGTGGGTGGCTTGGTCAGTCAGTCGGCGTAGTGCGTCTCCAAAGGTAGCTACACTTTCTCCAGGCTGGACACATCCCAACTTGATCCGATTGTCTTCTACACCCCGATTAGCTGCCCTGAGTGTGGGGGCGGAACCAAGGTAAATGGTTCGGGCGACGCGGCGACAGGCAGAGTAACGTCCTAAATTCGGGTTTTGGCGATCGCACGCTAAAGGTAGAGAATTATCACCATCGACATCTTTTTCAATTACTGGCACCCAGTGATCTTCGAGGTAGCGAGTTAATTCTGTTTGTACCTGTCCGTCATCCATTGGCACGCTGGCAGGCATGATTAACAAGCTCTTGTCCTGACCCTCCCATAAGGAGTGAATCACTTTGGCCATTAATCGCAGGACACCCCGTGTGCGTTGAAATTTGTCGAGAGTTGACCAGTCGTTATAAAGTCGGTCAAAAAGTTCTGGATGGATGGGATAGGCATTTTCTAGCCGTCGCTTGTAACTGGCTTCTCGGCACTCACTGGGAAATTCTTGAGATTGGTTTTGGTACATTTCCCCAAAAGCGCGGATGACCGCATCACGGGCAACAAAGCCACTTTCTTCGATGATGGGTTGAAACAAGCGTCGTCGCACAATTTCAAAACTTTCATCGGCACTTGCTGGTCGCCAAGGAGATTCAACTCTACCGATAGCATTTTTGAGTCTACTTAAGGCTGCTTTACCGCGATCGCCACCAATTTCATTATCTGATGCCGGAATACTCACTACCAACAGAGTTTTTTTAGCATTTTTGGCTGACTCGCTCAAAGTTTGAGCAAAGGTAAAGTGAGTATCAAAACTCCCCCCTGGTAGGTCATTAATTTCGTGTAGTTGTCGGGCGTAAGCTACCCATTCATCAATGAGAATCAAACAGGGCGCATAACGGTTGAATAACAACCGTAAGTTATCGCCTGGGTTAGTTGAGGTTTCATCCGCTTGGCGAATCATTTCATAGGCTTCTCTACCACCCAATTGCCAAGCTAGTTCGCCCCAAAGTGTGCGAATAACAGTACCATCTTTTTTAGTTTGAGCCTCACCAGGAGAAATTTTGTTGCCTACCAGTACAGCTGTGTTTACTTTTGCAGGTGGTGAAACATTCGCTGCTGCTAGTACTGGCTCCAATCCAGGTAATTTGGATACTGGGACTCCCATAAATAGATGGTATAGTGCCAGCATCGCGTGAGTTTTGCCGCCACCAAAATTAGTTTGCAGTTCGATAACAGGGTCGCCTCCATTACCAGCAAGGCGCACTAAGGCATTTGTCAGCAGTTGCTTCAGCCCTTCAGTGAGGAAAGTGCGGCTGAAAAACTCTGTAGGTATACGGTATTCATCAGAACCTTCGTCTAAATAAACTTGCCAGAGGTCAGCAGCAAATTCTGCTTCTTGGTAACGACCACTAGCAACATCTGGGTGAGGTGTGACAATTTCTCGCCAGGGTTTTAAACCACCTGTGGGATTGCCTTCTACTGGTTGGAGAGTAGCGCGGCGAGTTTCCCGACGGGCTTGTTCTGTAAAGCGTACTCGTAAAAGTTCTTGTTTTTGCTTGTCAACTTCATCTGCTTCTGGTGCAGAAATGGATGAAAGTAACCGTGAAACGCTATCAAGAGCGCGATAGGCATCATCTGTAGAAAATGGTTTGTTATGCGCCCAAGAGTTGCGAGTGTCAATGAGTTCTCCAACTAAGCTTCTTTCTGCATTTCCCAGTGTCTTTTTAAAGACATCACGCCATTGACCAGACATTAGCTTCAGGATGGCTGATTCATCCTGCTTGAGAATTTGTTGAACAGTACGCCGTAGGGTATGGTCTTCTGGAACAAAAGATGTAGCGGCAACTAGCCATTTATCACCAAAAACCGAACGCATCTCACGTTCTACAAAGGGATATAAGCCATCTCTCAAAAGTTCTAACGCCCTGCCAACTCTTTCACGGTTACTAATTGACATAGTTATTTTTTATACTAAATTTTCATAAATCCTGGCTTTTACCATGAGGAAGCAGCTGACTCTATGTTTAGAGCCAGCCATAATGTGTTTTTAGCTGAGGCTAAAAAAGAGAGTATTAAAGTAAAGCCATTTGTACGGGAGTTTTTTCTTGGGTTTCAGCAGAGAGGCGAGAAATTTCTGGCCAGGAAATTACTAAGCTGTTATAAGCGACACCTTCAGCAGCCCAGCCTTTTCTGTCGCAAATGTTATACAGCCGATAAGCTAATTCCCTTGCTGCTTCTCCTATTGTTCCCAGTTGACAGAGCAAATTCGCAGCACCTTGATTTCCAGCACCATCTTGTAATTCTCGAATCATGTGCTGTGTCGCTTCCCAAACAGGTAGACGATTATCAGTTTGGGGATTCCAGTCTGTAGGTAGTTCGTTGCGGCGTAGCAGTCGTACTTTACCTGCCTTGGCCGTGAGGATACCAGCGTCTACCATGCCTTGTACTGCTGTATTTTTAGCTTTGGAGAGGGTTTCCGCTTCGCCAAATAAACCCTCATTAAATGCGTGCTGTTCTGTCCATTAAGGAATTATTTGTCAGTTTTAAATAATTAATGTCCAGACGTTCGATTTTTCTAGCCCTATGCAATTAGGCTAATACTTTAGCCTTGTATATTTCAGTTTTAAAGAATTAGTGTCACTTTTACTGATAAATATACTTGTGGTTATCGATTTTCACGAGTGGTGCTAGATGATGAAAGGACACAATAACATTGAGGTAGGCAGATAATAAGCGACGATGCTCCACCCCACTTAATAGAGCGATCGCTCCCCTGAATAACAGTAAAAGTCAGTAGTCTGTTGAGACGAACATAACAAAAGGCATTTAATTGTTTAAATTTTGAGGAGTCGGTTTTTAAAGAAAAGGCATTTAATTATTTAAAAGCCTTCAAAGAATATAAGAGCGGTGAAAAGCGTAACTTCCTTGATGTATAAGCTTTTTAGCCTCTGACACTGCCTGACATTAATTTTTTAAAATTGACAAATAATTCTTTAATGGACATGTTCAAACCAAATCAAGGCAAAGCGGGTTTCAGCGTCAAATTCGCCTTCTTGTTCGGCGAGAAATTCATCTAAGGTTTGGTTAATGAGTTGTAAGGCGGTGCGGACGGACATTGATGTACCGTCTGATTCTAAGACTTTGCTGTAGCGGGAGTAGATTGCCATACCAGGGCCTATGCTGGCTTGTGCCAAGTCTACCGGAGCAATGTTGCCTTGTTGGAGTTTTTGCAGCGCGTCGGGGAGTTCGCGTTTGAGATAATTGACAAATTGGCGGCGGGTAGTTGATGGGGCGGTTTCTGGACGAGGGCGGCAGATAAGGACGATAGACGTGGCAAGAGCATTACTATTCAGACTAACTGTACGGGAGCTACGTTCTGTCCGCATAGGTAAAGTACCAGTGATAGTAAAACCTGCTTTAATTAATCCTTCAAGCATTGTTTCCCACCCTGTAGATGCAATTGCTTTTACTCCATTCCCGTCTAATTCATTATCCTCATCTACCTCCGTTTGTTTAAATGCGTAAAAGATAGAAAGTGGATAATCACAATGTGCCGCTTCACGCATTCTTGTAAAAGCATTGCTCAAATTTTGTTCAAAAAAAACTTTAGCCTTTTCTTTATTTCCGTTAAAGCGATAAGGTGTAGCCACTAGTTCTTTTTCTTTTGGAACCAGTAATGTCTTGAAAATATCAGGATATATTGAGCCTAATGAACGACGCAACCAAACGTAGAAAAAGTCTGATAAATCTGCATATCCAATATTGTCATAGTAAGGTGGATCTGTGCAAAGAACTAGAGGAGCTTCAATTTTGTTTGTAGTTGCATCTTTTTGAGCAATTTTAGCTTTTTTACAAGCGGGAACCTTATTGAGTACTTGTGCAGACTGTTCAATACCTAAAGTAAAGTTACCACTAGAATTGCTAAAGGGATTAGTTTCAGCAAAATCCCAGGACATAGGAATTGCTTGACGGGCAAAAGTATCTCTAATATTATCTCTTCCTGAATTCCAAGTACATATACTAGAACAATAATCAGCAAGTTTATCAATTGCAAATGCTAAATAAGTAGCTATTACATCACCATAAGCTGTGGCACCAATACCACCTTCGCACAATGTTAATCCATCATTTACTCCCCCAGTAGATAGAACATCAGTTATTACCTTTTTCCTTACTTCATATATCAACTCACTAAAGACATTTAATGCAACTAATTGACGTTGAGTAAATAAATCACCATATGTTGGCATTCCATAAATTTGTGGCCTGATATCGCGTGTGTTATCTGGTAAAGATGCTTCAGGCTTCCACTCTGGCAGAGATTTTGCAGCAATTGCCTCATGTTTCTCATTTGCTGATAGATATACACGCCCATGATCGCCTTCTGCAACAATTGCCATTAGCTTTGCACTCATCCGTCCTGCTTTCCCTTCACTGCGAATGTAGTCCAAAGATACAGGTGTAGCACAACAAACACAAACTGCTCCTTTACGGCTAACTGTTCCTTCTGGTGGCTTACCTTTGCCAGTTTTTACATGAAAACTTATAACAGGAGGTTGCTGAGTGTTATCAACAATAGGTTCAACCCAAGCTTCCTTTCCCTTCTTCGTCGAAAGTGCAAAAGATCGCACCAAAGGCATTTTTGCACCACAAGCAGGGTTAGGACATTTCACTGTTCTTGCCCACAACCAAGCAATAACAGTCGCCTCCCCGCCACCATACTCCTGCGGTAAATCTACTTTTGGGTAAAGATGCCCAATTCTCTTAAAAGCCTCATCTCGCATCCATTGCCCGTAATAACGCACATCTTCAGCTAAACCCTGCGCCCCAAACCATTTTTGCGTCTTCAAAGATTTTTTTCGAGATTCAGGGTTCACCGGAGGCTGATTTGCAAACTTTGGCGGAATTTCAATCAAAGCCTTAGTAATCAAAACCGCCACCGGATTAATATCACTACCATGCGCTTCTAACCCCAATCTTTGGGCTTCCAAAGGTATCGAACCCCCACCGCAAAATGGGTCTAGGACAGGTGGCGGATTATTATTTGTAGATTTGAGAATTTCTGCTTTGGCTTTCTCTAGTACTTCCTGATTATTGACATTTTCCCACTTCACTAATTGCTCAATAATCTCAAACAGGCGTTCTCTCTCTTGCTTCTGCGCCTCTTCCGTAGGAAATTGATCGGGATGACTTGATGGGTCATCTACTAATGATGCAAATAAAACTGCTCGACAAGCTGCTAAAGGTCGCCGCGCCCACCACAAATGTAGCGTTGAAGGGTGTCCATGCCTAATTGATTTTTCTCTAGCGGATTCTTGATTAATTACTTCCAGTGGTAATGCAACTTCGATTAGCTTCTTGCGGTATGTCATTTTTCGTACCAGACAGATTTAATCGAAACTTGTACTTGTTAAGCGTAATAAATATTTTTTTATGTGAAATCACGTATTATTTATATAGGGTCTTGATGGGCTAATTAGCCTTTTTTAACTAAAAATTGCTTAACTAGATGACAAAGCTTCATCTAGTATTTATAGTCTTTTTATTAACTTTTTGTGCCAGTAGAATTACTAGATTGTCCTGTCTGACTTATTGTTTCAAAATTGCGATCGCACCAAACAATAAAATCTAAACTGGCTCAGTTCCTTGTTGCCACAACTCCAGCCAATCATAATTAACACTGGTTACTGCAAAATCTGGCTCTTTATGGAACGGACGCTGTAAATAACGAATAGAATCATTACTATCCAATCCTGCTGTTAAAGGTACTTGTACCAATGCCAAAATGAAATTGTCTGGCTTGTTGAGAGCCGTAATAATTTCATTCTTCGTTACTGTCACAGTTTTAGCCCCTGTAATTCGCCCTTTAACTTCAATAAATCGCAACTGTCCTGTGTCTGGAATGCGCGATTCAATATCGTAACCACACTTCTGGTTACTGACATCTATTGGTTCATACCCTAACGTGCATTCTGCGGTCATTACAGCAGCCATTGCAGCCTTTTCTACCCGTTCTGTATCCTTGGCAAACATATCCTTTGTAGGCTGTGATTTGCCTTGCAGTCGTTCCAGCAAACCCACTGATACTATCAACGCACCTCCAACTATTACAGGCGGTAATGGAGATAACTTACGTTCTTGTTCCAACTCCTCCAAACGTTGCATTAATCGCCCTTGCAAATCATCTGCTCGTTGACGTGCTTTAGCTGAGTTAATTTTGGCATTGGGTTTACCAGCTTCTTCTTGTATTTTTAATTCTTCTGCGCGATGATCCCAGTAATTAATCTCCTTGGTCAATCTATCTTTTACTGCTGTCATCGTCTTAGCAATTAGTTCTTCTTTGCGCTGCCTGAGTTCTTGAAGATGTTGGGGAACAAGGTGAGCGATCGCGTGACTCTTGGCTTTTGCTTCTAAATCTTCTCGTAGCCAAGATTCTTCTAGAACTGCTGCCAAAATATCTTTTTCTTCATCCCTGAGTGGACGGTAATTGAGGTAAGGTGCGTGTCCAGCATTGTAGGCATTTCCCTCCGGGTTAATTTCCACATATTGCATTCGCCGTGAGACTACACGCCTAGCACCATTGAGATTGGTTCTTGCATCTTGTATAGAATGTTCTAGATAAATTAGCGTGCGGGTTTCTTCGCTAGAATCATTCTCATCCACCAAAATACTGCCCTGTTTCAACAAATCTCTATGTCGTTCCAAAGTCAGGTCAATTGTGACATCCAACAAAGGATGACCGGAACAGATAAAAGCTGCTAGAGGTTTGCCAGCAATACTAATCAAATCTTTTTCAAAGCAAATACGTTCGTAACGCTGTAGTAATGGTTCTCCTACTCCAATTTGCCGCCCTCGGTTGCGGATGACAGATGGAACATGAGTAATTTCATAGCGTTGGGGTTCTCGCTGACGTACTGTTCCACCAAGCTGGACAAATGCTTCTAAGAAGAATGAAGCTATAAAGTGCGGTTGCAACCGCCTTGCCTCTGCCCTTTCCATTTCCTCTCGGATTTGTTGAACTTTGGCAAAATCCATTGCATCATGGGCTAAAGCTTGTTCTTCTAGAAGTTCCCGCAATCGTTGTTGGTCAAGTTTATCGTTGACAACTTGGTTAAGTTTGTCTCGTACCTCTGGTTGATCACCATAACGAATTGCTTCTATGAGCAATTCTCTCAGTTCCTTGCCTGCGATCGCTTTCCCTAATACATCAAATACTTTACCCCCCAGTGCTTTCTGCTCTGCTTCCACCTTTTTTAATAATGCTAAATACACATCGCCTTCACGGGTATCTTTTGCCAATAAATTCCATAAGTGACAAACCTCTGTTTGCCCAATCCTGTGAATTCGTCCGAAGCGTTGTTCGAGGCGGTTAGGATTCCAAGGTAAATCGTAATTAACCATCAAGTGCGCCCTTTGCAAGTTAATCCCCTCACCCGCAGCATCAGTAGCGATTAAGACTTGCACTTCAATATCTTGGGTAAATGCGTCCTGTGCTTTACGACGTTCTTCGCGTCCCATTGCGCCATGAATCGTCACCACCGCTTCATTACGTCCCAGTAGCGTCCGAATCCTGTCTGTTAAATAATTTAATGTGTCCCGATGCTCGGTAAAAATTACCAGTTTGCGCCGATGTCCCTCAGCATTAAACATTTCGGCATTGTTTTGTAGCAGATTGGAGAGTTCTTCCCATTTCTTATCTTTGCCACTACGCCGGACACGCAAAGCCAGTTGTTCTAATTCTTGTAAAAGCTTAATTTCTGTTTGCAATTCTGCGATCGTGCGTGATGCTGTAGCTAAATCAACTACTTCTTGTTCTGTTGCTTCTCGTTCTTCAATAGAAATATCTTCTAAATCATCTTCTATGTCTTCTAAATCCAGAACCTGTTTAAATGCAATAGTTGCATTAGTTCCTCGCTTCAACGATTCTTCTTCTCGCAACCGTTTTTGCAACCTTTCTCGACGGCGTAGCAGTGATTGATAAATAGCTTCTGGAGATGAAGCAAGTCGGCGTTGCAAAATAGTTAAAGCAAAGCCCACTGTACCTTTGCGTCCTTCATTTTCTAAAGCATCAGCACGATTGAACTCCTCACGGACGTACTCAGTAACTCGCTTATAAAGTACTGCTTCTAAATCGGAGAGTTCGTATTCTATAGTGCTGGCTTGACGTTCTGGAAATAATGGCTTGCCATCAAATTTGAGCAAATCTTCTTTAACCAAACGCCGCATCAAGTCGGAAGTATCTACAACGTGGACACCATCGCGGAAACGTCCTTCAAATCTATCACCATCTAACAACGCTATAAACAACTGAAAGTCTTCTTCTTTACCGTTATGCGGCGTTGCTGACATTAATAAAAAATGTCTGGTTAAACTCGATAATAGCTTGCCCAGCTTGTAGCGCTTTGTCTCTTGGATTTCTCCGCCAAAAAATGAAGCTGACATTTTATGAGCTTCATCACAAATCACCAAATCCCAGTCTGTCTGCCCTAGTTTCGCTTGTAAGTTTTGGTTGCGACTAAGTTGATCTAATCGTGTAATCAGTAATGGTATTTCTGAAAAAGCATTTCCACTGACTGCTGATTCAATACGGTCATTAGTGAGAATTTCAAAGCGCAAATGAAACTTTTGTGATAGTTCATCTTGCCATTGTGGGGCTAAACTGCCAGGACAAACCACAAGACAGCGATGTAAATCCCCACGGATGAGCAATTCTCGAATCAGCAACCCAGCCATAATAGTTTTACCTGCACCTGGGTCATCTGCTAACAGAAAGCGCAGAGGTTGACGAGTCAACATTTCTCCGTAAACGGCAGTAATTTGGTGCGGTAGCGGTTCGACTAGAGAGGTGTGAACAGCTAGTAAAGGGTCAAACAGATAAGCTAGGCGAATACGGTGGGCTTCTGATACTAAACGAAAGTTAGCACCATCAGCAGTAAAACTCCAAGCACCGCCAGAAGTGATAATTTCTAGGGTAATTTCTTTATCTCGAAATACCAACTCATTCCCTAGCGTGCCACTAGCATCTTTATAAGTAAGTTCAACAACATCAGAGCCATGCCACTGAGCATCAACGATGGTAACAATATTGTTGGGCAAAATCCCTTGTACTTGTGTGCCTTTTGTCAGATTCTCAAGCCTAACAACCATATTGAAGTGTTTCCCAGATGGCAGATTTTTCTAGCAATAAATTTCTACAGCTTTTGATAGCCAGATATTGCATCTTACGACCATAAGAGAAACTAAGCTGATTATGAGTCAGTATATCTACTACTTTTGGCCTTGATAGTCATAGATTTTAAGGTTATGACATTGCTGCTGCATCAATGCTTGGATTAGGCGATCGCATTCTAACTACTTTGGGCGTTGAAGTGACCTGTTGTAGAAATGGACTAAGCTGTGCGATCGCAATATTTCAAATAAGTTGACTTGTTATTGTAAAGCCAAAGTTTTTATTTAGTAATGCTTTTGATATTGTGCCATCTCTGCAAAAGGCGTAAAACATCTATTGCAAATTCCATCTACCCATAAGGCGGGGACTGGAAATGGCTTTTCGCAGACAGGGCATTTTGATAACAAGCGTAGCTGATGGCGATCGCATCCCACAGTCTTTTTAAACTGCCACTCGATTTTATGACAAGGTGACTCTGCGTAACAGGCTCCACACAATCGAATTGGACTGTGTTTCATGCTGACACCAAGTGGTGGCAACATCTGTCGCAATCTATCTACATCAACTTGTACTACAGATGCTAGTGCTTCTAACTCCTGATGAGTAGGAAAGGGATTAAAGTAAAACTTCTCCCAACGGGCTAACACAGCCCCAAGCCCTGCTACATCACCTAATCCACTAGGAGCAGAAAATTTATTTCCTTTCTCTCGTCTAAATCTACCTAAGAAGTGGCTGATGCTTTCCCCTTCTAGCGGCTCAACTCTGATTAACCAAAACTGCTTATTTTCATTTATACTTTCTCTCATTTTAAAATTTTGTTGCTGTAATAATTTCTTTTAAAACACCCTGGTCTACTTTTTTATAACCCCTCAGTAACGAACGAATAGCTGCTTTACGAAGAATCATATCCAGCCTACCAATTAATTTATTCGTTGACTGCTTCAAAAGTTTAAAGCTCTCTCCGCTTGCTAATTTTGATTCTTCGGGCAATCTAAGCACATCTCGTTCCCAAACTTGAATCATTTGCTTAAATTGATTTTCCTCTAATTTATCTATCTCAAACTTTTCTAAAAAACGGTTAACAACTTGTTCATCACGTTTTACTACTGCCAATAGCCGACTTGTAGTACCTACAAGTAGCACCGAAATTTTTAAACTATCTTCATCATAAATATGCCGTACATCTGAAAATGTTTCAATTTTTAAGTGATTTGCTTCATCAATAATTAGCATCTCCACTTGATGTATTTCAAGGCTATCTAGTGTTCGCTCTCTCAGATCAGCAATTGTTCCATTTGATGGTTTATTCAAGGCCTTGAGAATTTTAACGAAAAGCTCTCTTGAGCCACAGTTTTTGGAAATTTGAATATAAACCACAGGCTTTATACGTTGTTCTTGCCCTTGTCGTAAGTTATTATAGTTATTTCTAAAAGCTTTACAAGTAACTGTCTTTCCGGAGCGTGATTCTCCTACCAAGAGACCAGTCATCCTAGAAATAACTAACTCATACATCCAAGTGTGGCAACTTTTAACTTGGTTTAATTCTAAGTAAGGAGCGCGGCTTAAACGTTCAATGTGAGCTTGGATTTCTCGCGTGGGTTCCTGAATAAAGTCTAATGGTTTTGCATCCGTCATATTCTCTACCTAATCCTCTTCAAAAAATTCATCCATGTAACGAACCTCGTAATTAGGTAATTCCATATCTGGTTCGCTGTCAGTCTCGACTTCTTTAGGCTCAGGGACAGCAAATTTTTTAGCCACTGGCTCTACAGGATTAACTTGCTCACTTGCTGCTTGTCTGCGTTGTTTGCGGTTTTGTTTAACTGTTTGCTCTACAAAAGCTTGACGGTCAAGCATTGCCTCTAAAATCGAGTCATTATTAATTTCTTCGCTTGCTTCTTTTAACCGCTTATTAATTGCCTTGAGTTCTCTTAAAGATAGGTGTTCTGTTTCTAAACTTTGAGCATGGGCATAATCGAGAAATTCTTCTGTGCCGTCTGCATTAATTTCGTATACAAGAAGCGTAGTTACATCGGCAGGGTCATATCTTAGTGCTACAGTTTCTCCATCTCGACCTCTCAAATGGTCTGCCCGATAGGTCAAATTTTCAAATTGAATACAGCCATACTTTTGAACTTTGCGCCGTTCTTGTTTCATTAAACAAATAGCTAAGTCCAATTCATTATAAAGATATGGTTCTACCATCGATCCAGCTTCCCAACGCCCAATTCGAGATTGGTCTTTCATCCTGGCATCCGTGTGCTGGTTGTACTCATCAACGATGTAGCGTACTAATACCATCTCTAAATTCTTGAGAGTGAGACAAGCATTTTTATCAACATTTTCTGGGCGTTGTTGAACATTTGAGCCTGTATATCCGGGGAGAGTATTTAATACTTGCTCGTTAAGTGTTTTGAAGAAGCGTTCAACAATTCCACCATCAGATGGTCGTCTTCTCAAAGCGCAAGAAAAACCTATTTGCACTGCAACCTGTTCTGTTGTGTGGATAGAAGTAAAATCTTTACCACCATCAGTGTAGAAGTAGTTAGGCTTGCCATAAGCTACCCATTCGTGACGCAATGTGTACTCAGAACTATAGGACTTGGGCAAAATCGCATGATGCAAAGCTAGGGCATCAATTTGAGAACTAGGGTGATCAAATCCCAAATAAAAACCCATTACACAACGAGAGTAGGAGTCAATCACAATAGTTAACCAAGGACGGTCTAAAACTCCATACTCATCTACCAACATTACATCTAAGCGAGTATGGTCACATTGCCAGACATCATTACTGCCCTCAACTTCCAACTCTCGACCATCACGGGTCATGTGGGTGAGTTTCTCTCCTGAATAACCAGGACTACGTGCATTATCTTTTCTTTCTTTTCCCTCAATGTGTTTATCTAAAATTCTATAAATTGACTGGTGACTAGGATACTCACCTTTTTTAAGACCTTTTTCCTTGGCTTCACCTTTAACCTTTAAAAACACCTGATGGCGGGTCATTTGTTTACCCTTCTTGTTACCATTGGTGTAAGTATTAATTATAAAATCTACCCATTCTTGTTCAAGGCGGTATTTTCCTTTATCTGCGCGTGTCGTTGCTAGCCCAACTAACCCTTCTTCCCGCCATTTTTTCAGCAATCGCTCTACCTGACGAATTGTTACGCCCAATTTTTCGGCAGCTTCTTTCTTTTTCTCGCTGTATGTTTTGCGATCGCAAGGTTCAGTTAAGCTTTGAATTACCTCCATCCTCAGCTTTACGTCGTCGGTAATTAACTTTTCTGACGGCAGTTTAGAAGAGGTTTTCGTAGAATTTTGGTGCTTTTGTAATTCAACAGCACCATCGTCGTTTGCAGGATAAGAATCTTGTAATTGTTGGTACATTGTTAAGTTAACAATGTGTGGATAAAGTTTTCTTCAATCATCTTAGACGCAGAACCTAAGCCTGATTCCCACCGTTCTTGACGTGTTTGATGCGAGGAATCATTATGAATTTGTTGATTAAAATTGTCAACGAAGTAAAGCACTAATATTTTTTCTAAAACTCCCAAAGTCAGGAAAGAATTATTGTCAGTAGATATTTGATTTGATAGTGCATCTGAACTTAGGTATCTATTTATCTCAGAAAATAATTTTTCAGTAAAAGAATCATTCAATCTTGAGCCAGACTTGGGAGAATATATACTAATTCCTAGTTGAGACAATTTATCTTGTAATAAATAGGAATTTGTAAGACTGCTATTATTGAGTTGTAAGCCTGCCGGGATGCCGTAGGTTATCCACTCATGACGTAAGTTATATTCTGAATCGTAACTTTTCGGTAAAATTGCGTGACGCAAGGCTTGAGTTATCGCTTGATGATTTGGTGATTTTAAACTCAAAAATAAACCCATACAGCATTGAGAATAAATATCTATAGCTGTAGTTAAATAGGGTCTTCCAATCAATGAACCATTTGTGTCAGCAATATTTATATCCAATAAAGCAAAGTCAATGAACCAACACGAGTTGCTATAGTCTGCAAATGAATAATCGTTTCGTTGCTGAAGTTGGGAAACCATAATTTTTCACCAAAAATCGATTTTGCAGTTTGGGCTAATTAGGTAAAGCATCAAATATCTTCTGAGCTTGGAGATTATGGTCAGAGGATTGACTCAATTTATCTTGTGAATTACATTGTACGAATATCGTTACACTAACATATAGTGTGCAAAACTAAACTTATCGTGTGTAAAGTTATTTATCAATGACCTCTCAAAATACTTTGAGATGTTACAACCAGATGAAGATTGATTACGATTAAAAAACTATGACGTTTTCCAATTCAGGGGGAGAGAAGTCTGGAGTTAGATTGCTCACTATTTACTTCTAACGTCTGCTCCACTTATGAGCTTCTGTTTCCGGGTCTAACTTTAGGCTGGGATCGTACTCGATTGCTTGCTGGAATTTAGTGATTGCAAGCTCTACCTTGCCCTGAAAAGCTAAATCATAAGCTTGTCGCTGCAAAATTTTTGCTATTTCTGCACTACTCCAAGCATATTTTGCACAGACAGCGCAAGATCCTTCCATAATATTGTTCTCAGGGTTGTGAGAGATGAGGTAGTAAGCTAATCGGTCACAGCAGACCTTCAGCCATGATTGCCAGCTACCACGCCACAACTTGAGTTTGTTGTCAGCACTGCCACTGACAATGCGCTGACCGTCCGGGGAAAACGCCACTGATATGACCGCAGCTTTATGCCCCATCAAGGGTTGACCAATCGGCTGACCATTCACATCCCACAACCTGAGTGTGTTATCCCAACTGCCACTGACAATACGCTGGCCATCGGGGGAAAACGCCACTGAATAGACCCCAGATTCATGCCCGATTAAGGGTTGACCAATCGACTGACCATTCACATCCCACAACCTGAGTGTGTTGTCCCAACTGCCACTGACAATGCGCTGACCGTCTGGGGAAAACGCCACTGAATAGACCCCAGATTCATGCCCGATTAAGGGTTGACCAATCGACTGACCATTCACATCCCACAACCTGAGTGTGTTGTCCCCACTGCCACTGACAATGCGCTGACCGTCTGGGGAAAACGCCACTGAATAGACCCCAGATTCATGCCCAATCAAGGGTTGACCAATCGGCTGACCATTCACATCCCACAACCTGAGTGTGTTGTCCCAACTGCCACTGACAATGCACTGACCGTCCGGGGAAAACGCCACTGAATTGACCGCTCCTTCATGCCCAATCAAGGGTTGACCAATCGGCTGACCATTCACATTCCACAACCTGAGTGTGTTGTCCCAACTGCCACTGACAATGCGCTGACCGTCCGGGGAAAACGCCACTGATTTGACCTCTCCTTCATGCCCAATCAAGGGTTGACCAATCGGCTGACCATTCACATTCCACAACCTGAGTGTCTTGTCCCCACTGCCACTGACAATGCGCTGACCGTCCGGGGAAAACGCCACTGATTTGACCGCTCCTTCATGCCCAATCAAGGGTTGACCAATCGGCTGACCATTCACATCCCACAACCTGAGTGTCTTGTCCCCACTGCCACTGACAATGCGCTGACCGTCCGGGGAAAACGCCACTGAATTGACCCCAGATTCATGCCCTTGGATAATATTAGGTAAATTGACAATAGCCATAGCTTGCAGCAGGTTATTCTGCACTACTGTCAATATATTTGCTGGCAGTTGTTTCAAATTTTCTTCTATTGCCTGAATAGCTGACTCCACGCCATCCTGTGGTTGAATTTGTAATAACTCAAGTATCCTTATAGCTTGCTCTCGTAGTTGAGATTCAGTTAGTGCCTGGTTTAATGCCTGAATTTGTTCATCTTTTTCTCGTTCTAATCGCTGTTGTTCTGTTTTGCTAGCTTCAATAAATTTTTTGCTCAGGGGAACTAGTCGCCCCAATCTGAAGTATTTCTGCTCATACTCTTGTGCTTCTGCCAACCTTGCACCTAACCACAAATAAGCACTATCTTGTTGGTGATCCTGCCAATCTTTAGCGGCAGTCTGCAATTTTCTCTCCGTTCTTAAAGCATCACGGTTTTCATCAAGCCACAACCGCAGACTTGTCCAGTGACGAATTAGTGCTTCATGGGCTACATCTATTACCACCTCAACGGGTTGGGATGTCGTATCTCCCATTTTCTCGGTTCGTACTACTGTGGTTACATTTAGCACAATATTGTTCGTGACCACTAATCGAGCATCTGCCAGCTTGCAAATTACCTGATCTAACAATTCCTCTGGATGCTGGTCATTAATCAACTCACTTTTAAGAACTCGTCTACGGGTATCCTCAGTACCCTCTCCTAACTGCGTTAACTCTAAAAAGATTCGTTTGGCAACTGCTTGTTCTTTCTCGGAAAGGGTATTGTAAACTTTATCTGCCTGTTTTTCTAAAGCGCCTTTGACTTCACCAATTTGAACATAGTTTGTCAGTGTTAATGTCTTACCTGCTGTCGTCCCACGCTGCTGCCAGTCTTGATGCCAAAGTTCCCACAGTTCTGTCAGGGCATACTGTAGTAGTGGCAAACTAGCAGGAGAACCCTGGACATCGGCAATCATTTTCCTTACCAGTGCTTCCTCAACACTTAGTCCCACCAGTTCAGCAGGTTTGATAATGGCATCTCGCAACTCCTCTTGGTTCAGAGGTGTTACTGTTGCAATATGATTTTTGATATTTTCGGCAAGTCCGGCATAATCTTGTTCTAGGCATTTGCCCAAGAAATCTGCCCGCATGGTGATCACAACTCGTAAGGCAGCAGTATTGTTTTCAGTTTCATTAGGCGAAGTCAGCACATCCATGAGACAAGCAAAAAACTTCTGTCTTTCTTGGCTGTCGTTGCAGAGTGTAAATACCTCCTCGAACTGGTCAATAACCAATACCACTGGGTTTGGCTGGTAATCAGCAACTAACTTTGCTAAGGCTTTTGCTCCCTCCTCCTGTAACTCACGGCTATAAGTTTGGCAAAGGCGAGATTTACGCCCATCTGGTTCATTGGGATTAATAAACGCTGCTGCAAGACTTGCTAAAGGATCATTTCCTGGGGTAATTACTGGCAGAATATGCCAATTGGCTGTGTCTCGTCGCTCCCCTTGCTGAATTGCATTTAGCAGGCCTGCCCTTACAACTGAAGATTTGCCGCTACCAGATGCTCCTAATACTGCCAGAAAATTCTGCTGCCAGAGTTTCTCTAAAAGTTCATCTGTTAATGCTGTTCGTCCATAAAAAAACTGAATGTCTTCTGGTTTAAAGTCAAAGGCGGCTAAACCCCGATAGGGATTTTTGTTCGGTTGCAAAGAATTATCAGTATTTTGGGTTACAGTTGTTTTACTTTTAACCAACGTGATGGGCAAGCCAGAATTATAAAATACCGGACGTTGCTTTTCTTGCTTTAAGTTCTGATTGATAAAATCTATTAGTCTGTAATTATCTACTAATCCGTCTTGTTGTCTTTGCGGCTCAAGCCCTTTGAGTAATACCTTCGTCAGTACACTGTAGTCACTGTTGGGATCTGTCCAGGATTCTTCAAATTCTCTACTAGCTGCAATAAAACAGCGATCGCGTGCTTTTCCTTTATCACCTGGATTTGCTTCATCAAAGTTCAACAATTCGCCACTGTAACAACAGTCTAACCAAATTACCTGCTGGCGAATTGGGCTTTCTTCCAACACCCGCCGTAACCACTGTAAGGATAATCCCCATTTATCATCATCTGGGTTGGTGTCGCTAGTTGCCAAAAATCCTTCTTTAATGCGTCCTGTACTGCGAATACCATGTCCAGAGAAATAAAACAGGGCTGTGTCTGGATAATTATTGCCTTCAGGGAGAAATAGTCGTTCTAATGCAGTTTTTAAGTCCCTCAAGATAACTTCTTGATTCTGAGCTACACGAGGGGCATTATTTTCAAATGGGTCAAGGTATTCTGGAAGCCGCCAAACTCGGAAATAATCTCCTTCACTTAGTCGTTGAGCAATACCTTCCGCGTCCTTGGCAGGCGATCGCAAGCGGGGCAATTGGGGAAAATTATAAGTATTAATGCCAACAACTAAAGCATCTCGACTCATAAATTATCAATCGCTCCCATTAGTTTTAATGCTACGCGCTGTGCTGACGTTAGCCCTGTTACACCTGTAATATTCAGCCCTGCACAAAGTTTATAGCTGATTACCCGCAGACAATCACCAGTAGCTGCATCCCAAATACGGATGGTTTCATCATAACTGCCACTGACAATGCGCTCACCGTCGGGGGAAAACGCCACTGATCTGACCAAATCTTCATGCCCCCGGAAGGGTTGACCAATGGGCTGACCATTCACATCCCACAACCTGAGTGTCTTGTCATCACTGCCACTGACAATACGCCCACCGTCGGGGGAAAACGCCACTGATCTGACCCAATCTTCATGCCCCCGGAAGGGTTGACCAATGGACTGACCATTCACATCCCACAACCGTATTGTGTTGTCCCAACTGCCACTGACAATGCGCCCACCATCCGGGGAAAACGCCACTGAATAGACCACATTTTCATGACCCCGGAAGGGTCGACCAATGGGCTGACCATTCACATCCCACAACCGTATTGTGTTGTCCCAACTGCCACTGACAATGCGCCCACCGTCGGGGGAAAACGCCACTGAATAGACCAAATTTTCATGCCCCCGGAAGGGTTGACCAATGGGCTGACCATTCACATCCCACAACCGGATTGTGTTGTCATTACTGCCACTGACAATGCGCCCACCGTCGGGGGAAAACGCCACTGAATAGACCCTTCCTTCATGCCCCCGGAAGGGTTGACCAATGGGCTGACCATTCACATCCCACAACCGGATTGTGTTGTCATTACTGCCACTGACAATGCGCCCACCGTCGGGGGAAAACGCTACTGAATTGACCAAATTTTCATGCCCCCGGAAGGGTTGACCAATGGACTGACCATTCGCCTCCCACAACCGTACTGTGTTGTCATAACTGCCACTGACAATGCGCCCACCGTCGGGGGAAAACGCCACTGATAAGACCATATCTTCATGCCCCCGGAAGGGTTGACCAATGGGCTGACCATTCATATCCCACAACCGTATTGTCTTGTCATAACTGCCACTGACAATGCGCCCACCGTCGGGGGAAAACGCCACTGAATAGACCATATCTTCATGCCCCCGGAAGGGTTGACCAATGGGCTGACCATTCATATCCCACAACCGGATTGTGTTGTCATTACTGCCACTGACAATGCGCCCACCGTCGGGGGAAAACGCCACTGAATTGACCCCTCCTTCATGCCCCCGGAAGGGTTGACCAATGGGCTGACCATTCACATCCCACAACCGTACTGTGTTGTCATAACTGCCACTGACAATGCGCCCACCGTCGGGGGAAAACGCTACTGAATTGACCCCTCCTTCATGCCCCCGGAAGGGTTGACCAATGGGCTGACCATTCACATCCCACAACCGGATTGTGTTGTCATTACTGCCACTGACAATGCGCCCACCGTCGGGGGAAAACGCTACTGAATTGACCCCTCCTTCATGCCCCCGGAAGGGTTGACCAATGGGCTGACCATTCACATCCCACAACCGGATTGTGTTGTCATTACTGCCACTGACAATGCGCCCACCGTCGGGGGAAAACGCTACTGAATTGACCCCTCCTTCATGCCCCCGGAAGGGTTGACCAATGGGCTGACCATTCACATCCCACAACCGGATTGTGTTGTCATTACTGCCACTGACAATGCGCCCACCGTCGGGGGAAAACGCCACTGATTTGACCCCATTTTCATGTCCTTGAAGAAACAACAAAACCCTGCCAGAAAATGTTTCCCAGACCTGTATAGTACCCTTACTATCTCCAATCACCAATTTTTTGCCATCTGGACTAAATGCCACTGAATAGACCACTCCCAGAACTGGTGCAAAAACAGAGTTTGTGAGATTCGTTCCCATCAAATTTACCCACCGGAAGCTGGCATTTGCAAAGTTTACATCCGGAATTACAGTATTACTGAGATCACAATTTTCCAGGCTGTAAGGATTTCTTTCTATTAGTAATTTCACTAAGTTGCCGCCTATATAACCCACCTGAGCCTGAGTTTTACCACGGGTTGCTTGAATCAGCCTCAATAAAATTTGTTGAAAAACCTGCTCATCTAACATTGGCACAGCTAAATCCAGCAAAGCTTTTGCCAAAGGCGACGTACCCAAATAATTACATAACCTCTCTAAAGATGCGTTGGTAAATGACTTTATGGGTGCTATGGGTAGCAGTTGTCCATCTTCTTGGCACTGTCGCTGAAAGTATTCTGACCAAGTGTAATCTCTTGCTGGAACAGTTTTGTCTAAACAAGACTGTGCTTGAGCCAGTTCTGTGAAGTCGGGGGCTAAAACACCTAACTCTGCCACCAGCTTATAGGCGGCAAAAAACTCTAATAATGAACGATGGGCTGGGCTGTAGTCACCTTCCGCATTACGAATCAGCATTGTCTGCCCCATCATGTCATAATGCCAGTGGTCTAAATCCTTTTCTTCCTCGACTACAGAACCAAATAAACGCCGAATCTGGTCTGGAAATTCTTTGTAGTTCATGCTCATCTGGTCTTGTGAGAGCATTTCCCACGACAGTTCACACAAAAAATAGAGTTTATCTGCTAATGAGGTAAAGGTACGCTCGGCTTTGATATCCCTTTCCATCTTGTGGCGCACAGCATATAAATATACCCGTGATATATCAACTGGCTTACCCGCCTCAATTTCTGGCAAAGCTTCTATAATCAGTTCTGTCATTACGGGACGACGTGCCAAATCCCGCAGTGTCGAATTATTCATTACCTGTTCCACAGTCTCTGCTTCAGCACGAAACCCAAATACCTGCCGAATTTGCTCGTCATCAAATTTTTCTAATTCCAGCACTTCAAAGCGCGGTGTTTCTAGAGGCAAGTTAATAGTAGAAGCTTGCAACTCGGCACTTAGCAAAGCTCTGCCTTCTTTTGCTTCGGGGAAATGTTCAGTTCGACAAGTCAGAATTACCTTTGCTCCTGGTACTACTACTTTGGCTAGTTCCCAGAAGTTGTTGATCATCTCTTGGCGATTTACCCTAGCTGCCATTTCATCAAAGCCATCGAAAATCAACAGCACTTTACCCATGCGGTTGAGTTGTTCAAAAGCAGAATAACCAGGCAGAGGGATTTCATGCTTACGAAAAAAAAACTCCGAAAACAGTGATTCTACACTCACTGCTTTGGCATAATCCCGTAAAGGAATCACTAACGGCAGACGTGGACGTTCTACACCCCGGCGTTGAGCATCACGATAGCGTTGCAGGGTAGTCCAGGCATAATGCAACCCAAACCAAGTTTTACCAGTACCAAATTCACCCAGAATGGAAAGGTGTTCTTTAGCAGGATCATCAAGCCAGCGATCAACATAACCATCAATCCAACCATCAGCTTGGGCGTAACGGCTCATCCCCATTTTCTGCTTTGAGATGGGATCAAATTCCTCTTTGGTACAAGCTAGGGGTACATAGGTGCGGTCAATTCCCCGTTGCTTAATTTCATCTTCCAACCAGTTGAGATAGCAACTAAAATCTGCATCTCGATCCAGCAACTCATCAAGGGTGTAGCAGAACAAATCCTGGTTTTCTTGCTTGCTCACCTCATCTTTAGCAGCCCGACTGACACGGCGGTTTGTAATGAGCCAACCTATATCGGTTCTTTGAGCATTGACTGACTGTCGCAAGGCGGCAACATCTTTCATTTCGGCTTCTCCAGTGATGCCGCGTACCAAAATTCGGTTATACCGCTTGCGTCCTACAGGATTAATTACATTAATAATCCACTCAAAATAAGTTTCATTGTTAATTTCATACTGTTCAAAGTCATAACGTAAGGCAGTAAACCAAGCTCGTAACTGTTCTGCTAATTTAGCCGTTTGGTTTGGTTGATTGGCAGTTGGTGTAACAGGTTGAACAGCTTGTTTTTTTGTTGTTTCTGCTCTGAAAATAATATTAATACACCCCAGGTTATTAGAAATGAATTTTTGGGGTGCTGTTTTTAATTCTTCTCGCAAGAATGCCACTAATGTTTCGTTCGTCACCCATTGGTTAGATACATCAGCCAAATCAAATCCGCGCAAAATTGCGCTTGTCAGTAGGCTACTGGCTCCACCAACATTTTCATAGGCTGGCTCAAATTCTCTGGAAGCAGCAATAAAACAGCGATCGCGTGTATTGCCGCGATCGCCTGGGTCAGCTTCTGTAAAATTGAGTAGTTCACCACTGTAACAACAGTCCAACCAGATAATCTGCTGTCTTACTGGGCTTTCTTGCAATAATTCCCGCAGCCACTTTAATCGCAGTCCCCAGTTGCCCACATCAGGATTTGTATCACTGGTTGCCAGATATCCTTCCTTAATGCGTCCCTCTTTACGAAGACCATGCCCAGAGAAATAAAACAGCGCGGTATCTGGGATGCTCCTGCCTTCAGGATAAAATAATTCTTCTAAAGCCTTTTCTAAGTCTGCCAGCTTGAGTTCTTGATTTGCTGCTACCCGTGGTGCATGATCTTCAAACGGATCTAAGAATTGTGGCGATCGCTTGACATGAAAATTTCCAGCTTCACTAAGTCGCTTGGCGATCGCTTCTGCATCCTTAGCAGGCGATTTTAAACCTGACAAGCCTGCAAAACTATACTTATTAATGCCAACAACTAAAGCATCTCTACTCATTAATATGGGACTTTTTGGTGAAATTGGGAAAATTTATCAAAATTTTAGCGAGTGTTTAATTTTACTGAGATTTTTTAGAGACATTGCCCATAATACAGTCACTTTCACTGTAGAGGCTTAAATATTGGTCTGTCGTCATCAGAACCTCGCCATAAATAATTTGTCAATTGCTTACCTAACTCTCGCTCTTGCTTAGGATTAATAGGTATTGGCCAACGAAGGGATTTATAAAGTTCTAAGCGGTACAAATCAAAAGCGGACTCCAACAAGCTACAGTAGACTCCTGCTGCATCAACAGCCCAGTTATAAGCAAATGCCATCCCCAGCAACCCAGCAAGAACAGCCCACCAAGCCCAAACAGCCCATACGATAAACAGCAAACTCCAGAGCCAAAAACGGGCTGCTGTGTTCAAACTTGACCGTGCTTCCTGTAATTCTTTCTTTACCCCATCTGGTAATATTAGCCAGAGGCGAGACCAGCAAATTACAGCATCCAAGCCATACTTATCATAAGGACGGCTTTCAGCCGCTCTAAGAATGTTGCCTAACTTTGTAGGCATGAATCTATTAATTTGAGATGGAAACTGCATAAGTTGTCCATCTAACATCACATATTCCTCCAATTCCTCATTAGTTATATCTTTTTCATCAGCCAGAGTTTGCCAACGCTTATCTTTTCGTTTAAAATCTTGCTCTTGTTGCTGTATCATCCAGCGTCGAAAAGGTTGCAACCACCGAGACCAATAGCCTTCTAAAAATCTTAAAACAGATAAATCAAACCTTTGAACCACAAAAGCTGAGACAGCAATCACCAGCAAACCAGTTACCGTAACAGCAATTAGCAAAGATTCTGGTTGCTGCTTGAGCCAATCTTCCAAAGGTTTTCGACCAAAACGCCAGACCCAAGCTAATAGTCCCCCCATCCAAAAGACAAAGGCTGGTGTCAGTATGTTTGCAGCCCAGTTTTCTGCAAGTTTTCCACCCAGACTTTCCAAAAATTTGGTTGGCATATTTTTATTACTGATCAGCAGGTATTAGCAGGACACCATGAGTAGGACAGGTTGGGATTGTCGCTCCAACAACCCGACGATACCAAACGTAGTCCCCTTGAGGACATATATACTTTTGAGCAGATAATGCTTGGCCTTGACCTGGAAGTGGCTGAAAACCTTTTGATACCTGCTGCTTATACTGAATAGGGAAAGGTAGTATCATTTGAAGCAGAGGGAAAAAGGCTAGAAAAATGGTACGTCCCAGGATAAAACTAACAGAGCATCTATCAACAGAAGAAATAGAACAAAGTTATCGCCGATGTGAAGATGCACAAGAGAAAACCCGATGGTTAGTGATTAAATTGCTCAATCAACAACCACAGTTGTCAGCGCAAAAGGTAGCAGAGATTGTGGGATTCTCAGGGGACTGGGTGAGAAAAATCGTGCGGCGATACAACAAGCTAGGAGCAAACGGAATCATCAATCAACAGAAACTGAAACCAGGAGGAAAAAAACTTGCACTCACAAACGAGCAACAACAGTGGTTGCGCCAAAGGTTAGCTTCACCACCAGAAGATGGGGGGTTATGGAGTGCGCCAAAAGTAGGGGAATTGATCCGAGTACAGTTTGGAATTACACTCCATGTCACTACAGCTTGGGATTACCTCAAAAGGCTAGGATTTAGTCTGCAACAACCACGACCTCTGCATACTGAGGCGGCAACTTTTGTTCAAAGACAGATGTTTAAAACTGAGTTAACGGAGTTTGTGCGATTGTTACGTTTCCTCCATCCGCACAAATCAGTTGAAGTTTGGGCAGAAGATGAAGCTCGATTAGGCCTCAAACCCATCGTCCGTCGAGTTTGGACACCAGTAGGTCATCGTCCCAATGCTGTGCATCGCACTCGTTACCAATGGCTTTATACTTATGGATTTGTCCATCCAGCTACTGGCGAGAGTTTTTTCTTGATTTTACCCAGAGTCAACATTGCTGTCATGCAAATGGCTTTAGATGCTTTTGCCGCTGAAGTCAATCCTCATCATCACAAAATCATTGTTTTGCTTGTTGATCAAGCTGGTTGGCATACCAGTAAACAATTAATGTTGCCAGCTGGTATCATTCTGTTTCCTCTGCCTGCTTATACACCTCAACTCCAACCGACTGAGTGTGTTTGGTCGCTTCTACGTGAAGCTGTTGCTAATCAGATGTTTTCTACTCTCGATGAACTAGAAACTGTGTTAATTTCTCGTTGTCAATGGTTAATGTCTCACCCTCAAATTGTTCATGGCAAGGTTGGGTTTGATTGGATTTGCCAAATTTGACCTCAGTTATTCAATTAATACTTCCTTTCCCAATTTAGTATTACTAAGAAACTCCGCTATCCAATTGCGAGTATCTGGGTGACTTTTGAGTATTTCTAAAATCTGCTGCTCGACTTGCTGTCCAGCCATAGCTTTTGCTAAAAGTTCAGCCAATTGCTTGTCTACTTGAACCGCATCATTTCCTAAAAGTTCTGGAAGGAAAGGACGAATCGAACGGCCACCCTCTAGAATGTCTTCAGGTTGAAACGCCACAACTGAAACCTCGTTATGTAAGATTAGTAGCTAATTTTTTTAGTTATACACTGAAATAGGATAAGACAGTTAATTTTCCAGCACTGATGCAGCCATACTGCCATTAATCAGGTTTTATCTTTTAGAGTAAGTAAATATATTGCCACTCTCAGGAATGCGACATCTAATTCGTGAAGCCGTTTAACGTTAGGTTGTCTGGCTGAAGAAAATAAACGACTCTTAAATTGTGAAATTATCGGGTTTGCGACCTCAATTTGTGAAAACCATGAAAAATCTCTAGTCACTTTTATACAATCATATAAATCTATAAAATCCTTACGGGGAAAGGGTTTTATGCTTTAAAGCTTGCGACATTAATTTGTTAAATAGCGACATCTAATATGTGAATGTACAGCTTGTAATAATTTATACATATTGCTTCCTTTATTTTTCTGTGTTAGTGGCAAGCAAAAACACTATTTTTACCACAAGTAGACATACCCCCATATCTTCAAAACAATGCCATATTTAAAGGCATTAAATAAGCGATTCCGAATGGCGTTTTAAATGGCATATTTTAGAAGGGTACGGGGTATGGCATTTAGCTCTTATCAAGTAATTCCGTGCGTAAGTCGTCTAAAGGAGATTCAGCCAAATCCTTAGCGCTGTCATTTTCTAAGTCATCCGGTACAAACTCTAGAGATATCCAAACTTTCCCAGATTGCCACTCAGGTGTATTTTCCCTTATAACTTCACACGGCAATCCTTCAAACACCCAGGAAATTGCTGCTTCTGAACCTATATCTCTTGTTATTTTGTCGCGTAAATAGCAATGAATTTCGTTAGCCTTAAATGTTGATGCGCTTATAGGGCTTTTATCCTTCTGTGTTGAAATAACGTCCTTATCTCCCAATAAAATTCTTTTTCTTTTCATTTCGATATCCTGCAAACACTTGTCATTGCATAGTGTTCCCACGTATTAGCGCTAAATAGCAGCAAGCCGAATGATTTGCGGGTTAAATCCCTTATATGCTGGAAAGCTAACTGTTTCAGGGAAAGATAGTTCGGACGCTAAACCCTACCAAGAAAAAGATGTACAACAAGCTATAAAAGAGGTAGAGGAGAAACAACAGCAGGAGAATCAGGAAGATGAGTAAATTTAAGTATCCAATGTTAATTCAATGGTCTGTTGAAGATAACTGCTTCTTAGTTGGATTTCCTGATTTTCCCGGACAGCATTGGCGCACTCATGGCGATACTTATGAGGAAACTGTAGCGAACGGTATTGAAGCGTTAGAATCCCTAATTATGGCTTACGAAGCCACAAATGAACCACTTCCCCAGCCAACAGTTTATCAAGTTGCGTAATTGAGCTTGTTACTATATTTATTTTGTCAGTCCCATCTCAAAATTTTGTGGTTGATTGGCTCTTTGGGTTGATTACTTTGTCCAGATGTTACATACTCGATTGTGAGATTGATGGTAGTTTATTTCTGCACAAACTCCTTTATCCCAATCGCAATATAAGCTATGACACTCAATTTATATTTACTGCGACATGGAGAAACTACTTTTAGTCAAAGTGGTAATTTCTGCGGTAAAACTGATGCAGATTTGACCTCTGAAGGGGTGCAGATGGCAGAAAGTTTTGCTAAGGTTTATCAAAAATTGAAGTGGGAAGCGGTTTATGTTAGCCCGATGAAACGCACAATTGCCACAGCCAAGCCATTTTGTGATGCTATTGGTATGGAGATGCAGTTGCGTGACGGACTTAGAGAAGGTAGTTACGGCGAATGGGAAACTAAGAGTAAAACCTTTGCCCAAGAGAATTACTCAGAAAACTATGTCAAATGGTTGACAGAACCCGCTTGGAATGCACCACTAGGTGGCGAAACGGCGGTAGATATTGCTAATCGTTCTATGCCTGTAATTGCGGAAATTCAGGAAAAACATCCCCAAGGCAATGTTTTAGTAGTTTCCCATAAAGCCACGATTCGGATTATGCTTTGCAGTCTACTAGGGATTGATTTGGGACGCTATCGCTATCGGGTGAATATTTTGGTCGCGTCGGTAAGTATGGTAAAATTTGACGTTAATGGCCCTTTATTAGAAATATTAGGCGATCGCCATCACATACCCGATCATATTCGCTCTCGTCCGGGAACATAACAGTCTCTACTAGTAGTTTGTCAAGAAACTATTAGACTTGTCCAAAAACCCCAAAGCCCAGGGACACCTATTTTTACTTCGACAATTGTTAAATAGCGTTATCTAATTCGTGAATGTAGACGAATTTTGAGTAATTGGAATTTCAATCACAAATTCTGTACCTTGTTCTTCTGTAGAATTACAGTACAGCTTTCCAGTATGCTTCTCCACAATAATTTGGTAACTAATTGATAATCCTATACCCGTACCTTTACCTAGTGGCTTAGTTGTAAAAAATGGATTAAACAATTTGTCACGAATATTTTCTGGAATACCTATACCATTATCGATAATCCGAATTTGTATCCAAGATTCATTCATTTGATGAGTGCAAATCTGAATCCTAGAAGGGCTATTCTTAATTTCATCATCTGTGCGTTGCCAATTATATTCATGTAAAGCATCTATGGCATTAACAAGAATATTCATAAAAACCTGATTGAGTAAACCAGGATAACATTCTACCAATGGTAATGAAGCATATTCTTTGATGAGCAAAATTTCTGGATGTTTGTCTATAGCTGTCAATCGGTGAGATAGAATCATCAAAGTGCTATCAATTCCTTCATGAATATCGACTGATTTAATTTCGGCTTCATCAAGGCGAGAAAAATTACGTAGGGATTTAACAATTTTCTCAACTCTATCAGTGCCGTATTCTATAGAGTTGAGGATTTTGATAAAATCTCCCTGGATAAATTCTAAATCTATCTCGTTAATTTGTACTTGGATAATATCGGGGGGTTGGGTATAGTAATCTTGATAACTCCGTATTAGGTTTAATAAATCCTGGGAGTATTCCTTGACATAACTAACGTTGTTTTTAACAAAAGTAATCGGATTATTTATTTCATGGGCAATACCAGCCACCATCTCACCCAGAGATGACATTTTTTCAGTTTGAATTAATTGAAGCTGAGTTTGTTGTAATTTTTGTAATGTTTGGGTTAGTTGATCATTTTTATATCGCAATTCTTTTGCTCTTTTTTCTACGCGCATCTCTAATTCATAATTGAGATCCCTGAGTGTTATTTGAGCCATTTTACTGGTTGTTAAATAATTCTTTAATAAACGTAATACCAATAACCATGAAGGGATAAGAAAAGCCAAGCTAGTAACTGAGCCACCAATTGACCACAATAGATATATTTTATATTTTAAGACTCTTTCATCTATCAGTATAGCGATCGCCTGATTGATTTTATTAACACCGGATGCGTACTTTCGTTTCTCCGATTCATATTGTGAACTTAGTAAAAGTGATCTCGCAGCTAGTGCTTGGCCTTTTCTTACTAAATCAAAAGATTTATATTCCATCTCCACTAAACGTTTATTTGCTAAATCAGTTTCCTTAGCATCTTGATTATTATAAACTTCGGGCGCAAGTTGAATAGATTCTTTAATTACTGCATCTAATAAAGGTTCAAATTGACGATACCTTCTTTCCCACACAGAATTAGCTGTTACAGCATTCATGCGTGCTGACATTGTCAGAACTTCATCATAATAAGTAATTTTTTCACTAAGACTCTGTAGTCTTAATTCATTTTTGATAATACTATTGAAATCATTGTAAGCTTGCCAAGTGACCCATGTTTGTGGCAAAAATAATAGGAGAGTTAGTACAACCGTGAGAGTAATTAACTGAGATGGTAGCAGTTTGAACGGGAGACGAAGCAATTTAAAAAAAATTGATTTAATATCTAGCTTCTGAAACATAGTGAGACTATATATTAATTTTCGTAAGATACTTAATCTAGATTAATAAATAATTAGTAAATATCTGAATCTGATTTGATTGCTAAAAAGACAAGGCTAAATAGTACATGAGAACTATATCAGGTTAAGTTCCTCTTAACCCAAGGCAAAATTTTTTTCGCACTATTTGATCATGTTATCTGAATCAGGCTTTGTTAGCGATCGCATAACCAAGAAAAGCTTCGATGATCGTACTTTAATTTTGGCAAAAACGCTACAAATAGCTAATTTTAGACAAAAATCAAATCAAATTTTCATATTGTCTATATCCGTCCTTGCTCACCGTGTTTTCTCTTAACTGTGACGAGGCAAAAGTAAAACTAAGGAAGAGCAAGAAACAGAGGATTTTCATCTAACCTTGAGAGGAAGTATCGATGATTTTATTGCCAGTGATTCCAGAGAGATATATGGAAATCACCAGGGATAGTAAAGTTATGTTACACAGATGAGCTAAATCCTGAATTTGAGTTTGCCTCAGGCTCAACTATAAACACTATGATATGGTGGGCATTGCCTAGCGTATAGATACTGCGATTTGTTCAAGCATCAAATCAAATTCTTATACTAAGCTATAACATCATCTAAAGATGATATTTGCACTGTGCGGCAAACTTTTGGTCAACATTAACCCTGATAAAATCAGGAAATCAATACTAGGTTTAAAAATAGAGAGGTGCAGCTATGCCAACAATTCATTTGATAGATGGAGAAAAAGGAGGGGTGGGAAAGTCTTTAGTCGCTAGAACGATGATTCAGTATTGTCTGGATAATAATATGCCATTTGTACCTGTAGAAACCGATAGGTCAAATCCAGATGTAGCTGGGGTTTACAAAGGTATATGTCAGTATGCGGTATTTACAGAGGATGAAAGGCACGCAGATAAGGCGGATAAAATTTTTGAGATAGCAATGAATAAAACAGTGATTGCTAATCTTGCGGCTCAATCTCATAGAGCCGTTAAGGGATGGATTGAGAAGAATCATTTAATTGAACTGGGAGAGTCGCAAGGAGTAGATTTTTGTAAGTGGTTTGTGTCAACAGGAGGGTATGACAGTCTTAATCTATTTAAGCAGTCTGTAAATAGTTATGGTGGTAAAGTTCCTCATATATTAGTGAAAAATCTCGGCCTATGCGATGACTGGGAACACGTAAACTCAGATGCAACGATCCAAGAGGTAGTAAAAAAATATAATGTTAAGGCTATAGATTTTCCCAAACTTGCCTATAAAGAAAGAAATATAATAGACCAGCATAGATTAACCTTTGCAGATGCAAGAGAATATAAAGAATTTGGCATCATCAGCAAACAGAGAGTGGTAAATTTTCTCAAGCTTGCCTATGCTTCTTTTGAAACCGTGGGTATTTGGTATGAAGAAGTTAAATGATAGAGCAACACAGGTAATTAGGACTTACACACTGACTCAAAAAACTCTTGTGAGTGTGGTCAATAGTCAATAGTCAATAGTCCAAAAACCTTGATTTTGACTATTGACTGATGCACTTTATTCTGCGCTGTAGAGACGTTGTATGCAACGTCTCTACATCATTTACTTGGGGCAACTTCATAGAGAATTGGTATAAGTCCTAATTACTTAAGAAAATTTGCTCATGGTAAAAATACCAATCATCACTGCTTTCATTAGTTTTAGTCGAAAATACAGTAGATTTACTGAGATATTTTATGCCGTATTCAGATAAACTCTATTCACTCTAAGTTATTACCTACTTAGTTTTACATACTACTGCTCTTTCTGAAATTGCCTAATCAATGCACCTACTCGTTAGGTGCATTTGTTTTGTCAGTAACTTACTTAGAAATCGAATGTTGTACGAACTACTCCCACATATTGAGTATCGTTATTGCGATTATTTTCTGGGTTAAGAATCATCCAGAAGCCAGGAGTTATGGATATATTGTCGTTAAGTCGCCAACGATAAAACGCTTCTAGGTGGTAAGAATTATCCCCCTCTTCACGGACGTTACTGTTAGAAACGCGTGGTGGCAAACCCAAGAGAATTCCTGGCAAATTGCCCTTACCACCCACATCGGGAAACGACATACCAATTGCCCCAAACCAAGCATTAGCATTATCACCACTGTTGACGAACAGAGAATCAGTACCACCCCTGCCATTAGAGATATCACTAAAACCAGAGTTCTTGGCAGTCGCCCAAATATACCCACCCCAAGCGTGAACTTGGAATTTGGGAGAAAAGCGATAGTATCCCTGTACACCAACGATACTGTTAGCAGTAGCTATACTGTTGCCAAAGGGGGCGCTGGATAAGGCGCTACCTCTACCGGCGGTGATATCCACAGTGCCAGGAGTGTTGTATCCATGAGAGTAGGCAACACCAATTGATCCTTGCTGGCCGTAATAGACGAGATGGGCTAGAGCGTTGTAGCCACCATCAAATAAACCATTGGTTGGTGTGGGGTTATTGGGACTATTGGCTAAATAGCCAATAGTTAAAAGCAAGTCTGGGCGAATCTTCCAGTTAGCGGCTGCACCACCGCCACCGCGCTCGAATAGTAGACTATTTTTACCAAATAATGAGGGAATCCCATTACCATCATCGGCGATCGTGGCAGGAGTCACGTTATCGGTGATGTCGTTGTAGCCAATACCTGTGGGGCCGACGACGAAGGAAAGGGAATTACTCACAGGGAAGTAGTAACGGATGTGGGGGACGAAAAGTGTATTGTTGCTGTCATTATCAAAGTTTAACCGTGTCATCCCTGTGCCTGTGGCGGCGGCTATTTGGCTGGAGCCATTGTTATTAGCAAAGTTGCCAAATTCCAGCCGGACTCGCAATAAATCTTTGCCTGTGAAACTGCTTTCTAAATTGAGACGACCGCGAGTCGCAAAGAATAGGTTGGTTTCATCCCGTGTACTGCCTACTTTGTTACCAAAGGTATCACTAATGGCAGTAATAATTTGTCCATTCAGCCTAGTGGTGGTGGAAAACTGCTGCTGTTCCAGTGTCGCTGTTCGTGCTTCTAAGTTATCTACTCGCCCGCGCAGGGTTGCCAGTTCTGTGGCAAAATCTGTTTGTAATTTTTGTAATACTGCTAAGTCTTCTTGATTGACTAAATTGTTGGTAGCTGTGGCAATTAACTCATTGATGCGATCTAAGCAAGCATTGATACCTGCGGCGAATTCATAACGGCTTAGGGGGCGATTGCCTCTATAAATGGAATTGGGATAACCTGCTATGCAACCGTAGCGTTCCACTAATGATTGCAGTGCGGCAAATGCCCAATCGGTGGGCTGGACATCGGAAAACTGGGAAACTGATGTGACTTGTTCTTGTAAGGTGTCAGAGTTATCTAAGGGTGTAGCCCAGACTGCGGTTGAGGTCAACAATAAGAGCGAAAAACTAGATAAAAGATGTTTCAGCATTGGTGTAGTATTATGGTTGGCAAAAAATCTGCATTACAAGTTGGAAATCTCTTGCTAGGTCTATCCTTAAGAGATTTCGACTTTTGTATTATTGGAACTTACAAAGAATTTTTTCAGCCTTTACAGTTGGTGATCCTATTGTTCACGCAACGAGAAACCCGGTTTTCATTTTTCAACGCAAAGGTACAGGAAGGTTAGCGCAGAGTTACGCAGAGGTTCTCTGAAGATTATTTGCTATGTTCGAGAATTATCAAAAATTGGTGTTTTATCTGGGTTGTCTTGAAAGCAGTGAGTGGGAAGTAGGGAGACAATATTTTTGAATTGATTGCTCCCTTGTCTTCTTTTACCGTCGGGAACGTCTGCGGAGTCTGTCAATCATGACTGCGGCGATAATGACTAGTCCTTTGACGACTAGTTGCCAGAAGAAAGACATATTTAAGAGGGTCAAACCGTTGTTGAGAACGGCGATGATTAATGCACCAAGGAGTGTGCCGCCTATGGTGCCGATGCCGCCTGTGAAGCTGGTTCCACCAAGAATTACGGCGGCGATCGCATCTAATTCGTAGCCTTGTCCTAACATCCCGGTGGCGCTATACAAACGGCTGGCGCTCATGATTCCGGCTAAACCTGCTAGTAATCCACTCACACCATAGACAAATAACAACACGCGATTGACTTTAATACCTGTTAAGCGTGCGGCGCGTTCGTTACCACCCACTGCATATATCTGTACACCTAAAACAGTTTGTCTGAGGACGAACCAACTCACGGCTACAGTCAATAGGGCGATGATGACTAGCCAGGGAAGAAAGCCTACATAGCTATTACCTATCCAAGCAAAATTGATATTGCGATTAATAACTGTTGTGCCGTTGGCTATTAAAAAGGCAGCACCTCTTAAGGCGGTTAATGAACCCAAGGTGACGATAAAGGGGGGGACATCTAAAAAGGTGATGAGAGCGCCATTGAGTAAACCCAAAAGTAATCCTGTCAACAAACCCACCGGGACAGCCGCCCAACCTAATGCAGGAAGCAGGGATACTAAGACTGTGACTACCGCAGATACAGCCAAGATTGACCCAACGGAAAGGTCAATTCCGCCGGTGAGAATGACAAATGTCATCCCGGTTGCCAGCACAATATTGATTGAGGCCTGACGCAAGATGTTGACGGCGTTACCTGCTGTGGGAAAGTTGGGGCTAAGGAGAGAAAATAAAATGCAGATGATAACCAGGATTGGTAGGATACCTGCAACTTGCAGAAGATTGTTGATTGATTGACGCTGGCGTGATTTGGGATGCTCGTTTGGTCTTTTGTTGGCAGGTCTTAAGGTTTGACTCATGATGCGGTTACCTCCGATGCTCCAGTTGCATAGTGCATAATGTTTTCTTGGGTGATTTCTTTGCCGATGCTATTGTCTAGTTCACCTACCAGTTGTCCTTCTCGCATCACTAAAACGCGATCGCTCAAGCCCACAATCTCTGGTAGTTCGCTGGAAACCATGAGAATGGCTACCCCTTGGGCTGATAGGTCGCTGATAATCCGGTAAATTTCGCTTTTAGCACCGATATCTACGCCCCTTGTCGGCTCATCTAGCATCAAGACTCTGGGGTTAATGGCTAACCAACGCGCCAGCAGCAGTTTTTGTTGATTCCCACCGGAAAGATCCACGGCTCTAATTTCTAAGTTCGCCAGGCGGATATGGAAGTTTTCTACTGCATCTGTGGCAATCTTATTCACTGAACCCCAGTTAACGATGCCCAAATTAGCATCTTGCTTGAGTCTATTGAGTCCAATGTTCTTACGGGAACTCATCTCCAGAAATAAACCTTGGTCTTTGCGGTCTTCTGGGACATAGCCAATACCGACGGCGATCGCATCACTGGGGGAATGAATCTCTAGTTTTTTGCCATTTAAAAATACTTCACCGCTTACTTTGCGATCTGCGCCAAAAATCAGCCGGGATACCTCTGTGCGTCCTGCACCAACTAACCCCGCTAGTCCGAGAATTTCCCCAGCCCGCAGTTGAAAACTAGCTGGTTGGACTTTGCGCCCATCACTAATATTTCTCACTTCTAGGACCACTGGGCCAGGATTGCTTTGCCTTTGATGTTCATAAAAGTCCTGCATGGAGCGACCGACCATCATCTGTACCAATCGCTGGGGAGAAATCTCCTCACGGGTTAAACTACCGATGTATTGACCATCCCGTAGTACACTAATCCGGTCAGCTAGGGCATAGATTTCTTCCATGCGATGACTGATGTAGATAATGGCAATCCCATCATTGCGGAGTTTGCGAATCACCTCAAACAAACGCTCCGTCTCACGGTCAGACAGTGCGGCTGTTGGTTCATCCATTACCAAAATCCGGCTATTGTCTTTCAAGGCTCTAGCAATTTCTACTTGCTGTTGTTCGGCGATCGCTAATGTGCCAACAATATCAGTTGGTGCAAAGCTAGCCCCCAAGCTTGCTAACACTTGTTGGGCTTCCAGTTCCATAGCCTTGCGGTCTAAAAATTGACCCCGTGTTAACTCGCTCCCCATAAAAATGTTTTCGGTAACGGTTAAATTGGGTGCAACATTGAGTTCTTGATAAATCAAATTGATACCGGCTTGGCGTGCTGTCCCCGGATCGGTAATTTTCACCCCTTTACCATTGATGCGAATCTCCCCTTCATCGGCAATATAAGCCCCAGCGAGAATTTTCATCAATGTACTTTTACCAGCCCCATTTTCACCCATGAGGGCGTGAACTTCCCCCGGATAAATGGTGAGATTAACACCTTGCAAAGCCGGAACACCATGAAATCGTTTCGCAATCCCCTGCATTTCTAATACAGGGGTGGCAGTCGCAGGTGGAGAAAAATCTGTTTTAATATTTGTTGTCATTGGTCAATAGTCAATAGTCAGTTGTCAGTTGTCAGTTGCTCCCCTACACCCCTACACCCCTACACCCCTACCAGCCTGTAGATGTACTCACGTTCTCTTTCGTAATCAACTTGGCAGGAATCAAAATATTGGGTGATTCAGGTTTTTTGCCATGTAAAATGTCGTTGCCTACCTGAATGGCTGTTTGCGTCATTCCTCTGGGGTTTTGCGTTGCCGTTGCTGCATATAAACTATCTCCAGAGGCGATCGCTTCTATGGCTTCTGGCGCACCGTCAACTCCCACAATGAAAAAGTCTTGGCGTTTGGCTTGGTTGGCGGCTAGGTCTACTCCCACACCGCTAGGATCGTTGATGGCAAAGACAGCATCAATCTTGGGGAATGTGACTAACAAATCACTCATTACCCTGAGTCCGCCATCTCTGCTACCTTCTGCATTCTGGTCTTTAGAAAGTAGTTTGATATCGGGATATTTGGCTAATACTTTCAAGCAGCCGTCCACTCGCTGAATTACCGATGTTACTGGCGGCCCGTTGACTATGACTACATTACCTTTGCCTTTGAGGCGATCGGCTATATATTGGCAACTGATTTCTCCCGCTTGCACATTATTGGTGGTGACGGTAGCGTCTATGTCTGCTTCTATTGCCGTATCTACTGCAATTACAACCTTACCTGCTTGCCTTGCTTGGTCAACGGCTGGTCTGATTCCTTTACTGTCAGCAGCATTGATGATAATCAGGTCAGTATTAGCCGCAACGAAATTCTCAATTTGGTTGAATTGCTGGTTCAGGTCATAGCCGCTAGAAACTACAGTTACTCTGACATCCTCACCACCGATTTTCTTGGCTTCTTTCTCGGCTCCCTGGGCCATGACAACGAAGAAAGGGTTACTCAAATCCCCCAGGGTAACACCAACCGATCGCAATTTATGGGGAGATCCATTGTTGGTCTGGGTATTGGTATCAGTGTCAGCAGCCGTTGGGCCATTGGGAGAAATGTTTGTGCAGCTGACAAGAGTACCACTGACAATACTTAATAAAGTTGCTGCGTAGACGCGTAGCAGCTTGTCTTTAGACATCGCCTGTTTTTTCACATCCATCTATATCCTAAGTAGAAAAACTGGGAAAAATTTAAATATGTGTAGAAAAGTTAACTAAACTAAAACCCACTTTAATCGTCCCTTGTAGCGGGTATTTTCTGTCTTATCCTAACGATAGATATTTATGCCGACCTGTTTTGAAAATGGGGATAAGGGATTCAAGAGTGGGGGTAGGGGTGTAAGAGTGTAATGGCTTAGGGGAAAGACTTTTTCATATTTGGTTATGAGATTTTTTGGTGAATAGTTGACTTGTAAAGTTTTGCGTACTGAGTATTGAGTTTCAGTCCACAAGAATTTTTTTTAGGTTATGCACAGGTGTGCATAACCTATGCTTTTTATCTTTGCACACCTGTGCATAAAATATATGTTAAGTTTATTTACGTTACCTACAGCAATACTGAAAATGAGTGAACGAAAGATTTCCATTGAAGATATTGCTCGAAAAGCAGGCGTTTCTCATTCCACAGTTTCACGAGCTTTACGAGACAGTCCCCTAATTAGTTCTCAGGTACGGGAGGACATCAAAAAACTCGCACAGGAGATGAACTATGTTCCTAATGCGATCGCTAAAAGTTTACAAACTCAACGCACTTATACTGTTGGGGTAGTTGTCACTTCCATTGCCGATCCCTTTTTTGGTGAGTTAGTAGAAGGAATTGAACAAGTTGCCAGACTTGCCGGCTTGAATGTGTTGTTAAGTGCTTCACACGGAGATTTTGAGCAAGAAATAGGAGCCATTGAGAATTTTCATTATCGGAGAGTAGACGGTATCTTGGTAGCGGACTCACGAATTAGCAAACAGTACACCAAACAGTTAACACAATTTACTGTGCCAACAGTTCTAATTAATATAGACACCGAAGATCAAGGCAAAACATTTCACTCAGTGGCTATAGATGATCGCTTAGGTGGCTCTTTAGCAGTAGAACATTTAATCGATATGGGACACACTTCTATTGCTTATCTAGGGGTGGGTGATGGCAGCAAGGCAGATCAACAGCGTTTAGAAGGATATAAAATAGCTCTGAACCAAGCAGGTCTACCACAAAATCCGGCTTGGGTGGCAATTAACCAAGACCCGAAAATCATCAACGATATTGATATTGGCAAAAAAATGCTACCTCAACTAGTTGAAGCTGGTGTAACTGGCATTTTTTGTTACAACGATATGGTAGCAGTTGGCGCTCTTTTAGCTTGCAAAGAACTAAGTATTTCCGTACCAGAAGATTTAAGCCTCGTGGGATTTGATAACATCGCTCTGAGCAGTTATATTACCCCACCCCTAACAACAGTCAGCCAACGAATGTTAGAAATGGGTGAGTCTGCAATGACGATGTTAGTTGACCTATTACAAGGTAAAGCTGTAGAAAATCTGCTTTTATCTCCTTTTTTAGTCAAAAGAGATAGTACTAGGACTTACGCAGTATGACTAATTTTCTGGTTTTTTTGTCAATAGTCAATAGTCAATGGTCAAAATCAAGGTTTTTGGACTGTGGACTATTGACCGAAGAGGTAGAAGAACAGGGAAGGGAAAATACTTTCTCCCCTGCTCCCTGCTCCCTGCTCCCCTGCTCCCCTACGCCTGAGTAAGGTGCTAAGGCTAAAGTTTGCGTCAGATCACTAAGTAAAAAGCGATCGCAGAGGTTAAACATTTCCACTTCGGTCTGTGTCCGTCGCATCAGTCGCAGGAACTGACCTTCAGCATCGACACTTAGGGCAATATAATTGAGGAACATTTTTAAGTAGCCTACGCGCGATCGCTCTGGCATAGTTGCGGCTGTCGGGGTTTGCCATAAACGATCAATATAGTTGCGTACTTCTACTAAAGGAACAGGGGTGATTGGTTCTCCTCGTAAAGCCTGGCGAATCTGATTAAATAGCCACGGATTCCCAATAGCCCAGCGTCCCACCATCACACCCGCCGCACCTGTTCGCTCCAGCACTTCTAAGGCAGTTGTGGCGGAGTGAATATTGCCATTAGCCAGTACTGGACAATCCACTCGTTTCACAGCTTCCGCAATCAAATCATATTTCACTGCCCCGTGGTACATATCTTTGACTGTGCGACCATGCAGACTCAGCAAATCAATGTTGTGGCGATTGACGATATCGAGAATTTCGTAAAAGGTATCTGTATTTTCAAAGCCTACCCGCATCTTGACTGTTAAGGGGCGATCGCTCACTGCCTGGCGTAGTTCTGCCAAAATCTGCTCCACTTTCCCAGGTGAGAGTAGCAATCCACCCCCGACATTTTTACGATAGATTCTCGGTGCGGGACAGCCCATGTTCAAATCAACTCCAGCGATATCATAGTGGCAGAGTTCCTTGGCGGTTCTCACCAAGTCGGGAATACTTTCCCCAATCATTTGGGCAAAAACAGGGCGACCTGTATCATTTTCGGTGATGGCTGCCAGAATACCGCGATTGAGCCGCGAAGTATCATTTACGCGAAAATACTCAGTAAAAAAGTAGTCAGGACTACCGTAGTGGGCGATGACCTTCATAAACCAGAGGTTTGTCACATCCTGCATGGGTGCAAGGGCGGTGAAGGGTTGGTCTTTCTGAAGCGATTGGGGCAGCGATACCTGGGGCATAGACATTCGGGCGATCGACAAACTTGATTGTCATACCTAATGTTACAATAGAAACACCGAGAGATATTTTGTCAAGCCAATTGGCAGTTTGCAATTATAAAAGTCACTCAACATAGATCAGAGTGTTGGGTTACGCAAAGCCTCCACCCAACCTACATTTTAGGCTTGTCACGCCAGTCAGTATGATAGTGGTGCATGACGGCTATATATCATTTACTCACACACATTTCTTAAGTTAGCAACTTATATGCAGATAATTGATAAAAAATCAAGTAAGAAAGCCTGGGCAAGTGCATTAACTGAACCAGCCAAAGAATTTCCCCTGACTCAGTTGTCCATTATCTCTGGTAACATCCCTGAAGGATTGCGGGGTACACTCTACCGCAACGGCCCTGCCAGGTTAGAACGTGGCAGGATGCTTGCAGGACACTGGTTTGACGGTGATGGGGCAATTTTGGCTGTCAACTTTACCGATGGCGGTGTGAATGCAGTTTACCGCTATGTACAGACTATTGGCTATCAAGCAGAAAACGCCGCCGATAAATTTTTGTATGGCAATTATGGCATGACTGCACCAGGCCCCGTTTGGAATCAATGGCGCAGACCAGTTAAAAATGCTGCCAATACCTCAGTCTTAGCATTACCAGATAAACTTTTGGCATTGTGGGAAGGTGGAAAACCTTACGCCTTAGATTTACAGACTTTAGAAACCTGGGGCGAAGATAATTTAGGTGGTTTAAGTAATGGATTAACTTATTCTGCCCATTATAAGCAAGACCCCCAGACCAAGGAAATTTTTAATTTTGGTATTAGCTTGGGGCTAAATGCCAAGTTGAATGTTTACAAAAGTGACTCTACAGGTCAAATTATCCAAAAAGCTGCATACCCCTTAGATGGTCTACCACTGATACATGATTTTGTTTTAGCAGGACAATATTTAATATTTTTCATTTCCCCTGTGCGGCTGGGTATGTTGCCTATATTGTTGGGGACTAGCAACTATAGTGATTCTATGCAGTGGCGACCAGAATTAGGGACTCAGATTTTGGTTATTGACCGCGACAGTTTATCTTTAGTCAGTCGAGGCGAAGCAGAACCTTGGTATCAGTGGCATTTTGCTAACGGTTATGTAGATGCTAGTGGTGCAGTCATTGTGGATATTGCCCGTTACGAAGATTTCCAAACTAATCAATATCTCAAAGAAGTCGCTACTGGTAAAACTCACACACCTGCTCAAAGTACACTGTCACGGGTCACTTTACATCCCCAATCTGGCAAAGTAGCCGCAATTGAACAACTGTTAGATAGACATTGTGAATTTCCTAATGTTCCACGGCAAAATGTCGGTCAAGAGTCTCGATATACCTATATGTCAGGATTCCGCCAAGGCACAGATATCAGCCAAGAACTATTAAACACCATCGCCTGCTTTGACCACAAGACACAAACCCTCACCGAAGCCTACCCAGGAGAAAACTGCTATCCGTCGGAACCCATCCTTGCGGAAAATTGGGTCTTAACAGTGGTATATGACGGCAATTCTCATGGTAGTCAAGTTTGGATATATGATAGCGAGCGCCTCAATGAAGAACCAATCTGCAAACTAAAATTACCCAGTATCATCCCTCATAGTTTTCACGGTACTTGGAAATCACAGAAGAGATAAGGTTGAGTCAGCTTCAAAATAGTTCTGGCTGACTCAAATTAAGTACATCTCTAAAGATAGATACAATCCTTCATAAGAAAGTTTATTTTTGTATCTAGATGTACAGAAACTTATCAAAACACATGGCTGACATTGTTGATACTGCTGTAAATGCTGGCTCCTTTAACACTTTAGTTGCTGCGGTTAAGGCTGCTGGGCTAGTAGATACTCTCAAAGGTGTTGGTCCATTCACAGTTTTTGCACCTACCGATGAAGCATTTGCTAAACTGCCACAAGGTACTGTGGATGCTTTGCTAAAAGACATTCCCAAGCTCAAGAAAATCCTGACTTATCATGTTGTTTCGGGTAAAGTTCTAGCTGCTGATGTAGTTAAGCTGAAGTCAGCCACTACTGTACAGGGTTCAGATGTAAAAATCGACGCATCTAATGGTGTCAAAATAAATGATGCTAAAGTTGCGACTCCCGATGTTGCTGCTGATAACGGTGTTATTCATATAATTGATACCGTGCTGATTCCTGCGTAAGCAAGCATTTGCATAAATAACACATTTTTGGGGCAGCGATTAACTACAGTCGCTGCCCCATTATTTTATAATTCTTCACACTCCCTGGAATTCTCTTTCGGGGATTCTTGCTACCCTACGGGAACGCTACGCGAACAGCAAGCATACATCGGCTGTCTGACGGCGGAAAAATATTGAACCTGATTGTGTAATTCTTATATGGATACATAACTTACTTCCACCTAGTGGAATTAACTAGAGCTTTAACTTTGATATTTTTTTTCCTATGAGTGATGTGTCCCGTTTATCCCTAGCTTCTAACTCACCAACTGCAACCCCTCGGTTGCAATTACTGGTACTAAGTAACGGTCATGGGGAAGATGTGATTGCTGTCCGCATTTTGCAAGCGTTATTACAGCAAGCAAACCCACCAGATATTTATGCTTTACCTCTGGTAGGTGAAGGACGGGCTTATGAAAATTTAAATATCCCCCTGATTGGTGCAGTGCGTACCATGCCTTCTGGCGGCTTTATCTACATGGATGGGCGACAATTGGCGCGGGATGTACGCGGGGGTTTAGTGCAGCTTACCTGGAGTCAAATTCAAGCGGTGCGGCGTTGGGTAAGTTCCCAAAAAAAATTAGGTAATAATAACGCCATTCTCGCGGTAGGCGATATTGTCCCTTTATTGTTTGCCTTTATCAGTGGGGCTAATTACGCTTTTGTGGGGACAGCGAAATCAGAATACTATGTGCGGGATGAAGTAGGGGTACTACCAAGGAAATCAAAAGCAGCCCGTTGGGAAAACTTTTCTGGTTCAATTTATCATCCGTGGGAACGGTGGTTGATGAGTCGTCGCCGTTGTCGCGCGGTGTTTCCTAGAGATGGTTTGACTACACAAACCCTAAAAAATTGGCCGATTCCCGCTTTTGATGTCGGCAACCCGATGATGGATGGTCTAGAACCAAAAGTTTCACCACAGTTATTTTACATGGCCAATGCTCGCTATCAAGAGATGGACAGACCACTGGTAATTACCCTGCTTCCTGGTTCTCGTCCACCAGAGGCTTATCAAAATTGGCAGGTAATTATGACTGGTGTTTCTGCCTTAATGGGGAGTTTTCAAGAACGGGATACATTTTTACCCAATTCGGGCAGTGTGATATTTTTAGGAGCGATCGCATCTGGTTTAGACTTGAATATACTTGCTCAAACTGTGCAATCCCAAGGTTGGCGACCCCACGCAGATTTACCCTTACCTCTGCAAGATAGCAATGCGTTGATATTTAAACAACGTAACGCCTATTTAATTTTGACTCAACAATCATATAATGAATGCTTGCATTGGGGTGATGTAGCGATCGCAATGGCTGGTACAGCTACAGAACAGTTTATCGGTTTAGGTAAACCTGCGATCGCTATTCCTGGAAAGGGGCCACAATATAACCCTGGTTTTGCCGAAGCCCAAAGCCGACTTTTAGGCTTATCCCTGATTTTAGTCGAAGAAGCAGTACAAGTAGCTCAAGTAGTGCGATCGCTTTTCACCAACCCTGACAGCCTACACATCATCAGAGAAAATGGAGTCCGCCGCATGGGTAAACCAGGTGCAGCAAAGCGTATTGCTGAATGTTTATTAGAAAAGTTTGGTAATTGGTAGTGGTGATACCGTTTCTTAATAGAAGATGTGCTTTATTTTGGACTGTAAAGACTTTGCATACAACGTCTCTACACCCTTACACCCTTACACCCTGTCTCAACAGAAAATCTGGGTGCGTAAGCCCTAATAAAGTTCCACATATTTATACTGAGAAAAACTACTATAAAGCCTATATTTTTAGGCTGAGTGTAAATTTGTCAAAGGATTAGGCACAGGAAATAGACGATTCTCTATAACTTTAAATTGACTATTTTCAGCATCATAAGCAAACACTTCTCCAGTTTCAATTTCATAAATCCAAGCATGAAGTGTCAGCTGACCACTATGAAGTTTAGAACGGATTACGGGGTAAGTCTCTAAATTTTCTATCTGTGTAAGAACGTTTTGCTCAATAGCAATTTTTAACAGTTTCTCGTGAGAATAACCTTGGTAGTTGTCCATCACAAGGCGGCGGGTAGCTTCAGCATGACACCTCAACCATTCATAAACTGAAGGCATTTGTTGGGCAAGATTCCCTATTTGCAGTAATCCCTTCATCGCACCACAATGAGAATGTCCACAAATAACAATATCTTTAATACCTAAAGCCTCAACAGCATATTCTATCCCCGCAGCTTCCCCACCGTTCAACCTACTATAAGGTGGGATAATATTACCAACATTGCGAATCACAAATAAGTCCCCTGGTTGGCTTTGTGTGATTAAGAACGGATCTATTCTTGAGTCTGAGCAAGTGATAAACAAAAGCTCAGGATTTTGCCCATGAGACAAATGCTCAAATAACTCACGATGAGCTACAAAATAGTTGTCATGAAATTCATTTAGCCCAGCGATAATGCGCTTAATCGGCACAGTTAAATTCTCCTTAATCAACTATTAATATATTGTTGCTTATGTGTTTCCAACTGATTCATGACTCAATTATGAATTGTAACTCCAATTATGCTTAATAACTCATAATTTATCAGTAAAAACAATAAATCCAGAATGAGGAAAATTTCGATGTCTAATCTTAATGCTTACAAGCAAGCAAAAACTTGATAGTTTTTATATTTCCCCCTCATTCTGGATTTTCAGGAATTAAACCTGAATCACTAAATCACCTATTTCTACATCACATACCTTATTTAATGTGCAGTCCATTTGGCATCAGAAACAATACATACACCGCCATATTTCTTAATTACAGGTTGAATCGCTTCTACTAATGCTTGTTCTTGTGCTTCCGTACAAATGCTCATGACATATCCATTAGTTAGGATATGCGTTTCTAAATCATCAATGACTTTACCTCTGTGTCCCTGACCTGTAACAGTTTCAATTACCGTATATCCTGAAACACCATATTTTTCAAGAATTTCTAGAACTTTAGGTAGTTCTAGGGAATTGGTAATTACCTCTATTTTTTTGACAGCTTCCACTTCCTAAATTCCTATTAATTTGATGATGTTGAAATACAAGGGAATTCCGACAATGATATTGAAAGGAAAAGTCAGAGCTAAGGCCATAGATACATATAAACTGGGGTTAGCCTCAGGAACAGTTATTCTCATGGCTGCTGGAACGGCAATATAAGATGCACTTGCACAAAGAACAGCAAACAAGAGGGCATTTCCTTGGGAAATACCGATAAATTTAGCTAAAATGATGCCAAAAATTGCGTTAGCCACAGGCATAAATATGGAAAATGCAATCAAGAAAGAGCCTGTACGCCTCAGGTCTTTAATTCGTCTTGCTGCTACCATCCCCATATCTAGTAAAAAGAAAGCTAGGACTCCGTAAAAGATATCTTGGGTAAAGGGATGTAATTTCTCCCAACCTCTTTCACCTGTGAGAATACCAACTAACACGCTACCAACTAGGAGAAATACTGAACCATTTAAAAATGCTTCTCTAAGTACTTCACCCCAAGAAAATTCTCCTTTCTCCTCGTCTTTATTTTGCGTGAATAATCTCACTAGTACAATGCCAACTATAATTGCTGGAGATTCCATCAAAGCTAAGGCTGCTACCATGTGTCCACCTGAGGAGATATTGAGAATTTTGAGAAATGACTGAGCGGTGATAAAGGTGACAGCACTGATAGAACCATAGGTGGCTGCAATAGCAGCAGCATTATAACTATCCAGTTTGATTCTCAACACAAAAAACGAATATATCGGTACAGCAGAAGCCATAAATATAGCCGCTAATAATGTCAAGGCAATTTCTGGATTAATTCCACTTTCTTCAATTTCATATCCTCCTTTAAACCCGATAGCTAGTAGCAGGTATAGAGAGAATAACTTTGGTAACGGTTGGGGAATATCTAAATCCGATTTGCAAAAAATCGCCAGCATTCCCAGAAAGAAAAAAAGCACTGGCGGATTTAAAATGTTGGATAAAATCAGGCTGGAATTCATCTACACTTCCCTGATATTACTAAATAGGAAACAATAGTAGGACTTACGTACACAGGTTGTTTGTTGAGAGCGGGTGTAAGGGTGTAAGGGTATAGGGGTGTAAGGGTTGCAAATATTCATACCCCTGCACCCTTTTCCCAACCCTTGATCTTTCGTTTTCATGGGTAAGTCCTGAATAAGAAACTGGCGTAGTATGTCCTCGCTACAGTATGTGTAACGAATCATTAACTATAACCAGTTAATTTAGTCCAGTATTGTCAATCAAATATGTAGATGATGTGTAAATGCTATGTATTTGCTGTAACAAATCCGAAATTGATAGTTTTATCGGCAAATTTCACGATTGACTACATTATTTCTCATGTTTGTCAATACAAGAATTATTCTAACTTTCAATTGCTCCCCTTACCAAAATTACGGTAATATCAACACCAGAAGCGATCGCCTCTGGAATATTACCTTGAATAGCCTGTTGTAATAAACCTTCACGGGAAGCGCCTAAAACCACCACATCATAACCTTCGGTTTTCACTAACTTAATCACACCTTCGACTACTGAATCAGCTTGTACCGGCGCAGCAATTACAGTACTAGATAGTTGGCGGCGACGCATCAATTGACGAATGGCTTGTTCTAAAACTGTCATATCTGGTCTAAATTCCCAAGGTTTAAACACCCTTGTCAAGCGGATTTGTGGGTCATCGCTTAAAGTAACTAAAGCCGGTAATAATTTAATGGCTATTCTGGCGTTAGGGCCGCCAGCCATTGGGACTAGCCAGCGATTGAATGGGGGATTGGGGATTGGGGAAGTACCTAACTTCACTAGTACTACGTCACAGGTGGCTTGGCGGATGATGGTGTCTACAACATTGCCAAAAATCCTGCCTGGGGTAGATGTGCTGCCTTTCCATCCCATGAGAATTAAATCTATGTGTCGGTCTTTGATGGTTTCTAAAATGGCGTGAGCAGGATCATGGGCGACCCTAATTTGGGTGTGTAGAGGAATGCGCCATTTTTTGGCTAATACTTCGGCTTGTCGCAGAAGGCGACGACTTTTGGCGGTTCTGACGGTGGTTTCTGAAGGGGAACTGTGACGAGAAACCAGCATCACTTGTACACACTCTATTTCATAATGGCGATCGCGGGCAATGGCAGCTGCCATTTTTAATAGAGTTGCGGCGGTTTCTGGGTTGGCTACTGGGACTAGTATTCTACCTCTGCCAGTGCTGGGACTCCGCGTTTGGTAAACTACATAGGATGGTTCCGGTTGGGGGCCTGGGTTGGGGTTTTCGCAGTTGAGACGGTCTGCTTCTACCCGAATGATATCTGCACGGGTGATAATCCCGATGAGTTTTTGCCCGTCTACTACTGGTAGGCGACTGATTTGATAGCGGTCTAGCAAATATAAAACATTACTCAGGGTATGTATGGGTGTGACTGTCATGGGATTGGCGGTCATGATTTCCCTGAGGTGAGGATGATTCTCTAGATTGCGGCTGAGGCTTTTAGTTAAATCTGATTGGGTAATAATCCCGACTAATTTGTTATCTTCCACTACCGGGAAGCCGCGATGGTGGGAACTAGCAAAGGCTTGCTTGGCTTCTTCAAGGGTAATATCTGCATCTAAAGTTTCTACCCGTTGCTGCATCACATCTTTTGCAGTCATTTGGCTTAATATCCCCTCTACCGACATCTGTTTAGTGAGGGTAATGCCATTCAACAGTAATAATTTCTCATACAGTGAACCGGGTACTACTTTGTCTGCTACCAAGTAAGCCGTCACAGACACTATCATCAAAGGCAACACTAAATTAAAATCTGTGGTCATTTCAAAGATAATCACAATGGCAGTGATTGGTACTTTAGAAACGGCACTAAAAAAACCTCCCATCCCCGCTAAGGCGTAAGTCACAGGAGAACCATCACCAGTGATTTGATACTCTAATACACCGACCAAATGTCCTAAAGCCGAACCCAAAATTAAGCTAGGCGCAAATAAACCTCCGGGTGCGCCAGAACCAAATGCGACTAAAGTTAGGGTAAACTGAGCAACAAAAGCGATCGCTGCAAAGCTTGGATTTAAATCACCAGTAATTACATATTCCCTTAAACCAGCATTATCCCGAAACGACTCAGGTAACAGCGATACGACAATCCCCGAAACCAACCCAGCCAAACCGACCCGCAAAGGTAAACTAATATGCAGACTCCGATAAAACTGGAGGCTAAAAATCAAGCCACGATTAAATAATGCACCCAGTAACCCCGCTAAAACACCCAAAAGCAAAAAGAAGGGAATTTCTGGAAAAGTAAACCGGCTGGAGTAGGAAAGTAATTCTATATTTAAATTTAGACTGCGACCACCCAACAACCGGGACACTACCCCGCCAATAAATGAAGCGATAATGGCAGTTCCCAGAGTCAATCCCGATAAATCTTGAAGTAATTCCTCAATAATGAATAATACCCCGGCAATGGGAGCATTAAAAGCAGCCGCCAAACCTGCACCCGCACCAGCCGCAATCATTTGCCGCCGATGGTCAGGAGAAGTGGGAACCAAGCGACTCATCCCCGACGCTAAACCTGCCCCTACTTGGACTGTCGGCCCTTGTCTTCCTAATGTGATGCCAGAACCTAAAGCAATAATGGCACTCAGTAGCTTAATCACCGCTACCCGCCAAGACAATTTCATCGGTATATTTGCCAGGGTAGCCTTGACTTGGGGGATACCACTACCCGCCGCCTCTGGTGCTAATCTTTGCACCATCAGACCAGCCAAATACCCAAAGCCCAAACCGATGATTGGTAAAACTACCCATGCAGGCAAAACATGAGAACTATGAACCCGCCATGCACCTAATAATCCCGAACAAACCTTGAGGAATACCGCAGATAATGCAGCTAAAACCCCAATAACACAAGCTTCGGCGATCGCTAAACCCCGTCTAGGCTGCAACCAACTGCGAAAGTACATAGTACTAATTTAGTTATTTGTCAGAGACGCGATTAATCGCGTCTGTAAAATTGTCCATAGTCAATTTTCTTCCCCCTGCTCCCTGCCCCCTTGCTTCCCCTGCCTCCCCTGCTTCCCCTGCTTCCCCTGCCTCCTAATTATTCCTCCCAGTCGTCGATAGCCCTTCGACTATTAAAGACGGAGTATAACAAGAACCGTTCCAATCAGCATCACTGCCTAATTCCACTTGCTTGAGGGCGGTATAAACATTGCCTGCGACCATTGTATCTTTGACGCGACCGATTACTTGACCTTTTTGGACTCGATAGCCTAATTCGATATTGATCGAAAAGTCGCCAGAGATACCACCACTACCACCGAGCATTTGGTCTACAATCAAGCCATCATCCATGTTTTGGATCAGGTCTTTGAGGGATTTAGAACCAGGCTTAATCAAAAAGTTAAATAAGCCAGGGGTGGGATAACTGCCTAAACCAGGGCGAAAACCATTGCCGGTGGTGCTATTACCTAGTTGCCTTCCGGTGGTGCGATCGCAATAATAATTTTGTAATATGCCTTTTTCGATAAATACCAAAGATTTGGTCGGAGTACCTTCATCATCAAAGGGGCAGCTATAAGGCCCGGCTTGGGGGTCTTGGTAAAGGGTAAGGCTAGGAGCGATTACTTGTTTACCCACGCGTTCTGCCCAAGGGGAAGCTGCTTCTAGTACACGTTTGCCATTCAACGCTGCTTGCGCCGTACCCCAAAGCATATCCGCCGCCTTGGAGGTAAATAAAACCGGGACACGACCGTTAGGAGGTGGGACGTTTTCTTTAGCCCAAACCAGTCTTTGTAAAATTTGATAAGCCAACTTTTCCGGGTCTAAGTAATCACGCTGAGTTTGTCCATCAGATACACTTAAAAAATCATCACCACGAACCCATTCGGCGGACATATAGCAACTGAGGGTAGTATCGCTGTAGTAGCAATCTAAACCTTGAGTGTTGACAAGTCTAGTCGTTTCCACATCACATTCCCAGTCACTATTACAGAGGACATCGGGATAATTATCGCGGATGATGGCGATCGCTTCTTTGCCCCAACCAACTAAAACTTCTACAGATACAGCCTCACCCAAGTCTGGGTAGGATGGCTTAGAGTTGCTGACCAATTCCACTGGTTCTGATTGGTTCAGTTCGCTCAAAGCAAGAGCGCGTTCTACCATTGCCCCTGGTTCTACTGAACCATAAGCTACCGTGAGTCCTGGGCGACCTTTGCGCTATAGCCGCAGTGCCGTACCTTCAGATTGGCTGGTTTCTAGCTGTTTGAGTCGGTTAGCCTCAAAGAATACCGGACGAGAAAGCGATCGCGACTGATACACTTCAGCCGCTTCTGCTCCCGATTTAATAGCTAGTTCCAGCAGATGTTCTGCTAGTGTATCTTGTGACAAATTTTCAGAACCCATGACCCTCGGTGAATTGTGGACTTTGGATTTTGAACTGGCAGTACACGCAGATCATTATCCCAAATCATTGGTGACTATCCGCGTAGATTTCAGACGGACGCAGATAATTATCCCAAATCATTGGTCTTTATCACCATTTAAAAGGAATGGGGATTGGGGATTGGGGATTGGGGATTGGGGATTGGGGATTGGGGATTGGGGACTGGGGAAAAAGATAGACAATCCATATCTCTCTTATCCCCTGTACCCCCACACCCCTATACCCCTACACCCCTACCTCTTGTAACAGCCAAAATCCAGCAAAAGACTCCGCTTCCGGGTTTGACTGCACGCCGATAAAATGTACACCGTTGGCCTTTTGTTTTGCTTCCTCGAAACCTCTAGCTTCTTGTAAGGTGGTGGGATTTTTGATATTTGCTAAAATCCAACTTTCCGTAGCACCAGTTTCTAAAACTAGTCTTGTTCCTTGGCTGGTATCTACTCTCAAAAATGCCAACTCCAAACCAGACATCCAACCCGCTATTGGCAAAGCTCTAGGGGAGAAAATCAATACCCCAGGAATGCGGCTTTCCGGCGATACCTGGACAAAATCTAATGGAAATGCCTCACTAAAACCAATTTCCCATTCTGGCATTTCTGCTAAATCCGCAGCTGATAAAGAGACAAACACCCATTGTTGTCCTTCCAAGGCATCAGGTAAGCGTTGCGGTAAGGGACTGTCCAAACGCACTGAGGGAGTCGTTCCCCCTTGATAACCTGGTTCTTGGGGATAAACCTCTTCCATGCGCTGCTTCAGCAATTGATTGAGCGCCAAGGTGCGTCGGCTGGCTAAAGCTGGAATACCTGCATCTTCGCAAGCCTTGACGATCATATTATTCATTTGGCGACGGAAAAAGCGAATTTTGATTGGTGCTTCCCCCGCCTTGCTAATTGCCTCTTGAATGGCTGTCCTTAACCAAACTGAATTGACCTCAGTGCTGGGACAATATTGTGCATAGCGAAATAAGGAATCCGTCTTTGTGCGAATATCTAAGGGACTTTCACAAATTACAACTTCCCAAACTTTTTTCTGATTTTCGTCCAAAATCGGACGGGAGTAAAAATCTAATTCCCAAATACTGCCCATGTTCTGCCGTATAAATCTGGCGAGTTTATATTTTGCTTATATTCTCACTCTACCAAGATTGGTCAACAAGAGGAAAAGGGGCAGGGGGCAGGGAGCAAGGGCGCTTGACCGAGACGGAGCTTGTACTCCGCCCCGGTCAAGCGCCCTAGAAGGGCAGGGCTTGTACCCATGTTCCGCTCCGCACTCGCGTTGAGGGGAAGAGTTTGCTCCCCCTGCTCCCTGCCTGACAGGTGTAGGTTTTTGATGTGGGTATGAGTGGACACTCTCAAACAGAGTTCTAAACGTGGTTCAAATAACGAAATTTCGTTCTTAGGTAGAAAATCAAAGACTAAAATTTGAGTTTTCAACTAACGGAAAAACCCCATTTCAGCCACGTTTGTAAAATACCTACACCTGTCAGCTGCTCCCTGCCCCCTGCCTTATTCCAATAATAATTATTTACACCGACCTACTATCTCTTTTCTTGCTCCTTACCAATGCTCGATCAAAACCAAACACCATTAATCGATGGGATAAAAGCTTGTATCGCTCGTCCTCATGCAGCGTTTTATACTCCTGGGCATAAGCGGGGGCGGGGGATTGCTCAACCTTTGGCTGATTTGTTGGGTGAAGCTGTGTTTGGTGCTGATTTGACGGAGTTGGCTAATTTAGATAATTTATCTGCACCCCAAGGAGTGATTCAGGAAGCCCAACGATTAGCGGCGGCGGCTTTTGGTGCTGCACAGACATGGTTTTTAGTCAATGGTTCTACTTGCGGTGTCGAGGCAGCAATTATGGCTACTTGTAGACCAGGGGATAAGATTATTTTGCCTCGGAATGTACATTCATCGGCGATCGCTGGTTTAATTCTCTCTGGTGCTATCCCAATCTTTATTCATCCTGAATATGACCAGGTTTTAGATATTGCCCACAGTATGACACCTGAGGCTGTAAAAGCTGCTTTGCAACAACATCCTGATGCTAAAGCGGTGTTGGCAGTTTACCCTACATATTACGGTGTGTGTGGGGATTTAGAAGCGATCGCCCAAATCACCCACCAATACAATATTCCTCTACTTGTAGATGAAGCCCACGGCGCACACTTCACTTTTCACCCAGAATTACCTACCCCAGCCTTAGCCGCAGGTGCAGACTTAACTGTACAGTCCATTCACAAGGTACTGGGTGCAATGACGCAAGCTTCGATGTTACACATCCAAGGTGACAGAATAAATGCGGTTAGAGTTAGTCAGGCTTTGCAACTGCTACAGTCCACTAGCCCCAGTTATGTACTTCTAGCTTCTCTGGATGCGGCTCGTCAACAAATGGCTTTGTGTGGGAAACAGTTAATGTCCCGTACCTTACAACTAGCCAATGAAGCTAGAGAAAGAATTAGTCAAATTCCTGGCTTATCAGTTTTACAACCTCCTACCATGACACCATCATCAGGGTTTACAACTTTGGATAAAACACGCTTAACTATCACTGTTTCCGGCTTGGGTTTAACGGGTTTTGCGGCGGAAGAAATTTTAGATGAACAACTGGGGGTAACGGCTGAATTTGCCACTTTCAAGCATCTCACCTTTATTATTAGCTTGGGAAACACAACTGCTGATATTGAGCAGTTAGTCCAAGGTTTCACAACTTTAGCAGAAACAACACCGCCTGCTAAGGCATTAGTCAACCCAAGAGTTAATAGTAATCTGGAATATTTTTCAGAGATTTCCCCCCGTGATGCCTTTTTTGCCGATAGTGAAACATTATCCATCGAACAGGCGCGCGATCGCATTTGTGCAGAAATTATCTGTCCTTATCCCCCAGGAATCCCCGTTATTATGCCAGGAGAAGTTATCACAAAACCTGCCATTGAATATTTACAACACATCCAAAGTTCAGGCGGATTTATTACTGGTTGTGCCGATACTAGTCTGAGTACTTTAAAGGTGTTAGTCATTGGTCATTAGTCATTAGTTCTGCACCTCTACAACCTTCCCTAATCGCCTTTAGTTCTCGAAATTCTTCACCTTAATTCACATAATTTACTATTAATTTTCTGTAAGATGAACTACCCCTAGCTCAAACGAAGTTAGCCAAGGGTAGTTCATTGGAATCTATTGCTGTGATATTGTCAAGCCCATGAATTTGAAATTTCGCCAAATTACCTTTGAAGATAAATTTAGTGGCATTCTTGGTCTGGTGATTGGATGTGTGTTTATTGGGGGCGGTTTTTTGGTAAATAATCAAATCACCAAGGAACGTGCAACGTTAAAACAAACACAGGGTACCGTAGTAGATAGCCTTCGTCGTCGTGAACGCGACAGTAAGGATAAGCAAAAGGAAACCTATGCGCCTGTAGTTGAGTTTCTAGCCAAAGGCGATCGCATCCGTTTCACAGGTGATTATCGATCTTACCGTTCCAGTAACGGCAAAATAGTAGCAGTACGTTATGACCCTAAGCGACCAACCACTACCGCGCGTGTAGTGGATTCTTATGAAGGCTTGATACCTTGGATCAGTTTTGGTATGGGTGGGTTAAGCCTGATCTCTGGCCTGCGCCAGATTTCCCCTATATACTTGTCTTCAAGCGACGAGTAGCACTGTATACGTTACATAAATTGCAACAATCCCAGGTTTAGGTTTTATTCTCAGTAATACTCATGATTAATCCAACTATCTGGGGTGAGATTATGCAAAAGTCTATTCAATTACCACGTAAATCAGCTTTATTTGTCACTGCGCTAATAGGGGGAGTAATTTTTACCAGTTGCGCTTCTGCACCCCAGTCTACAAATCAAGCATCAGCACCTGTACCTGTTACTGCTTCTGAGCTTGCTGATAATGTGGCACAAAAGGCGCAAGCTGCACCTATACCCCGTTCCCGTCCCCAATTAATTAAAAAAGCGGCCATAACTCTAATTGTCAACTCGGTAGATAAAACTATTGATACTGTTACGCAAATTGTTAATAGTCAGCAGGGAGACTTAATTGGCTTAAATGAACAACAACCCACAAAGGGAAATACCCGTCATACTGCCTCAATACAGCTAAGAGTACCGCAGAACTCACTAGAACCCACAATAGAGGAGTTAGCTAAATTAGGCACAGTAGAAAATCGTAAAATCACGGCGGAAGATGTGGGCAATCAATTGGTTGATTTCCAAGCTAGATTAACTAATCTCCGGAAAACTGAAGCTAATCTGCAAAAAATTATGGATCGGGCAGGTTCAGTTAGAGATGTACTCAGTGTTGCCCAAGAACTCAGCAATGTTAGACAATCTATCGAACAAATTGATGCTCAATTAAAAAACCTACAGAATCAAGTCGCCTATTCCACTATTACGCTCAATCTCAAAGCAGCCGTCGCTAGTACTAGCCCTCAACTGGCTGTAAATTCCCAAATACAAGAAACTTGGAATAAATCCACTTATTCGCTAGGAAATTTTACGGTTGGGCTGCTCAAATTGGGTATTTGGTTAATAGTGTACAGTCCCTATTGGTTAATTTTGTCTGCTGGAGTCTATGGGTTCTACCGTTGGCGGCGTAATCATTTAGCTAGTCATTAGTCAGTTGTCAGTTGTCAGTTGTCAGTTGTTAATAGTCAATAGTCCATCGTTATTCTTCTTCGCTCCCCCTGCTCCCTGCCCCCCTGCCTCCTGCCTCCTGCCTCCTTAAACAATAGTAATTCTGAGGAATGTGCTGATTAGACTGAAATAATGGTACTGATGAATGCCAAGATCAAAATGAGGATGTCGTAAGGGTATTGAAAGTACTATGCCAGAAATACACCAGTCAATTGCTCAACATTATCACGAACGTACTAAATATGACCCTGAGACGATCGCCTCTAAAAGTCAGAGGTTAGATTGGGCTAAACAGCCAGTGCCGTTTAAGGAGTATAAAATCGGTTCTGCTATTGACCTTAAACCCTATTTACAAGAAACACCAGAGGTATTTGTCAATGATACCAATGGTCAATGGTGGCAAAGGCTGTCGCGGTTATTGTTTCGCAGTTATGGGCTGACTGCCAGAATGCCTTCTATGGGGAATACGGTGTATTTACGTGCTGCGCCCAGTGCGGGGGGATTATATCCGGCGGAGGTATATGTGGTTTCCCGTGGTACGCCCCTACTATCGCCAGGGCTTTATAACTACCAATGTCGCACTCATTCCCTAATACACTATTGGGAAAGTGATGTTTGGCAAAGTTTGCAAGAGGCTTGTTTCTGGCATCCTGCTTTAGAAAGTACTCAATTAGCCATTATTGTTACGGCTGTTTTCTATCGTTCGGCGTGGCGCTATGAAGACCGGGCTTATCGTCGCATTTGTTTAGATACAGGACACCTGTTGGGAAATATCGAGTTAAGTGCTGCTATCACTGATTATCGTCCCCACTTAATTGGCGGTTTCATCGATGAAGCAGTTAATGATTTACTATATATTGATCCGCTACAGGAAGGAGCGATCGCTGTTTTACCCCTAGCAGATTTATTAGATATCCAGCAAAATATATCTCCAGGATGTACAGCCCTCCCCTCAGCTACAGAAACTAATTATCCCCAAGTTCCCGACGGTGAATTGCTCAAATATTTCCATCACCATACTCAAATTTCCGCTAGTATCACTGGCAAACTGAATTTACCAACGGTCATCCAAGAAAAATCCTTGGAGGATAAATACAATTTCCCTTTCTGCTTGAAAATCTCCACCGTCTCCGCACCCATATACTGGGGAGAAAATCTGTCAGATTTGGAAATCACCATGCACAAGCGACGTTCTACCCGTGCTTATAATGGTGAGGAATTGACCTTTGATGAACTCAAAGCTTTACTTGATTTTACTTATCAACCCCAAAATTATATTGACCAAAGTCTAGATAATTCCCCGGATTATTTTGATTTAAATTTAATTGAAACTTTTATCGCTGTCTGCGGAGTCCAAGGACTGGAGGCTGGTTGTTACTATTACGCGCCTAAAGCTCAAGAATTAAGGCAAATCCGGTTTAAAAACTTCCGGCGAGAGTTACACTTCCTCTGTTTGGGACAGGAACTAGGCCGAGATGCTGCCGCCGTCATTTTTCATACATCTGATCTTAAATCCGCGATCGCTCAATATGGCGATCGCGTTTATCGTTACTTACACATGGATGCCGGACATTTGGGACAAAGATTGAATTTAGCCGCTATCCAACTCAACTTAGGTGTCAGTGGTATTGGTGGTTTTTTTGATGACCAAGTAAATGAAGTTCTGGGTATTCCCAATGATGAAGCAGTCATCTATATTACAACCTTGGGAAGACCTAGATAAATCAATTCAAAAAAGGTCATTAACCATTAGTATTTCTCTTTTCCTCCTGCCTCTTAAGCTTACCCAGTCTTTGTTTTCAATTCACGTTACTAAGTTACAAATGCTACACTCAAGCATAATTTCATCTAATGGTATGTATAGTAACAGTCCGTAACGGAAAGCTAAGACGCTACCAGTGAGCAGTTTTTAGCCAAAAGCGGGCATAAACTAAAAGCTAAAAAGATAAATGCAACTTTGGTCAAGAACAATAGATAGAATGAACAAAGTTAGCCTTGATGTCTAATCGCCAAAACCTATATATCTCATGGATTTTGCTAATCTTGCAGCCCAGTTAAATGCTGGAACAATTTTGCCAGAGGGAATTGTAATTGTCACCCTCATGGGGGTTTTGATTGTTGATTTGATTTTAGGGCGTACATCCTCACGCTGGATCGGATATCTGGCGATCGCAGGCTTACTGGCGGCGATTGTTGCCCTGTATTTTCAATGGGATGCTACCAATCCCATCTCTTTTACTGGCGGGTTTATTGGTGATGACCTCAGCATCATCTTTCGCGGTATCATCGCCCTGTCTGCCGTTGTTACCATCTTGATGTCAATCCGCTATGTTGAGCAGAGTGGAACTGCTTTAGCGGAATTCATCGCTATTTTGTTAACTGCGACTTTGGGCGGGATGTTTGTCTCTGGGGCTAGTGAGTTGGTGATGATTTTCATCTCCCTAGAAACACTGAGTATTTCCTCTTATTTGTTGACAGGTTATACCAAGCGTGACCCCCGTTCTAATGAGGCAGCCCTGAAATACTTGTTGATTGGCGCTTCCAGCACAGCAGTATTTCTGTATGGTGTGTCACTTTTATACGGTCTATCCGGTGGACAAACAGAACTGAGTGCGATCGCTAACGGAATTATTACAGCTAACGTTGGTCAATCACTAGGTGCAGTTATTGCCCTGGTTTTTGTCATCGCGGGTATTGGCTTTAAGATTTCCGCCGCACCTTTCCACCAATGGACACCAGACGTATATGAAGGCGCTCCCACCCCAGTGATTGCCTTTTTATCCGTTGGTTCCAAGGCAGCAGGCTTTGCCCTCGCTATCCGTCTGTTAACCACAGTTTTCCCCTTCGTCGCCGAAGAATGGAAATTTGTGTTCACAGCCTTGGCCGTCCTCAGTATGATTTTGGGTAATGTTGTCGCCCTAGCCCAAACCAGCATGAAACGGATGCTAGCTTATTCATCCATTGCCCAAGCCGGGTTTGTGATGATTGGCTTGATTGCTGGAACTGATGCCGGATACGCCAGCATGATCTTTTACTTGCTGGTTTACCTGTTCATGAACCTGTGCGGTTTTACCTGCATCATTCTGTTCTCTCTGCGGACAGGAACCGACCAAATTGCCGAATACTCTGGGTTATATCAAAAAGACCCACTCCTCACACTAGGTTTGAGTATCTCCCTGCTTTCATTGGGCGGTATTCCTCCACTAGCCGGGTTTTTTGGCAAAATTTACTTGTTCTGGGCTGGTTGGCAAGCAGGTCTTTACTGGTTGGTCTTACTAGGCTTAGTAACCAGCGTTGTCTCCATCTACTACTACATTCGCGTAGTCAAAATGATGGTAGTCAAAGAACCCCAAGAAATGTCCGATGTAGTCAAAAATTACCCCGAAATACGTTGGAATTTACCTGGATTTAGACCATTGCAAGTGGGTTTAGTATTGACTTTGATTGCTACCTCCGTAGCAGGAATTTTATCTAATCCACTCTTTACTTTGGCAAATAATTCTGTTGCCAATACTGCAATTCTGCAAACCACAAAAGTTGTCAGTACTCAGGTAAGTGCTATTCCTGCTGAGAAATCAGAGGGTTTGTAAGCTCTATCTCAATCCATTTATCCCCGATTTTTCCCAAAAGTCGGGGATATTTTTTTTAAATCATTCGATAGGAAGGGTAATAATAAATTCCGAACCCTCTCCTGGAACTGAATTAACCTCCAGCCTTCCACCATGTTTTTGAACAATAATTTGTTGAGCGATCGCTAACCCTAATCCTGTACCTTTACCAACAGGTTTAGTAGTAAATGAATGTTCAAATATCTTTGATTTTAATTCATTTGATATCCCAAAACCATTATCTTGAACCTGAATTAAAATAGAATTGGCGAATAAACTAGTGATAATCGTAATTTGATTGTTTTTTTGCTCAATCTCCGCAAAACTTAACCCAAAATTAGACTCTTCCAACGCATCTATAGCATTAGCTAAAAGATTCATAAACACCTGATTCAATTGACCGGGAAAACATTCAATTAAAGGAATATCCGCATACTTTTTAACTACTTGAATTTGTGGACGGTCTTGAGTAGCCTTTAAACGATGCTGAAGAATATAAAGAGTACTGTCAATCCCTTCATGAATATTAAAAAGCAATTTATATTCTGCATCTGTTCGGGAAAAAGTCCGTAAACTATTACTAAGCTTGCTAATGCGATCAGTTCCTTCTTTCATTGAGGAAATAAGTTTAGGCAAATCCTCACGCACATATTCATAATCCATTGCTGTCATTTCTGCCTGGATTTCTGGGCATGGTTCGGGGTAATATTGCTGATACAAGTCAAGCAGACGGAATAACTCATGAATATACTCAAATGCTGGGTTCAAATTCCCCATGATAAATCCCACAGGATTATTAATTTCGTGAGCTACATCTGCAACCATACTACCTAAGGCAGACATTTTATCCTGCATTGTCTGAAGATTAAACAGGGTTTTCTCTAATTCATGCCTCCTGTCTTCTAATTGAATTTGTGATTGCTTTAATTCATTAATTACATTCTTAAGCAAAGTTTCCTTTTTGCTGTTAGTTTCCTCTAACCTAACTCTATCAACCTCTGAACGAATTAATTTTTTCTGAAGGATTCTATTAGCTTTTTCCAGCCTCTGGATTTCTTGTTCACAATTCATACAATCCTTAAATTATTAATGAGTTCCTAAAATTAAAGTGACAAAAGTTTCATTATGAAAATGTGTTTCACCTGTTGGTTTTATAGGGGAAATTTCTCCATTACAATAAAAACCACAAGATGGTAAATATTTATTAGAAATATTTTTAGTATTTAGATATTCTTGTTGAGCTTGTGTACCTAGTAATTGTCTTCGAGCTACACAAGAGAAAAACAGAACACCTGCTGGTTCCGTTCCTGGGTAATTCTTGAACGCTGTCATAAATGATGCTTGAGAAGCAGCTAAAATATCGCTTTTACCTGCTTCAGCCATGTTAATACTCGCTTGTTCAGGAATATCAGCAAAGAAAGTGACACTACCTAATTGTTCATCATAGGCGATCGGCGCTCTCAGATAAAAACTCGTTTTATCATGAGTAAACACGGCTAAAGGATATTCCATTGACGGCGGAAGCTGACCTAAATAATGTCGATAAAATTCTAAAGCTGGTTTACCGTCAATCTCATAGACGATATTTTTATCTACTTTGGTAACTTGGCTAGTTTTACCAATGGGGAGCCAACCACTAGCCACACCGTGGGAAAATAAAACTTGACCACAAAAGAGCAAAATTGGCACAGCATCACTCAAGACTTCTGTTTTAAAGAATTGGTGCGTGTTTTGATAAACTGACTGATCAGCTGCTAAACCACCGAAAATGGGAAACTTTTCTCCTAAAGCCAATTTTAAGCCATCTAAGATAGACACACCGCTAGTTGTAAGGCTTTCTGGATGGGTTAAACATAACTGAGGCTCGGTTGTGCTTTTGGCTTTGGCTTTTTGTACAGCTTCTTGAGTCGCCGTAATTGGATTGTGTGAAACCTGATATCCCACACCTGCAAAAATTTCAATTTCGTCGGAGCAGAATAGCATTAAAGTTATTGAGTCTTGCTGAAATTCTAACAGTGAAGAAATTTCCCCATCTGTAGTTCCACCAATCAACTCAATACCCGGAAAAGCCTGATTAATATTTTCCAGAATTAGGGAGTGATCAAAATCAATAGCTGCAAATAAAATTCCCGCTTGAGGATTATTTCCTTGAAGAGAATCTGTTGATTGCTGAATAATCTCTTTAACTGCTGATAGAGAATCTGGGTCGTTGCTGTGGGCTACTACTATTTTCATCATCGTTTTACTCTGTAAAACATTAATCCCTACAGCAATATAGTTCCCTAGTTTTATGAATAAATTTGCAAATCACACAAATTAGCGACAAATTTATACTAAATTACTCATGAATTTATGATAAGTTATATTGCAAATAAAGATTAATTTATCAATCATTGAAGAATCATAGAAAACATCCTGGCTTTAATTAAGTTCTAGCAAAATACATAATTAGCTAGAGAAATTAAGTTTGACAATTGATATAGTTATTCAATGGGGATGTTAATAATAAATTCTGAGCCTCTTCCTGGTTCTGAATTTACCTCAAGTTTACCACCATGTTTTTGAATGATAATTTGCCGAGCAATTGATAATCCTAAACCTGTACCTTTACCTACAGGTTTAGTAGTAAACAAATTATCAAAAATTCTCTCTTTAATTTGCTGTGGCATTCCTATGCCGTTATCTTTAATTTTAATTAAAGCATAACTTTCATCTTCACTCAGTATTGTCTGAATTATGATCTGCGGAGTCTCAGCCATCATTTCCTGATTAACAGTAATTTCACTATCTATTACTGAATAATAATTATTACTAAATGATTCTTCTAAGGCATCAATTGCATTAGCTAAAATATTCATGAACACCTGATTCAATTGCCCAGGAAAGCAGTTAACTTGAGGTATGACACCATAATCTCGTTTAATTTCAATGTCAGGGTGATTCTCAGATCCTTTCAATCGATGCTTGAGTATTAAAATAGTACTATCAATCCCTTCATGAATATCAAACTGAATTTTTTTTTCTGTGTCTGACCTGGAAAAAATACGTAGACTCCTGCTAATATCTCGGATGCGCTGAATGCCTTCTTTCATAGAGAAAATTAAATTGGGCAGGTCAGAACGCACATAGGCTAAATCCATTTCACTGATTTCGTTTTGAATTTCTTGTACAGGCTGGGGATAATAACTTTGATATAAATTAATCAGCTTATCCATATTTTCAAAATACGTCAAAGCGTGACCTAAATTGCCATAAATACAACTGACTGGGTTATTAATTTCATGAGCTAATCCTGCTACTAATTGTCCAAGCACAGACATTTTTTCCTGTTGTACAAGTTGGAGTTGATACTCTTGTAGGTCTTTCAATGCTTGATTCAATTCAGCCGTGCGTTCAATAACTCGTTTTTCTAAATTTTTATTCAAGCTTCTCAGTTGCAGATGGGCAGAAATACGAGCCAAAACTTCTGCTTTATGGAATGGCTTAGTAATGTAATCAACTGCGCCTAAACTTAAGGCTTCTACTTTACTATTTGTATCAGTAATTGCTGTCATGAAAATCACGGGAATATCGTGAGTTTCTGGCTGAATTTTCAAGTTTTTACAGGTTTCAAATCCGTCCATTACCGGCATCATTACATCCAACAGAATTAAATCTGGCACTCTACTTTGTATCTGTTCGAGCGCTTTTTTTCCATCAACTGCGGTGGCTACTTCAAAACCTGCGCCAATCAATGCTTCAGAGATAATTTCGAGATTGGTGAGGGTATCATCTACAACTAAAATAAAGCTAGTTTCGGTTGATGTATCAAGCATTTGATTTGAACTCGCGGATTTTATATTAATTCACTGGTGATGCGATAGGAGACTATTTATAAAGTAAACCTTGGGTGTGTTAATCGCTTAAATTATTCTTTTCCTGACCAATCATATCTACATATGTGCCTAGCAGAATACCACTTGCTACAACAGAGACAAGCTCCCCAACAGAAATGTTATTCTTGCTTTATAAATAACCTATGAGATTATGATTCCCAGAAATTGTAACAGAGCAACAGTTACAACCAATAATTTTTATAACATCAATATATAGTAGTCCAGGTTGATTTATGTTGGACTCATCTGCATGAGAGTTCATGACTAATTTAGTTAAAGAATCATAAAAATAAAATATAGGTACAAAAAATAAAGCTGTCATGACTCCTAAATACTTTTCTGCTGAAGCTGGAATTACTACTACCTGATTATTGTCTCTAAACAGATAGTAAGGGTATCATGACTATAAAAATAGCTAACATTAATATCTAATCACTTGTTGAATGGGAATAGTGATTAAAAATTGAGTACCTTTTCCCGGAGTAGATTGTACCTGTAGAGTACCCCCATGTTTTTCGACTATAATCTCATGGGCGATCGCCAATCCTAAACCTGTACCTTTACCTAAAGGCTTGGTAGTGAAAAATTGCTCAAATATACGCTGTTGCACTTCTAGAGGAATACCAACACCATTATCTGTAATTTCAATTAATACTGATTTTTGGTCATCCACGACTGTTGTCCGAATCCAAATTGTCAATGTATCAGTTGTTTCTCTATTAACTACTGACTCTTCTAAGGCATCAATGGCATTAGCCAGCAGATTCATGAATACTTGGTTAAGTTTTCCAGAATAGCACTCAACCAAAGGAATATCACCATATTCCTTGATAATATGAATAGTTGAATCTGTAGGCAAAATTTTGAGGCGGTGACTTAAAATAATGAGTGTGCTATCAATACCCTCATGTAAGTTAAATAGTTGAAATTCTGGGTCTTCTAATCGAGAGAATAACCGCAGCGATCGCACGATTTTCTCCACCCTTTCAGTCCCCATCTGCATCGAAGATAATAGATGTGGTAAATCTTGTTTAATAAACTCTAATTCAATACTTTTGGAGAATGCTTGAATTTCCGGACTTGGATTAACCGTATGATTTTCGTATAATTTTAATAAATTTAATAAGTCTCCAACATAATTTTGGGCGTGGGTTAAATTCCCATAAATGAAATTAACTGGATTATTAATTTCATGGGCAATTCCTGCCACTAACTGTCCCAAAGAAGACATTTTCTCCTCTTGTGCTAGCTTTAATTGAGTCCGCCGCAATTCTAAATGGACATTGATTCTCGCTAACACTTCTTCATATTCAATAGGTTTAGTAATATAGTCAACTGCACCAATTTGCAACCCTTTGACTTTATTTACCGTATCAGATAAAGCTGTCATAAAAATTACGGGAATGTCCTTGGTCTTGGGATTGGCTTTTAGGTGGCGGCAAGTTTCAAATCCATCCATACCAGGCATCATGACATCCAGTAAAATTAAATTTGGTAATGTTTCTTGTACTTTTGCTAACGCGCTTAGACCATTTTTAGCAACAGAAACTCGAAAACCAGCTTGATTGAGAATGTCAAACAAAACCTTGATGTTAGTCGGGATATCATCTACAATTAAGACTGAGTTATTTATGGGACTGCTCATCTAATTATCCTATGAAACATCGTAGTTTTAGATTCATCTTTATTTAATAACTTTCCTGAAAAAAATCCATTTTTAGTATCTTAAAATATAAATCTATATAATAGGTTTTTGACGTTATTAGTGAATAACTGATAAATATCAATATGATAGATGAGGTTGAATCATTGCAACAATTGCCTCATCTTCAAACTCTGCTATTAATTCTGAAACTTTAACAGCAAAACGCGTATATCTTTTATCTAATTGCTGAATTCTGATGATCTCTTCTTGAATACCAACTACATAACCAGCCTTAGCAGCTTGATATAAGTTAAACAATTCTGTAGGTGGGGGAAATATAATTTCTTCTGTAGTTGAAATTTTAGCTGAGGAATCATCATTAAGTGAGTAAATCCATTTCAAAGATAAATAAGTTTGTAACATATTAAATAATTCTTCAACCTTTACAGGTTTTGCTAAAAAATCATCATAACCGGCTTCTTGACTTTGCTGACGAGTATATTCAGATACACTAGCCGACGAAGCAATAATCACCAAATTTGCAAATTCTACTTGCGACCGCATCTTTTTTGTCGCCTGCAAGTTATTTATTTCCGGCATAGCGATATCAGCAATAATTAAATCGGGATGTTCAGTTTTTATCTTATCTAAACTCTCTTGTAGATTACTAACCTCAATCAACTTAAACCCTAAGGATGACAATAAATTGGCGAAAATAGAACGATTTTCCCAACTACTATCAATAATTAAGATACTTCTTGTCTTCCCTTCATAGCCAATAATATTTTTTTGACCTTCAACTGATAAAGAGAATTTCCCAGTATCAACTATAGGTAAATCTAAATCAAACCAAAACTTAGTTCCTTTACCATATACACTCTCAACTTTAAGATCACTACCCATCAATTCTAGAATTTGACTACTAATTGCTAGTCCTAAACCTGTTCCCTCTGATTTATGCAAATTATCTCCTACTTGCTCAAAGGGCAAAAATATTTTTTTTAGTTGTTCATCAGTCATCCCAATGCCTGTATCTTCAATGTGGAATCTCAGTTGATGAACTGGCAGTAACTGATTTGTATTGGTAATTAATTTTGTTCCAGTACAGGCAACTACTTCTACATCAAAAGTGACTGTACCATGATCTGTAAACTTAATAGCGTTACTCAGAATATTAATTAAAACCTGGCGTATCCGTTTTTCATCAGCGAAAATATTAGCAGGAATACGATTATTTAAATGATATTTAAAAATAAGTTCTTTTTGATCTGCTTTAATTCGGCACATCTCACAAGCACCGAGTAATAATTTTCTTAAATCAAATTCTTTAGGATATAATTCTAGTTTTTTAGCTTCAATTTTGGCAATATCTAAAATATCATTAATTAAAGTCAGTAAATGAGAACCACACTCATAAATAGTGTTCAAACCTTGCATTTGCTCATCACTAGTATTGGAATCCATCTGCAAAATTTGTGCATAGCCGAGAATACCATTGAGTGGGGTGCGTAATTCATGGCTCATGTTAGCCAAAAATTCACTTTTGGCACGGTTAGCAGCATCAGCCGTTTCTTTAGCTGCTGTGATTTCCGCCGTTCGTTCCGCAACTCTGTTTTCTAATTCTTGATTGGTTTTTTCTAATTCTGCGAAACTATCACGTAGTTGTCCTGCCATTTGATTAAAAGATGTGGCAAGCATACTCAATTCTTTTAAGCCAGAAATCGTCACTTCTTGGTCAAGGTTGCCAGAGGCGATCGCACTACTAGCTTGAGTTAACTGCACAACAGGACGGGCAATCCAACGGGAAGTATACACACCCATTGCCGTCGCTATAATTAGCGCCCCCAAACAAAGTAAAACAGTTGTGCGATTGTTGGTATTAATTTGTGCCATAAAGTCGCTCTCAGGAACAACAACAATCACTAACCAATCCAAGCCTAATTTATCTTTCCAAGGTCTTACTTGCACAAAATGTCTTTCATGTCGTAGTTGCAATACAGTTTCTTGATAACTCTTAACATTTTTTAATTGACCGAATTTTTGTTGCAGATAATCCGTTGTTTCTCGAAGTAAATAATTTTGACTCTGATGTGCCGATAGCCTTTGTGCTTTGCCGCTAATTACTTTGTATGGTGCTTCACTAGTGGAAGAAGCAACTATCATTCCAGAACGTTCTAGAATAAATATTTGTCCTGTTTGTCCGACTTTCAAATTGGCTAAAAAGCTGTTAATTTGCGATAGTATTAAATCAACACTAATCACACCAACAAATTTATTATTACTGTCATTGATGGGATAACTTGCAGATATAGATAAAACTTCTGGTTTATCTTCCCATGAATAAATCTGACTCCAGATAGGTTTCCCTACCTTAACTGCATCTGCATACCAAGCTTCCACATGGGGATTGTAATCTTTGACCGCTATTAATTGCTGGCGATCGCCTTGATTATTAGTATTGTAAACATACAGCTTGCCAATCCCCTTTTCTTGGGAAACTTCATTAATTAATAGGCTACCTTTATCTAAACGTTCAACTCCGATAAATTCTCTTTGGGGGTTAGCAAAACTAATATAACCAACATTAAATACCTGCATTTGCTGCCAGAAATAACGTCCTGTAGTCTGAAAGTTTTCTAGATTCAGCATTCCTAAATTCGTAGCATCCACATTGATTTGATTGATCTGGCGAGGAACTGCTAAGTAAGTATCAAGATGTTGATCAACTAGCCCATTCACTTTTACAATTAACTGGTCAGCGAGTTCATTTACTGCCTTCTGTCCATTTTTAAAAGAGAGATAACCTACAAGACTTACTGCTGTGAAAATTTGCAGCACAAAAGGAACAACCAAAATCAAGCGCAAAGGTAGCTTTTGAGCAGTTTGAACACTAGAACGAATCATAGTTTTAATTTGGCGCTGCAAAGAAGGCTTTGTGTTACTCACTGGCATTATTTTGCCCATTCCTCCAGATGCAATATCAAAATGCTATTTATCCTTAAATTTGCCAATTACCTCTTTAAAGCCATTATCCGCAGTGGGATGTAATATTATCGCACCCGAAATATTTAGGTGATAACTTGTCTTACTCTCAAGTGTATGCACTGATTTGTTCTAAAATATCACAATAATAACTTGATATTGACAGCTTTTGATTACGGGAGTGCCTATCAGTTGTTTTTGCATCTGCTGGCTGAATACCCCGCGCCTCCATGAAAGATTTTTACATATCAAAAGCCACTAGCAAAAATATTATTTCCAAGATATGCCAAAAAACAACGCTAATTTGATTAGCGCTGTTGAGTGGGGTTAGAAACATAAAAAATACAGAAAAAGAGACAAATAACTATTGACTGTTAACCAATGATTCCTCATTAACTCCTTTGCCAAAGTTTAATCGTCTTATCCAAACTGCCACTGACTAACATCTCACCGGATGTTGTAAAAGTTAGCGCTGTGACGATATCAGTGTGACCTGTAAACGTAGCTAATAACTCGCCTGTTTCCAGATGCCACAACTTGATGGTTTGATCAGAGCTACCACTAGCGATAATTTGTTCATCAGGACTTAAGGCGATCGCATACACTTTATCTGTATGACCTTTGAGGGTGCGAATTAATCTCCCTGTAGCCAAGTGCCAAATTTTAATCGTCTGATCCCAACTGCCACTAATCAGTAGTTGACCATCTTTACTCATCGCTAAAGAACGCACGATATGACCATGACCCATCAGGGTATGTAACGGTTGTGCATCCTTGAGATTTTTACCGAACCAGGAACCAGAAGTTTGCCAAACTTTGATTTTGCGATAGCTCCCTGTAACTAAAGTTTGTCCATCTCTGCTCAAAACTAGAGAATGAGCAGCCGTATCATCTAAAGACAAAATAGCTTTGACCTGACGGTGCATCAAATCCCAAAACAAGATTCTTCTGTCGTCGCCACCAGTCGCTAGCATCTGCCCATCGGGAGTAAAAGCCGCACACCTCACAATCCCATTGTGTTTGTGCAGAATATCAATTAAATCTAGTGCGCCTGTATGCCAAATCTTAATAGTGGAGTCTGCACCACCACTCACCAACATTTGCCCATCAGCACTAAAAGCCAGAGAATTTACTTCATCTACTAACCCAGAGACAATCCAAGGATATTCCGACAAAGTATCGATTAATTCACCCTGGCTTAAATCCCAGAGTTTTGTCTCTCCCCGACTCCCACTAGCTAACATTGGCAAACCATTTTCACAACCAGAACTAAAAGACAAGCAATTAATTCCTCTAGTGTGTCCTCTTAATGTCTGCCAACATTCCCAATCACCGATAATTTCTTTGCGGGGATGTTCTGAGGGTACAGTTTGAATAGTTTCTGGTATCGTTCTCTCAATCACTACCGGCAGAAAATCTAGTTTCGCCTCTTTTTTTGCAGTTAGTGATTCTAAATACCAGCTTAATCCACCTGCATATAACAAATGACTGGGGGTGAAATATAGCTTTGGTTCAGTTAAGGCGATGTGACTAGTGGGTAAAAAGCCGGCTACGACAGCTTGCTTTTCATAACCAAGTTTACCTGTGGATGGATAAAATAAACACAGAAAAATTAATACTTGGTGATTTTTCAAATCTTCTTGAGTAACTGACCACTTAATTTTATCTTTCTTAATACCATTAAAACTTTCTCCATCCGCTACATAAACTTGCACGCTGATTTTGGGGTTATCTGCCAACAAATAAGTAAATTTGCTTTCACCGCGCAAATTGCCTTCATCATCAAGTACCATGTTTTTCACAGTATCCTGGGGCAATTTTTTCAGTAACTTACCCAGACGTTCCACAATAATGCGATCGACAATTTGTTCTCGCAAGAAATAATCTTCTGCTTGCTGCTGGAAGTGGATAGGAAAAGGAATCGTCCAGTCGGGCGGTTCTGGATATTCGGGCGGGATGGGAGGCGGATTTTTAGCAAGGATTTCAGCTTGTCGGCGAGAAACTTCCTGAATTTTGGCAAATGGCTCCCCCCAAAATGCCATAATTTCGCTGTGGCAACCTTTAACTTGACTTTCCAACAAAGACAGATCGTAAGTCTTCGGTTTTTTCACACGGAGAAGGAAGTCAGCTTGTTGAGCTTTGAGTAAGCTAATCCAATCCATCTGCATTCCTGTGGCACAATTTTGCATACTTAAGGTAAGTTATACCAATGCAATTAATCAAGTTTATAACTTCTAGTTAATTAAAAATTCCGTAATCCTCGCAGTCTAATAGAACACAATCGTAGGCAAAATTCGCAGAGAGTATCCTTATTAATAGGATTTTTAGCCTTGATTGCTTGATATGACTGAGATAGGAATAATTTCCATGAAGTCCATCAATTCTAACTAACCTTAACCAAAAGATACTGTTGTCCTAGAACAGTTCTATTTCTAAAGAAGAGTATGATTTAACTAGGTTTTGAGATCAGGACAACTAAGCAGAAATTGTTTCAGGTTAATTAAACTTCATCGCAGATCAAGGCTAAATCAGATGTATTGTTGATTTTAAGCTTTGTTTTCTGGTGTAGTAACTTCAGTCATAACACCAGAAGGATTATCAGCATCTAAACGTTGGATTTTTGTGTGTAAATCAGAGTCATCACTGCTAACGATAGTTTCTAGATTGGCAATTCTTTGTTCCAATAGTTCTACCCTTTGATTAGAGAAGTAGTGAGGTTTTGATTTCCTCTCATCAGCACGCCATATAGCAAAAGTCCCAGCTGTTGCACCTCCTAGAGCAGCCAAAGGAATGATAGCACCACTCCGAGTTACGGCCGACAGAGGTATACAAAGCGCAAGCATACCAACCGTAAACCCCCAAATCTTTGTAGTAGCGGCTACTTTAATATCTTGAGACGCATCAATATATTTTGGCGATCGCTTAACCATAACTCACCTACGATGAATTACCTATTAGAGTGGCATAATTACTGAAAAAAATCTCTCCCACAATCGGGCTAAGTATAATTACTCTAGGTATTAAAATTTAGGGGTCAGAGACTAGTATTGTTTACTAAGTGATCCTCAAAACAGACTACCTTCTGAAGTTAGAGTGGCAAATCTTGGTTTTAACAACATACCTTTTGCCGATTTATTAGCACAAAGACTAACTGCATACTGAATTCGTAATCAATCCTATCAATAACTCCAGTTTTGCTTAGGTAAATACGAATCATAAATTATGCAGACTGTGCAAGCTTTATTGACCGCAGCTAAAGTTGATAGCGCTGAATCTCCTTACGATACTATCCACATCAAAGTTCTCTATCCTGCAAAAAATACAGATAGTAATTTAGAAAAAAATTGGGGAATGTTACCCGTTGATGCCGCACAAGCTCCTTTCCCAGTGGTGATTTTCTTCAACGGCTTTAACTGCGATGCCCAAAAATATCAATGGTTGGGTATAGAATTAGCCCAAACCGGACTAGTTGTGGTGATGTTTAACTGGGTTGGGGAAAGTCTTCCAGGACTGGTTAGCTTTACACCTGGGTTTGAGATAGAAAAGCGAAAACGAGAATTTTATGGTACTGTTCCTACTGCTTCAGCTTTGCCAGTAATACTAACCAAACTAGCGCAATTACAGAGTGCAGGTATTTTATCTGGAACACTTGACCTAGAGAAAATCATCTTGGGTGGACACTCCGAAGGCGGTAGAGTGGCAATGGAAAATGCCAACCCCAACTTTTTCCCTCAAGTCGTAGCATCATTTGCCTACGGCTCACATACCGCCGGTGCAGTTATGTTGGGATATAAACCTAATACTATCTTGCCGTTACCAGATACCCTGCCCCGACTGGTAATCGGTGGAACCCATGATGGAGTGATTGCCAACAGTAGCGCTCACTTTGGGTTAAATACAAAAGACGCTACCACCCCAGTCATTCGTACCTTCCAAGAAGCAATTATGGGAGGACGCGAGAACAGCTATTTACTACTTTTGCGAGGAGCAAATCATTTTTCCATCGTCGATATAGTTGACTCAACTTTAGCCCTACCCTTTAAAGACATTCCTGCCACTCAACCCCAAGAACATTTTCGTTTATTGCTAGCCACAATCATCCATTTATTTATTGATGCTCATGTGCGACACCAACCAGAAGCCTTCCAAAAGCTTGAGCAATTACTAATTGTCACTAATCCTTTGATACAATCCTTTGAGCGTAAGTGATTAGTTTTAATTTATTACAAATCATATGACAAACTCATCCCATATTTTTTTAGTTGGTGCTAGTCGCGGCGTTGGGAGAGAAATTGCCAACTACTTAACTAGCCAAAATCTCAAAGTTACAGCACTTTTGAGAAGTGAAGCATCTCGTCCTGAACTAGAGGCAATAGGTGTTCAAGTTGTTTTGGGCGATGCTTTAAATGCCAGCGATGTAGAACGGGCAACTTTAACCGATGAGCCTATTCATACTGTTATTAGCACCCTCGGTGGTCTACCCACAGACGCAGCAAAACCAGATTACCCCGGAAACAAGAATCTCATTGATGCAGCACTCAAAGCCGGAGCGCAAAAATTTATCCTTGTGACTTCTATTGGTACAGGAAATAGTGTAGAAGCTCTTTCTCCCCAAGTGCTGGCAGTATTGGGGCCAGTTTTAGTAGAGAAAGATAAAGCCGAACAACATTTAATTGCTAGTGGACTAACTTATACAATCATCCGTCCTGGAGGACTAAAATCAGAGCCATCCACAGGAAACGGCATATTAACTGAAGATACTAGAATTATAGGTAGCATCCATCGCGCTGATGTGGCACGTTTAGTTATAGAGTGTTTAAATTCTGAGCGTGCTAATAATAAAATATTGTCAGCCGTAGACAAGAATATGTTATTTACCAAAACAGATTTTATAGAGTTTAGTTTGGATTAACAAAAACGATATATTTGACTTTAAGGATTGGTAATGGATGATGGGGAATAGGTAATAATTTATTACCTATTCCCGATTACAAAATCCAGAAAGAAAACACCAAAAAATAAATTATCCGAAATTGATGGTTTGGTGGAGTGCGTCAGTATGAATATTTCTGAGTATAGTTAAGTTATATCGCAAGTAGCGCACCCTACATTTTGGACACAAATCTATAAAATAAAAGCTATGTTGAACTTATTTAATCAATTTTTCGGACGTTCTCCAGAAAAAATTAAAGCCAACGTAGAGATATATACTTGGCAAACCTGCCCCTACTGCATTCGTGCCAAATTGTTACTGTGGTGGAAAGGCGTACAATTTACAGAATATAAAATCGATGGCGACGAAGCAGCCAGAGCTAATATGGCAGAACGCGCCAACGGTCGTCGCACAGTACCACAAATTTTCATCAATAACCAACACATCGGTGGTTGTGACGATCTTTATGAGCTAGATACAAAAGGTCAACTTGATCCTCTACTAGTACAGCCAGCGTAATTAAGTCATGGGAATACAATTATTTAATTTGGAATTTTGAATTGCCCACAGGAGTTGACTACCCCGAATATCTCATATACCGTCAATGGATGAGTCACGCCCTAGAACTAGCGAAGGTGGCGGGAGACGCAGGTGAAATCCCGGTTGGCGCGGTAATTACTGATGCTAGCGGTAATTTGATAGCGGAAGGAGAAAATCGCAAGGAGCGAGACCAAGACCCAACAGCTCATGCGGAAATTGTGGCATTGAGGGCGGCTACTAGAATTTTACAAACTTGGCGACTCCATGAATGCACATTGTACGTCACTCTAGAACCTTGCCCAATGTGCGCCGGCGCTATCATCCAGGCACGGCTAGGAAAGCTGGTCTATGGGGTGGACGATACCAAAACTGGCGCGATTCGGACTGTTTTAAATATCCCTGATAGTGCGGCTTCTAATCACCGCTTACAAGTTATCGGAGGTATTCTAGAATCAGCCTGTCGCCAGCATTTGCAAAACTGGTTTATAAATCGGCGGTTGCAAAACAAGTAACGGACAGACGTAAAACTGTCCAGCTGCTATGACACAAGTCACGGAAGAAAATCTACGGTGGAACTACGTTAATATCACACCCTACTTTTACCGGACAATTCGCAGCTACCAACATGATCGAATTTTTCTCTGTGTCTGATACTCGCCAAACACAACCAACAAATACGCTCTTTCCTCCTCAGGTAGCTGTGACTACTTCAAAGGTTTCTCCTTGGTTGAGTCCTGTATTGTATTTTGTTGGTAATTATCTCTTACTACCGTCATTTTTTGGGCGCATTTCCATTACTGGACAAGAAAATATTCCCAACACTGGCCCTGTGATTTTGGCTCCAACTCATCGAGCTAGGTGGGATTCCTTGCTCCTACCTTACGCAACCGGGCGTTACGTTACCGGTCGAGATTTAAAATTTATGGTGACTAAGACTGAATGTCGGGGGTTGCAAGGTTGGTTTGTGCGGCGTATGGGTGGTTTTCCTATAGATACTCAACACCCTGCCATTTCTACTCTGCGCCACGCGGTGGAATTACTCCAACAAGGACAAATGTTAGTCATTTATCCAGAGGGCAATATCTTTCGGGATGGTAAACTACATCCACTCAAGTCAGGAATTTCCCGTCTAGCTTTAAGCGCGGAATCTAGTCACCCAGGTTTGGGGGTAAAAATATTGCCCGTTAGCATTAATTACAGTCAGCCTTATCCTTGTTGGGGTACAGATGTGAGCATTCACATTGGTACGGCAATTAATGTCCAGGATTACACCAATGGTAAAGTAAAGCAAAACGCGAAACGCCTCACGGAAGATTTAGCTAGGGATTTACAAAGCTTAAGTAATCCAGAACTAGCCTTTAGTCATCATGATGTCGCAGAAGTTAGCAATCCTCCCAAGGGAAAGGGCGATGAGGGAGCAGAAGCGGTGGAGGAGCAATGCGGTCTTGGGCTTTGCCCAAGTGGAGCAATTGCGGAAGAGCAGGCTTCCATTGTGAGCGTGAGCCGAACAGGAGCAACAAGCAGGAGAAGAGAACTATTGACTGTTGACTATTAACTAAATTCCTAATGTTAATTCCCAACTGTTGAGTCTGCCGATATCTTGGGGCGAGTAGTCAATTATCCATAACTGCCAATTGCCTGTGGCTGATTGTGAGAGCAACTGTTTCAGGGTAGGATGCGATCGCACTCCATAAGTTATTTGTAAATCTGTGCGATTTCCTAAAGTCCGATTTTGCAATAGCACTTGCTGGTTATTGGGGGCGATTAAATAAATTTCTATATCGCCTAAAAAATCGTGAGTTAAATTAACGGCGACTTGAATATCTTTAACGCTGCTACCATCGGCAACGGAGATTGTACTTTTAATGCCTTGGATATTATTATCAGGAATCTCTAATCGGTTAGAATTACTAATTTTTACTTGTTTACTAGCATCTGATAATGTGGTTCGTTGTTGTAATGCCACTTGTACTGCCCTAGCAGCATTGACCTTACCATAACCGAACCACTGAGAGTAACCATTTTTATCATATTTGCCTTCACTCAACCCCAGTTGGGGGTCGGGGTCAGGGTCTACAATTTTATCTGCTGTTGTTTCTAAAATTCGTTTGACTTGTTGGGCTGTCAAGTCAGGATTAACTGATAAAACGAGGGCTGCTACCCCAGCAACTACAGGGGTGGCGCTGGAAGTACCGCCAAAGTTACTAGTGAAGTTACCAGGGTCATAACCTGCGGCTCCTACAATATCAGCCGTGAGCATTCCTAACCCACTCAAGTTAGTTTTGATGCTTGGTTGTGTATACAAAAAACCCTTCTCTGGAAAAGACATTCCCGGTGAGGCATTGTTACTAGGCGCACATAGGGAAATATTCAGTCCCCAATTACTGTAGGCGGCCTTTTTACTCATACTAGTAGATGCAGCGATCGTCATCACATCAGGATGTACGCCAAAACCATTTAACCAATCTGTCACACCTTGTAGAACATTATCTGGCCAATCTTGTTCATAAATAGCGCCACTAACTGGACGGTTGGCGTTACCAGCAGCGAATAGGACTACGCAACCTTTACCGTTACGTCCACGGGTAGCTGCCCTAGTAACAGCAGCTTTTTGACGCAATGATAAGGGGAAATACACTGCCGAAGCTCCCCAACTGCAAGAAATTACACTGGCTCCTTTTTCTATAGCCCAGTTGAATATCTGCTCAATGGATTCGTCATCTAAAAAACCTGTGGTACGAATAGGCATTAATGCACAACCAGGAGCAACCCCGACAATTCCCGCACCGTTTTCTTCCGCTAAGGCAATACCAGCGCAAGCAGTACCATGACTCTTTTCTTTCCCCCCTGGTAAAGGTAAAAAGTCATTTTCTCTTAAATCTCTAGGAGCTACAATCTTACCGCTACCTTGAAAATCTGGGTGATTTAAATCAAAGGAGTCATCCACCACAGCCACCACAACAGAACGGACACCGCGTGTAATGTCCCAAGCCTGTTCTACAGCGATGTGGGAACTGGTAGCCAACTCATTACCACCGTTGTGGTTGAGATACCATTGCTGGGGATAAAGGTTGTCACTGGGTTTATAGTGGGTTTCCGCTTGTATTAATACATTCGGTTCAGCCGCCAAAACTTCGGGGATGCTTTGTAATTGATTAGCAATTTTGACGGGATTTTCTGTAGCTTGTTTGCTAACCAAAAATACAAACGCATTCGGTAAACCGGGAATTGGCTTGTCTTCAACTAGGTTGAATTGAGAGGCTATGAGGGTAATTTTGACAGCATCTAACTTAGGCGCAAATTGAATTGTAATTTGGTCGCTGAGATAAACAAATGTCCCAGGATTATCCTTAATGGTGTAAGCATGACTAGCAAAAGTGACATTTTGGTCAGCGCGGGCTTGAGCGATCGCCTCTTCTATTTGGTTGGGCGCAACCTGGTATAGTTCTAATTGAGCTTGGGTAATACTGCTATGCCAAATACCCCAACTAACCTGAGATAATTGTTGCACAGGAAAATCGGTGACAAAACGGATGGTGAAGCGGTCTAATGCCTTTTCCAGTATCAATTCTTCTCCACCCCGTTGCAAAACTAATCCCAATTTGCTTGCACCTGTGGTTGAAAAATCAGAAGGGTTATTGCGTTGATTACCGTAGGTATCGTTCATAGTGGCGATTATGGTGAATGCACGGGCTAGGGGAACTCAATTAAACCGATTTTCTGTCTAAATCAGAGAGACTCAGTACTTAGCTTCGCTTTGTTAAAAACGCAAACAGAGTTAAGATACCCGAAGTTTCTCTATATTGATCTGTTTCTTAATAGTTGTTGCACAAATTGATCCCATGAACTTCGCGGAACCTGCTTCTGTAATTCGTTTGACTTCCCTTTCGGTGATAGCAGCCCTTGGTCTGCTTGCACCTGTGAATGCTCAAAACCCACAACCTATTGACCCCAATAGTCCAAATAACCTGCGTCCTACAGCTCAAAATAACAGCTTATTGAGCATCGAAGGTGGAGAACGTTTAATGAAAGAAGCAGAACAAGCGGTTGCTGCTCAAAACTATACCTTAGCTGCCAAAAAACTCCAAGAAGCACGACAGGTATACAATCAGTTATCGAATTTTTATCAAGATTTAAACTCTAGTTTTTCGGGAATTGACAATAGAGTTTCTGATTCTCAACGTCAAAGAGCTTTATTAACAGCTCAAAAGCGGGATGAAGCAACCTATCAGTTAGCATTGGTACATCGCGCCCAAAACCAGGCAGAATTGGCTGTACCTTTATTGGTGCAAATTATTAAAAGTCAAAACCCAACACGAGATTTAGGGAAGAAAGCTTATCAGCAGTTGTTTGAGTTAGGTTTTGTTGAAGCACCTTTTCCCCGACAAGGTGGTAATCCAGCTTCTTCATCACAGAAATAAATAATTAAGTTCCTGTTGTATTTCTATTGCTCCCCTCCTGCTTGTTGGCTGTGAAAAAATGCCGCAATGATAGGATGGGATTTTTTATATCTAGTATCTGTAGGGTGGGCATTGCCCACCACAACCATGATACGGTGGTAGTTGCCAACTATGTATATTTCAAAAATCAAATACTAGTACTGTATAAATATGTAAACTAACGCCGTATGCAACTTTCTCTCAACCTCCAAACCCTTCCCTACGTTCGCGCAGCGTGTCGTTCGCGTTAGCGTTGCGTAGCAAAGACAGGGAAGGGGAGCAAGATTCAAAGTAGAGACGTTGCATGCAACGTCTCTACAGTTTCAGGGGAATGGAGAGGGGTTTCAAAAATAAGTTGCACATCGCGTAAACTATCGAAGAATTAGCCACCAAAAAAGCGCCCTTCCAATTTGCATGGAAGAGCGCTTTTTTAATTAACTGAAACTGAAGATTAACCGTTGATAGCAGGAGCGGTTAAAGCAACAGGAGCAACTTCACCAGCAGCTAAGTCTAAGGGGAAGTTGTGAGCGTTACGCTCGTGCATTACTTCCATACCCAAGTTAGCGCGGTTGATGATGTCAGCCCAGGTATTGATCACACGACCTTGTGAGTCGATGATGGATTGGTTGAAGTTGAAACCGTTCAAGTTGAACGCCATTGTGCTTACACCCAACGCGGTAAACCAAATACCGATTACAGGCCATGCAGCTAGGAAGAAGTGCAATTGACGGCTGTTGTTGAAGGAAGCGTATTGGAAGATCAAGCGACCGAAGTAGCCGTGTGCTGCAACGATGTTGTAGGTTTCTTCTTCTTGACCGAATTTGTAACCGTAGTTCTGAGATTCAACTTCGGTTGTTTCACGAACCAAGGAGGAAGTTACCAAGGAACCGTGCATTGCAGAGAACAAGGAACCACCGAATACACCAGCTACACCCAACATATGGAAGGGGTGCATCAAGATGTTGTGTTCTGCTTGGAACACGATCATGAAGTTGAAGGTGCCGGAGATACCCAAGGGCATACCGTCAGAGAAGGAACCTTGTCCGATGGGGTAGATCAAGAATACTGCTGTAGCAGATGCCAAAGGTGCAGAGTAAGCTACGCAGATCCAAGGACGCATACCTAAGCGATAAGACAATTCCCACTGACGACCGAGGTAGCAAGCGCATCCGATCAAGAAGTGGAAAACTACCAACTGGTAAGGACCACCGTTGTACAACCACTCATCTAAGGAAGCTGCTTCCCAGATTGGGTAGAAGTGCAAGCCAATAGCGTTGGAGGAAGGAACAACTGCACCTGAGATGATGTTGTTTCCGTAGATTAAGGAACCTGCTACTGGTTCACGGATACCATCGATGTCTACTGGAGGTGCAGCAACAAAAGCGATGATGAAGCAGACGGTAGCGGCTAGCAGGGTAGGAATCATCAACACACCGAACCAACCAACATAAATGCGGTTTTCGGTGCTGGTGATCCATGTGCAGAACCGTTCCCATACGTTAGCGCTGCTGCGCTGTTGTAAGGTTGTGGTCATTTTTTTATGATTGCTTTGGATTTGTGCAGATTAATTCAGACGTTTTTTTAGACTTACGCCTGTCTCATAAAATTTACATGAATTCACGCAAATTTACTAGACAAACAACGCATGAATTAATAATTCTTAATGTTAATTATTCCCTCTATCTTTGGGAGTCCTTGTATTTCCTTGGTTTGAAAGTTAATTAACCGTATATATCAGTAAGTCTTTGAGATTAAATCAATATTTATTAAGTAATGTAAAACGATATATTGAGTAATGTAAAGCAATAGCAGCTGATTTTTTAGTAGTACCGTTTCTTAATGAAGATGTGCTTTATTCTGGACTGTAGAGACGTTGCATACAAAGTCTCTACATCATTTATTTGGTGCAACTTTATAGAGAATTGGTATAAGAGCTAAAGTCCTTTTTTGAGACTAAACTCCTGACGGCAAACATTTATTGATTTACGTCGTTTTAGGGAGAAAACTATTAAAAATCAAAGTAAATATAAGGAAGGCTACCTTCAGGGGCGAATAACCAAACAGCGTAGAGGCATAGAGGTACAAAGACGAGTTTTAGAGGCCAGTTTAACTCTAGTTTCAGCTTGCCTTTGAAGCCATAGGTTATACCCATGAGAGTAAATAAAGCTATAAGAATGGCAGACACTTGAGATTGGCTAGTATTTAAGGCTTCCACGTAGACTTTTTGTGCAAATTGGGCATCCGCAGAGTGACCCCAGAGACGCTGAATGACGAGAGAAGATTCTGGCAGATTAGGCAGACGGAACCAAATCCAAGAAGTGAAAACCATCCATTGGGTGAATAGCCAAGCCACAACTACCCCTAAAGGATTTTGCCAGAATAGCTCTAACTTTTCGTAGCGATCGCTCATTACATCCGTCAGTCGATGAACCACTAAAGCTAAACCATGATACATCCCCCAAACCACAAAGCCCCAGGCGGAACCGTGCCAAATCCCAGCGATTAGCATAATCAAGAACAAATTCCCGCTGGTGCGAGTTAAACCTTGACGGGAACCCCCCAAAGGAAAGTAGACATAATTCCGCAACCAATCTCCTAGAGTCATGTGCCAACGCCGCCAAAATTCGGCGATGCTGGTGGTGAAATAGGGAAAATCAAAGTTTTCAGGTAGCACTAAACCAAATAGCAAAGCAGTACCACGGGCGATGTCTACATAACCATTAAAATCCAAATACAACTGCAAACCATAAGCGAAGGTAGCTAGCCAAAGATCAGTACTACCAGCCCGTGGCAAATTACCGAAACACAAATCTACAAAAATCCCTAGCCTGTCTGCCAAAATCCCTTTTTTGACAGCACCCCTAGCAATTAACCATAATGCCTCTGACACCTTATCAGCAGTGGGTAACTCTAAGGTATTAAATTGATTTGCTAGGTTGTGATAACGGGTAATGGGGCCAGAAATTAATTTAGCAAAAAATAATTTATAGGTAGCGAATTGGAGAAAATTATTAGTGGCTGGCGCACCACGATAAACATCTATTAAATAAGCAATACATTCAAATGTAAAAAATGAAATTCCTAAAGGTGCAATAATTTTCCAAGATGACTCTGATGGGTTAACGGGAAAATCAAAAATTAACTGCAAGAAACTGTTAATATACTTAAATCCGAGTAATAATACAACATTTAAAACCACACCTAGCCACAATAAATTTAGCCGTTTGCGGTTCCAATCTACTTGAGCAAATTGCCACTCTTCATTAGAAATTTGCCAGTTGAGGTTATGTTGTCCTGGTGATGTGTTTTTACCAATTTCTCGCCCTAAGCGGAAGTTAATAAATGTGAGTGTTAATAACAGTGGGATGTATTGGATACTCAAAGAAGCATAAAACACCAGGCTAGCAATCAATAAAGTCCACAATCGCAGTTGCTTACGACCTACAGACCAATAAATCCCCAGCGCACTTAACAAGAAAAGCCCATACAAAATAGATATAAAGTTCATGGTTTAGTCAGTTGTCAGTTGTCAGTTGTCAGTTGTCATTGGTCAATAGTCCATAGTATTCTTCTTTACTTCCCCTGCTTCCCCTGCTTCCCCTGCTTCCCCTGCTTCCCCTGCTCCTCTACTACTTCGCTGGCCAGGAAATCATCGGGTCATTGGCTAGTTTTTTCGAGACTTCATAAGCACCGAAACGATTAAGGTGGCTGGGGTCAGAAAAATAATCATTGGCTTTTGTCCACAGTTCGCTTAAATCTCGATAGATAAAGTTAGGATTTGTGGCTAGAGCTAACATATATTGCTGAAATTCTTGCTCGTATTTTTTGCGTACTGGGTCTAAATATTCTGCTGTTAGAGGCATATTGACAAAGACTAAAGAAATATTTTGCGATTGGGTAAATTGCAAAACATCTCGGAAGGCTGCATCTTGTATACCGCCTACTTGAAATGATTTATAATCGTTGTCGTAATTACCTGTGACTTTAGGATGTTTTTGATAGTATCTAGCTGGATGAAAGCGCACAGATAAAGCAAGGAAACCATCAAAATCAACAGCTTGTAAATTACTACTATCTTCGGCATTATCTATGGTTGACTGTGTTGGTGATTTGGCTTCTGGTGACTTGCTACTAAATATAGGTAAAGATGCTAGTTTATTTTGCAATAATATTTTGACTTGTTCGCGGTTTTGATAGGTGACAGAAACGGCCGCCAAACCTTGGTTCAACCACAAATTCACAGCTTGATAGCTATTCATTTCTGGCTTGGGTGGTTTTTTCACTTCTTCAGCCGACTTTTGGGGAGTTTTTGCTGATTCTTCGCTACTGGAGGCTGTCTGGGCTTTCTGTAAAATATCTTGATAGCCAGGGGAATTAGCGATCGCTCTAAATGTTAAATCCTCTCGTCCACTATTAAACGCACGGGAACCATCAGCCCAAATAATGATTTTTGGTAGTTCCGATGGTTGCAGAACTTGGCGAACTACAAAGTCTACAACTTGGGCGGTGGCTCCGTTAATGCCAAAGTTAAATACATCTATTTTGGGATAACCTTGCAATGCTAAAGCTTTAGATAAAGCCATCGGATCAACTCCCCTCAAGGCGCGGGAGGAACCAATAATTAACACATCCGGCGCTTTACCGTTTCTGGCGATGCGTTGCTTATATAAAGCCAATTGTTCATCTAATTGCCTGACATTAAAGCTGGGCATTTGCGATCGCGCGGCTAATAAAATAGCGGCAGCTGTGGCTTTTTCTCTGAGCGGTGCAGCTTTTAAGTTTTTGGGTTGGTTCTCATCTTGAGTAAAGCCAGAAGGATTGAATACGCCACCCCTCTGCTGAGAACTGCTGGTGAAAAATGCGGTTCTCTGACTTTGATTATCTTCATAGTCAGTTTGGTCAGAGGGTGATGCTTGGGAGATACTCGCGGCCTGTGTTGTACTGGGCGTAGTGCGAGTTACAATCACACCTAAAATCCAATCTGTTTGCAGGGTGAGTAATAAGCCCAAAGTACCCCAAACTAAGGCAACTTTTACCCCTTGGGTATCAGTAAATTGGTTGGTCTGCTGACCGCTTTCGGTAAATAACTGGGTATTGAGAAACCACTTTCTCACGGTGGTGGTTGTGGTAGCTACCCAATCTCGCGCCACTTCCGAGACAAAATTCTGGACTTCCTCGGTGGTGACCTCAGAACGTAAAATTGGTTCGTCATCTTCCCTGGTAATTAGGTCGTTGACGTATTCGGAAGTAGCGGCAAATTCTGGGGTGGCTTCGGGAACTAGGCGCTGGCGGTGGACTAAATCTACACCATAATGCCAAAAGGGTTCTTTATTCCCGGCACGGCGACCATAAACACGCACGCCAGCAGTCCCCGCCAAGTTTAACTGACGCAAAAACTGGATAACTTTTGGTGCTACTTGTTTGCGACTGGGACAAATGGGTGCATCACACATAATGTGGAGTAAATCCCCTTTCCGCAACAACAGTACCCGCAGACCGCCTGTTTTTAACTTGCGGTCTAGGTCTGGGTTGAGGAGGCGTTCGAGGAGGAAAATAATTGCAGGTTCATCACCAGTAACAGCTAAGTCAAAGGCGGAAGTAGCCAAAGCTGGATGTTCACTGGCGGGTAACTTCAGCCAATCAATCCATTCTGGTTGTTTGTCATTGATTTTCTGCCCGTAAACAGTAGCCGCGAGGATACCTTGGGGAGCGATCGCTTCTAGTTGGGAGGAAATTTTCTCAATGCAACTTGTCTTGTCTGGTGCTGGGGAATCTGGCGCTGAATTAGCAGTGGGTTCACAAAATATATGTAGGGTGGATTCTTGCAAAGAAACCTGCACAGTTACCAGTAACTCTGATAATGCGGCTGCGAGTAGACGGGCGATCGCTTGCACATCCCCCCACCTAGCCCATTCCTTCAGCATTACCTCCGGTGGTGTCAAGTCAATCCTCAACAACCAATCAGGGTTTGTCTCACCACTAACTTGAGAAACAATAACAGCATCACGATAGCCAGCCAACTTCAATTGGCGTAATTTCTGAGCTACGGGTTCGGCTAATAATGAAGGGTCAGGACTATAAGCAGACTGGCAAAATATCCACAGGCGACTAAATACATCAGCATTACCATCCTCAGGCTGATGCTGTTTCACCTTCACCTGCACCGCCACACCCATTGCACTCAAGGTTTCGCTGAGATAACGGGCTATGGCGTTGGCATCACCTCGACGTGCCAAACTCTCATTAGAGAGAATCATTGCCCCACCAGGGGCTTTAGCTGCGTCTTCTAGTAGGGCTTGTTCCACTTGTTCCAGATGGCGTTCCAACTGGTTTAAGTGGACTTTGTGGCACCATTGGGGGCGGTACTCCCCTTTTTTTCGCCCGTAGACAAATACTTGGTATATTGAGGGTTGTTCGTTGCTGGTGAGGACATCTAAATCTGTTTGCTGTAACGCATGAAGCAAATCAGAGAGAGTGCGCCAGCGTTGAGGACACTCTAAACCTTCACAAAGAATATGAAGATCATTTCCCCGTAACCGGACTTTCACCCCGAAAGTATTTATCCCCGTTGCTTGGCTGACCCATTGCAACAAGGATTGCTGGCTATCTAGTAGGACTGTTTTCATGGGCAGTTAACTTTACAAGAAGCGAATTTTGGGGGGTAGTGCCTGCACTTGTAAACTAAAACCATAGGTCTATCACATTTTGAAGTTTTCTGTTAACAATTTCGTTACCATCTCGGCTTGCTAAATAGGACAAGATAGTCTTATACAGTTACAAGTCATACAGATTTTGAGTTTTGCGTTTTATTCTACTCGCTGGCTAATCATTTAAGGACAAGCAATGCCTCCTATTACCCAACAGTCCACACCAACCCCCGGATTAAATTTGGTTTTGTTTAGCATTCCCCAATCTTTCCTCTTAGAAATAGGTACAGCGTCTATACTACTGCTGCTGACCACTGGACAAGTCACCGTAAAAGCCCTGGAATCCTTAGGCCAAGCCAGTGAAGAATTATTTCGCGGCGATCGCCTGCCTATTTTACCCTTCCCTGATGACGATGAATCTAACAATTAAAGTTAAAAAATATACTTTGAATATATGCTCACACAAGTAACTAAGAGCATAAGTTACCAAAAATCAATCTGTTAAACAGTAATTGGCTTTACAAGAGAAGCAAATATGGGTTCTGTTTTATACTCCTTATCTGAATCTGCTAATTTATATCCAGCATCGGAATTATTCTTGCGTCATCGTCTCCAAATAGTAGAAGAACTGTGGGAGTCGGTACTGCGGCAAGAATGCGGCCAAAATATGGTGGATTTGTTACGACAGTTGCGTGATTTGTGTTCGCCAGAAGGACAAGCCACAAAAGACCAAGCAGTTTCTGCTGTCAAGTTAATTGAACAGTTGAATATTAATGAAGCTATCCGGGCGGCTAGGGCTTTTGCTTTGTATTTTCAGCTGATCAACATCATAGAGCAGGAATATGAGCAAAGGCAGCAATTAACCCGCTATTCTGACTTAGAAGCGGAAACAGCACCCCTGAATGGTTCCGAAAACATTACCTCATCCTCTAACCACAACGAAGATGATGTCATTTTCAACCGGGGCTTAGGAACTGATTTCTTAGGAAAAAATTGGACTAATCGCGGACAAGGGAAACAAAAAGGTACTTTTGCGGCGTTATTTCCCTTACTGTCTAAATTAAATGTCCCCCCCCAACAAATTCAACGCCTAATTTCCCAACTAGATGTCCGTTTGGTATTCACCGCCCACCCGACGGAAATTGTCCGCCACACCATTCGGGACAAACAACGGCAAGTAGTAGATTTGTTGCAACAACTCGATGAGGTGGAAAATCGGGCTAAGGAGGGCGGCGGCTATCCTTGGGAAGCGGGGGAAATTCGGGAAAAATTACTAGAAGAAATTCGCTTGTGGTGGCGTACAGATGAACTCCACCAATTTAAGCCCACTGTATTGGATGAAGTGGATTATGCTTTGCACTACTTCCAAGAAGTTTTATTTGATGGGATTCCCCAACTGTATAAGCGCTTCAAATACGCCCTCAATCAAACCTTTTCTTGGCTAGAACCACCCAGTAAAGATTTTTGTTCCTTCGGTTCTTGGGTAGGTTCAGATAGAGACGGTAATCCATCGGTAACACCGGAAATTACCTGGCAGACAGCTTGTTATCAGCGCAAAATGGTGCTGGAAAGATATATCAAGTCAGTCAAGCAATTGATTGAATTATTAAGTATCTCCATGCACTGGAGTGACGTTTTACCAGACTTATTGGAATCCTTGGAGTTAGATCAATCCCAGTTAAGTGAAGTATACGACGCATTAGCCCTGAGATATCGCCAAGAACCTTATCGCCTGAAGTTAGCTTACGTCCTCAAGCGGCTGGAAAATACCCGCGATCGCAATTTAGCATTATATAAAGGTGAAACCCCCACCAATGAAGATAGCCCCATGTATCGTTCGGGGGCAGAATTTCTGGCAGAACTACGGTTAATTCAGCATAACTTGACAGAAACAGGTTTAAGCTGCCGAGAATTGGATAATTTGATCTGTCAAGTGGAAATTTTTGATTTTAACTTGACAAAATTAGACATTCGTCAAGAATCCACCAGACACTCCGACGCGTTAAACGAGATTCTCGACTATCTCCAACTATTACCCCAGCCATACAACGACCTCTCCGAAGAACAGCGAGTGGCTTGGCTGACAACCGAACTGCAAACCCGTCGCCCATTAATTTCGTCAGAATTACCATTCTCAGATAAAACTAATGATGTCATCAAAACCTTCCGCGTAGTGCGATCGCTCCAGCAAGAATTTGGCATTAATATCTGCCAAACTTACATCATTAGTATGTGTCGTCAAGTCAGCGATGTCTTAGAAGTTTTACTCCTAGCCAAAGAAGCCAGACTTTTTGACCCAGCGATCGCCGTCGGCACAATTCAGGTTGTACCATTATTTGAGACTGTCGAAGATTTACAACGTTCTCGCAGCGTCATGCGACAGTTATTTGAATTACCTCTATACCGCGCCCTATTAGCAGGTGGTTATAAAAGTACTGAGGTAAAAGTCCCCAGTCCTGAGTCAACCCCACTCCCCACCCCCCACTCCGTATTAACCCCCGACTTACAAGAAGTCATGCTGGGCTATTCCGACAGCAACAAAGACTCTGGCTTCTTGAGTAGCAACTGGGAAATTCACAAAGCCCAAAAATCATTACAGAAAATCGCCGAAGAATATGGCGTAAATCTGCGGATTTTCCACGGGCGCGGCGGTTCCGTAGGACGGGGAGGCGGCCCAGCCCACGAAGCGATTTTGGCACAGCCAGGACACAGCATCAACGGGCGGATTAAAATTACCGAACAAGGGGAAGTATTAGCTTCCAAATACTCCTTGCTAGATTTAGCCCTGTACAACTTGGAAACCATCACCACGGCGGTAATTCAAGCCAGCCTCCTGCGGACTGGGTTTGATGATATTGAACCGTGGAACGAAATTATGGAAGAATTAGCAGCGCGATCGCGGCAACATTATCGTGGTTTAATTTACGAACAACCTGATTTCATCGACTTCTTCCACCAAGTCACCCCCATCGAAGAAATCAGTCAACTACAAATTAGTTCTCGTCCCGCCCGTCGTCCTTCTGGTAAGAAAGATTTAAGCAGCCTCCGCGCCATCCCTTGGGTATTTAGCTGGACACAAACACGATTCTTACTACCTTCTTGGTACGGTGTCGGTACAGCTTTGCAAGAATTTTTCAACGAAGAACCAGAAGAACATCTCAAATTGATGCGCTACTTTTATGTCAAGTGGCCTTTCTTCAAGATGGTGATTTCTAAAGTAGAAATGACCTTGGCAAAAGTAGATATGCAAATGGCTGGTCACTACGTACAAGAATTATCTGACCCTGAAGATAAGTCTCGATTCGAGAAAGTATTTGAGCAAATCGCTAACGAATATTATCTCACCAGAGATTTAGTCTTAAAAATCACCGACCACAGTCGGCTTTTAGATGGTGATCCTGTACTCCAGCGTTCTGTACAGTTACGCAATGGTACAATCGTCCCGCTAGGATTTATCCAAGTTTCCCTCCTCAAGCGCCTACGCCAGTCCAAGAATAATAATGCTACCTCTGGTGTCATTCACTCTCGTTACAGCAAGGGAGAATTATTGCGCGGCGCACTGTTAACCATTAATGGTATTGCCGCAGGGATGAGAAATACAGGTTGATTTGTGAGTTGTCAGTAGTTAGTGGTCAGTGGTAAAACACATACAACTGACAACTGACAACTGAACAAATGGTCAAAAATAAAATCTTAATCTGTACTGCTCTAGCACTATCATCAGGATTTCTCGGCGGGAACATTGGTAGTCAAATCACCTTAATGTTGCATAGTCAGAGGTGTCAAAATCAAAATTGGGGCATAAAAGAATTATGTAACGTTTGGATAACCCCAGGAGCAACTTGGCAAGGTGCTACAACTGGAGTTTGGACAGGTGCGATATTAGGTGCGTTTGCTGGTGGTTTGGTCATCAGGCAAAATCGCTCCTAAGTCAATCTTTTTCGATAATTTTTCTGGGTCTACGGTAGTCTAACTGTTACCAGTAGTGTTAGGACATCAATAGATGATACAACCTAGACACAACAAGACCTTTCACCCAATCCCCAATCCCCAATCCCCAGTTCCCAGTCCCCAGTCCCCAGCTATATTTTCTGACTAGCTTCCACAAATTCAAGGTGATTACTATAGACGCGGAAACTTCTGACGCTTACACTTGTGGCGCTAGAATAAGAGCGACTTTATGCAACTACCGAGAATTGTTTTAGGCTGTTTGGCGGGATTAACTACCCTAGTCTCAATTATGGAAGCCAAACCAGTAATAGCATCTACAACTACCCTAATTAATGAGAACTTCAGTCACATAAGAAATTGGAAAGACTTAAGTACCAGTATCTCTTGGGGTGGTCATCCAGTTGGTACTTCTGCTTTTCAAATTTTTGATATTGGCGGCGGTAATAAAGCTGTGGGTATTGCTGATGGCACAACCCATAGCGCTGCTAATATCTTGATTAATGGCTTAAGTAGCAATTACACCAATCTTACAGGCTTAAAAGGATTTTCTGCTTTAGACTGGCAATTTCCCCAACCAATTAATCATGCTACTCGTGTAGTTACCGTAGAGTTTCGCGTCAAATGGATGGAGTTGAGTAATACTAGTTCTGGTGAAGGGGGACGATTTTTAGTTATCCTAAATCACAACTATCCTATAGGTGGACTAAATCTCACTCCTAACAGTAAATACCAGGACTTCAGTACGCCTAACATATGGGCGCAACCAGCTTACCATGCCCGTATTCGCTCTGGAAATAATGCGGCTTCTTTCGCTATGCTTCAATATGGTGGGGGAATGTCTGCATCGGGAGAATACGAAAAATTTGATGCCAATAATGATAATATTCCTGACTGGTGGTTACCTGGGTTTATCCAAAGTGCTGGCGGTGGTGTTCCCGGTCAAGGTTCTCCCTTTCCGGCTAATAGCTGGTCACGTTCAGCTACTGGGTTAGCCTCGACGAATTGGCAGACTTTTCGCTATGTAGTCACACCAAATACACAAGAACTATGGCGCGATGCGAATGGAAGTGGTAATTTTACTCGTGAAGCGATCATGTTTTTACCGCAAAGTAGTACTGCTCCTTTTTATCAATACTTCACTCAATTGTCTGGTTTAAGGCTTTACTGGCGAGCTGCTGGTATCACAAAAGGTCAGGTATTAGTAGATAGATTAAAAGTCACGGTGAACACGATACCATGAACCTCATCTGAATTGTGTTATGCAAGTTTGTCTCCTTAGTCAGAGGCTTCTAGTTAAAGGAACACCAGAAGATAAACTATTGCAAATTGACGGTTAGTAGGGTGCGTCAGTATGAATAATTGCGTGGTACAGCTAAGTTTTCTTGCACTGACGCACCCTACATTGCGGATATTCTTTTATCTGCAAGTCCCTCGCTTTGGTAATGGGTAATAGTCCAATTACTTATTACCATATTCCTCATCTCCTTGTGGGTGAAGGATTTTAAGCAACCCCAAAAATGCTTCTCTCAAGCGGAACGTCATCGCCACAGTAGTTGTAACGAATCATTAACTATAACCAGTTAATTTCATTCAGTATTGTGAATAAAATATGTGGATGATGTGTAGGTGCTATGAAATTGCCACAACAAATCTCAAATTAATCCCTTTATGAGCAAATTTTGCTCTCAGCTAATTAGTCAAAATTTGTTAACATCATTCCTAATATTTGTCAATAAAATAAAGCCTTGATGTGATGATTGAGAAAATACATGAAAAACTATAATGATTCGCCAATATGAAACTTAGTCTATGTATGATTGTCAAAAATGAGGCGACGGCACTACCAAAGTGTTTAAGTAGTGTCGTAAATGTAGTAAATGAAATTGTAGTTTTAGATACAGGTTCTCAAGATGGTACTCCCCATATTGCCAGACAATTTGGGGCTGAGGTTTATGATTTTGTTTGGTGTAACGATTTCAGCATAGCCCGCAATACTGCCCTAAAATATGTTACTGGTGATTGGGTATTAGTTTTAGATGCTGATGAAACTCTTACACCAGCAATTGTCCCACATTTAAAAAATGCGATCGCCAGTGAAGAATATTTACTTGTCAATCTCATGCGTCAAGAAGTAGGCGCAGAACAATCTCCCTACTCTCTGGTGTCGCGCCTATTTCGCAACCATCCAGAAATTCGCTTTGAGCGTCCCTACCATGCTTTAGTAGACGATAGTGTTTCGGCAATTCTCCAGAAGGAACCCCAATGGCAAATTGGTTATTTACAAGGGGTAGCGATTCTTCATGCAGGTTATCAAAAAAGTGCGATCGCGCAAAATAACAAATATGCCAAAGCCCAAGCCACAATGGAAGGGTTTCTCGCCACTCATCCCCATGATCCCTATGTTTGCAGTAAGTTAGGGGCGTTATATGTGGAGACGGGGAAGACTGACAAAGGAATGGAGTTATTAAAGCGCGGTATCAACGCTTGTCAGGAAGAGTACGAAATTTTGTATGAACTCCATTATCATTTAGGCATTGCTTACAATCGCTTGCAGAACACGCAACAGGCAATTTATCACTACCAAACTGCCATCAAATTGCCAATTTATCCCATGCTCAAGTTAGGAGCATATAATAATTTAGGTAGTTTATTGAAAGCCTCTGGAGATTTAAAGGGGGCAAAAAAAACCTATGAAACTGCTTTAAAAATTGACTCCAACTTTGCCACCGGACATTATAATTTGGGGATGATCTGCAAAGCAATGGGTTTATTTATAGAGGCGATCGCCTGTTATCAAAAAGCCATTAAATTAAAACCAAGCTATGCAGAAGCTTATCAAAATTTAGGGGTAGTACAGTTAAAAGTCGGCAATGTTCCGGCCAGTATCACAGCTTTTAAAAATGCCATTATCCTCCATGAACAAGACAACCCAGAAGAAGCGATGAGGCTGCGTCAAGGGTTACGAGAAATGGGTTTGGTTTAGGAAATACTAGTATTATGCGAATCATTGCCCGCAGCACATTACGAAAGTTTTGGGAAGCGTATCCCGATGCTGAACAGCCCTTAAAAGCTTGGTTTGATGAAGCGTCTCGTGCAGAATTGGATAGTCCAGCAGATATTAAAAGCACCTATCGTAATACTAGTATTATTGCGAATAATCGAGTGGTTTTTAATATCAAAGGCAATGATTACCGCTTAATTGTTCACATCCGTTATGACATTGGAATTATTTTTATTCCTTTTCTGGGAACACATAAAGAATACGATAAAGTAGATGCAACAAGTATTTGAGGCAGTAATATTATGCTGGAACCCCGTCCGATTCGTAATGAAGCTGATTATCGTGCGGCGCTTGATGAAATTGCAAGATTGTTCGATTCAAAATTAAATACACCAGAGTCTGACAAGTTGGAAGTATTAACTACACTTGTGGAAGCCTACGAACAAAAACATTACCCAATTGCAGCACCAGATACTATTGAAGAAATCTTATATTATCTTGAATCCCGTGGGTTATCTGTAAATGATTTAGAGCCTGTCATTGGCAGCAAAACAGAAATCAGCAACATTTTACATCGTAGACAGGCGTTAACTTTGGAAATAATTCGGCGTTTACATCAACAATTGGGGATTCCAGCAGAGGTTTTAATTCAACCATACTCCTTGATGGAAAATTCAGCTTGATTCCGTGAATGCGTGTTAGTTATTAGTTGTTAATGTTATTCCCAAATTCGTTGCAGATTGAGTACAAACCCAGGTAAAACATCTTCACCAGAAAGCGTTTGAGGTAATGTTAAAATTTCTACTTCCCGTTCTGGGTGATAAATTTCTACTTCCTGTTTTTTTCGGTTAATCAACCAACCCAATCTACATCCATTTAACATATATTCATACATTTTGTCTTGAACTTTTTTTAAACTGTCGGATGGTGACATTATTTCAATGACAAAATCAGGACACAAAGGAATAAATTTTTCTCTTTGTTCTTTAGTTAACGCTTCCCAACGAGACTTTTCTACCCAAGAAACATCAGGAGAACGATCAGCACCGTTGGGTAAAGTAAATCCGGTAGATGAATCAAAAACTTCACCCCCATGATTTATTTCATTCCATGATGCTACTTGCAGAATTAAATTAACATTACTTCTCCCTGTTTCTCCTCCTGTCGGTGGCATGATAATTAATTCTCCCTGGGCATTGCGTTCTAATTTTAAATCAGGGTTTTCTATACACAATTTATAAAACTGTTCTCTTGTCAATTTAATGACAGAATCGAGATTTAATGTAAGCGCTGTCATAGGAATATTTTCCGTTTTTATTCGCTGACTAGACTACAAATCTATATTCATTATGTTCCACACCACAATAAAACTCCCAAATATTTAGGGTAGGCAAGATGCCCACCCTATAAGAAGATGTATGATATTTTTGACTTGACAGTAGCTGACACCCGATGATTCACTAAATGCGAGAACGGACAAACTTCTCTAACCGATCCAAACCTTTCTCAATTGTTGCCAAATCGGTGGCGTAGGAGAGGCGGATGTTGTCATCAGCACCAAAAGCTATCCCTGGAATCACTGCAACCTTGTGTTCTTCAATCAAAGCATCACAAAATTCGAGGGATTTCAAACCGGTTTTGCTGATATCTGGAAACAGATAAAATGCACCGTCTGGTTTTGCAGTACTCAAGCCGGGAATGGCGTTGAGTCGATCTAGCATTACCTGACGACGTTTAGCGAAAGCTTGGCGCATTTCTTCCACACAGTCTTGGGAATCTTCCAAAGCAGCGATCGCCCCATATTGAGCAAAGGTACACACATTCGATGTACTATGCCCTTGAATGGAACTAGCAGCCTTGATAATGTCCACTGGCCCGGCTAAATACCCCAAGCGCCACCCCGTCATAGAATAAGCTTTGGCAAAGCCATTACTAATCAAAGTGCGGTTAAAAATTTCCTTCCCTAGCGAACCGATGCTGATATGCTGTGCGCCATCATAGAGAATTTTTTCGTAAATCTCATCAGACACAACATAGATATCTGCATCAACTACTACCTGAGCCAAAGCCTTGATTTCCTCTGGTGTATACACCATTCCTGTGGGGTTAGATGGGGAGTTGAGGACAAATAGCTTGGTTTTGGGGGTAATAGCTTTCCGCAGTTGTTCGGGAGTAATTTTATAACCAGTGGAAGCATCTGTGGGGACAATTACCGACTTCCCACCTACCAGAGTCACCATTTCGGGATAACTCAACCAATAGGGAGCAGGGATAATTACCTCATCACCTGGATCAATCAGCGCCACAATCAAGTTGTAAAGCGAATGCTTACCGCCATTAGTGACAATGACATTCTCTGGCTTGTAATCCAGATGATTATCCTTTTGCAACTTGTGGGCGATCGCTTCCCTTAACTTTGGTTCTCCAGCTGCTGCACCATACTTGGTTTTGCCTTCATCCAAAGCCTTGGCGGCTGCTGCTTTGATATGCGCTGGGGTATCAAAGTCGGGTTCACCAGCGCTAAAACTACAAACGTCTATACCCTCTGCCTTCATGGCCTTAGCTTTCGCTGCGATCGCTAAGGTTATCGAAGGTGTTACCTGACTTACTCTTGCTGCCAGTTTCATTCTTACTTACTTCGGCAAATCTCGTACCTATTTAAGAATAGCCCAGAATCCCTTCTCGCTGTTCCTTCACCTTGGACTTTCCCCAAATCAACTTATCATCCCACCTGAAAAATTTGGTCAACAGTTAAATCCAACTCAGGGAATGTAACTGATTGAATGCGTTCCCCTTGCCGAAACTGACTCACTTGGTACTCACCTTCAATTAGGTAATTGACTGAGATAGTTGGCTGTTTAGGGTTGCCAATAAAAGCTCGTCCACCCAAGCCGGCATAGTCTACAATCCAGTATTCAGGAATACCCATCTCTTCCCTTCGAGACGCTACGCGAACATAATCAGCACGCTTTTTGTAATAATCATCACGCCAGTTAGTGAGGCAGTGCGTTGGACGGGTTTCCCGGCTTGAAGCAACTGCCGTGCTGACAACTTCAACAATTAACTTCACACTTGCTGGATTCTCAATGATGGACTCACGCTCCCATCGGGGTTCATTGCTTAACGCCTCTTGATCCAAAACGATGATATCGGGTTCATAACCAGATTTACTGTTAGGCTTAACAATCGACTCTCTGGGAATAGTCCAAATACCGCGTTTCCCTATTTGGATGATGCTAAGGAATAATTCTTCTATCAGGAAGCCTATAACATTGGAATGCTTCCCGCTTGGCTTTGGCATTTCGACAATCACTCCATCATGCAGCTCGTAGCGTCCCTCTGAGTTTTCTGGCAACCAATCAATAAATTCATCAAAGATTACTTGTTTGGTTAAGGCTTGAGTCATAAATTTACACTTTTGCTGATTTGGCTGGTTTAGTTATTGCCGTAGCCACCCTGAATTAATAAGTTGTGCCAAATACATTCTGTTTCAGATTTTATGATTTATTCTTTTGTAGTGACCACAATATTATAAGCTTGGCGACCAAGCTTATCTTGAATATACTCCAGCAGTTGTGCTTTATGTTGCAGTAACCATTGAGGATTATTTCCCGGATATAAATATATAATGTATCCACGGATGGTACTGTCCCATTCAATTTTGTAAATGGCTTTGCAATGATAAAATAAATTAACTACTCTTGTTAAAGTTCTTATAGAATGTTGGCTTTCTGTTCTAAATGTTAAATCTAAATTTTTGGGAATAGCCAACTTTGTTGTATTACATCGAAAGTCAATTTCATTCTTTCCTTTGCATTTATTACAAATATTACATAAAGTTTGTGAATTCTGAATAGATGTTTCCCCACCCATAGAAAATGGTTTAATGTGGTCAACTTGTAATTTAGCTTCAGTATTGGCTCCACAACATAAGCAAGTGTAACTGTCTCGCTTTTTTACTTTTACTTTTTCTTTTTCTGAAAGTTCTCGATCTTTATGTGGAGATGGAGAGATAACGGTAATAGTAGGTATTTCACTATCACCCCCGTGAATAATTTTAATGATAGCTAAATGAACAGATGTTATGAGGCGATTTGGCGTTTTATAAAATGTTTTCCATAATGTTCCAGGTTTTGCAAACTCTTCGTTTATGTATTTATCTATTTCTCTCGGCGAAAAGTCAATAAGTCTTTTGGCAATTCTATCTAAGTCATAATTCTCTCTTTCGTCAAATGAATAGTATTCGGGTGCAGATTGGTTTTGTGCAATATGTCTGACGATTTTAATTAAATCAGCACTAAGTTTGTCACCCAAATTATCAGTTTTCCAATCAAACCATGAATCTATCCATTCTCCGATTTGTTGTTCGAGGGATTCATCATTAAGATATTCTTTAGACCACTCAACTGGCAACTTGAAATCAAGAATAAAGTTAATAAACTTATTAAGCTTGGATTGTGTATGGTCATAAACCATAACATATTCGGTAAACGCTTCTATTGATTCATTATTTTTGTCAGAGTCAGCATATACAATTTCAGTTTTATACCAGCCAATAGGAAAAATTTTAGAGAATATTACTTCATGGACTCCACCGCTCTCAATTGATTTTGATAATTCCTCAACTAAGCGAATCGATATATACTCTAGTGGATAACTCTTTATTGTTGATTCTTTTCCTGTATCTTTAGTATCACCAATTTGTGGTGTAGCCCAATCAATTAAACGTTTCCAGTCATCGAAGAACAAAACAACATTTGCTTCACTGTTACCTTTTATTTTTTTACCACGTAATGCTCTACCTATCATTTGAGTCATGAGAATAGAGCTTGTTGTTTGGCGAGTAATAAAGACACTTTGAACATTAGGAATATCAGCCCCCTCTGTTAACATCCTTACGTTTATTAAAACATCAAGTTTATTGTTCCTAAATTCATCTAAAATTGTTTTATTTTCATCTTCTCTACGCTTATTACGTGCCTCAGATGAACCTGGATCAGCATCTATATGGGAATAAATAGCATCTGCTTTAATACCTTTTTCAAGAAGTTTATCTTTTATATAAACACATTGAAACCAACGGTCAGCAAAGATAATAGTTTTACCATAAATATCTTTATTTGATGTATAAGTTTTTACTATAAGATTATTTCTATGTTTATCGTTTGCAAGAGTTTCTATGATTGATTCAGGAAGGTCTTTGTGTTGTTTAACTAATTTTTCATATAATCTATCATCGACTACCATTTCTGTACCAGTCGATACTTCAATATAATTAGGTCTAGCTAGAATATCTTGTGCTATTAGGGCTTCTTTATCTGCTTGATAGATAACTCCGTTAACTCCATCCTTATATATTTTCCATAACCAACCTCTTCTAGTCTTATCTGTATAAGTTGGTGTGGCTGTTAGACCAAGTATATTTGAATTGGGTACTATTGATCTAAGTCCTATCTCACCAATTAATAAATTTCTGCAACCATAGGCAGGTGAATGGTGAGCTTCATCCACTATTATAAACAAACCTGTTTCTTTGCAATTTTCAATAAATTTTCTAAAAGGTGTTTTCACCTTATTACCTGAACCATCTAAAGCATTAGGGCTTAAATTACTGATAGCTGTTTGTACTGTCATGATGATAATATCATCGGTTGATTTTATAGATGCTGCTTTAGCATGAGAAGGATTGCTGGAAACACATCTAATATTTAATATTTTTTTAGAATATGAAATTCCTCGTGCATTTTCTTTAAAAGTAGAGAATGCTTGATCCAATAAATAATATGAAGGAGCTAACCAAAGGATTTTAATATTTTTAGGAACTACATGATCACACAACCACCTTACAGCCGTAAATGTTTTACCTGCACCTGTAGGCAGCACTAATATTCCACTGCCTGGTTTTTTATTGTCAAGCCGAAAAGTATTACTAAGTTTTTCAAATGCCTCAATTTGGTGCTGAAAAGGAGATTTAGGCACAAAGTTCGTATCTTGTTCTCTGAGTTGCTCAAGATCAAGTGATACATACACCATAAATATTCTCTTTTTTGTAAGGTAAGCTTTTGTGGATAAATACAACTTGTATGCGTAACTTATGATTCCCACGATTCTGTGTGTACTAACAGCACTCAGCTCACCTTACTATCCTTCAATCTCCGCGCCCCTACCCTGCGGGAACGCCTAACGGCGAATGCGTTCAAAAACACAAAGGCACTAAGACAACTTTGCGTCTTAGCGCCTTTGCGTGAAACATTTTATCTGTGGTACTTAACCCTAAACCATCTCCGAAGAAGTTTGTACAACTGGCTGAGGCTGGGGCTGGAACATAAACAGCGAATAAACCACATCGCGGCGGATATTCACCATCATATCCAAGAACAACTCATAACCCTCGCTCTTATACTCAATAAGCGGGTCTTTCTGACCATAACCACGCAAACCAACAGACTCGCGCAAAGCATCCATTTGTTGCAAGTGTTCCCGCCACAAAGTATCAATACGCTGCAAGATAAAGAAGCGTTCAGCTTGACGCATCAACCCCGGCTGAATCTGGTCAATTTGAGCTTCCTTGAGGTCGTAAGCAATGCGTACCTGTTCATGGAGGAACGCCTTAATCTCACTCACGCCCATATCTTCCAATTGACTCGCCTGCATATCCGACAGCAGATAAACAAACTCTTTGACTTTATCCACCAACTTATCTAATTCCCACTCTTCCGAGGGCAAATCAACGTTGATGTAGTAGTCAACGATTTCATCCATCGTCTTCTCGGCGTACTTAATCACCTGTTCCTTCAAGTCTTGACCTTCCAGAACCCGGCGACGTTCCGCGTAGATGGCGCGACGTTGGTTATTCATCACCTCGTCGTACTCAAATACTTGCTTACGGATGTCGTAGTAATAAGTTTCGACTTTTCTTTGTGCGCCTTCCAAACTGCGGGTCAGCATCCCCGACTCAATGGGCATATCATCTTCTACATTGAAGGCTTCCATTAAGCCAGCAACGCGATCGCCGCCAAAAATCCGCAGTAAGTTATCCTCTAAACTGAGGAAGAATCTTGTCGAACCAGGGTCGCCTTGTCGCCCAGCCCGTCCCCGCAATTGGTTATCAATCCGCCGTGATTCGTGGCGTTCTGTGCCAATTACGTGTAAACCGCCCCGTGAGACTACCTCATCATGTTCGGTGCTGGTAAATTCTTCATACTCCTGCTTAATTCGCTTGTAAGCATCGCGCAATTTCTGAATTACCGGGTCGTTCGTAGGGGCTTTTTCGGCGGCTACTGCTACTTTATCTTCTGCTTCCAATTCTGGTAAAGAGCGATCGCCATATTCCCGCACGGCAAAATCAACTGCTTCTTTCAGGAGTTGTTCTGCTTCTTTAGAAAGTTGCGTGGGGAAAATCTCTGGCGAAGCCTTCCAAGTCTTGACTTTCTTTCCAGGAACAAAGCCTTGACCAGCGCCATGTCCTGTGGGTAATCCTGCCGCCCTTTGTACACCAAACACATCTTCGTCATCTGGTCGGACAATACGCGGCATAAAATATTCCCGCAATTTCAACCGCGCCATGTATTCAGAGTTACCACCAAGGATAATATCTGTACCCCGTCCTGCCATGTTGGTGGCGATGGTGACAGCACCCCTGCGTCCAGCTTGGGCAACAATTTCGGCTTCCCGTTCTACGTTTTCTGGACGAGCGTTGAGCAATTCGTGGGGGATACCTTGTTCTCTCAGTAATTGGCTGAGATATTCTGATTTTTCCACACTGGTAGTCCCTACCAGCACTGGTCTACCCAGTTCGTGCATCTCCGCACATTCTCGCGCGATCGCCTGCCATTTGCCAATTTCTTTTTTAAATACCAAGTCAGACAAGTCTTCCCGTCTTCTAATTCTGTTAGTGGGAATGATCGTGACTTCTAATTTGTAAATTCTTTCAAACTCAGCTTCTTCTGTCTTCGCTGTTCCTGTCATCCCACCTAATTTGGGATACAACAAGAATAAGTTTTGATAAGTAATTGTCGCTAAAGTTTGAGTCTCTGGTTGAATATCTACGTGTTCTTTAGCTTCAATAGCCTGGTGTAAACCATCACTCCAACGTCTTCCAGGTAACACTCGTCCGGTAAATTCATCCACAATCACAACTTCCCCATTACGGACGATATAATTAACGTCCTTGAGGAACAGTTCTTTGGCTTTAATCGCATTGAAAACAAAGTGCGCCCAAGGGTCTTCTGGGTCAAATAAATCAGTTACTCCTAACAGTTCTTCTGCTTGTGCAAAACCCTCATCTGTCAGCAGTACGTTACGAGCTTTTTCATCTACTTCATAATGCTCATCTTTTTGTAGCGTCAGAGCAATTTCCGCCGCTTGCACATATTTTTCCGTCGGTCTTTCTACCTGACCAGAAATAATTAGAGGTGTGCGGGCTTCATCAACTAGAATCGAATCTACTTCGTCAATGACGCAATAGTTAAAGGGACGCTGTACCACATCAGCCATTGATGTAGCCATGTTATCCCGCAGGTAGTCAAAACCAACTTCACTATTGGTAACGTAAGTGATATCGCACTCATAGTTTTTCTGGCGTTCACTGGGAGTCATGCTGGATTGAATCAGCCCGACACTCAAACCCAGAAAGCGATGCACCTGTCCCATCCATTCTGCGTCCCGACGAGCCAGGTAATCGTTCACGGTGATTACGTGTACACCCTTACCAGTCAAAGCATTTAAATAACTCGGTAAGGTAGCCACCAAGGTTTTACCTTCACCGGTTTTCATTTCTGCGATTTGTCCACTATGCAGAATCACGCCGCCTAACATCTGGACATCAAAATGCCGCAACCCTAAGACTCGCCGTCCTGCCTCTCTTACCACAGCAAAGGCTTCTGGCAGGATATCATCCAAAGTTTCGCCTTTGGCAAGTCGCTGTTTAAACTCTGCTGTTTTACCTTTTAAATCTTCATCAGAGAGGACTTTAATGTCCTCTTCCAAGAGATTAATTTCTGTAATATAGGGTTGGTATTTTTTGAGCTTACGAGCGTTGGGGTCGCCCAACAAGAGTTTTAGCATGGCAAGTTATAGAACTAAATCGAAGGGATGGGAATTAGAGGGATCTGGCTATTGATTATAAGAATTTAACCCTACCCAAACATTTGGGTGATGGATGGGGATGAAATGAAAATTAACTCAACAACAAAAATGTTGATTTAGTCAGTTTACTAAACGAGCGCTTTTATATCGCAGTTTAAAATTGAGACTGTTCTAATAGTATCATTTCACCTTCCGATGAGGCAGAGAACGCCGATCCTCGCTAAGTAGCAATATCCGATGGGGAAGTAATGAGTTTCTGAGTTCAAATTCTCTGCTAGTTATCCACTCCTACTTCTCCCATTCTGCACTCAGGCGACGGAAATTATACTGACTTGCACTAGGGTGACAACTGACACAGCTATTGATCTGCACAGGTCGAGGTAAATCAACTTTAGGGTGTAGAGCTTTAAAATAACGAGAATTTCTGACGCGATAGGGTGTTTCTTCGTCTGGTAGCTGGGAACGGGAAAAGGTGGAAAGATACCGCCAGACCAAAGTCCGTGGTGGATCTATTAAAGGCTTGATTTGTACACCATAATGCTGTGAGTCTTGTAGAAGATTCCGCCAAGTTTGACTGGGTAAAACAGCCGGTGGTAAACCAATGTGGCAAGTAGCACAATTTTCTAAATACAGTTCTTGTCCCAGTTTTTGTCCTGGGGGAATTACGTCAACAGTGCCAATTTCTGCTGTAGGTGTAGCACTGTGGGCGCTAGTTGCCAAGGCTAGTAACCAACCCATAGCCAGACTCCATACCAGGATAATGAAAATTAAACCCAGGGGTCGGCGGTTAAGTGAACTAGTACGGGCTTTGCGTTTCACCAGATTTGACATTCCTCACTTCCCAAATACGTAGATGTGGCACTTGTAGCTCTATCATAAGACGTACCTAAGACAGTGATGAGTGGTAGCGAGTATCTTCAAATGTGAGCGTTAAATTTACTCACCATAAAAATCAGCTATAGTATCTCGAATTTCATTGACACCGATATCTTCTCGGTCAGACTTGGAATAAATTGTGAGTAGCAAAATACTTGTCGGTGATTCTAGTTGATAAATTAATCGATATCCAGAACTCTTACCTTTTTGGATGTTAGTGTTGCGGACTCTCACCTTCTAAACAACATACTCCTCACCAATGCCGCCAATTTTACCTCCGACAAAGTTACCTTGTTGTAATTGCTCGATCATCGATTGAACGTCAGAGCGAATATTGCGAAATCTTTTGGCAAGGTCGCGTAAATTTTGTTTATATTCAGGCGTTAAATCTATTAACACCAATGGCTGTTCATTCGGCATCAATTCCCTCCCACATTTGGGATAGGGGTATGCGTTTTCCTTCTTTAGCTTGCTTTAATGCTCTTCGCAAGCTAGCTTTAATTTCCTCAACTGGTGTATCATCAGGGTCAACTTCTTCTGTTTCCGCCTGTTCTGGAACCAAGACAATTACCCGCACCTGATGAGGGTAAGTTGTTCCCTGAATTGGCTGGTCTAGAATTAGATTTCCCTGAGAATCAATTGTGCCAGTAACTTCGATCGCCTTCATTCTGTTATCCACCTTGTTTTGTAGGCGATCCTAACACGAGCAAACTCAAGCAGATTAAGGAATAGGTAGCGATCGCAATAACCTATCAACTATACTTCTAGCACTACGTCCACCCCTGGCAATTAGGCGATGGCACAGGACATGAGGAGCGAGAAATTTCACATCATCAGGAATGGCATAATCACGCCCTAATAAGAAAGCCAGTGCTTGGGTAGCTTTGTGTAGCGCAACAGTACCCCGTGGACTGACACCGAGAGTAATTTCTTCGTCTTGGCGTGTAGACCTGACCAATTCCAGGATATATTGCTGTAAAACAGTTTCTACTTTGACTTGAGAACAGATTTCTCGTAATTCTGCCACCTCTGCCAAGGTCAAACAAGGCTGTAAATCACCAACCTTAATACCATGCTGGAGATTTTGCAACATTTCTAGTTCTTCATCCACACCCGGATAACCCAAGCTTAAAGACAACATAAACCTGTCCATTTGAGCTTCTGGTAAAGGGAATGTACCCTGATACTCAACAGGGTTTTGCGTAGCAATCACAAAAAAAGGATGGGGGACTGTGCGGGAAACTCCATCAACGGTTACCTGTTGTTCTTCCATCACTTCCAACAAAGCCGATTGAGTGCGGGGTGTGGCGCGGTTAATTTCGTCTGCTAAGACAACATTGGCAAACACCGGCCCAGGCATGAAACTGAATTCGCCGCTTTTGGGGTTCCAAATATTAGTGCCAGTGATATCTGTGGGGAGTAAATCAGGGGTACATTGCAGTCGTTGAAATGTACCATCCAGTGAACGTGCCAGGGATTTAGCCAAGAGAGTTTTGCCAACTCCAGGGACATCTTCTAGTAAGGCATGACCACCCCCTAAAAGTGCCACTAATACTAAGCGGATAGCCTCGGTTTTGCCAACAATGGTACGGTTCAGATTTTGGGTTAAAGCGTCAATTTTTTCTCTCATGCACCACAGGTTCGGGGATTAGGGTATGGCAGGACTTATACAAGAGGAGGGGTGTAAGGGTGTAAGGGTGTAAAGGTTTTGAAAACTTATACTCCTAATCAAATCCACTCTTCGTGTGTCATTCCTCATATAAGAAACTGGAATGGAGAATAACCTATGCCTTATTCCCCACTCCTGTATTTACAGTGTTCCCACTTAGGCTAGTCAAAATTCAAAATTTAAAATTTATTCTGAATTCTGACTTCCAAGGTCTGTGGAACCTACCCATAAGGAACTTCCAGATAAAAAATATTCAGAATACTAGGGCGTAGATGTTCAAAAACCCCACACCCCTAAACTCCCACACCCCTATTCTCAATTCTCCCTTGACAAAATTTGTCTAGCGACAGTGGAGTCTTGTTGAATTTGCGCTTTTAAGGCTTCTAGAGAGGGAAATTTTTGTTCTGGTCGCAGAAAGTCCACTAACTGCACTACTATTTCCTTGCCATATAAATCCCCAGACCAATCTAGAAGATGCACTTCTACCGATGAATAAGTACCATTAACTGTGGGGCGGTTGCCAATATTCATCACCCCCAAAATTTCCGGTGGTACATTAGCATCTGCGCTCTCACCGAGAATTTTGACACGGACGGCGTAAACTCCTTGACGGGGGATAAATTTATCTTTTGGTAGTTCCAAGTTGGCTGTAGGAAAACCAATGGTTCTACCAAGTTGTTCGCCTTCAACGACTACGCCCATGAGAATGTAGGGTCTTCCTAAGAATTGATTGGCAGTTTTGATATCACCGGTTTCTAGAGCTTGGCGAATTAATGAAGTACTAATAGGAGCATATTCTAGAGACTCAAAGCTACCACAGTTGCCGTCTTCAAGAAACTGCCCATCAGAAGTTTGTAAAGGAACTATGCTAACAGGGATATGGTATTTGGCTGCAATTAACTGCAAGTCCCTGGCAGTACCACGGCGTTGTTTGCCAAAACAAAAATCTTGCCCGACGCTAATTCGTTGACAGCGTAGTTGTTGCACAAGAATTTTTTCGACAAACTCTTCCGGTGACAAGGCAGTTAATTCTTTGTCAAAGGGTAGTAGTACTAGTTGATCTACCCCAAGCGATCGCAATTGTTGTACTTTTTCATCTAGAGGAGTTAACCAAGTACGGGCTTGTCCTGTAAAAAACTCTTGGGGATGAGGACGAAAAGTGACAACTGTGGAGTATATCCGTTCTTGTGGTGCTGCTGGAGGGTTCGCTGATTGGGCTGATGAGTCTAGTGCATCTCCCCATGTTTGTGCGCTCCTAGTTGACTGCAAAACTGGTTGAATGACCCTTTGATGGCCAAGATGCACTCCATCAAACTTACCAAGAGCAACAGCCGTTGGCGTGAGAACCATTTCAGTTGTAGAAGCAACCCACACAGAACACCCATTTTGAGACAGATTTAGCACTTGGATTTTGGGATTTGAGGTTTATTTAACTATCAGCTCGTCGCATAATACCTTACAGGTAGATTCTGGCGCTGACAGTTCCTAATCACCAATCTAATCTAAAATCTACAATTACTCCGAGTGCAACTTTTATGCGGAAACATTACTAACGGGAAAAGATTCCGATAAGGGAGCCGACACAGGAACCTGTAGTACCATGCCTTCCCGCGCCATAATTGCCCCAGAAAACTGGGCAAAAGCTTGCGCGCCAATCTGATCTAAGAAATCATCATCATGGGCAGGATCATGGTGGAATATAACTAATGTTTTGACATTAGCCGCCTTTGCTATTTTGACAGCTTCTTGCCAAGTCGAATGTCCCCAACCAATTCTCGGCGATTTGGCAGAGTGATATTCTTCATCAGTATAGGTGGAATCATAAATGAGAATATCTGCATTTTTAGCCAACTTCAGGACATTTTCATCCAATTTATCTGGAAAATGTTCTGTATCTGTAATGTAAACGGCTGCACCACCACGCCAGTTAATTCGATAGCCTACGGCTTCACCTGGATGGTTGAGGGCTGCTGTTTCGACGGTAATATCATTGATATGGATTGGTAGCCCTGGTTGCACGTCGTGAAAATGCAGGTTGGCTTGCATGATCTGCAAAGGTACGGGAAAATTAGGGTGGAGCATTTGATCGTTCAATCGTTGTTCCACTGTGGAACCATCGGGAGCGATCGCACCATAGATATGAAAATTATTTCCTTTCACAAACCCAGGAACAAAGAAGGGGAAACCCTGCATATGATCCCAATGGGAATGAGTGAAAAATAGGTAAGCTTCTATAGGCATTTGGCGCAATAAAGATTGCCCCAAAACGTGTAACCCTGTACCACCATCAAAAATTAGACGTTTGCCTGCCACCTGCATTTCAACACAAGGTGTATTACCACCATAGCGGACTGTATGTGGACCAGGACAGGGGATGCTGCCACGAACTCCCCAAAATTGCACAGTAAATTGGTTCTCTATCCTTGACATGGGTATTTTCTGCTGGACTGAGCGGTCTATTTACTCACAAGTGTGTTACTTGTTTTGTGAAATTTATACTGTTTTACCGTAGGAGATAGAGAATAGAGTTATTGGTAAAACAGCATACTTTGTTTTCGGTAGATATTGTCAACCAGGTGAGGTAATACAAGGCGTTTACCTCATGATTCCCAGTATTTATGTATCACTAATAGCAAGAATGCTCATAACTTTATAGCCTAAATTTTGTTGTGTTGCACTGGGGATTGGGGACTGGGGATTGGGGATTGGGGACTGGGGATTGGGGACTGGGGATTCTCACAAGTGTATGTTTTTTACTAAGCAGTGAGTTATGACTCTCAGACTAACTAGGGGATAATCATTTCACTAACCCTTACACCCCTACACCCCTATTTAAGACATAGGAAAATTCCAATTAGATAATTTATCTAATGCGGTGGCATAGGTGAGGTTGTATTGCAGTGGGGTGATGCTGATGTAGTTATCTTTGACTGCATGAACATCAATGGGTACATTTTGGGGCAAATTTAAACCTTCTGGGGGTTCCACTTCCTCTAAAACTTCCCCAGTTAACCAGTAGTAGGTTTTGCCACGAGGATCGGTGCGCTTGTCGAAAACATCGACGTAGCGCCGTACCCCTTGACGGGTGAGTTTAACGCCGGCGATTTCTTCCCATTCCACAGGGGGGATATTAACATTGAGTAACATCAAATCTGGTATGGGTTTGGCAGCGAGTTGCTCTACTAGAATGGTGGCAAACTTTGCCGCAGGCTGAAAATTTCGGGAAATGTGGCTAGTTAGGCTAAAAGCGATGCTGGGAATACCTTCGATCATTCCCTCCATCGCCGCAGAAACCGTACCAGAATACAAAATTTCTGTGCCTAAATTAGCACCTTGATTAATTCCAGAGAGGACTAAATCGGGTGGAGAATCTAATAAAGCCCAAAGTGCCAGTTTTACGCAATCCGAGGGAGTACCATCACAAGCCCAAGCTTTAATCGCGGGGTGAAAAATTGACTCGACAATTTCGGCGCGAATCGGTTGATGTAAAGTCAGTCCATGACCAGTAGCCGATCGCTCCCTATCTGGACAAACTACAGTTACATCATGGCCAACCTCGGCTAAGGCGTTAGCCAAGGTACGAATACCTAAGGCGGAAATGCCGTCATCATTGCTAATCAGTAATTTCATAGTTTAGTTGTCAGTGGTTAGTTGTCAGTTGTCAATAGCTATTTTTGTCTTTTGACTTTCAGCACCTATGCCTGATCGCCTTTAAACTGGTAGACAGAAGTATGGTTTGATCGTGTGGCGTTGACTCATTAATCCCACATTGCTAATGTTAATTGTCCTTTGTCAGTTGTTTATTTTTTGCTACTGACCACTGACTACTGACCACTGACTAATAACTAATGACTAATGACTAGCAACTTAGAAGCTCAACTTTTAGCATTGCGGCAGGAAGGAGAACAGGCGATCGCCGCCGCCGATACCCTCGAACGTCTGGAGGAACTCAGAGTTAGTTATCTGGGCAAAAAAGGGCAATTGGGGGCTTTGTTGCGAAGCATGGGGCAGATGAGTGCAGAGGAACGACCGAAAATTGGAGCGATCGCCAATACGGTTAAGGAAGCCCTACAGGCTAGTTTAGATAAGCAACGGGAATCTTTAGAATCTGCCCAAATTCAGGCACAGCTTGACGCGGAAACCCTTGATGTCACTATGCCTGGTATTTACAAGCCGCAAGGACGTATTCACCCCCTAAATGGCATCATCGACCGGGCGCTAGATGTTTTTGTGGGCTTGGGCTACACGGTGGCGCAAGGATTGGAGATGGAGACAGATTACTACAATTTTGAAGCTCTCAACACTCCACCAGACCACCCCGCCCGTGATATGCAGGATACTTTCTATCTCCCAGACGGTAATCTCCTGCGTACTCACACCTCATCGGTGCAAATTCGTTATATGGAAAAAGAGGAACCACCAATTCATATTGTGGCTCCTGGACGAGTTTATCGGCGAGATAATGTAGATGCCACCCACTCGGCAGTTTTCCATCAAATTGAGTTGTTAGCCATTGATGAGGGGCTAACTTTTACCGACCTCAAAGGCACTATTAAAGTGTTTTTGCAAGCTATGTTTGGTGATTTACCAATTCGTTTCCGTGCTAGTTACTTCCCGTTTACCGAACCCTCGGCTGAGGTAGATTTGCAGTGGAATGGGCGCTGGCTGGAAGTCATGGGTTGCGGTATGGTCGATCCCAATGTCATGAAATCTGTAGGCTATGACCCAGAAATTTATACTGGCTTTGCGGCTGGTTTTGGTGTCGAACGCTTTGCAATGGTGTTACACCAAATCGACGATATCCGTCGTTTATATGCTAGTGATTTACGGTTTTTGCGTCAGTTTTAAAAAATCATAATCAAGAGTTAAGAGTTAGGAATTAATCTAAATTCCAACTTTTAACTCCTCTAAAAATATAATTAGAACTTATACTGTTTCTTGATGAAGATGCACTTTATTCTGTACTTTAGAGAGGTTGCACTCAAAGTCTCTACATCATTTATTTTGTGTGTATAATGAATCGCATTTTGATATTTGGCAATTCCGGTTCGGGAAAAAGCACTTTAGCACAGAAGCTGGGACAAAATCTTTGTATTCCAATTCTCGACCTCGATACTATTGCATGGGAACCAAATCAAATTGCTGTACGCCGTTCACATGCAGATGCAGCAAAAGATTTACTAGAATTTATCCAAAATAATCATACCTGGATAATTGAAGGCTGCTATAGTAGCCTCATAGAAATTGCTCTAGAATTTGCTACTGAAATCTATTTTCTCAACCCTGGCATCGATAAATGCTTACAAAACAACAGCAATCGACCTTGGGAACCTCATAAGTTCAAATCATCTGAAGAACAAACTAAAACTTTTGAGTTTCTTCAAAATTGGATTCAACAATATGAAACCCGTAATGATGAATTTGGTTATTCATCTCATCGCGCATTATGGGATAAATTTAAGGGCAAAAAGAATGAGCTTACTGGATGAGTTAATTTCGGCAATTATCGCAATGTCCACAACGCCAGTTATTTGCTTCTTTATCAAACCCAAAAGCATTTAATAAAAATTGCCAGCGACATTGTTTAGTATTTAAATATTGAGTCATTTGTTTAGTAGCCTGCAATTGTTTTGATGGCTGACTTTTGGCCTTGTGTTCTATTTTGTAATTGAAAGGATCTAGCCAGTTTAATTGACCACTGCTGTGGAGTAAGGCTAGGGCTACAGCACTATCAGGAAATTGTTTAGTTACAGAGTTAATTTCGCCTTGCTGTGGTAGTTTTTTGATTAATTGCTGGGCTTTTTGTTGTTGCGATCGCATTTTCTCTTGAAAAAACTCCTGTCTTTGTTTATCCTCTGCATCTAGCCACCCTGTAGGTTCACTCACCAATGTCAGCGCCTCGGCTGGTTTACCATCCCTTCCCCCACGACCAATTTCTTGCACATATTCAGACAATAGGTGTGGTGAGTGAAAATGGACTACCCAGCGCACATCTGGCTTATTAATCCCCATTCCAAAAGCGCAGGTACAGACCACAAAGGGAATTTTTCCCCCTAACCACTTGGCTTCTACTTCCCGGCGTTCTGTTGCGCCTAATCCAGCATGATAACTAGCTGTGGCGTAACCCATTTGTGACAGCCATACAGCTAAGTCTTCACTATCTCTTCTGGTGCGGACGTAAATTAATCCTGCTTGTTGGGGTCGATTTTGAATAAATTTGATTAAATGCTGTTTCCTACCCTTTGGTGTCCAAGCAATGCGGACAGTAGGATGCAAATTAGGACGGTAAGGATTGAGGCGAAAAATATCTGGTTGCTGTAATTGTAAAACTGTTTGAATAGTTTGTTGTGCAGAGGGGTCAGCCGTAGCCGTAAACGCAGCAATACTGATTTTAGTTCCTGGTGGTTTATGTTTGAGCAATGCAGGTCTAACAGCCCCTAGTCTGCGGTAAGCCGGGCGAAATGTTTCACCCCACTGCACTAAACAATGGGCTTCATCTAAAATTAAGCCATTTATTTGCAGTTGTGGCTGACATAATCTTTCCCAAACTGGTGGACTTAATAAAGTTTCAGGAGATAAATATAGTAATCTTAGTTGTTGTTTTTCTAATGCTTGTAGAGTTATGCGGCGTTGAAATGTGGACAACTCACTATGCAATAGTGCTGCTTTTTGTTGGCGTTGGAGTAGTTCTTGCACTTGATTCTCCATCAACGCCACCAACGGGGAAACTACCAAAGTTAAACCTGTTTGTAATAGTGCAGGTAATTGAAAACAAATTGATTTACCGCCCCCGGTAGGCATAATAATTAGTGCATCTTTTCGGGATAATAAACTGCCAACAATTTCCCCTTGTGGCGGACGGAAATCTTCGTAACCCCAAATCTCTTTAAAAGTAGTCCGAACTTCTTCCCAAGCCTTTATTTTGTGAGGATTCATGAAGGTAGTAGATGCAATATTTTTGAATTTACACTCTACTATCTAGATATTGGTTCAGTAATTTTCTCAGATATTACTGACAGTTTCTATGGCAAATATTTCTGTTGACAATTCTCCTTGGGCAACTTTTGTGACAAAACCAGTCATAGAGATATGAAAGTCATCTTTAATTTGAATTAAAATGTCTCCCCCAGGCATTTGGACAATAATTTCAGAGTCACACAAACCAAGTTTATGTGCAGTAGCCGCCGCCGCGCTACTACTACTACCTGAAGCTAAAGTGTAACCTGCTCCTCTTTCCCAAATTTCAATTTGAATAGTGCTTCTATCTAAAACCTTCATAAACTGCACATTAGTGCGATTGGGGAAAAGAGGAAAAACTTCAAATATTGGGCCAAAATTTCTGGCAACATCGGCATTGATGTCATCTAAAAGAATTACACAGTGTGGATTACCTATTGTGGCTGCACAAAATGTAAAAATGCCTTCATCAAGAAATATTTTTTCTTGAATTACTTCTCTGTCATCGCCAACAACTGGAATATCACGACTCCAAAAGCTGACTTTCCCCATCTCTACTTGGACTGTTTTACCTGCATCTTTGATCGCAGATTCCACTAGTCCACCTACAGTTTCAATTGAGAATGGATTTTCATCAACTAGTCCCATATCCCATAAATAACGGGAGAAAATCCGCAGTCCATTACCGCTTTTTTCTGCCTCACTTCCGTCGGGGTTGAAAATGCGTAAGGCGAATTGTGCTTTTGTTGATGCTAAAGGCCCCAACAAAATACCATCAGATCCAATACCAAAATTTCGATGGCAAATTATTTTAATTTTTTCAGGCGTTAGGCTAAATTTTAAATCCTGAGGATTGATAACTAAATAATCGTTACCAAGAGCATGATATTTATAGAACTTCATTCGTTGAAGTAAATAATTAGGAGAAATAAATAAACCCAACTTGTAGTGAGTTGGGTTTATTTTAAGTTTTATGCTGTTACTTCTGTTTGCTTATCTTGAGTCTGCAAGGATGCGTATAAACGATTTAGGGCGTTAACGTAGGCTTGTGCAGAGGCGACGATGATATCGGTGTTGGCCGCATGACCGGAAAATACTCGTGATTCATACCGCAAACGAATTGTCACTTCCCCAATGGCATCAATCCCGGCTGTTACTGACTGCACGGAGAACTCAATTAATTGGTTGGGGACGTTGACCACGCGGTTAATTGCTTTATATACCGCGTCTACTGGCCCTGTACCAATGGCTGCGTCGGTGAGTTCTTCGCCGTCTGGGGTGCGGAGGGTAACTGTTGCTGTTGGACGTGCATTGCTACCGCAGGAAACTTGTACCAACTCTACGCGGAATAAATCAGGGGCTTGCTGGATTTCGTCATTAACAATTGCTTCCAAGTCCCAATCAGAAATTTCTTTCTTTTTATCGGCGACTTCTTTGAATTTGACGAAGGCTTTATTTAACTCAGTTTCTGATAGTTCAAAGCCTAATTCTTTCAAGCGGGTACGGAAAGCATTACGCCCAGAATGTTTGCCTAAAACTATTTGATTGTCTGTTAAGCCAATCAATTGGGCATCCATGATTTCGTAGGTGAGTTTGTTTTTCAAAACTCCATCTTGGTGAATTCCTGATTCATGGGCGAAGGCGTTAGCCCCAACGATCGCCTTATTGGGTTGTACTAACATTCCTGTTAAATTAGAAACCAAGCGTGAGGTTTTATATATTTGCTTGGTGTCAATATTGGTGAGTGGTTCTTCCGAATCTGGGTGTCTACCTAAGAAGGGATTAAAGTATTGTCTGCGGACGTGCATCGCCATTACCAATTCTTCTAAGGCGGCGTTTCCTGCTCTTTCACCAATACCATTGATGGTGCATTCTAGTTGTCTTGCACCATTTTTAACTGCTTCTAAGAAGTTGGCAACTGCCAAGCCTAAATCATTGTGTCCGTGAACAGAAATAATTGCTTGGTCGATGTTGGGGACATTTTCTTTAATGCCCTTAATTATTGCCCCAAATTCGCTTGGTGTGGTGTAACCAACGGTATCCGGAATGTTAATTGTTGTTGCACCGGCGGCGATCGCTCGCTCTAAAACCTGATACAAAAATTCTGGGTCTGAACGTCCAGCATCTTCCGGGGAAAATTCCACATCATCGGTGAAACTTTTGGCATAAGCTACCATTTCTTCGGCGATCGCAATCACTTCTGGTCTGGTTTTTTTCAGCTTGTACTGGAGGTGAATATCTGAGGTAGCAATAAAGGTGTGAATCCTGCCTTTAGCTGCTGGTTTAATAGCTTCGGCTGCCGCTTTGATATCATCATGCCTAGCTCTTGCCAAACTGCAAATTACCGGGCCATTTTCCGTCCCTACAGTTTGGGCAATTTTATGGACTGCTTCAAAATCCCCAGGGCTAGCAAAAGCGAAACCTGCCTCTATGATATCTACACCTAAGCGGGCTAACTGTTTGGCGATCGCCAGCTTTTCATCTATATTCAGTGTTGCACCAGGACACTGTTCCCCGTCACGGAGTGTTGTATCAAAAATGATAATTCTCTCTGGTTTAGTAGTCATTTTGGCTATTTGTTTAGTTGTACGTTTTGCTTAAAATATCTAGAACCTAAGTTTTTGTAGTTTTAATTTTGTAAATAATTGCTAAGGATATTAACCTTCTGCTTTTTCTATACGGTCTCTAATATCATTTAAGTCTATATATCTATCCGTAGCATTACGTAATTCCCTAGCTATCATTCCTTCTGTCGATACTACTGTGATGTGTGTATTTTTTGAACGTAATAATTCAATTGCTCTTTCAAAATCACCATCACCACTAAATAGAACTACTCGGTCGTACTGGTCTACCGTATTAAACATATCAACGACAATTTCAATGTCTAAATTAGCTTTTTGTGAGTAACGACCGGACGAATCATCATAATATTCTTTGAGTATTTTAGTCCTAACTGTATACCCTAAACTAATGAGAGCATCTCGAAAACCTCGTTGATCTTGGGGGTCTTTTAACCCAGTGTACCAAAATGCGTTAATTAATGTTGTTTCTGATTGCTCGTTTTTGAAGTATTCTAAAACCCGTCTTGGATCAAAAAACCACCCATTTTTTTGTTGAGCATAGAACATATTGTTTCCGTCTACAAAAATAGACAGACGATTCATTGGGGAACCCATAGAAAAATACACCTAATATATAGTAAAGAATTTAGAATGGACAATAGATTATAGCAATTCTCATTTGATAAATTGACTAATAGCTCTAGCGAAACTTTTCATGTATAGATTTTATCTTACCTCTTTCAATGTCTAAAATTAGGAACAATATAGGAATTCATCTGCTGGTTGTTGAACATTTTAACTCCCAACACTATGAGAAACACCCTGTAATCAAAATCTACCAATAAAATCGGCACAGTAACAGGATTGTTTGCTATCCATCTATCAAGTTTACTTCTAAAGAGGTAAGGCATAGGTCTGAAGATAGGAGATTGGGGAAGTACCATATATCGATTGTGCAATTAACAATAAAGCTGAGTGAAAAATACCAATTCTGTATAAGCGGTATACGTAGCAGGTAAGAGGCCAAGAATTAGGGGTGAGAAGCTAGGGTCTAATATTGTTTACTCAACAGAGGCTAGGTTAACAGTATTTTTTCCAGTCAGCCATTTCCGGAAAAATCCTCTGACTCAGCATGAAAAAATCTTTGATCTCCACCCTATGTCCTTTCACTTATTCCCTATTATTCAGACTTTACACACAACTAAAGGAGAAAAATCTGTGTTTTCTAGTGTTTAACCTTTAATCTCTAGTCCCTATCATCTTGACTGAGTGGAGATTGTTTAACACAAGTTTGGCGCAGAATAAAATTTATATTACAAATGTATAAGATTATCATTTAAGTTCTGATTTCAATGTGGTTGTAGTATAAATGAAACTAAATAAATAAAAAAATTGTACTTAAACCAATTATTAACACGATATGGCAGAAGAACCTACAGAAAAAGTCAACAAAAAAAATGGGTCTACTGCCAATATAGCGTCAAATAAAACAACCAAAGCCACTTTAACAGCAGCAGCACGCCAGTCTCAGCGTCTGGTACGTTTAGGAAACATACTCACTGTTGCTTTAACAATGGGTGCAGCTTTGTTGACAACTTCTGGCTTAAGTTTAGTGCAGTTGCTGGAAAATCAAGCAATATCTGCATTTTTTCAAATCAGAGGACCACTTATCCCGCCAGAGGACATAGTGATCTTAGCAATTGACGATCAGTCAATATCAGTACCCGAACAATACTATAGAACATATCCACAGAAATATGCCTACCTAGAACCACTGAGTAAGTTTCCTTTTAAGCGTGTTGCCTATGCTCAGGTAGTGGAAAAATTGATGCAGGCTGGAGCTAAATCTGTTGCGTTGGATGTGGTTTTTGATCTACCTGGAAGCTACGGAAATGAGGACGATCGCCAACTGCAAGCAGTATTACAGAAATATAGCGGCAAGGTGACATTAGCGGCACAATACGAAACTTCTCAGTCCCACCAGGGATTCTTTACTCAATTGAGGTTGCCCTATGAAAAGTTTCGTAACGATGAGGCATCAATAGGTACAGTAAATTTTCCTGTAGAGGTGGATGGCAAAATACATCGCTTAGGTAGTGAATTGACAAAGATATTAGGCGAAGTTGATGCCCTCACGGATAAAATTCCATCCTTTGACCAAGCAGTGTTGGCAACAGCAAAGGTAAAGTATCCTCGTTCACCAGGAGAACGCATTTATTTTTGGGGACCGGCTGGTACATTTGCCACGATTCCCTTTTGGCACGTCCTCGACCCGCAAAACTGGAATACTTATTTACAGCAAGGGCAAGTATTTCAAAACAAAATCGTGATTATTGGTGCAACTGCCCAGTTAGCAAATGATTATCACGCTGTAGCGGTTAGTAGCGCTTGGTTATCTTCTGAAAAGATGTCAGGAGTAGAAATTCACGCCAATGCGATCGCCACATTGATGGAAGGTAAAGCGATCGCCCAAGGGATTCCAAGTCAATCTCTGCAAGCTTTGTTTGTGTTGGTATTAGTTGGTGGTACATCTTTCATCATTACCAGAAGCAAAAGCGGACTTCAGCGATTTATTTTAAGTTTGGCTGTCGCCAGTGGTTGGGGTAGTATTAGCTATATCAGCTTTGTTTATGCACAGTTACTATTTCCTACAGCTATACCAATGTTGGCGATCGCCTTTTGTGGCATATCTTATCTCGGAACAGAAGTAGCTAAAGAAAAAATCCGGACTCGCCAAATAGTCGATATTTTTCAGAAATATAAAACTTCTCCTGTTGTTCAGGAAATTATTAGCCAACAACAAGAACTACAAGACTTATTACAACAAAGAAATGTAGCCGTATCGGGAAAAATCCTCAGTGGACGTTACAAAATTCTCAAGGTACTTGGTTACGGTGGATTTAGTGAAACATATATTGCTGAAGATACCCAGCGTCCAGGTAATCCCCAATGTGTAGTTAAGCAACTGAAACCAGTCAACACCCAGGCAAAAGGATTGCAACTAGCTAGGCGCTTGTTTAATCTAGAAGCACAAAGTTTAGAAAAATTGGGTTCATATCAGCAAATACCCCAACTTTTGGCTTATTTTGAACAAGAAGCAGAATTTTATTTAGTTCAAGAATATATTATTGGTCATCCTCTCAACCAGGAATTGCCATCAGGTAAAAGTATTAGTGAAGCAGAGACGGTGGCAATTATTAGGGAAATACTGGAAATATTAGTATTCGTTCATGAAAATGGTGTAATTCATCGAGATATTAAACCCAGCAATATTATTCGCAGACACTCAGACCACAAATTAGTCTTAATTGACTTTGGTGCAGTCAAAGAAATTTCCTTACCCCAAGCAAACAATCAAGAGCCACTCCCCTTTACTATTGGTATTGGTACTAAAGGTTATGCACCCAGTGAACAATGTTTCGGCCGTCCTCAATACAATAGCGATATCTATGCAGTCGGCATGATTGGTATTAAAGCCTTAACAGGTATCGCCCCCCACGATCTTCCCAGAGATGAGAATGAAGAAATAAAATGGAGAGATAAGGCACTCGTTAGCCAGGGCTTTGCACAAATTTTGAGCAAAATGGTGCGGGAAGATTTTAAACAGCGTTATCAGTCTGCATCAGCAGTTTTAGCAGCACTTAATAAATTAGCCAATACCCCAGATAAAAACTTCGGACAGCAAAATGACTCATCAATGAACACAATCATATCCATAGATGAGTCAGATTTTCCGACCGCACATTGGCCTTGAATTAATTGGGGATTGGGGATTTAACTATACCAAGATTCTTCCTTGGCTTTATCGCTGAATAAACCCAACAAGGGCCCCAGGAGTGCGCCGAAAATAAAGCCACCAGCATGGGCCCAGTAGGCAATACCACCACTTTCCATCCCGATGTTAGTGCGCGTTTGTAAACCAGCAAGTCCGTAAAAAGATTGTTGCAGGAACCAAAAACCTAAAAAGAAGTATGCAGGAACACGGAAAGTTGGGAAGAAGAAACCTAAAGGGACTACACCGAGAATTTCGGCATTGGGAAAACGCAGGATGTATGCACCCATCACACCAGCGATCGCCCCACTAGCACCCAAAGAAGGAATGCTAGAATCTTGAGAGAAGTACCATTGGGTTAAAGACGCTAAAACGCCACAAGCCAGATAAAACAGCAAATATCTGGCATGACCAAGTTTTTCTTCTACATTGTTACCAAAAATCCATAGGAACAACATATTCCCAGCTAGGTGCAGAAAGCCACCGTGCAGAAATTGGGAAGTAATCAAAGTTGCCCACTCTGGTACTGGTTGATGCACAGAAACACCAGCAAAACTTAAACTCAGTTCTCGCGGAACAACAGCAGCCAAATGCAAAAACCCATCTAATGCTTGGGGAGGAAGGCTAGCTTCATACAAAAAAGCGAGGACATTGGCAGCAATTAGCCCATAAGTCACATAAGGCGTAATTGTTACAGGATTATTATCTCTAATGGGAACCACTGGCGTTTTTCCTGATTTTTCAGTCTCTAGACTCAGAGTAGTAAATTTTGCTAGTAGTTTCTTCTAGCCAGTGGATGAATATGAGTTAAACGGTATCAAGATTTAAAATATCGCCCATCTAATACCAATCGGAAAAAAGAATGAGACAAATAAACCATCTGTAGAGACGCGATTCATCGCGTCTTCTTCACTGTTGGTAGTTAACCGTTAGCAATCAAATCATGGTTATGTAATAAATTGACAATTATAGGAAACAGCTGCTTGACCACAATACTGGTGTTGTTCATCCAGCAGATTCCAGATGATACCGTCTTGCATATAAAAGCGTTTGCCAGTGCTGGTAATGCGTACACCAGAGTAGTAACTAAAACCTTGAGTTGCTGCTTCTGCTAACAGGCGATCGCGTTCTTGTTGTACCATCTCCTCAGCACTCTTGCGCGAAGGCATTTTCGTAAATTCATCCCAAGACAGTTCCCATAGTTCTAAAGCTTTGCGATTACCGTAGTTAAAAATCGGGTCTGGTTCCGTACCATGAGAAACTAAGACAAATGGTGCTTCAAATAATGCCAACGCTGTTTCATCAGGTGACCCATGCACATCTAGTAATAAATTTCCTGTCCAATGCTGAAAACTTTTAATTAAGCGTTGACTGTGGCGAATAATTATGTGTTGTTCCCCAGGATATTCTTTCAAACCAGACATAGATCAATATAAATTGAACACCAAGAACCCAGTATGACATAACAAGCTGTCTTTCCCCCCCTCTCTGTATCTGTGCGTGAATAATTTACTATCCCACTCAACTCAGCAGGATTACCTGAAAGTAGAATTAAACATAAATTATTACACTTGCAGTTGTTGATAGTTAAAATTACCGTATATAAATCATGTTATTTGCCAATTCTTTAGAAAATCAACTCCAGCAATGGAACGAAGTTATTAGTAAACAACCTAACAATCCTAATGCTTATATCCGTCGGGGTATGGTGCAATTTCAGTTAGCGAAAATTGAGGAATCAATTGATGATTTTGACACAGCAGAAAAACTAGATAATCGAATTAAGCCATACCTTTGGCAACGAGGGTTATCTTATTATTATGCAGATAGATTTGCTGAAGGCGCTCAACAGTTTGAAATAGATTTAACAGTCAATTCCCAAGACGTGGAAGAAACTGTTTGGCGATATCTGTGCATGGCGCGTTTAGTCGGGGTAACAGAGGCAAGAAATAACTTATTAACGGTGAAAAATGACCCCAGACTAATTATGCGTTCTGTCTATGATTTGTTTGCCGGACATTGTACGCCAGATAATGTATTCAACATTGGACAAACAGAAGGTAATAAGGGTAAGTTTTACAGTCATCTTTATTTGGGACTATATTACGAGGCGGAAAATAATTTACCTTTAGCTCAAGAATATATAGTTAAGGCTGCTGATAAATATAAACTTGATGACTATATGTGGTACTTGGCGCAGGTGCATAAAAAGCTGCGAGGTTGGATGTAATTGCTGGATTATTCCCTGCAAAAATAAAATTAAACTAGTAGAAAATAACCTTTTATTAGCAATTTCTAATTATTAGTAATGATATCGCTATAATCCTGAAATATAGGGCTATTACCAGGCTGATTTCGGGTGTTTTCTCATGAAGTTAGATTTAATCAGGTTTTTTCAGGCGTGCAACCCTAGCAAAACTTTGGCTGTCAGCAAACCGGAGGATAGACAATATTACATTGATTTCTCTAAAGTGCGGGGTAGCAAGATTATTGACGAATTAGGGCGAACTATCACCAGACTTTCCCCAGATGAACCTACTTGTCAGTTGTTTACTGGTCATATTGGTTGTGGGAAATCAACGGAATTACTCCGCCTGAAATCAGAGTTAGAACAGCAAGGATTTCATGTGGTGTATTTTGAGTCTAGCCAAAGCCTGGATATGGCTGATGTAGACGTGACAGATATTTTATTAGCTATAGCCCGTGAGGTGAGTCAAAGTCTAGAGGCAATCAAGATTAACCTCAAACCTGGATACTTCCAAAATTTGTTTACAGAAATCGTCGGTTTTTTGCAAACACCGCTAGATATTGGCGTAGAAGCGGAGTTATCTGTAGGTATTGGCAAAATTACCGCTAAAACTAAAGATAGTCCAAAACTGCGATCGCAATTACGGCAATATCTAGAACCACGCACCAATGGCATTTTAGAGTCTATCAATAAAGAACTACTGCAACCAGCGATCGCTAAACTGAAGTTGCAAGGTAAAAAAGGATTAGTCGTCATTATTGACAATCTTGACCGTATTGATAATTCATTGAAGCCTACAGGTCAAATCCAGCCTGAATATTTATTTGTAGAACGCGGCGAACAGTTAAACCAACTAAGCTGCCATGTTGTTTATACAATTCCCTTAGTTTTAATATTCTCCAATGCTTTAGGTAGATTAACAAATCGCTTTGGTATTGACCCCAAAGTTCTGCCAATGGTACCTGTAAAACTTCAGAACGGTACTAAATTTGCCCAGGGAATTAACCTGCTGCAACAGATGGTCATGGCCAGGGCGTTTCCTGGGGTAAGTTGGGAACAAAACCAAACGTTAATTACAGAGGTTTTTGACAGCCCTGAAACCTTAGATAGACTGTGCTTAGTTAGTGGTGGTCATTTGCGTAATCTGCTGATGATATTATTTCGCTGTCTTCAACAAGAAGACCCGCCCATTTCACGGGAATGTTTAGACAGGGTAATTAAACAACGCTGTAATGAACTTTCTTTAGCTATTACCCCTGATGAATGGGAAGTTCTTTACCAAGTAGCGCAAGATAAAAGCCTGAGGGGTCATGAAAAATATGAACTTTTGCTTCCCAGTATGTTTGTATTTGAATACCGGGATGAGGACGGTTCTTGGTTTGATATTAATCCGATTTTGGCAGAAGCCAAAGACTTTAAATTATAAGATGTTGTCTTGTTCATAAGATGAATAATCTACCTAATTCCCATAACTTAACCCCTGAGAATGAGCAGTCGTTACAAACTTTGGTCAGGGCAATTACTTTTTCCCAGGGAGAATTTTCTTTAATATTATTGCGTTGTAATTACGCGGCTTTGCGTAAACGCATTACCCAACAACTACACCAAATTTCTCCAATCAAAATACATGAAATCACTTTACCAGAAACAGTAAAAACACTGTACACCAACATAAATGAACAATTAGGCGATGAACAACCACCCGCATTGATTGTCTTTGGCTTAGAGTCAGCTAAAGACATTGATACTGTGCTGACTGCGGCTAACCGAGTCAGAGAAGAGTTTAGGAAAAACTTTCCCTTCCCCATACTTATCTGGGTTAATGACCAAGTTCTCCAAAAGTTTATTAGATTAGCTACCGATTTAGAAAATTGGGCAACTATTATTGCATTTGAAAGTAGTACTAATGAATTAATTAGTTTTATTCAGAAAAAAACTGACGAAGTTTTTATAGGTGATTTAATTCCCAATCCACAAATTTGTTGGGAATTGAATCGAGGAATTCAAGATTTACAAAACCGAGGTAGAGAATTAAATCAAGTAATCCAAGCTAACTTGGAGTTTGTCCGGGGTTTACATGATTATTTATACGATAATACAGACTCTGCTTTGGCTCATTATCAAGATAGTTTGGATTTTTGGCAAAAAAATCATAATTTGAAACGGCAAGGAATATTACTATTTAATATTGGTTTGACTTATGTGAGACAGGCGCAGAAGAATCAGATAGATAATCAGGACTGTTACCAAAAAGCTAGGAAATATCTTCAGCGATGTATTGCAATTTTAGAAAAAGGACACTTTGATAATTTAATCGCTAAGTATATTAATACGTTAGGAGAGGTATTAAGAAACTTAAATGCTTGGCCAGATTTATATAACCTAGCACATAAATCATTGAAACTACATAAAAATTATGGACAATCGCTAAAAATAGCCCAATCTTATGGATTTTTAGCTGAAGTTTCTTTAGAAAGTTTTCAATGGTATGAAGCTAAAAAACTTGCTCAAAAAGCATTACAAAGACTGAAGAATATATCAAATCAAAAAGTCCCTGAACGGAGTTTATATCTATTTATTTTAGCCCGTTCTCAAAAAGAGTTAAATGAGAATACTGATGCTATTAGTAATTTATTGGCAGCTAAAAATGAAACTTGTGCTTACTATAATCCCAGACTTTATATTAATATTTTAGAGATGTTAAGTAACGTCTACTTTGAGCAAAGTCAATATTTAGCAGCTTTTCAAATTAAACAAGAGCAACTACAAATTGAACAACAGTATGGTTTTCGTGCTTTTGTTGGTGCATCTTATCTTAATCCCCAGCTTCAGGCGATTAATCCTGCCCAATTACAAGTATACAGAAAGGGAACAATTGCTCAAGAAATAGTTGCTTCTGGTCGAGAAAAGGATGTTCAACGTTTGCGAGAAAGGATTAGTAGCACTGAACATAAATTGACTGTCATTCATGGTCAATCAGGTGTGGGTAAAAGTTCTATTTTACAAGCTGGTTTAATACCCGCTTTGCAAGAAAAGCCGATTGCTGAACGTGATGCTTTACCTCTATTGTTACGAGTGTATACAGATTGGGTAGGAACATTAGGACAAAACTTAGCACAAGCTGTTGAAGAAGTTAGAGGCTATAAGTTATCTCATGATCTTAATTCAGCCCTAGCCATTAGAGAGCAATTACAGAAAAATTCTGAGCGCCATCTGTTAACAGTGTTAATTTTTGACCAATTTGAGGAATTTTTCTTCGTTTATACAGATAAAGCTAGCAGAAAAGCATTTTACGAGTTTTTACGCTTTTGTTTGGATATACCTTTTGTCAAGATTGTACTTTCGTTGCGGGAAGATTATTTACATTACTTACTAGAGTTAGAACGATTATTTAATTTGGGGTCAATTAATAATAATATTTTAGATAAAAATATTCGCTATTATTTGGGTAATTTTACCCCAGCAGATGCCAAAGCTATTATTCAAAACCTGACAGAGAAAACACACTTTTACCTAGAACCTAAACTCATAGATAAGCTAGTTGAAGATTTATCATGCCAATTTGGGGAAGTGCGACCCATTGAATTACAGATTGTGGGGGCGCAAATGCAAACAGAAAAAATTAATACTCTGGCAAAATATTGTCAGTTTGGTACTAAAGAAAAATTAGTAGAAAGGTTTTTAGAAACAGTTATTAGAAATTGTGGTTCTGAAAATGAACAAATGGCGCGCCTAGTACTATATTTACTCACAGACGAAAACGGTACTCGTCCTCTCAAAACTCGGACTGATTTGGCATCAGATTTAAAACCAGAGGTAAAAACATTAGATTTAATCTTAGAAATTTTTGTGAAATCTGGATTAGTGTTACTTTTACCAGAAGTACCAGCAGATCGCTATCAATTAGTACATGATTATTTAGTCCCGTTCATTCGTCAACAGCAGGGAAATGAGTTATTGGCAGAACTCGAACAGGAACGGGAACAAAGAAAACAGATTGAACAAGAGCTAGAGCGGGTAGAAACCATACTAACTCAAGTCAACGCAGAACTAGAAAAACAACAAATTGTCCTCAGAGAAGTACAAGCAGGGACAACCTTAGAACAGGAAGGAGTCAGCGCTTTACGTCAGTTTGATTTTGCACAATTAGACTCCCTTATGTCAGCAATGCGGAGTGGAAAAGCTTTGCAAGCTTTAGTCAAAGATGGTCGCTCTTTGGCAAAATACCCAGCAACTAGTCCATTACTAGCTTTGCAGACAATTCTAGACAATATCCAAGAGCGTAATCAGTTCCAAGGGCATCAAGGCTGGGTCAGGAGCGTCAGTTTTAGTCCTGATGGTGAGTATATCCTTACGGCTTCTGATGACTGTACCGCCAGATTATGGAATCTCCAAGGCAAGCAATTAATTTCATTACAAGGGCATGAAGATACAATCTGGAGTGCCAATTTCAGCCCTGATGGCAAATACATGGCGACTGCTTCCTCTGACCGGACAGCCAGGTTATGGAACTTTAGGGGTCAACAATTAGCTAAAATTCAAGGGCATCAGGGCTATGTGCGGAGTGTGAGTTTCAGCTCTGATGGTAAGTACATCGCCACTAGTTCTGATGACCGCACAGCTAGGTTATGGAATTTTAGCGGTCAGCAGCTAGCGCAGTTTTCCGGACATCAAGGAACCGTCTGGTGTGTCAGTTTTAGCCCTGATGGTAAACACATTGCCACAGCTGCTGATGACCGAATAGTCCGGTTATGGAACCTCAAGGGTAAATTGCTTGTCCGCTTCCCAGGACATCAAGATTGTGTTTGGGATGTAAGTTTTAGCCCCGATGGTCAGTATGTTGCTACCGCCTCCTCTGACGGTACAGCCCGATTATGGAACCTAGCCGGGGAACAGATAAGCCGATTTCGCGGCCATCAAGATGTGGTTTGGAGTGTGCGTTTTAGCCCCAATGGTAAATATATCGCTACAGCTTCCTCTGACCGCACCGCTAGGGTTTGGAATCTCAATGGTCAGCAACTAGAGCAATTCCCAGGACATCAGGACTACGTGCGGAGTGTGAGTTTTAGCCCTGATGGTAAATATATTGCAACTGCATCTTCTGACCGCACAGTCCGATTGTGGTACCTAAACAAGCAGCAATTCCCCCCATTTAGAGGACATCAGAGTACAGTTAGGAGCATAGATTTTAGCCCTGATGGGCAACAGGTCGTTACGGCTTCTGATGACCGGACGGTACGTTTGTGGAGTATTCAAGGTGAGGAGCTTTTACAGTTCCTTGGACATCGAGGAAAAGTTTGGAGTGTGAGTTTTAGCCCCGATGGTAAATACATTGCTACTACTTCCTCTGACCGGACGGTGCGATTATGGGATGTTACAGGGCAAATGCTTCAGCAATTTCCAGGGCATCAAGGTACAGTTTGGAGTGTGAATTTTAGCCCTGATGGCCAGCATATCGCTACTGCTTCTTCTGACTTGACGGCTAGATTATGGAGTCTTGATGGTCAGGAGTTGATGCGATTTAAAGGGCATGATAAATGGGTGCGATATGTGAGTTTTAGTTGTAATGGAGAGCATCTTGCCACTGCGGCTGATGATTGTACAGCTAGATTGTGGAATCTCCAGGGACAACAGGTGGGGCAATTCTTGGGGCATCAAAGTACAGTTTGGAGTGTGAATTTTAGTCCTGACTGTCAATATCTGGTGACTGCTTCGGAAGACCATACAGCCAAGTTGTGGACTCTGGATGGGCAAATACTCACAGAATTTAGAGGACATCAAGCCCCCCTGAAAAGTGCCGTTTTTAGTCATAATGGGCAGTATATCGCCACTAGTTCCGACGATCGCACCGTTCGGTTATGGAATCTTAACGGACAGCAAATAGCACAATTTAAAGGACATAAAGGTGCAGTCAGAAGTATTAGTATTAGTCCTGATGATCAGTATATTGCCACAGCTTCTGATGATCGCACCGTGAGATTATGGCCGATAGAAAATTTAGACCAACTACTCCGGCGTGGTTGCAATTGGCTACAAGATTATCTAGAGAATAACACTCATGTCACAGAGAGCGATCGCCGTCTGTGCGAGATATTAAAGTATTGATTGGGGCGCGATCGCTCTATGGGAAAATAATATAGGCGATCGCTGTGGCAATTAACTATACTTCTACAGGGCTTTTGACTTTTTGATGTTGTCCCGTAGCAATTAACCATTTACCGCCGGAGGGTGCTAAGGTGACACCGCGCCGGGTGGGTTTGACTGGATAGTTATCAACTAATGCTAAATCCATATTTGCTAATACTGTTGCCAAAACCAATTTCATTTCATACAAGGCAAAAGCCATACCCACACAGCGACGGTTACTGCCACCAAATGGTAGATATTCATATAATGAATACTGCTTTTCTAAAAACCTTTCTGGCTTAAACTCTTGCGGCTGGGGATATAAATCTGGTCGGCGGTGCATTAAATAAATGCAGCCTACAAGCATTGTTCCTGGTGCAAATTGATGACCACCAATTTCTAAAGTTGTCTTGACAATACGCGGGATGGTCACCATCGCAATGGGATAAATGCGTAGTGTCTCCTGACAGACAGCCGTTAAATAAGGTAGGCGAGTAATTTCATTTACGTCGCCATTGTCACCAAAATTATCTAACTCAGCCAGAAGTTTCTCTCGTACTTGCGGTAATTTGTGAATCCAGTATAAAGCCCATGTCAAAGCTGAGGCGGTGGTTTCATGACCTGCGACTAACAACGTCATCAATTCATCCCGCAACTCGATATCAGTCATGGCTTCACCATTTTCATCCCGCGCCGCCATCATCAAGGACAGGATATCAGTCCGGGATGGGTCTGGATGATCTCTGCGGTCTTGAATTTCGGCGTAAAGTAGTTGGTCAATTGCAGCTCTTTGACGCAAGAAGTGACCCCAAGGACTCCAACTACCTAAGTCTATCTGCAATGCAGGCAAAAAGGATAGGGTAGAACGTAAGGCAGAACCACTCAAATCTAAGATGTCACAGAGGCGTTTTTGTAGTTGGGTGTAACGTTCTCCCTCACGTAAACCAAAAACAGCTTGTAAAATTACCCGCAATGTGATTTCCTGCATGGAGTCGCGCACAGAGAAGGGTTCGCCTAATTGCCATTTACTAATGACTTCTTGGGTGATGTTAGTAATGATATCGCCGTAAGCCCTCATGCGATCGCCATGAAAAGGCGGCGTTAACAACTTACGCTGACGCTGGTGAGTTTCTCCAGACAGCAACAGTAAAGAATTTTCTCCTAGTAAAGGTTGTAAAACTTGGGCTGTTCCTCTAGCGTCTAATTGTTCTAATGGAGTAGTAAAAAGTTCTTGAATTGCTTGTGGGTTACTCAAAAATACTATTGGTCGTTTGTTTGTCAGCCATAGTGTAAAACAATCCCCGTGAGCTTTGGCAGATGCTTCCATTAGTTGCAATGGCTGATAAATCCACTGCACTAGCTGCATAAATCTTGGTATCTTTGGACTATCTGGAAGTTTCATAACAAATGCTCCTTTCGGCACGATCCTAACTAAGCTAGCAGAAGTAGAAATTAATATAAGTCATCTTCATGATATCTATCTGTAGATCATTTATACAAATAGGCGATCGCTTCTAAAATAGCCTAGCCATCCAGATTCTTTATACATCATTTATATGATAGATATTTATATTCTTGACCTATTTGTAATTGGGCTACTTTTGCTTATCGTTACATTAGGTTCTGGTTGGATTGCGCGGTTACCTTTATCTTTTGCTTTGATATATCTCTTAGTGGGAATCATTCTTGGTCCTTATGGCTTTGGGTTGATACAATTACGGCGAGATGATGTATTTAATGCAGATTTATTGGAAAGAATCACAGAATTTGTTGTCATTATTTCCGTTTTTAGCTGTGGATTAAAAATTATCCATCCCAGGAGACGTAGAGTGTGGGATATTACCGCACGCCTGATTGGTTTCTTAATGCCCATTTCTATTTTTGCTATAGCAATTGTCGCTAAATTATTTTTAGCCATGAATTGGGGCGAAGCAATTTTATTAGGAGCTATTCTTGCACCCACTGACCCAGTTTTAGCATCAGAAGTTCAACTAACAGATATTAACGATAAAGATGAGCTACGTTTTGGTTTAACTTCTGAAGGTGGGTTAAATGATGCCTTAGCGTTTCCTTTTGTCTATTTTGGACTTTTTGCTATTAAAGATGACAACTGGAATACCTGGTTTAAGCAGTGGGTGGTCATTGATTTAATTTGGGCGATCGCTGCTGGATTAATTATGGGTTTTGTTGTTGCTAAAGCTATTGTATGGATTGACCAAAAAATCCAGAAGCGCCGTTCTGCCGATGCCTTGATGGAAGACTTTGTGGCTCTCAGTGCAATTTTGTTAACTTATTCTCTAACAGAAGTTGTCAACGGTTATGGATTTTTAGCAGTATTTATTGCGGGATTAGTTTTTCAAGATACTTATAGAAATCCAGAAAGACCACTGGCACAATTAGAGTTTATTGAACGACTAGAAAAGCTTTTAGAAGTTGGCACAATATTATTATTAGGTTCCATATTACTATGGCAACCAATAGTTAACTATGGCTATCAGTCTTTGATAGTAATTATTTTCCTCTTTTTAATTATTCGACCTGTTGGAGCCTGGATTAGCACCATTGGCAAACGTCCTTTAGCATCCCATCGCCGCCACTTCCATCCTGCTACTCGCTGGTTATTTGGCTGGTTTGGTATTCGTGGTGTTGGTTCCTTATATTATCTTGCCTATGCTTTTGGTCATGGTTTGAAAGATGGAGTTGGCGAAGAAATAGCTTGGATAACTTACACTACGATTGTAGTTTCTGTCGTTATACATGGCATATCTGCTACGCCATTAATGAGTTGGTACGAACGCAATATTGCTAATGAGAAAAAAACTTCTTTGCCTGAAACTTTAAGTGATTTAGAGTAACATCTATGGGTAATTCGTAATTATCAATTTTATAGTTTTTTAGTTGAAATTAAATATGTTATCGTTTTTGACCGAACTAGTATGAGTGGTCAAAGAGGGGGTAGAGGAGCAGAGAAAAAATTCTTACTCAGTACCCAGCACTCATGACTCAACTCTCAGCTTTGAGAATCTCCTCATCTACAGAGAAATCGATTTCTGATTTATCGCGTCCACTTGCTACATAATCGTTTTCATAAGCGTCAGCCAACCCAGAAATTAAATCATATTGGGGTTGCCAATTTAATTCTGTCTGTGCTTTGTTGACCGAAGCAAAGAAATGTTGCACTCGCATAGGGAAGGCTTTGCGTTTGCCAAAATCAAATTTCTTCGGGTCGTAATGGACAATTTTAATATCATCGGCTGATTTTCCCAAGGCTTGGGCGCAAGCACGAGCTAAACCATCAAACGTGACATAGCGATCACCAGAGATATTATACACTTGCCCAATGGCCTGTTTATTACCAATCACTTGGGACATCGCCATTGCTAAATCTTTGACATGACCTAGCTGAGTAATATGTAACCCATTACCTGGAATTGGCAGGGGGCGATCGCGTACAATCCTATCAAAGAACCAGCTTTCTAAATCATTGTAGTTGCGTGGGCCGTAAATGTAGGTGGGACGAATCGAAGTAAAGGGTAATCCTGTTTGCTGTAAATAAGCTTCAGTTTCATGCTTACCCTTGTGGCGACTTTTGGGGTCTACCTTATCTCCTTCTATGTGGGGTAGCTGGTCAGATTTGAGATAAACCCCCGCAGAACTCATATAAACAAAATGCTGCACTCTATCTTGGAAAATCTCCGCCAGGGGTTGAGTATCTGTTAATTCCCGGCCGTTATTGTCAAAAACGACATCAAAATTTTCTGCTGATAATTTTTCTTTGAGCTGCGTGGCATCCGTGCGATCGCCTATAATTTGTCCTACTCCCTGTAAAGCTGGTAACGGTCGATTACCACGATTGAAAAGTACTACCTCATGTCCTTGTTCAACCAGGATTTGCGTCAAATAGACACCAATGAACCTAGTACCACCCATTATTAAAATTCGCATAAATTACCCATTGCTATGTTTTTGAGGGAATGGTGAGCCAGTGACGGGTACGTAGGGGGTTTCCCCCATTAGCGACTGGCGAACCCCGAAGGGGAGACTGGCGACTGGTGACTGGGAAAAGACATAAGAATAAAGAAAATATTATTCCCTTACTCAACCCCTAGTACCCAATCCCCAATCCCTGATTTGAGGTTATCAGGTTGTTGTATCCTTCTGGAACCTCCCCTCACAGAAGTACGTCTGTATTTTTTATCTGAAGCGCTTTCCATTTCTTGCTTGTAAAGGGAAATTTGACCTGAAAAAATCCTGACTTTAAAAGTCAGTTTCCCATAGAGTAATTTTTTCCGTGGCTTCAAGGCTGGAGGGGTTTAATTTGCTTCTTGCTTACTCCCTCTCTCTGCCTCCTGCCTCCTTTAATTTCTACACCTTAAAGTTAGTTAGCTGTGCCATTGAAATATGCTCTTGTTCATGAGTGGCTGACACCAAAAGCCACCGGCGGTTCAGAACTCGTTGTCAAAGAAATTCTGCATCATATCGATGCCGATTTATACGCTCTCATCGACTTTGAGTCTAACAATCCTGAAAGTTATTTGTACCAACGTCAGATTGGCAAGACCTTCCTCCAGCACTTTCCCTCGGCCCGTAATGGTATCCAAAAGTATCTACCATTTTTACCCCTGGCAATCGAACAATTGGACTTGCGCCAGTATGACGTAATCTTGTCCTCATCTCATGCTGTTGCCAAAGGCGTATTAACCACTGCTGACCAGTTACATATTTGCTATTGCCATAGTCCCATGCGCTACGCCTGGGACTTAACCTTTGATTATTTGCGTTCCAGCCCAATGGGCAGTGGTGTTGCGGGATGGGTGACTCGATACTTATTACATCGTTTACGCCAATGGGATGTGTTAAGCGCCAATCGAGTAGATTACTTCATTGCCAATTCCCATTACACAGCTAGGCGTATATGGCGCTGCTATCGGCGAGAAGCCAAAGTTATTTATCCGCCGGTGAATGTCGCAGAATTTCCATTTTTACCTCACAAAGAGGATTTTTATCTCACAGTTTGCCGATTGGTGAGTTATAAACAGGTATCCCTAATTGTGAAAGCGTTTAACCAATTGCAACGGCCATTAGTCATCATTGGTACAGGTTCAGAAATGAAACAGATTCGCCAGCTAGCTAATTCTAATATCCAAATATTAGGTTGGCAACCTGATGATGTAGTCAAAAAGTATATGGCCAAAGCCAAGGCTTTTGTCTATGCTGCCTGTGAAGATTTTGGTATAGCTTTAGTAGAAGCACAAGCTTGTGGTACTCCGGTAATTGCCTATGGTATCGGAGGTGCCACGGAAACAGTTAGGGATGTACGATCTTATAAAGATACAGGAACAGGTATATTTTTTAAAATGCAAACTCAAGCAGCTTTGGTGGAGGCAGTAGAAAAATTTGAAATGTATCAAGATGCTCTTGACCCTGAGTATATGCGATCGCACGCTGCTGAGTTTTCCCCGCAAAACTTTGCCAAGCGCTATCTAGATTTTTTAGACCAGTGCCATCAACAAAAGCCTAATTTAGCAGGTTAGGCAGAATTTTTTGTAATTCTTTTGTATGCTTTTGGCAATTTAACCCCAGAAGCACATCCTTTTGGCTTTAAGATTGGGACTATGTGTGGTGTGGATTATTAAGGAGTATGATGACTGCCCAGAGTTCACTCCTCTCCGGCAAACGACGCTTACGGCAAGATGCTAGCTCGTCTATGCGTTCTACAGTCAAGCGTGGTCAAAAAACAAAGACACCTAAAATCAAACCCAAAGGTTTGTCTTTGCAAGGTATCAACGGAGAGTTTGCGAAAAGACTTTTCGATATTGTGTTTTCTTTATTGGTGTTGATCCTCTTCTCACCAGTCTATTTAATTCTGGCCTCGCTGATTGCTTTAAGCTCAGAAGGCCCAATTTTTTATGTCCAAGAAAGAATCGGCCAAAACTACAAACCCTTTAATTGTATTAAATTCCGGACAATGGTCAGCAACGCTGACGAAGTCCTCATGCAAATGATGGAAACATCGCCACAGTTGCGACAGGAATTTGAAAGTAGTTTTAAGCTCAAAAAAGACCCCAGAATTACTAAAATTGGTCAATTTTTACGAATTACCAGCCTGGATGAGTTTCCCCAATTCTGGAATGTTTTAAAAGGGGATATGAGTGTTGTTGGCCCGCGCCCTTTAGTAGCAGAAGAATTACCAAAATATGGTGATCACATCGAACAAGTTCTAACAATTCGACCAGGAATTACTGGATTATGGCAAGTTTCAGGAAGGAATGACATTCCCTATCCCCGACGAGTACAAATCGACTTGCATTATGTCAAGTCTAGGACTCTCTGGTTGGACTTATGGATTATATTGAAAACAATTGATGTGGTAATCATGCCCAAAAATAACGGAGCATACTGACGAAAAAAGATTTTTTTACTAGGGGGCATTATTTCCCCCTTCACACAAATAATATTATTTTCCTCCGGACAATATATTTCTGGTAATTGGTAATCATAAATTGGTATTAGAAAAAATTCACCTATTTCCTATTAGCTATTACCAATTACCAACTACTGAGCTATTAGTTATTATTAACTATGTGAACCAAGTTTTGTGACTTATCCTAATCTAGCCATAGCCAATATTCATTCATCTTCAATATTAGATTAATTCCAACTTAATAAAAGTGACATTTGTGTAAAGTTTTGGCCAAGAAAAATCTTGGTAATATACCTAAGAAAAAGGGTAAAGTGCCTTAAAAAACTTGACTTGTGAGTCTTAAAGCTGAGTTGCCAGAAAAAACTGCTCTTTATTAAGTATATTTATTTACGATACAATCCGGGTACTCTTTAAAACGCGTAAGTTTACCGTTAGGCAATTTATTCATTACCTGCTAGGTTGTATCAATTGACCTGCGAAAATTTCATCACCGACAAAAAGGAATAAACAAAGCATGAACCAAAACAAGCGAGCATTAATAACTGGGATTACTGGTCAAGATGGTTCATATTTAAGCGAATTTCTCATAGAACAAGGTTATGAAGTTCATGGTATTATTCGCCGGACTTCCACATTCAATACAGACCGTATCGATCACATTTATGAAGATCCCCATCAAGAAGGAGCCAAGTTATTTCTTCACTACGGTGATTTAACCGATGGTACAACGCTACGCCGAATTCTTGAAGAAGTTCAACCAACAGAAATTTACAACTTAGGCGCTCAATCTCACGTACGAGTAAGCTTTGATTCGCCAGAGTATACAGTAGATGCCGTAGGTATGGGAACACTACGGTTACTAGAAGCAATCCGTGACTACCAACGACGCACAGGCATTCAAGTACGTTTTTACCAAGCTGGTTCTTCAGAAATGTATGGCTTAGTGCAAGCCGTACCCCAAAGCGAAACTACACCATTTTATCCCCGTAGTCCCTACGCTTGTGCCAAAGTTTATGCCCACTGGCAAACAGTCAATTACCGGGAATCTTACGGTTTATTTGCTTGTAATGGCATACTTTTTAACCATGAATCACCTCGTCGCGGTGAAACTTTTGTTACCCGCAAAATTACTAGAGCTGTTGCCCAGATTGTTGCCGGCAATCAGAAAAACATCTATATGGGTAACCTTGATGCCAAGAGAGATTGGGGTTATGCCAAAGATTATGTCCGTGCCATGTGGTTGATGTTACAGCAAGAACAACCAGATGATTATGTAATTGCTACAGGAGAAACCCACTCAGTACGTGAATTTTTAGAGTTGGCGTTTGGCTATGTAAATCTTAACTGGCAAGATTATGTAGAGTTTGATGAGCGTTATCTGCGTCCGGCGGAAGTAGATTTATTAATTGGTGACCCCACGAAAGCACAACAAAAATTGGGATGGAAGCCTTCTGTCACCTTTAAAGAATTGGTGGCATTAATGGTAGAAGCCGATTTGCAAGCTTTAGGTCAGACTTCACCTAATGGCAATACTTCAATCCTACCGCAGGATATTGCTACTATTCGTCAACAACTGGGTGTACTCCACTTCTGATTAATTCTTGCCAAGGATGAAAGTATGACCGCCTTAGAACTAAAAAATAAACGGATTCTTGTCACTGGTGGGGCAGGGTTTCTAGGTCGTCAGGTAATAGATCAGCTGTGTCAAGCTGGAGCTGATACGGCGAAAATTAGTGTACCGCGATCGCGTGATTTAGATTTACGTGTTTGGGAAAATTGCCAACGCGCAGTAGATCAACAAGATATTATTATCCACTTAGCTGCTCATGTAGGTGGGATTGGACTTAACCGGGAAAAACCCGCAGAGTTGTTCTACGATAACTTGATTATGGGTACTCAATTAATCCATGCTGCCCATCAAGCTGGAGTAGAAAAATTTGTGTGTGTGGGTACAATCTGTGCTTATCCCAAATTTACCCCAGTACCATTTAAAGAAGACGACCTGTGGAACGGTTATCCAGAAGAAACTAATGCTCCGTACGGAGTTGCTAAAAAAGCTCTTTTAGTTCAATTACAATCTTATCGTCAGCAGTATGGCTTTAATGGTGTTTACTTGCTGCCAGTAAATTTATATGGGCCGGAAGATAACTTTGACCCTGGTAGTTCTCATGTCATCCCAGCTTTAATTCGCAAAGTCTATGAAGCCCAAGTTAGGGGTGATCAAGAGCTGCCAGTTTGGGGTGATGGTAGTCCTACCCGCGAGTTTCTCTATTCTGAAGATGCAGCGCGGGGTATCGTTATGGGAACTCAATTCTACAATGACTCCGAGCCAGTCAACTTGGGAACTGGTTACGAAATCTCCATCCGCGATTTAGTTACACTCATTTGCGAATTGATGGAATTTAAAGGTGAAATTGTTTGGGAAACCGATAAACCCAACGGTCAACCACGGCGTTGTTTGGATACCGAACGAGCGAAGCAAGCTTTTAATTTCACAGCCCAAGTAGACTTTAAACAAGGCTTGAAAAATACCATTGATTGGTATCGACAAAATGCTGCTTAAGTAATGGGTAATGGGTAATGGGTGGATGGGTAATGGGTAATGTTTTTGTCACCTGTTCCCCATACTCAGCACCCCATACCCCATCTTTGAATTTGCGCCCAGTGAACGACCATCAATTATTAACTAAATCTCAATTACGCCGGAGTTTAATTAAAACTCGACAGTCTATGTCGGTTGAAGAATGGCGAGAAAAGAGCGATCGCATTTCGTATCTATTACAATCATCCACTCTTTTTACCCAAGCAAAAACAGTACTTGCCTATTTCAGCTTTCGTCAAGAACCTGATATTAGCTCCTTATTTGCCCATACTCACCACCGTTGGGGATTTCCTCGCTGTGTTGATCAATCCCTGAGGTGGCATAGTTGGATACCTAAAGATTCCCTAAATATCAATGCTTATGGTATCAAAGAGCCTGAACCACAAGCGCCAACCATAGACCCTGAGGAAGTTGATTTAATTCTCGTTCCCAGCGTTGCTTGTAACTATCAAGGATACCGTTTAGGCTACGGCGGGGGATACTACGATCGCCTACTGAGTTCTCCAGAATGGTCAAAAAAGCCGACTATCGGAATTGTCTTTGATTTTGCCTATTTGCCTCAATTACCCAAAGAAAATTGGGATCAACCGTTACAAGCAGTCTTGACGGAAACATCTTTTCATGTTAATAGTTAACGGCTAACTGTCAACCGTCAACGAACAGAATGAATTGGAAAACGCAAAATTCACCCTGGCGAACGTTGGTAATGTATGGTTTATTAGGTGCGATCGCCTTAATCACTCTCTTCCCTCTGTTGTGGCTCATCAGCACTGCTTTAAAATCACCTACAGAAAATATCTTTCAGTCTCCACCGCAGTTATTACCAAGTCAACCGACTGTAGATAATTTTTTGAAGGTGTGGAATTCTCTACCATTTGGACAATATTTATATAACAGTACTTTAGTCTCCGTACTGACTGTAGGGTTAAATCTGTTATTTTGCTCCTTAGCCGCTTACCCCTTAGCAAGGCTATCATTTCCGGGGAGGGACTGGATTTTTATTGCGATCGTTTCTACGATTATGATTCCCTTCCAAATCGTGATGATACCACTGTACATTTTGACTGTGCAGTTGGGCTTACGCAATACTTATCTCGGTATGATGTTTCCTAGCTTGGCTTCTGCTTTTGGTATTTTCCTCTTAAGGCAAGCTTTTATGGGTGTTCCCAAAGAAATAGAAGAAGCTGCCAGGATGGATGGTAGTTCGGAGTTAGGCTTGTGGTGGCATATTATGTTACCTGCTGTGAGACCAGCATTGGTAACTCTAGCTATTTTTGTATTTATCGGCGCTTGGAGTGACTTTCTGTGGCCATTGATTGTGATTCAGGATGAGAATTTGTATACCTTACCTTTGGGTGTAGCTAAACTGGCGGGGACGTTTTCCCTTGACTGGCGTTTGGTTGCGGCTGGTTCCGTAATTGCGATCGCCCCTGTACTAGTATTATTTCTTATACTACAGCGTTACATCGTAGAAACAGATATTGGCAGTGGTGTGAAAGGTTAACTAACAAGCACCGCTTTTTTTTAGCACTACCCACACGGTTTTCAATATCAGACTGAGGTCGTAAGTTATAGACCATTTACGTTGATAATCTAAATCCATCTGTACGATAGTTTCAAAATCTTTAATATTGGAACGACCTTTAGTTTGCCATTCTCCCGTCATTCCTGGTTTAACCCGTAATCTTTCCCAGTGACGTGGTTCATAATGAACAACTTCATCAGGTGTGGGTGGACGAGTTCCCACTAAACTCATATCCCCTTTTAAAACATTCCAAAATTGGGGAAACTCATCTAAGCTGGTACGACGCAAAAATCTACCCATAGGGGTGATACGTGGGTCATTCACCGACTTAAATATGTGACCCTGAGCTTGGTTTTTTACCAAATGCTTAACTTTATCGGCGTTAACCACCATAGACCGAAATTTCCAAATGCGGAAATGTCTGCCGTTCAGACCGCAACGAATTTGAGAATAAAATATGGGGCCAGGATCATTAATAATAGTAAGTATAGCGATGGGAACTGTGATAATAGCTGTAATTATCAGCCCCACAATAGCACCGATAATATCAATTAATCTTTTTCTAACGCTAATAGCTGAATAGTGTACAGGCTGTTGTAAAAAGTCCGCATTCATTGGATGATTCACAATAGCTAATCTATCCATAGTAAAGCGTTCCGGCTTAGGCGTAAAATCAGGTACGGACATGACTGTAAAGTAAAATTTTCAGTTTTTGGTCAAATAAATTATTCTATGCTAGGTGTAAATATACACAAAAAGTCACTGGCATTAGAAATTTACTGCCTGGAGTTCATACAATCTTTTAATTTGACTGAGGCATTTTAAGTTTTGGTTATATTTTAATTAAGTATACTCAGTAAAATATAGCGGCGATCGCTGCACCATAGATCAGTACTAGTCACAACTAGCCCACATAACTGAATAATTTTTGGTTCAGTCTCCACCTTGGCAAAATTTTTTTGTCAAACTGAGGTAATTTTTTGATATATGGAGTCAGGATTTATTGTAATCTTGATAAACTATGACGCTTTTAAATTACACACTCACTGGTATGGTTTGTTGATAGTTGATGGTTGACAGTTAGCCGTCAACTGTCAACGGCCAACACGAAAAAATGTGCAAGTTAAAGAAAAGGTAGCTTCAGGCTTCTTTTGTTTTCCTTGCCTACTGCCAATCAATTTAGCAACTGTGGGTAACACAATAGGTTAATTTACTATTGACCAATCGTTACTAAGAAGGCTAAAGTGTCAGCTTTAATGTCTTGAGTTTGCAGTGGAACTATTTGCATCTGCAAACGTCTCGATGTCAGAAAATAGGCAAAAATATCACCTTCCCACAGCACTTTCCGGAAAATTAAAAAAACACCGGAAAATATTGCAAATAATCTCTGTAGCTCCTCACAATTCACACGCATGAAGTCACCTTTTCTCTTACTCGGCCTCGTCAGCACAATTCTTTTATCTACTCCAGCAAATGCAGCTCGCTTAGAATCATGGAAATTTGATCCTAATCGGAATCAACTAAATATCACGACTGATTCAGAAGTTAAGCCCAGAGCTTTTTTAATTAATAATCCAGACAGAATTGTCATCGACTTACCAGGAACAACTTTCAAAGCTAATACTCAACGTAAAAATTTCGGAGCCGCCGTGCGAGAAATTCGTATTGGTAAGGTTGAGAACAATACTGCCAGAATCGTGGTGGAGTTAGCACCAGGTTATACAACTTCTCCCGACAAGTTAGTAATTAAAGGTGATTCTGCCTCACATTGGATTCTCAATTTCTCAGCTATTAAGAAGGACGCTGATAATACAGAAACAAGTGAAGAAAAAATCTCAATTCCTGTAAGTAATAATTTAGAATTCGCAGGTGTTGTTCCTTTAAGTAGAGAAATATCACAGCTAGATTCTCAAATTAAACAATTGATGAATCGCTACAGTTCTCTCTCAGCCGGAATGTTTTTCTTAGATATGGAAACCGGGGAGTACCTGGATATCAATGGTGAAAAAACATTTGCCGCAGCCAGCACAATTAAATTTCCGATTCTCATTGCTTTGTTTGAAGAAATTGATGCTGGTAGAATTAACCCTAATGAAACTTTGGTGATGCGGCGTGACCTGATGACCGGTGGTTCGGGAACGATGCAATATAGAAAGGCAGGCAGTAAATTTAAGCTGATGGAAACTGCCAGCAAAATGATGATCATCAGTGATAATACCGCCACGAACATGATTATTGACCGATTAGGTGGTAAAAACCGATTGAATCAGAGATTTCGCAGTTGGGGATTACAAAATACAGTCATTCGCAATTTGCTAGGAGATTTCAAGGGAACTAACAAAACTAGTCCTAAAGATTTAGTGCGTTTAGCTGCTTTGATTTCCAACAATAAGTTGCTAAGTGCTACTAGCAACTCACGGGTTATGGACATTATGAGCCGCTGCAAAAATAGAAGCTTGTTACCCGTAGGACTGGGTAAAGGTGCAGTCATAGCCCATAAAACAGGGACTCTTGGAAGAGTTTTAGGAGATGCAGGAATTATCCAAACACCCTCTGGTAAACGTTATTTGGCAGGTATTATGGTGGCCAGACCTTTTGGTGATGCTAGAGCTAAAGCGTTCATCAATCAAGTTTCTCGCCTAGTATATGGCTATCTAGACCAACCAACATCGGCCAGAAATTTTTGATTATAGCTTCATAGGATACGAGCTAGTAGGGGTGTTGCTGTGCGCCCCTACTGTTATCTCTTTCAGGACTTACGCAACTCGCACAATATTAGGGTGCGTCAGATGAGGAATATCCTCTAATGTGTACGAAATTATTAGGGCTGACGCACCCTATAGTTAGTTTAATTATGACACTTGCATAAGTCCTATCTTTATTGCAAAGATGATTAAAATTGCTATAATCGCCGTTCTTTTTCTAAAGCCTGAAGCAGGCTATCTACATATATTTCCAACTCAGAACTTCGTCTTTGGGCTGATTCAATAATAGGTAAACTATCGGGAAAATTCACTACATAACCACCGACTCGAATACCTAAAGGTTTTAAGTGACCACCTGCTAAATAATTCTGGAAATCTGTTGGTGGCTTTTTGAAAACATTGATAAACCAGTCACCCGTTGACTTAGCAATATTATCTGATTTGAAGCGAATCAATCCCAGAAGATTAAAGAGATTAGTAGCTTGAATTAAAGCATAAGTTTCTTGAGGGCTGGGTTTAACACCCCAGCCTAATTTATCAATAATATTTGCCAAAAATTTGGGAACTGCACTATCAGTACCAGTATTGACAGGCGCTAAAAGTATAGATGTTTGTCCTTTGATGAAGAGGCTTTTAAAGAAAGTTCTGTCAATACTTGGGTCTTCCATTCTATCCCAGTAAGTATCTGGCTCATACCCAAGATAATATTTAATTAATTGGGTTGCTTTAGCACGTTGTTGCTTGAGATCATTCATGAGGACTTCTAGGTTTTCGACGATAGCTTGAATTTTGCGTTCATTTTTCGCCTGCTCTGATGGGTTTGATGTTTTAGCTACTATATCACCAATAAATTCTTCCAGTTCTTTGCGCTCTCTTGGTAATGCTGAAAAAGCCTCTAAAAGAGCAATATACTTACAGCCAATGCTATGTCCTATCCATGAAAATTTCCGATCGTTTAAATAGACTTGATAATCATAATTAGCAAGTTTTGCCATTCTAATTAACTCTGGGGCAATTTCGTATTCTTCTCTGATTAAAAACCCTGCTTCTGCATAATGATTAAAGGTAAAATTAAAAGGTAGAAGAATAATAGTGTAGCCGTTATCAAATAGATATTGTAATAAATAGCGATAGAATAGCATGGGGACAAAAGTACCGAAGAAAGCCCCACCAATAAATTGAATGACACCTTTGGGTTTTGGATGTAAAGCCACCCAGCTATGAGAAACAGGTTGAAACCTCAGTTTTGCTTTCATAATTTTTTATACCTGATAAACACAACAAATTGAAGGCATCCTCAAGATTGAGAAGACCATAATTAAATTGAATTGTCCATAAGTACTTCTGCAAGTATGAAACTTTAGTTCATGATGATGACTAAAGTTGAATTCAGAGGTAAAAATATTTACTTTTGTCCGGCATTTGACTTACAACGTCATGCTTAGATTAAGTGAGAATACCAAATTTTTGCGATTATTACCTACAACTTATATAGGAATCATATTTGATTTTTGAAAATATCTAAGTATCTGTACGGTGGGCAATGCCCACCAAAACCATGATACGGTGGGCAATGCCCACCCTACGTATATTTCAGAAATCAAATACTAGTTCTATATCTGTTGATTCTCAGTATGGAGAGTAGACAAAATATAGATGAAATTCAATACAGCAAAGAATTTATCTCACTTTCTGGTTGACTAATATCGCCTCATCAGATTGTAATTTTTATACCAAACATGAAATTAGTAGCATCAAATTACAAGCGGCATAGGCGAAGCATTATCGTAGACATCACTTAATTTATTGCCTGACTCCTTACATAACTACTTTACGAACAAGTCTTGATACAACGGCAGAGTTCGTTATTCCTAAAGCTTGTTCATAAACCTATGTAGTTAGTTTTGATTCAGAAACTTAAAACCCAATGAATTACCCGATGAGAAAGCTCCTCTTTGCTACAATCACCTAAATTTATTTTCCAAATTGGTATTGCTGAATCTTTATGTCAAAATCTTTTTGCAGCAGATTTTGACCATGACTTAACTTTGTATCTCTTCAATAGACTGCTGTGATTTAAGCTGAGAAGCTATTAAGGGGACTTTTGGTGCGAGAAAAAAACCAATCAAGCTCGCAAAAAGGATTGGTGTAAAAGGGCTAAAATTAGTCAGTTTTGATAACAACAAAGTTGTACTTATAGGTGTGCGTGTCACTCCTGCATTAAGAGCTGACATTGTGCATATCATAGCTAGTGTAGGATTCAACCCCGGAATTAAAATTGCAATTGCTTTGCCAACACAAGCACCAGTAAAAAATAGGGGAATAATGAAACCACCACGCCACCCACCAGTGACTGTTAAACTGATTGATGCCATCTTACCCAGGGCTAAAATCAAGAGAAAAACAACTGAAAAATTAGTATTTAGAACTGACTCTAATTCTTGATGTCCGAAATAGCGGGTTAGGGGTAAGAAGATGGCTAAAGTGCCTAAACCCAATCCTGCTAATGTGGTGCGTATATAGACAGGGACGGGAAGCATCGCCCATAATCTGTCACAGGTGCGAAAAATGGTCATAAAAATCCAGCCTGCAACAGCGCCGATGATTCCGAATAGGATAGCCCAAGCAAAATCATCCATGTTCTCTAAATTGTATTCGGGAAAATGCCACGTGGGGGCAATTCCCAAATGAGTGATTAAGGCAAATACTAGGTAACTCGCGCAACTAGAAACAATAGCTGGCATTAAAGCTTCATAGTATTCGATGATATGCTGATGGTGAAGGATTTCTAGGGCAAACATCGCTCCACCTAATGGTGCGCCAAACAAGGCAGTAAAGCCAGCAGCCATTGCTGCTAGACTCATGGATCTCATATCTTCGCCCTGGAGACCGAGGCGATCGCCTACCCATGTACCAAAAGAACCTGTAACTTGTACTAATGGGGCTTCTGGGCCTGCACTGCCCCCACCAGCTATACTCACCAAAGAGGCCAGAATCATCGCTGGATTTTTTCGTATATCCAAGCGCCCGCCACGAAAATGGATATTATCAACAATGACAGCAATTTCTCCAGGATTGCCTAAAAAGTGGATTACCAAGCCAACAATTAATCCAGCTATTGGCATAACTATTAGCAGACTCACACTCTCAAACCTTTCCAGTTGGTGAGTCATCAGTTCTAAAACATTCCAGTACAAACCAGCAAATAGACCACAAACAGTCCCTACCATTACCCAGCGTAAAACCCATCGTGAAATTAGTAGAGGATTACGTCTTACCAGACCAAAAAGTTGTAAAAACTTCCAGCGTTGAGCTTGGTTTGTGGGAGTACGCTTATTTGGTAGCACTGTTGATTCCCTAGCTAAATGAATCAAATGTTATAGATTCTTGACATTTATTATACTAATGTAGAAGGTAAGACAAAATACGTACAAACTGACCAAAATTTTAAATAATTTGCAACCAGCTTTGCTACAAACCTGAGCAATGTTCTTTACTGATGACAATGCAGGCTCAAAAGCTCTGCTTGGCTCAAATAAGTTTCATCCCTCACCCGGTTTGTTAACTTATCGAGTATATATCTGCTAATTATTTCAATTTAAAAAGATTGATTCTTGGCTTATGTTCTCACCGCCTTTGGTTGAATGATAGCAGTACAGGAACTTTAATTAAGGTAGGTATTGAGCAATGGTACGTTTAAAACCGTGGCAGTGGGTGGTATTGGCAATGCCGATCGCCTCCATCATGATTTTCTTGTTAGTATCCGCAGGGATGCAGATTCATACTTGGGGAATAAGTTGGATTTGGGCTGTGTTTACCTTGGTATTTGTAGCTTGGCGTTGGTTGTTGGTGAAATGGACACAACCAGCCATCCGGCAAATAGAAGCTGCATTAGCCGAAGTTAAAGAAGAACTCAAATCTGCGGTGGAGGACACAACACCAAGCGTCAGCAGTGATAAGACACAACAAATAGAAGCAGCTTTACAAGAAATCCTGACAATTGCCCAAGGCGATCGCCCGATTTGGGAAGATTGGACAACATTTTGGCAAAGATGTCAAGATTTAGTTAGAGCGATCGCCCTGATTTATTATCCCCAGGTGCAGTATCCCTTACTAAATATCTACGTCCCCCAAGCTTACGGATTGATTCGGGGAACAGTCGATGACTTAGATCAGTGGATGCAGAAGTTATCACCAGCACTCAATCAGGTAACAATTGGGCAAGCATACCAAGCATACGAAGTGTATCGCAAACTAGAACCATCAGCGCGGAAGGTCTGGCGTGCATGGAATTGGGCGCAGTGGTTGTTAAATCCTGTGGCTGCGGCGGCTAACCGGGCAACTAAAGGCACAACTAATCAAGCAAATCAGCAATTATTGGTAAATTTAGGGCAATTACTGCGGGAAGCTGCTTTAAACAACTTGTGTCGCCAGGCGATCGCCCTCTACAGTGGAACTACAGTCAATATCTCCACAGCTACCATTTCTACCCCAACCTTACCAAAAACCAAAACTCAAACACTAGAAAACATCCTCGCACAAGCCCAACCAGTCGAGAAAGTTGCCCAGAAACCTGTAAATATTTTACTGGCAGGAAGAACGGGAGCAGGAAAAAGCAGTTTAATTAATACAATCTTTCAAAGTAATTTGGCAGAAGTGGATGTGTTACCCAGCACCGCCGAGATTCAAAATTACCACTGGCAAACCCAAGATGGGGAAACCTTGAATCTCTTAGATACACCAGGATACGAACAAGTCAAGCGGGGTGACTTACGAGATTTAGTATTAGAATATGCCACCAAAGCCGACTTATTACTGTTAGTCACCCCTGTACTTGACCCCGCCTTGCAAATGGATGTGGACTTTTTGCAAGAAATCAAAACCACAGTTGCAGACATCCCCGCGATCGCTGTAGTTACCCAAGTAGATCGCCTGCGTCCCATCCGTGAATGGCAACCGCCTTATGATTGGGAATTGGGTAACAGACCAAAGGAAATTGCCATCCGCGAAGCTACAGAGTATCGTGCTAAATTGTTAGGAGACTTTTGTAATCTAGTCATACCCGTTGTCACAGGTGATACAAAAACAGGTAGACTTGCTTGGGGAATAGAGGCTTTATCCTTGGGATTAATCCAGGCGATCGCCCCAGCCAAACAACTCAGACTCGCCCGCTTTTTGCGTAACCTAGAAGCCCGTACTGTAGCTGCTGCCAAAATCATTGACCACTACACATTGCAAATGGCAACCACCCAAGGATTGACAGCATTACTCAAAAGTCCTGTGCTTCAGTTCATTTCTACCATTTCCACTGGTTCCCCAACTTTAGCTTACCTACTAGCAGAACAAATCCCCGTAGAACAGTTACCCATCGTCATTGGTAAACTGCAAATGGCTTATGATTTATTCTCACTATTAAAAACAGAAGAATCCAGCACCCTCAACTTTGACCTCTTATCTCTATGGCCGCTACTTTTAGAAAACCCCACCACACCCGACCGCAACGCTTGGGCTTTTGGTCATGCAGTAGTTGAATATTGGACTCAAAATTTAACAGTTGAACAATTGCGGCAGCGTTTCGACTATTATTTACAGCAAGTTTGAGAATCAGCGATCGCTATAGTGATACCGAGCTTGAATAAACTCAATTCGGCTATCAGTAACGACATAAACAATCCGGTCAGTCTGATTAATTCGGCGCGACCAAACGTTTGCATCCCGATATTTTAATGGTTCAGGGTTGCCTGTTCCTTGAAAGGGATTGCGTCTAATCTCTTCTACTAAAGATAATACGCGGAGTGCAGTCTTTCTATTTGTCTCTACCCAATAGGTAAGGTCTTCCAAAAATCTCTTATCAAAAACAAGGTCGCGTTCTGAATTATTTTCTAGGGAAACTTCAGATGGAGAAAGGGGTTCTGGTTCTAAATTATCTGAAGACATCGAATTTAGTTACTCTTCTTCATAAAGTCCAAATTCCTGGCGGAGTTCATCTATGGTTTGCGGATGATTCGTCTTAGCCTTCACTCGCTGTAAAGCATCTAGAAGTCGTGCGGCATTTTCAGGTGATTGAAATAAGTATGCTGTTTCTATAATGCTATTAAGTTCCGCAGTAGGAATTACAGACACACTTTCGGCACCTTCACGATTAACAATCACAGGTTCACGGCTATTAACTGCTTCTTCATAAATTTTGTCAAAATTATTACACGCCTCTGTATAGTTTGTTTGGCTAGGCATTTGTTATTCCTCTAGTTATCTATTAGTCTTTGGTGGAAGTTGACTATAGAGTTTTTGCATCCTCAATTTCTTTGGGCGGTGAATAGTTGATTCAAGGATGCTTACAGAATATTTTAGCTAAATCTTGCCGCAAATCTTTTGCGCGCGATTGTATGACCGACCTCCATCGGCGATCGTTTGAAATCTCTCTAATGGAAACCGCCCATACAGCAATATAGTTGGCTTACGGAGGAGAGGAACGAAAGAGATCAGGCGATCGTATTTTCATATCGTTAAATAGTAGTATAGGAATCCGATTTGATTATTGAAAATATCTAAGTATCTGTAGGGTGGGCATTGCCCACCACAACCATGATAAGGTGGGCAATGCCCACCCTACGTATATTTCAGAAATCAAATACTAGTCCTATATTTATATATACTTCAGGGAAAAAATGAATATTTATGATACTTATGGGTTTAAATCAAAAGATTTAGATAAAGTAAAAAAACTTTTGAAAAAGTAGTAAAAGTTACTTTAGAAAAGCATGAAAGTAATTATATGGGTGGAATTTACTACTTTCAAGATCAAACTCATAAAGAAAATTACACGCTACGAAGTAATTATTCTCATGAAGAAGGCTGGACTGAAGAAGACCATAAAGATTTAGGAGTGATATTATACATTTCTCGCTCTCAACGATCTGACGAATTACGTACTTTACTGTTAAATAGTTTTCTTGATGATGTTTTATTTATTGAAAGGATTGTTATTACAAGAGATAGAATTTACCAAAAATATCAATATATAGATGGTAAGGACAAGCTTGTTTTTGAAAGTAACCTTAGTTCGATGTAAGGATAGTTTTGAAAAATAGTCGATTTTATTATTTAAAAATATCTAAAAGCCATGACCGCGCAATAAAGCTATGCCGCACTGGCTCTTAAATACTTTGGGATAGTAAGCTTTGACCATTTGAAGATAGTTTGTGGTTGTGCGAGTGTTAGCAGTTATCATGGCAGAAAGTGAAAAGTATTAAATTAGCGATCGCCCACCAAAGTCTGCACAAGAGAAAATAAACCAACAAGTTCTATGACTTATTGGGCTACGCTAGGCGATCGCAACATCCCTACCCTTCTGGTAAAGTCGCAAACACTTGCTCAACTAATTCCTTAGTCTTCACTTCCAAACGCTGCCAATCGACCTCACCTGTTTCATCAATTAAACTAGTATCAATATCAACCAACTCACTCCCAGAAGTGTAATTACGGAAACACACCTGATAACACAGTTCCCACAAATCGATACTGGCACTTTGGTCTTGACGTTGCAAACATAAATGATATCCTGGGTGGGGCATTGGCAGTTTAGCCAAAGTTTCCCTGATGGCATCAGCCTGTTCTAAGGTTGCAGATTCCATTTCCTGCAATAACTGCGTCACCAAAGTTTTAGTTTCATCTGTGGTGTTGGGGGGCCAAATTAATACATCTTGGTAAGTTCCTTTCCAAGCAGATTCATCTAGCTGCTTGCGGAGATTATCGACAACGCGAATAAAAGCAGGCTGCATGAGGAGTTCGGCCTGGTGCCAGGTATCTTGGTTTGTTATTCTGGGTGGCATTGGTAATTAACAAAGGCACTAAAAGAAAAATTTACAGTCTTGTTTATTAAAAAGATTGCTTATATAGTCCAAATCTTTTATCAAGATAGCGGATTTCATGTAAAAAAAATTGGAGATATTTATTACCATCGGCGAAATCTAGGTAATAACTCTGGGGAGAGAATATGATTGGCAAGCTACTAGATCATCGATACCAAGTAATTAGAGTCCTGGCAATAGGGGGATTTGGTCAAACTTATATTGCTCAGGATACCCGACGGCCAGGCAACCCCACCTGTGTTGTCAAGCACCTCAAGCCTGCCACATCTGACCCCAGAGTATTTGAAACAGCCAAGCGCCTCTTCAACAGCGAAGCCGAAACTTTAGAAAATCTGGGTCATCATGACCAAATACCCAGGTTACTGGCTTATTTTGACGAAAATCAAGAATTTTATTTAGTCCAAGAGTTTATTGACGGACATACCCTGACAGAAGAACTTATCCCTGGCAATCGTTGGAGTGAAAGCCAAGTTACTCACCTGTTGCAAGAAGTTTTGAGTATCTTGGAATTTGTCCATCATCAAGGTGTGATTCACCGCGATATTAAGCCAGATAACATCATCCGCCGCACTGCTGATAATAAGTTAGTTTTAGTAGATTTCGGGGCTGTTAAACAATTGCGTACCCAACTGGTGACAGTGGGAGGACAACCTACTGCTACCGTGGCCATTGGTACTCCTGGCTATATGCCTACAGAACAAGGGCAAGGTAGACCACGACCTAACAGCGATATTTATGCTTTGGGGATTATCGCTATTCAAGCCTTAACGGGTATTTCACCCACAGAGTTACAAGAAGACCCCCAAACAGGAGAACTGATTTGGCGGCATTTGGTGAATGTGAGCGATCGCCTGGCAGTAGTCTTAAATAAAATGGTGCGCTATCACTTTAAAGACCGTTACCAAACTGCCACAGAAGCTTTACAAGCCTTACAAAATGCTCTTAATCCTGTATCTGTAGCTGTATCCTCTACACCAGCAAAGCCTTTTAATAGCTCCTACTATCAACCAGCTAAACCATCATCCCCTGTCTCTCGTCAGCAAACTGTAGCCGTTGCACCAACAAACCCAGTTGTTACCAAACCCGGACGTAAAGACTCTCACAAATCTGACCCATTACCTCTGTTAATTGGGATTGTATTGGCGGGTGGCGCGGCTGCGTTAGTAGCTAACTTTTATCCCAATGTGAAAAATTTTGCTGCTAATGTTTTGGGTAATAATGCTACATCAGGAAATAAATGCCTGGCTGTAGTAGCGGGTAATTCTAATATCCGTTCTGAACCTAGTTCCATTAACACTGATACGGTTTTACAAACTATTGGTGTTAATACTAACTTTGAGGTCACAGGTAAACGCACAAAAAGAGGTTGGGTAGAAATAAAATTTAATTCTAGTCGTTTGGCTTGGGCGCATTCGGATGTAATTATTAATAATCAACAGTGGATTTCTTGCCTACGGGATAAAGGCATTGCGTTGAAAACGGTTGATGATAGTACTTTGATTGCTGCTAGACCAGTACCCAAACGCCAACCGAAATTAGACCCTTTTATTAATTCAGCACCACAACCAGAAGATTCCCCAGATTCTCAGCCAACGGAAGCAGCACAACCCCAAACAGACACCACTAAAGTTGTGGAACAAGCCAGGAGGAAGTATGAATCAGGGGATTTAGTCGGGGCGATCGCCATGCTAAGATCAATCCCGGCAAATGCTTCTGCTGGTATTAAAGAAACCAGTGCCATGATTAATCAGTGGCAGCAAGATTGGCAAAAAGCTGATGCCTTGTTTAATGACATCAACAAAGCCCTAGAAGATGGTCAATGGGATAAAGTTTTAGAATACAAAAATCAGCCAGAAAAGTTACCTAACATTAAATACTGGCGAGATAAACTAGAACCTATATTCAAACAAGCCGCCGAAAATATAGCCAAACAAGCACTCCCCAAGACAGAAAATCAAGGGGAGCTAAATAATTCTATGGAAGAATCACCCAAGAATGAGGAAGAATCTACCAATGAAACACCTAGTTCTTCAGAACTTCCTCAAGGTGGTTATTAATTAAGCAGTAGGGAGTAGGAGAGAAGGAGAGAGATTAAGTATTATTCCTCCTGCCCCCTGCCCCCTGCCTTCTTACCTCATTTCGTCATACTCATGAGCTTCCACCCTTCTTGTTTCCATCCCTGCTGGGGGTAGGAATTCAGCCCTACGTACAGGAACCAATGGTGGTGTAGGGCCTTGGTATGGGTGAATAACTTGTACTGTACGGGTGGGGCGTGAACGTGGTGAGAATAAAGACAGTACACCGGCGACGACAATACCACCGCCAATTGTCAAAGTTGCTCCACCAACAGCCCAGACCATAGGTGAATTCCACCAAGAGCTTTGGGGTTGTAATGCAGCAGATGCTACCCTTTGAGTATTTTGTTGGGCTAACTGCATCTGCTGGCTATTGTTCCAGTTTTGGAATTGGAATTGGAGTTGTTGGTTTTGCGCTCTTAGTTGTTCGTTGTCACTCTTTAAGCGTTCAAAATCCATTTTTAAGCGTTCTAATTCCACGGTTTGCACAGGATTTGGTGCGGCTGGTTGTGGGTTAGAATATGGTGCTTGCCCGTAAGGTGGGTATTGGGGCGGCAGCACCTGGGGCGCTACTAAGTTAGCCGGCATTTGTGAAGCCACACCAAAGTTAGGCTGTAGGGAATTACCTGTCCCTCTGAGCATCAAGAGAGCCGCCAGTCCAGCCACGGCGACACCGCCGATAAATGCCATACTTTCACTCATCGCCTTTACCCCTCATCTGCGATGTAAATTCCATAACGTTTGACTGACCTACTCTCACACTCATAATCTTTTAGCCTACTTAATTCACATAATACCCAAAATATTAAGCTGTTGTTTCAGCTAGTTTTTTTACAGATGAATATTCTGATGATAATATTCAAGACCATAAATGTTAAATTGTCCACAAAATAGGTGTAAAAAAACTACACCGTTATACTTTTGTAATCTAATTTATCGTAATCATCAAGATGTTTTGATGGCTGCCTTCAGACTTTGACAAAATTCCGCGATCGCACTGAGTCCTTCTGCTGGTGTTCCTGTGGCTAGGCGTTGGACAAAAGCGCTACCCACAATAGCGGCATCTGCTCCCCAATCTCTCACCTGAGTTGCTTGTGCGGGTTGAGATATGCCAAAACCAACACCGAGGGGTTTATCGGTTACTTGCCGAACTTTTTGTAATAAATCAAGCACACGCCCTTCTACTTGCGATCGCATCCCGGTAACACCTGTGACACTAACCAAATAGATAAATCCTTGTGATGAACGAGCGATCGCTTCTATTCTCTCAGATGAACTTGTAGGGGCAATCAACAGAATTAAATCAATCCCCCGTTCAGTAGCGGGTTTAAGTAGTCCTGCGGCTTCTTCTAAGGGTAAATCCGGTACTACCAAGCCGGCGACACCAGCAGCAGCAACTTGCTCAAGGAAATTGTCAATCCCTCGGTGCAGAATAGAATTGTAATAAGTAAATAAAACAATCGGTGCTTGCAAACTGGGTGTGGTGACTTTTAACATTTCCAGCACACTTTCCAGTTTTGTGCCATTTTGTAAAGCACGAGTAGCGGCTGCTTGAATTACTGGCCCATCTGCCAAAGGATCGGAGTAAGGAATGCCTAATTCAATTATGTCAGCACCATTACTATCTAAAATCTTTAAGGCGGCAGCCGTAGTTTCTAAATCAGGATCACCAGCAGTAATAAACGGAATCAGCGCACACTCTTGATTCTGTTTGAGGGTTTCAAAGCGATCGGAAATTGCGGTCATTAGTCAGTGATCAGTAGTCAGTGGTCAGTAGTCAATAGTAACAAACAACTGACCACCGTAAGACTTCCGCCCCGACAACACCTTCTGAGAAATTTTCAATTACGAATTATTTTGGTGTTGACCTAGCCGCAGGCTATCACGAATTAATCTGAGCTTGTTTCTCTTGTTCAATCTCAGCTTGAATCTTGGCTAATTCTTCAGGAGTTAATTCGTCTAGCCGTTTTTGGAAGAAAGCTTGTTCATAATCTTCCCGTTGTTGATGGTAGGTCAAATTTTTTCCCACCGCACGCAAGACATAGGTGGCTAACCAGCCAATCAAACCAATGACTAGTAAAACTTGGCTCCAAATACCAGCTTGTTGACCATCTAAACCGAATAGCTGGAATCCTAGATATGCCAAACCACCGACAATGAAAATGCCGATGCCAATTCCAATAGCGTCAATACGTCGCATGAGATTTATGACCTACCAATCTTGATTAAACTTCGATTTTGCGTGGACGGGGGCGCAGGTTTACGAATGGGGATAAAACCAATAGCCCCGGAAAGAACAAGAACACTAGAAAATACATAAAGGTGCGCTCAACAGAGCTAACCACATACCAGCGCTGCTTTAAGTAAAACATTAAAGCAACAGGGACAACTAATAAGTAAGCTCCGGCTAAAGCCAGATATAGCAGGGGTACAATCATAAATCCTTGTCTTTGAGTGGATCAGATCAATTGGTGCATCTATTTTCCATCATAGGCTGAACTGAAAGCCTGGAGACACCATAACTATTGGGCTTTTAAATGAGTCCAGCAAAAATTCCTGATTCTTGCTGATCAAAATTATAAGATAATGCTACAATGGCAAAGCCAGTAAAGAAGCAGTTTTCTTGTCAGGCAAAGATTGAAGATGCTAAGTCTAGTTAATTGCGAGGAAGCATAAGCAACTCTCAGCTAGCAACAGCAGATTTCTCAAGGGAGATAAAAATTTTTCAATCCAGTTGGACAAAATACGCATTTAATGGTGGAATATATGAGGGGGTATTTGCTGCCTCCAAAATATAGCAAGCTCCCAAGACAACGGGGGGGTGTGGCGGAATGGTAGACGCTACGGACTTAAATAATTGAGCCTTAAAGAAGAAATTCTTTAAGTGGATGCTCTCAAACTCAGGGAAACCTAAATCTAGTTATAGACAAGGCAATCCTGAGCCAAGCCGAAGTAGTAATTAGTAAGTTAACAATAGATGACTTACAACTAATCGGAAGGTGCAGAGACTCGACGGGAGCTACCCTAACGTCAAGACGAGGGTAAAGAGAGAGTCCAATTCTCAAAGCCAATAGGCAGTAGCGAAAGCTGCAAGAGAATGAAAATCCGTTGACCTTAAACGGTCGTGTGGGTTCAAGTCCCTCCACCCCCATAAGAGCAAGTTACTATGACTTTACCCATAACTTTACCGCTACGGCAATCTTATGGGTTTTGAAAGCTTTTTTTGAGTTTGGATAGTGCCAAAGTTAGCAATCATTAATTGCCATTTGGGTCGTAGGTAATAATTCGATACTATCCCCCATTTTCTGGTTCGAGGGTTAAACCGCGATAGACTTTTTCAATGGGGAAATTGAGGTTAATGCTTTTGAGTTCGATAGTGTCGCCTGGTTTGTAGTTGATAATCAACCAATCGCCTGCATCGTTTTTGTGATACAGGTCGATTTCGACGCTAGTAGAACTGACTAGTAGGTAATCGATCAAAGCTGGGTTTTGGCGGTACATTCGGAATTTGCCGCCTCTGTCGTAGGCTTCGGTAGTTTTTGAGAGGACTTCGACGATTAAGCAAGGGTAGGTAATATATTGAGTTGTGGTTTGATCGCGAACGTCGCAGGTAACGCTGGCATCTGGGTAGGTATAGTTATTACTGCCAAAGATATTGACTTTGATATCAGAATTTCCAGTGATGCAACCTGTATTTTGTAAGTGGCTGTCGAACATGGCGGTGAAGCGGATGGCGATACGCCCGTGATTGACGCTACCGCCAGTCATGGCGTAAACTTCGCCGTTGATATACTCGTGTTTTTCTAGCTGCTGTTCTTCCCAAATAAAGTATTCTTGTGGGGTTAGCTGGGGGGCTTTGTCTTTGGCTGCGATCATTTTTTTGGTGAGAATTATGTTAGGTAAAGTTGTTGTCTGACGAGATACCCGGATTCGGTGATATACTCCCACACTTACAGTTTGCACCAAGTGTGGGAGTATATCACCTTGTCAACAAGCGCCGCCGTAGCAAATCCAGGGCTGTACAAGCACTTAAATGACGAATAAAAGAGCGATCGCGCATTGTACCAAAATTATATTTAAAGCTTGTCACTTCATCCCCTGGCCCAGCTAACCCGATATAAACCAAACCCACAGGCTTAGTTTCTGTCCCTCCGTTTGGGCCAGCAATCCCCGTAATACTCAATGCCCAAGTTGTTGATAAACGGGTTTTTACACCTATAGCCATTTGTTCGGCTACAGTATCGCTGACTGCGCCTAATTTGTCTAAATCTTCTGGGTTCACTCCTAACAACCCAGCCTTCACCGAGTTGTCGTAAGAAATTACCCCACCCCAAAAGTAATCAGAACTACCGGAAATCTCCGTCAACATTTGCCCCAACAAACCACCAGTACAGGATTCTGCTACCGATAAGGTTTCCCCTGAACTCCGCAATAACTCACCGACAACGGAAGCTAAACTATCATGATTGACACCATAAAAATCTAAGCCAGCAATGTCTTTAATTTGCTTCTCCACTGGTGCAATCAAAGCCTCTGCGGCTACTTCTGAAGGGGCTTTTGCCGAAACACGTAGCCTGACTTCTCCCTTCCCGGCGTAGGGAGCTACCGTAGGGTTAGGTAAGTTTAAATAAGCTGTCACCTTTTCTGCTAATGCAGATTCACCAATTCCCCAAAACTTGAGACTGCGACTATAAATAATCTCTTGACCCCAGCCTTGATTTTTGAGAAATGGTACTGCTGTTTCTTGCCACATCCGGTGCATTTCACTAGGCACACCAGGAAAGGTAAAAATTGTCATATCAGGACGAGGTTCCCAGATGATACCAGGAGCTGTCCCAGTGGGATTCGGTAATATGTCTGCGCCTTGAGGAATCAAAGCTTGTTTGCGGTTACTTGGTGTCATCACTCGACCGCGTTGAGCAAATTTCTGCGTAATATCTTCGATAATTTCGGGACTTTCTACCAAAGGCGAACCGAAAAAATCAGCGATGGTTTCACAAGTCAGGTCATCTGGTGTAGGGCCTAGACCACCTGTAAAAATCAGAATATTAGCCCTGGAAATAGCAATTTCTATAACTTGCTTAATTCGGTCTGGATTATCCCCAACTACCGTTTGATGGTAATGGGGGATACCTAACTGGGCTAGTTGCTGTGCTAAATATTGAGCATTTCCGTTGAGGATGTCACCTAAAAGCAGTTCAGTACCAACACAAATAATTTCTGCACTCATGTAATTTAAGGAAAAAGGCAAAAGATGCTAATACTACTTTATTGCTTTTACCTTTTCACTTTTGCTGAGAAACCCTCCAAGCTCGCCAAATAACGTAACTTAACAGGGATGTTGAACCACAAGCGTAAGCAATACTGCTAGGTACACCAGCCACAACTAACGCTAAACTCCCCACCCACAGAGTTAAGGAATAAATAAACAAAACCGTCCAGCGATGAGATAAACCAGCTTGTAGTAATCGGTGGTGGAGGTGGCGTTTATCTGCAACCCAAGGCAATTTCCCTCGGCGGATGCGAGACAGAATCACGGCTGACATATCCACAATGGGAACTGCCAGAATTAAATAAGGCAAAATAACAGCTGTAAAAGCCGGAATTTTTACCAAACCAATCACACCCACAGCCGCCAAGGTGAAGCCCATAAAATAGGAACCACCATCACCCATAAAGATTTGCGCGGGGTTGAAATTGTAACGGAGAAATCCCAAGGCTGCGCCAGCTAAGGCGGCTGCAATTAAAGCTGCTGCTGGTTGGTGCATAAACAAAGACACAAGCAACATAACCACAGCCGCAATTCCCGATACTCCAGCTGCTAACCCATCTAGACCATCAATCCAGTTGATGGCATTTACCATGCCTACCAACCATATAACGGTGATGGGCAAACTGAGGAAATTCAGGTCAACAATTCCCATTGTGGGGATGCTGATGAAATCTATGCTGACACCGGCTTTCCATGCACCAGCCGCAACAATCATTTGTATTAACAAGCGCCCCAAGGGAGATAGGGTTAATAAATCGTCGGCTAGACCGATGAGAAAAAAGCCTAAACCACCTAAGATAACACCCCAAATTTGCCATTCTTTTTCTGGTGAGAGATTGTTAAACCCACCTAGCCACCAAACGACCATTAAGGAGATTATTGTACCTGCGAAGATAGAAACTCCTCCCAGACGCACCATCGGACGGTCATGGATTTTGCGATCGCCAGGGCGGTCAACACGTCCACTTTTTATACCAATTTTTCTGACATCGGGCGTAGTCCAGAGAACGACTACTGCCGCTACCAAGAAGGCAATCAGATGATAAATCTGAGCAGGCATCTGTATTTTTAATGAGTAGTTTATGAAACAAAAATGTGATGAGGGAGGTTTCCTACTTATTTTTACTATATTTCAGACCCTGATCAGTCAGGAATTTGGGAATGGGGGCTGGGGAACTCAATTCAAAATTCAAAATACCCTACGGGTTCGCGTAGCGTTCTCGTACCCCTATGGGGAAGCAAGCTACGCGTTAGCGTCTCCGAAGGAGAAGAGTAGGCTACGCCAACAAAATTCAAAAACTCTTGAGGGGTGAGGAATGAGAGAAGAATTTTTCCCTCATCCCTCTTCAATCCCTAAGCTAAGACTGGTACAGGAATTTCCAAGTGTGGATATAAGGGGAAGCGATCGCACAATGCGGCTACCCGGCGTTTACAATCTTGGGCGACTGTGTCTGAATCTGGGTTGAGTAGGCGATCGGCGATAATATTACCAATTTCGGTAAATTCTGCCTCTCCCATTCCTCGTGTAGTCATAGCTGGGGAACCCAAGCGCAAACCACTGGTAACAAATGGTGATTGGGGATCGAAGGGAACCGTATTTTTATTAGCGGTGATATTTACTTCACTCACTAACTGGTCTGCTCGTTTACCTGTCATGTTCACAGACCGTAAATCTACGAGCATTAGGTGGTTATCCGTACCATCGGATACAAGCTTTAATCCACGATTCTGGAGTTGATTTGCCAAAGCACGAGCATTCTCAATTACTTGGGCTGAATAGCCTTGAAATTCTGGCTTTAAGGCTTCACCAAAAGCAACTGCTTTCCCAGCAATTACGTGTTCTAACGGTCCCCCTTGGCTTCCAGGAAAAACGGATTTATCCAATTTTTTACCGAGTTCTGCGTCACCGGTCAAAATTAAACCACCTCTGGGGCCACGGAGGGTTTTATGGGTGGTAGTTGTGACGACGTGACAGTAAGGTATGGGGTCGGGGTGCAGTCCACTTGCGACTAAACCGGCAATGTGGGCAATATCCGCCAGCAAATACGCGCCAACTTCATCGGCGATGCTGCGGAACTTTTCAAAGTCAATAATTCGGGGATAAGCAGAATAACCACAAATCAAAAGCTTAGGACGCTCCCTCAGCGCCAGCTCACGAATTTGGTCATAGTCTAGTTGTTCTGTTTGTTGACTGACACCGTAGTGGCAAACTTGGAACCACTTACCGGAAACGTTTACCGGGGAACCGTGGGTGAGGTGTCCACCATGAGACAAATCCATCCCCATGATTTTGTCTCCTGGTGCGAGTAAAGTCAGGAAAACAGCAAAATTGGCTTGTGCGCCGGAATGGGGTTGGACGTTGGCATGAGCGGCACCAAATAGCTGTTTAGCGCGGTCAATGGCTATTTGCTCGATTTTATCGATAAACTCACAACCACCGTAGTAGCGCTTACCTGGCAGCCCCTCAGCGTATTTATTTGTCAGTACCGAACCCTGAGCCGCCAAGACAGCCGCCGAGGTAAAGTTTTCACTGGCGATTAACTCCAAGTGGTCCCGTTGACGTTGGAGTTCTTGATTAATCAATCCGGCGATCGCTGGATCAGAATTAGTGAGAAAATCTGAATTTGTTCTAGTCACTTTAACTATACCTAATGGAAATTTGTACAACAGTTGATTTTGTTTGAGCGCAGCACATAACTTAGAGCCACCAATCAAGATTTCTATCTATTTTGGCTACTGTACATATCCGATGAACGCATCTGTACCATTGACTTTTATTTATGCTGATTTATTTATTATTAGCTCCCAGATTGGTTAATGGGATAACCATCATTTGCCTCTTTCCGGAAATATGAATTATAAATACTCTCCATCATTCAATACATCAGTGGGACGAATACTACTAGCTTGATTCAGCTTCTTTGTCAAAAGGAATAATAATTTATATATGAGTGTTCACCCAAAGAGTTAATCTCTGAGATATACAACATACAATAAATTCAGACTCACTTGGCAATTTTTTATGAATAAAATTTTCCCCAAAAATGGTGCTGAACTAAGAGTCTGCCAAGTTACCTGCTGCAAAAAAAAGTATGGATCGGATACATTTATTCACTAATCACTACTCAACCCTAACTTTGATCCATTTGAGGAGTTACAGGAGGAGATGAGATGCTAGTCATTTTAATGGAAGATCAAATCCTCGCCCCTGAGAGAGTTTGTCCATCTTGTTTACTCGCTAACGGCAGTGGTCAACCTCGATGGCGCGGTGGTAAGCTCACCTGTGGTCAAGCTATTAGTCAACTAGCCCAAGAGCAACCAGAGCAGTACGAATGTCTCATGGGTTTTCGTGTTGCCCATATAGAATAATCATAATTGCTAGTAATGCTGAGTAACTGCGTTATCCTAAGCTCAAGTAGCTCATAAAATTTAGCCACAGGAGAACGCACGATGACATGGCGCGGGTCTACAACGATTAAAGATAGAATATTTGCTTGTTTACCTTACCTGCTTCCTCTAATTGAAGTATTTGTCTTTGGTGAGTTTTTGTTGAGACAGTTTCCAGTTTTGCAACTGCTGTTTCTGCCCCTCATTCCACTATTGAGAATTTATTACGGCGTTCGCTATGCCGGAATCATCATTTTCTTTGCCTTATGGTTATTGGTAGTGAGGAACGAAAAAATTAATCATTTTATTCGTTTCAACACCATGCAGGCCATATTGTTAGACATCATTATATTTTTGTTTAGCATCCTCACAGATGTAGTTGGATTAATTCCTACTGGTGGCTTTGCCATACAAACCTTATACACAACTATTTTCATCGGCATCATTGCTGCTGTGGTCTATTGTGTGGCTAACTCTTTGTTGGGACGTTACGCAGAAATTCCCGCCATTTCTGATGCTGTTTATATGCAGGTACGCTAGAGTTAATGGGCTGCTACGGTGTTTTCTAGGCGACCGATACCTTCAATTTCTACACGGATGCGATCGCCTTGTTGCAAAGCTCCTACACCCTCTGGCGTACCCGTTAAAATCACATCTCCGGGAAGCAATGTCATCACCTGACTGATATATGACACCAAAAAATCAGGGGCAAATACCATTTGATCAATTCCCGCCGATTGTACGGGATTAGCATCATCATTGAGAAAGGTCTGTAATCTTGCCCCTGGACTCAATTCGCGGACAATCCAAGGTCCCAATGGGCAGAAAGTATCAAAACCTTTAGCTCTTGTCCATTGCCCATCTTTTCGCTGTAAATCCCGCGCTGTCACATCATTGGCAATGGTATAACCCCAAATTTTAGTTTGGGCTTCCTCTGGTGTACAGTTACAAGTGCGATCGCCAATGATCAAGGCTAATTCTCCTTCATAATCCACTCGTTGCGACTGGAGAGGATATTTAATCTCTGTCTCCGAGGCAATAATCGTTGTTGGTGGCTTCAGGAAAATTAGTGGTTCACTTGGAACTGACGTTCCCATTTCGGCTGCATGATCTGCATAATTTTTGCCCACTGCGACAATTTTAGAAGGAGCGCAGGGAGCCAAAATTTGATAATGATCTGGTTCTAAAATTAGGTCTGTGGGTTGTCCATGCAGCCACGGTGGAGCATCTAGAACCTGCACATTGAAAGACAGTTGTAGCAACCCATAGTAAATCTTACCTTCCCGATTTTGAACTCGCACGTAGCGCTGCGCCATAACTTTGATGAATATCCTTGATATTTCGGCGGATTGAGATGATGATTCAAATTGAAAACTGGTAAGATTATAGTTCCTTGTTGCTCAGATGTTGATTGATGCAAGTAGTTATTATCAAACTATTGTATAAATTAGTACGAGCAGCCAGCTTGTCCAAAAGGAGACTTAGTAACAATGTCCACAGTTTACGAAACCTTATACATCCTACGTCCTGACCTGACAGATGAACAGGTGGAACTAGCGATCGCCAAATATCAAAACCTGCTGCAAGAACAAGGCGCAACTGATATCGAAGTGCAGAATCGGGGTAAGCGCCGTCTAGCCTATGAAATCAAGAAGCAGCGTGATGGTTTCTACGTGCAGTTTAACTACAATGCACCAGGAAAAGCGATCGCTATTTTAGAACGTGCTATGCGGTTGAGCGAAGAAGTAATTCGCTACTTAACAGTTAAGCAAGAAGTAACAAAAGAAAAAGAAGACAAAGTTGCTGTCACCGCTTAATATAGTCTCTAACTAATCTATACTGGGTGTTGGGTTGTCATAACTCAATACTCAGTAAGAGTCTGTGGAGCAGGGAGCGAAGAAAACAATAACAGCAATCTTTAGTCCCCCAATCCCCAGTCCCTAATTCCTTTTACAAAAAATTTTACCTTTTGGCTTTTTTTTGATTTAGTTGGGAATGCTAGATTAACAAGTACTTGTCAAAAGCAGTACTATTGCAGTTAGACATAAGGTTCGACATTCGTCAATGGGAACTGTAAGCCACCGTGATCCAAACTGACACACCCAACATCCAATCTCTATCGACAGAAGTATCGCAGCTGCGTCAAGAACTACAGCTTCGAGATCAACTAGTACAACAGCTATCTCAAGAACTATTTAGGCTAGTCAAGGGCAATACTAATTTTATGCCCCAACGCTTAGAGTCTGAGTATGATTTAAGCCAGTTACAAGCGTTAAGAGAGCAATTACAAGCTGTTGAACAACAAGTAACATTTTATCAAGAGCAGATTACATCTCGTGACACGGAAATTTACCAACTGCGTCAGTCTGTACAAGAACTCACAGACCGTAGTCGGATGTTGGAGCAAGTAGTGCAGGAACTACCGCAAATTTACCGTCGTAAGTTTGAAGAACGTATGGCTCCCGTCAGAGAAAAAGTCGCAGTTCTACAAAGAGAAAACCGTCAGTTGCAAGCAGAACTCCAAAGTGTGAGTTATCGTCTAGCACTCAAAACCCGTACCTCTAGCCACAGTGGTATTGATTTACCTAACTTCCCACGTCCAACATCGGGACAAGCTAATATTCCTAGCGTACAGAACGCGTGATTTTGTAGTGATTTAACTTAGTTCAATACTAAAGAGTAGATTTTGCTCCCCTATCTTTTTCTAAATACTTATCATTAAAGGTCTATCAAGTAGACTGTGATTTTGTGGGGGGAAAACGTTTTTCCGCGCTAAATTTAAATATATATCAGCTAATTTTTTAATATTTTCGGCACTATCATAGACAGTTAAAACTTTCTTGATATGTAGGGTTTATCATAAAATTAACAATCATATACGCGGTGCAGTATGGGTAGCAAAGAAGCTTAATACTAACTTTGACTGTTTCCCACTGCATCCGCCTTGAAAAGCTACTCCAAATAAATAACTGATGAGAGATTAGAAGACCAGAAGTTATGGGTTAGAAATTGTCACTTGACATTAAAAACAAGCTTTTTCCAGTTTGATTCGGTGCGGCTTTGCTGATGGCAAAGTATGTACTGGTACTTCTGTGATTGGAAGATGTGAGATTACGTTTACTCGTAGGTTTTGCTCTCCGGCGATAGGTGCGATTACAGGCAATGGCGGATAAATATGGCTAATAGCTGGATGTTACCACTTAATATTGACATTGCCATACATCTATCGTATTTTTATAGATTAGCTTACTAAAGCAAAACTACTATCGTTGACGAGTGTTAAGATTTCCTCGTAGCTATCAAAAATTTCAAATACAGAGTCTAGCTGAGTCAGTTCCAAAATCAATCGGACTGGAGTTTGTACGTTGCATAGTATCAAGCGACAACCAAGTTGGCGCGCTGAAGTAAGTCCTTTTACTAGTGAAACTAATCCGGAGCTATCCATAAAATCTACCTCCGCTAAATCAAGTACCCAAAGTTGATGCGGTTGAGACCCTGCCTGAGTCATCTGTTCAGTCAAAGCCAAGCCACCTTGCAAATCTATACTGCCTTGGGGCTTAAACAAAACTACTTGTGGTTCTTGAGTGAGTGTCATAAATTTAACTAAGTAAATTGCAAGCTCAACAAAAGCAAGAAACGACATTCATACTGGTTAAGTCTTATCTGCGAGTTTTGCTCTACTCGCATAAGCAGAGTGTAGCAATCATGCAGTTGACCAGTTATCCGTCAGTATTCATGCCGTATAATTTGTGTTAACTTTTCTCAATATAGGCACAAACGCCTAAGGATTTCGGTATCAATCGTATCTTTTACACAATTTTTATATTTTTCCGTGGTTTTTATAAATTTTTCATAATTAAAAAGTTGATTTATCGCTGTAATTGTGCATTTGTGCTAATAACTGCTGACTATTTGATTGTCAATACTGAATAAGTAATAAATATAATAGATTTGATCTGATCTTATCTCCAAAAGCAGCTTGATTGACACCCCAGCCATAAACGAGCCAAGATAAACTATATGGTAAAAAATTGTAAAGACGGCGGTGCGGGATGTCTCTTGAGCTGATTTCACTAGAAAACATTCAGGAGTTTGCCCATCAGTACGGTTACTGGGCTATTTTCTTAGGAATTTTACTAGAAAATTTGGGTCTTCCCATCCCCGGTGAAACCGTAACTCTAGTGGGTGGCTTTTTGGCTGGCAGTGATGAATTGAGTTACTGGCTGGTTCTCGGTGTCGCCGTTGCTGGAGCCGTAATTGGCGCTAATTGCGGCTACTGGATTGGTAAACTAGGCGGCTGGCCTTTCTTGCTGCAAATAGGGAAAATTTTTCGGATATCTGAAGAAAAACTCTTAAATATCAAAGAACAATTTAGTCAAAATGCTGCTAAAGCTGTATTTTTTGGCCGCTTTTTTGCGTTATTAAGAATTTTTGCGGCACCATTGGCTGGTATAGCTGAAATGCCTTTTGGAAGATTCTTTGCTTACAACGTAGCCGGAGCAACTGCTTGGGCTAGCCTGATGGTGACATTAGCCTTTTTTGCAGGTAAGGTTATATCCCTTGAACAGTTGGTAGCTTGGGTCAGTCAATTTGCAATTTTAGCTGTAGCCATACTTGCGGCATTGATTCTTGTACCTATATGGTTGGAATCGCGCCAGGTTAAACGCGCGGCTGGGGAATAGGGAGTGGGTATTTGTGATTGGGGAATGGGATTCAGAGATGTGAATCTTACTCCCTATCCCTACTCCCTCATCCCTCGTTTTTAACCTCTATCCTGCTGCGCCCAGATACGAGTTGGTAATCCCCAAACGTAAATGAAGCCTTCGGCGGCTTTGTGGTCAAATTGGTCTTCAGCGCCGTAAGTTGCTAAGTCGGGGGTGTAGAGTGAACTATCGCTCCAGCGTCCGACTATGGTGGCGTTACCTTTGAATAGTTTCACTCTGACAATTCCTGATACCCGTTCTTGAGTCTTTTGAATAAAGGCATCTAAAGCGGCTTTCAGGGGACTGTACCACAAGCCGTTGTAAACTATTTGGCTGTAGGTCTCTTCAATACCTCGTTTGTAGTGGCTAACATCGGCGGTTAATGTCAGGCTTTCTAGGTCTCTGTGGGCTTGAATTAGCACCAACATTGCCGGAGATTCGTAAATCTCTCGTGATTTGATTCCCACTAATCGGTTTTCAATCATATCGATGCGTCCGACACCGTGACTACCAACTAGTTGATTTAGTTCTTGGATGAGCGCTACAGGGTCTTTGGGTGTACCGTTGATAGTCGTGGGAAGACCTTGAGTAAATCCTATTTCAATGTATTCTGGCTCATTTGGGGTGTCGGCGATCGCCTTTGTCATCTCATAAATTTCTTCTGGTGGCTCAAATTTGGGATCTTCCAGCGCACCAGCTTCAATACTGCGACCAAGTAAATTCTTATCAATGCTGTAAGGTGAAGACTTTTTCACAGGTGAGGGAATGCCAAACTTTTCACCGTAGGCGATGGTTGCTTCCCGACTCATACCCCATTCCCGTGCGGGGGCGAGGATCTTCAATTTAGGATTGAGAGCAGTACAAGAGACATCAAACCGCACCTGATCATTACCTTTACCTGTACAACCATGTGCGATCGCATCAGCACCGTATTTTTCTGCTGCTTCGACCAATATCTTCGCAATCAACGGACGGGCTAAGGCAGTTCCTAGCGGATAGCGATTTTCATAGAGGGCGTTGGCCTGTATCGCGGGAAAAGCATAATCTTTAATAAAACTTTCTTTGACATCCGCTACGAGGGATTCACTTGCACCCGATTTTAGTGCTTTTTCTCGGATTGGTTCTAATTCATCTCCCTGGCCTAAATCTGCTGCTAGGGTAATTACCTCTTCTACTCCCCACTCTTGTTTTAGGTAGGGAATGCAAACGGAGGTATCTACTCCACCAGAATATGCCAGAACAACCTTTTTGGCGCGACCCATTGCTTTCTCCAGTTAGGAAAACAAATAATGAGTCATTATTATATCTAACTACACCGTGTATATTTTCTTTGTGCAACAACTGATAGGGTAATTAACCAGGGTGATCAATCATCATTCGCTGACATAACAAGCTTTGTGCAAATATTCAACTAGTGAGTTATGGTCATGCTGCTTAACCATTTATTCTATTGTTTTTAACCTCTTGTCGTTGGTTCAAAGCTTATTTATGTGAGTGAAACCGCCACAATATTCACTTTTTAGCTTTGGAGTTGTTTCTGATGAAGTTAAGCAAAAATTTTGGCATTGCTACTTTTGCGATCGCTATTTCTTTAGCTGCTATTGAAGCTAAACCAACACAAGCTGCCATAGTTAATTATAATTTCGCTGTGAATGCTACTGCTGGGGATAATCCAGGGGTATACGTTGGGTCTTTTAGTTTTGATGACTCGAACTTAAATGGTATTGGCGAAGAGAGTCTGGATGTTAGCAATGGACTATTATCTGTAGTGTTTGATTACTTGGGTACTCAATACACAGAAATGGATGATTTTGATTATCCAACCGGAGTAGCACCGTTAGTTAGCTTTCAAGATGGCAAACTTTTAGGACTTAGCTATTTAGTTGAAGACCAGTTTTTTATTGGTGGTGACTTAGATAATCCATATACAGGGGGTAATCAGTTTTACAGTATTGTGAGCGCTGATTTATTATCTGCTAATGAAGTGGGTACAGTCAGTTACTCTAAAGTACCAGAACCCTTAACTATTTTCGGGACAGCGATCGCCACTTTTGTCGGTTTGTGGTCAAACCGCCAGAAAAAAACTACCCATATTTAAAAGCTATGCAGTATTTCCTGTGTAAAGCTTGTTATTTCCTGGATAATATAGTACACTTGTACTGACAAAAATCCTGATTGAATCACTCCCCACTTCAACAGTGGGGTTTTTATTTTGAGTGAAGGGATAAGAGTTAAGAAACAGGGAAAAGAATATCTTACTCGTAACTCAGTACTCAGAACTTTATCATATTACCGTAATTTCACGGTTATGCTATTTGTATTTAACCCTGGGTTTGATATTCCTTAACCTCTTGTGATCATTTGAAGGCTTATTAAGTGTAATTGCGTAACTATTCTTCACTTTTTAAGCTTGGAGCATTTTTTCATGAAATTAGCTAAAGGTTTAGGTATTGCAACTATTGCGGCAATTTCTGTTGCTGCTGTTGGTGTTCAACCAACACAAGCGGCAATAGTTAATTACAATTTCATCGTTGATGCTACATCTGGCAGCAATCCAGGTCAGTATTTCGGTTCACTTAAATACGATGACTCGTTCTTAACTGGTTTAGGGCTGGAGACATTGGGAGTTGAGAATGGGTTAGAAGTTAAATTCAACTACTTAGGTAATACCTATACAGAAGAAGATGATGAATTCTATGATTTATACCCGATAGTTAGCTTTAACGACGGTAAACTTTTGGGACTCAGTTATTTTGTTGCAGACAAGTTTTTCATCGGCAATGAAAATAATCTCGATGTAGGCGGAAATATATTTTATGAAATTGACGGATCAGTATTTGCCACAGAAGCGGGTACTGTCAGCTACAGTCAAGTACCAGAACCCTTTGCAGTTAGTGGTATAGCGATCGCTGGTACAGTGGGATTATTTATGAAGCGTAAGAAAAAAGCCACAGTAGCAAGCTAGAAACCATTTTTCTGAATATTGCTAGCCGGGCAGGTGTGTACCTGTCTTTTTTATCAAAATATAAAAATGTAGAGGCGCTGTAATACAACGTCTCTACATAGTTAATTAATCAAAAAAATGTAAATTACAGACCGCCAATCACGCCACCGTCATTACGGGTAATCACTACAGTTGATGAACGTGGGCGACCAGAAGGCCCATAACCTTGGCTATAAGGCCAGTTACTGGTCTGGGTGGGATTTGAAGGAGGCGCACCTTCACCTGGGTGCTGGATATTGATGAACATTGCTTTGCCATCAGGTGTGCTAGTAATACCAGTCACTTCACAATCCGTTGGGCTGGTTAAGAAACGCCTAACTTGCTTAGTATTGGGATCTGCACAGGACATAGTGTTTCCACCAATTTTTTGCCAATCACCGCGACCGTCACCAGCTTGGTCAGTCTGAATCCACAAGCGACCGAAGTCGTCGAACCAAAGACCATCGGGTGCGCCGAGGTCGTCGCCTTTAATGTTGCCTTGTAGATTTGCTTCAGGTCTGGTCTTGTCACCAGCTTCAATAAAAATATCCCATTTAAAGGTGGTAGCTGTGACCCTTTGTCCATCTTCACGCCAGCGAATAATATGGCCATAAAGGTTGTCAGGACGAGGGTTAGCGGCATCTACAGGAGGACGTGCGCTAGCTGCCGTTGTTGTACCGTTGGGATTGTTGGAAGAAGGTGGAGTTGAGCCACGACGGTTATTGTTGGTCAATGTGCAGTAGACCTCAATTTCCTTATATCCACCAATGCGAGGGCGTACAGCAGTCCATTCTGGTCTATCCATCATGGTTGCGCCGACTCGATCTGCTGCCTGACGTGTCTTGACCAATACTTCAGCCTGACTTCTAAAACCATTCTCTGGTGTCAGACCATTTTGACCGTAGACCAAAGGTATCCACTGACCAGTACCGTTGTCATTAAACTTGGCTACGTACAGAATACCATTGTCGAGTAAATCGCGGTTAGCAGCACGATTTCCAGGGTTATAAGGCTGGGCGCAAACGAACTTATAGATATACTCGTTACGTTCATCATCACCCATATAGAAAGCAGCACGGTTATTGTCATCAATAACTACTTGAGCGCTTTCATGTTTGAACCGACCAAGGGCAGTACGCTTGACTGGTGTGCTTTGAGGGTCGTAAGGATCAATTTCCACCACCCAGCCGAACAAATGGGGTTCTAATGGGTTGGTTTGGGCATTGAAGCGAGGATCAACATCAGGCCAGCGATAGCTAGACTGGCTAGGAATGCCGTAACGTCTCTGTCCGACTAAGATATCAGACTTATCTATCCCAGGAATTGACTCCACGTCAGATGTAGAGTTGGCAGCCAAGGTAGGGTTAGCAAAGTAACCATTCCAATTTTCCTCACAGGTTAGATAAGTACCCCAAGGTGTGTAGCCATTAGCGCAGTTGTTGAGTGTACCGTATGCGGTGTAACCGTCGTTTGTGCCAATCTCAACCGAGCCATTTGGGGTGATGTTAAACTTCTTCGACTGTAACAACACATCACCAGCAGCAGGCCCGGAAACCCGCATCTGAGTGTTAGCAGTAACACGGCGACCATAAGGCGAATTGCGATTGTAAGTCCAGTCATTACCATTCTTGGTTATCTCCACAACAGAAACACCATGAGCAGCCTGAGACTTACGCACCTTCTGAATTGTCACTGGAGTCAGACCTTCGGAACCATGCAGAATTTCTTCATGGGTATATTCGTGGTTGACGCACAACAAGCCAGTGTTGATTGGCTGATTTAAAAAGCTTCTTAATGATCTTGCTTGTGAACTGACTGTCCGACCAACAGGGTTTCCATAGGATATTGGGAAGTAGTGCATACCATCAGCGTGCATACCAAACTGCTTTTCTTGGGCAGCCGCATCCTGGGAAGCATCTGCTAGCCAAGTTGGGCCACCAGGCGCGATTGGATCACCCCAAGCAACCAATACTTTGGCTGTGTAACCTTCGGGAACACTGACAAGATCCTTTTCTAGTTTTCCTGTAGCAGGATTAAGTAGATTCGGGGGAATGCTCTTGAACCCAATACCGGCAAATCCAGTTCCCTTGGGAATTGGAGCGGCTTGAACACTTTGGAGAAAACCACCAATAGAAACTTCACCTACAACAGTTAATACTGACGCACTAGCAGCTGTAAAGATAAACTTACGGCGACTCATGCTCATACGGTCAATTACATCACGAATTGACTCGTTACTAGATGGGTTGATAGTTTGATTATTTTTAGGGTGAAAGCGTCCTTTCATTCTGAGTACTCCAATTAAAGTTCACAAATGTTGCTATTTATTTCATTGCTTGATAGCAAGAATGGTTGAGTAAATAAAAACTCTACAGATTTACATAGAACACTCAGAAACAGCTTGATTAATCGTGTATTTTTAACGGCAAAAGTCCGTAGTCAATACAGGAGAGGCAAGCGTAGATTCCTGTAGTTACGACATTTTCCAAGCTTTTAGTGAATTTAAGTAACCAGTGTTAACGTCAGGTTATATATTGATTAATGGGAATTTATTAATAGGGATTATTTGAGCAAAAATATATTTTTTTATGAAAATTACTGCTTTAGTAATGAAGATATATCCCCATATTTAAAATAAGATTTCAGTAGCTTCAGCAGCATCCATGAGGCAAGTATCTCCGTAACCAGAGTCAGTTAAGGAACAGTCGGAAGTACCACACTGTCCTATCCTGGAGATGGGTAGTACTGTTGTGGGTGAGACTGTGTTTATTAGTGTTGTGATACCGACTTACAATCGCCAGCCGATTTTAGAAAAATGCCTCCGCGCGCTAGAGGCGCAACAACTCAGCGCATCGACTGTAATTAACGAATATGAAATCGTTTTAGTCGATGATGGTTCGACAGATGGCACATTAGACTGGTTAACAACACACAAAGAAGAGTTTCCCCATGTGCGCTGGTTCGAGCAAGATCATGCAGGCCCGGCGGCCGCACGGAACTTGGGCGTAGAACAGGCGCAAGGAGACATCATTATATTTATAGATAGTGATTTAGTAGTCCTGGAAAATTTCCTGCAAGCTCATGCAGATGCGTTATTACAAGGACAAGAGAAATTGGGGAGCGATCGCTTTTTTACATACGGTGCAGTAATTAATACTTGTAATTTCGATAATCCCACGGCTGAACCTTATAAAATCACCGACTTTTCCGCCGCTTTTTTCGCTACAGGTAATGTCGCCATCCCTAAGCATTGGCTAGAACAAGCTGGACTCTTTGATACTGGCTTTCAACTCTACGGTTGGGAAGATTTAGAGTTAGGTGTCAGACTCAAAAACCTGGGACTACAACTCATTAAATGTCCTGCGGCTGTAGGCTATCATTGGCATCCACCATTTAATTTAGAACAAGTACCCAACTTAATCGAGAAAGAAATTCAACGGGGACGTATGGGTGTTTTGTTCTACCAAAAGCATCCCACCTGGGAAGTGCGGATGATGATTCAAATGACATGGTTACATCGTTTACTGTGGGGGATTCTTTCACTTAATGGGGCATTGAATGAAAAAACAATGGCTCCCCTATTGCAGTGGTTAATTAAGTCAGGTAAACCCCAGTTAGCTTTGGAAATCGCGCGAATTTTCCTCAACTGGTACAACGTTAAGGGTGTCTATCAAGCGTATTCCCAGATGCAGAAGATGTCTTAAATATTGGCGTTGCTGATAAAAAAATTAATTTGCCTCACGCAAAGACGAACTCGCTGCAAGGCTTTCCCGCAGGGCAGACGCAAAGTTACAAAGCTGTAGGGTAGGCATTGCCCACCACAACTATATTTCCAACATTGATATTAATACCATAGTTGTTGATTTTGAAGCGATCGCAGCGTCAATAGTATATTTCTAATAGTAGAGGGATAATTAAAATAACAAAATAAACCTAAGAGAGTGCAGTTATGAGTTCGTCTCATTCTAAGAATGGTAATGAAAACGAAACAGCTAAAGGAATAACAAGAATTTCTGTCAGTGGTTATAAGTCACTTTATGATGAATGCAGCATAGAAATACGTCCATTAACAATTCTTGCAGGTGCTAATAGTTCGGGCAAGTCAAGCATTATACAACCTTTATTGTTGATGAAACAAACTCTAGAGGCAACTTATGACCCTGGGGCTTTGTTACTTAATGGAGCTAATGTCAAGTTTACATCAGCAGAACAATTAATCTCTCATCTACCCGGTAAAGAACGTATTCAGAGGTTTGTAATTGGTATAGAGATAGAACATAATCAATCTGTTAAAAATATCTTTACTAAGTTCCCTAGACAACCGATTGACTTACAGGAAATGATAGTTGAGAAAAATGATAGTAAAGTTTCACTGTCAACTGATACATTACCAGCAGATGTAGTTAATATTCTACCTAAGCAATATTTGGATTTTTATAAATCAATTCAAGACACAGACTTAAAAGGAAAATTCTTTTTTATAATTTCCAGAAATCGTTGTTTTTTAGAGTTTGAATTATATGATTTCATAAATCAAAAAAAGCTTAGTTCTCAAAGTTTTTTGTTTAATTATATCACTCCCGATCATACAGAATTATTTGGCAGACAAATAAGAAAAATTATACATATACCGGGATTACGCGGGAATCCAGAACGGAACTATAAAACTACTGCTGTAGGTGATGCCTTTCCGGGTACATTTGATAACTATGTTGCTAGTATTATTCATCGCTGGCAAAGACCTAGAGATAAACGTCTTCAAGAATTGAATAATGCGCTTGTGTCTCTTGGTCTAACTAGTAAAGTACAAGCTAAACAACTTGATGATACACAAGTAGAGCTTAGAGTTGCTCGTCTTACTAGAAATTCTGACAATGAAAAGGATATGGTCAGTATTGCTGATGTTGGCTTTGGTGTGTCTCAGACTTTACCAGTTTTAGTCGCCTTACTTGTAGCAGAACCAGGACAATTAGTTTATATTGAACAACCAGAAATACACTTACATCCCCGCGCTCAAGTTGCTATGGCAGAAATTTTAGCTAACGCAGCAAAACGAGGTGTAAAAATAGTTGTAGAAACACATAGCGACAGATTAATTTTAGCAACTCAATCTTTAGTTGCTGAAGGCAATTTATCCCCAGATTTAGTTAAATTACACTGGTTTACACGTCAAGAAGATGGTATAACAAAAATCAATAGTGCTGACTTAGATGAAACAGGTGCTTTTGGAGATTGGCCAGAAGATTTTGGTGACGTATCTCTACAATTAGAAAACCGTTATTTAAGTGCTGCGGAAGCTCGATTAATTCAAGGTACACATGGCGGATAAAATAAGTAAGCGTCTAGTCATAGATGCTTCTGTGGCACGTTCGGCTGGAGGTGAAGAATCTACTTATCCAACTTCAGTACATTGTCGAGAATTTTTGATAGCTGTTTTAAATATCTGTCATAAAATTGTTATGACAGACGATATAAAAAATGAATGGAACAGGCATAAATCCGCTTTCTCGCGTAAATGGCTTATACAAATGTATTCTAAAAAAAAGGTTCATTATTTAAATATATCAATAGATGATAATTTATGGAAACAAGTAGAAAGTATAGCTGCCAGTATCAGCAATAAAAGAATAGAAGAAATGACAAAAGATTTATGCTTAATTGAAGCAGCAAACGCTACAGATAGAATTGTCGTGTCATTAGATGACAATACCGCTAGAAAATTTTTTGGTGAGGCATCGGCTAGAATTGATGAACTAAAAAACATTGTCTGGGTAAATCCAGATAAAGTAGAGGCAGAACAGCCGATCGCATGGTTAAAAGATGGTGCAGTGGTAGAAAGCGATCGCCTACTAGCAAATTACCAAAACGAACGTATAGGTTGACATAGTTGGTTGACCTGTGTGTTACCCTAGTATGGCTAACCAAATTCCGCACATCTGGGAATTCGGGTGTTTCCTGGTGAGGAAATACACCCAGGTGGAGGTTTAACCCGAATAGGAGTTATAAAATATATGCCAGTAGTTTCATTGGCTCAAATGATGGAGTCTGGGGTTCACTTTGGGCATCAAACCCGACGTTGGAACCCAAAAATGTCTCCTTACATTTACACCTCTCGCAATGGTGTACATATCATCGACTTGGTGCAGACAGCCCACTTGATGGATGAGGCTTATAACTATATGCGATCGCAAGCCGAACAAGGGAAGAAATTTCTCTTCGTCGGTACGAAGCGGCAAGCAGCAGGGATTATCGCTCAGGAAGCTGCTCGTTGTGGTTCCCACTACATTAACCAGCGTTGGTTGGGTGGAATGCTCACCAACTGGGCAACCATCAAAACCAGAGTAGATCGCCTCAAAGACTTAGAACGTCGGGAAGAAAGCGGCGCTTTAGATTTACTGCCGAAAAAAGAAGCATCCATGCTACGGCGGGAACTGGCGAAACTACAAAAATACTTGGGTGGCATTAAAACAATGCGGAAAGTCCCCGATGTAGTGGTAATTGTAGACCAACGCCGGGAGTACAACGCAGTTCAAGAATGCCAAAAACTCAGCATCCCCATTGTGTCCATGTTGGATACAAACTGTGATCCAGACGTAGTAGATATCCCCATACCAGCAAATGACGATGCTATCAGATCAATTAAGCTGATAGTGGGTAAATTGGCGGATGCTATTTATGAAGGCCGTCATGGTCAGCTGGATGTAGAAGAAGAGTACGAAGATTACGAAGGCGCTGAGGACGATTACGAATACGATGAAACCGAGTACACTGACTCGGTGATTCCCGACGACGAAGAGGAAGCAGAATAAGCCAAATTGTAGGATGGAAGATGAAGTTTACCAGCTCACGCTTCATATTTCATCCTTCAGGCTTGAGATTTCATCGCTTTTTCTTCCCCAGCCCTGAGTAAGATAGAAATACTCAACACACTTGTATGGTGCTGGGTATGATCCCAAAATAAATGTTGAAAAAATTCAGCACAAAATGGCTGGTTTTGCAACTAAAACAACGGGAGTAAAAAGTACGTACTGTTGTTTAAGTACTTTTACTTGGCATACAGCACTATATAACTCAGCACTGTTTCAGTGAGCGATTACAACTCAAGGTCAAGTTAGGAATTGAGGCAACATGGCGGAAATATCTGCAAAACTCGTCCAAGAGCTACGCCAAAAGACTGGTGCTGGCATGATGGACTGCAAAAAAGCGCTGAAAGAAACTGAAGGCGATGTCGAACAAGCCATAGATTGGCTACGTAAAAAAGGTATCGCTTCTGCGGGTAAAAAAAGCGATCGCATTGCGGCAGAAGGTCTAGTAGACACCTACATTCAACCCGGTGGTAAGGTGGGTGTACTGATAGAAGTTAACTGCCAGACAGATTTTGTCGCCCGTAACGATGCTTTTAAAACTCTAGTTAAAAACTTAGCTCAACAAGCAGCAACAGCCGATAGTGTTGAGTCTTTGCTAGCTCAACCCTACATTGAAGATGCTAACCTCACTGTAGATGAAGCCATCAAGCAAACTATTGCTAACTTGGGTGAAAATATCCAGGTACGGCGCTTCATCAACTTTGCACTCACAGATAAGACAGGAGTTGTAGACAGCTACATTCACACCGGCGGTAGAGTTGGTGTGTTAGTTGAATTAAACTCTCAATCTGAGGCTGGTGCTGCTAACGAAGAAGTGCAGAATTTAGCAAGAAACGCAGCTATGCAGGTTGCAGCTTGTCCCAACGTTGAGTATGTCAGCGTCGAGCAAATCCCTGCTGAAGTTGTCCAGAGAGAAAAAGACGTTGAATCTGGTAAAGAAGACATAGCAAATAAACCAGAAAACATTAGAGAAAAAATTGTTCAAGGACGGATTGAAAAACGCCTGAAAGAACTAACTCTAGTTGATCAGCCTTATATTCGCGATCAAAGTATTTCTGTAGAAGACTTGGTGAAACAAGTTAAGGCTAAAGCGGGTGAAGAAGTTGAAATCATCCGTTTTGTCCGCTACATACTGGGTGAAGGCATCGAAAAGCAAGAAAGCAACTTTGCTGAAGAAGTCGCCGCCCAAATGGGTGTGAAGTAATTAATTAGTCATTAGTCATTAGTCACTAGTCATTAGTCATTATTTATGAGTTTTTTGACTGTGGACTGTGGGCTTTTGACTTTTATGCAGCAGGTCAAGCAAATAGCCTGGCCTGCATTTTATTAATTCAGATATATTAAATTTTCTCGCTAGTTATTTTAAAATAATTGCGTACATTTGTACCATGAATAGGTTCAGGTGGACAAATACAAGATATGGGAAGAGCAATTGAGCGAATTGAGCAGGATATTGCGGCTTTGCAAGAAGCGATACAAGCGATCGCCTCAGAACTCCATAGCGCTTATGCTAGTTATCTAGGTGTTTTGGGTCAAGCATTAGGTAAACAGTTAATTCTGGCAAGTTACCATTTGTGTACACAAGGGTATCCCGAAAACTTTTTGAAGTTGTCGTTAAATCAACGGCAGCAATTACAACAAGGCATCCGCAAACTGGGTAAGCAGGCGGCGGAAAGATTACTAATCCAGCTGATGAGTCCGGAAATTGAGGGAGATGGGGAAGATGAGGAAGATGAGGAAGATGCAGAAGTAGGAGAAGAGGAGGCGCTAACATCTGCGGCTGAAGTCTCTCAGGTTTATGTATTAGATACTTCTAATCCTGTAGTGCTGGCAAAGTGGCAACAGTATATAGAAGAAGAAACCCAACGGACACTGAGAAAAGTTTCTCATGAAACTAATGTTTTGCTGCAAAAAGCTCAGGTTTTGCCCCAAAAATTACCAGAACCCATTTTAGAGGCGGCTGCTGCTGCATCGGAAGCTTCTGCGGAAATGATGCCAGGCCCACCTAACCTTTTAAACTTGGTGATTGAAATTGAAAATGAGCAAGATGAAGAAGAATCCAGCCTAACGCAAATTACGACAGTTAATTTGAGGTTGGGAGAAATAGAGTTTGCTGACCCCACCCTTTCCTCTAGTCGTAAGCAAATTCGCCATGTATTAGGAAAGCTCAACCAGTTAGGTAGAGAATATCAAAAAAAACAACGAGAACGTTCAATTGCGGAAGCTGAAGCCGCATGGCGTTCCAGTTGGTATGAGGATTAGTTAGTTGTCGGTTGTCAGTTGTTATTAGCATTGGTCATAATACTGACTCTGATTGTATTGATTTTGAATTTTGAATTCCCCTTAGGGGTTGACTAATGAGCAATGACCAACCAGATTGGATAAGACTGCATAAAGCCTTAGCCGTAGAAGCAGAACACGGCTTTACAGACTTGCTAGGTAAGCAATACCGCTTTAGTGAATTTCTCAGCTTGACTTTTGGGAAATTCCCGATGGTTTTACCTGCAATTGAACGTCGTCGTTGGCAAGAATTGGCAGAGAAGTTTGCTAACTATCCCAATTTGGTACAGAAAGAAAGACAACACCTTATAGCGGAAACGCGTAGGTATCTTTATCAACTGCAAAAAGAGCAAGAAGAACCTAAGGAAGCGCAAGCAACTAGTTATAAATCAAAACTTCCTAATGCTACCCCGGTTGTAGCGGAGGTGAGTCGGAGGTTAGCTCCGAAAATTGACCAGAAACTCAGTGATTTACCAGAAATAGGCATTCGCAAAGCAGATAAATTAGCGGCTTTGCGTTTGTATACAGTGCGCGACTTGCTTTTTTACTATCCCCGTGACCATATCGACTATGCGCGTCAGGTAAATATCCGCGAGTTGGAAGCGGGTGAGACAGTGACCATAGTAGCCACGGTGAAAAAGTGTAATTGTTTTACTAGCCCCAAGAATCAAAAATTATCGATTTTAGAGTTAATACTTAAAGATAATACAGGTCAAATTAAAATCAGTCGTTTCTCTGCGGGGGCGCGGTTTACCAGTCGCGCTTGGCAGGAAAGTTTAAAACGCCGTTATCCTGTGGGTAGTGTGTTGGCTGCTTGTGGGTTAGTGAAAGGGACTAAATACGGCTTGACCCTGGATAACCCCGAATTGGAAGTTTTAGCGAACCCTGGAGATACTATTGAGTCCTTGACAATGGGGCGGGTAGTGCCGATTTACAGCCTCACCGAGGGAGTAATGGCTAGTATGGTGAGACAGGCGGTACTGGCGGCTTTACCTGCGGCGGTGCATTTGAAAGACCCATTACCTAAAGGTTTGCGGGAAAAGTATGGTTTGATGGAATTGAAGGATGCGATCGCTAACATCCATTTTCCTGATGAAAGTGCTACCCTACAAGTTGCCCGTCGTCGCCTCGTTTTTGATGAATTTTTCTACCTACAACTTGGTTTATTGCAACGTCAGCAGCAAGCCAAAGCGATTCAAACTAGCGCCATCCTGGCTCCCAAAGGTCAGTTAATCGAAAATTTCTACGAAATACTCCCATTCCAACTCACTGGCGCACAGCAACGAGTCCTGAACGACATCCTCAACGACTTGCAAAAATCCACACCGATGAATCGTCTGGTACAGGGTGATGTGGGTTCAGGTAAAACTGTGGTAGCAGTGGTAGCAATTTTAGCCGCCATTCAATCCGGCTACCAAGCTGCCCTCATGGCTCCTACGGAAGTATTAGCAGAACAGCATTACCGAAAGTTAGTTAGCTGGTTTAACCTGTTGCATTTACCCGTGGAATTACTTACAGGTTCAACCAAAACTGTTAAAAGAAGACAAATACATTCCCAACTAGAAACAGGTGAATTACCTTTGTTGGTGGGAACCCACGCCTTGATTCAAGACCCGGTAAACTTCCAACGCTTGGGTTTAGTTGTCATTGATGAACAGCACCGCTTTGGGGTCAAACAACGGGCGCTGTTGCAGCAAAAAGGCGAACAACCCCATGTATTAACTATGACAGCTACACCCATTCCTCGGACATTGGCATTAACCATACACGGGGATATGAACGTCAGTCAAATTGATGAGTTACCACCAGGACGACAAAAGATTCAAACGACCATGTTAAGTGGTCAACAACGTCCTCAAGCTTACGACCTCATCCGCCGGGAAATTGCCCAAGGTAGACAAACTTATGTAGTCTTGCCATTGGTAGAAGAATCAGAGAAACTAGATTTGCGATCGGCTGTAGAAGAACACCAAAAGTTACAAGAGAGCGTTTTTCCAGAGTTTCAAGTCGGTTTGCTGCATGGTCGCATGAGTTCGGCGGAAAAAGACGAAGCGATTACCAAATTCCGCGATAATGAAACGCAGATTCTTGTATCTACAACTGTTGTTGAAGTTGGTGTAGATGTACCAAATGCAACAGTGATGCTCATTGAAAATGCAGAAAGATTTGGTTTGTCGCAACTGCACCAATTACGCGGGCGTGTGGGTCGAGGTGCAGCTCAGTCTTACTGTTTATTGATGAGTAGTTCTAGAAGTCCTGACGCTCAACAACGCCTGAAAGTATTAGAACAGTCTCAAGACGGCTTTTTCATCTCCGAAATGGATATGCGTTTTCGCGGGCCGGGTGAGGTGTTAGGAACAAGGCAATCTGGTGTGCCTGATTTTACCTTAGCAAGTTTAGTAGAAGATGAAGAAGTTTTATTATTAGCCAGACAAGCCGCCGAGAAAGTGATAGAAATAGATGTGAGTTTAGAGCGCTGGCCTTTAATGAAAGCAGAGTTGAAATATCGCTATGAACGCTTGATGGGTGGAGCAATTTTAACCTGATAAACTCAGCGCTCACAATAGTGATTGATCCTTACCAATTACCAATTACCAATTACCAACCCCCACAGATATTATTCACTCTTCGTCATTATTTCGATTATTCCCCCACAATAAAAACCCAAAATTTCTACCAGAACGACGGTAACGCCGAACGGGTCTTCTTGTTTGTCGCTTGGTGATTCTGTCGCTCGACTCTTCACTCACAACTTCTTGTGAAGCATTCACAGGTAATTGAGTTTTCGTTTCTTCTTTGCTTCGCCACCAAGCAATAATCCAGCCTCCCCCAACAGCACCTATTCCACCCAGTAAAATACTCATGGGTGCAGGATATCCTAATAATCCAAACCCTAGCAAGAAAAATAACCAGTATTTTAATCCAGCATCAATACCATCAGAAGAAGCGACAACAGGCGCTTGAGGACTACTTTTAGTAGAATTAGTAAACCAGCCTAAGGCGAAACCACCAATAATTCCCAGAAAAATACTCAAAGATGGTGGCGAACCTGTTGTGATTAAAATAAATATTAAAAATGCCCCAAATATTAACTGCGACAGGAATTCGGGAGTGAAATTGAATAAGTTGTTATTGTTAGCCATAAATGAACTAGGGGTGTAGGGGTGTAGGGGTGTAGGGGTGTAGGGGTAACGTTTTTAACCTACACTTGTTTCCCCATAAATAAGCTTTCGGTAAATTACCGATTACCAATTACGTGTGGTGGTTGAGTTGTGTCCCAAGTTTGCACGTAAGGTTTTTCTTGGTCGGTAAAGGGTTCAGTTTGCTGGAGTTGGGAAGATAACAAATCAACTGTAGCATCGGCAATATCGCCTGTACGCTTTATTAGGCGTTCTTGTATAACTTCTATGGGTGCTGTGCAGTGAATAATCTGGAGGGGGAGGTGATGTTTTTCGGCTTGAGCGATCGCCTCTTGGCGTAAATTTTGTTTATCATATTTAGCATCCAAAATTACTGTGTAACCTTGATTAGCTAGTATAGTCCCCAAGTTTAATAACCTTGCATAGGTTTTCTGGGTCATTTCGGGTGTATACAAGTCATCACCACCACGTTCCCACAGAGAAATTCCCCCCAAGTGTTTGCGGACTGCATCTGAGCGAATTTGAATTGCATCTAGTTGACGGGCTAAATATTTTGCAGTCGTACTCTTCCCAGAACCAGATAACCCGGACATTAAGATAAGTTTTCCTTGTTTGGGTTTGGTATATTCCCACGCCAGTTTGTAGTATGTAGAGGCTGTTTTCGTCGCTTCTTCCTTCACCGTCGCGGGGACGCTGGGGTCATCCAATAAAAATGAAGTTACTTTAGCTCGCACATAAGATTGACGATTTAAGTATATGGGTAGCACTTCTAACCCTTCCCAGTCGCCAGTCTGCTCTAGATAGGTATTCAAATATGCGTTACTCAGGTCTGGGCGTTGCTGTGCATCCAAATCCATCACCGCATAGGCGACATCGAACATGACATCAACAAAGCGGAAAGGTTCGTTAAATTCAATACAATCAAACAGAAGAATTTTATCTTGCCATAGACAGATATTTCTCAGGTGTAAGTCTCCATGACATTCCCGAATATAGTTATTTTGGATTCGGCGCTGGAATAATTCTTGTTTTTCTGCGAAAAAACGCTCGGTGTAGGCTTTAGTTTCGTCAAATTGCAACTGTGTTTGGGGTCCACCGATATATTTCTCAGTTTGCTGATAATTTTCATCAAATGCAGCCTGCACTTGAGGAACTTCTCCAAAACTGCGAATATAATCATTCGTCTCAGTTTTAGCATGGTATTGAGCCACGACCTTGCCTAATTCTTCTAGGTGTGACTCAGTGAGTTTACCTTGGGCAAAAAGTTCACTGAATAAGCCATCCTGGGGAAACTGGCGCATCTTCAGCACATACTCGACAGCCTCACCAGTTCCCCCTAGAGTATATTGCTCACCTACCAAACTGATTGGTAAAACTTCTAAATATAATTCAGCTGCTCCTCGTTGATTCAAGCGCAGTTCTTCCTGACAAAAATGTTGTCGCTTTTCTAAAGTGGAGAAATCCAAAAAGCCAAAATTCACTGGTTTTTTTAGTTTATAGGCATACTCTCCTGTGAGTAACACAGAAGAAACATGAGTCTGAATTAGTTGAATAGGTTCTGTTACTTCATGAGGATAAAATCCTGGTTGTAACATCTGCTGAATTAAGGGTGGGAGAGTCGTTTCTGTCATAGAAATTTTAAATTAACCTGAGTTCAGGATATGCTGAAACCTTGATTATGGTACTTTTTTTAGGAGAGTAAAAGCCTCAACGTCGAACTCACAAGCATTTGATGAAGATTTTATTTAAAAACTTCCACAAAAGGCGATCGCTTATTGTAAGTAGCAGTTAGACAGACTTTTGTAAATGTCTGTGGAAGAACTGTGTCAGCTCATTCCATGAGTCTTCGGCTGCTGAACGGTTATAGGAAGAACGCTCATGGCAGAAAAAACCATGATCAGCATCAGGATAAACCTTCAATGTGTATTCCTTACTAAGTTCCTGGAACCGAGTCTCAATTTGCTGAACACGTTCAAGTGGAATAAATGGATCGACACCACCGTAAAATAAGTATATGGGTACTGAGATGTTTGTTATCGCTTCTATCCAATCATCCAGAACCATTCCGTAGAAGGAAGCTACCGCCGCAATTTCGTTTGAAAATTTGCAAGCGCTGAGAAAAGACAGACCACCACCCAAGCAAAACCCAGTCACGCCAATCTTTTCTGGGAATACATAAGGCTGTAACTTGAGATAAGCGATCGCTGCTCTAATATCCTCCTCAATTGGTTTACCGAAGTCAAGGCGGTACATCATCGCCATAGCTTGCTCAACTTCTTCATATCCAAACTTGTTGTTTGTCAATTCACGATAGTACAAATCTGGAGTCAGAACTACGTAGCCTTCGTTAGCAATTCGAGCTGCTACATCCTGAATGTGAGAAGTTAAGCCAAATGCTTCCATTAAAAGAATTACGGCTGGCTTTTGTCCATGTTCACAAGGCTGATACAAGAACGCAGGCATTTGTCCATCAGGCGTAGAAATTTCCACCTCTGTTTTTTCAATTTGCACTTTATTGCTCCTGCCTATTTGATTTACTAACATTTTCACTTAACGATTAAAATCGCGGTTTGGTGCAAGATGTCCGTTTAAGTACTATCGTAAGATACGGGATTGAGACTTAATCTGTCTAAAAAAGTTGAGAAAGGCAAACAACAAAAAACCAGGGTTTTAACCCTGGCTTATCAGCAATTATCACAAACTTTAAATGGCAAGTAAGACAAATTTTGCACTTGCTTTAGCCTTTGGCAGTGGCAAGGAAGCTGATGTGATACGGTGTACCTTTGGCTGGATGTATCTGAACTTCTTGAAGAACGGTTTTACCAGTCCATTCCAGTTCAGGAATATTGAGTTCGATTTCTGTTTTTTTAACAGCAGCTGCTTTGAGTAATCTTTCAACTACTTTGGCATCAACTACCAAAGAAATTGATTCTCTACCGTTGTGTCCGTACAAATTAGCGGGGATAAATCCAGAGCGGCGCAAAGCTTTAGGCTTGCTGCCTTCTGGGCGTTTTTTAGTTTCGACTGTCAGAGCCATATTAGTTTAATTGTCGGTTGTTAGTTGTTAGAGACGCGATTAATCGCGTCTGTACATTTGTCTGTTGTCACAAAACTCTGGACTCTGGACTTTTGACTTAGTACTTAGTACTGATTATGCACTCAACAAAGAGGCGGGAGTACCATCGGGGTGCAGCAAGGCACGTTTTGGCCCGTGGATAGGGTCTTCAACGATGATAGTTTGATCGCGGCTTGCGCCTAAAGAAACGATCGCAATTGGGACTTCCATCAATTCTGCGAGGAATTTTAGATAGTCCAGTGCTTGTTGGGGTAAGTCTTCCAGGGTGCGACATTCGCTTGTTGGCACTTGCCAGCCTGGGAGGGTTTTGTAAATAGGACGACACCGGGCAAACTGACGAGCGCTAGTTGGGAAATGGTCGCAGCGATCGCCGTCTATTTCATAGGCTATACAAACTTGAATTTCCTCTAACTCGTCAAGGACATCCAGTTTGGTGATAGCCATACAATCCATGCCGTTAATTCGCACAGCGTAGCGACCGATAACCGCATCAAACCAACCACAGCGACGCTTACGTCCGGTAGTGGTGCCAAATTCTGCCCCGCGATCGCACAATAATTCCCCTAACTCCCCATCCAGTTCGGTAGGGAATGGGCCTTCTCCGACTCGTGTTGTGTAGGCTTTGGAAACCCCAATTACCCGATCTATCATTGTCGGGCCTAGACCTGTACCTACGCAAGCCCCCCCAGCTACGGGGTTGGAAGAAGTGACATAGGGATAAGTCCCATGATCCAAGTCTAAGAGCGTACCTTGTGCGCCTTCAAACAATATGTTACGCCGCCGTTGAATGGCATCATATATCTTTAAAGATGTATCAACAACGTGAGGTCTCAAACGTTCTGCATACCCTAAATATTCTTTGACGACCTCTTCAGTATCTAGAGGTGGCAGGTTATACAGCTTTTCTAAAATGAGGTTCTTATTATTTATTGTCCATGCCAACTGGTCGCGGAGGGCCGCCGGGTCCATCAAGTCTAATACCCTGATACCTGTGCGCTCGGATTTATCAGCGTAGGTAGGGCCAATCCCTCGACCAGTGGTTCCAATTTTATGGCTTCCGCGTCGCTCTTCTGATGCCTTGTCAATTAGCCGATGATAGGGCATGGTGACATGGGCTGTTTCAGAGATGAGCAGATTTTTAGTAGAAATATTTAAACTTTCTAATTGGTCGAGTTCTTTTATCAAAACTTGTGGATCGATGACCGTCCCACAGCCGATCATACATTCCGTATCGGGGTACAAAATACCAGAGGGAATCAAATGCAGTTTAAAGGTCTGACCTTTGACTACAATTGTGTGTCCAGCATTGACACCCCCTTGATAGCGTACTACCACATCTGCGGAGCGGCTGAGTAAGTCAGTTATTTTACCTTTTCCTTCATCGCCCCATTGAGCGCCTATTACAATGACGTTAGCCAAGTGTTTATTTTATTGAGGTAAAGTTTCCACAAAGAACCATTATCAACATAGTCTGCGACAAATGTCAATAGTTTTTAGTGATTTTTTCTGCTGCACTAGGTCACAATGACTGGAAAGCTTATACCAATTCTCTATGAAGTTGCGCCAAATAAGTAGAGACGTTGCACGCAACGTCTCTACAGTAAAGAATAAAGTGCATCTATGGCTACGCCAGGCAAGCTACATCAAGAAACGGTATGACCCCAATTACGACAAATCACAGACCAAGTCTGCCTATTTAGGCTGAGTTTATCGCGTAGATCGCCCATTTTGAAGAGAAGAGAGCGATCGCTTAATAGATTAAGGCTTACCCATGAAAACGAAAGATCAATGGTTTGGAGAAGGGTATAGGGATATAAATGTTTGAAACCCTCACACCCGGTCTCAACAGAAAATTTGGATGCGTGAATCCTAATTTAATATGAATTTGATAGTAAGGAAAGTAGGAATGACAAATTTAATTTTCCCTACTTTCCAGCCACTCAATTAAAAACTTGATGTTTTCCCTGTTTGTGCTTGTGTTTCAATTGGCTTGACATTTGTATGTCCCATCTCCCCGGCAATAGTCCGGAATATAGACATTTGTGCTTCAAAATCTAAGTTTTCAACTTGTGAAAGTAAATCATTTATAGCTTCTGTGGGCTGATAATTATCTGGCATTCCCACTACTGTATCGCCCATAGCTACAGCCCATACATACCAAATTAATAATTGATTATTTTCTTTTAATGCTCCATAAGCACGAGAATATTCTGTATCTTCACGATTAACTATTTGCCGCATAATATTGAGTTGATCTTCTTCTGATAACTGAAAATAGTTACCTAATAAAAGGGGAGCTAATTCTGGTTCGGCGGCTGCGGGTGCGGCGGGAGTGATAGAATCACCCATTTTTTTATAAACATAGTAAAACCAAGCTAACTTAGCATCGGTGTCTAATTTATTAAAAGCTTCTACTAAACTACGGGTTTCATTACTGAGAGCTTGAGAAACATTTTTTTCGTAACTAGCAGTCATAACTTATATTTCCAAGTGATTTTTAAGTTCTCCAAGTAATAATTAGCAACATTCTGTTTGTTTTATCTACTTTCCAGAGAAATAATTATATTTGCTACATCTAAGTATTTATATCTATCTTTTAATAGAGGTAATAATCTTTCTAGAGGGAGCTAAAAACTAGTCCATCACTTTGTTACCATCGCTACAACGATTTAAAAACAATTGAAGGTATTAGCGATGTCCGAAGAAATAAAGCCTAATCTTATTGAAGCTCCTACCCACGATGCACAATTAGCTGCGGAAAATATAGCTAGTGGTGAAGAAAAAGCACCGAAAGTTGATTTTGATGCTGATTATGCAGCTGCACAACAGTTTAGTATTAGTGATGTTGATCGTACTGCCGAAGGCGCTGCGGCGGCTGAAGCGGCTACTGCACCTCAGCAAGAAATCTCTGTACCTGAAGAAACAAGAACCGAAGCTCAATCTACTAGCAATCCTGATGATTATATAGAGTTAGCAAAAGAAATAGGCGCGTCTAGAGAAGATGCAGTCACTAGCGTTAGCGATGATTTAGTAAAACAAGCTTTAGAAAAAGGTCAAGCTAAGAAATAGTAATTGCGGTGCTGTCTATTCCCGTTTGAGGTTTAGTAGGGTGCGTCAGTGCCATAGAACCTAACTATACTCAGAAATTTTTAATACTGACGCACCCTACATTTTAGATATTTTTTTATCTGTAAGTCCCCAATAATTCAAACTAAGAGACTAATTTTTAGGAAATATTGCTAAATCAGTATCAGGGTCAAAAAAGTGAATTTTATCCAGTGTTAGTGATAACCAGATTTGCTCTCCCACATTGATGATTCGGTCTGATGGAACTCGTACTTGCAAAGGTTTAATTGTATGAGCAAATCGAGATTCAGCCTCAGTTAGTACCACATTAATAAAAGAATCATTACCTAAGTTTTCTACTAAATCTACTTGTACTGGCAAATTTTTAGTCGCGGGTACACTCACAGTTAAATGTTCTGGACGAATGCCTAAAATGAGAGTTTGCCCATCATATTTTTGCAACGCACTTGCCCATATCTCTGGAAGGGTGAGACGGAACTGGGAATGGGTAATTAACAATGGTGCGTGGAACTCTACGGGAATAAAATTCATGGGTGGTGTACCAATGAATTCAGCTACAAAGCGATTGGCCGGATGATTGTAGAGTTCTAGGGGGGAAGCTACTTGTTGAATTTGGCCTTGATTCATGATGGCGATACGATCGCCCATTGTCATGGCTTCTGTTTGGTCGTGGGTGACGTAAATCGTTGTTGTGCCTAGCTGGCGTTGCAATTTGACGATTTGAGCGCGGGTTTCTGCCCTTAACTTGGCATCTAGGTTAGAAAGCGGCTCATCCATTAAGAATACTTGAGGATTACGGGCGATCGCTCTTCCTAAAGCCACCCGCTGTCTTTGTCCTCCAGATAGTTGTTTGGGTAAGCGATTTAGCAAGGTTTCCATTTGTAACAAATGCGCTACAGACCGTACTTGCTCGTCTACTTCTCGTTCTTGATCGGAAATGTAACGCAGTCCTTTGGGAAGCTTTCTTGTCGCACCTACTAGTAGATTTTCCGCCCAGGTGGGGAATTGGGTCTGGGAACTGGGGTGAGAATTGTCTCTGTGTTGTTCAGAACTAGAACGACGACGCAAACCAAAGGCGATGTTGTCATATACCGTCATGTGGGGATAGAGGGCGTAATTTTGAAACACCATTGCAATATCCCGTTCCTTGGGTGGTAAATCATTCACCAAGCGATCGCCTACCCAAATATTACCGCCTGTCATCACTTCTAACCCCGCAATTAACCGTAGCAGGGTACTTTTACCGCAACCAGAAGGCCCCACCAACACCATAAATTCCCCATCAGGAATAGTCAGGTTTATCCGTCGCAAAACATTGACGGTTCCTGCTGGTTCTGCATCAGTTTTCTTCGCGGATGGAGTTTGTGAACTCACATTTTCCCCTCTGCGGGGAGGGAAACTTTTGTAAACGTTTTCTAAAACAACTTGCGCCACAGTATTGTCACTAGTCATTGGTCATTAGTCATTGGTCATTAGTCAAGAAAGCTCTGAACTTGGAACTATTGACTATGGACTAATCACTAAATGGACATTTTAGCGTCCATGATACACATTCTCTATCGCTACGAAAAATTAAAAAAAGTACTCCCACCACCCAAAGCACACTAACCTTGATTTTAGGGCTGTCTGGAGGTGTTGTGATGACTACCGATTTACTGACTAATCCTGCCCATGAAATTGTAGACGTAAAAAATACAGATTGTTGCATTGTTGGGGGTGGTCCGGCTGGTGCTGTCTTAGCTTTATTATTGGCGCGTCAAGGTGTTTCTGTCATATTGCTGGAAGCCCATAAAGACTTTGATCGGGATTTTCGTGGAGATACAATTCACCCATCGGTGATGGAAATTATGGAGGAATTGGAATTAAGCGATCGCTTGCTACAATTACCCCATACCAAAATGCGGCAAATTCGGGTAAAAACACCACAAAATACCTTCACTTTGGCTGATTTTAGTCGCCTAAAAACCCGCTATCCCTACATTACAATGTTGCCTCAGGTGAAATTTCTAGAGTTTATTACCCAAGAAGCGCAAAAATATCCAAGCTTTCAGTTAGTCATGGGTGCGAATGTGCAGGAATTAGTTGAGGAAAACGGAGTAATTCAAGGTGTACGTTATCGAGGCGGTGGTGGTTGGCACGAAATTAAAGCAACACTGACCGTAGGTGCAGATGGTCGTCACTCACGGTTACGACAATTGGGTGATTTTGCCGCAACTGAAACCTCACCGCCAATGGATATTCTTTGGTTCCGCCTACCGCGTCAACCAGAAGATGGTGAGGGAGGAATGGGGCGTTTTGCCCCTGGTCATATCATCGCTATGCTTGACCGTGGTAATGAATGGCAAATGGCTTATGTGATTCCCAAGGGAGGCTATCATCAGTTACGGTCTCAAGGTTTAGAAGCGCTGAAAAAATCTGTTGTGGAAGTTGTCCCAGAATTAGCAAATCGTATCCACAATTTACACGACTGGTCACAGGTAGCGTTTCTTTCTGTCGAATCAAACCTTGTGCAGCGCTGGTATCGTCCAGGGTTGCTATTGATTGGTGATGCAGCTCATATCATGTCGCCTGTTGGTGGGGTGGGTATTAATTATGCGATTCAAGATGCGGTGGTAGCTGCTAATGTCCTAACAAAACCACTGCAAAATCACCATGTAAAACTTAGGGATTTAGCCAAAGTCCAAGATCGGCGGGAATTGCCTACACGTATCATTCAAGCATTTCAAACCTTCATTCAAAAGCGAGTATTTGCTCCTGTACTAGCCGACAATCTGACTTTTCAGCCCCCGGTACTGTTGCGCTTGCCAATATTGCGCGATCTACCAGCCAGATTAATTGCCTTGGGCGTTTTTCCTGTTCATGTGAAATGAAGGTTCCCTTTGGGGAAAAAAGCACAAGCAAACTAAACTATTTTCTCTGACACCGCAGGATTTATGGGTTGGAGTTTAAGCCAGAAATCTTCCAATTCTCTTGGCTGTATATTGCTGTATATTATAGTGGAAATTTAGGGGCTGACCGAGTTTAAAAATCAAAAATAAATACTTTTATTTGATACGATTAATCGCATCTTAAAATCTCAAGCAATAATGATATTGTGTTGGGTAAATTTTCTTTAACTAATACCAGAATATATCCCCCAATGATTTTTTTCATTAAATATAAGTAAATAATTCCACTTTATACAATAAGTAGATTTAAAAAGATTTACTATAGACTATTTGGTTTACAAATTGTACTAATTCCGAAACATAAAAAAAACTTCTTTGCTGCTAATTCAATAGTTAAATAAAAAGGAAAATATTACCATATATCTTTCTTTATTGTGTATCCTAATAACTTAATCTCGAAAATCAATTATTCCACCTATAAAAATCGTCGCCAATTACAATGACGGAGTAAACCAATGACTGAATGTAATTCCATATCTTTGCAATTAACAAAGGTAATTGCTGATGTGAAAACTGAAAATATGACTAATAAAGGAATTCTTATCGCTTTTTTTATTATAACTTTGTGGGGCAGCAATTTAACACTATTACTGTCATTGGATACCGCTAAAATCCAGCTTCCATTGATAGTATTAGCTATAATTTGGCAAACATTCTTATATACAGGATTATTTATTACTGCTCATGATGCCATGCACTGTCTTGTTGTTGCCAAAAATCCTCAAGTCAATGATTGGATAGGCAAGATATCTGTAATACTTTATGCGCTATTTTCCTATAAGAACTTAGTAGAAAAACATAGTTTGCATCACCAATATCCTGGAACTGAAACTGATCCAGATTTCGACCATAATCAAAACCAAAATGTCTTTATTTGGTATTTTAAATTTATGATGTCGTACTGGGATTGGCGACAAATTGTCGGCTTAACATTAACTTTTCATCTTTCACATCATGTCTTGCATATATCCTACATGAATCTTATTTTGTTTTGGGTTACACCCTCTATTTTAAGTTCCATACAATTATTTTATTTTGGGACATTTCTACCACATAAAAGGCGGGAAGGCGGATATACAAATCTGCATTGCACACAAAGTACTCCATTGCCTGTTTTTTGGTCATTTATCACTTGTTATCACTTTGGTTATCACAAAGAACATCATGAATATCCTCAGATCCCTTGGTGGAGATTACCAGATGTTTATAATAATAATTAAGACTTCTATTAAATTTATGAATATCTAGAGTTTCATATCCCCGACTTTTTGCAAAAGTCGGGGATATAGATGGTTTTATAGAGAACAACAGTAAGTATATGTAGGGTGGGCATTGCCCACCAAAACCCGGATATGGTGGGCAATGCCCTTTTTTATCTGGAAGTCCCTAACCTCAGATAAATACCCTTAACTATCTGTTCGCGGTTGCCATTTTCTCGCTAGAAACCCACTCACAATGGAAGCCAAAGGGAACTCTTTGAGGAAGAATAACACGGGCGACAGGTTCAGCAGTGATATTCTGGGCATCTAACACAATAAATTCCGATCGCTTGTTAACGGCATCATAAATATAAGTCAATACCCATCCATCATCTTCAGTTTTGCCACCAGGACGAGGTGCAAAGACACATTCACCACCAAAGCGTCCACGACCAAAATAAACAGATTGCGCTGTTCCGGATTCTAAGTCATACTTCTTGACTCCATCAAATAGCGGGCGTTCCATATACATAGCCCCGATTCCGGAGTACACATAACGCATCTTGCATCCAATTAAGCGATCGTTGATGCGGGGGAACTCACAAATTTCGTCTTTGTCAAGTATTTCCTCCTTGACTTGACCAGTAGAAAGATTAAACCGCCAACGATACAATTTCGTCATTTCTGGGGCAAGTTTTTCTGACGAGGTGTCGGTGTTGACAAAATCGAGGGCGTTTTCTCTGTCAGGGATAAATAGTTGTGTCCAATCCATGCGATAGGCAACTAAAATTACCTCGTTACCTTCTTCATAGGCGTTGACTACATGGTAGACCATACAGCTCGGCACGGTAAACCAGCGTATTTCTCCCCCATGCCGAGGAATAATACCAAAACGACTCGGTTTATTACGTTCAAACACGAGGGGAACTTTGCCCTGCATAACTCGCATCGGTTTGAGGGCTAGAGGCATATCGAGGAAAATAGTATATTTTTCCGTAATAGCAAAGTCGTGCATACTAATTGGAGAAGGAATGTCAATTGGTATGGTTTTGACAATTTTTCCTTCTGGTGAGACGATACCATATTGAACGTAGGGCTTGGTTAGGGGTTGATAACCAAAGAACATCATTTCCCCGGTTCTAGCATCGACTTTGGGGTGGGCGCAAAAGGGGAAGGTTAACTGCTCATTAAAGGTATAAGAACCGACAGTGTCTAAATTGGGAAGGCTAATTTCATAAGGTTCGCCTCCTTCCCAAAGAGCGAGTAACCGTCCGTGATGCCAAACTAAAGCGGTATTGGCTACATTTTTCATCATAATGCCGTGGGGTTCATCGAAGCGGGGTAGATTCAGCAATCCTGGCCAGATAGCTTGACCTTCTTTTTCTTCAATCTTCCATCCTTCAGTACGAACGTAACGATTACGATAGCTGGCCTTACCATTTTTAATTTGTACCCCGTGAATCATACCGTCTCCATCAAACCAATGATAAAGACCCAAAGGAGCGAAGCGGGGGTTCGGCCCAATCCGGAGAAACGTCCCTGACAACTCTTGTGGTAGTTTGCCGATCACTTCTAGGTTATCAGCCGTAATTTCTTTGCGGACTGGAGCATAGTTGAGAGTTAAAAAGCGATGGGCTAATTCTTCCTTGACTTGCGGATCAGACTGTGCAGATGTGAGTTTACTTAAAACTGCTTGGGGAACACGAGCATAAGCAAAGCCTTTTTTGAGGTTTTTACGGGCAGTTTGAGGGGAATCTGGGGTGTCAGGAGTGACTTTAGCTAAGAAATCTGGATCGAGGAAAATGCTGCCTAGTCTTTCCTGGAGAACCGTTTGACGAGTATTTTTGTCAGCAAAAGCCGCTAACATTTCTTTTTCTCGTTCGTCTATTTCTGCGCCACTGGTGAATAAGCTTTCTAAAACTTCATCTAAAGCCTCAAATTTGTAAGGGCTAGGATTTTTGCCTAAATAAGCTTGTAACCAATCAAAACACTGCTGGGGCTGTATTGGCTTACTATCAGATAATAAACTTTTAATCTCTGCATCTTCAGTTAATCTTTTTTGGGCTGCGACTTTGGATAAATATTCTTTTTCTCCAGGTTCGAGTTCCCCATCTAGCCAAGCCATCCCCAGCAGAATTTTTAATAGTTGTTTATTTTCTTGAGTTGATCGTTCTTGATAAGCTATTAAAGTTGTTTTCGGAATAGGTACGTCGAAATGCTCGTTTGTACTAGCATCAGGGCGGATATTCTTCTCACTACTATACAAAATATTGGCAAGGTCTGGAGTTTTAACAACGATATATAAATCGGGATTACCTTCAAACTTTTCTAATGCGCTTTTGAAATTTGCTTCTGAATAATTAATCGCAAACTTGCCATCTTGATCAGTTTTTGTTTGACCAAGTTTATCATTTTTGAGGATATCTTTATCAAAGGCTTCGACAACTAAATTAGCAATACCTACTCCGCTTTCTTCTTCGTAAATTCGTCCATTTACTTTAAAAAGCATAACAATTCCCCTATCTTCTTAAATTAAGTCGGTTTATGTAAAGGTAGTCCATCTTGAGAGCAGTCACATTATCTTATTGCCGATCGCAAAAAACAACGACAGATAAGACATTTAAGAAGATAGTTGTATGAATAATTGCAAAGATTAAAAGGCAGTTAAGACAGTTGCAGCATCTTTCGGGTAAATGAATTAGGTCTCACTGAGAAGCCCACACTCACCGGAAAAGGCGTGTTTGGAGTATGTCACTTCCCATAAAATGCGATCGCCTATATGGTTGATTCAATGTCTGCACGTTGCTTATAATAAAAAGATGCGTGTACCTCCTCTACTGTTTGTTGAGGTGGGTCTGGGATACTTTTTATTGTCTCAACAAAATTTAATCGTCTTATCGCTCTAGAAGCAACCAGTATTTTTGTGTAACATCAAGTTGGCAAAAATGTGAAGAAATAATTCCCCAACATTATCTTTTTATCCTCACACCCATATACCCATACACCAAGTATTGGCAAGGGTTTCACATGAGTCTTAGTGATCTTTCCCTCGTACCCTCAACCTCTACTGCAACGAAATTTTTCTCGCTAACTCCGATCCAAATCAAGTATTTTCTCTGTCAACAAGTGGTACAATTATACTACTCATGCAGAAATCAATGCTCTTTTAGTCAGGCGGGAGTGGCAAACAGCATCTAAAAAATGCTGTTCAAAACTGTCGCTTGGCTTTTATGCTAAAACAGACTCTTATTAGAGAGTTTTTTATTAGAGATTACTAATTTTAGAAGCAGCCAACTATTAAATATTAAGTATTGCTTGGCACTACATTCAAAAATCTCTAATTTTTCACTAGTGGGAAGAAATTTAATCAAGGGAAAATCTCACAATCAAAAACAGAAATATTTCTTCCCTAATTTCTATTTCTCATACAGTCAGGAGGATTTAATGAACAGCTGTGTTTTATTAGCGGAAATCGTTCAAGAACCGCAACTGCGCTATACATCTGATAATTTAGCAGTCACAGAAATGTTGGTGCAATTTCCCAATTCCCAAAAACCAGATGACCCACCAGCGACTTTAAAAGTTGTTGGCTGGGGAAATTTAGCTACAGAAATCCAGCAAAACTATCATCAAGGCGATCGCGTCATCATTGCTGGACGTTTAGGGATGAATACCATCGAGCGTCCAGAAGGATTTAAAGAAAAACGGGCTGAATTAACAGTACAACAGATTCAATCAATTAGTGGTAACTTCACCTCATCACCAACAGTAGCCAGAACACCAGTCGTCACCGAAACCCCCTCTCGTCCATCATCCCCGACTATTACTACCCAACAAGATGTTTCTAGCTACGAATCACCACGTCCAGCACCAACTCCAGCCGCCAGTAAAGTTAGTGTTGCACCCCAAGTAAACAACTATGAACCCGCGCCCAAAACTACCTACCCACCAGTAGAGGAACCAGACCCAGACGATATTCCGTTTTAGGTAATGGGTGTAGGGGTGTGAGGGGGTGAGGGGGTGAGGGTTTCAAAGATTTATTTTGAATTTTGAATTTTGCGGAAAGTTCTGTAGGCGGGTTTCCCGCCGTAGGAAACTTTTCAAGACGAATTTTGAATTGATTTGTCCCCCATCCCCAGTCCCGAATTTTCCCAACTGCTGCTAGAATCCAAATAATTTTTACTCAATATTACTGGCTCCTATGAGAGAAACTGTCCTAGAGGTTCGCAATCTACAAGTTGAATTTTCCGGTGATGACAATGCTGTCAAAGCTGTTGATGGTGTTTCTTTTCAGCTGCATCGGGGTGAAACTCTAGGAATAGTGGGTGAATCTGGGAGTGGTAAATCAGTCACATCATTGGCGGTGATGGGTTTGTTGCAACATCCTGGGAGAGTTAGCGGCGGAGAAATTCTGTTTTGTCCCCAAGCCAACGCTAACCCCATCAATTTATCGGCGTTATCTGCTGAGGAAATGCAACTATACCGGGGTGGCGACATCGCCATGATTTTCCAAGAACCGATGAGTTCTCTTAACCCGGTTTATGATATTGGGTTTCAACTGACGGAAGCAATTCTCCGTCATCAGAATGTTAGCCAGACAGAAGCAAAACAGATTGCGATCGCAGGTCTACAAGAAGTTAAACTCTTACCTAGTGATGAGCAAATCAAACAGCAATATATTGAAACTTGGCCGCAAACCAACCCCAACTCGCCCCTGGATGAGTTCAAGTTAGCGCAGTTGGTGAAGCAGCATAAAGAAACCATGCTGGAACGCTACCCCCACCAATTATCTGGGGGACAATTGCAACGGGTGATGATTGCAATGGCGATTTCCTGTAATCCCTTGCTATTGATTGCAGATGAACCGACGACAGCTTTAGATGTGACTGTACAAGCAACAATTATTGAACTGTTGCGCGAGTTGCAGCAAAAGCGGGAAATGGCTTTAATTTTCATTACCCACGACTTGGGTTTAATTTCGGAAATTGCTGACCAAGTAGCAGTGATGTACAAAGGTAAGGTTGTCGAATATGGTGCAGCCGAGCAAATTTTTAGTAATCCCCAACATCCATATACTAAAGGCTTGGTAGCTTGTCGCCCCACCCTGAACCGCCGTCCCCATAAATTACTCACCGTTTCTGACTACATGAGTGTAGAAGAAACATCAAGTGGACAGTTAATTATCCAAGCCAAAGAACCTGCACACCCGCCAGAAATTACCTCTGAGGAAATATCCGCCAGATTAGAAAATCTGGAGGAAAAGCAACCTTTATTACAAATCAAGAACTTGAAAGTTGGTTTCCCTGTAAAAGGTTGGTTTGGTGGGACAAAACGCTATCAAATGGCGGTGAATGATGTTTCCTTTGATGTGAAACCAGGGGAAACATTAGGTCTAGTCGGGGAATCTGGTTGCGGTAAAACTACTCTGGGTAGAACTCTGCTGCGGTTAATTGAGCCAATAAGTGGTCAAATTATCTTTGATGGGCAAGATATTACTCATTTTAAAGGCGAGCCGTTGCAAAAACTACGGCGGGAAATGCAAATAGTCTTTCAAAATCCTTTCAGTTCCCTTGACCCCCGGATGAAGGTTGGGGATGCAGTGATGGAACCGTTGTTAATTCACTCTGTAGGTAAGACAACAAGACAACGGCGCGAACGAGTTGCAGAACTTTTGGAACGGGTGGGTTTGAGTGCGGATGCAATGAATCGCTACCCACATCAATTTTCTGGTGGTCAGCGTCAACGGGTTTGTATTGCCCGTTCTTTGGCATTGAATCCTAAGTTTATCATTTGTGATGAGTCGGTTTCGGCGTTGGATGTGTCAGTACAAGCCCAGGTATTGAATCTGTTAAAAGAATTACAAGACGAATTTCAGTTAACTTATATTTTTATTTCCCATGACTTGAGTGTGGTGAAATTTATGAGCGATCGCATTTTAGTCATGAATCGTGGTCAAATAGTTGAACAAGGTACAGCCGAAAGCATTTACCGCGAACCGAAGGAAGCCTACACCCAAAAATTAATCGCCTCTATTCCTACTGGTAGCCCTGAACGAGTGCGTAGCCATCATCTGAAAACTTCTTGAGGTAGGGAAACTTTGCGTTAGGTGGGAGGTTTTTAAACGCGGAGGAACGCAAAGTTAGGCGCGGTGAACCAGCGCTGCGGGAGGGTTTCCAGACCCAGGCGACTGGTGAACCCGTTGGCGCAGCCTCTCGTAGAGAAGGGAGGTACGCGGAGTTTTACCAAATTTAATTGGCTACACCGGGATTTAGTTGGAGTAATAACCAAGTTAGATAAGTACCAAAGGGTCCCCAGAGGGCGTAGGGAAGGAATAACCAAGAGGCTTTGGGGGAAATAGGCTTGACTAGGAAGGCTAAAATATAGACGAGTAGCGTTGCCAATCCACCCATAAATATTCCCCCTGTTAAGCTCCGCAGTTCTACTACAATAGGACTGTAGGCGGAGGTGGATATGGCGATCGCTGCATAAATAGCCATCAAATACCAAGGTCGAAAGCCCTGTCTTGTCCTTTTTTCCCAAACAATAATCGCAGAAATGGTTGTACAAGCCCAAATAAACGTCCAAATAAATGGGATGAGAAATTCAAAGGTTAGCCAGTCGGGACGTTGTAAGTTTTGAAACCAGGGGTCGCGCAGTGATGTAAATAGGCTACCACCAAAAAACAATGCTGCTGAAACTGCTGTGATGATCCATCTCGCTTTCACAAGGTTTATCTAAAATAATGGTCTACTTGCAGTTTAGACAATTATCAGCGATCGCTGCATATTTAAGGCCATCCAAGGGGTGATCGCCGCAAGAACAACTGAGTAATATAGTAAGTATTACCTACTCGCCACACTCCTACCCCTGTCTCTGCAAATACGGGGCGGAGAATATTTTCTCGATGTCCAGGGCTTTTCATCCACCCTTCAATCGCCGATGGTACAGGACGAGGAATGTTTGTGCTTGTGTATAGATTTTCACCGACTACCCAATAAGAAATACCCCCAGCACGGACTCTATCTGCTGGGGTACTGCCATCAGCGCCGGTATGACTAAAAAAGTTCTTTTCTGCCATTTGTCGGCTGTATTTACGGGCTACTTGTGCTAGTTTGACGTTATTTTGTAGGGGTTGTAACCCGTTTTTTTGTCGTACTTGGTTGATACCTTGGCGGACGGCCGTTTCGATTTGGGCAGTTGTGGCAGATTCTACGGGAATTTGGGGTTTTTCTGGCTGATTTGATGGTATTTCAACTGTTGGGAGAGGTGGCAAAGATTCAATTACCTGCTCACAGCTAGTAGATAATAAGGCGATAGCACCCCACATCACCCAAATATTTTTGAGTAATATATTTTCGTATTTATCTGGTAATTTCACTTAGCCTTCCTTAACCAGTATTCTTACTGCTTTGTGCGTATCAGTTTAATTAATTTTTAGTGTTCCAATATTTATACTTTAGACAATTTTTGCATAGCATAACAACTACTTGTTGCCAATTTATTTGGCAAATTTTAAGGCTTTTAACCAGACAATAGCTGCTAAATTAACAATTATGATTGAGCTAACTGGCATAATATAAAAGAAGTAAGTACAGATAGTTAACATAGTTCAATCGCTACAAATTCATGAGAAATTAACAGCAGATAATCTGTATATTTAACTGCAAAAATCGAGGGGATTTAGCTGCGAAATTCGGGTACTTATAATTTTCACATTGATTTCGCAGAGGGGTTTATGAGTCAAATTGACATCGAAAAACTTCATCTTTGGGTACAAGATAGAGACACTGTATTAAAGTACAGCACTCATGTTGACTGGCGTTATGGTGAAAAACCAGATTATACCCATTCTAATGAAAAACTTGCCCAGGAAAGTACACGTAATCACCCATCCAATTCACTGGAAACACTGGTACAAAATTTGGTGCGTACCTTTGATATTGAAGCTAACTTTAAAACAAATCCTGCTCAGTGGCTTTCTGTTGTTCCCGACCAATTTCGCATGAGTACCAATGGAGGTTCTCGCCATACCATCACAGACTTGATTAATTCAGGTACTTATAAATTGATGATTGGCAATACCAAAAATTACAAAGCCACTGAGGAAAACTTTGAAACTTCCACTGGTCTATTTCATACAGCTTTTCCTAACGGCTTTTTGTGGGAAGTTCTAGAAGTTTATTCAGGGCCACCGGAGATTGTTTTTAAATGGCGACACTGGGGGGAATTTAAAGGTGAATTTAAAGGCTATGCACCCACAGACGAGATGATAGAAGTCATTGGTACAAGCGTTGTGCGCGTCACAGATGATTTAAAAATCCTTTCTTTGGAACACTATTATGACAATACCCAGTTCCTAGCAAAGCTGACATCTGGTGGTAAATTACTAAAAACTCCCCAAAATCAGCAAAAAAAATCTAATTCTCTCTGGCGGAGGTTTTGGAATTTCATCCGAAAACTTTGGGGAAAAAGGGAGAAATCAGCATCAGCAAATTTACAAACTAGCCGTTGTCCTTTTGCTGCTGTTATGAAGTAAAGATGGGGATTGGGTAAGAGATAATTTCTGAGCGCTAGGATCTCAACTTTAGTCTCTTTGATGCCCTAATACATCTTCCAACATCGGCGCTAATTCTTTATTTAATCGCCCAGACTTGACAAATTCCGCATAAGTATCTGCCTCAATTGCTAATAGTTCATCGCGGAATTGTTCTGTTGTAAAGTTTTGAAGATTGGGGTATTCATGGTGTAATTTATCAATCTTGGTTTGCAATTCTGCAATTTCGCCTGTGACAAGTTTTTCTTGGTAACGAAGAAACTCTGGGCCGATACCGGGACGTTTTTCTGTTTGCAGGTATTGCAATACTCGTTCTAGAGCAACAATACGGGCGACTAATTGTAAATATTGTTCGCGTAAGGGTGCATCGCCGAGCAAATTGAGCTTTTGTAGCAGGGGCTTAATTGTTAATCCCTGGACTAGTAGGGTAAATAAGACTACTCCAAAGACAGTAGCAATGATTTTTTCTCGCCCTGGCAATACAGTCGGTACACTCAATGCCAGGGCAATTGACACCGAACCACGTAACCCACCCCACCAAAGAATAGTCTGTTCAGGTAAGGAGACTTGTGATTGAGTCATCATAACGCTCAATTTGCTGAGAATAAATAGTGTAACTGCTCGCATGAAAATCATTGCACCTACTGTGATAGCAATGATTTGCAGGTTTTCTCCTAAACTGGCAAAGCGGATTTGGTCGCCAATTAATAAAAAAACAATCGAATTGACAAAAAAGGCTAAAAATTCCCAGAATTCGGAAACAATAATCCGCGTCCGGGGATTCATGCCTATGCGTGAACCAAAGTTACCTAATATCAAACCTGTAGTGACAACGCCAATCACGCCGGAACCGCCCAAGTCTTCGGTAACGAGATAAGTACCGTAAGCGGACACCAAAGTTAAGGACTGTTCCACCATTGGCAAATCAAAGCGTTGGGTCAGGTAGGAAATAGCAAAGCCAATCAAACAGCCTATCGCTACACCGATACCAACTACTTGAAAAAACTGTAACAAAATCGGTTGAACACCCAATTCGGCACTTCCCAAAGGCAAAGCCACCAAAAAACCAAAGGCGACTACTGCCATACCATCATTGAATAAGCTTTCGCCTTCCATGAGGGTGACAAGACGAGTTCCTACACCCAATTCTCGAAACAAAGCGGTCACAGAAACCGGATCAGTAGCAGAAAGACTCGCACCGATGAGTAACGCCGTAGTTAAAGAAATTCCACCTAGTTGATTAAGTCCAATTGCTACTCCGGCAATTGAGATTATCACCCCAAACACCGCATACAGAGAAATTGGCACAAAATCTCGCTGTAAATCTGACCATTTCAAATTCCATGCGGCTTCAAATAATAAGGGTGGTAAAAAGATGGACAAAATTAAAGCAGGAGACAAAACAACTAGGCGCACATCAACAACGGCTAACCCCAAGCCGACAATTACCAGGAGTAAGGTATAAGGGATTTGGCGAAACCAACTAAATACTTGGGGTAAGGTGGCTACGCCTAAAGAAACCGAAAGTACTAAAAGGAACTGCTTGAGATTCGTGGCGATCGCTTCTTCACTAATTGCTGATTCAAGTACCATGAGTAAGTATTTAGTAGAATACTGTACTTATTCTCCAAGTATGATATCCAGATAACATCGGCTGAATATAAGATTTTAATCATCAAGCCGCGAATATTTGCCAGTTTATTCCACAAGAAGGAGGAAGCTCTTGGGTATTAACATTCGAGACCGCTTTCAGAACTTCAGGCGCAAACAAAGACAGCCAGAACAACTACAACAGTTACAAGTAGATTTATTTAAAGAGTCAATTTTAGATATATCTTATATCGCACTAATAGTTGGTTCCTGTGCGATCGCTACTTTTGGTCTATTGTCAAATAGTAGCGCTGTCATTATCGGTGCGATGATTATCGCTCCTCTGATGTTGCCCATTCGCGGATTAGCTTTTGGTGCTTTGCAAGGTGATATTGGCTTATTCCGCCAAGGTGTAATCTCAGTAGCGTTAGGTACATTATTAGCGCTGGCGATCGCTTTCTCTTTGGGTTTAATAGTGGGACTACCTGATTATGGTAGTGAAGTCTTGGCTCGTTCCGAACCAACTCTATTAGACTTAGGTATTGCCGTCGCGGCTGGTGCTATTAGTGCTTATGCCAAAGTTGAGTCAAAAATTTCTGGTAGTTTAGCAGGTACAGCGATCGCAGTAGCTCTCATGCCTCCTATATGCGTAATTGGTCTGGGTTTAGCAAAGGCAGATTTCGCACTCAGTTTGGGCGCAACCTTACTCTACCTCACCAATCTACTCGGTATTACCCTCTCCTGTATGGTGACATTTTTGGCAGCAGGCTATACTTCTATGAGCCAAGCACGTCGCCCCATCGTTTGGACTTTAGTACTAACAGCTATTCTGGTTATTCCTTTAGGTGTGAGCTTTGCTCGACTTGTACGACAGACGCAATTAGAAACCAGTTTACGTAGAGCATTATTAAATCGTACTGTCACCTTTCAACGCCTACAATTATTTAGAAGTAGTACCAACTGGTTAGTTAATCCTCCGGAAGTACGGCTGAGTGTGCGAGCCAATGACCCGGTTACACCCCGACAAGTAAAGCTACTAGAAGAATTTGTCGAGCGAGAAATGGGACAACCATTCACCTTGATTTTTGAAGTTGGTCAAGTTGAAGAAGTGAAAAGTTCTGAGCCTTAGTAGCTGACAGAATTACGAATTCTCCCTACTGATTGAGTTTATTGATTAATTTTGATGGCGGATTTTTTGATCAATTCCTGAATTTGTGCTGCTACTAGGGGATGAGAATCTTTTTTTAATTTGGGCAGAAGTTCTAAGAGGACGCGATGTGAAACCACACTCAAATAAGCGATCGCCGCTTCCCGTACAAAGCCCGTAGGATGACGCAAAGCCATCAGAATTTCGTTAATTGTCAAACGAATCCGGTTAACCTGGGCAAAATGAAAACAGCAAGCCAAGCACCAATCAGAGAGAAAAGTGCCTAAAGTCAGCATCTTCCGCAATCTTTCACTAGCTGACAACGGTTGATATTCTGTGAATTCTGCCTCTAAAAGATCATGCAGCTTTTCTTGGTGCGATCGCTTATCTAAGAGATTTAACAACAATGATTTTCTGGGCAAATTTACTGTATGTTCTAATATTTCCAATCCTCGTGCTAAATTCACCATCGATTCAGACCGCAAATTAAAAGCGGCTGCCTGCATTTTATCTGGTGAATACAGTAATTTTAATAATAATAATAAACGTTCCCGAATATCCCATTCCATTTCTGCCAAGGCACGTTGGAGTAAATCCGCAACAATCAAAGCTCTGGAATTTGTTTGATTATTATCTAAATTTAATTGTGGCCGTAAGTCTATATAAGCTGCATAAATCTCACCCAAAAATCGTAATTCCTGATCAATGAGACTTTCTACCCGACTGTGTTGAAACCTATCTACTAAATTGGTAATTTCTGATTGTTTCTGAATTTTCAACAAGCTACGCAGAATATGGTACCTGGTAGCACCCCAAGAAGATTCCAACTGCAACCATAAAGTCTCTACAGCTTCTGTAGTAGAAATTTGTCCTATGGTACGCCAAGCATACATCCTTAATACTTCTGGCTTATGGGCATTGGTAGCCAGTTGTAACAGCATATCCAATGCTTCATTCTCCATTTTGATTAAGGCACGCATGGCGGTAGCACGGGTTGATTTGTAATAAAGTGCTGTCAGCAGTGAGGAATAGTATTCTTCCATGCGTGTTGCAGCAATCATTTCTAAGACAGCACAACGCACCCTTAAGGATTCATCCTGTAACAAATTAGGAATATGAATCCGTAACGTCTGTAAATAAACCACTTCTCGGAGGGCTTTGACACCATTAACCCGTTCTCGTTCCTGCTTATGGGTTAGCATCCGGCTTAAAGTCTTGGTGGCGGCTACTTTTTGGATTGGTGTTCCCTGACGCAATAGCAAAGCCGCAGCTGTGGCGCGAGTTAATGAGTGGTGGCGCTGGTTGAGGTATTCTTCCAGTTGGCTTAAATTGGGATTGGGGTCAGCTAGCCAAACATAACGTAATGCTAGGGCAAAAACTTCGGGATTAACATTGTCTGGATGACGCTCTAACAACCATTTTACTTCCGATACATGGGTGGGATTAGCATCAGCCCCTAGCATCACCTCTAAACTATGGCGTTGTAAATCTGGCGTTAGCTTAAATAAAATTGGTGAGAGAACATCTGCTGCCCCTTGGGGGTCAATTTGGGCTAATAATTCAATACATGAGTGTTTATCTGCGGTGTTGCCCTTTTCTTCTAAAGCTTTGACTACCCCTTGTTTAAAGGCACGTAAACCCACATTAGAGGCACTTAGTTCGCCTCTATCGGCGCTCAAGACTAACAAATCAACATAACGCGATCGCAATAACCATACTACCTTCAAGCAGGCAACGGCTACTACCATTGTTTCGCAGATAAACACCCACTTTTGCATTGTTGCAGGTACAAATAACCCACACACAAACAAGGTAATCACAATGATGATACCAGCAGTACCAGTGGCGATCGCTTCCGCCGTTCCTCCTGATAATGCCTGCATCCGGCTACGAATGCGTTCTGGTATCGGTTGATATAGTGACGGCCCACTACTAATAACGAAGGTGTAGCGTAGCAGTTCATCAAAGAACTTCAACCCGACTAATCCCCAGAAAAATGCCAGTGATTGTATTCCTGGTAGTAAGTAAAGTACAACAATCATCCCAGGAACGACAAAGCCTACAGCCACAGGCAAAAGTGCAGCAGTAAAGAACACTCCAAAGCGTTCGATCAAGCGGCTGGAAACGAACCACTGAGTTCCTAATTCACACAAGCCAACAATCCCACCAAATATACCTAAAAAGCCTGCTAGTTCGCGATCGCCTAAGTTGATTTTTAGTTCTTGGAGATATTGAAAATCAACTAATAAACCAATAATTTGTAACAGCCCAACAAAGGCAAATAGCTGTAAAGTATAACGCTTGAGTGGTGCTTGGATACGCCGATGCCGAGAGGCTTGTTCTTGAGGAATTAGGCGCTGTGGTGCTTCGGGAAAAGAACTGCGATACTGATAACTTAAATAGCAGAGAATTGCCGAGCCAATCATAATCACTCCACAGGCGATCATAATCACGCGGTTGAGTTTGGCGAACTCCAGCAACCAAGGCAAACTAAAGCCACTGATCACATCAGCCACTAATAATCCGCTACTAATCAGTGGGTAAGTGCGCTTAATTTCTCGAATATTAAATAATTGGTTAGCAACAATGGAAGTATTTAGATCATTAACTACATAAAGGGAATCTACCCACAACCGTAGTAAAAATACAACAATGACTGAAAAGTAAGAAAGATGGATGCCCCAGCGTAATAATACTAACAAGATTAATGGCACGACCATACAAGGTGCGATCGCCACCACCACCCAGCGCAAAGGAAAAATCTTTTGCAACCAAGAATAGACAAAAACCAGCGCCATACCCATAACCGCACTGGCAATATACATCCAAGGCAACGGCCCAGCGCCATATTCATCCAAAAATAGTGCTACTGTACTATCCTCAGCCCATCGCAACCCCACAGATACAGTCGTGTAAAAGGCAAACATCATCCAAGTCCGTTCGCCTTCCTCTGGTCGTAGATTCACCCATTTTAAAAGTTGTGCCAGCCAACTTGGATTTGCCGCCAACGAGTAATTTTTCAATTCCATGTTTTACTTTCTGGTATCTTCACCTTCCAGTGGGGAGCAATCAATTCAAAATTCAAAATTCAAAATTCAAAATTAATAATTGCTCACCAATCCCCAAAATGGCAAAAGTCCTGAACAACTGAGTATTATGTTTCCCACTCAGAGTTCAGGACTATCAAATTGCAATTAATTTCAACGACGGTGAAGCCGTTTTGATATTTTCAGTGGTGGATTACTTGGTTACAAGAATACTTAGGGTATTACTTCTTAGGCGAGATGAGCATCATCATGTTTCGCCCTTCTTTTTTGGGTGCTTGTTGCACTTCACCAAACGGTTCCAGATCCGTTGCCATTCGCTTCAGTAAATCTTCTGCCAGGTCACTGTGTTGAATCTCTCGACCCCGGAACATCACAGTTGCTTTGACTTTATCACCATCTTTCAAGAAGCGTTCTGCTTGCTTAACACGGACATTGTAGTCGTGTTCCTCGATTTTGTAGCGCATCTTCACTTCTTTCACATCAGCCGTGTGCTGTTTCTTTCGAGCTTCCCGCGCCTTCTTCTCCTGCTCGAACTTGTATTTCCCGTAATCCATAATCCGACACACCGGCGGGTCGGCCTTGTCACTGAGTAGCACTAGATCCAGCTCCTTCTCCTCTGCTAGTTGCAGCGCTTCCTGTGGAGTTAGAATTCCTAGCTGGGAACCATCAGTGTCAATGACTCGAATTTTCGGGAAGCGGATCCGTTCGTTAATTTGGGGCAGATCGCGAGTTCTTTTTTTCTCAATCACAGGCATTATGATTTGTGGGAGCTTCTTTGTTAAGTAATGTAATGTGGACTTGATTGCTTTGTTTTGATTGGTCTGCCTAAGCAGCACAATACTAAAATAACTGAGAATTTCAGAAGGAGTCTATAGTTTTGAGGTAGCTAGTCCATAAAATAGTTTATTTGGTTTCTGTATTTGTTATTTTACTCATTCTGAGAGAGCTTCTCTATGATCGTTAATTTAAATCACACAATCTAGAGAATAGTTAACTATTGTAACAATTCTTTTTTAATGGAAAAATTATAGTTATCCCCCACACCCCCACACACGCCAGTTTGCTCAAGTCGGGAGACCCTTTCGGCAATTCCTCCTGGGGGAAACCCCCAAGACCGGACTGCCTCACCACGCAACTGGCTCCCCTATACCCTTACACCCCCCTTTAAGATAGAAATTAATCACTAAGGAATTGTGACCATGACGGTACACTGGCGGGAACGGGTAGGGAATCAACGAGATTGGGTTTGGCGGGGGTGGCGGACTCGTTATACTTACATTCGTCCTAGCCAAGAAGGCCAGGAAAAAACCCCTCTAATTTTACTGCACGGTTTTGGTGCTTCTATTGGTCATTGGCGACATAATTTGGAGGTTTTGGGCGAATCTCATACAGTCTATGCGCTGGATATGCTTGGTTTTGGTGGTTCGGAAAAAGCCCCTGCAAATTACAGTATTGAACTTTGGGTGGAGCAAGTTTACGATTTTTGGCGAGCTTTTATCCGTCAACCAGTGGTATTGATTGGAAATTCTAATGGTTCTTTGATTTCTTTAGCGGCGGCGGCGGCTCACCCCGATATGGTTAAGGGGATTGTGATGATGAGTTTACCAGACCCATCATTAGAGCAAGAAATGATTCCACCTTTTTTAAGGCCTGTAGTCACGACAATCAAAAATATTGTCGCTTCTCCAATATTTTTAAAGCCAGTGTTTTATTTCGTGCGCCGTCCCAGCATTCTCCGCCGTTGGGCTGGTATTGCTTACGCCAATCCCGCAGCCATCACCGACGAGCTGGTGGATATTTTAGCTGGGCCTCCCCAGGATAGGGGTTCAGCCCGTGCTTTTAGTGCTTTGTTTAAAGCGGCGATCGGTGTTAACTTTAGTCCTAGTGTCAAAGCTATATTGCCAACTCTACAAATTCCCATGCTGTTGATTTGGGGAAACAAAGATAGGTTTGTTCCGCCGATTTTGGCTAACCAATTCGCTCAATACAACGAAAAGTTGCAATTGCTCAACCTAGACGATGTAGGGCATTGTCCCCATGATGAATGCCCAGAACAGGTAAACAAGGCGATTTTGGCATGGATGGATAAGTCCTTGGGAGATTACTAAAATCTAGTTATCTCCCAGAAATGACAAAAATTGCTAGTCTTTAGCCAATATTGACTTGGTTGGTATCAACGTTTGTGGTGCCATGTACGGACTGCGCCACAGAAATCATTTTATTGAGAATGTCTTGGCTGGGAACCGAACCTTTTAGAACGACGGTGCTACCAGTTTGAGCAACCCACAAAGAATTCATATCATCAAGTTGCTGGTCTTGATCAAATGCCAGTGCTACTCGCTTTGCTAAACCACTTTGGTCGTATTCGCCGTTTAACCCTAAACGTTCTGGTGGAATTGATTGGGTAGCCGTAGGTGCATTAGCAGTAGTGGAGGCTGAGGATACTTGCGGAGTTGGATTTACCTGGGCATTTTGAGGTTTTTCCATGCCAAAAAGTCTTTTTAACCAACCCATAAATGTCTTTCTCCTGATTTAATGGTGACAATATTCTCAAAATAAGATGTTGATAAATAATGTACATCTGCCGATCAAAAGATATATTCTCCAAATGACTTCTGCTTTTGGAATGATTTAGACATAACTTTTTTATAGAAGATTTCAGGAATGCAGGGATTAAGTTTAAAATAAAGTATAAGATTTATAACCTATTCACCTAGTAAGCAGTACGTGTAGGGCAGCTGTTAGCTAACATTCGGGTTAGTTATATGTTGTCTGAGCCTGTGTTGGCAAAGATGAAACATACTCTTTCAGTTCTGGTAGAAGATGAGGCGGGAGTTCTGTCCCGCATTGCTAGTTTATTTGCTCGTCGTGGCTTTAATATAGAAAGCCTGGCTGTTGGTTCGGGGGAAGAGGGCGGGGTTTCCCGCATTACTATGGTTGTGCCTGGTGACGATCGCGTGATTGAACAACTTACCAAACAACTATACAAGCTCGTTAACGTTCTCAAAGTACAGGATATAACTGAAACTCCTTGTGTGGAGAGAGAATTGATGCTCCTGAAGGTGAACGCCACTAGCAGCAACCGTTCAGAAGTCATTGAACTAGCTCAAATTTTCCGGGCGCGAGTAGTCGATGTAGCGGAAGATTCTTTAACTTTGGAAGTGGTCGGCGACCCTGGTAAAATGGTGGCGATCGTCCAGGTGCTACAAAAGTTTGGTATCAGGGAAATCGCCCGTACTGGTAAAATCGCCCTGACTCGTGAATCTGGTGTCAATACTGAGTTACTTAAATCCTTAGAAGCGAAAGTTTCTTAAGATTTGTCCCCTCACTCCCAGTCTCTGACTGGGAAATTTCATTATTTTGTTTGCGCGATGCTTGCCCGTAGATTATAGGTCATTGCCTCTTAATATATCCGCATATATTGATATTTTTATTTTTGAGCGCCTAATAATAAGGTGTTGTAACGCTGTTGATAAAAATATTTAACCAGCTTCATATCAAGCCGTTATCTGCTACATATTAGGCAGGTTTCTCAGTCAAACATTATGCTTTTGAGATTCATAGGATAGATACACATAAAATCATTAATTGAACAATGTGGATGATACTTTATAGTAAATTTAAAAAAACTCAGTTTTTTATATTAAATAAGTAGCTTTACTTGTAAAAATACAACTGTAATATTAGAATCTACTGTGTTTGAATATCAGTAATTATACTAACGCGCCAAAAAAGAAAGCAAATTCCTAGCTAAAAACCCAGTCATCGCCTGGATTGTTGAATTAGCAAGCACTTTAGCGTAGGCCTATGCTGGGGCTATTGGAGATGAACTGTCTTATTTTTTGGCGAGCTTTATCAATTCGCTTGATCACTGGCTAAGTCTATCCTAAATCATGTAGTGAGGGGAAATGTTTACTTACAAAAGTATTAGTTTAGGTTTACTTTTAACATTACTAGGATTGATAACTTTACCAACTAAAGCATTAGGGCAATTTAGCTATGATGCCAACGAGACAGAAATTTTCAAGACAGATTTTGATAACAGCGACGGCTGGTCATTAAGTGGAACAACTATTAATGCCGGTAAAATTGTCGGTACTTCAGCTTGGGGTACTGCCTCTTATTCTCTAAATAATCGTGTAAATTTAGATTTAGGGCCCGTTTCTTTATACTGGAGTGGAATTTTTCCTAGCACAAATGCTCACAGAGAAAATGACAAGTATTATGTTGGTTTGCAGTATGTTGATAATGCTCCTGTATGTTACAACAGTTCAAGCAATACGATTGTCGGTACACCACCCTGTCCGAGCGGTAGTTCAATAGTTGATGAAAATGCTGAACTTAAAGTCGCAATGAGACCGCGTAATCCTACCAATGTTGCAGACACTTATCATCAAGTTTATGTAGATCCCGGTTTCGATCCGATTAGTAACTACTCACCTGCATCAACGCGATTAAACCTTCCAGCAGGTCAGCCAACAGATTTCCGCTTGAGAGTAAGTAAGGTGAGTTCAACCTCATACGAAGCTTCTTTATCGTATTGGGATATTGCTCAGACTGCTTGGAAAATTTTTGATCCCAAGTCAACGTTAATGTCTTCCCCACTTACAATTAAAGCTTCAGATTGGATAGATGCTAATGGGTTGATTGAAAGTCCTGTGACTTTTGAAGCCATTAATCTTCAGTTTCGCAAAGGTTCCACACGAAACTCAGAAATAACTGCTCTAGCACTAACACAAGTTTTACCACCATTGTTGCAGCAACAATCTATCACTGTTCCGGAAGGCTCTTCTATTATTGGCTTACCGTTGGTTATGGGATTTGGCATTTTATTAAAACGGCAAAAGCAGAAATAACATAGGTTAAAATCATCACCTAAAAGGTATGATAATTTGGTAATGGGTAATTGTTATATTATCTATTACCTTTTTCTTATATCTTCTGTAATTATCAGAAGCTATTAAAAAAAATGTTTGGAATCAAATTTGTCGTTTTTGGGTAAATATTCAGAACAGTTTTTTGCTTCATCTGTGAGTACAATGGAGGGCTGTACTGCACATTTAAGATAATGATTATTGCAATAATATTGGCAGTTTTTACAAGGTAATTGATGTAACCCTTTCACTGTAAAAACCATCTTATTTTCTATGATAGAACGGATTTTTCGTAAAATTATAAAAAAAATTACCCAACTAAAAACTAATCCAACAGGAGTTAAAGAAACAGCTATATCTGGAAAATCTATACTATTAGTTTGAGTGTTTTTTTGTTGAGATTCAGTTATATTCACAGACCGAATGTGATTATTTGCCGTTATCTTGTGTTGATTTATTACCTCAGTGAACATATTATTTAACCTTATTTATATATTTGCTAATTTGGGTTTTATTTGGTATTTATTTGGTACTGTGGACACAAAAAGATTGATGGTTGTATCACATAACATATTTAGCACTAATAAATTAGGCATATGCTATAAATATTGATTACTATTATATGCGTATGTAACATTGATACCTCGGTGTTTGATTCGAGATGAACCTTTTTTAGTGCTTCAATTATATGTTTAACAAAATAAAGTTTTAGCTATCTCTGTCAATAGTTTTGCTCAGTAAGCTGAAAACTATATCCTTGGATATAGTTTGAAGACATATTCTCAGCAATATATTTGTTTAAGAACATGAATCATAAAAATTCTGGCTATGGGTGCAGATCATGAATACTAATATATACCACTATGAATATAGTTAAAAACGATGTAATATGATATTTTCAGGATTATAAATTATAATCGTCTGTGCAGTTTACTGAAAGTCTAAATACTGCTATTATCCGTGATTAAAAGAGAATTTAATCTGTATTTTTTAGTAAATTGTAATGTTTCTATCTCTATCATAACCATAGTTCAAAATATTTGAAAATTTGCTCAAGTATGGCAAATGGCAAGGAATTTATAAGTGATAATCAGACTAAATTGTAAGTAGTGAATCCTTTTCATGGGATGTGTTAGCGTAGTCTTTCTGAGGGACGGGATTCCTTCGACCATAGCCTACTATTGCAAATATGGTTTCAATCACTATTAGGACTTACACACCCAGTTTGTCTAAGAGTGTAAGTGTTTAAAACCCTTACACCCCTACACCCCTACACCCTTAACCTCTACATCCTGATCAAAACCCTTGATTTTTCTTTTTCGTGTGTAAGTCATAACTATGTTAAAACAAGTACGTAAAAAATTTGGGTTGTGTTAAGAAAAACAAATAGTTTCCCAGGAATTTTGAGATGTTAGATAGACTAAAAAATATCAGTCATAGATAAAAGTACTGAGTTTGATTAGTAGTAATTAGTTACAGATTCTTCAAGATGGAAAATGCAATCATCCTCTTTAGATACCTTAACTATAACTAAGTGAGAGGAAAATAAACAGTCTAGTTAGCTTAATTCTCGTCTTCTCAATGCAAACTAGACTAAATATCGACTCTGATATTTAATGTTTTTCCGGTTTCTCAGTACTATTGGATGAAAATTGCAAAAACAGTAACCATATTATAAGAAGTTTTAACAAGAATATTGATGAAATTAAGAGCAATCAAGATTTCAGAGGGGGAGAATATGGAAATCTTTGATTATGTAATTCTCGGATCTGGTTTGGGTGGATTAGCAACGGCTGCTTGTTTAACTCGCCAAGGATATAATGTGGCAGTTTTAGAAAAACACTATTTACCTGGTGGCTGTTGTCACACTTTTGATTACGGCGAATATAGTTTTTGTGCGGATGTGCATTATGTTTCTCAATGTGGCCATGGCCAGGCGATCGCTCAATTTCTCTACTATATTGGTCAAGATGTCCCTTTTAATAGCCTTGACCCCGACTGCATAGATCGCATCATCACCCCAGAAGCAGATTTTAGAATTCCCTTGGGATGGGAAAGTTTACGCTATCGTTTGCTTTCTACCTTTCCTGAAGAAACCAATGCTATTAACCGCTACTGCAACGAAATTCAACAACTTCATCAAGAAATCCGTAATTTAGCGCAAGAAATTCGTTGGTTTGACCAAAAGCTATCTGACTGGTTAAAGTTACCTAAGTATTTTAATCTTTTTAAAAAGCGCAATTGGACTCTGCAAGACTTGTATAACTATGCCGGGTTATCGCCCAAACTCCAAGCTGTGCTGGCTGGACAAAGTGGCGACTATGCACTACCACCCGCAGAAATTGCTTTACTGACCCATACTTCTCTGGTTTGGGATTATTCTGAAGGTGCTTATTATCCCAAATATCACTTTAAGCACTTGGTTGATACCATTGTTGAGACAATTACCGCCGGTGGTGGTGTCATTGCTTATGCTACGACGGTTAATCATATTCAAGTTAGTGGTGGCAAAGTTCATACTGTCATTGCTGATGGCAAAATCTATCGCGCCACCAAAGCCTATATCAGCGACCTTGACCCTAAATTAACAGTAGAGTTGATGCACGATAGTGAAGCTATCAGCCACAAAGAACGGCGACGACTGACCGATTATGAATACTCTGCCAGTGCTTTTAATATTTACTTGGGTTTAGATAACAATTTTGATCCACAACGCTACGGCATTGGTAACTGGAACATTTGGTATTATCCTACGGGAGATTTAAATAGAGAATATCACCAACAATTGCAAGGTGATTTCAGTCATCCGTGGATTTTCCTTTCTTGTCCGACGATGAAATCTCATGAACCAGGAATGGCTCCAGCCGGGCATCATGTTTTAGAAATTGCCACTGTTTGTGCTTATGAACCTTTTGCATATCTGCATAGTAACGACTCGGCAGCCTATAAAGCTAAAAAGCGTGAGATCTACCGACAAATCATGAACAGTGTGCGTGATATCGTTCCAGATATAGATAATTACATCAGGATGAAAGTTTACGGCACACCCACAACCAGCGAATATTATCTGGGACAACCACAAGGTAATATTTACGGTGCGAAATTAGTCCCTAGACAGGTGGGGTTAAATCGCTTGGGTTACACAACAGAGTTACCTAACTTATTCTTGGTGGGGGCTAGTGCTGGATATCCTAGTGTTCCCGGTGTAATTGGGAATGGCATGGATGTTGTAGAATTGCTGACTGGGAAATCTGTCAGGCAGAAAACTAGCGCGCCTCAACGATTGGTGGGGATGAGGTAAGCGATCGCAGTAAAATGGCGATCGCTGGTTTATTCTTCAATCTTCACTTCTAAAAATTGCCAGCACTTGCTTCTACTCTTCTAAATCCTCTACTTCTTCTGCATCAAAACTATAGGCATCTACAAACTCTTCCACGTCTTCTTCATCTACCTCGTCTTCGTAATAGTAGTCAATAGGTTGGTAAGAAACTAATCGACCTGTACTTTGTAACCAATCCAGCAAAGATTCTTCTTGTTTGAGAGGAATGATAGCGCCTGACTGGTGACGAGGTTCTTCGTGGAGAGCAGGGTTAGACAATTTAATCATTGTTTTGCACCACGAATCTCTCTTAATTACTAGTGTGATTGGTGTATTTACAATGACTTCTGTCTTATGGGTGAGGTTTTTGATTAATAGGTTAGAGTTAATCCATTTTTTGGCTGGGTAATTTAGTTCCGCAACGTTTACAAAACTCTGCATCCTGATCGTGAAATTTTAGACCACAATTCAAACATACAGTTTCTACCTGATTGGCTGTTTTGACTACGCGCCTAATTAAATCTCCTACTTGCCAAGGAATGATGGCTACACCTGTCAAAATCATCAATACAGTTAATAATCTACCTAGTTCTGAAATGGGAGTTAAATCTCCAAAGCCTACAGTAGTCATTGTGACCACTGAGAAATAAAAGGCATCTAAAAAAGTATTATAAACTTGAGCATTTACGGGATGTTCTACTTGATAAATTAAGCCAGAATAAACAAAAATTATGGTAAACAAAGTAAACAGTATGCGAATAAAAATTATCCCGTCTTCGGAACTAATACTGCCAAATAAAAATTTACTATCAATGAATCTAATTAATCTTAAAATTCTAAACCAGCGTAATATCCGAATAAAGCTAATATTTACTAAGCCTAATAAAAATGGCATAATTGCTATTAAATCAATAATGGCATAAAAGCTAAATATATACTTTAGTTTATTTTCTGCACTCCAAAGGCGGAGGACATACTCTACTGCAAAAATTATCAATATAACTGTATCTATTTGATCCAACTGCAACCTAATAGAATCAGGTATAGCGTAGGTTTGAGCGACAAAGATGCCTGATGATAATAGAACCAAGGCAGCAATTGTCAAATTAATAGCTTTACCTAATGGTGTTTCTAGGTCTGTTAAGTAAAATTCAGTTTGTTGTCTACTCAGTAACATACTTCACGATATCTGCTTAAATATGGTATTTTTACCGTCTATCTGACTGAAATATCAAGATAATTATGAATCCAGAATATTTTATGCGTCTAGCGATCGCCGAAGCAAAAAAAGGAGATGCGCCATACGGTGCGGTAATTGTCAAAGATGACCAAGTTGTGGCATTTGCACACAACACTGTTGGTAGAGACAATGATCCTTCTGCTCATGCAGAAATTAATGTGGTTCGCCGTTTAACCGCGCAATTGCAAAGCTTTTCCTTAGAAGGTTATAGCATATATACCACCGGTGAACCTTGCCCCATGTGTGCCGCAGCCTGCGTTTGGAGTGGTATTGCAGAGATTATATATGGTGCTTCAATTCAAGATCTAATTTTAGCAAATCAAGCACAAATCCAAATATCTTGTGAAGAAGTAATTGCCAAATCTTTTAGGAACATCAAAGTGACTAAGGGTATTCTTCGGCAGGAATGTTTGAATTTGTTTGCGTGAAATCAGATAATCACTTTTATTCAGGTTCATTGAGATGACTTAAATAGGTATTGGCAATGATAGCGGCTTGAGTGCGATCGCGCAAACTCAAACGATTTAAAATATTCGTCACATGATTTTTAACTGTCCCCTCGGAAATATAGAGTTGCTGGGCAATTTCTTTGTTATTTGCACCTGCGGCAATTAAGCGTAAAACTTCTTTTTCTCTGGGCGTAAGATCAGCTAAATTAGTCGGCGCAGGTGGCGTGTGGTTTGGTGTAGACTGAAACTGCACTAAGAGTTTCTTGACTATTCCTGGGCCTAGTTGAGTGTAACCTTTCTCGACTGCACGAATTGCCACAGCTAATTCTTCTGAGGGTGTATCTTTGAGTAAATAACCCATTGCACCATTTTGTAAAGCCGCTTTGACATATTCATCATCATCAAAAGTTGTGAGGACTAGAACTTTAACACTGGGGAAATTTCGTTGAATTTCTTGTGTAGCAGCTACTCCATCCATAATTGGCATTCGCATATCCATCAATACTACATCTGGATGGAATTGGGGAATCAAATCAATAGCGATTTTTCCATTTTCTGCCTCTCCCACAATTTCTATATCAGATTCTAGCTCTAATAATGCTCTTAATCCTTGACGGATCAGATTTTGATCATCTACTAATAAAACTTTAATCATATTAATCTGCTTGCAGGAATATCAACTGTAATTTGACAACCATAACCAACATCGCTATTGATGGCAAATTTTCCTCCTAAAGCCAAAGTGCGATCGCGCATACTTTGTAATCCAAAACCTGTAGTATTTTGTTGTATATCAAACCCTCTACCATTATCCCGAATTATCAAAGATAAGCTACCTCGATTGAGAGAAATTTCTAAAATAACTTCTGTGGCTCTGGCGTGCTTAGAAATATTAGTTAAAGATTCTTGAATGATCCTATATATGGCTGTACTAACTTCTGTTGATAATTTATAATCAAGATTAAAACTACTAGTTAATATAATCCCGGTATTCTGTTGAAAGTCTTCTGCTATGATATCTATTGCTTGCTCTAAAGTTTTGTCCTGCAATGGATGAGATCGCATAGTAGAAACAGAATTTCTCACATCTTGTAAAGCTTTAGAACCAAGCTCTTTTGCCCTAACTAAAAAAGTTTGTGCTTTATTGGGATTAGACTGTGCAAGTTTTAGCGCAGTTTCTAATTGTAAATTCAATGCTGTGAGCGAATGACCTAAAGAGTCGTGAATTTCCCGCGCAATGCGATTGCGTTCTTCTAGAGTTGCTTGGTTTTCAATACGTAGAGCATATTGACGTAGTTTTTCATTCGCAACGGCTAGTTCTTCTCGACTCTGACGTTCTGATAATAAGCTATTCATTAACAGCAAGACGAAAATTAAGCTTAAGCCAAATACAAGTGTCAAACTCAGCGTGAAAAAGCGAAAACGCTCTTGAGCTTGTAGTGGAAGTGGAGGACGAGGTAATCGATTTATTAAGGTGAATAAAAACAAACTAAACGAAATCAAAGTGACAGATAACCGTCCAGGTAACTTAAAGATTAAACAACTACGAGTCACTAAAATGATGTAGAGAAAGGGAAACATTCGAGCTGCTCTCCCTTCAAATAGTCCAGTAATGAAAATTAAAATTATTTCACAGGCAGTATAAACTATTTTATTTAGGTTATTACTAGTAGGTAATCTTAGTCCCATTAATCCAAAAATTGTGAGACTAATAATCGTAATTTCTGGAAACCTACTGGAAAATCTAGGTGAGGGATAGGGCAATATCGATGTGATAATAGATATTGCCAACAATATCCATTCTAGATATAGTAAAAAGCGGAAAGGGTGGTTATGAACTTTAATATATTGACCCATAGTTTATACTGCAAAATATAGTGACAAAGAATGTATAAGTCAGGATTGACAATAGTGAGAACATCACAAACCATATAAACTTTTAACTTATTTCAATTCTTTTGTATTCTGACTTCTGGATTCTGACTAGTTCTCTATGTTTACTTTATTTTTTATCAGACCACCAGTCACTTGACTCAGGTTTGAAGCATGACAAAAGTCATGGGTGTATTCATGACTTTCTCCTCATGTGGATAGTTGATTTGGGTTTCTAAGATGGTTACATTCCCACAGGAAAACACATCAAGGAACCTAATGCAACTCAAACCCTTATCCCTATTAGTTGGAGCGCTGGCGCTCACCTTAACCGCAACCCCCTTCGCTGTTCAAGCACAAACAAATTCTTCTTCTGTGTTATTAATCGCACAGGCTGGAAAGAAAGGCCCTTGGGAAAGTTTGGGATTAAGCAACGAACAGAAAGCCAGAATACAAGAAATTGGCCGTAATAGCCGCGCCCAAATTGAAGCAGTTTTTACCCCAGAACAGAAAGCCAAAATGGAAGCCGCACGCCAAGCACGTCAGGCGCAGCGTCAACAAGGTCAACGCCCACAAGCCGGCCAGCGCGGTGGTAAGAAGAATTTTGCTGAATTAAATTTGACTGAAGACCAGAAAACTAGAATCCGGTCAATTCGCCAAACTTCACAACAACAAATGGAAGCAGTTTTAACCCCAGAACAGCGAACTAAATTACAAGAGCTGAAAGCTAATGCCCGTCAGCGCTGGCAGCAAAGACGCAATAATCAACCTTCACCTCAAAGCTGATAATGCTACCCCTTGCTACGTCCACTATTTCAACTCCTGGCCTACGCCAGTTTTTAGATTTGGTTGACCGTCTGGCTGAAGCAAGGGGGAAATCTTCTCCCAATTGTGGAAATAGAGAAACTATGCTTACTCTCAAGAAAAACAAGGGTGTAAGGGTATAGGGGAAGAGAAAAAGTGTTTCTCCTATATTTTGCTAGTGCGCCACCGCGCTAGTTAGAGGCTTATATCAAGCAACCAGAGAAAATTCATTTCTCAGAGTGCTAGACAAAAATAAATTTGTCAGCTATATTAAGAAATGTGTGAAAAACAAGGCTCAGTAGCTCAGTTGGTTAGAGCACGGGACTCATAAGCCTGGGGTCGTTGGTTCAAATCCGACCTGAGCCATATCTAAATTTAAGCTATACAAGAGTTTTTCTTCCTAGTCATTAAAGACGGGATAAATATATAAAGCTTTGTAAGCAGGAAGGCGATCGCCTTCGGGAGTGTCAAAGATAATAGTTTTGGCTATTACCAATGACCGATTAAATATTACCAATCTCCACAAACCAAACACAAATCATGTCGTCCGCAAATGGCGAATCACTTCTGCGACTGACCAAGCCTGTGCTACGGCTCCTCTTGCTCTATGAGGAGGGTCACCATCAAAAATTTCGGAAATAGAACCCAGACAAGCATCACTTAAAAAGTGATCTAATAGAGGTTGCCAATCAAAAGGCAATGGTTGTTCTGGGTAAAAACGCTGCCAAGCGCGGATAAAAGGCCCAATTAGCCAAGTCCAAACGGTACCTTGATGGTAAGCGCGATCGCGTTTTTCGGGATTGCCTTCATATCTGCCAATATATTCTGGATCTGCCGGATCGAGGCTACGAAGACCATAGGGGGTTAACAGGCGATAAGTTGCCAAATCTAATATTTGTTGTCCCTGTTTTTGGGAAAATCCGCAGTGGTGTAAAGACAAAGCTAAAATCGCGTTGGGACGAATTTGTGCGTTCCGGCGATCGTCTAAATCGATGGTGTCGTACAAATAACCAAGCTGTGGATTCCAAAATTTTTGCAAAGAAGCTTTCACCTGTTGGGCTTGTTGAGCATAACGCCGCCCCTGTTTTTCCAGACGAACAGAATCACCCAAATCCATCTGACTCAATCGTTCAGCCCATTGACTCAGCCAACATAAAGCAGAATACCACAGAGCGTTAATTTCCACTGCTTTACCTGGACGAGGAGTCATCGGCTCTCCCCCAACTACCGCATCCATCCAGGTAAGGGCAACATTTGGAGCATCCCAGCCAATCAGACCATCAGTCGCATCGAGTTGGATATTGTAGCGAGTACCACCAAAATATGCTTTGTAAATTTGCTGGACAGTGGGGAACTGTTCCGCCAAAAATTGCCAATCTTGGGTAGCTTCCAGGTACAGTCCTAAAGTTTCAATCCACCATAGGGCTGCATCAATACTGTTGTAATATGGTTCGCTGTCAATATCAGGAAAAGCGTTAGGTATCAAACCGTGGCGGCAATAACGCCCAAAGGTTTGCAACAGACCTTTTGCTAATTCAAAACGCTTGGGTACTAAAGCTAAACCAGGTAAGGCAATTAACGTATCACGTCCCCAATCATTAAACCAGTGATAACCAGCAATTACCGTAGGGCCTGCAATGGAATCTCGATAGACAATAAATTGATCCCCGGCTTTGAGTAGTTGCTGCCAAAGTGGGGATGAGGAGGAAATATGGAAAGATTCTTCCCCATCGCTCCTATCTTCCCCCCATTCCCAACCAAAAACCTGAGACAGTCTTTCTTGCTCTGCTTCCACGGCTTCGGCAAAGGTGTCGCTGGTTAAGGAATCTGTGAGTTCAGCCGGAAAACCCATCCGTGCTTCTAGAGTGACTGTGTCTCCTGGTTGGAGAGTCACTGTCAAATAACCAGGGCTGTGGAGGTCTTCGCGATCGCCTAATCCCCGTTGTGTTTCTTCTGGTAAGCCATAACGCCAATACCAAACTGCATTGGCTTGATATTCTCCTTGCGACCACCGCAACTGCCAAGGTGTGCCGAAACTACCAGAATTCATGGCTTGCAAGTAGATTTGCTTGTTACCCAGGACTTGGGAAAATTGTAAATCTAGGCTATTGGTTTGTTGATGGTGAAAGTCGCGATCGGCAATTAGCAATCGCAGTCTCAATACGGCAGTTTCTCTACCTTCGTAACGATAGTGAATTAATAACCGATGGCGAAATTGAGATTCTTGAGCCTTGAGTTCACATTCTTCTCCACTTTCCACTACACCGTAAGGCATCACAAGTTGCCTACTTAATTGCCAGTCTCCTTCACCCCAAATCCACTTAGGTACTGGGTTAACATCAAAAGAACGTAGTAGCTTGTAACCAGTGGGTGCAATCTCACCTGTACCCCAAATATTCGTCCCCAATGCTACGACTTTTCCTGAGACTTCTAAACTAGCTTCTAGGTGCGACAGCAGTAAGGTGCGTCCAGAAGGCGGATTTGTCGATGCAAATAGCCAACCGTGGTAGGTTCGTGTACGGATATCCGAAACAGTACCACTGGCAAAACTTCCTAAGCCATTAGTCAGCAACCATTCTCTTGTATCTAAATCATCCATTTGCTACTCAAAATCGTTATGACTATGATATAGTCGTAACAGATCGTAATCAAACTGTGAGACAGCCCGAAAGGACTGCGTACCCGTAAGGCTTCTCGGAGAGTACCCGATAGGGTGAAAGCGTGGATGGGTAAGTTTATTCCTAACCCAAACTCCAATACCTAGTAAACCGATATAAGTTGAAGGAGAATTAAGTTAATGTCCATCACCTACGGAACACAAGAAAGCCTCCGCGTTGGTCAACAGGCTCCCGATTTTACAGCAACAGCTGTAGTTGATCAGGAATTCAAGACAATTAAGCTTTCCGACTATCGTGGTAAGTATGTTGTCTTGTTCTTCTATCCCCTAGACTTTACCTTTGTTTGCCCCACGGAGATCACAGCATTTAGCGATCGCTACGAAGAATTCAAGAAACTTAACACCGAAATTCTCGGTGTGTCCGTTGATAGCGAGTTCTCCCACCTAGCTTGGATTCAAACTGATCGTAAGTCTGGTGGTGTTGGCGACCTAAATTATCCCTTAGTTTCCGATATTAAGAAAGAGGTTAGCGACGCTTACAACGTACTAGACCCAGCAGCAGGTATTGCTTTACGTGGTCTGTTCATCATCGATAAAGATGGTATCATTCAGCACGCTACTATTAACAACCTAGCTTTTGGTCGTAGCGTTGACGAAACCCTACGGACATTACAAGCAATCCAGTATGTCCAGTCTCACCCAGATGAAGTTTGCCCTGCTGGTTGGCAACCTGGCGAAAAGACCATGACTCCCGACCCTGTGAAGTCCAAAGTTTACTTCGCTGCTGTTTAAGAAGGCAGTTGGCGATCGCGCATCTCTCGAAGAGAGGGTAGCAGGCAGAAGGAAAGAAAATAGCCTCATTGGTTCATAGCTGTTTCTTTCATATGTTTATTCTGCCCCTCTGCGATCGATTACTTTATTTAGAAACCTTCCAACTTCTATCCTGCTTGCAAGAGTTAAATAAGATAATCATCCGCACCACAGATGAACGCAGATAGACACAGATATAAAATCAGTGTTAACTCCAGTGTTTATCTGTGGTTTTATAATTGTATTTTCCATCATATTACTACTAGATAATTTTCAACTGTTTATGTTAACTTCAACAGATTTTAGTGGCTTATTGAATGAACGGTTCTTTCGTAATTTCTTGCCTATTCCCGCTAGCAACGAATTAAGGCTAGATGTAGGAACACCAGACTTTCAATTACCAGATATTACCAATGGAACATTAGTTAAACTATCAAATTATCGAGGTAAACAGCCTGTATTACTGGCATTTACGCGAATTTTTACAGAAAAGCAATATTGTCCCTTTTGCTTTCCTCACATCAAAGCTTTAAATGAGAACTACGAACAATTTACCAATCGCGGGATAGAAGTTTTATTAGTTACGAGTACTGATGAAAAGCAAAGTCAAATAGTAGTTAAAGATTTGAGCTTAAAAATGCCTTTACTTAGTGATCCGAGTTGTCGGACATTTCGTACCTATCAAGTAGGGCAAGCCTTGGGAGCGCCTTTACCAGCCCAATTTGTCTTAGATAAAGATGGTAGATTGCGTTACAAGCATTTATTTTCGTTTTTTGATCACAATGCTAGTATCGAGAAATTGTTAGAAAAATTTGATTAAAATTGGTAATAGGAAAAAACAATTATACCAATTTAAAAAAAGAACCCTTGTAGAGACGCGATGAATCGCGTCTTCTTCACCCAATGATGTGTTGCCATCATTAATTGAATCGGTATTAATATTACCCATTACCAACCAAATCAACCATAGAAATTCGATTTGATTTCAGAAAAATTATCAACATCTGTAGGGTGAGCAATGCCCACTAAAACCATGAGCCGATGGGCAATGCCCACCCTACGTTTTAAAAATCAAGTACGAATCCTAGATATAAATAATTAGCAAAACGGAATATCACAACTTAACTTGTTGTAAATGACTCCGGGGATTGTAACTGCGGATAGCCCGGATTTTTTCATAGTATTCTCGCTCTTGTTGGCTCATATCTTTTGGTGGAACAATAGCCACTTTGACAAACTGATCACCCCGTCCGCCTTTGGCTATAGGCCAGCCTTTGCCCCGTAAACGGAGTGATTGACCAGAACGCACACCAGCAGGTAGTTTAACGTTCACAGAACCATCGGGTGTAGGCACATCAATGGAGGCTCCCAGCGCAGCTTCATCGGGAGTAATGGGAATTTCGCAGGCCAAGTTATCCCCTTCAATTTGGAAAAATGAGTGGGGCTGAAATTCTACTTTTAAATATAAATCGCCTCTTTGTTGTGTCATGGGGTTAAATTGACCCTTACCCCTGACCCGTAAGCGAGTACCGGGTTTAGTACCAGCCGGAATTCGCACATCAATAGTTTCGTTACCTAAATTAAAGCGCTTTTGAACTCCAGCAAAAGCTTCAGCAAAAGTGAGGCTGATGGTAGCTTCGGCATCTTGACCACCGCCTGCTGTGCCTACATCTTGAAATCCAAAGTCATTAAAGCCGCCAAAACCACCTCCTGGTCTACCACCAGAAGTGCGATAAGAGTAACCTTGTCGCCCACCACGAGGCGCAGCACCACCAAAGCGCCCTAACAACTCATTAATAAATTCATCAAAATTGCCGTATTGGCTGAAGTCCACTCCACCCATATCGACACCAGCGCCACCCCCAGGGAAGCCTTCGCCTACTTGTCGCCAATATTGTCCAAATTGATCGTATTTTTGGCGTTTTTCGGCATCTGACAAAACTTCGTAGGCTTCGTTAACTTCCTTGAAGCTTGCTTCCGCCTGTTTATTCCCTGGATTAACATCAGGGTGATATTTGCGGGCTAATTTGCGAAAAGCTTGTTTAATTTCCTCTGGAGTGGCAGTTTTACTAACTCCCAAAATCGCGTAATAGTCTTTGAAGTCTGTTGCAGCCATCTACCAGCCTCCTGTAGAAATTTCTTTAAGTTTTTTTCTAAGATTTGAAATTGAGAATTTGCTAGGTCTAATGCCAACGCATAAATATTCTGATTTTAAATTAACAAATAATAAAGAAAATCAAGTGTGGTTCACGCTCACTGGGTCAGGGCAATTTCCGTACTTATCGATGGAGGAAATGGGGAGTAGGGAGCCTTGAATGGGGGAAGAGATATTTTCATGGACAATTAGGTTTTCTAGTCCTTCTTGTAGGGTGGGGGGTGCATCGCGGAGTTGGCGGTGCATTCGTAGGATGACATCTTCGGGGACTTGGCGTGGGCGTTTTTTGTTACGTGCTAGACATAACCAGACGGGTGTTTTGATCCAAACTCCTGTAATGTCGGTAAAGCCTAATTCACGGGCTAGGGCAATAAGTTCACGACGATGGCGGCGTTGGGCGTTGGTAGCATCGAAAAGGGCGATTTTATTGGTAATCACAGTTTGCTGTAATTGCCGCTCTATCTCCCGCCAAATTAGCAGCCATGACCCTTGAATTGCTTCTGAGCCAAACAGTTGCCCCCTGATGGCATCTGTGGAAATCAGCTGCATCTGGGGGCATTGTGCTACTAATTGTTTTGCCAAGTTTGACTTACCGCTACCAGGAAGACCAATCAGTAATATGAGTTTTGTCATTAGTCTAGGGTCAGTAGTCAGTAGTCAGTAGTCAAAGTTGTTGACTGTTGACTGTGAGGCAGTCGCAGTCTTGGCGCTTTGCGTCGATTGCGAACTGCCGTTCTCCGTTCACGGAGCGTTCCGTAGGAAAGGAGTTCTCGAAGAGTACCCGGAGGGTTGACTGCTGACTAAATTATTGTGCCATCGGTAATGACGGCATTTTTGAGAACGACGACAATGCCACTGCGGATGTAAAATCCTTGACTTTCGCGGTCGGCTTCCTGCACGTTGTCTTTATTGATAATTTTGACATCGTGACCGATGCGGGCATTTTTATCGATGATGGCACGGCGAATAATGGTATCTGGGCCGATGCCTACGGGGATGTCTCCTTTGTCAATGCTGCACTGGCGTTCCACTGAAGCTTGGTAGAAGTCGGCACCCATGAGTAAAGATTCTTCGATGACGCAGCCGGTTTCAATACGCGATCGCACTCCCAATACTGAGTGTTGAATGCGACAGTTTTTCAGAATACAGCCTTCGCCAATGATTGATTCTGTAACGTGGCAATCTAATAGTTTTGTGGGTGGTAAGTAACGTGCGCGGGTATAAATTGGTGCTTCTTCGTCGTAGAAGCTAAAGGGCGGCATGGGCTGCTGAGTCAATGCTAAATTAGCATTATAAAAAGCTTCGATTGTCCCAATATCTTCCCAGTAGTCATCGAATAAGTAAGCTTGAACGTTGTGATCTTTGGAGGCATCAGGAATAATTTCTTTGCCGAAATCAGTACGTTCTAAAGATTCCTTCAACAGTTTGATCAAAACATCTTTTTTAAATACGTAAATCCCCATCGAGGCGATGTAAGGCTGTGATGCTGCCTGTTCTGGTGTCAAGCCTAAAACGGTGGTATCAACACGCATTTTGGTTAAGGCTTCGCCTTTGGGTTTTTCGCTAAAATCGATGACTCGTCCAGAGTTATCGATCTTCATTAAACCAAAATCCGAGGCGCGGCGATCGTCAATGGGAATTACGGAAAGTGTGATATCCGCATTGGTTTCTCGATGGCGCTGGATAAATAGGCGATAATCCATCCGGTACAGGTGATCTCCTGACAGGATCAAAAATTCATCTACGTCCCACTCTTGTAACATCCAGAGATACTGACGTACAGCATCGGCTGTACCTTGGAACCAGTTAGGGTTCTCTGGTGTCTGCTGGGCGGCCAGCACTTCCACAAAACCCTCGCTAAAACCACTAAAGTTGTAGGTACGGGCAATGTGGCGATTGAGAGAAGCTGAGTTAAATTGTGTTAATACGTAGATTTTAAAAATTTCCGAATTAATGCAGTTACTGACAGGGATATCTATTAGGCGGTATTTCCCTGCCACTGGTACTGCCGGTTTAGCGCGGAGTTTGGTTAGTGGGTAAAGGCGAGTACCCGCACCACCACCAAGAATAATTGCTAAGACTTTTTTCACAAGATTTCTCCCAACTGCCTTTCAACTCCCACCTACAGTTTAGGACTGTCTGTGGCAGCTGGTAAGGGGGGATCAAAGATTATCTTGAATGAATTTTAAAAAACCTTACTGGTGACGTATCGTGTAGCCATTGATCACAAAACAATTTCTACTGTATTAATTTGCACTGGTAATTAAAAATATTAGATATGTTAATAGTTACACTATTTCTTAATCTCGCCTTAATTTGGTTGAAAATCTGTTGTGGTGACTACTGAGTAAACTTAATTTTGGCGATCGCATAACGTCCAGTGTAGCTGATTGCCTCAAGAATTTCACCCAAGGTTGGGCGGATAACTGAGAAATCTGATCAGGTGATACTGTGGCTGTAAATATTTCCTGGTTAGCTTTGACACAATTAATTCCCAGACTCTTTAACACAGCAGTTGCCCCAGCATCTAAGTGAGTGTGTGTATGGATAAATATCTCTAAACTGCCTTCTGGCGATTCATTTAGCGCCATAGTCAGGGCTGCATCTAACTTTTGGTAATCCATAATCATGACTTTTTGGCTAAAAACCCTCAATCTCAGCCGATTAATTTTGCAGCATTAATCAGCCCAAAACCCCATTTGGGGTCAAATGTACCAGGAGGTTTACCAGGGATAGAACTACTTTGACGTAGTAAGTCTTTAATTGCCTCCGGGTCTAGGCTAGGGTTGCGTTGCAGAAGTAAGGCGATTAAGCCGGTGATGAACGGTGCAGCCATACTTGTACCAGACATGGCGATAAACTGGGGATTAATGGTCATTGAGCGATCATCACTATGAGCATAACCAGAAAGTGCAGATACAATCATTGCCCCTGGTGCAGCCACATCTGGTTTTTGGGTATTGTTCCGCAGAGGGCCTTCACTACTAAAATCCGCAATGGTGTTTAAATCAAGCCCCATTTCTTGAATCTGACCATCTATATCTTGAAACTTGGCTTTGGTGGTGTAAGCAGCAACCGTCACCGCACTTTTAGCGCAGCCTGGAGAACCAATTTTTAAGGCATCCTTGACACTTTTACCTGTAAAAAACACTGAGGATGTATCGTCCAGTGTCCACACATCCAGTCTAGTATCAGATGAGGAAGTGTTGCGCGATCGCAATTGCCACACACCGCCTTGTACTGGTGATTTACCCTGACCACGAATCTGTACAAAGACATTGTAATCACCATTGGCTGGGTCTGGGCCTGGGGTGACAATTTCTACCTGAGAATCAGGTAAATTATAACTTTGGCTAGGATTGCCGTCAGTGATAATTTTTTGCCAAGGACTAACAAAACCGTTGGGACTCTGTACCGATACTTCCAATTGGCCACTACTGGCATACCAAGCATTTAACCAAACTATACCAATTTGATTTAAGGGGACATGAAAGCGCATTCCTCGGTTGCGTCCACTGGGAATGTTTGCTTGACCGTGAATATTGTAGTTACCTTCATTACCCGCAGCGCAACATACAATTTTGCCTGAACCTGATTCTGCATCAATAATTTGTGATAGAGAATCAGTGCCATCATGGGCATCACTATGATTACCTAAACTAATGTTAACTACGGCTGGTCTTCCCAACTCACCAGCTACCCGAAAAATATAACGGATGCCATCGGCAATATGGGCATCTTGTAAATCAGATTTGACAATGACTAACTCGGCCTCTGGTGCTACGCCGCGATAGGTAGCATCCGCACCAGCCGCAATGCCAGCAACATGAGTACCATGACCTGCCGTATCTTGAGAAATGGTAAGTTGTGTTTCTGTAAATTCCGCACCGTAGCCACCCTCATTTACCCCTGGGCCTGGTAGAGTTTGATCCCAAATCCGCAAAATCCGGCCAGTAAAAGCATGGTGTTTGGCATCGATTCCTGTGTCGATAATGCCGATGATGACACCTTTACCAGTCAATCCTGTTTTGCCATGAAAATCTGGCAATTGCACGGCTTGGGGTGCAACATCCATCCGCAGCTTGAGTTGACGTGAAGGTTTAATTCTGTGGATGGCGGCTTCTTCTGATATGGCGGCGAGATTTTCTAAGGGTAAGAAAGCTGTACGAACACTGCCGGAATTTTGATTTACTTCCACCCCGTACTGTGACAAATGGCTTAAGTCAGCGTCAGCATCACAGTAGATAAAGATAATACTTTTGGTAGGTTTGATAACTGTTTTAGGGGCAATTATACCTAGAAAATGCCTATGCTTTATTAAAGCTGTCTGTCCTTCATTTTGAAGGTCTTGATAGGCTAATAACAATGCAGGCGCAAGTTTTTCATGTCGCATTTTGACACCAATTTTACAAGAGTATTTAAATTAATTAGTGCTGGTATTGATGCGACTCTGGATGGGGTAATTGGTAGTAAGTAATTGGTAATTGGAGGAAATTTAGTAAGTTTTACTCATTACTAATTTTTGAATTGATAAATTCCTAATTAGGTTATTACCTTTAGCAATATCATTAAATCAATTCAAAGAGTAGAAAATAAACTGGAAATATTTATATATGGGAATCAGATTTGATTATTGAATAAGAGTAAGTATCTGTAGGGTGGGCATTGCCCACCATATCCGGTTTTCGGTGGGCAATGCCCACCCTACATATATTTGTATTTTTTGAAAACTTCAATAGGTAACAACTAGTAAACAATTACCAATTACCAATTACCCAAACTTGATATAAATTAACTACTGATGACTGATAGGTAAATGTAAATTTTCTATCATAAGTAAGAATCACAAATAGGTAATTATTTGTAACGATCGCACCTGAAGGCATAAAAGGGAACTCATGCAAATTCAAACACCAGACTGGGTGAAAAACGCTGTATTCTACCAAATCTTTCCAGACCGTTTTGCTATAAGTAAACAGTCCCGGAAGCGGCTGTTGCGTGATGTGCGTTGGGAAGACTGGGACGCAATGCCAACACTGCAAGGATACAAAGGCGGTGATTTATGGGGCATTATGGAGCAGTTGGACTATATTCAAGATTTGGGCATCGATGCCATCTACTTTACGCCCATCTTTCAGTCTGCCAGCAATCACCGCTATCATACCCACGACTATTATCAAGTAGACCCGATGTTGGGTGGGAATGCCGCTTTTAAGGAGTTACTAGACGCGGCCCACGAACGCAATATTAAAGTTGTCCTCGATGGCGTATTTAATCATTCCAGTCGAGGATTTTTCTTTTTCCATGACGTTTTGGAAAATGGCCCCCATTCTCCTTGGGTAAATTGGTTCAAAATAGAAGGCTGGCCTCTTGCACCATATACAGGTGAGTTACCGGCAAATTACGTAGGTTGGGCTGATAATCGTGCCTTGCCCGTATTTAATCACGATAACCCAGACGTACGGGAATATATTATGGAAATTGCCGAATATTGGCTTAAATTCGGCATCGACGGCTGGCGATTGGATGTACCATTTGAAATTAAAACTCCTGGCTTTTGGCAAGAATTCCGCGATCGCGTTAAAGCCATTAACCCCGAAGCTTATATTGTGGGGGAAGTGTGGGGAGATTCCCGTGAGTGGCTAGATGGGACGCAATTCGACGGCGTGATGAATTACTTATTTGCCGGGCCGACCATTGCTTTTACCGCAGGCGATCGCGTAGTCTTAGAACAAGTCCAAAGCCGCGACTATCAACCGTATCCGCCCCTATTCGCCGCCGAATACGCCACCAAAATTCAGGAAGTACTGCAACTTTATCCTTGGGAAATTCAACTTACCCAACTCAACTTATTAGCCAGTCACGATACAGCCAGACTAATGACCATTGCTGGCGGTGATCAAGCCAGTATAGAATTAGCTACCCTATTACTACTTACCTTTCCTGGTGCGCCGAGTATCTACTACGGTGATGAAGTGGGTTTACCGGGAGGTATAGACCCCGATTCTCGCCGGGGTTTTCCCTTAGAAGCCAACTGGGATAGAGAAATTTACCAGACTCACCGTCAATTAATAGCCTTACGCCACGCTTACCCAGCCTTACGCACAGGTGAGTATCAAGTTATTTGGGCGCAAGGTGCATTGTATGTATTTGCCCGTACTTTAGGTAAGGAAGAACTGATTATTGCTGTAAATGTAGGTACAGCACCAGCCCAGGCTAATGTAGATGTTGCTAGTTTGCAGACTCAGCCAGATAAAATCCTGTATGGCGAAGCAGAATTTAGCTGGCACAATACAGAAGAAACAAAACAACTTTCCTTAAATCTCCCCCCACGTAGTGGCTGCATTTTGGGTTTAGGGGATTAGGGACTGGGGATTGGGGATTAGGGATTAGGGATTAGGGACTGGGGGTTGGGAAGAGATAATCCCTATGAGTTTAGAGATGTTCTTTTTATTTCTTTTGCCTTTTAACTTTTTACTTTTGCCTTATTCGGTAATACCCAACCCCATTCCCAGAAGAAATCCTTTCCGCAGGCTATGAGGAACTATTTCCCCGCTACCATTGCCGGCATTAAAACAGCGTCGATAACATGAATCACACCATTATCAGCCAGGATATCTGTTTGCAGGACATTAGCACCATTCACCTTAAATTTACCGTCGATAGACTCAATTGCTAAAACAGATCCTTCCACGGTTTCCGCTTCTGCAATTTGCACCAAGTCATCCGACCGGACATCACCAAAAGCTACGTGATATGTGACAATCTTTTTTAACTTGGGTATATCTTTAAGCAATGCTTCTAAAGTTCCCTGTGGTAACTTTGCAAAAGCCTCATCAGTAGGTGCAAACAAAGTAAAAATCCCAGGACTATTGAGAGTATCTAAGATTTGTGCAGCTTCAGCCGCCTGCACAAACTTATTGAATTTTCCAGTTTTGACAGCAGTTTCCACAATGTCAGCCATAATATTTGGTTAATTTATTGACTTCACAATTACAACCAACTTATAAACAGACAAAAGCAATCAACCTCTATCGCAAGAAAGGTCATTACTCACCAGTTCTTACCCCTCCCTGCCCCTGAAGAGTCCCTAGTCATGATAACTACTGCTAAACTAGGGTAGTCCCTAAGAACCCATTACTATGCTCAAGCGTTCTAAATTCGAGACAACCCAATCTCAGATTATGCACCGTGCTGAGGATTTAATTAGTGCAGCTTCCAATCGCTACCGCATTACGGTTCAGGTGGCAAATCGCGCTAAACGTCGGCGTTATGAAGAATTTGAGAGTGCTGAAGATTCCATGATGAAGCCAGTACTCAGGGCAATTATTGAAATGTCTGATGAATTGACACAACCAGAAATCATTGGTGAAATTTAAAATATATTGCTGAGTTGAGAGTGCTATTAGCGATAGCGGGGCGTTCAGTCCGTGCTGAGTTGATAAGCAATCGCTTTGCACTTTCTTCTCAGGGTGCCTGTGATATCAAAAACAAGCTTGCGCTTTAGTCAACCCTCCAGTTTGTAGTTGTGAAGTTTAACTCAGCGTTGATAAGTACCTTCGTGGTAGCGGGTGTTATTATTTTTAGTGCAGGTAATTTAATCAGCATCCAACCTGCGGTAGCCCAAAGAATTAGTCCTGGTGACGTTTGGCAGCTAGTTTATCAGCAATTGCCTGATTTTCCCAAAGAAAACCAATATATCAGTAAAGAATCGGGAAGAGTTGCAGAAAATAACACCTTAGCATCTCGCCTCATTAGATATCACATATATGTCAAAGAACGTGCGCCCAATTATCGCCTAGATTGGAAATTAACTCTGGCCGATTACTTGGATGCGAATGAAATTATGTACGAAAATACCTATCCTGGTAATGATACATTGCGGCAGAATCCCTTAAAAGGCGATCGCGCGATTATTTCTCGCCTCAGTCGCACTCAGCGCAATGCCTTAGTACAAGTATTAACCAATATATTTAACCCCAATACCCCCACTCAACCAACCCCACGCCCCAGCACTCCCCGCACCCCAACCCCACCCCCAACAGGAGGCGCTGAACTCCTCAAATAACCTCTTCATCAAAATGTTATGGAACGTCTCATTAAAAGCGGTGCTGGCTGGCGTATTGGCTGGAACCCCGACGCAAGGGAATATAGAGGTTTAGTCGGTACTGACGATTGGGCAATCGAGTTAACCGAAGCTGAGTTAGATGATTTTTGTCGCCTCTTAGCCAAGTTAGCCAACACCATGAAGCAACTCACCGCCGAGTTGATGGATGAAGAGAAGATTGCCTGTGAAGCCGAAAGCGATTTATTATGGATGGAGGTAGAGGGTTATCCTCATGAATACAGTCTGCACTTTATCCTCAACACAGGACGTTGTGCAGAAGGTAAATGGAACGCCTCTGCTGTGCCTAGTCTGTTGCAAGCTGCGGCAATGCTCAAAGTTTTTTGAACTTACCCCTTGATTTCACAAAGCGTTTGCGGTAATATAGTAATTCTGACCGGGGCGTAGCGCAGCTTGGTAGCGCGCCACTTTGGGGTAGTGGAGGTCGTGGGTTCGAATCCCGCCGCTCCGATTGATAAAGCCTAGATTATAAGGCGTATATAATATTTAACTGAAACCCTAACCATTTGTGGTTAGGGTTTTGTTTTGCTTTTTAATTATGGCAACTTATAGCTAGCAACACGCACAATTAGTTTTCCTTGACGGGGGTTTTGGCTAAAGATAAATGTACCCTCCTCCTTCTCACCGTCAGATAAGAAGTCAATTTGTTGTTCTCCTGTTTCCACAACTTCACCAGTAATTTGTAATTCAGCAATAATTTGTACTGATTCAGCAGTTTCGCCACCAGTATTTACTATCTCGAATGGAACGTAAAATTGTCCGTTAACTTCCCGCATTACTTGTTTTTTCGTAACAGATAAAACGGGGGGTTTATTTTCCTCATGTAGCCAAAGATAAGCTACTAAGCTCATAATAATTCCGAGGATAAACAAAGCAATACCGAATGTTACCCACTCAGCTAGAGAACGTGCTGATTTTTGTTCTGCTTCCATCATATTGCTAACCTACCAGCAGCACCACCAATTGTTGCAGGTAAACCTAAAACTAAAGTATGTTCTAGCCACATTCTCCAAGGGTCTGCAAATGTTACTTTTTGAAAAAACAACAACATTAATGCACTTGCTAACAAAGATACTAAATAAGAAATAGTTGTTTCACTTAATGGACGTTGAAAAATACCCTTTTGTTGTCTACGTTTTTTCTGGTCGGAAAAACCAGCTTGGAAGACAATAGCATAGGAAATTACTAAAGATGCAGCGATTAATGCGAGTAGCCACGGCGGTGAAATAGCGGCTGCTAACATGGGAACTTCATCCGTAGGCGCGATATTAAAAGCAATGACAATTGCACCGATGAGAGTCGCACCTAAATCAGCCAAAGTTCCATACAAACCATTTTGTTTATACTTGCTGAGTCCGTTTTCTTGATGATCACTGGATGGTAAATTATTCTGGTTGCTATCTCCAAGAAACTGGTTAGCTAATGCTACACCCAAAGTAAAAGGTACACCTTCAAAAACAATTTTACCCAATGATTCTTTTAATGAAGTTTCTGGCGTGATTTCTTGCAATAACCACAACATAAAAGCAGCACAAACAAACCCAATCGCCATTGCTTCTACAGTATCTATGACAGCTTCATCCACTCGCCAGTTATTTTTGCGTTTGCGAAAACCTTCAGTATAATTGAGGAGGAAAACTACGATAAACATCAAGGCGATCGCTATCATAATTAATCTTGGTTTTGCTAGCGAGCCAATCCACCAGACTTCCATCGTATATATTAAAGGTATACCAAATAGAAAACCTCCACAAGTACCCCGTAAAATATCATTTATCTCGCGTTTCCACCCATTTTTCTGATATCTTTTAGCCACTCCTAAGATTTACCTATTTAATTTTGATATTTTCAGTGCTGTAGAATATCTCATGATATCTTCTATTGAATCATCTATCCCAGGTATATAAAAAAAGCAAATATTATCTTTCCTATGATAGACAAATAAAAAGCTTTTTACTGGTAGCTTACTTTATGTTGGTATTTTCAATAGTTTAAGGAAGATATGAGTACTGAAAAAAGAATTGAAGCAACTGCTAAAAATATCGAAGGTAAATTACAAGAGGTAATTGGCGAAGTTACCGGAAACCCAGCAGATAAGGCAGAGGGTAAAGCTAAACAAGCTGAATCTCAGGTGATTCATACTACAGAAAATATTAAGGACGAATTAAAGAAAGCCATTGACTAAAAAACTTTAAGGGAATACCAAAAAATAGATTATCCAAAATTGATAGTTCAGTAGGGTGCGTCAGTATCAAAAAACCTAAATACACCAAGAACTTATTCATACTGACGCACCCTACATTTGGAATATTTTTTCTCTGTAAGTCCCTAAAAGGATATGCACGTTTTAATTACTGTAGTTACAGCTTAAATTTTCCAGATTAATATTTTGTATTTTTTAACTCCACTACTTGTAAAAGAGTGGAGTATTTTTGTTTTAAATTTTTCATGTAAAAAAGGTTAGTTTTGAATAAATTCGCTCTAACCATGATTTCTATCATCTGACTAATAGCTTCTGGAACTTCCAGTGATTAAATTCCATAGAAAGATAGCAACTATAGCTCCAATAATTGCCACAATTATCCCAGAAATACTAAGGCTAGCTGCGGTCAGTTGTAGTGTTCCCGTATCTATCAGGGTAACAATTGTACCACCGATTAAAGCGCCAATAATACCTAAGATCATAGTTCCCAAAATACCACCACCTTGACGACCAGGGTAAATAGCTTTGGCTATGGCTCCAGCAATGAGACCAAGAATAATCCAGGCGATAATGTTCATAATTCTACTGTGTAAAAGACTTACCAGTAATTTATTAATTACCAATAATTTTTCCTTCTACCAGAAGAGATAAGTAGAGTATCTAAATTTATAGATTTGCTACATTCATCGCTCAAAATATTAGTTTATCTTACGATAATACTGGTAGCGATCGCCTCACATAAACTGTGTAATTATCGTCTATCAAAGAGCATCGTTACTTAATAGATTTAATGAAATTTAATGAAATATCAAGCCAGATTTACCTCACCGTGGGCTTATATTCCTATTTTATATTTTGCTTCTGGTGTCCCTTACGTTATTATCAACACTGTTTCTGTAATTTTCTACAAAAAGCTAGGAATAGCTAATACACAAATTGCCTTCTGGACAAGTTTTCTCTATCTACCTTGGGTAATTAAAATGTTTTGGGGGCCGATTGTCGATGTTTACTCAACCAAACGCCAGTGGATACTTTATACTCAATTTGCTATGTGTGCTTGTTTGGCTGTAGTAGCATTTTGTTTACAATTACCAAATTTCTTTTTCATCTCCCTAGCTGCTTTGACTATAGGTGCATTTATTTCCGCAAACTATGATATTGCAACAGATGGCTTTTATCTACTAGCGTTAAATCCCGACCAACAAGCCTTCTTTGTGGGTGTTCGCTCACTATTCTATAGACTAGCTGTTATTTTCGGCTCTGGATTTTTAGTAGTTTTCGCCGGACAACTAGAAACTTACCTCAATGATATTCCTCTCAGTTGGACTTTGGCTATTGGCTCGGCTACTGTAATTTTAGCAATGATTTATGTCAGTGATCGCCTAATTTTACCCTTCCCAGAATCAGATAACCCAAGAGAACTACAAGCTAGTAGTAAAATCCCCTTTTTAAAAATAATTACCTCATATTTCCAGCAACCAAAAATTCTCGCCATTTTAGCTTTTATCCTACTTTACAGATTTGGCGAAGCCATGCTGCTGAAAATTGCTTCCTTATTTTTATTAGATAAACCAGAATTAGGTGGTTTAGGATTAACTACATCGGATGTTGGCTTAGTTTATGGCACATTTGGCGTTATTTCTTTGATTTGTGGCGGTATTTTGGGAGGACTAGCAATAGCTAAATATGGACTGAAGAAATGTCTCTTACCAATGGCTTTAGCTTTGAACCTACCTGATCTATTCTACGTTTACATGGCTTATAATCAACCTCCGCTAACATTAGTATATCCCCTTGTTTCCCTAGAGCAATTTGGCTATGGTTTCGGGTTCACCGCTTTTAGTGTGTATTTAATGTACATCTCTCAAGGAGAATATAAAACATCCCATTTTGCCATATCTACAGGTATCATGGCCTTAGGAATGATGCTACCAGGAATAGTTAGCGGTTATCTACAAAACTCACTTGGCTATCCATTATTTTTCGTCCTAGTTTGTGTTTTAACTATCCCTGGAATGATTTCTCTATTTTTTATTCCTTTGCCGGAAGAAACCAATCACCAAACTAGTTAATATGAGCTATGTTTTAGGAATAGATGGCGGCGGTAGTAAAACTGTGTGTATTTTAATGGATGATACACATCAAGTGGTTGGTCGCGGTCAAGCTGGTGCAGCTAATTATCAAAGTATAGGGATAGAAGCAGCATTTACATCTATTCAATCCGCCATTCATGAGGCTGTCAAATTAATCAAAACAATCGAAATTAACGCTATATGTTTGGGATTGGCTGGTGTAGGTCGTCCAGAAGATATAAAGGTAGTTAAACATCTAATAGAACAATTAATTAATAGTAAAACTTTACCTATTACCTGGAATTTACAACCATTTAATATTGTTATTTGTAACGATGCTTTGATTGCTTTAGTCGGCGGAATTAGTCATCCTGTAGGAATTGTCGTCGCAGTTGGTACTGGTTCCATCGTTTTTGGTCGCAATCATCAAGGACAAACCAAGCGAGTTGGTGGCTGGGGATATATTTTAGGTGATGAAGGAAGCGCCTATAAAATTGCTGTGGCTGGTTTACAAGCAGCCTTAAAATCTTATGACGGGCGTGAAAAATCTACCAGTCTCGTAGCAGCTTTTAAACAGAATTTAGATTTAGAAAATATTGAAGACTTAATCGAGGTTATCTATCGTGGGGGATGGGGAGTAAAACAAATAGCAGCTTTAGCACCTATTGTTGATTTAGCCGCCGCTTCTGGTGATGAAGTAGCCAATAATATAATTGACGATGCTGTTAGAGAATTAGTCAAAGCCACAGCTACAGTAATCGAAGCAATTTTTATTCCTAACTCAGTTTTAGAAATAGTGACAACGGGAAGTGTATGGCGGGGTAGATGTCAGATACAGCAAAGATTTACAGCAGCTATGGTAAATAGATTTCCCCAGGTGAAGGTAATTTTCCCCCGCTATGAACCTGCTTATGGTGCTGGTTTATTGGCTTTGCAAAGTTTAGCAGGTAAAGAGGGAATTTAGGCGATCGCAGTTTTTATAAAATCCACAATAATTAAAGGGATAGATGACATTCGGTTACTGCGAAGTATCTATCCCTAAATAGCTGCCCAGATGACGAACCTGGAACCCTATAATCTGGTATCTAATGAATCCAGTATCAGTCGAGATATGTCTATTGTCACTGGGATAGATACGGATTTAGACGATATTTATGAACAAATCATACTGAATATCCGATGAGGGAATGATGGTGTGATTGATTCACGCAGAGACAGGGAGAGAAGGAGGAGTTTTTCTCTTATCTTCCCATCGCCAGCAATGCTGAACCATAGGCGGCTTCTGTATTAAGTGAAGAAATGACGGGAACTTTTAAGTTTCTTTGCCGAATTGCATTCCATGTGGGGTTTTTTGCGCCGCCACCGGCTGTATAAACTTGATTTAAGCTATCTGCACCCAATTTTTGTAATAGTTCATATCCTTGGGTTTCTATACGGGCGATACTTTCTAATAAGCCATGTAAAAATTCTGCTGGATTCTCTGGGCGTGGTGTGAGGCGTGGGGGTAAATTGGGATCATTGATAGGAAAGCGTTCCCCTACTTTCAACAAGGGATAATAATCTAATTCGCTGGCTTTTGTGGCATCAATTTCACGACTCAAGTTTTCTAACTCAGCATCAGTGAAAAATTCCCGTAATACTGCACCCCCCGTATTTGATGCGCCACCGGTTAGCCACAAATCACCAAGGCGATGGCTATAAATTCCATATCGTACATCTTCTACAGGGGTGTGACTCAAAAGTTTGAGTACTAATGTCGAACCAAGGGAAGTCACCGCTTCCCCTGGGGATTTTGCCCCACTCGCCAGAAATGCTGCAATACTATCTGTTGTCCCCGCACATACCAAGCAGTCTGGAGGTAATAAAAACTGTTGGGAAATTTCGGGACTTACTTCACCAATGGGAGTCCCAGGGGGTAAAACTTTGGGTAAATGAATCGGTAGTTGCAGACTTTCTAACCATTCGGGGTATTGCAACTTTTCCACGTCATAACCCAGCTTTAAAGCATTGTGGTAGTCGCTGATTCCCAACTTTCCATGTAGGAGAAACCCTAACCAGTCGGCTTGGTGCAGAAAATATCGTGCTTCGCCAAAAGAGGGTAACTGCATCATCCAGCGCAATTTAGCCAAGCTGGAGGTAGCACTTAAAACAGTATGATTTGCTGGTGCGATATCTCTCAACTCATTTAGTACTATTGATCCCCGCCCATCGTTGTAGAGTAAAGGAGTATCTACAGGGTTGCCATTTGCATCGCATAATAAAACTGTAGAGGAAGTACCGTTAATTGCGATCGCTTTTATTTCTCGCCGCAACTGTTCGGGAATTTGTCCCAGCAGCGTCAACAACGCCTTTTGCCAACTAGAGACTAGGGAATCAACCTCTAGCCAAGGATAACGCACCTGCACCTGGATATGGGCTGATTCATCAATTACCACAGCCCTAGCACCGGACGTACCAAAGTCTATCCCCAAATAAAAATCCATATTTTTATAAATTTTTTTAATGAAAGATAACTAAGACTACTGACTAACAAGTGCTTTTGTTGCATCTTGTAACAAGATATTCCATATTTCTGGCAAAACAAGGAAAAGTAGTAAACGAACTACTATGTCAACATCCATTTAAGGTTAGGAGGTTTCCCACCATGCCTACTCTGTACCTTGCTCAAGTGTCTTCCATTTCGGATACCCAAGTGTACATCGCTCTAGCTGTAGCGCTGATTCCAGGTCTTCTAGCTTGGCGTTTAGCAACAGAACTTTACAAATAATGAAGCCTCTCATCAAGTCTGCTTAGGTACTCGTCATGAAAATTTGTCATGATTAGTCATCAAACAGGCTTGATGTAAACTCAAGCTTCTTATTACTGAACACAACAATCCAGATACTTTGGATTGTTGTGTTTTGTTTGTTTGTTAGATAAATTTCAGTGCAACTTGCACCCACGAGAATTAAACAAGGTTTCTCTACGCAGACACTTTTTTGTATTTTTTATACTTATGTTTTAAGTGTATATACGTCCTGAGATAAAAATATATATCGAAAATATATGCTCATTTATGAGTCTACAATAGACACATATCTTTCAAAAATGGTAGTAATTGCGAGAAAAGTAACATCTGCCATGAGAATAAAATTGACAGAAGCAAGTTTTGATTGATACTTTAGAATGGTTTAGTTTTCCTGAGGAATCAAAACATACAAAACTGTACATCATACAGTAAGTTGTGCTTTACAAGTGAGATATACGTTGCAATTGACATTAACTCTTAAAAGAATAATAATCCTGGCATACAAGGAGCAGTTTCCATATACTGGTGGCTGAATTCCAGAAAGCTGTGCCAACTAGTTACCTACGTATCTTTTGTGTACTTTTGACAAACAGCATACGTGTAGCAATTTGGAAAAAATGAAGTAATATGTCAGCTAATCTCAGCCGTTATCTATGCCAGTAGGCTCTTGACGGTTCAGCTATTCAATCAGGCAATTTTCTCTAGAGCATCATGAACGCTTTTCAACCTTCCCAATTTCCGCAACAACCTACACCGCAACCTCGTCCTGTACCCCGCCCAAAACGGCATCTACGCCAACGCTCTTATCGAGTAATGGCTATAGAAGCCACAGTGAAAATAGGGGCTAATATAGCGATTTCAGCCGCAGCAGCAGCCGCTTTGATGCAGCTTGTACCTCATCACTTTTCACAGCAAACAAAGTTGCGCGAAGTGCGCGTTGAGGTCAAACAGATGGAAAAGCGCGTTAGCGATTTACAAGCTCAATTGAGCCGCAATCTTGATTCGAGTCAAGCTAATAGTATTAGACAACAGCAAGGATTCCGATTTGCTCCTAATCAAATTCCCATTGTATTGACCAATGAAGAGCAAGTAGATACCGAAGCCTCAGAATCTATGCCCTAAGGAAAGTATTGCCTTGGGGTTGAGATAATATAAATTATTTTTATAGATTTAGTGGCTTATAAATACAGGGTTGTACTGCTGATTAGGCAGGGGATAGGGGAAAGAATTAATGTACAGATGTTGTATACAACGTCTCTTATATTGACAACCGACTAATTACGCCGAAGGCAGCAATTCATTTAACCAATTTTCCATTTGTAGCCGCAAACGGTAGCCAGGAACATCTCTGCGACCATGTAACGAAGGTAATTGAGTTTCGGCACGACGATAGTCGGCGATCGCACAATTCCAATCACCCCAAAGATGGTAAGTTCTACCACGTTCAGCCCAGATATGCCCCTCTAGCTGACCAAAAACCAGGGCAATATCAAAATTCTCAATTGCTTGGTCATATTCGCCCAAATCGCGTAGAGTAATGCCACGATTAATCCAGGCTCGCACATGACGAGGATTTAAATCAATAGCGCGATCGTAATCAGCCAGAGCGGCTGCTAGTTGTCCACAAGCTGCGTAATAATTGGCGCGATTGTTGTAAGCGCTGGCTAAATCAGGATTCAAATGTAATGCGGTGTTGTAATCTTGTATTGCCTTTTGAGTATGTCCACATTGAAAATAGATTAACCCCCGGTTGTTGTAGTCAACCGCGTTGTCAGGATGGCGGTTAATCAATTGGTTCAGGAGAGCGATCGCTTCGCTATAATTTCCCTGTTGCGCTGATCTCAAAGCACAAGAGCGTAAGTAGCCATCACCGAACCCCGACTCATCACCCCTAGCCCCATTTTCTTGAGGGTCCAGTTTAGTCTTAGCAATAAATTGGTAACAGTTATTCTGCTGATCACCAGAGGCTAAAAATGAGTGACTGTTCATGTTTTCCTACCTTCGCTGCTTAGTCTGAGAAATTAAATTAGAGTTGTGGTGGTAGCTTGTTGCGGAAATTTTCTTGCCAACAAGCACACCTGATACAGACTATTTACGCTCCAATCTAGTAATACATACGTCATCCTCAGGGTAAATTCCTGAAACAAGAAATATTAATCTCTAAGACTATTCAAGTAGTAAGACTGACAAATTCGGTAAAATGCCAGGGAAGACACACAAGGGCAATCAATTCAAAATTCAAAATACCCTACGGGAAGGCTTCGCCAACAAAATTCAAAATTAAGAGATAACGCCGTGTGCAACTTTCTCTCAAACCTAACCCCCAACCCCTTCCCTGCGTTCGCGCAGCGTGTCGGAGACAGGGAAGGGGAGCAAGATTCAAAGCCTCTCTCCGCTTCGGGGAGAGGTTTGGAGAGGGGTTTCAAAAATAAATCGCACATCGCGTGAGATAAGGGCTTCCTACTCAGCACGGACTAAATGCCCTTCCCTTAAAGCGCAGCTATGCCCACAGGGCCTTACAGCAATCAACACTGAAAACTCCCCAATCCCTATGACAACTACAATTTCTGAGCAAAACACAGCCGATCTCAATAGTGATGATTATATTGTCATCGGTCTGGCTACCTGCTTCATTAAAGAAGATGGCGAAGTTCATCAAGTCGATGTGATTGAACCAATACCCTCAGCTTCTTTAGAAGCAATTATGAAGGGTATTCCCACCTCTTATAAATTTGCCTATGCAACCACCTTGGGTTCGGTTTTGCATGGAGATGAGCCAATCTTACCCGCAGGCTTTCCCGATTCGGCTCAGTTCGCCGATGAATTTGCGTCACGAGTATTTGCAGCCACTCGTACATACAAGCGTCGAGAAATTGCCAAAACTCTGATTCCTCTCGGTACAACCTATACGGATTTTAAATATTCCCTTGACCGTAAGCGGGTATTAAATGCTAATAGAGTAGTAACAAAAGACGATAACGTCAAACAGCACTCCCACACTCACAAAGTACTTTAATCTCAGGTAGCTATGCTGAAACTTTATGGAGGGGCTTTTAGCCGCGCTTCCATCGTGAAGTGGTATTTAGAAGAGATAGAAGTTCCCTATGAGTTTGTTTTGTTAGATATGCAGGCGGGGGAACATCGCCAGCCGGAATACCTGAAAATAAACCCCATTGGCAAAGTACCCGCGATTGTAGACGGGGATCTTCAGCTTTGGGAATCAGGAGCAATTTTACTTTATCTTAGGGATAAGTACGGTAAAGCTCCCCTGTCACCAGAGGAGCGAGGGATACTCGCCCAATGGGTAGTATTTGCTAACGCCACCCTTGGGCCTGGTATTTTTGTCGAAGCAAATCGAGAAAAAGAAATGCCCCGTTTGCTGACTCCTCTCAATGAAATTTTTGAGCGTCAACCGTTTTTGCTGGGTAATGAATTCAGCGTTGCTGATGTTGCAGTGGGGTCTATTTTGGCTTATATTCCCATCATGCTGAAACTAGATTTGGGCGATTATCCAGCAGTGGTGAACTATATTAAGCAAATGACTGAACGACCAGCATTTCAAAAAAGCATTGGCGGGAGATCATAATTCAATACGGTTCAGTTAAGGATAATTGTAGGTTGGGTGGAGCGATAGCGAAACCCAACAAAGTGGCAAGAATGTTGGGTTACTCTACGAGAAGGCTGCGCCTACGTTCCTCCACCCAACCTACACTAAATCAGTTTTTTAACGCTAACTGAACTGTATTGGATCATAATTCACTGAACTGTTAAACGTTAATAAATTGTCAAACAAAAAAGCGGGGATATGATATCTCACCCGCTTTTTCATGTCTGGAAATTACCTGTTAGGGAAAAACGAAAGATAAATTACCCGAAATTCATGGTTTAGTAGGGTGCGTCAGTGCCATAAAACCTAACTATACTCAGAAATTATTCATACTGACGCACACTACATTTTGGATATTTTTTTATCTGGTAGTCCCTTAACGATAATTAGTGAACTGTAAAGCCACTGGATAGTCTTCTTGTTTCAAGCGTTGGATGACGGTTTGCAAATCATCTTTTGCTTTAGCAGACACTCGCACAGCATCACCTTGAATTGAAGCTTGGACTTTTTTGAATTCATCCCGAATCAATTTAGAAATTTGCTTGGCGATGTCTTGACTGATGCCTTTTTTGAGGGTGATTTCTTGACGGACGCGATTACCACTGGCCGATTCTACTTTGCCAAAGTCAAAGATTTTTTGTGAGAGATTACGCTTGGCTGCTTTTTCCCGAAGAATGTTATGAACAGACTCTAGGGTAAACTCGCTATCCGTACCAATCGTGATTTTTTCTTCACCCAACTCGACAGTTGTCTGAGTATCTTTGAGGTCGTAACGACTTTTCAGGTCTCTGATGACTTGATCAACAGCGTTAACTAGTTCTTGCCGATCAAAATCGCTCACAATGTCAAAGGAATAAGTAGAAGCCATAAAGAATGTCTAACTTGCGATTTTGGATTTTAGATCAAGGATAGAACATGGATTGAAAAGAATCCCAGTCCCCGCTTCCTAATCAACCTTTAGCTTGAATTATGCTCAGGACAAAGAGAGTACCAGAGCCAAGGGAGCCAATAGCGTACATGAGCGATCGCAAAAGCGGTATATTCAAAATATAGAAGATAGAGTATAGCAGACGCGCCACCAGAAAGGCGATCGCAGCCCATACGGCTGTAGGAGAATTCACACCAGTCACATAAGCCATTAGTGCGGCTGCGGCAAATATCATAAACGCCTCAAATGAATTTTGGTGCGCCCATGTAGCTCGCTGTCCGTAAGGTGGTAACTTATCAAACATCGCCCGTGGAGCAGAAACATCATACCCAACACGCGCACGAGCATAACCTACCACCAAAAATGGCAGATAAATTAAAACCGCAGCTGCGGCAATAGAATATAAGAAAATAATCATGCTTTATGGTTAGTTATTCATTAGTCATCAGTCTATAGTCCCGATGTTTGACTATTGACTGTTGACTAATCAAAGTAGAAAAGTGTGACAACCTTTCTCTGTTCTTCCGCATCTCCACAAGTTTGTAGGAGAGTACGGCTGTCATGAAACGCGAAGCAGATGAGCTGCTGACATCGGGAGACAATTTCTTTGTTGCACAAGTAACTAGCTTCAGCAAGAGACAAGTTATCATTACTAGGATTTTCTACTAGGTGCATCACCTGTTCTAGTTGCTGGCGAGATTCTTGGGGCTGACGTTCTAAGCTTTGGGGTAGAATTACCGTGAGCAAATTGGGGTCAGCGCGCATTGCGCCCTTAATGGCAGCCGAGTTAGTACCTGTAGCACCAGAAGTAATGACTCGATTCCCTGACAAAACCAGGGCATAAGTCATCATTTCAATGAGATTTTGATGCGTAATTGGCACATGACGGGAACCCAGCAAAGCAATTCGTTTAGAACCTGTTTGCTGGATTGTCGCCAGTTCTTGCGCTAACGTATCGAGGTTAATGAGGTCTGTTGACTGGCTCAAAGACGGATATATTCAGATTAAACGACCAAGCTATTCTACCAAAGAGCGTGTAAGTAGGAAGCGAATTTGAGTCGTAAAGTTTTTCATTTTGTATCAAAAGATTTGTGTGTGAAGAGGTTGGAAATCTAAGGTAAGGCTGTAGCGGGCGTTAAACCTAGTTTAGATAACAGGCGATCGCTATCAAAATTTTCAGCCATTAACTGACGAATACACTGTACTTTAATCGGCTCATGGACACGCACTTGGCCGAAGGTGCGGTCAACAATTTCTACAGTGGTGAGGGTATCTAAGTCAACGGATAAGATGGGAATTTCTAACTCTTCAGCACGACTGAGGATAAATTGTGGAGGGGGTAATTGTCCGGTAAGGATGAGGCATTGAGTAGAGGTTTCTAAGGCTGCTTGCTGAATTTCCACGCGATCGCCGCCTGTCACTACCGCCATATTCCGACGCTTGCGGAAATACTTCACCGCAGCATTTACATTCATCGCCCCAATTGCTAAACTCTCGACCATCAAATCTAGGCGATCGCTACGACAGAGAACTTCGGCGTTGAGTTGTTTGACCAATTCACCCACGCTGACACTACGGAGTAAATCATTTTTGGGCAGCATCGCCATTACGGCAATACCTTGCTGTTCTAGATAAGGACGGACAAAATTCTCAACAGTTTCTAACTGGGCAGGCGGGATATCATTGATCACAACACCAATCAAGCGATCGCCTACACGTTGTTTAGCCGATAATAGCGATTCCACAGAAATTAGCGAACTGTAACGACTCACCAATAGTACAGACGCATCCAAAACGTCTGCTACTTGCAGTAAAGACAAATCAAACAGATAACCTTCTGCTAAATCCCCAGGGCCTTCTAGCACAACTAAATCCCCACGAGGAACTTGTAAATACTGCTCCACCAAAGTCTGACTATAATCAGTTGTGTCTTCACCAAATAGACGTTTCTGCATACTGGCTTCATCTAAAGCCAATATTGTGGGAGCAATACGATTTGCCGATAAATTGAGACTATGGGTAATAAACTGGACATCTTCTTCAACTAAAGTACCTTCAGATGTACTCAAACTATTGCCTAATGGTTTGCCGTAAGCAATATCTAATCCTTTTTGCTGTAACTGATGAGACAATCCCAGAACTGTTGCGGACTTACCGCTATAAGTCTCAGTCGAGCCAATCAGCAAATATTTAGCAGATTTTGGCACACACGCACTCCTAATTTCAAAAGGCAGTAAAACCCAGCCAGGTGTTTACTAATTTTAGTTGGTTCCGGCAGAAACCTCAGACGTTCTCACAAGGTAATTTCTTGAAATGTACTTTTTTTTGGTATTTAAATGAATATAAATGCTAAATAATTTTACTGTGCTACGCGTGTCAGTTTTCGGATTTGCGATAAACACTTCTGCGTGAGCGCTTGGTTAAGTTTTCAGTAGAGGGGTTATTTTTGCTCTGGTCTAATGTCCTGTCCACTTGTACCCTGTCGAAAACATCCATCTATATAGACCACAGTTCAAATCAAGAGTTTCCTTACGGGTGGAGAGTTATTATGTTAAATATAAGAAAATTAATCTTGTTTAAATTACACAATTAAAATTGTTTAAATAAACCCAAAAATTAGCAAATTTTAATAAATTCCAGAGTATAAGAGCATAGATTCCAGAACATATTTCTGTCTCTAAACTCCTACACTCATATACGCAAACAGACTTTCATTCATCTATACGCAGGAGTTTGCGGTAAAAAGATTGTGAGAAATCTGTCAGCTTATAACGTCTATGATTTTCCATTAATTCGATGAGAAAACTCATAAATTCAAAACTTGCCATCATTACTTCGTAATTTAATTCAGCGTTGCCATCAAACTGTATCCGGCAACGTGTCAAATCTGAAGGTAGAGTAGCAACATTCCAAGAAGCGACAAAAGGAACATTTTCACCGGCTTCTATTTTGCGTTGACCTTCCACAATGCCTTTTTGATAAAGACTAATAGCAAGGGGCAAAGAATTGCGTTTAGTACCCTGAATATAAGGCAAATAGACACTCGCTTGTTGCTGAGTGGCAGGCTGGAGTTGCTCAATAGACATTTTTGGACATTCCTCAAGTTAATTGACAACTGGGGATATTGGTGGCTGTGAATAGTATTCCCAAAAATTTTCAGTTGTACACATGAGGGGGTTGGGGACTGGGGATTGGGGATTGGGGACTTTTTACCAAGGGGTAAATTATGACTCTCAAACTAACGAGAGAATCATCATTTCACTAACCCCTACACCCTTACACCCCTACACTCACCTACTCCAGTGTTTCTAAATCTAAATTTGAGGCGATTTGCACCAGTTGATCGAAATCAGAGAAGTTATCTACATAAGGTAGACAGCCTAAGACTGGAATATTCGTGAGGGATTGAATTAAATCTTTTGGTGTTAAGTCGGCGATTTCTTCATCAGATATAGGTTGTGTACAGTTCAACACAATCCCTTTGAGATCCACTCGCGTTTGTCTAGCCAATGCCACATTCGCTACAGCGTGTCCCAGGGAACCTAATTTTACAGGTACTACTAATACTGTAGGTAAGCGCCATTCCCCGGCTAAATCTGCCACTGTTAACTCGTCGGTGACTGGTGAACCCAAACCACCTAAAGCTTCAATTAGCAACACATCAAGACGCGATCGCAACTGGGTTAAAGTCTGCCAAACTATAGCTAAATCTACAGAACGATTTTCCTTGGCGGCGGCGATGGGAGGAGCCAGAGGTGCGCTAAAGTGCAGAGGTGTAATTTCGGCGATTGTTTGCTCTAGTGTAAACAGATTTTGATACCATTCGCGATCGCCAATTCCCGATTGAATTGGTTTCATAATTCCCCAACTGCCTTGGGGGTAATATTTCTGACAGTAAGCTGCCAAAACTGTAGTCAAAGCAGTTTTGCCAGCTTCTGTATCAGTTCCAGTAATTAGTAGTGACTTCAACAATCTGGTTTAATAATCTGAATGAAGACGGGTATGTGATGAAGTAAATCGCATTACTTCAGAGTTTTGATCGCTAAGAACTCACAAATATTGTAATACACTGTTGGCGCTGGCATTCAGGCATTACGGTAACGCTGGTATCGAAACTGATTTTTTGTATCCATAAGTTAAGTTCTATTAGGGTAAACTTTGTGGTTCAGGAACAGATGTTGGGGTTTCTGTAGGCGTGAGGGTTGGTGTTGGGGTTTCCGTAGGCGTGGGGGTTGGTGTTGGGGTCTCCGTCGGTGTAGATGTCGGTGTTGGGGTTTCTGTAGGCGTAAGGGTTGGTGTTGGAGTTTCCGTAGGTGTGGGGGTTGGTGTTGGTGTCGCGGGAATGGCTTTTTCTATGGCTACATTCAAACTGTAGTCACTTGCAGCCACCCCTGAAGCCAAAGTCAACTGAATGGTATATCTTTCAGTATTCGGTAATGTACCTACATAGTTGGTCACTTGCTGGGCGCTACTATCAATTGGCTGTTGATTCCTACCCACAATAGTCAATGACACGCCTTCACCTTGGTCAATAAAGGTAGTTACCTTATCTCCTGCGTTGCCAAAAAAACTGTATCGAATAATCTGATTTGCTTGGATAGTATCTGCAACCGTAGCTGTATTAGAGTTTCCCAGATTGAGACGCTTGTTCAGAACTACTGGTTCTGGGGTTTCTGTTGAGAAAGTAGTACCACCTGTAACTACTGGTGAGGGGAAGGTTTGGGGCAGCGGTGTTTCACCAGGCTGTGATGATGAGTGACTGCGAATAGAACTTACCAGCGCCCAAGAACCGACACCAGCCAAAATGACTACAGCCGTACCTATAGCCCCCAAAGCCAGAGGGCTATCTAAAACTGAACTACTGCGACTGGGAGGAATTACAGGTTCAGATTTGTTGGGTGCAGGTGGTGGTGGTGCAAAGTCAGGACGACGACCGACGGCAATTGTTTGCACACGGGAAACGTTAGGAAGAGAAACACCAACATTGGGTTGGTCTATAGCTTGTAATGCTTGGGCGACTTCGGCCGCAGTTTGGAAGCGATCGCCTGGTGCATGACTCAACATCCGATTTATAATCTGGGCAAGGACGGGATGTACTCTCACCCATCTTTGCCAAGTCCAACTCAGTTGGTTCTCATCAAATAATTCTGATGCTTCCTTCCCCGTCAATAAAACTATCGCAGTGACTGCTAAAGCATACAAATCACTGCTAGGATAAGCCCGCCCCGTTTGCATTTGTTCACTAGGAGAGTAGCCCAATTTTCCCACGGAGGTAACTGGTGTTGTCATCTCTGGAGACTGCAAACGCGTCGCTAATTCTTTGACCACCCCAAAGTCAATCAACACTGGCTGAGAATCGCTATCCCGCAAAATAATATTATCTGGAGAAATATCTCGGTGAATAATGCCGCGCCCGTGGATATGTTCCAAGACTGGTAACAATGAGCGCATTAACTGTAATACTTCTAACTCCGTGAAAGCTTTGCCGGTAGCTTGCCTTTCCGTCAATATGTCCCAATAGGTTTTCCCAGCTACATAGTCTTGTACCAAGAATAAGCGCTGGTCTTGCTCAAATTTTTCGCGGAATTTTGGTATTTGGGGATTTTCTATCTGATA